>NZ_JABGCB010000011.1 GCF_013149295.1 Novosphingobium sp. SG751A
CGATCGGAAGGCATCACGCACTTGTCGCGTTTCGAGCAAAGCCACCGGCAAGCCCGCCGTGATCATCCCAGCATAGAGCCATTGTGACAATGGCCCTGCCTCAAGACCAATCGCAGCCATTTCAAGGCCAAGTTCGGAAAACCAGGCTATGATAGCTTCCGGTTCGCTGGCAACTCGAGCCTCCTTCACGATGGACCCTGAGCTATCCAGAACGCAAAAATGCGAGACTTCCAGCGAAACGTCGATCCCAGTATAGTAGTTCACGGCGGCCTCCTCAGATGCTTGGCGCAGCCCTACCGCTGACGCCGCACAACCATCATATCGGGAGGTCGCCAACCCAGTAACTGAACTGTGCAACTGAAACCCGACCGTTACTCCATCTGATGGACGATGCCGAGCCCGACGTGCTGGCCTACATGGCTTTTCCCAAGGAACATCGTGCCAAACTGCATAGCACAAACCCCATTGAACGGCTGAACGGGGAGATCAAGCGAAGGACCGAAGTCGTCGGCGTGTCGGTGCTCGCCATGCCCCCGGCATGGCTGTGCGCCTTCCACTCCCCAACGAGGCCGCTATCACTCGCCTGATCGGCGCCATCATCATGGAACAGTCCGATGAATGGGCTGTCCAGCGTGGGCGCTACATGTCTCTTGAAACCATGGCGCCGGTGAACGACAATCCCATCGTCATGCTCTCGGCTGTGCCCGGCACATGACCTGCCCTGGCTGACGCCGGATAACGCGGAGATCAACCCCAGCTACACCACGCCATGGGACGCGATCCTGATGGAGCCTGCAGGCTGAGTATGAAGCCATGCCATTTATGAATTGGTTTGCTGCAGCGGCAGAGGTTAACTCTGCAGCTTCGTCAGTCGGCAGGCTGCATGTGAAAACGCAAAATACAGGGAGAGGTGGCGATGCTGAAAGGCCGAAGCATTAGGTTTTGGGCGGTCTTAAACGCAACTGTGTCCCTTTGTGTGGGCGGCAGCGCCATGGCGGCACCCGCTGAAAAGGCTCCAGCTTTGCGCTGCGCGAATCTGGCGGCTGTGACCCTTCCCGCAACCCAATTAGGCGAACCTTCCTCCGGGGCAAAAGTGGTGGCCGCCCAATTCCACAAGGCAGGCGAGATCAAACTGCAAGGGCTGGATGGCAGTGCCGCATTCCAGACCCCGGATTATTGCGAAGTGCGGTTTGACATCCTGCCTCGCGACCCGCAGGCGCCGCTGATCCATTCGCAGGTCAATCTGCCTATTCCATGGAACGGCAAAAAGCTGCAATTTGGCGGCAGCGGTTATAACGGTTTCCTGCAGACCGGGGTTCAGCCCAGCCGCAATGCCCCGATCAATGCCGAACTGCCGCTGAAACGCGGCTATATGACGGCGGGCACCGATTCCGGGCACCAGATCACCATCACCGGCGGCGGCGATCAACGCGGCAGCGGCGCTTCGGCCGGATCGGCAGGGGATGATCCACGCGCCGCCTCGGCCCGCCAATATGCCTTTGCCGCCAATGGGGAGGCGCTGCGCAATTTCGGCTATGCTGCCTATAAAAAGACGCATGATGCCGCCGTGGCGCTGGGGGGCCTGTTCTATGGCCGCAAACCTGTGCGCAGCTATTATCTGGGCGGTTCGGAGGGCGGGCGTGAGGCCATGACCATGGCCCAGCGCTATCCCAAGGACTATGACGGGATCGTCGCGATCGACCCGGTGATGAACTGGACCGGGTTGCAGACCTTCAGCAACCATATTGGCGGACAGTTGCAGGCCGCCCCCGATGGATGGCTGGGGGCCAAGACGGGCCTGCTGGCGCAGATCGTGCGCGACACATGCGACAGCGCCGACGGGATCGCCGACAAGGTGATCAGCGCGCCGACGGCCTGTCTCGCCCATGCGACGAAGGCTTTGACAAGCCATCGTTGTGCCTCGGGCGGTGATGAGGGGGCGGCCTGTTTCTCCGATGCTCAGTTGACCGTTCTGCGCGCGGCTCATCGCGGCTATGATTTCCCCTTTCCGCTGGCCAATGGGGTGACGCATTATGCCGGATATCTGCCCGGCAGCGAGGACCTGCCCGGCGCATGGTCAAAATGGGAGGCGGGTGCGACAAGGCCGACCGCCGCCAATCCTGATGATCCCTCGGTCAGTCGTCTGTATCAATTGGGCAGTGTTTATGTGCGCCATTTCATCGCCCGCGATGCTGGCTTCAATACGTTGACCTATGATCCCCGCAGTTTCCCAAAGCGGGTACTGGAAGTCTCACGCATCATGGATGCCACGAACCCGGATCTACGGGCCTTTCATGCCCGAGGCGGCAAACTGATCCTACGCGAGGATCTGGCCGATTCCGGCCAGGGACCGTTCAATTCGCTGCAGTATCGCGATGCTGTGGCTCGCCTTATGGGCAAAAACACCACCGATGCCTTCTTTGCCGCCTATGTCGCCACTGGTTTGCCGCATACGTCAGGGGGGATTGATCCGGGCACGCCGGGCGCTCCGACCTATGGCATTCCGGGCCGGATCGACTTGCTGGATGTTCTGGAAGACTGGGTGGAGCGGGGCCGCAAACCGGGCGCTGGCCTGATGCTGACACTGCATGACGGGGCGCAGCCCGAACGCGTGATCGCCTCCAAACCGATGTGTCGCTATGGCACCTGGCCTTATTTCACGGGAAAGCCGGGCGAAGGCGCGGATGGCACCAAATATGTGTGCCGAACGGGGCGCTAGGGCGAGATCCTCTCCGATTGCACCGCGTCTATCGCTCGGGTGAAAAGCGTCGGGCCGGGGCTGGACCGCGCATGCCGCCGGTTCGTCCGGCCGCGCCGACAGCAAGGGCTTACACCCTTTCGTCAAGACAATAACAATTGTTATTGAACAGTTTTCTTTGCCCAAAGCATACGTCCCGACCATCTCCATCCGGCATCAATTGATGTCGGATCAGAATGGCTGCGCTCTCTGTTTAAAATTCACGTCCATGGATAATTCGTCTATACGAATACGTGCGTCAGGTTATCCATTCCCCCACCAAGGTGTATCGCATCTTTTTCCGCGCCGCTTGACCTGACCGAAAACAGAAAACAAAACCATGGAGGTATGCATGAGAGGGTCCATTCTGACTTCGGCCAGCTCGCTTTGTCTTGGGTTGTTGCTTGTGCCCCAAACCGCATGGGCGCAAACCGGCGATGCGCCGCAGGCCAACGCCGCCGAGGCGATTGTGGTGACCGGATCGCGCATCGCCCGGCGCGACTATGTGGCGCAAAGCCCGATTGTCACCACCAGCCGACAGATGATTGAGAACACCGGCACGGCCACGATCGATGCCGCCCTGCTGCAAATGCCCCAGTTCCAGCCCGGAACCGGGGGCTTCACCAATTCCAGTTCGGGCGGGGCGGGCATCGGGCAATCCACGCTCAACCTGCGCGGGCTGACGGCGGTGCGCACGCTGGTGCTGCTCGATGGGCGGCGGCTGCAACCGGGCAATGCCTCGAATGTCATCGACATCAACTCGCTGCCCACCTCGGCCATTTCGGGCACGGAGGTCATCACCGGCGGCGCTTCGGCCACCTATGGTTCGGACGCCATCGCGGGCGTGGTCAACTTCAAGCTCTATCACAGCTTTCAGGGGCTGCGCATCGATGCGCAATCGGGCATCAGCGAAAGAGGCGATGCGGCCTCCAAGCAGATATCGGCCATCACCGGCACCAAATTTGCCGATGGCAAAGGGTCGATCATGCTGGCGGGCGAATATTCGGATCGCGGCGGACTGACCTATCGCGACCGGCCTTTCTCCACGCCTTCGGGTTCGTACAATGCCACGCTGCCCAACGCCGCCTATGTCGTCTCAGGCAGCAATCTGCCATCTCAGGCCGCCGTCAACGGGGTCTATGCCAATTACGGCATCCCGGCGGGCACTGTTGCGCGCACGGTCCAGCAAGGAGTCAACGGCGATGGCACACTGTTTGTGAACAACACGGCCAACGCCTATAATTACCGGGCCGACAACGCCCCCTGCATGTATCAATCGGGCACGCTGGTACGCTATGACGGACTGTGCACCAACACGCTGCAGCTTCCCCTCACCCGCTTTGCCTTCCTGGGCCGCGCGGAATATGAGGTCAGCCCCTCGCTCAAGCTGTTCGTTCAGGGGCAATTCGCCCGCAGCATTTCCGTGGCGCAGGGCAGCCATCCGCAATTGGCATCGGCAGGTTCGAGTTCCTTCACGATCCCGATGAGCAATCCCTTCATTCCGGCCGATCTGCGCACGCTTCTGCTCAGCCGCCCCAATCCCAATGCCACCTTCGAGATCACCAAGCGCATCGTCGATGGCGGGGTGCGCCATTACCGTGATGTGTCCGACACCTATCAGATCGTGGCCGGGGCCGAAGGGGTCATTCCGGGTATCAACTGGAACTTCGAACTCTACGGATCGCATGGGCGGACCAGCTTTTCCGATACCTCCTATGACGGCTCCTACTCTCTCTCGGCCATCCGCCAATTGGTGAACGCCGCCGATGGCGGCGCCAGCAAGTGCGGGGGCGGGCTGAACCTCTTTTCCAATGCGCCGATGTCGGCCTCCTGCCTCTCCTTCATCCAGCGTAAGACACTGAGCACAACCTCGATTGGGCAGGATGAATTGGCCGCCAACCTGACCGGCAGCCTGTTCAAGCTGCCCGCAGGCGAGGTAAAGGTGGCGTTGAGCGGCAATTACCGCAGCAACACCTTTACCTCAAACCCCGATCCCCTGCTCCAGATCGGCGACATTGCCGCCGTCAACGGCATTCCCGCCATTCATGGCAGCACCAAGGTTTCCGAGGCCGCCATCGAAGTGCTGGTGCCGGTGCTCTCCGACCTGCCACTGATCAAGGCGCTGAATTTCACCGGCGGCTATCGCTATTCGCATTACAACCTGTTTGGCGGGGTCAGTACCTACAAGCTGAGTGCGGACTGGCGCATCGCCGATCCGCTGTTGCTGCGCGGCGGCTATCAGAAGGCGGTGCGTGCGCCCAATATCGGCGAACTGTTCCTGCCTGCCTCGGCGGGCGTGGCCAATCTTGGCACGCTCGGCGATCCTTGCACCGCAGGCAGCAGCTATCGCACCGGCGCCAACGCGGCTTCCGTGCGCTCGCTCTGCATCGCCTCGGGTGTGCCATCCTCGCTGGTGGACAGTTTCAACGGCGCGGCGGCCATTCCGGCCACCACGCAGGGCAATGTCAACCTGCGCCCCGAAAAGGCCGATTCCTATACCTTTGGGGGTGTGTTCCAGCCCACCTTTGCCGGGGCGGCCTTCCGCCGGATGAACCTGTCGGTCGACTATTACCAGATGAACATCAATCAGGCGATTTCCACGATTGATGTGCCTACTTCCATCGCCAAATGCTTCAATTCCGACGGGTCCAACCCAACCTATGACGCCAATAATCTCTATTGCCAGAACGTCCTGCGCAACAGCTCGACCGGCCAGATCGCCAATTCCTATCAGGCGCTTTTGAATATCGGCGCGATCAAGACGGCGGGCATCGACGTCGCCTTTGACTGGTCGATCCCGTTCGAAGCGCTCAAGATGGGTCAGGGTTCGTTCGACGTCAATTTCACGCTGAACTATCTCGACACATTCAAGATCCAGGCATCACCCACCAGCCCATTCCAAGAGGCCGCCGGAACCATCGTAGGGCCAAGCAGCACCGGGCAATCCTATGCTAAATGGAAATATTCGGGCACTTTCATGGCCAATCGCGGCAAGGTCAGCCTCGGCCTGCGCTGGCGGCATATCTCGTCCTTCAAGGACTCATCAGCCATCACAAACCCCGCAACGACCGTTCCCGGCACGCCCGCCTATGATTATTTCGACATCATCGGCAGGCTGAAAGTAACCGACCGGTTTGAGCTGCGCGGAGGCATCACCAATGTAGGCGACCGCAACCCGCCTGCGGTGCAGGGCACATCGGGGATGACCAACATGGGCATCTATGACGTGATCCGTCGCTCCTTCTATCTTGGGCTGAAGGCTACACTCTGATCCGACCCGGAGCTGGAGCATCGCGTTCCAGCTCCGCCGGGCAAATTCTGCTTCCTGATCCACGCCCTGCCGCGCGACGTCCCGGAAATCTGGTACTGCTATAGGCAAAGCGACGAACAAGATTGCACCTGAAGGTCAGCGCCCGTGCGGTGAGCATGGTGAACGCCGAAGCGGTCCGAATTGGGAATGTTTCCATGCACGGCATTGGGGTTGCTCTCACCCCGCATGATCATCAGGGCGCGGAAGTTGAGGCTGGCTGCGCTGACGCGAACCATATCGTCGCGAGGCGGCCTAGCCTCGCTCCGATTGCTTTTCCTTGTGAGCGTGGAGATTGTTCAGGCTGAAAAGTGGTTCTGTGCGATAGATCTGCATGTCTCGCTCCTTCTTCGGGGTAAGCCACAACGCAAAGCGATAAGGCACATCAACGTCCTTCAAGCGATCGATGCGGCGGTGTTCGCTTCTGGCTTGCTGGCCCCAAGTCGGGTGCGCCGCCATTGTCCGGGCGCGACGCCGGTGGTGGCCTTGAAGGCCCGGCTCAGGGCAATGTCGGTCCCATAGCCGGTCTGTTCGGCCGCTTCGGAAATGGTTCGCCCCGCCGCCAGCAGAAGCTTGGCCCGGTAGATGCGCCAGCTCGCGACATAGCTGAGCGGCGGCACGCCCACGACCGACTTGAACAGGACCGCAAAGGAGGACCGCGACATGCCAGCCTCCTTAGCCAGTTCCTCCACAGTCCAAGAATGCGCCAGATCACCATGGATACGGCGCAGCGTGCCCGACAGCTGCCGATGGGTGAGGCCCGCAAGCCAGCCGTCGGAAACATTGCCTTCGGATGCGGCCCAAGTGCGGATCGCGTGAATGAACAGCACATCCAGCAGGCGCTGGACTACATAGTTGCTGCCTAGGTCGTTCTGCGCCTCCTCGGCGCCAATCTGCTCAAGCACGGACAGCATCCGACCGGCTTCGCGCTCCGCCATCGCGACATGGACCACGTCCGGCAGGAGGGCCGACAACGGCTCGCCCGCCGCATGGTCGAAGGTGAACAGCGTTGAAAAGAACTCACAGCTCTCGCCATCGCCGCCAAAGTCGACGCGCTCACCGGTCACCCGATCGACGACCTGCCAGCACGGGACGTGCTCGCGGTGTGGCGCGTCACCCAAGGTGCCTTCCACCCCCTGCTTGATGATCAGACAGTCGCCCCGCGCGAGGCGCTTCGGCGTCTCGCCGGGTCGTGTGAACCAGCCTCCCCCCTTCGCAAAGACGACCAGCCGCGCCTGCCCGCCGCTGTCGAACGAGATTGCCCAAGGGGCATGACCGCAAAGATGGATGAACTGCGAGCTTTCCAACTGCATGGCGCTTAGGACGGTGTCGAACGGGTGCATGGCGACCATTTTGGACGATTGGTTATGAATGTCATACCGAGCGTAATGGATCATCTCGTCAAGTCGAGCGATAAGGCCTCTCCTGCATTGGAGACACAGCCATGAAAATATTTCGTCTGCAGAAAATCGGTTCGGTCGAGGGTCTGGAACTGAGCGAAGAGCCAACGCCCCAGCCGGGGCCGGGCGAAGTCCTCGTCAAGATTAAGGCGACATCGCTGAACTTCCGCGACCTTTCCATCATAAACGGTTGGTCGCCGTTTCCGCTTCAGGAGGGTCTTTCCCAGCTGTCGGACGCGGCCGGCGTTGTCGAAGCCGTTGGACCGGGCGTCACCCGCTTTGCAATCGGCGACCGCGTGGCCAACAACTTCTCGCCGGGCTGGCACGCCGGACCGTTCCGCGAATTCCCGCCTCAATACGGCATCCAGATTGAAGGCTGGGCGGCGGAATACCGGACGATCGATCAGAACGAACTGGTGGCCATCCCCCACAGCATCAGCTTCGAGGACGCCGCCACCCTGCCATGCGCTGCAGTAACCGGTTGGAACGCCGTCGCAGGCGTCGGCCCGCAGCATCGCGTTCTGACACAAGGGACCGGCGGTGTGTCTCTGTTCGCCTTACAGTTCGCCAAGGCGCGCGGCGCCGAAGTCATCGCCACAACGTCGTCTATCTCGGCGGGTTTTGCCGGTGCCGCAGCATTGGCCGGTGCCGTTGTTACCGGCGCAACGGTCGCATTGGCGGGCGATGCGGCGGGAAGTTCGCCACGACGCATGGCCTCCATGTAGATCTCATGGGCCTTGGCCACTGTGAGCGCCTGCCGGGCTTCCTCAGCGCGCTTGAGAACCCGGGGATCATCCCCCCGCTCAATTGCCTCCTTCAGCTCCGTGGCCCATGCCCGGGCAGCCGGTATCGTATAGGCGGGGAAGGCCCCGAGCGTGAGCGTCACAATCGCGCCCGAACGCGCCACTCTGCGCCGAAACAGCCAGGTTTTCCGGCCCGACGCGGAAACGCTGACACAAAGTCACGGCACAAGGGGGTCGGAAACCCTTCCGGAGCTGAGCCCATCAAGGCTCGAAGAACTGAAATTCTGGGCTTTTCCCATGACAACCTCGACTAACGCGAGGCGATAAAACGATGACACAAGAGCTGTCCAAACTGGTCTGAGTCTGTCCAGATCTGACCGGGTAGGAAATTGGAGGCTTGGTCTGATTAGGCCTGCTCACCACCTCGATAACGGCGGAAAACCGCCAGAATACAAGGCCTGAGGTGTGGTACGTCTTGGTAGCGGAGGAGGGACTCGAACCCCCGACACGCGGATTATGATTCCGCTGCTCTAACCTGCTGAGCTACTCCGCCCCATGACTGGCGGCGACCGTGTCGGTCACCATTGCCCGGTGCAGGCGGGCCGAATAGCCACGACGGGCAAAGGCGTCAACAGCCCATTGCATGTTTGGTGAAATTTTTTTGTCAAAGAGTAAAACTACCTTCCGGCGCCCCCGCCCCGCGCGATGCAGATGCTTGCGCATAGCGGGGCCCTCTGCCACATTCCGGGCAAATAAGGGGGAGACAGCCCATGCAGAAAACCGCCGGAAAGCAACGCATGATCGCCATCATACTGACGGTGTGGAACGCGGTGGGCGTGGCCATGTGGGCGCTTCAATCCAGCACCAGCCCGGAAACACTGGCACAGGGCGACAAGGTGCAGATCGAAGTGTGGCAGGCGATGCCGCTCTGGGCGTGGGCCGCCTATGCGGTGGGCACTTGGAGCGGGCTGCTGGGCGCGGTGGCGCTGTTGCTGCAAAGGCGGGCGGCGGTGTGGCTATTTGCGATTTCCACCATCGGCATCGTGGCGCAATTCAGCTATGCGCTGGTCCTCTCGCCGCTGGTGGCGGCCAAGGGGCCGGGCGTGATCGCCTTTCCCGCGGTCATCTTTGCCATCGCGCTGGGCTCGATGGCCTATGCCCATGCGGCGGCCGGACGCGACCTGCTGAGTTAGATCTCGCCCCGCTGGCGGCGAATGGCGAACCAACGTTCGACATTCTTGTTATGCTCTTCGAGCGTGTTGGCAAAGGCGTGGCCCTTGGTGCCGTCGGCCACCATATAGAGCGCCTGAGTCTTGGCCGGGTGCAACACGGCGTGGATGGAATCGCGCCCCGGATTGGTGATCGGCCCCTTGGGCAGGCCCACCATCGAATAGGTGTTGTAATCGTTCTTCGCGGCAATCTCGCTCTGGCGGATGCGACGGCCCAGCGGCTTGCCCTGCGTGATCGGATAGATGATCGTCGGGTCGGCCTGAAGCATGATATGCTGGCGCAGGCGGTTGGAATAGAGGCCCGCCACCATCGCGCGCTCCTCCGGCTTGCCGGTTTCCTTTTCGACGATAGAGGCCAGCGTGAGCGCCTCCTCAGGCGTCTTGGCCACAGTGTCGGGGCCACGCGCGGCCCATTCCTCGGCCAGAGCCTTGGTCATCGCCGCCTGCATCGTGGCCACCACAGAGGCGCGGGTGGCGCCCTTCTTGATGTCATAGGTGTCGGGCAAGATGCTGCCCTCACGCGGGGCATCGACCGTGCCGATCAGGTCCGCATTAGCCAACAGCTTTTCGCGCACCATCACCGAAGGCAGGCCCTCGGCAATCGTGACAAAGCGGCGCAGCACCTGATCGCCGGTGATGATCGCCAGAATCTGCTGCTCGCTGGCGCCTTTGGGCAGCAGGAATTCGCCCGCCTTGATCCCGCCTCCGGCCCGCATCAGTTTCGCATGAAAGCGCAGCGCCCGCGCCGAATAGATCGCGCCTTCGCGTTGCAGCTTGGCCGCCACCACCGTCAGCCCCGCACCGTCAGGCACGGTAAAGGGCCGGTCCTGCGGCAAGGGGCCAGCACCGTACCATCCATGCAGCAGGCTGGCCACCGGAGCGCCAATGGCCAGCGCGGCCACGCCAAGAACGATCAGGACGGGTTTTTTCATGGGCGCTTCCGGCTCTCTTCTGCCTGATGCCAAATACAGATCAGGCGAGCCCCCAAAGGCGCCCGCCATCTCTGTTCTTTCAGGTGGGGACAGGGGCGCCGGTTGGCAAGGCCCCGCCCCAAATGTCCGCTTAGTCTTCCAGCGCCTTCACAACAACGCTGGCATTGGTCCCGCCAAAGCCGAAGCTGTTGTTGAGAGCCGCGCGCACGCGGCGCTTCTTGGCCACGTGGGGCACCAGGTCAACGCCCTCGGTGCCTTCATCCGGATTGTCCAGATTGAGCGTGGGGGGCACGATCTGGTCACGGATGGCCAGAATGCAGAAGATGGTTTCCACCGCACCCGCGCCGCCCAGCAGGTGGCCAATGGCGCTCTTGGTGGAGGACATCGAGACATTGGCAATGTCATCGCCGAACAGGCGCTTGACCGAGGCCAGTTCGATCGTGTCGGCCATGGTCGAGGTGCCATGGGCGTTGACATAATCGATGTCGGCCGGGGTCATACCCGCCTTCTTCAGCGCCATTTCCATCGAGCGATAGGCGCCCGAACCATCGGGATGCGGCGCGGTCACGTGATAGGCATCGCCCGACAGGCCATAGCCGACGACTTCGGCATAGATCTTGGCACCGCGCGCCTTGGCATGCTCATATTCCTCAAGGCAGACCACGCCCGCGCCTTCGCCCATGACGAAACCGTCGCGGTCCTTGTCATAGGGGCGGCTGGCCGCTTCGGGGCGGTCGTTAAAGCTGCAGTTGAGCGCACGCGCCTGAGCGAAACCGGCGATACCGATGGGGCAAACGGTCGATTCGGCGCCGCCCGCCAGCATGACATCAGCATCACCATCGCGAATCATGCGCGCGGCGTCGCCAATCGAATGCGCGCCCGTCGAGCAGGCCGTGACCACCGCGTGATTGGGGCCCATCAGGCCGTATTTGATCGAAACCTGACCCGAGATCAGGTTGATCAGACGGCCATGGACGAAATGCGGCGAGACACGACCCGGACCCTTTTCGGCCAGAACCAGCGATTCGCTCTCGATACCGGGAAGACCGCCGATGCCGCTGCCGATCGAGCAGCCCATGCGCAGGCGCAGTTCTTCGGGGGCGCTTTCCAGCCCGGCGTCTTCGATCGCCTGACCTGCGGCATCGATGCCATAGACGATGAAGGGATCGACCTGACGCTGGATCTTGTGATCGACGCGCTTGCCCGCATCGAAACCATATTCATGGTCGGCAGGCTTCACTTCGCAAGCGATATGGCACTTTTGCGCCGACGCATCGAACTTGGTGATCTTGCCCGCGCCAGATTTGCCGGCAAGGATATTTGCCCAGGCGGTTTCCACGTCAGCGCCCAGCGGGGTGACCAGACCAAGCCCGGTGACGACAACACGACGCATTCTCGATTCTCCCTCTACCGCATCGGCCGACCATACCGACAAGCCGTTGCGGCATCCAACAGCGACCCAACAGGCGCTTATTCTGGCCAAATGTCCGATAACAAGCAAGCCCGGCCCGATAAAGCGGACCGGGCCTGATTATGACCCCGAAGGTCAACGCCGAATACAGGTTCCGGCCAAGGCCATCATCCTGTTTCGGCGCAGGACCTGTGGGACGACATCGCCCCGCCCATGCATCAGGCGGGCGCGTCAGCCCCACGGGCCCTTTGGCGAAATCAGCCCTTGTTCGCCTCGATGAAGGCGATGGCGTCATTGACCGTGGCGATCTTTTCGGCGGCATCGTCGGGAATTTCCACGCCGAATTCTTCTTCGAAAGCCATCACCAGTTCAACGATGTCGAGCGAGTCAGCGCCCAGATCGTCGATGAAGCTGGCGTCGGCAACGACCTTGTCTTCTTCAACGCCGAGGTGTTCGACAACGATCTTCTTAACCTGCGCCTCGATGGTGCTCATGATATTCCCCTTACGAAAAGCGGCGAAATTGTGAAACTCAATGCGCGCCCCTAATGGGTGGCGCGCAGACTGGCAAGCGGGATTGCACATCACAACCGTTGCACCCCCCTTCCCGCTGCGATTGCCGCCCGTCCAGAGCGATGTTAGCCGTGTTTTTGCTCCCTCGCACGAAAGGGCTTATCATGGGAACGCAAGTCTGGCTGACCTCGACGGTTCGCCCTGTGGGGGATGAAATGAGCCGATTCGTGCGATTTCATCGCTCAATGGGCTTTTCACGCCAGATCCTGTTTTTCGACGATCCGGATGATCCATGGGCGCAAGGCCTGCAAAATCAGCCCGATGTGACGGTGATCGTGTGTGACGCGGCCCATTGGCGCGCTCTGACGGGCGAGAGGCCGGAACTGATCGACTTGCGCCAGATCGCCAATGCCAATCTCGCGCTGGCCATGGCGCGCCGCGAGGGGGCCGACTGGCTGGCGCATATCGACAGCGACGAGCTGGTGCGGACCGATGGCCGCCCGATTGGCGCCATTCTGGGGGCAATGATGCAGGATGTCGCCCGCTTTGCCCTGCGCGAGGCGATTGCCCCGCCCGGCATCGCGCCCCATGCCTTTGCCTCGGACTGGTTTCGGATTTCCATTCCCGCCGCCGACATTCCCACCCGCGTGCCCCAACATCTGCGCGTGGGCGAGCGTTGGCTGCGCGGCCATATCGCCTCAAAAGTCGCGGTGCGGGTGGCCTCTCCGGTTCAGCGTCTGACGATCCACCATGTCGAGGCGCCCGAACTGCCGGTGGGCGAGCCGGAGGGCGCGCTTTTGCTGCATTTCAACTGCATCACGCTCGAACGCTGGCGGGCGCTGTGGAACCGGCGGCGCGACGGCACGGGCACCACGCCCTGTGGCGGGGGCCATCGCTGGATTCAGGGGCATGAGGCATGGCGCGTACTGGGCGACCCCATCGCCGAGGAGGAAGCCTATGACCGCTTCCACCGCCTCTCGCCAAAAGTGCTGGCATGGGCCCAAAAAGAAGGACTGGCCGAACGCATCGCGCTCGACCAGTCCTTGCTTGAACCTTGACTTAAAGCGGAAACCTTAACCCTTGGGCTGTTCCACCACGCGGATGTGAAGCTCGCGCAATTGCTTCAGGCTGGCCGGAGCAGGCGCGTTCATCAGCAGATCCTCGGCGCGCTGGTTCATCGGGAACAGCGTAATTTCGCGCAGGTTCTGCGCGCCGCAGATCAGCATGACGATGCGGTCGACGCCAGCGGCCATGCCGCCATGCGGCGGGGCGCCATACTGGAACGCGCGATACATGCCGCCAAAGCGGTCTTCCACGTCCTGCTTGGACAGGCCCACCGTTTCGAACGCCTTGACCATCAGATCGGGGTGCTGATTACGGATCGAGCCTGATGCGATTTCAAAGCCGTTGCAAACCAGATCGTACTGGAACGCCTTGATGCTCAACGGATCGCGCCCATCGGTCAGCGCTTCCAGACCGCCCTGCGGCATCGAGAATGGGTTGTGAGCGAAATCAATGCTGCCCGGCTCTTCGCCTTCCTCGAAGAAGGGGAAGTCGACGATCCAGCACAGCTCGAACTTGTTCTCGTCGATCAGGCCCAGCAGCGTGCCGACGCGGGTGCGCGCAGCCCCTGCCAGCTTGGCGGCCTGATCGGGCTTGCCTGCGGCAAAGAACAGACCATCGTCGGCGCCAAGACCCAGTTCGGCATAGAGCTTTTCCATGCCCTCGGTGCCGTGGTTCTTGGCGATGGGGCCGCCGAATTCGCCGCCCTTGCGGGTGACATAGCCAAGCCCTGCATGGCCTTCGCTGCGCGCCCATTCGTTCATTTCGTCAAAGAACTTGCGGCTCTTGTCCGCCGTGTTCGGGGCCGGAATGGCGCGCACAACGCCGCCCGTGCCGACGATCTTTTCAAACAGGCCAAAGCCGCTGGTCGTGAAGTGATGCGACACGTCGGAGATCAGGATCGGGTTGCGCAGGTCGGGCTTGTCGCTGCCGTAACGCAGGATCGCGTCGTCATAGGCGATGCGCGGAAAGCTGCCGATGGGGGTGACGCTGCGGCCGTCAGCAAACTTTTCAAAGATGCCGCCGATCACCGGCTCCATCGTTTCCCAGACTTCTTCCTGCGTGACAAAGCTCATTTCGAGGTCAAGCTGATAGAACTCGCCCGGCAGACGATCCGCGCGCGGGTCTTCGTCGCGGAAGCAGGGGGCGATCTGGAAATAGCGGTCGAAACCGGCCACCATCAGAAGCTGCTTATACTGCTGCGGCGCCTGGGGCAGCGCGAAGAAGGTGCCGGGGTGGATACGGCTGGGCACGAGGAAGTCGCGCGCGCCTTCGGGCGAGGAAGCCGTCAGGATCGGCGTCGAATATTCAGTGAAGCCGATGTCTTCCATCGCGCGGCGCATCGAGGAGATGACCTTGGTGCGCTTGACGATATTGGCGTGCAGCGTTTCACGACGCAGGTCGAGGAAGCGATACTTGAGGCGGATTTCCTCAGGATATTCCTGCTCGCCCGCCACCGGCATCGGCAGTTCTTCGGCGCGACTCAGCACGGTGGCCTCGCGGGCGAAGACCTCGATGCTGCCGGTGGGCAGGTTGGGGTTCACGGTGCCTTCGCTGCGGGCTTTGACCACGCCGTCGATCGTGACCACGCTTTCCACGCGCAAAGATTCCAGAACGGGCAGCGCCGCGCTATCGCTGTCGGCCACGATTTGGGTGATGCCGTAATGGTCGCGCAGGTCGACGAACAGCACGCCGCCATGGTCACGCTTGCGGTGGACCCAGCCGGAGAGGCGGACATTCTGACCCACGGCATCCGAATTGAGCGCAACGCAAGTGTGCGAACGATAGGGATGCGCCTGTGTTTTGGGCGAGGACATGACAACTCTTTCCATTCTTGCGCCAATCGGGCAGGGATAGGGGATTCCTGCCCATTGCTGGACAGGCTTATGCGCGGCTAACAGGCGATGGCCGCGCTTTTGTCAAGCCGACAGGGCCGAAGACCGGCCCAAAACCGCCCGCTGATATGCGCTTTTCACGCTGTCGGCAGGCTCCGGCCCGCATCCGGGCCAACCATCAAGCCGGCCTCCAGGGGTTGGCGCATAGAAAAGAAACCGATGAAGATTCACAAGCTCATCACCACTTCCGACGCGCTGGCCGATCTTTGCAGCCGCCTGGCGAAATCAGAATTCGTCTGCGTCGATACAGAATTCATGCGCGAGAGCACCTATTGGCCCGAACTGTGTCTGATCCAGATCGCCGATGCCAATGAAGCCGCCGCCATCGACCCCAAGGCGTCCGACCTCGACCTGTCCCCGCTGCTGGACCTGCTGGTGGACAATGAGGATGTGCTCAAAATCTTTCATGCGGGCGGACAGGATGTGGAAATCATCTACAACCTGACCGGCAAGACCCCTCACCCGATTTTCGACACCCAGATCGCGATGATGGCCATCAGCCAGAGCGAGCAGATCGGCTATTCCAATCTGGTGGAAAGCTGGCTGGGGCTGGTGATCGACAAGGGCGCGCGGTTTACGGACTGGAGCCGCCGCCCCCTGACCGAACGCCAGATCGAATATGCGATCGGCGACGTGACCCATCTGGCCAAGATCTTCCCCAAGATCCTGAAACGCCTGATCAAGACCGAGCGCGGGCAATGGCTGGATGCCGAGATGGAGCGTCTGGCCGACCCGGACAACTACCGCAACGATGCTCAGAACGCCTGGTTGAAAATCAAGGCGGCGGGGCGCAATCCGGCGATGCTGGGCCGTTTGCGCGGCCTTGCGGCATGGCGCGAATATGAAGCGCAGGACAAAAATATCCCGCGCGGCCGCATCGCGCGCGATGAAACGCTGGCCGATATTGCCAGCCACCCGCCCAAGACTCAGGCCGATCTGGCCAAGGTGCGCGGGCTGTCCACCGGGTGGAAGGACAATGACATCGGCAAGCGGCTGATGCAGACTCTGGCCGATGCCCAGCCTTTGACCGAGGCCGAAATGCCGCCCAAGGCCCCGCGCGGGGCGCCTTTGGGCAAGGAAGGCGCGCTGGTCGCCGATCTGCTCAAGCTGCTCTTGAAAATCCGGGCGCGCGAAATCGATGTGGCGGCCCGCCTGCTGGCCCGCAGCGACGATCTGGAACTTCTGGCGGCCGGCGTGCGCAAGGGGGTCAGTGTGCTGGAAGGCTGGCGCTATGGCGTGTTTGGCCGCGATGCGCTCGATCTGGTCGAGGGCAAGCTGGCCTTTGCGGTGGTCAACGGGCGGCTGAAAATGACCCATGTTGACGAATTGCACGGCGACATGCGCGAAGCCAATCCCGAAGGCGTCAATCCCGAAGGGGCCAATCCGGAAGCCCCTGCCGCAGAACAGGAAGCGGGCGAGGAAGAATGAGCGTTTACCAGCCCACGCTCAAACAGTTGCAATATCTGGTCGCGTTGCACGAACATGGCCATTTCGGCCGGGCGGCGGAGGCGTGCTTTGTCTCGCAATCGACGCTTTCGGCGGGGTTGCGCGATCTGGAAACGCTGTTGGGCGTGGTGCTGGTGGAACGGACCAAGCGTAATGTGCGCTTCACGCCGCTGGGCAATGCGGTGGTGGCCAAATCGCACCGCATCCTGCGTGAGGCCGAGGAACTGTCCGACCTCATCCACTCCTCGTCCCAGCCTTTGTCGGGCGAGGTGCGGATGAGCGTGATCCCCACGATTGCGCCCTTCCTCTTGCCGCGCATGTTGCCCCGGTTGCGGCGCGAAAGGCCAAATCTCAAGCTCTTCCTGCGCGAGGAGCCCAGCGCGCAGGCGATTGAATCGCTGCATCACGGGCGGGCCGATTGCGTGCTGCTGGCCCTGCCCTTTCCCACCGGAGAGGTGGAGAAGGAGACTATCGAGCTGGACGCGCTGTTCGTGGCCTTTCCCAAGGACGACCCGCGCGACCCGCCCGCCGAGATCAGCCCCGATCTGATCGACGAACATCGCCTGCTGCTGCTGGAAGACGGCCATTGCCTGAAGGAACATGCGCTGGCGGCCTGTAACAGGCCCGAATTGCGCGCCTCGGCCACGATGATCGGCACTTCGCTGCACACGCTGGTGCAGATGGTGGACAATGGGCTGGGCCTGACCATGCTGCCCGAAATGGCGTTGGATGCGGGGATTTTGAATGGGACGAATGTGGTGGCCCGCCCCCTGCGTTCGGACAGCGCAAACCGTGAAATCGCGCTGGTCTGGCGGCGGCAATCGCCGCGCTCAGAGGAGTTTCGCATGTTGGCCGAGGAGTTGCGCGCGGGATAAGGCATATTGCATGATGCGCAATATTCTGTCATGATTGAGACATATCATGACAGAGCCTCTTGCCGAATCCACCGCCTCGCCCACGGTGCCCCACACGCTTGTCGAAGACATTTTCGGCATCGCCAACGGCTGCCTGCTGATCGGCCTCGGGCTCGACCTGCTGCATGAGGCACGGCTGATTACCGGCGGCGTGGCGGGGGTGGCGCTGCTGCTCTCCTACGTCCTGCCCTATCCGCCCGGCAGCCTGTTCACATGGATCAACCTGCCCATCTTCGCGCTCTTCTGGTCGCGGCTGGGCACGGCTTATATCCTGCGTACCACCATCGCCACGCTGGCGATCATGGCGCTGGTCGATGTGGTGGCGGCCAATCTGGTCATCGCGCGAATTTCCATGCCCATGGCCGCCATCGTCGGCGGCACCGCGCTGGGCATCGGCATTCTGGCCGTCACGCGCCATGCCACGGGCGTGGGCGGGCTGGCGGTCATCGCGCGCTGGCTATCGCAATGGAAAGGCTGGCATTTCGGCGCGATCTGCATGGCCATCGACGCGGTGATCGTCTCCTCCGCCTTTGCCGTGCTGGGGCTTGAGCGCGGGTTCTGGTCGCTGGTGGCGGCGCTGGTGATGAACGGGGTGGTGCTGGTCTGGCATCGGCCGGATCGGTATCGCAGCGAGGTTTGATCGGGTAGATTATGCCTCCGGCGGGCAAAGGGACTCGTCCCTTTGCAATCCCATTATGGGGTGGCGCAAAGATGGAGAGGAAGCACCATTCCGCGAAGAGGTTTAAAGGCCTGCGGCGCGGCAACCTTGCGCAACGCCGAACCCATAGCGCCACGCCGACAGTAACGGGATTGCAAAGGGCCCCCGCCCTTTGCCCGCCGGAGGCAAACCTAAACCTCCAAGCCTCAATCCATATGCTTCAACCCTACCCGCAGATAATCCCACCCGGTGATCATCGTCAGCGCAGCGGCGGCCCACAGGGTCGTCAACCCGACGGTATGGGGCAAATTCACCACATAGCCGCCCACATCGACCAACCACCAGGGCATCGCCCGGCCCAGGATCAGCGCGCCAAGGCACAGGATCTGGAAGGTGGTTTTCCATTTGGCCAGTTTTGACACCGGCACCGACACCTGAATCCCGCCCAGAAATTCGCGCAGGCCCGACACCGCAATCTCGCGCAGCAGGATGATCAGCCCCGCGATCACATGCAGTTCGCCCACATAGGGCCCGGTCAGCACACCCTTGGCCGTCAGCACGAGGATGACGGCGGCCACCATGATCTTGTCGGCGATGGGGTCGAGAAAGATGCCCAGCTTGCTTACCGCGCCTTGAGCGCGGGCCAGATAGCCATCGAAATAATCGGTGATGCCCATCAGCGAATAGACGCCGAAAGCCAGCGCATAGCCGGTGGTCCATTCGGGCCACCACAGCAGCCAGACCAGCACGGGCACGGTAACGATTCGGGAGAGGGTGAGCAGGTTGGGCAAAGTCAGCATGGCCGAATCGCCATAGCCGCTAACCGCAAAGCAAAAAAGACATGGCAGCTCAAGAGTCGTTGTTTGCCTGCACCTTGTCCCCACGCGCGCCCTACAGCGTAGCATTTGCGCGGGCAGAAACCGGCAAAAGCCCGGACAATCGATCCGATTCGCCCTTCGGATGAATTTTCCGACACCCCATCACGCCTCTTGCCCCATCCGTGTGTTTCGCTAGGACAGCGCGCACAACAAGGATCGACAACACAGCATGACGACATCCACCCACCTGTTGCATCGGCGGCGCTTTTTGCCCCTGTTCGCAACGCAATTGCTGGGCGCGTTCAACGACAACCTCTATAAGAACGCGGCGGTGTTCTTCGTGGTCTATGGCGTGTTCAACTCGGAAAAATCCGAGGCGATTTTCTCGGCGGTGGCCTCGGCGCTGTTCATCGTGCCCTTTTTCATCCTCTCGGCGCTGGCCGGGCAATTGGCCGACATGCGCGACAAGGCGCAGATCATCCGCTGGGTCAAGCTGGCCGAAATCGGCATCATGATCGCGGGCGGCGCGGGCCTGGTCATCGCATGGCAGGCCAAGCACGGCGTTCTTGAGCCTTGGCAGGACATGCTGCTGATGCCGGTGGCCATGCCGCTGATCCTGCTGGCTTTGCTGGGCATGGGCATTCACTCGACCTTTTTCGGCCCGATCAAATATGCGATCCTGCCCCAGCATCTCAAAACCGAGGAAGTGCTGGCGGGCACGGGTCTGGTTGAGGCGGGCACTTATATCGCCATTCTGGCGGGCACGATTCTGGCCGGGTTCATTCCGGTGGAATGGGCCGCTGCGGGCGTGTTCGTCACCGCGCTGGTGGGCTATGGCACCTGCCTTTCGGTCCCCCCTGCCCCGCCGCAGGAAGAGGCCCAGCCCCTCGATTTCCACATCCTGCGCGCCTCGGTGCAACTGGTGAAGAACACAATGCATGATCGCCGCGTGTTCCTTGCCATCGCGTCGATCAGCTTTTTCTGGACCGTGGGCGCGGTATTGTTCATCGAATTCCCGCTACTGGCCAAGCGCGTCCTGTGCGCCAGCAAGGAAGTGGCCAGCCTGTTCCTCGTGATCTTTTCGATCGGCGTGGCGCTGGGTTCGGTGTCGATCAACGCGCTGCTCAAGGGCAAGGTCTCGGCCCGCTATTCGCCACCCTCGGTGCTGGTGATGGCGCTGTTCGTCGTAGCCTTTCAACAGGTCTGCACCCGCTTTCCCGCCACGGTCGATGGCCATTTGATGAGCATCGGAGAATTCCTGCACCATCCGCTCACCCCGCTGCTGCTGGGCACGTTGGGCGGGATCGCGGTGGCGGGCGGCATGTTCGTGGTTCCGCTCTATGCGTTCCTCACCACCATCGTCGACAAATCTCAGACCGCGCGCACGATTGCGGCCAATAATGTCGTCAATTCCGGCGCGATGGTGGTGGGTGCGGCGATTGCCGTTGGCCTTGGCGCGGCGGGGGTCGAGATCGTCGATCTGGTGCTGATCTCAGCGGCCATGTGCCTGATTTCGGCATGGCTGGCGGTCCTGCTGGTCCGCGCCGAACGCGAGGCCGAGATCCACGGCGGGCCTCGACCTTTTGCCTGATGTATGGCCTTTCGCCGCTCAGGCGATAAAGGCCATCACCGCGACAAAGCAAGCGCAATAAGCGAGCAGAAATTCGCGTGCATTCTGCATGGTCAGCCCTTTGCGCCAATGGCGCGCGCGCGATGCCACCATATGGGGGGCGGCGTGAAGCTGGCGCTTGAACCAGTCGGCAGCGGCCGCCTTGGGCGCGGGCGCCTCTTGGCAAGGCGATGCAACAGGCCGATCCACCCGCACATGGGGGGGCAGCGTCTGCAGAAAAGGATGATGGGCGCTCTCGTCACCCAGAACCAGTGAACGTCTCATGCCCAAGGCTTAAGATTTTGTTCACCATTTCGAAAGCGAGCCACAATGGTTAACCCGTCCCAATCCGGGACGGCGGCGCCCTGCCCCAGATCGGGACAGGGGCCAGAGCTGGTTAACCCCCTGAAAGCGCGATAATATAGTCCCATTCCTCCGGCGTGATCGCGCTGACCGACAGGCGCGAGAGGCGCAGCATTTCGATATCAGCCAGCGCCGGATCGGCCTTGATCTGCTTGAGCGTCACCGGACGCTTCAACTTGCGCACAGGCTTTACCTTCACACAGGCCCAGCGCCCCGTTTCATCCGAAGGATCGGTCAGACCCGACTGGCTGATCTCCATGATCCCCACGATTTCCAGCCCGATGTTCGAATGATAGAAGAAGGCCAGATCGCCCGGCTGCATCGCGCGCATATTGTTGGCCGCGCGGTGGTTGCGTACGCCGTCCCACGTGCCCTCGCCCTCTTTGACCAGATCGTCATAGGAATAGGCATCGGGCTCGGACTTCATCAGCCAATAGGATTTGATTTTGGTCATGCGTCCCCGTCTCGGATCGCCTAAAGAGGCTTCATGGATGGCGCGAGCTTAGCGCCTGTTGCAACACGGAACCACCCATGGATCTTGCCAAACTTCCCGTTCTCTCGCTTTCCGATGCCCCGCAGGATTTTGCCCGCGCGATCGGCGCCTCCTTTCGCGAATATGGCTTTGCGCTGGTCAAGGATCATGGCATCGATTCTGCATTGATCGAGTCTGCATGGGCGCTGACCGCGCAATTCTTTGCGCTGCCCGAGGAGGAAAAGCGCAAGTATTTTATCCCCGGCATCGCGGGCGCGCGCGGCTACACCCCCTTCAAGACCGAAATCGCCAAGGGCGCCAAGGCGCATGACCTGAAGGAATTCTGGCATGTCGGGCGCGATCTGCCCGAGGGTTCGCCGCTGGCCGCGAGCATGGCGCCCAATGTCTGGCCTGATTCGCCCGAGGGCTTTCAGGATGTCTTTTCGCGCCTCTATGCCGAATTCGACAAGGCAGGCGCGACGATCCTTTCGCGCATCGCGCTGCATCTGGGACTGGAGGAAAACTGGTTCGATCCGGCCATCGAGGACGGCAATTCGGTGATGCGCCTGCTGCATTATCCGCCGGTGGCCGATGCCGAAGGCGGCGCGATTCGCGCGGGCGCTCATGAGGACATCAACCTCATCACCCTGCTGCTGGGCGCGCAGGAGGCAGGTCTGGAACTGCTGACCAAGGATGGCCGCTGGGTCGGCGTGGCCCCGCCCGAAGGCGCCATCGTCATCAACATCGGCGACATGCTGCAACGCCTGACCAACCATGTCCTGCCCAGCACCACCCATCGCGTGCGCAACCCGGATGCCGAGCGCGCCGCCCACAGCCGCTATTCGATGCCCTACTTCCTGCATCTGCGCAGCGATTTTCCGTTCAAGACGCTGGAGCAATGCATCACGCCGGAAAACCCCGACCGCTATCCCGTCTCGATCACGGCCGATGATTATTTGCAGGAACGCCTGCGCGAAATCGGCCTCAAGAAATGAAAAAGCGCGGGAGAGGTCATCCCTCTCCCGCGCTTTTCGCGTTTCGTGCTGTCTCGGGGGCGCCATCCCTCACGAAGGCACCCGCAAGATCAGATCATCAGAACGCAACGGTTGCCGAGAACAGAGCCGTGCTGCCGGCAATGCTGGCGCCCTTCAGACGGCCGTTCTGGACCGAGAAGTTAGGCTGCAGATAGGCAGACTTGGCAGCCGTAATGTCGGTATCAACCCAGGACACGCCAAAGGTGAAGGGACCAACCGGATATTCGCCGCCCACCTGCCAGTCCCAATACGAACCGGTCGGCGCCACCGAGGTGCCGTTCGGGCCAAGGCCGGGGTTACCCTTCGAGTAACCAAGGTGGCCCTTCAGCTTCAGCTTGGTCGAGGGGATGACATAGGAGGTGTCGCCCCACAGATAGAGGTTATCGTAGGCCTGGCCATAGCTGTACGAAGTGTTCGAATAGTTGCCCAGCGCCTTCTGCTTGGGAGCATAGGCCACGCCCGCCAGATAGCTGACCGGGCCAACCGCGCCCGAAACCTTGACATAGGGTTCGGCAAAGTCGGTCTTGGCCGCGCCATCGGGATACATGTACCAGGTCAGACCGGCATCGATCGTGACCGGGCCAACCGCCTTGGCATAACCGCCGATGAGGTCGAATTCGAGGTTCGGGCCGCCGAACGTGCCCCAACCGGCCAGGTTCGAGCTGAAGATGCTGCCGTAAAAGCCGCTCTTGTGGGCAACGGTCACGCCGGCCTGAAGCGTTTTGCCGCGGTCGGTCTGCGAAACGCCGCGCAGGCGATAGTCGCTGAGAACCGAGACGCTGCCCGTGACGGTGAATTCCTTGGGAGCGGCGGGCGCGGCGTCTTCAGCCTTGGCAGCCTGAGCGCTGAGCGCCAGAGCCATACCGGCAAGACCAGCCAGCGCGCGGAAATTCTTGTGTGCCTTCATTATGTGGACTCCACCCTGAACAAGAGATGTCGTCCCGCCTGCAATCGCAACCGAAGCCATCCTGACGCTAAAACGTCTTTGGGTCTCGTGTCCGACACGTGGTGATTAGCGTATCAATATTCCATTTTCAACGATAAAACGAAATTTCATGCTGCATTCGCGAAACACCCGTGGCAAAAATAACACCATTTACATTGGAAAGCCCATGATTCCGGATGAAATTCTAATCACCGCCCCGATGCTGCCAACCGTCATTTCTCAGTTGGGCGAGCGCTTCCAAACGCACCATCTCTGGGAAGTTTCAGACAAACAGGCTTTTCTGCGCGAAATCGGTCCACGCATTCGCGGCGTGGCAACATCGACCCTCTATGGCCGGGTGGGCGAGGATCTGCTCAAGCATCTGCCCAATGCCGAAATCGTCGCCAGTTTCGGCGTGGGCTATGACAATATCGACGTCGATGCCGCGCTGGCCCACCGGGTGGTGGTCACCAACACGCCCGGCGTGCTGACCGAGGAAACCGCCGATCTGGCGCTGGGGCTGCTGCTGGCCACGATCCGTCAGATCCCCGCCGCCGAACGCCATCTGCGCGCGGGAAAATGGCTCGAACGTTCCTTTCCGCTCTCGGCATCCTTGCGCGGGCGGCGCGTGGGTATCCTGGGCCTTGGCGATATCGGCAAGGCGGTGGCCCGGCGACTCGAAGGTTTCGCGGTCGATATCGCCTATTGCGGCCGCCGTCCGCAGGACGTGCCCTATGCCTATTACCCCACCCCGCTCGCGCTGGCGCGGGCGGTCGATGTTCTGATCGTGCTGATCCCCGGCGGGGCGGCCACGCGTCATACGGTGAATGGGGCCGTGCTGGACGCACTGGGGCCGGACGGGGTGCTGATCAACGTGGCGCGAGGCAGCGTGGTCGATACACAGGCCCTGATCGCGGCCCTGCGCGAGGGGAAAATCCTGACCGCAGGTCTCGATGTGTTCGAGGATGAGCCGCGTGTCCCCGCCGAATTGCTCGACATTCCCGGACTGGTGCTGCTGCCGCATATCGGATCGGCATCGGTATCCACGCGGGCCGCCATGGGGCAATTGGTGGTGGATAATCTGGTCGGCTGGTTCGAAGGGCGCGGCGCTTTGACGCCGGTGGCGGAGGTTTTGGAGATTTTATAGGAGGTTTTGCCTCAGGCGGGCAAAGGGACGAGTCCCTTTGCCCGCCGGAGGCCCTTTTGAAGCCTCACCCGCCCCGCAACAACTGCACCCCCCAATCCCGCTCGAACAAGTACAACAACACCCGCGCCGCCGTCCCTCGCTCTCCGGTCAGCCCCCCATCGCGCTCGATCAACAGGCGCGCATCATCATGCGCCATGGGCAACAGGCGCGTAATCTGATCTAAAGACGCCACGCGAAACGGCGTATCCCCCGACTGGCGCGTCCCCAGCAATTCGCCCCCGCCGCGCAGCCGCAAGTCCTCCTCGGCCAGCCGGAAGCCATCCTGCGTTTCGCGCATCAGCGCCAGCCGCTCGCGTGAAACCTCGGAAAGCGTCTCCCCGCGCAGGAGCAGGCAGGTCGATTTCTCGCTCCCCCGCCCCACGCGCCCGCGCAACTGGTGAAGCTGCGCCAGACCAAACCGCTCTGCCTGTTCGATCACCATCAGCGTGGCATTGGGCACATCCACGCCCACCTCGATCACGGTGGTGGCCACCAGCAACTTGGCCTGCCCACTGGCAAAACGCTCCATCGCGGCGTCTTTCTGCTCGGGCTTCATCTGGCCATGGACCAGCACGGCATCCTCGCCAAAGCGCAGCGAGAGCATCTCGTGGCGCTCCTCGGCGGCGGCAAGATCGGCCACTTCGCTCTCGCGCACCATCGGACACACCCAGTAAGCCTGCTGCCCGGTGCTGAAATGGCGGGCCAACGCCTCGACCACATCGCCCAAGCGTTCCTGCGCCACCACGCGCGTGTCGATGGCCTGCCGTCCGGGCGGGAGTTCGTCGAGGCGGCTCACATCCATCTCGCCATATTGCGCCAGCGTCAGCGTGCGCGGGATGGGCGTGGCGGTCATGGCAAGGCAATGCGTGCCCTTGCCCTTTTGCGTCAGCATCAGCCGCTGGCCCACGCCAAAGCGGTGCTGTTCGTCGATCACTACAAGGCCCAGATTGCGATAGACAACCGCGTCCTGAAAGATCGCATGGGTGCCGATCACGATGTCAATGCTGCCATCCATCAGACCCATCAGGATCGATTCGCGCGCGCGCCCTTTGTCGCGCCCGGTATAGAGCGCGATGTTGACGCCCGTAGGCGCAGCCATCCGGCGCAACGTCTCAAAATGCTGGCGCGCAAGGATTTCGGTCGGGGCCAGCAAAGCGCCCTGCGCCCCCGCCTCCACCGCGATCAGCAGGCTTTCAAGCGCCACCACGGTCTTGCCGCTGCCCACATCGCCTTGCAGCAGGCGCAGCATAGGCGCGGCCTGCGCCAGATCACCCTCGATCTCGGCAATAGAGCGCTTCTGCGCGCCGGTCAGCGCAAAGGGCAGTTTCAAAGCACCGCGCAGCCGCCCATCCCCGCGCAAAGGCTGACCCAGCGCCCGGCGATTGCTGGCCCGCACCAGCATCAGCGCAAGGCTGTTGGCCAGCAATTCGTCATAGGCCAGCCGGTCGCGCGCCTGCTTGTGTTCGTCCCTGTGCGCCTGCGTCAAAGCCTCGCGCCACACCGGCCAGCCCATCTTGTTCACCACGCCCGGCTCGCACCACTCGGGCAGGTCCGGCGCATGGGTCAGCGCCTGCTGCACCAGCGCGGCCATCCGCCCCTGCGTCAGGCCCTCGGACAAGGGATAGATCGCCTCAGCCAGTTGCCCCAGCATGGCCGCGCCTTCCGGGTTCACATGGTCGGGGTGAACGATCTGCAAATTCGCACCAAACTGATCCAGCCGCCCGGCCACCCAACGCTTTTCATTCAGCGGCAACTGCTTTTTGGCCCATCCCGCATTGCGGCCGAAATAGGCCAGCGTGCAAAGGTTGCCCTTCGCATCCTCGGCCATCACGCGAAACGGCGCCTTGGGCGACGGCCCGCCGCGATATTCCACCGGCGTCAGCGCGATCACCACCTGCTCGCCAATGCTTCCCTCGTCCAGATCGGCAATCGCGCGGCGATGCACGAAACGGTCGGGCAGGTGATAGATGAAATCCCGAATCCGCTTCAGCCCCAGCTTTTCAAGCGGACGGGCCAGACCCGGCCCCACACCTTTGAGGCCCCCGGCCTCGGCAAACAGCGGATTGAGCAAATCGGGACGCATAGACAGGCTATTAGCGCATGGAACAAAAGGTGCCACTCCTCAATTTTGTCGCGCCCGAATTTGACCTTGCGCATGGAACGACGGGGCAAATCGGCGTCCTGTCGTTTTCCCGGCAGCAAACACCGGGAGGATATGGAGACAAAGATGCTTCTGCCCCATGGCACCGTGATCGCTGTGATCGACGCCCGCAATTTCCGCCTGCTGCGCAACATTGGCGATGAGGCCAACCCGGAACTGGCCGAGGCCGATGCGCCGCGTCTGGACACGCATAACCATTCGGGCGGCAGCCATCACAGATCGACCGTCACCATGGCCCATGACGCCCATGCCACCGCCGCCGTCGAATGGCTGGCGCAGGAGGTGCAGGGCCACCGGATCGAACACCTCGTAGTGATCGCCGCCCCGCGCAGCCTTGGCGAATTGCGCAAGGCCTATACCAAGGGTCTCGAACAGGCACTGCGAGGCGAACTGGCCAAGGATCTGGGCGAGGCAAAGGGGCCGGAAATCCTCGCGCAGCTGCGCGGGCGCTGACGGGTTTGCGGGCCGCATCAGACATTGATCTGCGGCCCGCCCTGCCCTAACCGAGGCGCTATGACCGACTCCATTGACCAAGCCCATCAGGACCGCCTGAAACGCCTGCACTATCGCGCATGGCACCGCGGCACGCGTGAGGCCGATTATATGATCGGCGGCTTCTTCGACACCTTCCACGCGGATTGGAGCGAGGAAGAACTCGTCTGGTTCGAAAAGCTGATCTACGAGGAAGACGTGGACATTCTGGGCTGGGCGCTCGGCTCGCTCTCCACCCCGCCCGAATATGAAGGGGCGATGATGGTGGCGCTGAAGAAGCTGGATTACGTCGATATTCCGCGTTGAGCCGGGGTTTTAAGGGATGAACGCGAGGGACTTCTCCCTCGCGTTCAGGGCGCCTCGGATGCCGGAGCAGGCACAGCGCATACAGTAATGGGAGCGCGAGGGTTATGCCCCTCGCATCATCCCTTCTCTTTGGGGCGGCCCCCATCCCTTCCCTTTCATCCCTCTTCAATCTCCCCTAAAGCGCAGGCAACCCACGCCCCCGCCCACCGAATCGGTGCGGCGGGCGATTGCTGTTGCCCATGGGGCTGTTTGGACACGGATTGAACATGGCTGATATCTCCCGCATTCTCAGCGCAAAGACGCCCCTGACGCTGGCGGGCCTGTCGCGCGGCAGCCAGCCTCTGGTGCTGGCCGATCTGGCGCGGGCCGCCTCGCACAAGGGGGGCCGCGCGGTGTTTGTGGCCGCCGACGAGGCCGCGATGCGCTCCATCGCCGATGTCGCCCCGGTCTTTGCGCCGGAATTGGAGGTGATCGAGTTTCCGGCGTGGGACTGCCTGCCCTATGACCGGGCCAGCCCCGCGCTCTCGGTATCCTCGCGCCGCCTGGCCGCGCTCCACCGGTTGCAACAGCCTGCCAAAACCCCGCAATTGCTGGTCACGACGGTTGCGGCGATACTGCAAAGGGTTCTGACGCCCTTCCGTATCCGCGAATCGGTGCGCCTGCTTAAATCCGGGGCCGAGGTGGGGCGCGAGACGCTGACCTCGCTGCTGTCACGCGCGGGCTATGCGCGCACCGATACGGTGGCGGATGCGGGCGAATATGCGGTGCGCGGCTCGATCTTCGACATTTTCCCCTCGGGGCTGGATCACGGGTTGCGCCTCGACTTCTTCGGCGACGAAATCGAAACGCTGCGCCTGTTCGATCCCAATACCCAGCGCACCGTAGGCACGGTGGATCAACATCTGCTGCTGCCCGCCAGCGAAGCGATGCTGGAGGACGCGACCGTCAAGCGTTTCCGCACCCGCTATCGCGAGATGTTCGGGGCGACAGCCACCTCCGATCCGCTCTATCAGGCGATCACCGATGCGCGGCGTCTGGCGGGGATGGAACATTGGCTGCCGTTGCTCGAAGAACGGCTGGTCACGATCTTCGACCATCTGGCGGGCGAGGATCTGCTGGTGGTTGATGCCTCAGCCAGCCATTCGGCCGAAGAGCGCCTGACCGACATTGCCGACTATTATGCGGCCCGCAAGGATACCGCCGCCAAGGCTCCGGGCGCCTATCGCCCGCTAGAACCTGCCTCGCTCTATCTGACGCAGGACGAACTGTCCGGGCTTTTGGACGGGTGGCCCGCCCACCGCGCCGAGCCTTTCCCCCAGCCCGATGGCGCGGCCACGGTCGATTTCGCCTTTGGCAATGCCCGCGACTTCGCCCCCGAGCGCGCACGCGGCGACAATGCCTATGAAGCCGCCGCCAAGCACCTCTTGACCGCCGCCCGCTCCGGCCGCCGCGCCATCCTTGCCGCCTATTCCACCGGCAGCCGAGCGCGCATCACCTCCATCCTGGCCGAGGCGCAGGCCCCCGGCCCGACCATGGCCGACAATTGGCAGGAGGCGCTGGGCATTGCCGGAACCGGACGCGTGGCGGCTATCGTGCTCCCGCTCGACACTGGCTTTGCCAATGCCGACATCGAACTGGTCACCGAGCAGGATTTGCTGGGCGACCGGTTGGTGCGCCGCAAAAAGAAGAAGAAATCCGCCGACGCCTTCCTGGCCGAACTGGCAGCATTAACGCCGGGCGATCTGGTCGTGCATATGGAGCATGGCATAGGGCGCTATGAAGGCTTGCAGTCGATCCCGGTCGGCGGGTCGGCGCATGACTGCGTGATGCTCACCTATGCCGGGGGCGACAAGCTCTATGTGCCGGTGGAAAATCTCGATGTGCTTTCGCGCTTTGGGTCTGAATCCGAAGGCGTTGCGCTGGACAAGCTGGGCGGCGAAGGATGGCAGAAGCGGCGGGCTAAGCTGCGCGAGCGGATCCGCGAGATCGCGCATGAATTGCTGAAAACCGCCGCATTGCGCGCGCTGCGCACCGCCCCCGCGCTGCTGTCCGATCCGGCCAGCTATGATCCTTTCTGCGACCGTTTCCCTTGGCAGGAAACGGAAGATCAGGAAGCGGCCATCAGCGATGTCATCGAGGATCTGGCCAGCGGCCGCCCGATGGACCGGCTGGTCTGCGGCGACGTTGGCTTTGGCAAGACCGAGGTGGCGCTGCGCGCGGCATTCGTGGCCGCCATGGCGGGGCAGCAGGTGGCCGTGGTCGCGCCCACCACCTTGCTGGCGCGCCAGCATCACAAGGGCTTTACCGAGCGTTTCGCCGGTTTCCCGCTGCAGGTGGGCCGCCTCTCGCGCCTTGTGCCCGACAAGGAGGCCAGCCTGACCCGCGCGGGGCTGGAGGATGGCACGGTCGATATCGTGGTGGGCACCCATGCCTTGCTGGCCAAGAATGTGAAGTTCAAGAATTTGGGTCTTGTTATCGTTGACGAGGAACAGCGCTTTGGCGTCAACCACAAGGAACGCCTTAAGCAATTGCGCGCCGATGTGCATATGCTGACACTGACCGCGACGCCGATCCCGCGCACCTTGCAAATGGCCATGTCGGGCCTGCGCGAGCTTTCCACCATCCAGACCCCGCCGGTCGACCGCCTCGCCGTGCGGACCTATGTGATGGAATGGGACGAGGTGGTGATGCGCGAGGCTTTGCTGCGCGAACATCACCGCGGCGGGCAGAGCTTTATCGTCGTGCCGCGCATTTCCGATATGGCCGAGGTCGAGGACTGGCTCCACGCCGCCATGCCCGAGGTCAAATATATCGCCGCCCATGGCCAGATGAGCCCCAGCGAAGTCGAAGAACGCATGAGCGCGTTCTACGAGCGGCGCTATGACGTTCTTGTCTCGACGACGATCATCGAAAGCGGGATCGACATCCCCTCGGCCAACACGATCATCATCCACCGCGCGGATCGCTTCGGTCTGGCGCAGCTCTATCAGTTGCGTGGGCGCGTGGGGCGCTCGAAACTGCGGGCCTATGCGTACCTCACCACGCCTGCAGGGCGGGCGCTGAACGAAACAGCAGAGAAGCGGCTGAAAGTGCTGGGCGATCTCGACTCGTTGGGCGCGGGCTTCCAATTGGCCAGCCACGATCTCGACATTCGCGGGGCGGGCAATCTGCTGGGCGACGAGCAATCAGGCCATATCCGCGAGGTGGGCTTCGAACTCTATCAGTCGATGCTGGAGGACGCGATTCTGGCCGCCAAGGCGGGCGAATACGGGCTGGAGCGCGAAAGCACCAAGGGCCTCTCGCCCCAGATCACGGTGGACGCGCCGATCATGATTCCGGAGGATTACGTCCCCGATCTGGCCGTGCGCATGGCGCTCTATCGCCGGTTGAACGATGCCGAGGACACGCGCGAGGTCGAGGCGCTCTCGGCCGAAATGATCGACCGCTTCGGGCCGCTCCCCAGCGCCACCGAAAACCTCATCCAGCTTATCCAAATCAAGCGCCAGGCCATCGAGGCCCATATCGCCAAGATCGACGTCGGCCCGCGCGGCACCCTCGTCGCGTTCCACAATGACAATTTCCCCGATCCGGCAGGCCTGTTCGCCTATGTCGAGCGCGTCGGCGGGGTGATCAAGCTGCGGCCCGATTCCAAGCTGGTGGTCCAGCGTGCATGGGGCGATCCCAAGGCGCGTTTGAACGGGCTGTTCCAGTTGACCAAGGGGTTGAGCGCGGTGGCGCGCAAGGGGAAGAAGAAGGCGTAAGGGGGGCCTCCGGCGGGTTAAGGGCCCCGGGCCCTTAACAATCCCGTTTTTGGGTGTGATGTATTAAGCGTTCTGCGTTGCGCATAGACGCAAAGTGATGCCTATTGAGGGCCGCTTCGCGGCGGGAAGTATGCAGTTGGCTGGTACTATTTTCGCCAAAGACAGACTTTGACGTCCTCGCCCACAAAACAGGCCCCTTGGCGACGGAATTCCCAGATGCGCCCTCCGTGGACCGATGAGATGTCATCGTTGCCATATCCCGACCAGCCTTTGTCCTCTCGCCAGACGTCAGCCCAGAAGTCCTTTGACACCATGTTGGCCATCGTTTCGGCCTTGGGATAGTCGACACCATCGAAGATCTGCCTGGGGCCTTCGATATGGAAAGATTCGTCATCATAGAACTTGTAAAAGCATTTTCCCGCAATCCGCCTCTGGCCATCGGCAATGTAAAGGCATTGGCCTTGGTGATACCCCGCCGGCAGCCGCCTATGCCCTGCCGCTTCGGAAGGAGCAAAAGTTGCCGCCAGCAGCGGGAAGATAGTCAAGCACAAAGAAAATCGCATGGGGCCACAATCGCGCAATCAAGCCCCCTTCGCAACATCACCCCTTATAATACCCCACCCCCACGATATGATCCCCCACGCGGCGCACCAGCGAGACCTTGTGCTCGACGCGGTTGTCGGCGCGGTTGAGCCAGACGTAATCGACGCGGCCCTCGGGCTGATCCTTAACCGAAGCGATGATGGCCTGAACCAGCAGCTTGCCTTCGGCATCGGTCATGTCGATGGCGCTGGTGCCCACCAGGGCGGGGTTGGCGCCGGTGGCTTCATAGACGCCCTTGGCGTTGAAGACGAAGACGTAGAGGTCTTTTTGGGCAAAGCCTGCCTTGGGGTCGTTGAATTCGGCAAAGGCCTTAGTGGGGCCTTCCTTGCCCAATTCCGCCACGGCGCGGTCCAGCAGGCCCTGTGCTTCGGTCGAACTGGCATGGGGCGCGGCGATGGCGGCGGGAATGGCCAGCGCGAACAGCGCGGGGGCAAGCAGCAAACGAGAGAGCTTATTCATCACCCTGATCTCCATCATCGAATGGCCGGCAATCCTTGAGCGGCCCTGATGACAGCCTATGTCGCACCAAGGGCCGCGCCGGTCGTGGAGCCAGATCAAGCCGATGGGGCAGTTTGTCTTTGGCCGAAGGGATAAGGCCGCGCGCGATCAGGGTATGAGGATCAGCCGCGCACCATGGCCAGAAATGCGGCCTCGGGCATCGGCTGGGCGCGGACAAAGCCTTGATAACAGGCGCAGCCCTCACGCGCCACGGTCAGGCGCTGCGCCTCGGTCTCGATGCCCTCGGCCACCACGTCAAGGTCGAGCGCCTTGGCCATGGCCACAATCGCGCGCAAAACCGCCAGATCACGCGGATCGTCGGTAATGCCATCGACCATCGAGCGGTCGAGTTTGAGATAATGCAGCGGCAGCGTTTTCAAGTAATGGAAATTGCAGAAGCCCGCCCCGAAATCATCGAGCGCGATCCGGATCCCCAGCCGCGCCAGATCCGAGAGCGACCTTTCGGCCAGCGTCATGTCCGCCACCAACACCTGTTCGGTCACCTCCAGCGTCAGCCGGTCGGTGGGAAAGCCGCTCTTGCCCAGCGCCTTGCCCAAATCGAAGGTGAAGCTGACCGCGGCCAGATCGGCCGCCGTGACATTGAGCGAGAGCCGCAGATGCCCCGGCCATGCCGATGCGGCATTAAGCGCGGTTTCGGCAATATGGCGCGAGAGGGGCGCAAGGTGATCGGCCCGGTCGGCAATGGCAAACAGCGCCGCCGCCCCGATCCGCCCCAGCTTGGGATGGTTCCACCGCGCCAGCGCCTCGGCGCCCGAGAGATGCTCGTTGCCCTCTTCGTCCAGCGCGAATTGGGGTTGATAGTGAACCTCGATCTCGCCCTTGTCGATCGCGTGGAGGAGGTCGGCCTCAAGCTGGGCGGCCGTCCGCCCGGCCCGGTTCGTCTCGCCATCGACCCAGACCACGCGGCGCGCCACATCGCGCTGGGCAACGGCCAGCGTCTGGGCCAGCCGGTCCATTGCGCTTTCCGCGCTTTCGCCCACCAGCACGCGCAGCAAGGCGATGCGCGGCGACAGGCGCAAAGTGCCCACCCGGCGCTGGATCGGCTGGGCGATACGGTCGGCCAGTTGGTCGGCAAAGGCGTGCCATCGCTCGCGGCTGCATGCCTCGTCCACAATCAGCAGGAACGTTCCGCCCGGCCCGCGCGCGGCAAACCATGGGCCGTTCAAGCTTTCCGTCGCCAGCCTGGCGATGCGCGTGGCCACCTCGATCAGCGCGGCGTCCCCGGTCGTCTCGCCATAGGCCAGATTGATCGTTTCGAACCGGCGGATGCCCATCAGCATCGCATGCACGCGCGGAATGCCCCCGCCCGTTTCCGCCGCCGATTTGCCCTGTTCGACCCATTCGGCCAATCGCTCACGCGAGGCATCCAGCGTCAACAGGCCGGTCAGCGGATCGCGCCCTGCATCGTCATGATCCTGCATCACCGCAGGTATAATCCCGGCGGGCAAATTGTGGCGAAAGGGCATCGGTGCTTTCACGCTGTTTGTTCGAACAAGGCTTTAACATAGGCCACAAGCTCTTGCCAAAACCTTCTCTTGATTGATCCTTATCACAAAGGCCGCGCTGGCAATTGACAAGAAGCCCGCCTATGAGGCCCACAAGGGCCAGCCATCAGCCCGGCAGTCTCAATTTGCGGAGCGGAACTTTCGGCAATGACAGAAGAATTGCGCCTGGCGCTGGTGGTATCGGACACGCCCAAGGCAATGGCGGCGGCCGAATTGATGGCGGGCGATCACCCCTGGGTGCCGCTCGAAGAAGCCGATGTGGTGGTGGTGCTGGGCGGCGACGGGTTCATGCTGACGGTGCTGCACCGGATGCTGGACGCCGGGCGCGTGATCCCGGCCTATGGCCTCAATCACGGCACGGTGGGCTTTATGATGAACCGCCCCAAATCGACCAAGCCCATCGCCACCCGCGTGGCCAAGGCCAGCAAGCTGGCGGTGGCGCCGCTGGAGATGACCTGCACCACATGGGCGGGCGAGACGCAGCATTTCTATGCGATCAACGAAGTCTCGCTGCTGCGCGAAACGCGCCAGACGGCCAAGATCGAGATTTCGGTCAATGGCAAGGTGCGGCTGGCCGAACTGGCCTGTGACGGCATTCTGGTGGCCACGCCTGCCGGATCGACGGCCTATAACCTGTCGGCCAACGGCCCGATCCTGCCGATGGGCAGCGGCATTCTGGCGCTGACCCCGATCAGCCCGTTTCGCCCGCGCCGGTGGAAGGGCGCGATCATCAAGGACAATGCCACGGTCGAATTCCGCGTGCTGGAACCCGACAAGCGCCCGGTGGCGGCGGTGGCCGACCAGAAGGAAGTGCGCGATATCGCCCATGTCCGCGTGGCCGCGCATCGTGAACATACGCTCACGCTGTTGTTCGACCGCCATTCGAGTCTGGACGAGCGAATCTTTGCTGAGCAGTTTCAGGTCTGATCGCGCGAATAAATCCACCGACTTTTCCACATGATAGGCAAAAAAATGCCATTCTGCGTCAATGCGGGCTTGTCAAAGTCGGACAAGATGTTATTGGCGCGCACCTGCCCGGTTCGCCGGACTGTTCCCTGATAGCTCAGCGGTAGAGCTCTCGACTGTTAATCGAGCGGCCGTAGGTTCGAATCCTACTCAGGGAGCCATTTCATCACTTTGGGCCAAGGCTCTTTGCGATGGACACATAAACCGCCCGGCATCGCCGGCCTGTTCCCTGATAGCTCAGCGGTAGAGCTCTCGACTGTTAATCGAGCGGCCGTAGGTTCGAATCCTACTCAGGGAGCCACCCTTTCCAAAATTCAGCGTAAAGCCATGGCGCGGGCCATTCTGCGCCTGTTGCGCAAAAACAGCCTTAATTTGTATTCACCCCATTTTGCAGCGCCTGTTTAACAAGGTGTGAAGCATAGGATAATTCCAGACCCAGTCAGGAAGTCCGATGCCGAGTCAATCCCTCTCCTCGCATGATCTGCGCAATCTGCTGCAATGGCGCCCGGTCTATCTGCTGATGGTGCTTTTCGCGCTGGCCGGGGGCACGGCGGTATGGCGGATCATGGCTGCGCGCCAGCATTTCGTCGAGGGCAGTGTACAAGTGGAGACCGAGGGCACCAAGGGCGCGATCACCGGGGGCGAACTGGTGCTGGATTTGCCCGTAACAGTCTATAACGGCACCGAATCGGCCATCGTCACGGTTAATACCTGGACCGAGGCCTTTGCCTGCCCCGAGGAGGATTCGCCCCAGCCCGAATGCACCCGTTTGCATTCGAGCGAGCAGTCCATCGACATGCATGTGCAGCCCGGCTCATCGGGCAGCGAAAGCCGTCAAATCCGCACCGGATTGCCCCGAACCATGGCCGGCGATTATGTGCGCGTCAAACGCCGCCTGACGGGCATCACCAGCGATGTGGAGCAGGCCGAACAGCGCCAGACCGGGCCGTAAGTATCAACGGCACAGGGGTTTGCCCCGGGCGGACTGCTTAATTCAAAATAACCACAATATCAGCGATTGGGCATAGACTGGCGGCCCGTTCCCTCTTTGCCCAGGGCTCCGCCATGTCCGCTTTTGCGCTTACACAATGCTGGTTTACCCGCCGACACTCACCCGATCACAAGCCAAAAGAGCGCGTTGACGGGGCCTTTTACACCCATTGCAACCATTGCCACCGCCCGATCTTCAGCGTCGATGGAACGACATGGCATATCAATGGCGGGTTCAATATCGACGCGCTGGGCGATGCGGCCAGTTTCTTTCTCTCGGTCGACGATCCGGCCGAAGGCATGACCATCGCGCGCATCCCCATCAACCCTGCGGCCAGTGAGGAAGATGTCGATGCGCTGATCGAGCAGGCCTGCAAGGATTACGCGATTGGCGAGGAAGGGACGACGCTGATTCTGCGCGATCATCGCCACCATAAGGGCGCAAGGCGACATCGGAAGGACCTGCGCGGCGTTGTTTGAGAGTAAAGGAGTCTGAGGGTAAAAGCCGCACCCGCCCGCGCTTTAGCAGGCAGCGCGGAAACGACCCGGAGGCGTTGACCCTTGCGCCTCATGCATCTTGGCAATGTTCTGGGCCAATTCTTCCATCAGAAAGCCCCGGTCGAACACCAGCCCGTGGCGCGGCTGCTGGCGCCACACCACCTTGGCGTAGATCGGGGGAAAGCCGATGGTTTCGATCCGCACCGGTTGGCGCAGCATCAGCCTTTCGGGGCATTCGATACAGGCGCCCTGCTGGGAAATATCGCGCATCATTGCGCGGATCTGCTGACCATTGGCAAAGACGATGGCTTCGGCATCGGTCTTGAGTCGGATCTGCCGCTTGGCATAAAGGCCGCATTTGTCATCCAGCAGGCGCTGGACATTGATCATGTCGAAGAAACGGAAACCGGCGTGATCGTCGCGGTTCCACATCAATTCCATGGCAAAGCGTTCGCCGCTCGATGTTTCCAGCGCCAACGACGTATAGGAAGGCAGCGGGTGAAAAAGACGCACCTTGCACCCGGTGGCCGAAGCATCGCGCAGCACGCAAAGATATTCGCGCCCGTCGATGATCAGCTTGGCCGAACGCACCAGCAGCGTGAAGCGCGGCGCACCGCGCAGTTCGGCCCCAGACGCCTGCCCGACCTCAGGCGCGGAATGCGCTGTCATTTCGGGACGGAAGACGTCTTGACTCACCGATTGATCCACCTGCGATAATTTGCCGACAGGGAAAAGAGGCAAAACCGTTTCCCCAGGTTGCCTCCTATACATTGCAGGAAATGGTAAAGCGGTTATGAACATCGGCTCCGCAATAGCCAATATGTGAGAAATATGGCGGTTTAGCCCCAACCAATTCCTGCAATTTAGTTAATTGGCGAGGCATACAGTCCTTTGCACTGTGCCCCGAACTTGAGGTAAAAGGGCGAGCGACCAGCGCCCGCCCCGCTGCTTCAGACCACAGCCCCATGACAATGCTTGTATTTCTGACCCGACCCGCAGGGGCAAGGCGCATTGCGCGAATAGGCCGGATCGATCTGCGAAGGATCGAAACCGGGCAGCGCGGCCGGGGCCGCATCATTCTGGCCGGTGAACGGGTCGATATGGGTGGTCAGGAAATCGGGCAGTTCGGGCAGCGCGGCCGGCTCCGGTTGCGAGAACTGCAACTCGGCGGTCGACAGAATGCGCGTCACATCCTCGCGGATCTGTTCGATCATCCGTTCAAACAGGCCGAAAGCCTCCTGCTTATATTCATTGATTGGCGTCTTTTGCGCATAGGCGCGCAGGAACACCACCTGACGCAGCGCATCGAGCGTGGCCAGATGTTCCTTCCAGTGATGGTCAAGCCGTTCGAGCAGCACGCTCTTTTCGACCTGACGCCAGATTTCCGGATCGTTGCGCGCGATCTTGTCGGCCATATGCGCGTCCGCCATCTCGGCCAGACGCTCCTCGATGGTCTCCGGCTCGATCCCGTCCTGGGCATGGACCCAATCGGCGATCGGCGCATTGATGCCCAGCGTAAAGAGCGCGGCATTGGTCAGGCCCTCGATATCCCACACTTCGGGATAAGACCCCGGAGGGCAGGCCGTACCGACCAGCGCGTTGACCGTATCGTGGCGCATGTCGTGGACCACTTCGTCCATCGCCTGCGCGTCCATGATGTCGGCGCGCTGTTCATAGATGACCTTGCGCTGATCGTTCATCACGTCATCATATTCGACGACCTGCTTGCGCACGTCATAATTGCGCGCTTCCACCTTCTTCTGCGCCGTCTCGATGGCCTTGGACAGCCAGCGCGAACCAATTGCCTCGCCATCGGCCAGATTGCTGTTCATCAGCTTGGAGAACATCGTGTCTGGGCCAAAGATGCGCAGCAGATCATCCTCAAGGCAGAGGTAGAACTTGGACAGGCCGGGATCGCCCTGACGGCCCGAACGGCCGCGCAGCTGGTTGTCGATGCGGCGGCTTTCGTGGCGCTCGGTGCCGATCACGCAAAGCCCGCCGGCGGCCAGCACCTTTTCCTTTTCAGCGTCGATCTCGGCCTTGAAACCGGCGATGATGGCGTCGCGCTCCGGCCCCTCGGGCGTATCGCGCAATTCATCCTCGATGCGGAATTCCAGATTGCCGCCCAGCTTGATGTCGGTGCCGCGCCCGGCCATGTTGGTGGCGATGGTGACCGCGCCCAGACGGCCCGCCTGCGCGACGATATGCGCTTCCTTTTCATGGAAACGGGCGTTCAGCACATTATGCACCACCCCTTCCTTGGTCAGAAATTCGCTGAGCAGTTCGGATTTTTCAATCGAAACCGTACCCACCAGCACCGGCTGCCCGATCTCGTTCTTGTCGCGGATCAGCTTGGCAATGGCGGCAAACTTGTCGAGCGTGTTCTTGTAGAACTCGTCTTCCTCGTCGATGCGCTGCACCGGAACGTTGGTGGGAATGGTCACCACGTTCATCTTGTAGATGTCGAAGAATTCCGCCGCCTCGGTCGCCGCCGTGCCGGTCATGCCGCAAAGCTTGGGATACATGCGGAAATAGTTCTGGAAGGTGATCGAGGCCATGGTCTGGTTTTCCGGCTCGATTTTCACACCTTCCTTGGCCTCGACCGCCTGATGCAGGCCATTCGACCAGCGGCGACCATCCATCATACGCCCGGTAAACTCGTCGATGATGACGACCTTGCCGTCCTTGACGATGTAGTCAATGTCGCGCTTGAACATGACATTGGCCTTCAACGCCTGATCGAGGTGATGGACGACCTGCGTGTTCTCGATGGCATACAGGTTGCTGCCTTCCAGCAGCCCCGCGCTTTCGAGCAGGCGCTCGGCCTTTTCCACGCCATCCTCGGTCAGCGTGACATTCTTCGACTTTTCGTCGGCTTCAAAGGTCGATTCATCAGCGATCAACTGGCGCACCACCGCATCGACCGAGACATAAAGGTCGCTCTTGTCATCGGTGGGGCCCGAAATGATCAACGGCGTGCGCGCCTCGTCGATCAGGATCGAGTCGACTTCATCGACGATTGCGTAATTGAACGGACGGTGCACCATCTGATCGCGATCATGCTTCATGTTGTCGCGCAGATAGTCGAAGCCAAGCTCATTGTTGGTGGCATAGGTGATGTCGCAATTATACGCCTCACGACGCTCCAGCTCGTTCAGATTGGGCACGATCACGCCCACAGTCAGGCCGAGGAAATTATACAGCACGCCCATCGTTTCGGCGTCGCGCCGGGCCAGATAGTCGTTGACCGTAACGACATGCACGCCCTTGCCTTCCAAGGCGTTGAGATAAACCGCCAGCGTGGCCACCAGCGTCTTGCCCTCGCCGGTGCGCATTTCGGCAATTTCACCCCGGTGCAGCACGATGCCGCCGATCATCTGCACATCGAAATGGCGCATCCCCATGCAGCGCTTGGAGGCCTCGCGCACCACGGCAAAGGCTTCGGGCAGAATGTCGTCCAGCGTGCGCCCGCTCGCGATCTCCTCGCGGAACTTGGCGGTCATGCCGCGCAATTCCTCATCGCTCATTTCGGCCAGTTGGGGCTCATAGGCGCCGATCTGGCGCACCATCTTGTCGAGCGATTTGACGTAACGATCGTTCGACGAGCCGAAGATCGACTTGGCAAGCTTGGAAAACATGCAAAATTCCTGAAGACAGATAGGGGCACGGGGGCACCGGCACATGCGGCGCGCGCCCATGAAATAGGACATGAGGAAAAGCGCATAAGCGCCTTATTCGCGGGCGCGATCCACCCGCATCCGCACCGCAGGCGCAGAATAGGCCATGCGCAAAGGCGCGCGCGCCGCCTCGATCAGCCGGGGCTGTGCGGGCCGCGTAATCTCGCGCGCATGGGCCACGACATGGGCCGAAACCCGCGCCGCGCCTGCGCCCTGCATCGTGGCCGCAATGGCCGGACGCGCGGCAAAGGCGCGCGCATCCGTTTCCGGGGCCATTGCGGCAAGACCGGAAACCAAAGCCAGAAAAGATAACAGCAGCCGAAGCATGGCGCAGGATATAGGCAGGACTATCGCCGGCGTCTAGGGCGTATCCTTTATGGTTCCACCACCAGCGATTGGCGGACCGTCACATGGCGACGCACCGGATTGCCCTGTTCATCCTTATAGGGTTCGCGGAAATGCACCGCCGGACACCCCTCGCCCAACAGCTTGAGCCGCGGCTCCATCGCGCCCGTTGCCTTTTCGACGCGACATTCGGTCTGGCGCCCGTCGGCCTCAACCACATAGTGAAAGATGAATTCGCCCGGCTGCGGCAAAGGCCCCGGCGCGGGCAGAACCCAGCGCGTCCGGTTGGTATAGCTGCCCCCCACCGGCTTGCCCGCACTGTCGAGCGCCGGGTCGAAAGTGGCGCGCACACGCATCAGATCGCAGGTGGCCCGGTCGAGTGCGGCCGATCCGCTGGTGGCCACCACCACGCAATTGGTCACGCCCCCTTTGGCGTCAATGGTCAGCGTAAAGCCCGTGGTACCCGATTCGCCGTTCTTGACCGCCATGGGCGGATAATCGCCGGTCTGAATCCACCCCGCCGGACCGTTCTTGGGCCGGGGGCCGCGCGGCAAAGTCTCGGCAGGCATCGGCACAGGTGGCATCAGCGGTGCGGGCGGCACGGCCGTCACCGGAGAAGCGCTCACGGCTTGTTGCAAGAGAATCAACCCCAAAGCCAGCATAACCATCACTCCCTAAGCTTGGCCGAGACTAGATCCTGCGCCAACCACGTACAAGGCCGAGCTTGTATGACCGCCCATTCTGGGCCAAGTCCGCGCCCCATGTCCGAAATCGCCCGTTCTGCCGCGCCATCCGGCCGCCTGCCTTTGCTCGATGCCCTGCGCGGGGTGGCGGCGCTGAGCGTGGTTTTTCATCACGAGGCCCCGCTTTACGGCACGCCGGGCCTGTTTCCCCGCGCCTATCTGGCGGTGGATTTCTTCTTCATGCTTTCGGGCTTTGTGCTGACCCTGGCCTTTGAACCGAAATTGCGCGGCTCCCTTGGCGCGGGCGATTTCATGGTCCGCCGCGTGGCGCGGCTGTGGCCGGTGCTGGCGGTGGGGGTGCTGATCGGGGCGGGGTGGCGGCTTTCGGTGGGGCTCACCGGGCAATTGTGGCTGCTGACGCTTTCGGGCCTGACGCTGTGGCCCATCATGCGAGGCACAGGCGGGATCTTTCAGCTCAACGGGCCGCAATGGTCGTTGGCCTATGAAGTGCTGGCCAATGCGGTGCATGCGCTGGTGCTGCGGCGGCTGAATAGCCGGCTGCTGCTGGGTTTCGTGCTGGCCTGCGCGGGGGTGCTGGCGTGGTGCGCTTATGCGTGGGGCTCGGTGGGGCTGGGCGATACAGGGCGCAACTGGTGGGGCGGCTTTGCGCGGGTCGGCTTTGGCTATGGGCTGGGCGTGTGGATGGGGCGGCAATTTGCGGCGGGGCGCGCGCCGGTTTCTCCGGTTGCGGCATGGGCGGGCGGATTGCTGCTGCCGCTGACTTTATTCAGCCTGCCCTGGTGGCCTTTGGGCGTGGTGGCGGGCGATCTGTTGGCGGGTTTTGCGGTCTTTCCGGTGGCATTGTGGTGCGCGGCGCATGTGGCCTTGCACGGCGGGGCGCTGAAAATTGCCGATGGGCTGGGGCGATTGTCCTATCCGGCCTATGCGATCCATGGGCCGGTGCTGATCTGGGGCGCATCACTTGCACATGGCCATGGGGCGCAGGCCGGGTGGATTCGCCCGCTGACGCTGGTCGCCGTGTTGGCGCTGGCCGGTCTGCTGGCGATCAGCCCGCTGGCCCATGGGATTCCTGTGCGCCGGAAAGGTTGAAGTGGCGGGCATCAGGCGCTAACCCGCTGGCATGTCACACGCCATCTCTCCGCTCGCCTCGCCCTTTCCTGCTCTGCCCGCGATTGCCGGGGCCTGCCCTCGCGTTGCTCGCGCGCGATACAAGGAATGGGACCGCTGCGACCTGACCTATGTCGAGCTGGACGAAAACACCGCCGTGGCGGGCGTGTTCACGCGCAACATCTGCTGCTCGTCCGAGGTTGAACTGGGCAGGGCCAACGTCAAGCAGGGCCGCGCGCGGGCGCTGATCGTCAATGCGGGCAATTCCAATGCCTTCACCGGCTATCGCGGGCGCGAGGCGGTCGAGCAGATCATGGATCAGGTTGCCGCCCATCTGGGCTGCGCGAAGGAGCAGGTGTTTGTCTCCTCGACTGGCGTGATCGGCGTCCCCCTGCCCAAGGACAAGGCAAAGGAGGGCGTCAACAATGCCCTGACCGCCGCGCCCTGTTCGTGGGAGGATGCCGCCAACACCATCGGCACCACCGACACTTTTGCCAAGGGCGCTACGGCCACCGCCATCATCGGCGGCAAGACCGTGACGTTCAGCGCCATCATCAAGGGGTCGGGCATGATCGCGCCCGATATGGCCACGATGCTGGGCTATATTTTTACCGATGCGGCGATCAATCCGGCCTATCTTCAGGAACTGCTGACCAAGGCAGCCAATGAAACCTTCAACTGCATCACGGTGGACAGCGATACCTCGACCAGCGACACTGTGCTGGCCTTTGCCACCGGCAAGGCGGGCAACACGATCATCAATTGCGAAGGCTGCGAGGGCGCCGATGCCTTTGCCGCCGCGCTGACCGATGTGTGCCGCCAACTAGCGCATCTGGTGGTGAAAGATGGCGAAGGCGCGCAGAAATTCATCGCCGTCTCCGTCACGGGCGCGGTGACGGATGAAAGCGCGCGCAAGATCGGCATGGCGATTGCCAATTCGCCGCTGGTCAAAACCGCCATCGCGGGCGAGGACGCCAATTGGGGCCGCATCGTCATGGCCGTAGGCAAGGCGGGCGAACCGGCCGACCGCGACCGCCTCTCCATCGGCTTTGGCGGCGTGTGGCAGGCCAAGGACGGCCAGCCTCTGCCCGATTATGACGAGGCCCCGGTGGCGGCCCATCTGAAGGGTCAGGAGATCAGCATCGAGGTCGATATCGGCCTTGGGCAAGGCCGCGCGACCGTTTGGACCTGCGACCTGACGCATGGCTATATCTCGATCAACGCTGATTACCGGAGCTGAGGCGCATGCTCACGATCTGGGGTCGGCTCAATTCGCATAATGTCAAAAAGGTCGTCTGGGCAGCGGTCGAAACCGGGCAGGAATGGGTGCGCCATGACATTGGCGGCTCATTCGGTTATACGCCCGAATATCTGGCGATGAACCCCAACCGGCTGGTGCCCACGCTGGTGGAAGATGATTTCTCGCTGTGGGAATCGAATGCCATCCTGCGTTATCTGGCCGATGCCCATGCGCCGCATCTGTGGCCCACGGGCCTGCGCGCGCGGGCTTTGGCGGACAAGTGGATGGACTGGCAATTCGCCTTTGCCGATGCGCAGCGCGACGGCTTCCTGCAAATGGTGCGCGTGGCCGAGGCGGACCGCGATGCGACCAAGATCGAGCGCACCGTTGCCGAGACCAACAAGCTGATGCGGATCATGGAAGATACGCTGGCCAAGCAGCCCTTCCTGACCGGAGAGGCTTTCGGCATCGCCGATATTCCCATGGGCGCCTATACTTACACATGGTTCAAACTGGGCTTTGCGCGCGAGGATGTGCCCAACATCCGCCGCTGGTTCGAGGCCGTCAGCGCCCGTCCCGGCTTCCAATATGTCGCCATCCCCCTCACCTGAAAGGCGCGATCCATGACCAATACTCTGAGCGAAGCCGTCCATGATGTGATGGCCGATGCGGCGGCGCGCGCCATCCGTCCGCGTTATCAGCATCTGGCGGCTGCCGACATCATCGAGAAAGCCTCCGACGATCTGGTGACGATTGCCGACAAGGAGAGCGAGGCGATTTTGGCCGAGGGCCTTGCGCGCATCCTGCCCGAGGCGGCGATTGTGGGCGAGGAGGCGGCCTTTGCCGATCCCTCGATCCTTTCGCGGCTGGGCTCGGACCTGTGCTGGATCATCGACCCTCTGGATGGCACCAACAATTTCGCCCATGGCCGCCCGCCCTTCGGCATCCTTGTCGCGCTGGCGCAAGGGGGCGAGACGATTGGCGGCTGGATCTATGACGTGCTTTCGGGCCGGTTTTGCCATGCACGCAGCGGCGAAGGGGCCTATCTAAACGGCGAGCGCCTGACCGCGCGGACCAGCGGTGAAAGCCCGGCGGTGGCGGCGATCTCGGTGCTGTTTGCCGATCCGGCGCGCCGCGCCGCGCTGATGGATCATATCGCCCCGCATTACCGCATGGTCGAAATCCCCCGCTGCGCCGCCGAGCAATATCCGCGTCTGGCCACGGGCGTGAACGATGTCTCGATCTTTGAACGCACGCTGGCTTGGGATCATGCGGCGGGCGTCCTGTTCCTGAACGAGGCGGGCGGCAAGGCGGCGCGTTTCGATGGCACGCCCTATCGCGTGGACGAGGATCGCCGGGGCCTGATCGGCGCCTCCAGCCCCGCCCTGTGGGACGAACTGGCCGCGCGAATGGCGGAAATTTGATCTCCGGCTACATTCCTCTCGCCCTCCTGCTGATCAATGCGCGCACCGCCCACCTGTTCTGGCTGGACAAGCGCTATGCGCAGGAGGGCCGCCGCCGTATTCCAGAATCCAGCCTGCTGATGATGGCGGCGGTTGGCGGCACACCGGGCGCCTTGGCCGCGCGGCAATGGTTTCGGCACAAGACGCGCAAACAGCCGTTTTCGACCTGGCTCTGGCTGATCGCGCTGGTTCAGATCGGGTTGATCGCGTGGTTCATATTTTAATCTTCCCAGATCACGTTTCGGACCAATCCACTTTCAAGCATCAGTTTTTCCACCGCCCGCGTGACCTGTTCGTTGCAAGGCCGCGTATTAACAAAGCGCCACCATCGCCATGCTCTGGGCCGGACGGGATAGAACATGATACGAAATTGTCCCGGCGGGCCCCAGCCTGCGTTGCAAACCAGAAAGGCACGATGCGGCCATCCCGGCAGATTGACCCACCAGCCATAATCCTCCACCGCCGGATCATCGGCGGCGATGCCCGCCCCGCGTAGCTCCTGCGCCACGAACTCCGCCAGCCTGCGCCCATATATGCCGGGATTCACCTCATCGATATCCTCCCATGCCTCATCCCCCTCCGGCGTCGGATCGGGGATCATCGGAAAAGCGTCGGAGTAAAAGGTCAAAGTATGGCGCATGGGCAAAGAATAGCCGATGATCGCCCAAAGAAAAGGGGCGCCTTTTCAGACGCCCCTCGTAGATCGAATCTGGTCCGTAGCGCTCAAAGCGCGCCCTGAATCCATGCCTTGAGCTGGCTCTTGGGCGCGGCGCCCAGCTTTTGCGCCACCGGCTTGCCGTCCTTGAAAACCAGCAGCAGCGGGATCGACTGCACGCCGAACTGGCTGGCGATCTCGGTGTTTTCCATGATGTCCACCTTGGCGATGGTCACTTCCTCGCCCAGTTCCTCGCTCAATTCTTCCAGAGCCGGGCCGATCATCTTGCAAGGACCGCACCAGTCGGCCCAGAAATCGACCACAACCGGCTTGTCAGAAGCCAGCACGTCGGTGGAAAAGCTTGCGTCGGTTACCTTGATCGTGGCCATGGCCTGAAATCTCCTGAAATGTTGTCTTTAAGATAGTCCATGCGCGGCCTTGCGCAACCACCCTAGAGCGTCAAGCTTTCCTGCTTGGGCCTCAAGCTGGCCTTGTGCGGGGCAAGGATGCTTTCGGGCAAAGCGATCAGATGCGGTCCGGTGGTATAGAGCAGCGCCGCCTCGACCCGCCGCCCCGGATAGGTCACCTCCAGCGCGGCGACATAGGCGGCCATCTGGCGCAAAATCGCCACCGACACCTGCGCCGCGCTGGTGGCCGGACGCCGCGCGGTCTTGAAATCGATCAGGCGGATGCGGTCGGGCTCAATCAGCAGGCGATCGATCGTTCCCGCCACCACCTGCTCGCCCACGGTGGCGGCAATCGGCACCTCGGCCAGAGCGCCAGCCCCGAACAGGTCGGCCCATTCCGGATTGGCCAGCACGTCGATAGCCGCTTGCGCCATTTCCCGATGCGCCGCCTCGTCCAAATCGCGCGCCTGTCGGCCCAGCCATGCCAGCGCCGCCTCCATCGGATCGGCCGCGCCGCTCAGGCGTTCGAGCAAAGCGTGGATCAGCGTACCGCGCCGCGCCGCCGCCGCGCGCGCGGGGCCAAGGGCGGTTGGCGGATCGGCGGCGGTGTCCTCGCCCAGCGCCGAGGGCGCGAGCGGGCGCGGAGGGCGCGCTTCCTCGGGCGCGGCGCGGGTCAGCCATCCAGGCTTGCCCGCCTCCATGCCCAGTTCCATCGTCTCGGCCTGCCATTGCGGCGCCTCGGCCAGCGCGCCAAACCGCGCCTCCGCGCCCCACAACGGATCGGCCAGCCAATCCTCGGGCGCGAAAGTCTCGGCAAGACGCGCATACCAGCTCCCCTTGGCCGGTTCCTTCTCATTCGCGGCCAACGCCCCGCCGATGAACAGGGCCTCCTCAGCCCGCGTCATGGCGACATAGAGCAGGCGCCAATGTTCCTCGCCCTCGGCCTTGGCGGCGCGGGCGGCGGCCTCGGCAATCGGCCCTTGCCGCTCGTCCTTGCCCAGATTGGGCAACGGCACCACGCGCCTGTCGCCCGACAAGGCCGCGCTGGGGTCCTCGACCGAGAGCGGCGAACCCTTGCTTTTCGCCGGATCGCCGGTGGCATCGGCCAGGATGACGATCGGCGCCTGCAAACCCTTGGACCCATGCACGGTCATCACCCGCACAAGGCCGTCCGATTTGCCCGCCTCGCGCTTCAATTCGCCATCGCCCGCGTCGAACCATGCCAGGAACCCGACAAGGCTGGGCGTGGCGGTGGCGGCATAGGCATGGGCGGCGTTGATAAGTTCATCGAGCGGATCGTTCGCCTCGCGCCCCAGCCGCGCCACCAGCCTTTCGCGCGCGCGCCACGGCCCTACCAGCAACCAGTGGATCAGCACCGGCACCGGCTCGAAATCGGCGCGGGCCAATAGGGCGTTCAACTGCTCCACCGCATCGCGGACAAGAGGCGCATCGCTGCGCCGCAGATGCGGCCACAGGCGCCCCTCGCGATAGCCATGTTCGAGCAATTGATCCTGCGACCATCCGAACAAAGGCGAGACCAGCAGCGCGGCCAGATTGAGATCATCCAAAGGTTGCGCGGCAAAGCGCAGCGCCGCCACCAGATCCCTGACCGCCAAAGGTGCGCCCAGCCGCAGCCGGTCCACCCCCGCCACCGGCACGCCCGCCGCATGGAGCCGCGCCACGATCAGCCCGGCCAACTCGCGCCGCTTGCGCACCAGCACCATGATATCGCCCGCCCCGGCCCGGCGCGGGGTTTTCAGCCCCTTGACCAGAGGGAAGCCATCGGGCGAAAACAACCAGTGCTTGACCTGCCGCGCGATGCGGTCGGCCATTTCGCGCTCGGGCCGCGAGAGCCATGTGTCCTCGGCCTCCTCATCCTCGCCCGCGCCGCCATTGGTCCCGCCCACGGGCCGCCACAGCGTCACCAATCCGGGTCGGGCCTCGCCCTGATGCGGCTCCGGCGCGGTGTCCAGACCAAAGGCCGGGGCGCCCAGGTGGGCAATCGCCCGGTCGACGAAATCCAGCACGGGCGCGGCGGTGCGGAAAGACCGCTCCAGCCCCAGCTCCATCAGGCGATGCGCCTTTGGCCCGCCACGGATCGCCTCGGCATTATCCGCCGCGCCGCCCATCCGGCCCTTGACCCTCTCGCGAGCGGCGGCGAAGTTTTCCGGGCTGGTGCCTTGGAAACCAAAGATCGCCTGTTTGAAATCGCCGACCACGAAGAGCGTGCGCGCCGCCCCGGCATGGACGCCCTCGCCCGCGAAAAACTCCTCGGTCAGCGCTTCGATGATCCGCCATTGTTCGGCATTGGTGTCCTGCGCCTCGTCCACCAGAATATGATCGAATCGCCGGTCCAGCTTATAGCGGATCCAGTCTGCCATATCGGCGCGACCCAAAAGGTCGGCGGCATGGGCGATCTGGTCGTCAAAGTCGATCAGCCCTTCCCGCGCCTTGGCCTCTTCCCACGCCAGCGCATAGGCACGGCCCAGTTCCAGCGCCGGGGCCAACCATCCGGCCAGCGCAATCAGCGCCCGCCGCGCCTTGACCGCCTCGATCTTCAACCCCACGCGATAGCAATATTCGCCATAATCGGGCGCGATATTGTCAAGGTTTTTCAGATAAGAAGGCACGCCCTCCTTGGTGAACAGTGCCGAATAAAGATCACCGATCCGCTCCAGCCTCTGCTCAGGCTCCGCCTCCAGCCAGTCGCAGATCGCATTGGCCTTTTTCTCGGCGGTGGCGGTCATGTTACCCTTCTTGTCGGTCCATTGTTTGACCACATCGAGTAACCAGCGCACCGAGCGCACGTCAAAGGCTTCATCCTCGCACAGGGCCACGACCTGCGCCATGGAGGCGTCCGCAGGCAGGCCCAGCGCCTGTTTCACCCTCGGCGCCACCGGCACGCTCCACGCCCCCGGCCCGAACCACAACCCCCGCGCGCCCGCACAGCGCATCAGCCAGCCCTCGACCGCATCCCCGCCCATCCGCAAGGACAGCGAGGCCAAAGCCGAGAGCAAAGCCTCATCCCCCCGCTTTTCCGCGTCCAGCAGTAGTTCGGCCAACACCTGCCGCGCCAGCAGGGTCTTTTCATGCTCCTCCATCGGCCGCGCGCCCGCGCTCAATCCCGCTTCCTCCGGGAAGGCCGCCAGCAGCCATTGCGAGAACGCATGGATCGTGTCGATCCGCAGCCCCCCGCCGGGGCAATCCAGCACCGAGGCAAAGAGCGTGCGCGCCCGCGCCTGCACCTCGGGCAATATATCCGCCCCGATAGCCGCCAGTTCGGCGGCCAATTGCGTGGGTTCGGCCCGCACCCATCCGGCCAGCTTGCTGTTGATGCGCTCGGCCATTTCGGTCGCGCCGGCCTTGGTAAAGGTCAGGCACAGGATCTGTTCGGGCCGCACATGGGGCGTCAGCAACAGGCGCAGCACGCGCGAGGACAACACCTGCGTCTTGCCCGTGCCCGCGCTGGCCGAGAGCCAGACCGTTTCATCGGGCAAGACCGCGCGCGCCTGATTGCCATGCAGACCGTGGAGCTTTTGTGGCCCGCTCACGCTTCTTCCTCCGGCACTTCGTCCGACCCGATCCAGCCGATCCATTCATCCAGCCGCATCAATTGGTCATAATCATTGTAAGAGGGAATATCGGGCCGCAGCCGCGCGGTAAACGGCGCCTGGCCCAGCAGCCATTGGCCAATGGCGTCGGTCAGATATTCCTCGGTCCTGTTCAGGAATTCCTCGCGCGGGATGCCCGATTTCTTGCGCCCCTCCAGCACAGGCTCATCGCGCCAGCCAAAGCCGGGATTGCCTTTCCTCCGGGAAAGCGACCAATATTCAAAGACATTGGGCACGCCCGCTACGCCTTCAAACCCGCCATCCGCCGCGATCATGCCGATCAGGCCCAATTGCAGCGCAAAGCCTGCCTCGACCATCTTGCCGCTGGGCGGGCCGCCGGTCTTGTAATCCACCACGGCCAGTTTCCCATCGGGCATCCGGTCGATACGGTCGGCGCGGCCATGGATGCGGATGCCGTCGATGCGCATCTCGCCCCTTATTTCGGTGGCCAGAACGCGGCGGCCCTCGGCGGCCAGAGCGGCCACTTCTTCATCAATCCATTCCAGCGCGGCCAACAGGCGCGGACGCCACAGGCTGCGTTCGAGCGGATGGGCGCTCATCCCGTCCAGCACGTTGTTGGCCGTTTCAACCAGACGCCCGCGCGGCGCGCCATCCTTATGCCATGCGTCCAAAATCGCATGGACCGCCGTGCCGCGCCAGGCCGCGCTGGGCTCGGCGTCCAGCGGGTCGAGCGCGCGCAGCCGCAGGATGGCCTGCGCATAAAACTGATACGGATCGGCGCGGAGCCGGTCGAGCGCGGTGACGGGAATGTCCACCTTGCGCTGCTCGGCGCTGGGCATGGGTTGCGGGCGCGGATGGGGCGCGGCCAATTTGCCCACGTCAATGTCGCGGGCATAGGTGACGGCGTCGGTCTCGGCATGTTTCTCGGCCAGATCCTTGCCCAGCATCGCCTGAACGCGCAGGACAAAGCGGCTGGGGATCACCGGCCCGCCCTCGTCGCGATGCGCCCAACTGAGCACCACCTGCGGCGCGCCAAGGCATCCGGCAAGGTCATGCGCGGCCAGACCAATGCGAAACTCCGCCCCCGGCACGCCCAGATGGCGCAGCACGGCGGGCGGCAACAGCGGATCGGGCGAAGGGCTGCCCGGCCAAGACCCTTCGGTCAGGCCGCCGCAGATGATAAGGTCGCTGCGCGTCATGCGCGCTTCGAGCAGGCCATAGATCGCCACGCGGGGATGGCCGCCCCATGGCGGGCGCACGGCCACCTTGTCCATCGCATGGCGCAGCACCGAAGCCAGATCGCGGACCTGAAGCACCGTGCCCTCGGCCGAGGCGGCAAGGCGCAGATTTTCAACGAAAGATGAGAGCGAACGCCCCGGCGCCTCGGCCCATAATTCCTCGCCGCACAAGGCCTCGCCCGCCGCGACCAGCGCGTCGAGCAGATCGGCCAGCGGCGCTTCCTCGGGCAAGTTCATCAGCGGGCCAAGGATGCCCTCGACCTCGTCCCACCATGCGGTCAGCGGGCCGGGGCCGCGCTTTTTCTCGATCCGCTCGATGATCGCGCGCAAGGGTGCCAGCCCTGCGTCCGGCCTCGGCCCGCGCAGGGCCAGATCCAGCACGCGCACATGATCGAGCCAGAGCGCACGCCCCTCTGTCCCGCCCACCATCGGATGGCCCAGCAAAGCGATCAACGGCACCGGCGGCGCGCCCTCACCCGCCACCTCGGCCAGCAGAAGCAATAGCCGCCCCGCCGCCGTCTGGGGCAAGGCGCGGCCCGCCGTATCGTCCGCCTTGATGCCCCAGCGTTGCAGATGGGCAACCACGCGGCTCGCCAGCCCGCGATCGGGCGTCACCAAGGCCACGCGCTTTTCGGGCGTTTCCAGCGCCTCACGCATCAGGATGGCGATGGCCTGGGCTTCCTCGCCCGGATGCTCGCTTTCCATCAGGCGCACGGCGGACAGACGCCTTTGCCGCTCGGCCAGATCGACCCAGCGCGCCGAAGCCCGCGCGGGCAGGAAAAGGTTCGAGATCGCCTTGCTGCGTTCGGGCGGGGCCGCCGATGGCCCGGCGCGGTGCCACAGGTCCAATTCGCCCCGCGCCACGCCCATGCGGTTGAGCAAGAGCTTCAAATGATATTGCGGATGTGTCAGCGCATCCTCGCGCCCGAATGGCGCATCGCCCAATTCAGGCGCGATGCCCGCATGGCCCAGTTCCTCCCAGACCTCATCGTCCATCGACAGGTCGAGATCAGGCAGCACCACCGCCCCGCCCGGCAATTCGGCCACCACGCGCAAAAACCGCGCCAGCGAAGGCGAAGCGCTGGTGATGCCTGCGGCCACCACGGCATGGGGCGGCGGATTGTCGCGCCACACCATCGCCGCGCGGTCGAACAGGCGGTTGCGCCGCACCGGCGGATCCACCTCGCCGCGCGCGTCCAGTTCGGCGCGCCAATGGGCCTGTACCGTCAAAAAGGCGCGGGTCGATTGGCGCCAATGCTGCGCCTGCTCGCCGATGATGGCCAGCACGTCCTCTTTCAGCAAATCCTCAGGTGCGATGCCTTCAACGGCCAGACGGTCGATGCTCTGGGCAATCTCGGCCGCGCGGCGCAGGCGCACCGCCCCGCCCTGCGCGCCTTCGGCCGCTTCGACCTGCGCCAGAATCTGCGCCAGACGCAGCCAGCGCCTTGTGGGATCGGCGGCGGGAGGGATGTCGCCGGCCCCGATAGGGTCGAGCAAAGGCCCCAGCGCCTCGTCCAGATCGAGATCGCCCACGATGACCATACGCGGCAAGAGCAAACCGCCCGCCCCGCCGCGAAACCCATCGGTCCCGGCGCGCACAAAGGCCTCGGTCAGATTGCGCGCCGCGCGCTGATTAGGCAGCAGCAGCGTCAACCGCGCCAGCCCCAGGTCGGGATCGGCATAGCGCGGGATCAGCCCTGCCACCAAAGCATCGGCAAAGCCGCGATGCGCTGGAATCGAATAAACCTTGGGGAGCCGGGCCGTGACCCGATCAGACACGGTTCAGCGCTTCCTCGGTGGGGGCGATGGATTGCGGCGTGCCCACCTCGAACCACTGGCCGGTATGGACCAAGCCATAGAGGCGCCCCTCCTCCATCGCGCGATTCCACAGGATGTTGGTGGAAAACGGCCCTTCAGGCGCATCACGCAACAGGCGGTGCGAAACGATCTGGATGCCGGTGAAGATGAAAGGCGCGACCTTGCGCGGGGCGCGGCGGGCCACCCGGCCCAGCGGATCGAGGCGGAAATCGCCCATGCCGCGATAATTGCTGGCGTCCGAATGGCGCACCATCAGCAGCAGCGCGTCCATCCGGTCCGCGTCCCACGCCGAGGACAGGTCATGAAACACATCGACCGGCCCGTCGAGCCAGACATTGTCCGAATTGAGCGCAAAGAAAGGATCGGGCAGCAGGCCCTCACGATAGGCCTTGACCATCCCGCCGCCGGTTTCCAGCAACATGGCGCGCTCGTCCGAAATGGTGACGACCGGCTTTTGCCGCTTGCCCATATGAGCCAACAGATAATCGGCCATGTAATGAACATTGACCACCGCGCGCGCCACGCCCGCCTCGACCAGCTTGTCCAGCGAATGGTCGATCAGCGGACGCCCCGCAACCGGCACCATCGGCTTGGGCCGCGTGGCCGTCAGGGGGCGCATCCTTTTGCCCAGCCCGGCGGACAGCACCATCGCCGTATCGGAAACCAGAGGCTTCATGCTGCAATCCTTCCGCCATGGGCCGCGCGGATGTCCGCCGGGATATTGTCGGCAAACCAGCGCGCCACCGGGGCCAAGGCTGGATGGGCCAGATCGCGCTCCATCGCCGCCCAGACGCGCGGGATCATGTCGAGATAGCGCGGCTTGCCATCGCGGCGGCACAGGCGGACGAAAATGCCGACAATCTTGGCATTACGCTGCGCGCCCAGCAGCGCGTAATCGGCAAGGAAGCTCTCGCGGTCAAAGCCGGTGGCGGCAAGATAATGCTCGATCATCGCACTCTCGATCTCGGGCGAGACATCACGGCGGGCGTCCTGAAGCAGGCTGACCAGATCATAGGCCGGATGGCCCACCAGCGCGTCCTGAAAATCAAGCAGGCCCTGATCCGCCAATCCGCCGGGCAGCAGCATGATGTTTTCGGCATGATAATCGCGCAGGACCGTGACGCCGCCGGTGGCGTTAAAGGCGTTCTGGCGCACGATCATCGGGGCGAGAGCTTCCTCCCACGCCGCATCATAACCTGCCTCATCGACGCTCAACCCCATCGCGGGCGCATACCATTCGGTCAACAAGCGCACCTCGCGCAGGTAAACCGCCCAGTCATAGGGCGCCCAAGGCCCAGCAGGCAGGCGGGTCAGCGCCACCAGCGGGGCCAGCGCTCCTTCATACACCGCGCGCTCATCTTGGGGACGCTCATCCAGCCAGTCGCGCACCCGGTCATTGCCGAAATCTTCGAGCAGCACCCAGCCCTGCGCCGCCTGTTGCGCCAGAATGGCGGGCGCGCGCAGGCCGTTACTTCCCAGCCAACCGGCCACGGCAAGGAAAGGCGCGGGGTCCTCCTGCGGCGGCGGGGCATGCATCAGCATCGCCACCTCGCCAGATGCGCGGCGCAGGCGGAAATAGCGGCGGAACGAGGCGTCGCCGGGCAAAGGCTCCACAGCGGCATCGCCCCAACCGGCATGGGCGGCAAATAGGTTTAGACCATCGGGCAGACCATCGGGCAAGTTCTTCAGCATGGCACGCGCCCTAGCCAATCGGCCCCCGGTTCGACAATGGCCCTGCGCCCTTCATCCGCAGTTTCGAGTGCAATCGACAGGCAACCGGCCTCATGGGCAAAGCCGCCCGCCATTTGCGGCCATTCGGCAATCAGCACCCCGCCCTCGCGATATTCGTCCAGCCCCAGTTCTTCGGCCTCGGACGGATCGGCAAGGCGGTAGAAATCGGCATGGACCAGCGGGAAACGCAGGCCATCATAGGGCTCGATGATGGCAAAGCTGGGCGAAGGCACCTCACCCTCATGGCCCAATCCGGCGATGATCGCGCGGGCCAGCGTGGTCTTGCCAGCCCCCAGCCCACCGTTCAAGGCAATCACATCGCCCGGGCGCAGGGCCTGCGCAATCGCCATGCCCCACCGCTCCATCGCGGCCAGATCGGGCAGCATTATTTCCATCAGTCCAGCTCCACAATCGCCGCCGTGCCCTGCCCCGGTTCGGACAACATTTCGAGATTGCCGCCATGCGCCTCGATCAATTGCCGCGCCAGAGGCAGGCCCAACCCCTGCCGCCGCGCCGCGCCCTTGGCATCCGGGCTGGTCGGCTGGATCGGCAAACCGTCAAAGGCACGGGCCAGTGCGGCGCGGTCCATGCCCGGCCCATTGTCCGAAATCACCACGCGGGCGCGCTGTTTTCCATCGCCGTTTTTGCCATCCTTTTGGCGCGAGCGATGACGCCCCACCTCGACCAGAATGCGCCCGCCGTGCGGCGTGGCGTCCAGCGCATTGTCGAGCAGATGCGCCAGCGCACGGCCCAGACGACGCGGATCAGCCTCGATCTTCCCCGCGTTCAGACTGCTGCCGCGCAGGTCGAGTTCGAGGTGCTTTTCCGTGACCACCGCCTCGCGCTCCTGCACCAGATCGCGCATCAGGGCGAAGAGATCGACCGGCTCCAACGCCAGCGGCAGCATCCCGGCCTCCGATTGCGAGAGGTCGAGGACATTCTCGATCTGATCGGTCAGCCGCCCGACCGAGGTCAGGATCGCCCCCACATATTCGCGCCCGCTTTCGGACAGATCGCCACCAAGGCCCGCCTCGAGCAATTCGGCGAAACCGCCGATGGAAGTCAAAGGCGTGCGGAATTCATAGGACATATTGGCGAGGAAGCGGGTCTTGAGCTGGTCCGCCTCGACCAGCGCGGCGTTGCGTTCACGCAGCGCTTCCTCGGCCTTTTGCGAATCGGTGATGTCCAGCACCGTCAGCAACCCATTGCCATCGGGCAGCGGCACGCCCGCATATTCCAGCGTCCGACCATCGGCCAACGCCACGCGCCCGCCGGTCTGGCGCCGCTCAAGCGTTGCGGCGCGCACGCCATCGCCCACCGCCTGCGCCTGTTCCGGACGGGCCAGTTGCGCACCGATCCGCTTCATCACATCATCAACATGCGGATGCGCGTCCAACACCTCGGCCTCCAGCCCCCATGCACTGGCGAACAGGCGGTTCCACAATTGCAGCCGCCCATCGGGGGCAAAGACCGCCACCGCCTCAAACAGGCTGTCAAACGTGGCCGTGCGGGTGCGCAGCAGCGTGTCGCGCATGGCCGAAATCCGCAAAGTCTCGGTGCGATCCTCGACCACCAGCAACAAACCGCCATCGGGCATCGGCTGGGCCACCACGCGCAGATGCGTGCCATCGGAAAGCGGCCATGCCTCCTCCTGCGCCTCAGAGGCTGCGAACCACTGCGCGCGCTCCTTGCGCCATGCGCGATAGTCGCGCATTTCCGGCACCCGGCCCGTTTCACGCGCGGCATCGAGCAGGCGCTCGAACGGCGCGTCGTGCAGATCGGCGGGGGATAGCGCGAACAGACGCTGAAACGGCTGATTGGCAAAGGTCAGGCGGTGGCGCGCATCAAATTGCGCCACACCCGAGGACAGCAGATCAAGCATCGAGCGCTGCGCCTCGCGGAAGGCACGGAAAGCGCGGGAGATTTCCTCCATTTCCTCAATGTCGATGGCATAGCCCGCCACGCCCTCGTCGCCCAGCGGCAGATCGGACACGCGCAGCGCGCGGCGCTGGCCGCCGATGGTGGCGGCAACAATGCGCTCGGCTGGTCGCTTTTCCAGCATGGCGCGGGCGGCCACCTGTGCCGGGGTCTGACCATCGATCCGCTCGACCAGTTCAAGCCCGCCATTGACCACCGATTCGGCATTTTCCGCGCCCACCGCACGGACATAGGCCGAGTTGACCAGCCGCAGCTCTCCCTGCGGCGAGCGGAACCACATCGGGATCGGCGCTGCCTCGATCAGGCCGACCAGTGCAAGAAAATCGCTCTTCGACCGGGCGGTTTCGGCGCGCATCCGGGCGATCTGCGTCTCAGCCTCGCTGGCATCAAACACCCAGACCTGCGCCGACCCGGCAGGCGCCACCTGCGGATCGGCCAGAGCGCCACGCAAGGACAGCGAACGGCGCGAGCCGCGCGGGGAAAGCGCCAGATCGAACGAACGGCTGGTGCGCTGCGCCGAGAGCACCGCCTCGGTCAACTGCGCCAATTGCTCGGCGCTTAGCCCGCGATCAGGCTTGCCATCATCCAACTCGCTCAAAAACTGCGGCATGGCCGAAAAACCCAGCCACGAGGCCAACCGGGGCGAACCCTCGATCCGCCCATCGCTGCGCACGATCAGCAATTGCGCAGGGCTCTCCTCCACCATCCGGGCCATCCGCCGCGCCTGACGCACCGCGCCCGCCGCCGCCCGCCCGCGCGCCAGCGAGGACAGCACAGCCCAGCCAGCCGCCACCGCCCAAGCAGCCAGCAGCAAGCCCATGACAACCATGGCAAGAGGGGTCCATTGCATCGCCTATCAGCTAAGCGGGCGGGGGCGGAATGGCAATGGGGGGTGTGAGATATAAGGGTGCAGGGGGGCCTCCGGCGGGCAAAGGGACTCGTCCCTTTGCAATCCCGTTAATGGGTGGTGGGAGGCTTGCGGGAGGCAGTTGTGGGCGGATGGCTTGACAGCCTGCGGCGCGGCAAGCGCAGCCCCAAAGGCGCCGCATCAAACATGGCGTCCGACACCCAAGGCCGCCGCCCTAGCGCAAACCTCGACAGTAACGGGATTGTTAAGGGCCCCCGCCCTTAACCCGCCGGAGCAAAAAACCTCCCAAAACAAAAACGCCCCGCGAAGGAAAATTCCCCGCGAGGCGCTTTTACCATCAATCCAAAAGGATCAATAGCGGTAGTGATCCGCCTTGAACGGGCCGGCCTGCGGCACGCCGATATAGTCGGCCTGCTTCTGCGAAAGCTGGGTCAGCTTCACGCCCAGCTTTTCGAGGTGAAGCGCGGCAACCTTTTCGTCGAGGTGCTTGGGCAGGACATAGACGTCGTTCTTGTAATCACCTGCCTTGGTGAACAGCTCGATCTGGGCCAGCGTCTGGTTGGTGAACGAGGCGCTCATCACAAAGGACGGGTGGCCGGTGGCGCAGCCCAGGTTCACCAAACGGCCCTTGGCCAGAATGATGATCTGCTTGCCATCGGGGAAGGTCACAAGGTCAGTGCCCGGCTTCACTTCGTTCCAGGCATAGTTCGACAGGCCCGAAATCTGGATTTCGCTGTCGAAGTGGCCGATGTTGCACACGATCGACATGGGCTTCATCGCGGCCATGTGCTCGGCGGTGATGACGTCTTCGTTGCCGGTGGCGGTGACGAAGATGTCGGCGCGCTTGACGGCTTCTTCCATCGTAACGACTTCATAGCCTTCCATCGCGGCCTGAAGCGCGCAGATGGGGTCGATCTCGGTCACCATCACGCGGGCGCCGCCATTGCGCAGCGATGCCGCCGAACCCTTGCCCACATCGCCGAAACCGGCAACGCAGGCGACCTTGCCGGCCAGCATCACGTCGGTGGCGCGACGGATCGCGTCAACCAGCGATTCCTTGCAGCCATAGAGGTTGTCGAACTTCGACTTGGTCACGCTGTCGTTCACGTTGATCGCGGGGAACGGCAGCTTGCCCTGCTTGGCAAGGGCATACAGGCGGTGAACGCCGGTGGTGGTTTCTTCCGAAACGCCGCGGATCGCCTTGACGCTGGCGGTCAGATAGCCGGGCTTTTCCTTGAGGAAGTTCTTGAGCGCGCGGACGAACTCGATTTCTTCGGCGTTGCTGGGCTCGAACAGGTCTTCGCCCGCCTCAACGCGCGCGCCCCACAGGGCGAACATCGTGGCGTCGCCGCCATCGTCGAGGATCATGTTGCAGGGCTCATCGCCCCAGTCGAAGATGCGGCCCACATAGTCCCAATATTCGGCCAGACTCTCGCCCTTCACCGCGAACACGGGAATGTTGCGCGCGGCGATGGCGGCGGCGGCGTGGTCCTGCGTCGAGAAGATGTTGCAGGTGGCCCAGCGCACATCGGCGCCCAGCGCGACCAGCGTTTCGATCAGCACGGCGGTCTGGATCGTCATGTGCAGCGAGCCGGTGATCCGGGCACCTTTCAGCGGCTGCGAGGCGCCATATTCGGCGCGCAGAGCCATCAGGCCGGGCATTTCGGTTTCGGCAATGGCGATTTCCGCGCGGCCATAATCGGCCAGGCCGATGTCGGCGATCACATAGTCCTTCTGGGCTTCCAGCGTGGTCACGAAAGGGCTCCTTAGAGAGTGGGCGCCAAAGGGGCGCCAATCATGGTCGCCCTTTAGCCCAGCCCCCGCCCCCGCGCAAGGGATATAAAGGAACCTTTATATCCCTTATAGGTCTCCTGCGGAAATGCCCCGATCTAGGGTCGATAGGCCAGCCTTGGCCCAGCCCCCAGCGCCAGATCGGCCGCGTCCTGCAACACCGCCGTCCCCTGCGTAACGGCCAAGGCATGGGCCAGTTCCTTCAGCGCGCGACAATCGAGCCACGGATGCCCGCCGCCGAACTGGTTGGCCATGCCAACGCCGATCCGGTCGAGCGCGCGCTCAGCCCCATCCTTGCCTTCCTGCGCGGCGATCTGGATCTTGAGATCGCGCGCCGCCGCGTTCAATTCGGACATATGCGCCGCCTCGAAGGCCTGAAAATCCTCAAGGAAATTGTCTGCCGTGGTGCGGCAACGCAGGCCCGTGACCATCAGCATGATATCCAGCTTACGCAATTTCTCCGCCGCGCTGGCCGGGCGCTCATCCTGTCGCGGGGCAAGCACGGGCCGCGCAAAATCCGGCACGGCGAAATCGGACTCCGCATGATTCTGCTCTATCGTCTGCTCTATCGTGCTCTGCGCCATCTGGGCCTGTGCGCCCTGCGGCAAACCGATGGCCAGTGCGCCTAAAATCGCCGCATATGGCCCGATACCCAATCCCTTCCTCATATCCATCCTCCCCGATGGTTGCGGCGATTTGACCGCATTTGTCATTGTGGCGCCCCCGCCAGCTTTGCAGATTGCGAAAAAGCCCTTTACCCGCCCCCAAATGCTAAGGTTAACAGTGCGTCAGGGATAAATTCTTGCGCGAAGGCCCATGCGTGGTTGCGACTGCGAAAGGGCGGCCTATATCTGTGCGCGACACAGAGGCGGACATATCGCAACGCCCGCCCCGCATAAGGAGAAAGCCATGACCATCGCCCCCGGCGACAGCCTGCCCGACGTCAAGCTCGTCAAGTCCACCGATTCCGAGCGCGAACCCGTTCAGACCGCCGAATATTTCAAGGGCAAGAAGGCCGTCGTCTTCTCGGTGCCCGGCGCGTTCACGCCCACCTGCTCGGCCAAGCACCTGCCCGGTTTCGTGGAAAAGGCCGCTGAACTCAAGGCCGCCGGCGTGGACGAGATCGTCTGCACCGCCGTCAACGATCCCTTCGTGATGGGCGTCTGGGGCGCGCAAAAGGGCAGCGCCGACGTGACCATGCTGGCCGATGGCAATGGCGACTTCGCAACCGCTCTGGGCCTGACGCTCGACGCTTCGGGCGCGGGCCTTGGCAAGCGCGGTCAGCGCTTCGCTCTTGTCGTCAATGACGGCGTGGTGGAAAAGGTTTTCGTCGAAGGTCCGGGCGAATTCAAGGTGTCCAGCGCCGAATACGTGCTGGAAAACCTCTGATTTTCCGCTGACCTTTCGGTCACGATAAAAGACCCCGGTGCCGCGATAGTGCCGGGGTTTTTTGTTGCCCATCAGGCCGCTTCCTCATCCATCAGCTTCACCTCGATCGCGCGCCACAGCCGGTCGAGCGCGCGAGCCGGTTCGCAATTGGGCGCGAATGTGCCGATGGGGGCGCGGCGAAAGGCGGTCTGCTCGATCATGCTGGCCATGGGGATGACGGGGAAAGGCGCCATCCGCCCCTCGCGCGCGGCCCTATGCCCCTTGCGCCGCGCATCATACATGGACAGCACCGGCAAAAGCGGCGGGTGCCGCCCGTTTTGGCGCAGCAGATCGCGCCGCAGCAGATCGAGCGCCCGCGCCGCCAGCGGCGAGGCAGGCAGCGGCACGATCAACACGTCGGCGGCGGCAATGATCTGCTCGCTCACCTCATTCTGCATCGGCGGGCAATCGAGGATGATGCGCGAAAATTCGCGCCGCAATGGCCATGTCAGTTGCGCCAGCCGCTTCTTCTGCCCCAGCCTCGCCAGATGCACCGGCAATCCGCGCAGACTGTCATCGGCGCGTAGCAGCGAAAGGCCGGCATAAGGTGTCGGCTCGATCAATTGCTCAGGGCGCCCCTCGCGCTGGAACAGGCTGGCCGCGCGCATTCTTGGCGCCTCGTCCATGCCCAGCAGAAACCCGGCCCCGCCCTGCACGTCCAGATCCCACAGCAGCGTGCGATTCCCGCCCAGCGCGGCCGACCGCCAGGCCAGATCGACCGCCAGCGTCGTCTTGCCCACGCCGCCCTTGGAACTGTAAACCGCGATGACCGCCATGATCCTGCATGCTCGAAGTGGTTAAAGGACTCTTAAGCCCTATGATCGACCTCTCGCATGGTGGCGGATTGCGCAAGGGAGGAATCGTGGCTGGTCCAAAATGGGATCGAACCGGCCCCAAATGCTACTTCAATATTGCGACATCAGGATGGGCGTATCGCCGCTGGTCATCGAATTGTTGCCAAAGCTGCGCGAGGCCCCGCCCGATTGCAGGTCCATCGACTTGGTGCTGCCCAGCATATTGTTATCAGCCATGATCGCATCATTGCCGGTGCCGATCACACGTACGCCCGATTCGCTGTTGGCCAGAAACAGCGTGCGGTAGATCTTGGCATGGGCCATCCCGTCGGTGCTGGACACCAGAACCCCCACGCGATTGTTGAACATCACCGAATCGTTAAGCGTCACGCGGCAATTGGTGGTGGAATAGATATAGACCCCCGCCCCAACGGTGCTGCTGGCCAGACAATCCTTGATCGAAACGCGGTTGAACAGGACATCGCCCGCCTTGAGCACCTGCACCCCATAGCCATAGGCGATGCTGCGCGCCGGGGCGATGCATTCCAGCGCGACATTGTCGAACATCACCTTATCCGTGCTGGCCGCATTGACCGTAATCGAGGCGACCATCGACATCTGGCCATATTCGGATCGGATCGTCAGGCTGCGGTCGATCGTGGCCGTGCCATAGATGCCGCTGTCCATCACCGAAATCGTGCCGCCCGCCGACGTCTGGCGGATCGCATAGGCCAGCGTGGCGCAGGGGGCCAGCGCCAGACAGCCCCCGCTGTCCAGCCCTTCGGAGGAGATCCAGGTCTGATCCACCAGCGCATGGGCCGGGGGCGCCTGAAACAAAAGGGCAAGCAGCAGGCAGACCGCCATGCGGAACCAGCGGGCGAGAGTTTCGATTGGGTTGCGTATCGTCATGAGGCCAAGTTTGCGGCCCATGCCGGGTTTCGTCGAACGCAACTCGGTTCAATTCCGAATCTATTCCCGCCCCGAATCAGTCTCCGAATCAGGCCCCGCTGTGCAAATAGGGGGTAAGAAACCGGATGATTCGCGCCTCCAGATCAATGCGGCGGTCCGACCAACTGTGATCGGTGGCCCCATGCCCGGTCTGCAGCTTTTTGCCCCCCGCCTTGCGAATCGCGGCCATCAGCGGCGCAACATCCCCGGCCAACCCATCATCGGAAGTCAGCACCAGCAAGGGCTTGCCCGCCAGCGCGGCGGCCCGAGAGGTGAAATCATAATCCGCCACATGCACCCCCAGTTCCTCGGACAGGGCCTGCGGCGTGCTGGCCAGCGTTTCCATGTTTTCCGACATCATCTTGACGCGCGGTTCTGGGGCCATCCGGCCGATCTGGCCGAAATTCGCCGCCGAAATCAGGCCCAGCGCCACCAGCCCCTTGTCCTGCGAGCCCGCCATCGCCGTCACCCATCCGCCCATGCTGTGGCCCACCACGGCCATATGCGCGGTGTCGATGCCCAATCGCCGGGCATTGGCCGGATCGCGTAGATAGGCCAGCACGGCCTGCAAATCCTGCGGGTTCTGGGCAAAGCGGAACGTGCCGGGGCTGCCCCATGACCCGCGATAGTTGAAGGTGATCGCATGCCATCCGGCGCGGCGCAGCGCCTGCGCCAGATCGAGGTTCTTCTCATTGCCGGGAAATCCGTGGCAGATCACCACCGTAGGCCGGGGCGCCGCGCCCGAGGCCAGATAAGCCACGCCATTGATCTCCACCCCGCCGCTGGGGATATGCAGCACCTCCATCCGCGCAGGATGGGCCCCATCATGGACAGGATCGGCGTAAATCGCAGGCGGCAAAGGCAACGGCCTGGCCGCCGCCGGAGCCAGAGGCGCGAGGAGACAGGCGGCCCATAGGGCGCGGCGGACAAGAGCGGGAGCGGTCATGCCCCACCCTCTCACCCGCGCCGCGCCGGATCAATAGCCCATCAGGCTCAGCACTTCCTTGCGGCTGCGCGGGTCGGACAGGAACGCACCCATCATCCGGCTGGTCACCATGCCCACGCCCGGCGTTTTCACCCCGCGCCCGGTCATGCAGCCATGCTGCGCCTCGATCACCACGGCCACACCGAAGGGGTCGAGATTGTCCCAGATGCACTGGGCCACCTGCGCAGTCAGACGCTCCTGAATCTGCAACCGGCGGGCATAGCCGTGCAGCACCCGCGCCAGCTTCGAAATCCCCACCACGCGCTCACGCGGCAGATAGGCGATGCTCGCCTTGCCGGTGATCGGGGCCATGTGATGTTCGCAATGGCTCTGAAACGGAATATCTTTGAGCAGGACGATCTCGTTATAGCCGCCCACTTCCTCAAACTGGCGCGACAGGTGGACCGCCGGGTCCTCATTATAGCCCTGACAATATTCCTTCCACGCGCGGGCCACGCGCGCGGGCGTGTCGATCAGCCCTTCGCGCGCCGGATCATCGCCCGACCAGCGCAGCAACGTGCGAATCGCCTCCTGAACCTCTTGGGGGACCGGCAGCTTGCCGTCATCGGCATGATCGTGGTCATGCAGGTCGAAATTTTCGCTGATCTCGTTCATTCTGCGCTACTCCGGCATCCTGCGCCAGACCGGCTGTCGGGGCGTCAAGGAAGAGTCCTCTCGCGGCATCGTCAGCGCGGCTTCGGGCCAGCATGGTTTACGGGAGCTTATGCCCCGATACGGCGCACGCTTTCGGCCCATATGCCGGCCAAAGCAAGAACAATTCGCGCTTTTAAGAAGGATGGCCCGAAGGGGCATTCAGGGGATCATGTGTTGGTGCACCCGGAGCGATTCGAACGCCCGGCCCTCAGATTCGTAGTCTGATGCTCTATCCAGCTGAGCTACGGGTGCACACTAACACAATATCCCAAACGGCCTTGTAAAAGACCGACCATTCCCCCCAAAAGGAGAGTGGTGCACCCGGAGCGATTCGAACGCCCGGCCCTCAGATTCGTAGTCTGATGCTCTATCCAGCTGAGCTACGGGTGCCTTGGAGCCGCGCCTCTAAGGGGACAGCACCGGCTTGGCAAGAGGAAAATGACATTTTGTAAAAACTAATTATTTTCGCTGTATTGCCCCCGCGCCGATCCAGCGCAACAGGTCGCGAACCAGCGGCACATCGAGCGGCGGCATATCCAGATCCGACAGAGCATCGGGCGCAACCCACGCAAATTGCTGGCCTTCTCGCGCCACGGGATCGCCGCTCCACACCCGCGCTATGTAAAGCAACAGCAGCACCCGCCGCCCCTCATCGCTATGGGCAAAGCTGACCGGCATCAGCGCGCGCGCCTCCAGCCCTACGCCCAGCTCCTCTTCCATCTCGCGCTGCGCCGCTTCGATCGGCCCCTCGCCCGGATCAATCTTACCGCCGGGAAATTCCCAAAGACCGCCGTGCTGTTTTCCCTCCGGACGGCGCTGCATCAATATATGCCCGTCCTCGCGCAACAGCGCCACGGCCACCACGGGCAGAATCATTGTACGACCTTTCCTAACCGCCTGGGAAATTCCACCATTCCCGTTCAAGATCTTATTAACCGGACGCCTGCACAATAACACCGCAACGGAATTGGGCGGGCAAGGTCATGTGTATTACAGAAATCCTGGCCCGGCTCCATCGGGACAAAAGCGGGCTGGCGGCGGTGGAATATGCGCTGCTGTGCGGGCTGGTTGTGCTGGTGATGATCGCCTCGCTCAACGGCATGGCCAATGTGATCGGCCAGACATGGAATCACGTCAGTTCCGAGGCCCAGACTGCGGTTCAACAATCGACAGGCGGCTAGGGCTGCCCCGCCGCTCTGCCTCGTTTTGCATTTTGCCAAGCTGCCCTGCTCCCCCTTCCGATACCTTGCGCAAGACTTAACCCTTGCCATCCGCATTCTCCGCAGAGGAATCGGGGCGCTGACGGATTGTTAAGACATCTCGACTAGGACGATGGGACCGCCGGGCTGAGACGGGAAAACTGGCAGGGCGGAAAGACTGCTACAGGAGACTGACCATGAAGTTCATCAACAAGCTGATCCGCGACGAAGCTGGTGCGACCGCCATCGAGTATGGCCTGATTGCCGCTCTGATCGCCGTTGCCGCCATCACCGCCATGAACGGTCTGGGCAACCAGCTCAAGACCACGTTCAACACCACCTCGTCGCAGATGTCGGCCGCCAACGCCGCTGCCTAATCGCCGGCCTGACTACGGGGTCGGGCGCGATTTAGAGGTAATGAGAAGGGCGACAGGGCAACCTGTCGCCCTTCTTGCGTGCGCGCAATATTTGCTTGACCATCTCATAATATGATGAACCTTTTTAAGGTTACCATAAGTAAAACTATCTTTTTGGTATCGCTTTATCAACACCTTATCAGTATTCCTCCGGAGGTCGGCAGAAACAAGTTGCTCGACGAGACCGGAGACCGACCATGAAATTCTTCAGCAAATTGATCCGTGACGAAGCCGGCGCCACCGCCATCGAATATGGCCTGATCGCCGCTCTGATCGCCGTTGCCGCGATCACCGCCATGAACGGCATGGGCAATCAACTCTCGACCACCTTCAACACCACCTCTTCGCAGATGTCGGCCGCCAACGCCGCTGCCTGATCGGGGTGATCCAGGGCGGCTGAGCCATTTGCCGCCCGCCCCATATGAGCGCTGTGACCGGCAGACGCTCATGACCAGCAAAAAGGGCGCAGCCTGCGAAGGCCGCGCCCTTTTTCTGTATCCCGCTTAGGACGCCGCGCCTTATTCAGCGCCGATCGCCAGAAAACGCTCTTCGCGCATCGCCAGCAATTGCTTGGCATCCAGCTTGAGCAGCTTGTCCAGTTCCTCGCCAATCGCCTTGCCCAGCGCCTTTGCCGCAGCATCCGGATCGCGATGCGCCCCGCCCACGGGTTCCGGCACGATACGGTCGATAACCTTGAGGCCCAGCAGGTCCTGCGCCGTCACCTTCATCGCTTCGGCCGCATCAGCCGCCTTTTCGGCGGTGCGCCACAGGATCGAGGCGCAGCCTTCGGGCGAAATCACCGAATAGACCGCATGTTCAAGCATCAGCACGCGCTCAGCGCTGGCCAGAGCCACCGCGCCGCCCGAGCCGCCCTCACCCACGATCACGGCCACCATCGGCACGCGCAGCGCAAGGCAGGCCTCGGTCGAACGGGCAATGGCCTCAGCCTGACCGCGCTCCTCAGCCTCAACGCCGGGAAACGCGCCCGAGGTATCGACCAGCGTGACCACCGGCAGCCCGAATCGGCCAGCCAGTTCCATCAGGCGAATCGCCTTGCGATAGCCCTCCGGCTTGCCCATGCCGAAATTGTGCTTGATGCGCGTGGCGGTATCATGGCCCTTTTCATGGCCGATCAGCATCACCTTGCGGCCATTCAACTTGGCAAAGCCGCCGATGATCGCCTGATCCTCGCCATAGAGGCGGTCGCCGCCCAGAGGCACGAAATCGGTGAAGATCTTTTCGACATAATCGACGAAATGCGGGCGCATCGGATGGCGTGCCACCTGCGTCTTCTGCCACGGGGTCAGCGCGCGATAGGTGCTGGCCAGCAGATCGGCGCTCTTGCGCTCCAGTCGCCCCACCTCGGCGGAAATGTCGAGGTCGCCCTCGGCCGCCGTTGCGCGCAATTCCTTGATGCGCGCTTCAAGCGCGGCCACCGGCTTTTCAAATTCGAGATAGGAAACCATGGGGCATGGCCCTAGTGCGCCGCGCAGGTTTGGGCAAGCCTTTCAGCCGTCAGCCAACCGTTCTGGCCGCCAAAGGATGTCGCTGGTTCACCAATTCGACCAGACGCGCCGCATCGACATGGGTATAGATCTGGGTCGTGCCAATATCGGCATGGCCCAATAACGTCTGCACCACGCGCAAATCGGCACCCCCTTCAAGCAGATGGGTGGCAAAGGCATGGCGCAACACGTGGGGACTAAGCCGCGTGGGGTCCAGTCCGGCGCGCGCGCCCAGTTCGCGCAGCAATTGAAACAGGCGCACCCGCGTCAGATGCCCATCCTTGCCGGTGGAAGGAAACAGGAAGCGCGAATCCGCCCCCGCGCCCCTGATGGCGATCCAGCGGCGCAGCACATGACCCGCGCGCGCGCTGATCGGCACCATGCGCTGCACCCCGCCCTTGCCCGTAATGGTCAGCAAGGGCGCATCACGCGGCGCGGAGCGGATCGGCAGGGATACCAGCTCGGTCGCGCGCAGGCCCGAACCATAGAGCAATTCCAGACAGGCCAGCGTGCGCAAGGGTTCGCGCTTGTCGCCCGCGGCTTCCTCTTCGGCGCGGGCAAACAGGGTCGCGATATCCTCATGCCCCAGAATGCGCGGCAAAGGGCGGCGCTGGGCCACGCGCGGCAGGGCCGGGCTGGGATCGTCCTCGCGCCAGCCCTCGTCGATCAGGAAACCGTAGAATTGCCGCAAAGCCGAGGATTTGCGCGCCACGCTGGCGGGCGAGAGATGGCCCCATGTGGCCGCCAGCCGTTCCAGCGCGGCCACATCGGCGTTTTCAATATCCCCCAGCACATCCTCGGCCCCGCGCAGATCGCGCTCATAGGCCGCCAGCGTGTTGGCCGCCGCGCCGCGTTCCGCCGCCAGCATGGCCAGAAACGCCGCCACCGCAACCGATGGCGCCCGCGTCACCCGCGCGCCTTTGTTAGAATTTCGCGCGTCACCCGCGCGCCACCGCTTCGGCCGCGATCATCCGCGCCTCGGCCCCCATCCCCACGCGATTGAGCGCGGAGGTGATGTGATAGAGATAGCGCGGCGTCATCTTGGCCCAACTGTCGCCCTGCATGCCCAATCCGGCCAGCAGCGCCACCAGCGCGGCATTGTTCACGCCCGCCGCCGTATCAATTGCCCCGGTCCAGCGGGTCTGGCCGCCGACGCTGCCCTTGACTTTGCCCAGCAGCGAATCGCGCGTGCTGTCCTTGATCCGTCCCAGCCCCGACAACGCCGCGATCAGCATGGCGCTGCGATGCTGGCCATCGGATTTGTCATTGCCGATAAAGCTCTCAATCGCCCCGGTATCGGCCTCGCCCGACATCGGCAGACCCAGCGCCAGTTGCGCCCAGCCGGGCGATCCGGCCTCGACCACCGGCCGCCACAGGGCCGCATTGCCGTCCAGCCCGGCGCTCAGCATCGAGGCGATCAGATCGCCCGATTGCGCATTGAGATCCGCCGAGGGCGCCAGACGCGCCGCCGCATAGGCCGTCAACACCATGCGGGCATAGCGCGAATAGGGGTTGGCGGCCCCATCCCACAATTGCTGCATCGCGGCCACGCGGTCGGCCGGGGCCACGCCCACATAGGCATCGCGCAGCAAAAGCGCGCGCTCCGCCGGGCCGCCGGTGATGTCGTCATTGCTGTAGATCTGGCTGTAAAGATCGACCATCGCCGCGCCCGACAGCACACCCATCGCGCCCGCCACATCGGCCGCATCGGCGCGCAGGCCCAGCCCGGCCATCGGCGACAGCGCGGTCATGTCGGCATAGACCGGCCCGGCCTTGGCCAGCAGCGCATCGGGCGGAGCCAATCCCACCGCCAGCGTCAACCCATGACGCATCGGGGTCAGGTCACCCACATTGTCCCACTCGATCTTGACCGCCCGCGCCCGCGCGCCGCCCACGGCGCCGGCATATTTCTGCGCCAGTTCCATATCCATGCCCGAGAGCGCCTTGGCCTTGCCCAGACGGTCGAGTTCGGACTGGCCGGTGGCGGTGGCCCCGCCATAGGTCTGGCAAATGCTGCGCATCACCTGCCAGGGCACATCGTCGCGCGCCGAGGCGTTCAATTGCAGCACCGGGCAAAAGCCGGTAAAATCGCCCGTGGCGATATAGGCGTCCATCGCCGCCTGCGTCAGCGAAGCGTCGTAATTGACCGGATCGACATCCTGCACCAGTGCGCGCGCCGCCACACCTTCGCCCATGCGCAGCAGCAGGGCGGCGCGCAGCGCGGCGAATTCGGCGGGCGCCATCTCGGCGGGCGCATCCAGCCGCGAGGCCAGCGCCCGGCGCACCAGAATATGGCCCCAGCGCGACACCATCTGACCATTGTTGCCCGCCAGCGCCGCGCGCACGAGGCCCGCATTCTGTCCGGCCAGCGATTGCGGCGCCATGCCGCCCTCGCCCGTGTCGAGCAGACCAACCTGCTTCATCGCCCGCTGGGCGCCGGGGGGGATGTCATATTTGGGGATAAGGCCCAGCAACCGGTCAAGCTTCTCCGGCGGCAGGGCGATCAATTGTTCAAACGAGCTGATCCCCTCGGGCAGCACCACCGGCCCGCTGGCCGATGCCGCGCCGATGGCGGCAATGCCCGATGGCGCCTCAACCATCGGTTGCGCGGCAATGGTGGGTTCGGGCGTGGGCGCGATGTCAACGCGCGGTTGGCCGGGGCGAACCGGAGCGGCCGCAGGAACCGGCGCGCGGCTGGGGCGCGGCGCGGGACGGTCAAAGCCGGGGGGCAGCAGCGATTCGGGGCCGCCCTGCGCCCATGCGCCGCCCGCCCCCAACAGGGCCAGCGCGGAGCAAACAAGGAGAGGTCTGGCAATCCGTTTCATCACTTCACCTGTCCGTTCACGCCGACCTGTCTGGCCGAAAGTTCCACCGCCACTTCGCGCATCTGCACCGGCCCGCCCTTGATCCAGGCCAGCGCCGCAACGCCGCCCGCCACCATCAAGGCCAGCACCAGCCACCAGAACAGCCACCGCCCGCGATGCGATTTTGCCGCTCTGTTCCTGCCCGCACTCTTGCCGCCATCGCGCCGGATCGTGATACTCAACGTCAAAATCCTCGAAACAGCGGCCCGAAGCGCGCCAACATCATGCTATGCTTGCGCAGCCGGTTAGCAAAAGTATAGGCAACCCGGCAATGGATGAAGATCACACTCTTTCCGAAAGCGTAGCCGAGGCCGCTCATCTGGCCGCTGTTCTGGCGCATATCGACCGCCCCATCGTTTTGGTGGGCATGATGGGCGTGGGCAAGACCAGCCTTGGGCGGCGTCTGGCCGCGCTGCTGGGCGTGCCCTTTGTCGATGCCGATGACGAGATCGAGAAGGCGGCGCATATGCCGATTCCCGATATTTTCGCCACTTACGGCGAGGCTTTCTTTCGCGAGGGCGAGCGGCGGGTGATCGCGCGGCTGCTGGGCGAAAACACGCCGGGCGATGCGATCAAGGGGCTCAAGCTGCCTCATGCGGGCAATGGCAAAGCGGGGCTGAAGGTTTTGTCCACTGGCGGCGGGGCCTTTGTGAATGATGCCACGCGCGAACTGATTCTCGCGCGCGGGATCGCGGTGTGGCTGGACGCCGAGCTGGAAACGCTGGTGGATCGCACCGCGCGCAAGGGAAACCGGCCTTTGCTGAAAACCGGCAATCCGCGCGAAATTCTCTCCAATCTCAAGTCCAGCCGCGAACCCTTCTATTCGCAGGCCCCGATCAAGGTGATGAGCGGCAATGTGCCCCATTCGCGCACCTTGGCCAGCCTGATGGTCTCGCTGGACGAATGGCTCGATGCCCATGGCGCGAAAGGCTGATTTTACGATGCCGATTATTCCTGTCGATATTGCCGGCCGCCCCTATGAAGTGCGCGTGGGCGCCGGGCTGATCGCGCGTCTGGCCGAAGAGGCGGGGGCGCGTTTGCGCAAGCCCGTCGTGCCGATCATTACAGACGTGAATGTGCATCAGGCGTGGGGAGCGGCGGTCGACGCCTCGTTGGCGCGCGCGGGCAAAAAGGCCGCCTGGCACATTCTGCCTGCGGGCGAGAGCACCAAGAGCTGGGCCAATCTGGTGGCGGTGGTCGATGGGCTGCTGGCGCTGGAGGTGGAGCGGGGCGACCATATTATCGCGCTGGGCGGCGGGGTGATCGGAGATCTGACCGGCTTTGCGGCCAGTATGCTGAAACGCGGATGCCATTTCATTCAGGTGCCGACCTCGCTTCTGGCGCAGGTCGATTCGAGCGTGGGCGGCAAGACCGCGATAAACACGCCTGCGGGCAAGAATCTGGTCGGCGCCTTTCATCAGCCCTCACTGGTGCTGGCCGATCTCGATGCGCTGGAAACCTTGCCCCGGCGCGAGTTGGCTTCGGGCTATGCCGAGGTGGTGAAATACGGGCTGATCAACGACCCGGAATTTTTCGCATGGTGTGAGGCCAATGGCGATGCCATGCTGTCGGGCGACCGGGCGGCGCGCGAATATGCGGTGGCCTATTCGGTCGCGGCCAAGGCGCGCATCGTGGCGCAGGATGAGTTCGAAACCACGGGCCTGCGCGCTCTGCTCAACCTTGGCCACACATTCGGCCATGCACTGGAAGCGGAAACCGGCTTTTCCGACCGCCTGCTCCACGGCGAGGCGGTGGCGTTGGGCTGCGTGCTGGCGGCGCGATTTTCGGCGCGGCGGGGGCTGATGGGAGCGGATGAGGCCGAGCGGGTGGCCGCCCATATCGCCGCTGTCGGCCTGCCTGCGGACGTTCGCGCGTTGGGGCTGAATGTGTCGGGGGCGCAATTGGCGGCCCATATGCTGCATGACAAAAAGGTCGATGCCGGGCGCTTGGCGTTCTTGCTGATGCGCGGGATTGGCGGGACGTTTTTGACCAAGGATGTGACGTTGGAGGAAGTGTCCGCGTTTTTGAAGGATGAATTGGAGGGGTAAGAATCACGAGGGGCTAGCCCCTCGTGGCTCCCCGCTACGTCTTCCGGCGAGAGGGGAGTGGCGCCGACAGGGTGCGCCCCGAACTCTCCATCAGCGCCGCAGGCATTATAGCCTCCGGCGGTGTAAATTTATCGCCTTGGCCGAACCCGTGGCGCAACGAAGACAGTAACGGGAGCGCGAGGGTCTAGACCCTCGCACCTATCCCTAAACCTTACCGCATCAACACCAATTCCTCGGCCATCGAGGGATGCAGGGCCACGGTATCGTCGAAATCGGCCTTGGTCAGGCCAGCCTTCACCGCAATGGCCACTGCCTGCAAAATCTCGGGCGCATCCGGGCCGATCATATGCACGCCCAGCACCTTGTCGGTCGCCGTGTCGACGATCAGCTTGTAATAGCCGCGCTCCGCCCGCGTGTGGAACATGTTCTTCATCGGGCGGAAATCGCTGGTATAGATCTTGATGTCATGCCCCGCCGCGCGTGCCGCCGCCTCGGTCAGGCCGACGCCCGCCAGAGGGGGCTGGCTGAACACCGCGCTGGGGATATGGTCATAGGCGATGGTGCGGGGTTTGCCGCCAAACACAGTGTCGGCAAAGGCATGGCCCTCGCGGATAGCCACAGGGGTCAACTGCACCCGGTCGGTGACATCGCCCACGGCATAGATTGAGGGGCAGGAGGTGGCGTTATATTCGTCCACCGGGATCTGCCCGTTCTTGCCCAATTCGACCCCGGCGTTTTCCAGGCCCAGCCCTGGGGTCTTGGGCTTGCGCCCGGTGGCGACCAGCACGGCATCCGCCTCAATCGGCAGGAAACCCTTGGTGTTGACGCAGAGCGAGCCGTCCGCCTGCTTGATGATGCTTTCAATCGGCGCGTCAAAGCGGAACTCGATGCCCCGCGCGCGCATCATGGTCAACAAGCGGTCGGTCAGGCTGGTATCATACGATCGCAGGATCTTGTCCGAGCGGTTCACCACCGTGACATGCGCGCCCAGCGCGTTGAAGATGCCCGCAAATTCCAGCGCGATATAGCCCGCCCCCTGAATCACCACGCGCTTGGGGAAGGTCTCCAGATGGAAGACTTCATTGCTGGTGATCGCATATTCGTTGCCCGGAAATTCGGGCATCACCGGCCAAGCGCCCACGGCCACCAGAATGAATTTCGCGCTGATCTCGCGGCCCGATGCCAGACGCACCGTGTTCGGCCCGGCAATGGTGGCGCGTTCGTGGAAATGCTCGACCTTGTTGTTGTCCAGCGTGGACGTATAGGCACGCTCCAGCCGATCGACATCGCTGGCCACGAAATCGCGCAGAGCCGCCCAGTCAAAGCTCTTTTCGCCCAGCGTCCAGCCCAGCTTGGCCGTATCGTGCAGTTCCTCGGCAAACTGGCTGGCGTAAACCAGCAGCTTCTTGGGCACGCAGCCGCGGATCACGCAGGTGCCGCCAACGCGGAATTCCTCGGCCACGGCCACGCGCGCGCCATGACCGGCCGCGATCCTGCTGGCGCGCACGCCCCCCGACCCGGCGCCAATCACAAACAGGTCGTAGTCAAATTCGGCCATTTTCAAACTCCACCGGGGGACAGATTGCCGCGCCGATATGGGGCCAACCACACACTTTGCCAATAGATAGTATGCAACACTGACAATATTAATCTGCCGGCCCCATTAATCTGCCGGATTGTTCTTTTTCAAGAATCCCTCGATGGCCTTGAGCAATTCCAGCCGGTCGACCTCACGCGTGAAATAATGGTCCGCCTTGGGCAGAGAGACGAATTCCACCGGCTTGCCCGCCTCGCGCATCTTGGCCACCATCGAGGCCGACTGGCCATGATCGACCGTCACATCCATCTTGCCATGCACCAGCAGCAGCGGCGCCTTGATCCGGCCCACCGCGTTGATCGGCGAAACGGCGGCGAAATCGGGGGTCATGCGCGACCATGCATCGCGGTTGTGATTGCCATAGAGCGAATTGCCCATATCGTTGACCTCGCGCCGCACGCTGGCCACGCCCGAAATCGAGATGCCGCAGCGCCACAGGTCCGCATCGCGCGCCAGCCCCCACATCGTGGCATAGCCGCCATAGGATGCCCCCACCAGGCAAGCCCGCTTGCCATCGGCAATGCCCTCCTTCACCGCCCAGTCCAGCGCGTCATTGAGATCATCCTGCATGGCAAGGCCCATCTGCCCTTCGCCTTTGCGTTCAAACTCCTCGCCATAGCCGTCCGAGCCGCGGAAATTGGGCTGGATCACGCCATATCCAAGCTGGGCCACGAATTGGGCCCAGTAATCATAGTCCAGCGTATCATGCGACCACGGCCCGCCGTGGGGCATCACCACGAACGGCAAATTCTTCGCCGCCTTGCCCTTGGGCAGGGTCAGGACCGCCTCGATCTCCAGCCCGTCGCGCGCCTTATAGCGCACCATCTTCACCGGATTGATCGCCTGCCCTTTAAGCTTTTCGGACAGATAGGCCAGACGGTGCAGCACGCCCTCGCCGGTATCATAAAAATAGATTGCGCCCGGCGCATCGGGCGCATCGATCCGCACCAGCATCCGCGTATGGTTGCTGTTGATATCGACAATCGCCACGCGCCGGTCCGGCACCGCCTTGGCAAAGGCGGCCTGCGTTTCGGCCAGCGCGGGATCCAGCCAGACCCGCTTCTGCTCCTTGCCCTCTACACGCAGACCCAGCACCGTCTTGCGGTCGACATCAGTCCATGCCTTCTCGATCCAGCTTCCCTCAGGCGCGGTCCAGATCGTGCGCAGATCCTTTTGCGTGGCCAGATCCACCTCGAACAGGGCCGAATGCTTGTCCTTGTCGTCATGGATGATCAGCGCGCTGCCCGGCACGCTGCCAAAACCGACCACCGAGATCAGATCCTCTCGCTTGCGACCATCGGCGCGGTCCACTTCCTTGAAGCTCTCGCCCACGCCGTTGCGATACATCACGCGCGACATGCGGCTGTTATCGTCATAGCCATAGCCGATGCGCACCACGCCCTCGCCATCGGTGAACCAGCGCATGACATCCGCGCGCGGCTGCTGCACGATCATCCGGCTGCCGGTTTCGACATTGACGCGATAGATCGAGGGCCAGAAATCAGCGCCCATATAGATCGAATTCTGCGCCGCGATCAGCGCCGTGGGCTTGCCGTCATGGGCGGTCCACAAAACCCGGTCGGCCGACTGGCCCTGACTGTCCCATAACAGCTTGGTGATCTTGCCCGTCACCCGGTTGAAGTTGATCAGGCGGCTGACATAGAAACGCTCGCCCTCCACCGGTTGCAACACGGTCAGGTGGACCAGCAGATTATCATTGTTGACCCATTCCAGCCCATGCGCCTCGGTCAGGTCGGGGATGCCGATGCATGAAGGTTTGCTCTGCCCGTCAAACAGGCCAATCGCGCAGATCCGCTTTTGCCCGCCAATGGCGAAAAGGCCGCCCATCCATTCGCCATCGGGCGAAAGCGTCGGTTCGGCCACAAAGGGCAGGACGGCGAAATCGGCCGCGTCCAGCCGGTGTTCGGCCTCGACCACGGGTGCGGCAACCGGCGCTGCGTCTTGCGCCATGGCCTGTCCGCCGCCCAATCCAAACGCCGCCGCCAACGCCAGCACACTGCTGCACGCCCGGCCAAACTGCTTCACGATCATCAAGCCCCCATTAGCTGTGTTCTGCCCATCGAACACATCTTGCCTGCGGGCAGAATAGCCACAGCCTATTTCGGAACTCAATGATAATTCTCACGAAAATCGCGCCGTTTCGTCATAGAAACGACGCGATCCCGTGCAAGTTTACACTTGGCTAATGCTTCAGGCCAAACCAGCCTCTGCCAGCAGCGCGGTGGTGCTGGCGTCGAACACGGCTTCGCCCTTGTCGATGGCATTGGCGATCTGCTTGCCCAATTCCACGCCGAACTGGTCGAACGGGTTGATTCCCAGCAGCACCGCATTGGCAAATGTGCGATGTTCATGGAACGCGATCAGCGCGCCAAGGCTGGCGGGCGAGAGATCGTCGACAAGGATCGTGGCCGAAGGACGATTGCCCGGATAATCGCGCGACTTGTCCTCGCTCGCCTTGCCCGCCATCAGCGCGGCGCCTTGGGCAAAGCAGTTCATCAGCAGGATGCGGTGATGGGCCGGATCGAGCTGATCGCCCGGCGCGATGCTGGCGATGAAATCGACCGGCACGACGATCGTGCCCTGATGCAGCAACTGGAATACCGCATGCTGGGCATCCGTGCCCACGCCGCCCCAGGTGATCGGCGCAGAAGGGCCATCGAGCGGCGCGCCGTCGAAGGTCACGCTCTTGCCGTTCGATTCCATTTCGAGCTGCTGAAGATAATCAGGCAGCAGCGCGAGGCGTTCGTCATAGGCAAAGCAGGCGCGCGTCTGGCAACCGCGCAGGTGGGTGTAGAGCTGGTCGGCAAAGGCCGCGCGCAGGGGCAGATTGTCCGCGCCCGACGTATTGGCGAAATGTTCGTCAATGGCCGCCGCGCCTGCAAGGAATTCGGCAAATTCCTCAAAGCCCAGCGCCAGCGCCACCGGGAAACCGATCGACGACCACAGCGAATAACGCCCGCCCACGCTTTCCGGGAAGGGCAGGATGCGGGTTTCATCCACGCCCCATTCCACCGCCTTTTCCGGCGCGGCGGTCAGCGCGACCACACGGCCATAGGGATCATCGACGCCATTTTCCTTCAGCCAGTTCAGCGCCGACTTGGCGTTGGTCATCGTTTCGATGGTGGTGAAGGTCTTGGAGGCAACCGCGATCATCGTGGTGGCCGGGTCCGCCTTGGCAAAGGCGGCCTCCAGCGCGCAGCCGTCGATATTGGCGACCACATGCACCTCGACCACGCAGCCGTCGCGGGTCAGCGCGTCAATCGCCAGCGCCGGGCCCAATGCCGAACCGCCGATGCCGATGTGGATCAGGTGCTTGACCTCGCCCAGCGCGCCCTCGTGGATCGCGGCCACCAGCGAGGCCGTGCGCTGATGCAGGGCCTGTGCCTCTTCCACCGAACTGTCCTTGCCGATGCCGCGCTGGGCGGTATGTTCGGCGGCGCGGCCTTCGGTGTTGTTGATCTTTTCGCCGCCAAACAATTGCGCACGGCGGCCATCGAAATCCTGCGCCGCGGCCAGAGCCTCGAACCCGGCAATATGCGCATCATCGAGATGCATCTTCGACCAGTCGAAGCGGATGCCGCCCAACCCTTCGCCCAGCTCGAAACGGGTGGACAGCTTGCTCAGACGATCGGCATCGCCGGCGAACAATTCCGCCAGCGTGGGGCGAGGCAGGCCCGCCAGATGGTCCCATGCAGCCTTGACCGATTGGTTGGTGGACACGTTAGCTTCACTCCCGTCTTGCAGATGCGATCAATAATTGGCCCGAACCTATGCCCTTTGCGCAAGGATTGGCCAAGGGTGCGCCGCAGCATTTTTACCCTTATCGCGCCGCTGAATACGTTTTGTGACGCAAGGATGGCCCAAACATGCACGGTTCATCCCCTGCTCAGCCAAACCATGTCTTGACGCAGGGCCTCTTGGCCAACATGGCAGCACGGCCAGATTCAAGGATGAGCAAAGATGAGCCAAGCCGAACCCGCCACCAAGCCCGGCGCCAAACCGGAAAAACAGGAGGAGAACTTTTTCGTTTTCCTTATCAAGCTGGTGGTGATCGTTGCTGTGTTCCGCAGCTTCATCTTCTCGCCCTTTAACATCCCCAGCGAATCGATGCTGCCGCGTCTGGTCAATGGCGACTATTTGCTGGCCGCCAAATGGCCCTATGGCTATTCGCGCTATTCGATGCCTTTCAGCCTGCCGCTGCTGCCGGGCCGCATTCTGGCCACCCAGCCCAAGCGCGGCGATGTGGTCATCTTCAAGGCCCCGCCGACCAATCAGGATGACTGGATCAAGCGCGTGATCGGCCTGCCGGGCGATACGATCCAGATGAAGGGCGGCGTTCTGTATATCAACGGCAACGCCGTGCCCAAGCAGAAGATCGAGGATTTCGAGATCGCCGTCTCGCCCAACACCTCCTGCTATCAGCCGCGCTATGGCATGAGCGTGAACTACGAGACGGTGAAGGATGGCAAGACCATCTGTCACTATCCGCAATATCGCGAGACGCTGCCCGCCGACAACGGCAAACCGGGCAAGTCCTATAACGTCCTCGACATGGAAACCACGCCGCAGGACAACACCCTGCCCTATATCGTGCCCGAGGGGGCGCTGTTCCTGATGGGCGATGACCGTGACAATTCGCAGGACAGCCGTTTCCCCGTCGAGGTAGGCGGCATCGGCTATGTGCCGCAGGGCAATCTGGTGGGCCGCGCCACCATCGTGATGTGGTCGACCGACGGATCGGTTTCGTGGTACAAGCCCTGGACTTGGCTGACCGCCGCGCGCTGGAACCGGATCGGGGGCACCTTTTGAGCAAGACCCTTACGACTAAGCCTGCCCATAATCCGGCGCTTCCTGATGACACGCGGGCGTTTCTGACCCGCGTGATCGGCGTGGATCCCGATGGCGCGCCCGAATGGACCGCCGCGCTGACCCATGGCAGTTTTTCCGCCCAGAACGGCGCGCGCGGCAAAGGTCTTGAAGATTATCAGCGGCTCGAATTTCTGGGCGACCGGGTGCTGGGCCTGACCATTGCCGAATGGCTGTATCAAAGCGAGGGCGCGGCCGAGGGCCGCCTGTCGCAGCGGTTGAACGTGCTGGTCAGCCGCCAGATGTGCGCCACCATCGCGCGCGGCATCGGGCTTGGCGAACATATCCGCCTTGGCAAACAGGCGCGCGACGATGGCGGATCGGACAGCGAGAATATCCTTGGCGATGTGATGGAAGCCCTGATCGGCGCCTCCTTCGTCACGCGCGGCTTTGAACCCACGCGGGCATTGATCCGCAGCCTGTGGGCCGAAGAGGTCGGCGGGCGCGCGGGACAGGCCAAGCATCCCAAATCCGCGCTTCAGGAATGGGCCGCCGGCAACCGCCGCAAGCCCCCCGAATATCGACTGGTCGATCGTTCAGGCCCCGATCATGCCGCGCGCTTTACGGTCGCCGTGGCGGTCAAAGGCGTGGGCGAGGTTGAGGCCGTGGCCAACAGCAAACAGGAGGCCGAAACCCAGGCGGCCGCCGCATTTTTAAGGCAATTTGGATGAGTGAAATCGCAGAATCTTGTGGACTGGTGGCCGTGCTGGGCGCACCCAATGCGGGCAAGTCCACACTGGTCAACGCGCTGGTCGGGCAAAAAGTGGCGATTGTCTCGCAAAAGGCTCAGACCACCCGCGCGCGCCTGATGGGCATCGCGCTGGAGCAGTCGCCCAAGCATAATGCCCAGATCATACTTGCCGACACGCCCGGCATTTTCACCCCGCGCCGTCGTCTGGACCGTGCGATGGTGGCCGCCGCATGGGAAGGCGCGAGCGAGGCCGATGCCATCCTGCTGGTGGTCGATGCCGCCAAGAAGAACCGGCAGGGGCTGGAGGAAATCCTCGAATCGCTGAAAGGTCGCCCCGAACGCAAGTTGCTCGCGCTCAACAAGGTTGATCTCTGCCCCAAGGAGCCGCTGCTGGTTCTGGCCCAGGAATTGACGCAGGCGGTCGATTTTGCCGAAGTCTTCTTCATCTCGGCCTCGACCGGCGACGGCGTGGCGCAGTTGAAGGCCCGTCTGGCCGATCTGATGCCCGAGGGCCCGTGGAATTTCCCCGAAGATCAGGTTTCCGATGCCTCGGAACGGCTGATGGCCTGCGAAATCACCCGTGAACAACTCTATCGCCAACTGCATGACGAGCTGCCCTATGACAGCACCGTGCGGCCCGAAAGCTATACTCACCGCAAGGATGGCAGCGTCGAGATCCGCCAGCAGATCGTGATCGCCCGCGAAAGCCAGAAGTCCATCGTGCTGGGCAAGCGCGGCGCGCGGCTCAAAGCCATCGGCGAGGCGGCGCGGACCGAGCTGGCGCAGCTGCTGGGGGTCAAGGTGCATCTGTTCCTGCACGTCAAGGTTGACGAAAACTGGGCCGATGCGCGCGAGATCTATGAAGAGATCGGGCTGGACTGGGTGCGCTGAGGCGCGCCCGGCAACCTATCAGGCGTGCTCAAGCGCCTTGCCTGATCTATTGTGAGACAGACATACAAAGGTTATGGCAAATCGGATGAAAACTGCGACAAGACAGTTTGGTTCGAAACCATGACGTGAAGGCACAGAATCAAAGCTGGGCATCGGGGGTTGATGGCCTGACCGCAATGCAGATGGGGGTCTGTCGCGGTTTGTAAAGGCGATCAGACGGACGGAGTGTTTGATGGTCGAATATATCGCAGAACTTCCGGCGCGGCTGCGGGGTGCAGCCAGAGCGGAAGCTCCCAAGATCAGCCAGCCCTTGCAGGGCGTGGCCGAAAGAGCCGGGCTGGGCGCGGTGCGCGGGGTCAATCTGCTGCTGATGGGCTTTGCCTATCTGGCGGTTGGACTGGTGCTGCGCGGCGCCACGCTGGGCTTTCCTGTTATCCATATTGACGAACAGTTCTATCTGCTGGTGGGCGACCGCATGCTGCATGGGGCGGTGCCCTTTGTCGACATCTGGGACCGCAAACCGGTTGGCCTGTTCCTGCTCTATGCTGCGATCCGGTTGCTGGGGGGCGACGGGATCCTGCAATATCAACTGGTGGCACTGGCCTGCGTGGCGGGCACGTCGCTGGTCATCTATCGCATGGCGCGCGAAATCGCCTCGCCGATGGGCGCGTTCTGGGCCGGGGTTGCCTATCAATTGTTCCTCTCGGCCTTCTTCTGCTTTGGCGGACAGGCGCCGGTTTTCTATAATCTGCTGATGGCTCTGGCGGGCCTTGGCATGATGGGCGTGTGGACGGCCAAGACCGACCGGCGCCTGTTCGTACATGGCCTGGCGATCATGGCGGTGGTCGGCGTCTCGCTTCAGATCAAATATACGGTCGTATTCGAAGGTCTGGCCTTTGGCCTGATGCTGATGTTCCGCGCGCGGGCGCTGGGCTGGTCGCATAGGCGGGTGATGGCAGCGGCCACCGGCTGGGCGGGCGTGGCGCTGTTGCCCACGCTGGCGGCATGGGGTGTCTATATCGCGATGGGCCACGGTCTGGCCTTTGCGCAGGCCAATTTCCTCTCGATCTTTGGCCGACACGAGGATCTCGACGGTTCGCTGTTCCGCCTGTTCAAGGAAACGTTGGCGCTGTTGCCGGTCTGGGCGGCGATCCTGTGGGCGCCGCGCAAAATGCCGCCGCTGCGCTTTGCTGCGCGCCCGGCGCAGGGGTTCCTGAGGATCTGGGCCGGGGTGGCGGTGGCCGGGTTCCTGATCTTTGGCACGTGGTATGACCATTATGTCGCGCCGCTGCTGGTGCCGCTGATGGCGCTGGCCGCACCTGCGCTGGGCCGCGCCCGGCCTTTCCGCTGGTACACCCATTTCATGCTGGGCATCGGCATGATCGCGGCCGCCGTGGTGACGATCTATAACACCCGCCACCATGGCACCTCCGAAGAGGTAGAGGTGGCCGCCGACATGATCCGAAACGCGGCGGCAACGCCCACCGGGCAGGGCTGCGTCTATATCAACGAGGGCGATCCGATCCTCTATCACATGGCCAATGCCTGCTTTGTCACGCGCTACATCTTCCCCAACCATCTCAACGGCATGGTCGATGTCAACGCGCTGGGCGTCGATGCCGGGCAAGAGGTGCGCAACATTCTGGCCAAGCGCCCGCAGGTGGTGGTGATGACGGTTGAGCCCTCGTCGCTGCCGGTGAACTGGCACACGCGCAATATGATGTTCCAGCATCTCAAGCGGGATTATCAGATTGTCGGGCTGGCCCATGTCGGATGGCGCGACCTGCTGATCTATCGGCTGAACAACCGGCCATAAGGGGCCAAACGAAAAGGGCCGCGCCGGACATCTCCGGCGCGGCCCTTTTCTTTGCTCAGGCTTGCGAAAATCAGGCCTTGGCTGCAGCTTTCTTCGGGGCTGCCTTCTTGGCCAGAGCCTTCTTGGCGGCAGGCTTCTTGGCGGCAGGCGCTTCGCCATCATCTTTCTTGGCAGCGGCCTTCTTGGGCGCGGCCTTTTTCGCGGGGGCCTTCTTCTTGCCCTTGGTGCCAGGCCCCTTGGCCGCCTTTTCGTCGATCAGCGCGATCGCCTGTTCCAGCGTCAGCTTGTCCTGGTCGACCGCCTTGGGCAGCGTGGCATTGGTCGTGCCATCGGTGACATAAGCGCCATAGCGGCCCGCCAGCAGCTTGATCTCGCCCCCGGTGGTGGGGTGGGCGCCAAACACCTTGAGCGGCTCGGCAGGAGCATTGCGGCTGCGTCCGCCGCCCGCCGCCGCCTCTGCCAGCTTGGTCACGGCCAGATTCATGCCTGTCTCAAACACTTCGGCCGTGCTGCGCAAACGGGCATATTTGCCGCTATGCGCCAGATAGGGGCCATAGCGACCGATGCTGGCGGTGATCAGCTCACCGCTTTCGGGATGCGGCCCGATGGTGCGCGGCAAGGACAAGAGCTTGACCGCCCAGTCCAGTGTCATCTCGCCAATATCCTTGGGGATCGACGCCATCTTGCGCGTGTCACCCTCGCCCATCTGGATATAGGGACCAAAGCGGCCCGCCTTGCGCATGATCGGCTCGCCGGTTTCCGGGTGCTTCCCCAGCTCGCCTTCCTCGCCCGCATCAGCGCTGCCGCCGGGCTGAGCGAATTTGCGGGTGAATTTGCATTCCGGATAGTTCGAGCAGGCGACAAACGCGCCATATTTGCCGCCGCGCAGGCTCAGACGCCCTGCCTCGCATTGCGGACATTTGCGCGGATCAGTCCCATCCTCACGCGGGGGGAACAGGTAATCGGAGAGGAATTCGTCCAGCGCCTCGGTCACTTCCGAGGGCTTCTTCTCCATCACCTCGTCGGACTTGGGCTTGAAATCCTTCCAGAAGGCTTCGAGCACCGTGCGCCATTGCGCCCGCCCGCCCGAAACATCGTCCAGCTCGTCCTCCATACCCGCCGTAAATTCATAGGCGACATAGCGGTCGAAGAAACGTTCGAGGAAAGAGGTGAGGAGACGCCCGGTTTCCTCGGCAAAGAAACGGTTTTTCTCGGTGCGCACATAGGCGCGGTCCTTCAACACCTGAAGCGTGGCCGCATAGGTCGAGGGACGCCCGATGCCCAGCTCTTCAAGACGCTTGACGAGGCTTGCTTCGGAATAGCGCGGCGGCGGCTGGGTGAAATGCTGGGTGGCCTCCACGCCCTGCTTCAAGGGCATGTCGCCCTTGTTCATCAGGGGCAGCAGGTTCGCATCGTCATCATCGTCCGTCTTATTGTCGCGGCTTTCATCATAGACCGCCATGAAGCCGGGGAATTTGACCACCTGCCCCGTGGCGCGCAACTCATGCTGCCCCGTGCCATCGCGCAGCGTCACCGTGGTGCGCTCCAGCGCGGCGCTCGCCATCTGGCTGGCCAAAGCGCGCTTCCAGATCAGGTCATAGAGGCGCGCCTCGTCGCCGTTGCCGTAATGGTCGCGGCCGAACTCGGTCGGGCGGATGGCCTCGTGGGCCTCCTGCGCGTTCTTGGCCTTGGTTTCATAGTGGCGCGGCTTTTCGGGGCAGTAATGGCCCGAGAAACGCTCGGTGATCTCGCGGCGGGCGGCGGAAATGGCGCTGGGGTCCATCTGCACGCCGTCGGTACGCATATAGGTGATCGCGCCCGCTTCATACAGCGTTTGCGCCACGCGCATCGTGTGGCTGGCCGAAAAGCCCAGCTTGCGCGCGGCTTCCTGTTGCAGGGTCGATGTGGTGAAAGGCGGATAGGGATTGCGGCGGACCGGCTTGGTCTCCACCTCCTCCACGCGGAAGGCGCCCTGCTCCACCGCCGCCTTGGCGCGATTGGCAATGCCCGCCTCGCCAAGGCTCAGCTTCTCCAGCTTTTTGCCCTCAAACTTCACCAGCCGCGCCGGGAATTGCGAGCCGTCGTGCATCATGCGCGCGATGACCTGCCAATATTCCTCAGGCTTGAAGAGTTCGATCTCGCGCTCGCGCTGAACAATCAGGCGCAGCGCCACCGACTGCACGCGGCCCGCCGATTTGGCGCCGGGCAATTTGCGCCACAGCACCGGCGAGAGCGTGAAGCCGAACAGATAGTCCAGCGCGCGCCGCGCCAGATAGGCGTCGATCAGATCCTGATCCAGCTCGCGCGGATGCTTCATCGCCGTAGTCACGGCATCCTTGGTGATCGCGTTGAAGGTGACGCGCTCAACCTCCTTGGGCAGCGCCCGCCGCTTGGCCAGCAATTCCTTCACATGCCACGAAATCGCCTCACCCTCGCGATCAGGGTCAGTCGCCAGGATCAGTCGGTCGGCCTGCTTGGCAAGTTCGGCAATCTCGCGCACGCGGGCCTGCTTGTCGCCATACAGTTCCCAGTCCATCGCGAAATCTTCATCGGGCCGCACCGATCCATCCTTGGGCGGCAAATCGCGCACATGGCCATAGCTGGCCAGCACCCGATAATCCTTGCCGAGATACTTCTCGATGGTTTTCGCCTTGGCCGGGGATTCGACAATAACAAGCTGCATGGTTTCTCTTGTACTATCTAAGAGGGACGCTCTGGCCGCGATGGCCGCAGGGCCGACAATGCGGCCATGCCCCCAATTGAAAGGCTTGTGAAGCCCGATTGCCCCTTAGAGCGCCGGGCCTCACGTATACGCGCGATGGTGGCGGGGCGGGCGTGCCTTCGTCAAGAGGGCGTGTGGCGGGTCCATTCTCATGGCATTTTGACAGCCATAAGACAGCGGCAGGTTCGTTTCGGAACTATCGCAACTTTACCCGCGGGCGCTCCCGGCAGAAAATCCCACGCAGATTTACGGAGCACACCATGGAAAAATCACGCAATGCGGCTGACCCGCCCCCCGGCATGACGCTGGATCACCCCGCCCAGCTCCAGCTCGGTCAGCGCCATCTGCACACCCCCGGCGCTAAGGCCCGACTGGCGCACGATCTCGTCCACCCCCACCGGCGCCGGGCCGAGCAGCGCGGCGATCCGGTCATTGGCATCGGCGCCTCCCTCCTCGGCCTCATCCCCGGTCTCATCCGCCTCTGGCAGGCGATCACCGCCACAGCCATCGAGCGGGGCGTGATCCTCTTCATGGAAATGCGAACGCGGCAGGCCGTCGAAACTGGCGATCAGCTCGATAATATCCTCGGCCCGCTGGATCAGGATGGCCCCCTCGCGGATCATTTCGTTGCAGCCATGGCTGCGCGGGTCGAGCGGAGAGCCGGGAACCGCCATCACCTCGCGCCCGTAATCGCCCGCCAGCCGCGCGGTTATCAGCGAGCCGGACTTGAACGCGGCCTCGACCACCACGGTCCCCGCCGCAATGCCGGCGATGATGCGATTGCGTGCCGGGAAGTGGCGCTGGGTAGGCTCAACGCCGGGGGGGGCCTCGGTCAGGAGCAGCCCCTCCTCGGCAATACGTGATTGCAGCGCGGCATGTTCGGTGGGATAGGCAATGTCGATGCCGCCCGCGATGACAGCGATCGTGGTGGCGCTGTTATAGCTCTCTCCGCGACCGGCCAGCGCGCCCTCATGCGCGGCCGCATCGATCCCGCGCGCCAGACCCGAAACCACCGGATAGCCCGCCTCGGCCAGCCCGCCCGCGATTTCACGGGCCAGACGCATCGCCCCCGCGCTGGCATTGCGCGCGCCCACTATGGCCACCGGCGCGGCCCGCGACAGATCAGCCCGCCCGCGCGCAATCAACAGCGGCGGCGCCGAATCGAGCTGGCGCAGCAAGGGAGGATAATCGGGCGAATCGTGAAAGATATAGCGCGCACCGGCGGCGCGGACGGCCTTGATCTCGGCCTCGATCACGCCAATGTCGATGGCACGATAAGGTTTGCGACCCTTGGAGCTGCCACGTCCATCGCCTCTGGCGGCCAGATCCGGCAAAGCGTCGAGCGCGCGGCGCGCATCGCCAAAGCGGCGCAGCAATTGGCCGAAGGTGACTGGCCCGATGTTGGGCGAACGGATCAGGCGGATGCGCGCCAGCCCTTCCTCGCGCGTCAGGGTAAAACCCGCGCCGGACTGCGCCTCGTCGCCCGGCCCGCTCATCCCTTTTTCGCGCCCACTTTCGGCTCGGTCCCGGCGCGCAGGCGGGTGATATTTTCACGATGTTGATACAGCACCAGCACGGCCAGCGCGGCCAGCACCGGCACCATCGCCATATGCCCCAGCGCCAATGCACCAATCGGGGCGGCCAGCGCGGCGCTCATCCCGCCAACGCTGGAAATGCGCGAGAGCTTGAACATGCCCACCCATGCCAGCAGGCACAGCAGCCCCACCGGCCATGCCAGCCCCAGCGCCACGCCCAGCATGGTGGCCACGCCCTTGCCGCCTTTGAATTTCAGCCAGACCGGAAAGCAATGGCCCACCATCGCCCCTGCCCCGCCCGCCAGCGCCAGCCATGTTGCCCCGGCGGCCCCATCGGCAAATTGCCCGGCAGGCAGCATGCCCGCGATCAGCACCGCCGCCGCGCCCTTGCCGCCATCGAGCAGCAGCGTGGCCGCCGCCAAACCCTTGCGCCCGGTGCGCAGCACATTGGTCGCCCCGATATTGCCCGAGCCGATCGAGCGCAGATCGCCCGCGCCAAAGGCCCGCGTCAACAGCAGGCCAAAAGGCACCGAACCCAGCGCGTAACCCAGCACCGAGGCCACCATCAAAGACATTGCATTCACCCTTGTTGGCGCCCGATGCTTTAACCAAAGGGCGCGTTCATCCCTCCTTTAGTCGCAGCGGAGGCTTTGTCGAACCCCCTTCTCTTTCCTTTTTGCCGCAATCCCTCCTAAAGAGGGACTGACATGGCCCCGACTCCCAAAGAACTGATCGCCCCTTCAGCCCCCATCCTGCTGTTCGATTCCGGCGTTGGCGGGTTGACCGTGCTGGACGCGCTGCGCCGCCATTTGCCGCAAGCCCCGGTGATCTATGTCGCGGACAATGCAGGCCTGCCTTATGGCACCAAGAGCGAGGCGCAGATCGCCGCTCGCGTGTCGGGCCTGCTGGGGCGGATGACCGAGCGTTTGCGCCCTCGTCTTGTCTGCATCGCCTGCAACACGGCCAGCACGATCGCGCTGGCCAGTGTGCGCGAGGTGCTGGAGGTGCCGATTGTCGGCACCGTCCCCGCGATCAAGCCCGCCGCAGCCATGACCCAGACCGGCGTAATCGGCCTGCTGGGCACACAGGCGACGATCCGGCAGGCCTATGTGGATCGACTGGAACATGAATTTGCCGCCGGTAAACGCCTTTTGCGCCATGGTGCGCCCGAACTGGTTGAGGCGGCGGAGGCGAAATTGCGGGGCCTGCCGGTCGATTCCCGGTTGATTGCGCGGGCGGTTGCGGGGCTGCGCAATCAACAGGGTGGGGATCGCATCGATACGGTGGTGCTGGCCTGTACTCATTTCCCGCTCTTGGCGCAGGAGTTGGGCGAGGCATTCGGTCCGGGCGTGCGCTTTATCGACGGGGCCGACGGCATCGCGCGTCGTATCGCCTTTTTGACGCAAGGTCAGGAGTTTAGCCGCAATGCCGAGGACCTCGCCCTATTCACCAGCGGGGACGGCATCGCCGGTCTGGAGCCGGCGCTGCACCAGCGCGGGCTGATGCGGGTCGCCGTGTTCTGATCGCCTTAATGATCGGTCTGCGACAAAGACGAATACTACTTTTGGACAGAATGCCCTATCTCACTGTTTGACTCTGGTCATTTTATGCATCCCCTCATATGTTCTAAGGGGGGAGAGCCGGAAAGCCGGATCCATACGGTGCCGTTCAGGATTAGAGCCAGTGAACTACGACCAGATTTTCGACGCAGCTATCGACCGCCTGCATTCCGAAGGGCGGTATCGCGTGTTTATCGACATCCTGCGCAACAAGGGCGCCTATCCCAACGCGCGCTGTTTTGCCGGACATAACGGCCCCAAGCCGATCACGGTGTGGTGCAGCAACGACTATCTGGCGATGGGGCAACACCCCAAGGTGATCGCCGCGATGGAAGAGGCGCTGCATGACGTGGGCGCCGGTTCGGGCGGCACGCGCAACATCGGCGGCAACACCCATTACCATATCCAGTTGGAAGAAGAACTGGCCGACCTGCACGGCAAGCAGGGCGCGCTGCTCTTCACCTCGGGCTATGTGTCGAACGATGCCACGCTCTCCACGCTGGCCAAGATCCTGCCTGGATGCGTGATCTTTTCCGACGAATTGAACCATGCCAGCATGATCGCCGGCATCCGCAATTCGGGCGCGGAAAAGAAGGTGTTCCGTCACAATGATGTCGAGCATCTGGAAGAACTGCTGAAGGAAACCGATCCCAACGTGCCCAAGCTGGTGGCGTTTGAATCGGTCTATTCGATGGATGGCGATATCGCCCCGATCCACGAAATCTGCGATCTGGCGGAAAAGTACAACGCGCTGACCTATATCGACGAGGTTCACGCCGTGGGCATGTATGGCCCGCGCGGCGGCGGCATCACCGACCGCGACAATGCCGCCCATCGCATCGACATTATCGAGGGCACGCTGGGCAAGGCATTCGGCGTAATGGGCGGCTATATCGCGGCCGACAAACGCATCGTCGATGTTATCCGCTCCTATGCGCCGGGCTTCATCTTCACCACCTCGCTCTCGCCGGTACTGGTCGCGGGTGTGCTGGCATCGGTGCGCCATCTGAAGGCATCGAGCGTGGAGCGTGACGGCCAGCAGGCCGCCGCCGCCAACCTCAAGGCGATGATGCGCGAGGCGGGCCTGCCGGTGATGAACTCGACCACGCATATCGTGCCGCTGATGGTGGGCGATCCGGTCAAGGCCAAGAAGATCAGCGACATCCTGCTGGCCGAATATGGCGTCTATGTGCAGCCCATCAACTTCCCCACCGTGCCGCGCGGGACCGAGCGTCTGCGCTTTACACCGGGGCCGCAGCATACCGAGGCCATGATGCGCGATCTGACGCGGGCGCTGGTCGAAATCTGGGATCGGCTGGAGTTGCGGCTGGCGGCTTGATTTCGGGGGTTTATGCCTCCGGCGGGCAAAGGGACTTGTCCCTTTGCAATCCCGTTAATGGGGTGGGGCCGGGTTGGCAGGGTCATTGAAGAGAATTTGCAAGCCTGCGGCGCGGGGGCCTTAGAGCCAAAAGCGACGCAGGCTTTAATGTTGCAACGCTGCGTGCAACTCACCTTGGCCGAACCCAAGGCGCAACACAAACTAATGGGAGCGCGAGGGTCTAGACCCTCGCATACCTTCTAACCTTACCCATACCTTCCGGTCACATAATCCCGCATCGCCGCCGTCGCAGGCCGCACAAAGGCCTCGCCCGAGGGTCGGAATTCGACCATTTTGCCCATCAGCATAAAACCGGTGTAATCGGAAATCCGCGCCGCCTGTTGCAGGTTATGGGTGACGATGACGATGGTGAAGCTCTGCTTCAGCTCAATCAGCGCCGTTTCCAGCTTGGCGGTGGACAAAGGATCGAGCGCCGAGGCTGGCTCGTCGAGCAGCAGCACTTCCGGCTCCACCGCGATCCCGCGCGCCACACACAGGCGCTGTTGCTGCCCGCCCGACAGGCTCAGTCCCGATTTGTCCAGCTTGTCCTTGACCTCGTCCCACAGCGCCGCGCGGGTCAGCGAGGTTTCGACGATCTCATCCATCTGCGCCCGCGAAACATTGCGGTGCAGCCGCACGCCAAAGGCGATGTTTTCATAGATCGACATCGGGAAAGGCGTGGGCCGCTGAAACACCATGCCGATACGCGCGCGCAGCCGGGCATTGTCGCCGTTGATCGCCGGACCTGCGGCGGGCGGCGCATCCTCGACCGCTTCACGTGGGTTCAGCAGGTTTTCGCCGTTGAACAGGATCTGCCCCTCGGCATGCTGGCCGGGATAGAGGTCATAGATCTTGTTGAGCGTGCGCAGCAGCGTCGATTTGCCGCAACCCGACGGGCCGATCAGCGCGGTGATCTTGCCACGCGCCACCGGCAGATCGACGCCGAACAGCGCCTGATGCTTGCCATAGAAAAAGTTGAGCCCACGAACGTCCAGCACCCGCTGCTCCATCGGCGGAGGCAGGATCACGCTGGCGACATCGGCCTGTTTGGCGTCAAAATTCACGACTGATGGCTCCCGCGCGCCAGAGCGCGTCCGATGATGTTGGCGGCAAGGACGGTGATCGCAATCAACAGCGCCCCCACCCATGCCAGCGCGCGCCAGTCGTCAAAGGCCGACAGCGCGAATTGATAGATCGTGGTGGGCAGCGCCCCCATCGGCTGGGTCAGGGCAAAGGACAGATCGGGATTGCCCAGCGAGGTGAAGAGCAGCGGCGCCGTCTCGCCCGAGATACGGGCAAAGCCGAGCAGCGCGCCCGTCACCAGACCGGGCCGCGAAGCCCGCCAGATGATAGCGCGGATGACATAGCTCTTGCCCGCGCCCATCGCCATGCCCGCCTCGCGCAACTGGTTCGATTGCAGGCGCAGGATGTCCTCGGTAGTGCGCGTCACCACGGGCGTGGCCACAAAGGCCAGCGCCACCGCGCCCGCTGCGGCCGAAAAGCCATGCAGCGGGCGCACCAGCAATTCGTAAACGAACAGGCCGATCAGGATCGAGGGCGCGGAAAGCAGCACGTCGTTCAAAAACCGCACCACCTCGGCCAGACGCTTGCCCTCGCCATATTCGGCCAGCCATGTGCCCGCCAGAATGCCGATGACCACCGCCATCACCATGCCGATCGCGCACATTTCCAACGAACCGAGGATCGCATTGCGCAGGCCCCCGGGCATTTCAGGCGGCGGCTGGTCCATGGTAAAGATATGCAGTCCGATCCCGCCCAGCCCGTTGACCACCAGCGACCACAGGATCAGCAGGAGCGCAATCACCGCCACGGCCGTTGCCGCCATGGTCAGGCCCACAAAGCCGTAATTGACCAGCTTGCGCCGCGTATGGCGGTCAAACCTCATCACGCCTTCTCCTGTCCGATCAGCAGCCGCGCGCCCACCAGCGCGGCAAAGGTAATCACAAACAGCACCAGCCCCAGCGCCAGCAGCGCCGAGACATGCAGATCGCTGCTGGCCTCGGCAAATTCATTGGCGATGGTCGAGGCAATGGTCGACCCGCTGGCAAACAGGCTGCGCGGAAATTCATGGCTGTTGCCGATGATAAACGTCACCGCCATCGTCTCGCCCAGCGCGCGGCCCAGCCCCAGCATCACCGCGCCAATCGCGCTGCGGCGGATATAGGGCAGCATGATCCGGCTGACGACCTCATAGGGCGTGCAGCCCATACCATAGGCAGCCTCGCGCACATGGGTGGGCACCGAGAGCAGCAGCTCGCGCAGGACCGTGGCGATATAGGGCAGCACCATGATCGCCAGGATCATCGCGGCGGTAAAGATATTGGCACCATTGGGGATGCCCTCGAACAGATGGCCCCAGAAACTGTCGGGATCGACCACATAGAACAGCGGCAATTGCACATGCAGCGCAAACCACGGCGCCAGCACAAACAGGCCCCACATGCCGTAAACAATGGACGGGATGCCCGCCAGCAGCTCAACCGCCATGCTGACATATTTGGCCAGCACCGCGGGGCAGAATTCCACCAGAAACACCGCAATCCCCACCGCCAGCGGCAGCGCCATCACCATGGCCAGACCTGCCGTGACCAGTGTGCCGACAATGGGGCCCGCCGCGCCGTAATCCTCGGCCACAGGGTCCCATGCGGCGGAGATGAAGAACTTCGGCCCGAAATGCGCCAGCGCGGGCCAGCCCCCGATCACCAGCGCGACCAGCAGCCCGGCCAACGTGGCCATCAGCACCATGGCGGCGGAAAAGCACAGCGCCTGAAAAAACGCATCCTGCCGCGCCGCGCGCGAAAGGCCGTTGGTTTCCTCGGTCATTGGCCGCCCCCGATCGCGCGCCATTGCTGGCGCACCATGGCCTTGAGCGAGGCGGGCAGCGGCACATAGGACAGGCGCGCCGCCGTGGCGTCCCCGCGCGCAAAGGCCCAGTCAAAGAAACGCAGCACCGCGCGACCCTTTTCCGGGCGCTCCTGATCACGGTGCATCAGGATGAAGGTCGCGCCGGAAATCGGCCATGTCCCGGCGCCGGGCTGGTTGAGCAGCAGCACGTAATTGCCTGCCGCCCGGCCCCATGGCGCCGCCGCCGCGGCCGCGGCAAAGCTGGCCGGTTCAGGTGTCGGGAATTGCCCCGAGGCGTTCTGCACACGGGCATAGCTGACCTTGCCCTTGCGGGCGTAAATATATTCGACATAGCCCAGCGCACCATACGTCTGGCGGACGAAGGCCGCCACGCCGTCATTGCCCTTGCCCCCGATCCCGGCGGGCCATTTGACCGCATCGCTGGCCCCCACCATGCGCGCCCAATCGGGCGAGGTCTGGGCCAGATAGGTGGTGAACAAGAAAGTCGTGCCCGAACCATCAGCGCGATGCACCACCGTGATCGGGAAAGGCGGCAATTTCAGCCCCGGGTTGAGCGCGGCAATGCGCGGATCGTTCCAGCGCTTGATCCTGCCCAGAAAAATCTCGCCCAACAGGCCGCCCGACAGGCGCAATTGCCCCGGCCCGATGCCCGGCAGATTGAACACCGGCACCACCCCGCCAATCGCAGCGGGAAATTGCACCAGCCCGGCCTTGTTCAGTTCCTCGGGCTTCAAAGGCTTGTCGGTGGCGCCGAAATCGACCGTATGGGCGATGATCTGGCGCACCCCGCCGCCTGATCCAATCGATTGATAATTCAGCTGATCGCCGGAAGCCCCGGCATATTCGCGTGCCCATGCCTGATAAAGAGAGGCAGGAAAGCTGGCCCCCGCGCCGGTGAACGATTCGGACCGAGCGGGCGAAATCATCGCCAGCCCAAGGCCGAACGCCAGCACGGTTTTGCGAAACATGGGCGATTCTCCACCAATGGGCACACTTCGCCCACGTCGGGCGCTAGACATTCCATATGACAACTTTGTGACAATCGCCAAGCCTCGGCACTTTCGCGCAATTTTGGCCCAAGCCGCAAGAATCGCAGGCCACGCCCAACCTTTCCTCCCCTATGCGGAGAGCGATGTCATAGAAATGTCATTTTCCTGACCGCACCCCTGGCGCCCCAGCGCTTTATCGTCCCACCGACGATTATCTATCTATCCCGATGCGCGCGGCGGTCCTAAACTGGCACGATCAGATCGACGCGCTGACCGGGTCCCGGCGCGATCCGATCGGGGCGGCCGGTTCACGGGAATGGCTGCCAGCCTCGCGGCCCACATGGCTTATGCCACGCTTATGCCACAAGGAATTCGTTCGATGGATTTGCTCAAGCCCCTTGCTCTGACCCTTCTCGCATCGACGGCTCTGGCGCCCGATGCGGCAATGGCAGGCCAGCAAAAGGCGGCATCCTCGCAAAAGACGGCAAAGCCCTCCCCCAGCCTTCAGGCCCAATTGCAACAAGCGCAGGCGCAAATGGCCCGTATGCAGGCCCAGATCGACGCGCTGGAAAAGAAGCTGACCGTGCTGGCCGAAGGGCAATCTGCGCCTGCAACGGCCGCGCCTGAAACGCCCACCTTGGCCGCCGCCGCCGAAACCGCACGCCATGCCGATGCCACCGCCACGCAGGCGCTGGCCAGCGCGGAAAAGGCGCAGGGCGCCATCGCCCTGACCCAGCGCGCCGTGGCCGCCACAAAATGGGCCGCCAACACCTCGATCTCGGGCGAGATGTTCCTGAACCTGAGCAACATCACCCAGCACAGCGGCGGCGCGAACAATCCGGCCAGCGGCGTGGGCGTCAATCTCAAGCGCGCCTTCCTGGGGGTCAACCATCGTTTCAGCAGCAAGGTTTCGGCCGCAATCCTGCTGGACGCCGACAATGTCACCGGCCAGCCCAGCACGGTGAACCCGCTCACCTCGGCCTCGGGGCTGGTGGGCAAGGGCGTCTATGTGCGCAATGCCTATGGCGAGGTCAAACTGCACCCGGCGCTGACCATCCGGCTGGGCGCGGCGGAAATGCCGTGGATTTCCTATGCCGAGGGCGCGGAAAACCAGCGCCATGTCGAACGCTCGCTGCTCGAACGGGTGGGCTATGGCAATCCGGCCGACTGGGGCGTCCACCTTTCGGGCGACTTTCTGCGTCAGGGCGACACCAGCCTGTCCTATGGCCTGGCCGTGGTCAACGGCGGAGGCTATCGCCAGGCCCGCGTGACCAAATCGGTGGACGTCGAGGCGCGCCTGTCGGGCACATGGAAGGGCTTTTACGCCGCCGCCGGGGGCTATTACGGCAAGCGGGGCAATGACATCGAATCCATCGCGGGCACCACGGCCTCGTCCTTCCGCACCGCCACGCGCATCGACTTTATGGGCGGATACAAGAATTCGGTGATCGGCATCGGCGGTGAATATTTCTTTGCCCGCGACTGGAACAATGTGGGCGTCAACCCCGCGCTCTTTGCCCTCTCGCAGGATACGGCCAGCGGCTGGTCGGGCTTTGCCCATTACAACCTGTCGCGCCAGTGGAGGGCCTTTATGCGCTATGATCAGGTCCACCCCAACCGGATGACGGTGCGCGAATTGCAGGACGATCTGTTCGTGGGCGGCCTGCAATTCTCGCCGCTCAAATTCGTCGATCTGGCGCTGGTGTATAAGCGCGAAACGGTCAATGGCGGCTCGCTGGCCACCAGCAATGGCGTGGTGGGTTGCGGCACGGTGGCCACGCCCAATGCCTTTGCCACGATCTCTGGCCCTTCGGCGCTGTGCAAGGGCAACGGCACCTATGACGAAGTGGGGCTGTTCACCGCGATCCGCTTCTGATGCGCCCTGAAGTCATACTGCTGGCGGCGGGATGGTCGCGGCGGATGGAAGGCGCGGACAAAAGGCTGCTGCAATGGCGCGGGACGCCGATGGTGCGCCATGCGGTGCAACTGTATCTGGCGCTGGGCCTGCCGGTGGTGGTGGTGGGCCGGGCGCGCGATGAGGCTTTGGCGCTGGCGCTCGATGGGCTGGATCTGCGACTGGTGGCCAATCCTGATACAGGCAGCGAGCAGGGCGCGTCGGCGCGGGTCGGACTGGCGGCTTGTCTGCTGGACGGGGGCGTGCTGGATGGGGATGGCGTGATCTTTGCGCTGGCCGATCAGCCTTTGTTGCGGCCAGAGGATATTGCCGCGCTGATCGCGGATTTTGCCGCCCATCGCGATGCTGTCATTATCCCGCGCCATGATGGTGTGCGGGGCAATCCGGTGCTGATGCCGGGCGATCTGGCGCGCGGGCTGAACGCGGCGCCGGCGAACATCAGCCCGCGCGCGTGGATCGACCGCCATGCCTCGCGTATTGTCTGGCATGAGGCGGAACATTCGCGTTTTACCAGCGATATAGATACGCCGCAGGACGCGGATCGCCTGCGACAATACGAAAGTTGATTCATCATTCAGGATGGCTAGGTTAGCCATCCCAAGGCGCGCGATGCCGCAATGGATGACAAGAGGAGTGAACCGGCAATGAAACTCGACAAAAAGGTTTGCATCGTCACTGGCGCGGCCAGCGGCATTGGTCTTGCCATCGCGCGGCGTTATGTGGCCGAAGGGGCGCTGGTGGCGCTGGCCGATCTCAATCTGGATGCGGCCGGCGCGGCAGCGGCCGAACTGAACGCGGCAGGCCCTGGCGAGGCAATCGGCATCGCCATGGATGTGACCAGCGAGGAACAGGTCAATGCGGGCGTGGCGCAGGTCGTGGCCAAGTGGGGCACGGTCGATGTGCTGGTGTCGAATGCGGGCATTCAGATCGTCAACCCGGTGGAGAATTTCGCCTATGCCGACTGGAAGAAGATGCTGGCGATCCATCTGGACGGCGCTTTTCTGACCAGCAAGGCGGTCTTGCCACATATGCAGGCGCAAGGTTCGGGCGCGATTCTCATGATGGGCTCGGTCCATTCCAAAACCGCCAGCCCGCTCAAATCGGCCTATGTCACGGCCAAGCACGGGTTGCTGGGCCTGGCCCGCACCATCGCGCGCGAGGGCGGCAAGAAGGGCATCCGGGCCAATGTGATTTGCCCCGGCTTTGTCAAAACACCGCTGGTGGAAAAGCAGATCCCCGAACAGGCCAAGGAATTGGGCATCTCCGAGGATGAGGTGGTCAAGAAGGTGATGCTGGGCGAAACGGTGGACGGCGAATTCACCACCGTCGAAGACATTGCCGAGGTGGCGCTGTTCTTCGCCTCCTTCCCCACCAATGCGCTGACCGGGCAATCGCTGATCGCCAGCCATGGGTGGTTCATGGAATAAGGATCGGGTCTGGTCCAAAGCCGATTCAATTGCGATTCACGACCGGGCGCTTGTCTGCCAATCTCCAGACAGGGCGCGTGGATAGGGCCCAATCGATACGGGCCGCGGCGGACAATCTCCCGCCCGGTCCGTATCGGTAATCCCCGGGGGATGGGATCGGATGGCGCAAGAACAGGGCGTGCACGAAATTGATCGCAACCATGGCTCCGGCGGTCCGCCTGCCCTGCCTCTGCCATCTCGACCCGAACCGCTGGTGAAGGACAGGCCACTGCCGCGCCATCTCTCGCTGACGCGGCCCTCGGTCGGGTTGACTGCGACCATTGGTGCATGGATCGGCAGTATGGGGCGGATGCTGGTCTCGGGCTTTATTGTTCGAAAACAGCGCGAGGCGCCGCTCTCTCTGCGAGAACGTACCGAGATGACGCAATTGCGCGCGGAAAACCGCCGCCTGCGCGCACAATTGCAGGCGTTGGAGCGGCAAAAATCCGATTAGGCCGTCAGATGGGCGACCAGTGCCTTCACCTTTTTTTGACGCCATTGCGGCAGCGGGGCAACCAGCCAATAGGCCTTGCGCGCAGGCTCCACCTCGCCAAAGCCGGGGATGCGGCCCAGATCGCGCCAGCCCTGCGCCAGCAACAAAGGCACGCGCGCGCGACCAAGACCAGCAGCCGCGGCGGCAATCGCCTGTCCGGCATCGCCCACATGCAGACCCGCCTCAATCCCCTCGCCCGCCGGATTGGGGTCGCTGGGCCATGCGATCCACTCGCCCTGCCCCACCACGGTCTGCTCGGCCTCGCCAATCGCCACGCCTTCCAGATCGCCCGGACCTTCCGACAGGCGCATGGCCAGATCGAGGTTGGCCTCGGTAAAATCGGTGGCGTCGCCATCGACCAGCACGACGCGGATGTCGGGATTGGCCGCGCGGAATGCGGCAAGGCGCGGCGCCAGCCAAGCGGCAAAAATGTCGCGCGGGGCGGCAATCGTATAGACATGCGAGGATTGCCCCGCCTGCATCGCCTGCACCGCATCTTCAAATTGCAGGAAACCGGCGCGCAAAGGCTCCAGCCCCGCCTGTGCCTCGTCGGTCAGCTCCAGCCCCTTGGTCGTACGGCGGAACAGCACCACGCCCAGCAGATCCTCGAGCGCGCGGATCTGCTGGCCCACGGCGGCGGGGGTCACGGCCAGTTCATCGGCGGCGCGGGTGAAGGAGAGATGGCGCGCCGCTGCGTCAAACACGCGCAGGGCGTTAAGGGGAAGATGGGTACGCTTCATGGGCCGGGTTGTTGCGCGCCACCGCCCGCTGCGTCAAGCCTTCATCCCGCCGTGGCGGGCGCGGCCAGCGGGAAATGCGGGATCGGCACCAGCACCGAATCGCCCTGCGATCCATCGGGGTGAATCTCGCGGAAGGTATAGTACCCCTCCATGCTGCCTTGCGGCGTGGCCAGCGGACAGCCCGAGACGTAATCATGGCTCTGACCCGGATGCAGCACGGGGGTTTCGCCCACCACGCCCTCGCCCTCGACCAGATTGACCGCGCCGCGCCCGTCGGTGATCCGCCAGTGGCGCGTGACCAGTTGGAGCGTGCGATCCGAGTCGTTCTCGATCCGTATATGATAGACCCAGAACCACTTGCCCGCCTCGATCCGCGATTGTTCGGGCAGGAAGTTGACAGCCACCCGCACGGTGACGCCATGGGTGGTGGCGGCGTGCTGGAACAGCTCCTTGATGAAGGATCGGTCAGACATGAGTGCAGGTTAGCGCTGCTTTTGTCGCTTCGCAACGGGCCTTTGGGGGCATTTTGGGGGTATCGGGTCAACGGTCCACCGCAAAAAATGCAGCGTCATTATTGATATTCACTCGCAATAGCGTTAAATGAGACTCCACACCAAGGAGTGTCCCCATGAACGAACCGCATCTGGCCCGCATCCTGCCCCATGCCGCCCCGCTCGACGGCCCGCCGCGCGCGCTTCTGGTGGCGCTGCGCCGCATGGCGATTCACGGATTGTATGATGCCAGCGCGTCGCTGTTGATGTTCGAACATTTCGGGCTGCATTTTCGCAAACCGCTGGTGCTGATGCGCGCGCTGTTGATGGAAGTGTCGCAGACTACGCGCAAGCCGATCCAGATCGCGCCCTGCTGCGCCTCGCGTATGACGCCGGCGGAAAATGCACTGCTGCGCGCGATGACCTGCGCCGATCATGATCCGGCGCAGGCAGGGCAACATTTGCAGGATTTGACGCAGGCCCCCGCCATCGAGGGCCTGCTGGCCACCACGCGCGTGCTGGCCAGCGCCCTTCGCGATTCCGGGCGGGAACTCAGGGTCGAGGCTTAAAGGCCAATCGCCTTAAGCGCCCCGTCGAGGTCTTCCTTGAGGTCTTCCAGATCCTCAAGGCCGACGCTGATCCGGACCATGCCCTCGGTCACCCCCATCGCCTGACGAGTTTCGGGCGAGATCGAGGAATGGGTGGTGCTGGCCGGATGCGTCATCAGCGATTTGGTATCGCCGATATTGTTCGAAATATCGATCAGTTGCAGCGCGTTAAGCAGCTTCATCGCCGCCTCGCGCCCGCCATCGACCTCAAAGGAGAAGATCGAACCGGCGCCATACATCTGCTTCTTCACCAGATCATGCTGCGGGTGGCTTTCCAGCCCCGGATGCAGCACGCGCGGCAAACGCGCCTCCAGCCAGCGGCCCAGTTCGAGCGCCGCATCGCTCTGCGCCCGCGCGCGCAGTTCGAGCGTTTCCAGACCTTTCAGCACCACCCAGGCGTTGAAGGGCGACAGCACATTGCCGGTGTTGCGCGTATAGGGGTGCAGGATCGTGTTGATGAAATTGGCATCGCCCGCCACCGCGCCCGCCAGCGTTCGACCCGAACCGTCCATCAGCTTGGTCGCGGCATAGGCCACCACATCGGCGCCATGATCCAAAGGCCGCTGCAAGGCTACGCTCGCAAAGGCATTGTCCACCACCACGCGAATGCCGCGTTCCTTGGCGATCTTTGACACGCCCGCAATATCGACCAGATCCATCGTCGGATTGGCCGGGGTTTCAAAGAAGAACAGCTTGGTGTTGTCGCGGATCGCATCCTGCCACTGGTTCAGGTCGCGCCCGTCGATGGCCGTCACCTCGATCCCGAAGCGCGGCAACAGATTGTCCGTCACCCAGCGCGTCGGGCCAAAGGCGGCCTTGGCGATCACCATATGGTCGCCCGCCGAAAGCTGGCACAGCAGAACGCTCGACATCGCGCCCATGCCGCTGGCCTGACACCGGCACGCCTCGGCCCCTTCCATCAGGGCGATGCGTTCCTCCAGCATCTGCACGCTGGGGTTGGCGGTGCGCGAATAGGTCATGCCCGGGATCTTGCCCGCGAAACGGTCGGCCACCGTTTCGGCCGTGTCATAGGCATAGCCCGAGGTCATATAGATGGCCTCGGAGGTTTCGCCCTGTTCGCTGCGCCATGTGCCGCCGCGCACGGCCTGCGTCGCGCTGCGCCAGTTGCGGGTGATCTTGCGATCCTGTCCAGTGTCCCTTTTCATGGCGTTTGCTCTATAACCGGCACGGCGCAAGAGCAAGGGCATCCGGCGCAAGCGCTGTTGCGCATATCTCGGACGGGATCTAGCCTGTTCAAATGTTTGCAAAGCAACAGTCCGATCCATGGGCCTTCCAGATCCTTGTCACGCTGCTGTTTGCCGGGCTGGTTTTTCTGCGCCTGACCATCCCCTCGCATCTCTATTTTGACGAAATCCATTATGTGCCCGCCGCCCGCGCGATGATCGCCGGCCATCCGGCCAACCCCGAACACCCGATGCTGGCCAAGGCGATGATTGCCGGGTCGATCCGCATCTTCGGCGATAATCCGCTGGGCTGGCGGATGCCCTCGGCGCTGATGGGGGTGATCGGCCTGTGGGCCTTTGGCCGGGCCTTGTGGTACGCCAGCGGGCGGGCGATGGCCTCGGTGGCAGGCATGGTGCTGCTGGCCACGGATTTTGCCTGGTATGTGCAAAGCCGGATCGCGATGCTCGACATGGTGATGGCGGGGCTGGCGATGGTGGCGCTCTGGCTGATCGCAGGGGCGATAAGGCGAACGGATGGGGCGCGCTGGCGGATAGTGGGCGCGGGGCTCGTGCTGGGCCTGTCGCTGGGCGCAAAATGGAGCGTGCTGCCGGTCTGGGCGGTGGTCGTGGCTCTGGTGCTGGGCGCGCGGCTGTGGACCTTTGCCACCGGGGGGCGGCCGATCCTGCCCGCACTATCGATGGTCGAGCTGGGGCTTTGCCTGATCGTCCTGCCGCTGGGAGCCTATTGGCTGACCTATCTGCCCGGCTTTTTCACCGCGCGTGATGCGGTGCCCACGCTTGATCCGCTAGGCTGGCATCGCCACATGATCGACCTGCAAAGCAGCGTGACCAAGCACCATCCCTATCAAAGCGTATGGAGCCAGTGGATCATCAACTGGCGCGCGATCTGGTATCTCTATGAAGTCACCGATGGGGCGCAGCGCGGGGTGATGCTGATCGGCAATCCCTTTACGATGATCGCGGGGTTGATCGCGCTGATCTGGGCGGGCTGGAGCGGGATGCGGCGCGGGGCATGGCTGCCGCTGGTGCTTGTTGCGCTCTATTGTGCATCGCTGGGTCTGTGGATCGTGGGCAACAAGCCGGTGCAGTTCTATTATCACTATCTGCTGCCCGGTACATTTCTGATGGGCGCGCTTGGGCTGATGGTGGATGAATTATGGGCCTCGCGGGGACAGCGCCGGCGGCACGAGGCCTTTGGTGTTCTCGTGCTGTCGCTGGGTGTCTTCGCCTGGTTCTTCCCCATCCTCTCGGCCGCAGCGCTGACCAAGGGCGTGGCCAGTTTCGAGGACTGGATGTGGCTGGCCAGTTGGCGGTGATGGCACCAACTGGCCCGGCCTATCAATTGCCGTATTTGCCCCAGACGAACTTGCTCGACAGCGCAAAGTTCCAAACAGAGGCCAGCACGATGCCCACCAGCACCGCGATCACATCGTGGATATGCATCCGCTTGAGCGCCGCTGTCGCGCCGATGTTGGTCAGCAGGCCCAGCGAACAGGTCAGCGCGAATTGCGCCCAGCCCTTGCACAATGGCCAGACCCCGCGCAAACGCTTGTCGGCATAGGTCAGTTCGTTGTTCAGCACGAAGTTGAACGTCATCGCGATCAACGCGGCAATGGTGTTGGCGATGTTGAAGGTCGTCTCGTCGCTCGACCAATGGCCATAGACGAAACGCTCGCCCAGAAACACGCTGAGCACCAGCCAGAGCATCGCGAACTGCACCGCCACACCCAGCGCCCCCACCGTGCCGAACAGCGCGAAACGGGTGGGAATGATGCGGCCGAGCCACTTGTCGTAAAGACCGATCAGGAATTCAAACACAACCGTCCGATCCAGCTTGCTTTCGCCATCCGCACGGGCGGCAAAGTCGAGGGGAAATTCCTTGACCCGCATCGGCGCGTCAACTGTGGCAAGAATGTCGAGCAGGATCTTGAAACCCACGCCCGAAAGGCGATGCGCATCGCAACGCAGCGTGGCCGTGGGCAGCATGAAATAGCCGCTCATCGGATCGGACAGGTCAACGCCCGTCACCTTGCGCGCGATGGAATTGGCAAAGCCGCTGGCCTTGACGCGATCGGGGCGCCCCCATGCCTCGGTGCTGGCGCCTTCGGCAAAGCGGCTGGCATAGGCCAGATCATATTCGCCTGATTCAATCGCCGCCAGCATGCCGGGCAGCAATTTGGGATCGTGCTGATGATCGGCATCCATCACCGCGACAACGGGCGCGGCGGTGGCGCACATGCCCTCAATGGCGGCGCTGGCCAGACCGCGCCGCCCGATGCGCTGGATGCAGCGGATGCGGGGGTCTTCCAAAGCGATGGCGCGCGCTTCGTCGGCGGTGCCGTCGCGGCTGTTGTCATCGACGAAGATCGCCTCCCACGCGATGCCCGCCAAGGCGGCATCGAGCCGCGCCACGAGCGGGCGCAGATTGCCCCTCTCGTTCAGCGTGGGCATGACAATGGCAAGTTGCAGAGTCTGAACCATAATTCCTGATGCTTAAAAAGCCGGACGATGGGAAAGAGCCCCACTCTCATCCCACCTCGGCATGTTGCCGGGTTTATCGCCCCCCGGAAAACGCGCGGTTCTTGCGCCCCAACCTTGTTCAAATCATGGCAGGGGCGCAAAACCTTGCATCAAAGGCGTTCAAGCACCGCATCGCCAATCGCGCTGGTTCCGGCATCGCCGCCCAGATCGCCACCGCGAATGCCGTCGGCCAGCGTCTTGGCCACCGCCGCCTCGATCCGCGCGGCCTGCGCCTCAAGGCCCAGCGAATGGCGCAGCAGCATCGCGGCCGAGAGGATCGTAGCCATCGGATTGGCCTTGTTCTGGCCCGCGATGTCGGGGGCGCTGCCGTGGATCGGCTCATACAGGCCCACGGTGCCATATTCGGTCTGGCGCGTGCCCAGCGAGGCGCTGGCCAGCAGACCGATCGAGCCCACGCACATGCTGGCCTGATCCGAGAGGATATCGCCGAAAAGATTGCCGGTGACGATCACGTCGAACTGGCCGGGCGACTTGACGAGCTGCATCGCGGCATTGTCGACATACATATGGCTCAGCTCGACATCGGGATATTCGGCCGAAACCTCGATCACCACATCGCGCCACAGCTGGCTGGTTTCCAGCACATTGGCCTTGTCCACGCTGCACAGCTTGCCCTTGCGGCCCTGCGCGGCCTTGAAACCGGCGTGCGCAATGCGGCGCACTTCGTCCTCGGCATAGGACATCATGTCCCAGCCCTGACGGCGGCCATCCTCAAGAGTGCGCATACCCTTTTCACCGAAATAGACGTCACCGTTCAGCTCGCGCACGATCAGCAGATCGATCTGGCTGGCAACTTCGGGACGCAGCGCCGAAAAGCCTTCGAGGCCGGGGAAGAGCGTGGCCGGACGCAGGTTGGCGAACAGGCTGAGTTCCTTGCGCAGGCCCAGAATGGCCTGTTCCGGGCGCAGCGCGCGCTCCAGATGGTCGCAGGAAAAATCGCCCACCGCGCCAAACAGGATGCCGTCCACAGAACGCGCGATGTCCTTGGTCGCCTCGGGCAAGGGATGGCCATGCTTGTAATAAGCCGCGCCGCCCACATCGCCTTCAACCATTTCAAGCCCGGCAATCGCCAGCTTGTCCAGCACGCGAACGGCCTGTGCCGTCACTTCGGGGCCGATGCCGTCACCGGCGAAAACCGCAATCTTCATGGGTCAAACCTCTTGTTCAAGCCGCCATACGCCCCAGACGCTGGCGCAGGATTTCGCGCGCTCCCATAACATCGCCGCGCCGATCGGCAAGCAGATAGCGCGAAAGTGCAAGCCCCAGCGCATCGAAACGGGCCAGAACCGCCTCCCACGCCCCGCCATCGAGCATACGCTGCCCATCAGCCCCCGCGCCGAAACGCTCGCCATAGCCCATCTCGCGCAGCAGCAGCGCCTCATAGGCCAGCAAGGCCGGCGCCCAGCCCCGCGCCGATGGCGCATGACACACCGCATCAAGCAGCGCGCCCAGCGCATCATACAGCGCCGGATAGGCCTGCCGCTCGGGCAAAGAACAGGCAGAGAGCGCCGTGACCCAGCCGATCGCCGCAGCGGGCAAGGGCTCAGCCAGAAAGGGCGCGCGGCTGATGGCCAGTTCAACCTTGGCCGCGGGCATCTGGCTGGGGATGCGCGCGCGCAGATCCACCGCCAGCCCATTGCCCGGAATCAGCACAGGCCGCAATTCGCGCCCCCGCCCCCCCGCGACATAGGCCGCCACCATGCCATGATCGGCGGTCATCAGGCGCGCGATCACCCCTACCTCGCCATGCGGGCGGGCCGAACACAGGATGGCGGGGGCGCGAATATGCATCAGCTCGGGCTAGAGCAAATCAGCCCGGGATGCAAAAAACGCCCCCGTTCATCTGCGCGCAAGCTTTGCGCAGGCAGGTCAGCTATGGGGAGGGCTTCGCATTGGTCCGGGATGTAATATGCGCAACAGATTGACAGTTTTGACAGCCTTGCTGCTGGCCGCGCCCCTCATGGCAGCGGCGCTGACGACACAGCCCGCCATGGCCCAGATGGGCGGCATGGGGGGAATGGGCGGCGGCGGAATGGGCGGTATGGGAGGCGGTGGCGGCATGGGTGGCCGTCATGGCGGCGGCGACATGGGCGGCCCGCCCGACGGTGGCGCCCCGCGCGGCGGCGCGCCACGGGACATGAAGCCCATCCCGCTGAAAAAATACGAAGCAGCGGTCGAATCCATGTTCCGCGCGGCGGACGCCAACAAGGACGGCATGGTCACGCTGGCCGAATTTGAAAGCGTGATTACCGCGCGGCGCAATACGCTGATTCACAAGCGCTTTGTCGATGTGGACGCCAACCATGACGGGCGCATCGACGAGGGCGAATTCATCGCCTGGGAAAGCCGCAAGAGCAGCGCGGAAATGGCCGAGGATGGCGGCGAATTTGCCGAAATCGTGCCTGACGCGATCTTCCCCGATCTGGGCGAAGGCGAACGCGACATGGCGCTGCGTCTGGCGGTCGAACCGCTGGGCCCGGTGGCGATCGCCAAGGCCAATGTCGATTATGACGCCGGGATCAGCCTGGCCGAATTGCAGGCCTATGAACGCGCCCGTTTTGACAAGGCCGACACCAACAAGGACCTGTTCCTGAGCCGCGAGGAGATCGAGGCGATGCGCGGCGGACGCGGCATGATGCCGCCGATGGGCGGCGGACGCGGACGCGGCGGCGCAGGCGGCGGTATGGGGGGCAGCATGGGCGATGGCCCGCCTCCCGGCATGCCCCCGATGGGCGGCGGCGACAATTAAGCATCACGGCGTCGGGAGCATCACACTCCCGGCGTCACTCTTTTGAAAGGCAGGGCGCGGCGCTCCACCAGCGAGCGCCACAGCCATTCGAGCGGCCCCTGCCGGAAATGGGCCAGCCACGGCTTGCTCCAGCCCAGCATGGCGATCCACACAGCCCCCACCACCAGCATCTGCGTCGCATCGCCCATCCGCCCGAACAGGCCCACGCGATAGAACAGCACCGAAAGCGCCACGCTGGTCAGGATATAATTGGAAAAGGCCATCCGCCCCGCCGCGACAAGACGCGCGCCCAGCCCGCTGCGCAGCAAACAGGGCGCAGCCAGCAGCATCAGCGCATAATAGGCCAGCGCCAGCAGCAGATGCTGCGGAGCGGCCCAATCAGCCATCAATTCGCCCATCGCCACCGGGGGAAAATGGCGCGCCCAAGCCCACCACGCCATGCCCAGCGCCATCGGCAGGCCCAGCCCCAGCCCCAGCGCAGCCACGCCCCACAACACCCGCCGCGAGACCTGTCCTTGGGCAAAACCGATACGATACAGCACCATGCCGATCAGCATCAGCGGCAAAGTCTCGCCAAAACTGGCAAAGATCATGACAAAGGGCCAGCCCGGCGCATGGACCAGCTTGTCATGCGCCATGGCCACAAAGCCCAGATGCGCCTGCGCCACATCGCCGCGCAGCATGGTCATACTGTCGGCCAAGGCCTCGTTGAGTTTACTCACCTCGCCCGCGCTGGCCATGCCAAGGCGCATATGCTCCTCGGCCATCACCAGCGGCAGGCCGCCCAAGCCCCCCATCACCGCCCAGAGCAGATAACCGGCCAGAGCGCCGACTACCAAGGCGCGATTGGAAAACACGCAAAGACCCAGCGCAACAAAGCCGCAGGCCGCATAAAGGAAAAGAATATCGCCCCACCACAGCAGCACGTAGTGAAGATAACCAAACAGCGCCAGCCAGCCCAGCCGCCGCGCCTGAAGCGCAAGGCCATTGCGCCCCGCCGCCTCGGCCCGCTCAATAAAGAGCAGCATCGAGGCGCCGAACAGCATGGTGAAGAGCGCCCGCATCTTGCCCTCGAACAGGACAAGGATCGCGGCAAACACCGCCTCGTCCAGCCGGGCGGCGGGGGCATAGGCAAAACCGGCGCCCTGCGCGATCAGATGCGCGGGCGTCAAAGTGGCCAGACGCGGCCCGGCAAAGCCCGCCATATTGACCGCCACAATGCCCAGCACCCCAAACCCGCGCACCAGATCGAGCGAAATGATCCGCTCGCGCCCCTCCATCGTCAAAATCGTCAGTCCTCGAACGCCGTCAATCCTTGACCGCCATACAGGACAGACCCGCCCCCGTCAGCTTGCGACAGGCATTTTGCGCGCTTTCTTCGCTATAGCCTGTGGCCAGCAGGCGTGTGACCTTGCCAACCGGCACATTGGCGCGCGGATGCCCGGCGATTTCGGGCATGGATTTCACCCGCGTCCACAGCGCATCGGCATTGCCCGCCACGCCAAAGGCGCCAAGCTGCAATTTCCACGGCCCGGTCACCGGGGCGGCATGGAGCGCCGGTTTGGGCGCGGGGGCCGGTTGAGGCGCAGGTGCAGCCACCGCCATCGGGGCCGGACGCGGCGTGGACGCCATCACACGCGGAGCAGGCGCAGGCGGCAGACCCGTCGGAGTCGCCGGCGTCGGACGCGGCGCAGGTTCGCGCGGCATGATCGGCGCGGGCGCGGGTTCGCGCATCATCACCATTGGCGCAGGTTCACGCGTGGCGACCGTGGCGGGGCGCATATTACCCGCCATTCCCGTGGGCATGGCACGCACCGGCATCGGGCGCACCGGCGCGGACGTGGCCACCACCGGCGGATTGGGCGTGCCCAGATCGAACGCGGCCAATTGACGCTGGCGATTCGCTTCGACCTGCGCGGCCAATTCGGTGGCCAGCGAGATCGCGCGCTGGCGGTCCTCTATGGCAACATATTTGTCCATCTCGCCCAGTGCCGCCTTGGCCTGCGGCAGGCCCGGCGCGCCCGAAGATGGCTGGGCGGCAAGGCTTTCGAGCGCATAGGCGCGCACCCAATCCTTGTTAACCCCATCGGCGTTGAAATAGGCCAGCCCCAGCAGATATTGCGAGCGCGGATCGCCCCGGTCCGATGCGGCGCGGATATAGGGCAGCGCGGCAGCATGTTGCCCACGCTGAAACAGCAGCAGGCCGTAATTGTCGCCCGCCTGCAGGTGGCCTTGCGCCGCCGCCTTGGCATAAAGCATTTCGGCGCGGGTCAGGTCCTGGGGCACGCCGCGCCCCAATTTATAGGCCTGCGCCATGTTAAACTGGGCATCGGGATCGCCTTTATCGGCCAAGGGTTGCCATTCGCGAATGGCGGCGGGAAAATCGCCGCGCCCCCACGCATCGGCCCCGGCCTTCACATCGGCCAGCGCGGGCAATGATGCCGCCGCGCCCAGCAAGCCTGCAACGACCAAACCCTTGCGCATCAAAGAGAAACCCATCGTCCGATCCCCTTGCGACGCAAAGCGCGCCGCCAATACCTGTCCCGTAATCCATTGCCCAAGACCGCCGGGGCCGGATCGCCCCCTCAGCCCCTTGGCTACCCCCGTGTTTACTACGCGGGTTACTACCGTCCCGTTAACTTAAATTTAGGAACGATCTGCGAAGTTTTTCCCAGAAATCCCACCATGGGGTCGGGATGCGCAAATGGGGCTGGCCCGATGAAACTGGCAATTTCGCCGCGCCGGGCCGCCCGCCTTGCGCGCCCGTAAACCGATGCAGGAGCCGACCATGATCGCGCGCCGTTCTTTTTCGCTTAACGCTGCTGTGCCGCTTTCACTGACTCTGGCGCTGGCGGCCGCCACGCTGGCCCAGCCCGCGATGGCCCGCGCCAAACCCAAGCCGCAGGCGGTCGAGGCCGCATTGACCAAGGGCGATGGCGAGCGGGGCGTTTCGCTGGCCGAAGCATCGGTGGCGCAAAGCCCGCGTGAGGCCGCCCTGCGTGCCACTTTGGGCCGGGCCTATTTGAAAAACGGGCGTTTTCAGTCGGCAACCACCGCGCTTTCCGATGCGGTGACGCTGGGCGACACCTCGGGCCGCACCCTGCTGGCGCTGGCGCTGGCCCAGATCGGCAGCGGGCAGAATGACGCCGCGCTGGCCACGCTGGAAAATGGCAACAATGTGATTCCCGTGGCCGACCTTGGCCTCGCGCTGGCCCTGGCGGGCGAAGGCGACAAGGGCAGCCTGCTGCTGGCCGATGCGCTGCGCGCGGGCGACAAGAGCGACAAGCTGCGCGCCAATCTGGGCTATGCTTATGCGTTGGCGGGCCGCTGGGCCGAGTCGCGCACGATTGTGGCGATGGACCTGCCCGCCGACAAGGTCGACGCCCGGATGACCGAATGGGCGCAGGCCGCCCGCCCCGAAGCCAGCCGCCAGCGCGTGGCCAGCCTGCTGGGCGTCAATCTGGCGCCCGATGCGGGCCAGCCCATGCAACTGGCGTTGAACAAGAGCGAGAGCCCGGTACAGATGGCCTCGGCCGAACCCGCACCGATGGCCGCACCCATGGTGGCCGCCGCCGCGCCGGTCGAGGTCCCGGTCAAGGCCGAACCCGCCAATGCAGAGCCCGCCGCCCCGGTTGCGGCTTCCCCGATAGCGGCCAGCGAATCGGCTCCGGCCGCTGAACTGCCCGCTTTGGCCCAGACCCCTGTTTTGACCCAGAGCGAAGTGATCGCCCCGCCCGCGCCGGTGTTTCACGCCATTGCCATGCCCGCCCCGATGGCGCGCCCGGCGACCATGGCCGTCCGCACGCCCCGCGTGAAGGCCAAGACGGCTCCTGCACTCAACATGGCCAGTGCCGAAGCGCGCAGCCCCTCGGGCACGCATGTCGTGCAACTGGGTGCATTCCTGTCGGAACAGAACGCCCTGCGCGCCAAGAAGGCCTTCTTGAGCCGCGAAAAGTCCTTTGCCGCCGCCGATGTCGAAGTGACCAAGGCCACGGTCGAGGATCGCCAGTTCTGGCGTGTGTCGGTGCGCGGGTTCAACGCCAATGCCGCGTCGAACAAATGCGCCTCGATCCGCAAGAGCGGCGGCGCCTGTTTCGCCCATGCGGGTAATCTGCCGCAGGCGACCCCGGCCCAGCCCGCGCAGAGCAAAGGCTCGCAGGGCCGGGCTCTGGCCATGGCCACGCCCCGGACACAGCGCGGGCGCTGATCCTTCAAACCTGACGCCGTTGAAAAAAGGGCTGCCCCCTGTCTGGAGCAGCCCTTTTTGTTACTTCTTAGGCGCGAAGGGATTCTTCGGCATACGCAGCGTCAAACGCACCGGCACTGCGTCAAAGCCCAATTCGCGCCGGATGCCGTTGATCAGATAGCGCTGATAAGACATCGGCAGATCGTCCAGACGGGTGCCGAACAGCACGAAGCCGGGCGGGCGGGTCTTGGCCTGGGTGATATAGCGCAGCTTGATCCGCTTGCCGCCGGGCGCGGGCGGCGGATTGGCGGCCAGCGCATCGTCGAACCAACGGTTGAGCGCGGCGGTGGGCACGCGCTTGCTCCATGCCGCGCGCAGCTTGAAGGCTGCGGCGATCATCTGGTTCAGCCCCTTGCCGGTGCGCGCCGAAACGCTCATCAGCGGCAGACCGCGCACCTGCGCCAGACCATCGTCCAGCGCCGCCTTGATACCGTTGAACAGGCCCGAGGCGTCTTCGGCCACGTCCCATTTGTTGATGGCGATCATCAACGCGCGGCCTTCTTCCAGCACCATGCTGGCGATCTTGAGATCCTGATGCTCCAGCCCGCGAGTAGCGTCGAGCAGCAGCACGACCACTTCGGCAAAGTCGATCGCGCGGCGCGCATCGGCCACCGACATGCGCTCCAGCTTTTCGACCACCAGCGCCTTTTTGCGCATACCGGCGGTGTCGATCAGGCGGACAGGACGCTCCAGATGAGTTTCCGGGTCCATCCACAACCAGTCGATGGAAATCGAATCGCGGGTAATCCCCGCCTCCGGCCCGGTCAGCAACCGATCCTCGCCCAGCAGCGCGTTGATCAGCGTGGACTTGCCCGCATTCGGACGCCCCACGATGGCCAGCTTCAGCGGCGCGGCGTTGAGCGCATCTTCATCGTCGGGATCAAAGGGTTCGAACTCCTCCTCTTCCTCGTCGCCTTCGAAGAAGGGCAGCAGCGCCTCGAACAGGTCGCCCATGCCCTCGCCATGCTCGGCGCTGATCGGAACGGGATCGCCCATGCCCAGGCTGAAGGCCTCATACAGGCCGCCATCGCCCGCGCGCCCTTCAGCCTTGTTGGCGCAAAGGATAACCGGAACGCTCTGTTCGCGCAGCCAGCGTGCGATTTCCTCGTCCAGCGGGGTGATGCCGGCGCGGGCATCCACCACGAACAGTGCGATATCCGCGCCTTCAAGGCTGGCCTCGGTCTGTATCCGCATCCGGCCCGGCAGGCTGGAGGGATCGTCGTCCTCCCACCCGGCGGTGTCGACAATGGTGAAATCCAGCCCCAGCAGACTCGCCTCGCCAAAGCGGCGGTCGCGAGTCACGCCCGGCTGGTCATCCACCAGCGCGAGCTTCTTGCCCACGAGGCGGTTGAACAGGGTTGATTTGCCGACATTGGGTCGGCCAATAATGATAATCTGACGGGACATGGCATGTCCCTGCTCACAAGAACGCGCATTTGGCAAGCAAAACGGCGCATCCCAGCCCTGCCCAGCCCCTAAATGGGCCGCTTTTACCGCCGGTTTGAGCCGATAAGGGCTAATCCGGCAAAAGGTTGCCGGGTTGGTAACCACACCTTGCGACCCCAGCATAACTTGTGGGGCGTAATCTTCCCGATATGACGAGAACGCTCATCAGCAAATCGCCGGGCAAGATCACGGCAAAGGCTTTGGCCATCGCGCTGATGGGAGTCTCGGTGTTGGGGGCTCCGATAATCGGAGCCGGGCCTGCCCATGCGGCAGGGCGCACGCAGACCGCCCCGCGCTTTGCCATCGCCTTTGTCGATCTGGCGAATCAGAATGGGCGGATCATCCCGCGCAGCCAGCAGGTCGTGGCCGCGCCGGGCAGCACTTTCCTGCAGTGCGTGCCCTATGCGCGCACGGTGTCGGGCATTCAATTACGCGGCGATGCGCATACATGGTGGGATCAGGCCGCCGGGCGCTATCAGCGCGGTTTCACCCCCCGCGTGGGCGCGGTGATGGCGTTCAAGCCCTATGGGCCGATGGTGCTGGGCCATGTGGCCACGGTCAGCCGGATACTCGATTCGCGCCGGGTGCTGCTGCGTCATGCCAACTGGAGCCCGCTGGGCGGCGAGCGCGGACAGATCGAGGATAATGTGCTGGCAACCGACGTGTCGGCGCGCGGCGACTGGAGCGAGGTGCGCGTGTGGTATCAGCCGCTGGGCGGGCTGGGTACGACGCATTGGCCGATTTCGGGCTTTATCTATAACACGCCCACCGCGCCTGTTGGCGGTACCCGCACCTATGCCGGGGCCAATCACGGCTCGGTGCTGAGCCGCTATCTGGGCGACCCCATCGGGGCGATTATCGCGGCCTATTCGCGCCGCTGAAACCTGTAAGAATTCGAAGTAGCAGTCGATAGGAAAGGTCCGGGTTGCGCCCGGACCTTTTTCGTTTCAGCCTCAGGCAGCAGCGATGGGCGGATTGTCGCCCAGATCTTCATACCACGCCTCGACCGGGCCGTTCAGCTTGATGGTCAGCGGCTGCCCCTTGCGGTCAAAGCTCTTGCCCGCCTGAACGCGCACCCAGCCTTCGGAAATCGAATATTCCTCGACATTGGTGCGCACCACGCCCTTGAAACGGATGCCAATGCCGCGCTGCAGCTTGTCCGCGTCGAAGAACGGGCTCTTGGGGTTGATGGCGAGGCGATCGGGCGGGGTATCGCCCAGAGCGGCGCCCGATTCGGCGGGGGTGTTTTCAGTGTCAGTCATGGGTGCGTGAAATAAATTGCATTACCCACTTGTCAACGCAAACAAACCCCTTTAGAGGCGCGGCTCCCGGCAACGGAGACGCTTCGATACGAAGCCGATACGAGGCCAGCGGGCGCGTAGCTCAGCGGTAGAGCACACCCTTCACACGGGTGGGGTCACAGGTTCAATCCCTGTCGCGCCCACCATAAATTCTCTTGAGCAATCGGGAATTTATGGATGGATTTTGACCCGGGCCATTCCACGATCCGATATGAAACCATCGCCTCGAGCGGGACTGCGTTTGCCTGAGCGGTAGGCGGTTTTGCCCTGCGCAATTACCTATCAAAAAACTCAATCCTCATCTCCCTACGCGGCCACGGGCGCCGGGGCGGGTCGGGGCGGCGGCGGGGCCAGCAATTGCTCGACCAGCGCGAGCTGCTGCTTCAGGCAATTCTGCAATTCATAGCGCGCCACCACCGTCTCGCGCGCCGCCTTGCGCAGCCGCTTGGCCAGCGCCTTGTCGTCCAACGCGCGGCAGACCGCAGCCACCAGTTGATCGCCATCGAAGAAGGGCACCAGCAGGCCGTTTTCCTCATGCCTGATCACCTCACGCACCGGGGCCGTATCGGAGGCCACCAACATGCAGCCCGCGGCCATCGCCTCAAGGCAACTCCACGACAGCACGAAAGGATAGGTCAGATAGACATGCGCCGAGGAAATCTGAAGCAACGCCATGTAGTCGGGATAGGGCAGCTTGCCCAAATAATGGACGCGCGCACCATCGCCCCCCAGATCGACCTCGGCAGCGAACTTGGCGCACCAGTCGGCATGGCCGTCGCGCGGACGCGGGCTATAGCTGACATCGCTGCCGCCCACGATCAGCACGGTCGCGTGCGGCCGCGCGGCCAGCAGTTTCGGCAGGGCCTGCATAAAAACATGATAGCCCCGATGCGGCTCCAGATTGCGCGCGACATAGGTGATGACCTCGAACTTGCGCGTCAGCACCCGCCCATCGGGCAGTTTGAAGCCGGCCTTGGGGTCGGGCTTGGCGCGATTGGTGTCGATACCGTCAAAGATCACCGCCGTCTTGCCGCGCAGGATCGCGGGATGGCGGCTCTTCTGCCAATGCGTGGGCGAGAGCAGCACATCGGCCTGTTCATGCGCCAGCAGCAGATTGGCATTCATCGCGCGCGCATTGAACAATCCCGCAGGCGTGACCGGAAAGATCGGATCAAAGCCGATATCGCCCCCGCGCGGCTGATAATAATATTCGGCATAGGACAAGAGCCGCGCCCCCGGCCAGATATCGCGCAGGAAAAGCCCTTCGCCCCACCCCGGATGATACAGGACCAGAGCGGGCCGCACCCCCTTCCTGGTCAGGTCGAGCGCCACCCCGGCCACCGCCCGGCCAAAGCCCGCCGCCGCCTCGAACGACCGGGCGAAAGGTTCTGGCGAGCGCTCCTTGGGCTGGGGCCGTTCATAACGCAGCGTTTCGATCCCGGCCATATCCACCCCCTTGCGACAAGTGATGAAAAAGACGCGAAACCGATCCTTCTGCTTTGCCAGAGCCATGGCCAGATAGCGGAACTGGCCCGGCATATTCTGATGAATGAAGACAATGTCCTGTACGGCCATAGGCTGAACCGCCCTTTCCGAATCGATCCTGCCCGTCATCGCGAATATACGCGCGCACCCGATGGAAGCGCTTGAGCGATGGACATGACGTCAAAGCCCATGATTATTATGCCTGTTTTAAACTTCGGCAATCATGGACTGAACCATAAATGATCCATTCGCACATCCCGGGATTGACGGGCCCGCCCGCCATGCCGCAATCGCGCGGCAACATCTCATTATCTGAAGGGAAGAGGGGGCCATGACCGCACCATCCACCATGCCGGACCCGCAAGAACATTTCGCCCATTGCATTCAGGTGCTGGGCGGCACCACGGCGGCCTCGCGGCGGCTGGGGATAGATGAAAGGGCGCTCCGCCGCTTCATCAACGGCGAAAGGCCGATCGGCGCAGGCCTGATGCATGACACCGCCAAGGCGCTCAGCCTGATGATCGCGCAGGCAACCGAGGCCGAGGCGCGCATCACTGCCGCCTTCGGCCCCGCGCCCGACGCTTCGTAAATCCGGTCGTATCGGTCGGCCCTTTATCCGGGCCGACCGATACGCCATCCATCACCAGCGCAGCGCGATGCCTGCGCGCCCGGCCACGCCATGGGCCTTGCTGCCTTCAACCACATCGACCTTGGCAAAGATCGACAGGCCGCTCGTGCGTGCGCCCTGAATGCCCGCCTCGATCCGGGCCCGGCCGCCTTCCGATGCATCGGCAAAATCGACGCCCGTCCCGCCCGAGGAGAGGAGCGCATGGCCCTGACCCGACAGTTCGCCTTCCCAGCCGACGCCGACATAGGGGCGCACCACCCAGTTGGCCGACTTGGTTTCAACCCCCGCCCGCAGGCCGACCCGGCCATAGGCGCTGCCATTGTTGGTGAACTGCACCGCCATGCCGCCCGCGCCGCCGGTAAAGCCGTCCAGATCGGTATGCGTGGCCGAAATGCCCGCCGAAGGCTCGAAGAACATCGTGCCCGAACGCAGATGCGCGCCCACCTCGACATTGGCGCCATAGGTGGTGCCGTTGAACGAAGGCGCCGAGGCAAGGCCGTTGAAGTTGTAATTCACGCTGAAGCGATCAACCTTGACCAGCACGTTGGCATAGAGCCCTTCCTGCGAGAGCAGCCGCAGATAGGCGCCGACATTGCCGCCCTTGATCTTGATCTGGTCGCTCGTGGCGTTCAGCCTGCCGGTCTGTTCGCCATAGCCGCCCGTCAGGCCCACGCCCCAGCTCTCGCGGCCCAGTTGATAGCCGATCTGGACGCCCTGCCAGGTGTTGCGAATGTCCAGATTGGGGTTGAAGCCAACCGATTTGCCCAGCACGGTCAGATTATAGACCGGCGCCGATTTGTCGGTCTGGCCGCCGCCATAGACCTGCATCCACATCGAATTGCCCCGCGACAGATCGGTGGCGCGAACCTGTTCGGCCCATGTGTCGCCCGACCGGCGCCAGAACTTCTGGGCCTGGGCCGCGGTGCGCACCAATTCAAACGCCGCCGCCGAGGGCAAGCCGACAAGGTTCCAGTTCGACCCGGAATCCTGCGCCAGCACATATTGGACAAAGCCCTTGTTGATCGGCCCTCCCTGCAGCGCATAGGCCCCTGACGAGGACGCGCCATTGGTGACCACGCGGATGCCGTTGAAATTGAACTGTCCCGCCTGCGCGGCGCCAAGGTCGTTGATGACGATGGTGGTGGTGCCGCCGCTGGCCCCGGTGGTACGCAGCATGTCGGCGCTTTGCGCAGCGCTGACGCCCACGGCCGCCACGCCCAGATTGGCGTCCAGCACCAGCTTGCCCGAGGCGCCCGTCACTGCCGCCCCGCCCACATCCAGCACATCGCCCGTATGGCCATTGGCCAGCGAGATCGTGCCGCTGTTGGTGATCGAGGTCAGGTTGAGGAAACGGGCGGTGGAGGCCGCGACCGCCGCCGGGTTGATATTGATCGTGCCCGAATTGTTCAGCGTCGATGTGCCGCCAAAGGTGGTGTCACCGCCAAAGGCGTTCCATGTGCCGCTGTTGCTCACGGTATTGCCCGCGCTCGACAGCGTCATATAGCCGTTGATCGTGCCCTTGTTGACCAGCGTGACCGCCCCGCCCGACAGCAGCACGGCGGCATTGTTGCCAGCGCCCACAATGCCCGACAGGGTGACGCTTTGGCCCCCGGCGGCGGCCGAACTGATGCCTGCCGTCGCGCCCGTGATCGTGGCCGAGGTCGCCGCGCTGCCCAGATTGATCGTGGCCGTGCCCCCGGTGTTGATGCTCAGGCCCGCCCCGGTGCTGCTGCTGGTCGCGCCGCCATCGGCCAGATTGACCGTGACATTGCCGCCCGTCGATGAAACGGCAATCGCGTTCGCGCCCGTGGCGGTGGTGGTTTTGGCCGCAATGGTGATCGCGCCCGTCCCGCTGTTGGCATAAATGCCGCGCCCGCCGGTGGCCCCGGTGGTGGTGGCGTTGATGCCAATCGTCCCGGCCCCGGTGTTGACCGCGCTGATCGCATCGCCGCCCGCCGCGCTCACCGTGGTCGAGGTGATCGCCACCGCACCGCCTGCCCCGGTCGCATCAATGCCCTTGCCCGCCGCTGTGGTCAGGTTCCAGTTGGCGATGGTGATCGGCCCCGCGCCGGTGGCCACGATGCCCTCGCTGCCGCTGCCCGAAACGGCAATGGTGGCGTTGTTGGTGATCGTGCCCGCGCCATTGGTGGTGGCCAGAACCACGCCATGCGCGCCCGCGCCCGTGGTGGTCACGCCGCCCGTATGCGACGCAGAACCCAGTGTGAGGCCGGCCGCGCCGCTTTCCGATCCGGTGATCGCAATGCCGGTCGATCCCGCGCCGGTGGTGCTCACCGACTGGATCGTTGCGGCAATCGTGCCGGTGGTGCCTGCCGCATTGCTCTGGGCCAGATTGACGCCGATGGTGGCGGGCCCGGTGGTGGCGACCGTGTTCAACGTGGCGCTGATCGCCCCGCTGGTGCCGGTCTGGGTCAGGCTGACGCCATTGCCGCCCGTGGCCGAATTGGCCGTGATGCCGGCCGCATCGATCAACGTGATCGCGCCATTGCCCGAAAGCGAGACGCCATTGGCCGTCGCGCCCGTCGAGGTGGCCGAAACCGTGCCCAACGTCACATTCTGCGCGCCGGTCTGGCCAGTGCTGTAAACGCCGTAGGCATCGCCCGCGCTGGTAACAGTCACATCTGGCGGATCGATGGTCAGGCCCGCGCCATTGACCGCCGAAATGCCATAGGCCGCACCCGTATTGGCCGCCGCCTTGATCAGGATGCCCGCCGGAACATTCACGGTGGTCATGCCCGTCGCGCCCGACAGGTCCAGCCCATAGGCATTGCCCGCGCCCGTCGCCGTCGCGGTCACCGCCTTGGCCACCGAAACCGTGACATCAGCCCCGTTCAGCACCTGAATGCCGGTGGCCACACCCGAACTGTTGCTGACCGTGACCGTATCGGCGGCGGTGATCGCCACCGATCCGCTGGCCAGACGGCTGCGCAAGCCATAGGCTTCAGCATTGGCGCCGCTGACGGTGACAGCCTTGGCCGTGCTGATCGTGTGCGTCGTGCCGTCAATCAGCGAAAGACCATAGGCCGACCCCGCCACCGAGGTCACATTGATCGGACCACCGGCGGTAAAACCGGCCGCGCCGCTGCCGCCATTGAGGGAAGCACCGACTGCCTGACCATTGGCCGAAACCGTCAGCGTGCCGGTGACACCCGCCGATTTCGCCGTACCCCCGGTCAGCAAGATGCCCCATGCGTTGTTATTGGCGACCGCATTGTCAGCCGTCACCGACAGGTCGCCGGTGACATTGACGCTCTGGCTGCCCGCGCCGGTCATCTGCACGCCATAGGACGTGCCGCTGCCGCCTGTCACGCTCAGCCCGGCGTTGATGTTGGCCGTGCTGCTGGTGCTGTTGGTGGTCAAAACGCCGGTAGCGCCGGTGCTGGTGTTGGCAACGGTAAAGCCCGCCTTGGTGGTGATAAGCCCGGTGGCCGATCCCGTCTGCTGCAGGCCGATGGTGCTCCCGCCCGCGCCATTCACGCTCAGCGCATCATTCAGCGTGATCGTCTCGCTCGATCCGCCCGACTGGATGATGCCCCATGCGCTGCCGCTGGTGGTGGAAACGGCGATGGCGCCGGTGCCGGTAAAGGTGGTGGCATCCGTACCGCCGAATTGGCGGAAGCCGTAAGTGCCGCTGGCCGTACCCGAAATGGTGGCGCCGTTCAGAACGGTGATCGTCTCGCTGGTGCCGCCCGTCTGTGCCGCGCCTGCGGCCGAACCGCCGCTGGCCGAGACCGAAAGGCCGCCGTTGAACGCGATCGATGCCGCCCCGCTGCCGCCGCTGGTGGCAAAACCGCCCGCGAAAGTCACACCCTGAATCGTCACCGCGCCATTGAGCGTGATGGATTGCGAGGTGCCCCCGAAATCCTGCCCGCCGATGGCCTGGCCGCTGTCTGCGGTGACCGACCATGCGCCGTTGGCCACGGTGGTCATGGCGCCCGCGCTGAACAGGTTCTGACCGTTGGAGACGCCCCCGCCATGGACATTGAGCCCCTTGGCATAGGTGGTGCTGGCGCCGGCGCTGCTCGACACGGTGACGCCATTCGCTCCGGCGGTGCCCGATGTCACGGTGAATGTGTCATTGGCGTTGAGCGTCAGCGCGGCGCTCGAGCCGCTGGTCAGCACGCCATTGGCCGTGCCGCCCGTCGAGCCGACCGAAAGCGCCTTGGTAAAGGTCAGCGTCTGGGCCGAGCCGCCCGAGGCCGAAACGCCGGTGGCGTTGCCCGTACCGCCGGTGACGGTGAAGATATCCGAAGCGGTGAAATTCTCCGCCCCGCTGGCCCCGCTCATCGTCGCGCCCGTGGCCGAGGCGCCCGTTACCGTGCCACCCTGAGTCAGCGCGATGGTCTGATCCGTGCCGCCCGTGGTGCTGATGCCGCTGGCCGCGCCCGTACCGCCCAGAACCGAAAGCGCGCCATTGTCGGTAAAGCTGACCGCACCCGTGCCGCCGGTCAGCGCCGCGCCTGTCGCCCCCGTGCCCGTCACCGACAGGCGGCTCACCGTGGCCGAAGCGCCGCCGCCCGCGTTCAGGCTGATGCCGGTGGCGCTGCCCGTGGTGCCATCCACCGTAAAGGCGGCATTGCTGGTCAGCGTATCATTGCCCGACTGGGCGGTGGTCGCCCCGGCGCTCACGCCCGTTGCGCCCACACCCGTCACCGACAGGCCCCTGGCCAGCGTGATCGCGCCATCGGTGCCGCCATCCAGCGTGATGCCCGTGGCTGCGCCGCCGCCATTGGCGGTGTTGGTTACCGAAAAGCTCTGGCCCAGATTGACCGTTTCGGTGCCGGTGGCGCCCGAAATGGCGATACCGCCCGCCGTGCCGCCATTACCGCCGCCGATCACCGCGATGTTCGCGGCAACCTCGTTGGGTGCGTCAAAGGCCGTCGTTATCTGAACGCTCGATCCGCCCGACACCGACACACCGCTGGCATTGCCCGCCGTGCTGGTCACCGAGAGCGAGGCCCCGGTCAGCGAGACATCCACCGCGCCGCTTGCCCCGCTCAGCGCGATGCCGGTGGCATCCCCGCCCGCCTGAACCGTAACATCGCCCGAATAGAGCGTGCTGCCCGGCTTGGCATCGCTGAAATGGACGGTCTGGGTAGTGCCCCCGCTCAGGGTTGCCGCAGTCGCGCTATGGCCCGCGCCCGCGGTCAGGCCGATCGCTACGCCCGAATTGTTGAGCGTCATCGCCCCGGTGGCATTGGCCACGCGAAAGCCGATGACATCCGCGCCCGTCACGGTCAGGCTTGTGCCGCCCGTTACGGTCTGGGTGTTGTTGAGCGTGACGCTGGTGCCATGCTGAACGTCCATGCCGATGGCCGTGCCCGTATCCGAAGCCACCGCCAGCGATCCGGTGTTGGTCAGCGTTGTGGCCCCGCCCGCGCCCGCATTGTTCACCAACATACCCGTGGCCGCGCCCGACCCGCTATGTACGCTCACGCTGCCCGAATTGGTCAGCGTGGCCGCGCCCGCATTGGCGATCACATTCATGCCCGTCAGCGCCACCGTGCCGCGCACATCGAGCGAGACAATGCCGGTGTTGTTGATCGAAAGCGTTCCGCCGCTGGCATAGGAACCGGCGGCAAGGCCGCTGAACGCGCCGGTGGCGGTGGCGTTGGTCAGCGAGATTGCGCCATTGTTGACCACGCTGGCCGACCCGCCCTGCGCCAGCGCGCCATAGACCGTGCCCGAGGAAGGGGTGAGCGTGACCGAGCCGTCGCTCCGGTTGATAACCGAGCCCGCGCCCGCCGCCCCGCTGGTGTCGCCAAGGGCCAGCAGGCCGCCGGTCTGGGCGGCAAGGATGCCGTGGTTGTCAATCGAGGCGGTGCCTGTGCCCGAGGCCAGCGCCTCTGCGGCAATGCCCGTATTGGTCACATGCGCGCCCGCACGCAGCGCGATCTGGGCCGCATTGCCGCTCGAACCGGTTACCGATACCGCAGCCCCGGCCAGATTGGTGTTGACCACCGCCGTGCCGTAAATGTCGATCTTCAGCCCCGCCGGGGTAGCAAAGCTGTTCTGATCATAGACGATGCCGTTCTGATAGCTGGTCGGATCCGATATGCAGGACACCACATTGGGGTTCTGCGACGTATCGGGGATGCCGCAGGCCCCGACCGGGGCCGCCAGCGCGGCTTGCGGCGTGAAAAGCATCAGCGCCATTGCCGAAGCTCCGCTCTTCAGGACATTTTTCACAGCAAGTCTCCCCCTGATGCGTCGAGGCCGCAGCCCCAAAAGATGTTGGGGGCACGACGGCCCCCGTTAAGTGTCGAAAGCATCATCACCACGCGACCCGGAAACCGGCCTGTGCGGCGAAATTGTGGTAACGGGCGGCCATCGTGCTGCCCAGATTGAAGCGGAACTGGACATTGCCGCGCGTCACCGCGCCGCGCAGATCCAACCGTGCCGCATCCGCAGGCGCCGAGGCGCCCAGCGTCTCGAAGCTGTAGTCAGGCACCCCGGCAAAACCGGCCATCAGCGAACGCTGCGGATCAAAGTCATGCGACCATGCCGCCTTGCCCGCCAGCGTCAGAGTGGTGCTGCCGCCCAGATCGAAGTTGCGGCCCAGATCCACGCCCGCAAAGGTCCGGCTGCGCACCATCGCCTCCTTGCCAAAGCCCAGCCCCAGCACCCCGGCCGTTCCTGCCGTGGTCGTCGAGGTTTCGTTGAAGGAAGGCACCGACAGGCGCGTCACATCCAGACTGGCGAAGGGACGCATCTGCAGCGAACCGGTCACGAAATTGCCGGTGATCTGCATCCGGCCCGACAGCGCCTTCATGGTAAAGGCCCCGCGCGCCAGTTCGCTGGTCCCGGGCAGCGCCATCGAGCGCGTATAGGTCGTGGCATAGTTGCTGTAGACCAGATCGGCCCCCAGCGACAAAGGCCCGACATTTGTGCCCAGATAGCCGCCCGCGCTGAACGAAGTGATCCGTCCGCCCGTGCCGACCCCGCCCACGCGGAAGTTCTGCGGATCGCCCGCCACGCTGATCCCGGCCACGGTGTTGCGGCCAAGGCGGATATCCCAGCCGCCCTGAAGGGCATAGCCGTTGGTCTCCACATCATGCGTGCCATTGGCCCCGCGCACGGTTTCATTGCCGCCCGTCATGGTCAGCCACAGATTGCCGAAGCGCTCGATGGGCTTGCCCGGACCACCATCCAGCAGGCGCGATTCACGCTGAAGCGAAATCGCATCGTGGAAATTGGTCGAGACGGCAAAGGCCGCCGTCTTGGCCGCCACCACGCCCTCCCCGCTCAGACTGTCATAGACCGCGCCCAGCGTGGATACCGTCGGGATCGTCATGATCGTGGCGGCGGTCGGCGCAAAGGCGGCGGTCGGATTGGTCTGGATGCGGTTGATGAGCTGCCCCAGCCGCGCCTGCTGGGCGCTCAGCCCGTTTGGCGCGAATTCGATGACGTAATGCAGCGTCTCGTCATTGGCGTTGGGATAGGTCAGGCTATAGCTGGCCACCGCCGAATTGGGCGCCACCAGCGTCAGCCCGGCATGGCTGGTAATGCCGCCCGCCGCCCGCAGGATCACGATGTCATGCGCGCCCGATTTGGCATAGCCCGGGTTCATCACATTGACATTGACCGTGCCCGCCAGAGCCGCCGTGCCCGATACCGTGACCAGATCGGCGGTGTTGGTGCGCGCGTCGAAATCGCTGCGATAAAGGCTGGTGCCTGTGGTCGCCAGATTGCCGGTAATGGCCAGCGTTTTAACCACATTGGCCCCGCCCGGATCAATCGTGCCGCTGTTGAAGAACGTGCCCGAGCCCAGATTGACCAGCGGCCCGGCCAGGAACACCCCGCCCGCAACGTTGGTCAGGCTGTTATTGCCCGAACCCAGATCAATCGAACCGACGATCGTGCCGGTGTTGGTGATGGCATTGTTGCCCCCGGTGGCGGTGATCACCATGCCGGTCTGGCCATCGGCCGTGGTCAGCGTGCCCGCCGTGGTGATCGTATTATTGGCCCCGCCATGCAGTTGCAGCGCATTGCCGCCCTTGCCGCCGGTGATGGCCACGGTGCCGATGGCGATGTTGATCGCCCCCGCGCCGCTGCCGCCCTCGCTGCCTACAACCAGCGCCGAAGAGCCATTGCCCGTGGTGACGACCGGCGCATTGACCGTCAGGCCCACCGCGCCGCCCGAACCGATCCCGCCCAGCGCGACCGACGTGTTGCCCACAAGGCCGCCGCCGCCGCCGATGGACTGCACCACCACGCCATTGGCCTTGGCCCCGGTGGTGGTGATCGCGCCGCCGACGGTCACGCTGGTCGCGCCGCCATTGCCGCCGCCGCCCGCCGCCGTCTGGACCGCAAGGGTCTGGACCGCGCCGCCGGCGTCCGTTGCCATGGCATTGCCGCCGCCGCCGCCGATGGATTGCACCAACAGGCCGGTTGCCCCCGCCCCGCTGGTGGCGATGCCGCCCGAGGTGGTCAGATTGACCGCGCCGCCATTGCCCGATGCGCCATTGGTCGAACCCAACACCAGAGGCGCCGAGACCGTCGAGCCAAAGCTGTCCACCGTGCCGCCGCCGCCGCCGATGGACTGCACCGAAACGCCGCCCGCACCGATGCCGGTGGTGGTGACATTTCCGGCAAGGTTGAAGCTGATCGCCCCGCCATTGCCGCTGGCCGCGCCGCCGATGCTCGCGCCCGAAACCGCGCCGCTGCCGCCGGTGTTATCCATGGCCGAAACGCCGCCGCCGCCGCCGATGGATTGCAGCGAAACGCCGCTCGCGCCCGCGCCGGTGGTGGAAATGGCCCCGTTCTGGCTCAGCGTGATCGCCCCGCCATTGCCGCCCGCGCCGCCCGTTGCGCCCGAGGCCAGCGTGATGCCGCCCGCGCCAATCGCCGCGCCGTTCAGCGAGGTCGCATCGGCCACGCCGCCGCCGCCGCCAATCGACTGGACCACCAGACCCGAGGCCAACTTGCCCGTGGTGCTGATCGCGCCGGTCGATGTGGTGAAGGTGATGTCGCCGCCATCGCCCTGTGTGGTCTGCGATCCGCCCGTGGCCAGATTCATGGCCGAGGCCGAACCTGTGGTCACACCCAGCGCCAGCGAACCCACGCCGCCGCCGCCGCCAACGCTCTGCGCCAGCAGGCCATAGGCCGAAATGCCTGTGGTGCTGATCGCGCCGGAATTGGCGATGGTGACCGACTGGCCGCTGCCCGCCGAGGTGGAGGTGCCGCCGACCGTCGTGGTCCATGCCGAATTGCCCGACCCCAGCGTGACATCGCCCGTCACGCCCTCAATGCCGCCGCCGCCGCCAACGCTCTGCGCGACAAAGCCGATGGCCCCCGCGCCGCCGGTGCCGATGGGATTGGCATTGGTCAGATCAACGACATTGCCATCGCCCGTGACCCCGCCGCTGCCGCCGACCGCCAGCGTGACACCGCCCCCGCCCACCGAGAGCGGATCGGGCACCGAGATCGCGCCATTGCCGCCGCCCGCGCCAATCGCCTGCGCCAGCAAGCCATAGGACAAAGCGCCCGCCGTGCGGATCGTGCCGCCCGACAGATTGACAATGACCTGACCCTGCGTGCCGGTAATACCATTGCCCTGCGCGCCAAGGCGCAGGCTGAGCGCGTCGAACGAGCCGGTCTGAGCCGCGATGGCAAAGGCCGACTGGCCGCCGCCGCCCGCGATGGATTGCGCCAGCACCGCGACCGAATCGTCGCCCAGCGTGGTGATCGAACCCGTCGAAGTAACGGTGACATTGCCGCCGTTGCCGCCCGCGCCGCCCGAACCGCCAAGCTGGTTGCCCAGCGTGCCGCCCGATGCGGCAAGGCTGCCCGAAAAGCCGCCCGCGCCGCCGCCGCCGCCGATCGACTGGGCCAGAACGCCCACCGATGCCGCGCCTTCGACCACGATCGATCCGGTGTTGCTCACCGTCACCACGCCGCCGTTGCCGCCGCCGCCGCCCGCGCCGCCCAGCGCCGAGGTCAAACCGCCGCTGCCTTCGGCCAGAGTGCCCGACACCGCCATGCCCGCAACGCCGCCGCCGCCGCCAACCGACTGGGCAAACACGCCATAGGAAAGGTTGCCCTTGGCATTGATCAGGCCGCTGTTGGTGATGGTGACATCGCCCGCGCTGCCGCCTGCGCCGCCCGTGCCGCCGATCGAGGTGGCCGTGCCCGAGCCCGAAGAGCCCGAACCGGCAATCGAGAAGCCGCCAAGGCCGCCGCCGCCGCCCACGCTTTGCGCAAACACGCCGATGGAATTGTCGGACAGCGTCTGAACCAGCCCGGTGTTGGCCACCGAAACCACGCCGCCCGTGCCGCCGCCGCCGCCTTCGCCGCCGACCGATTGGGCAATCGCCCCGCCGCTGCCGATGGTCAGGCCGCCCGCAAAGCCGCCCGCGCCGCCGCCGCCGCCCACGCTTTGCGCAAACACGCCCACCGATCCCGCGCCCTTGGCCTGCACCGCGCCGTCATTGGTCACGCCCACAAGGCCCCCATCGCCGCCGCCGCCCCCGGCGCCCGCGCCAAGGCTGGAATTGGCCGAACCACTGGTGGCCAGCGTACCGGTCACGGCAAAGCCGCCCTTGCCGCCGCCGCCGCCCACGCTCTGAGCATAGACGCCATAGGAGAGCGCGCCATCGGCCACGATGGTCGCCCCGCCGGCATTGCTGACGCTGACCGCGCCGCCTTCGCCGCCGGCCCCGCCCATGCCGCCAATCGCGTTGGACAGGCTGCCCACGCCGCCGCCCGCCGCCAGCGAGAAGCCGCCGACACCGCCGCCGCCGCCGATGCTCTGGGCATAGACGCCCACCGCATTTGCGCCGCCGGTATGAATCTGGCCCGTGTTGGTGATGCTCACCGCGCCGCCCATGCTGGCCGCACCGCCGTCGCCGCCAATGGCCGAGCCGAACGTGCTGCCGCCCGCCGCGCTGAGCGCACCGGCAAAGCCGCCCGCGCCACCGCCGCCGCCCACCGACTGGGCAAAGACCGCGATGGCCCCTGCGCCTTCGGTGTCCACCGTGCCCGCGTTGGTCAGGGTGATCGCGCCGCCGATACCGCCGCCGCCGCCCGCGCCGCCGCCGATGGTCGAGCGCGCATCGCCGCCCAGCGCCACCGTGCCGCCCGCCGCAAAGCCGCCATTGCCGCCGCCGCCGCCCACACTCTGCGCCTGAATGCCATAGGCAAAGGCGCCCAGAGTCGAGATCGCGCCCGCGCTGCTGTTGGTGATGGTGATAGCGCCGCCAAGCCCGCCTGCCCCGCCGCTGCCGCCGATCACATCGGCCAGCGAACCGGCCTGCGAAGCGCCGGCGCCCACGGCAAAGCCGCCCACGCCGCCGCCGCCGCCGATGCTCTGCGCCAGAATGGCGCTGGCCATCTGGCCGCTGGTGGCCACAATACCGCTGTTGTCCAGCGTCAGGACGCCGCCTGCCCCGCCAGCCCCGCCAGCCCCGCCAACGCTTGAACCAAGCGCCTGACCCGAAGCCGCGATGCCGCCGCCCGCGGCAAAGCCGCCCGCGCCGCCGCCGCCGCCGATGCTCTGTGCAAAGACCGCGATGGAATCGTCGCCCGCTGTGCCGATCTGGCCAAGGTTGGACAGCGTGACCGCTGCGCCCTTGCCGCCAGCGCTGCCGCCGCCGCCGCCAACGCTTGATGTCGCATCGCCACCAAGGGTCAGCGCACCGCCTGCGGTAAAGCCGCCCGCGCCGCCGCCGCCGCCAACCGACTGCGCAAAGACCGCGTAGGACAGCTTGCCCGTGGTGGAAATTTTGCCATCCGCCGCGTTGGAGAGCGAGACGAGGCCGCCATCGCCGCCGCCGCCGCCCGTGCCGCCCACGATATTGGCCGCGCTATCCGCCTGCGCGCCCGCGCCGCCCACGGAGAATCCGCCAGCACCGCCGCCGCCGCCCACGCTCTGCGCAAAGACCGCATCGGCATTGTCGCCCGTGGTGGCAATGATCCCGCTGGAGGTCAACGTGACCTGACCCCCGGCGCCGCCCGCGCCGCCCGCGCCGCCGACCGTGTTGGCCGCCGCGCCGCCGCCCGACAGGCCGCCGCCCGCCGCAAAGCCGCCCGCGCCGCCGCCGCCGCCAACCGACTGGCCAAACACCGCAATGGCGCTGGCCCCGGCCGTCGTGATCGAACCGGCATTGGTCAGATCAACCTTGCCGCCCGCGCCGCCGCCGCCCGCCGATCCGCCGCCCACGGTCGAGCTGGCATCGCCTGACAGGCCCACCGCGCCGCCTGCGGCAAAGCCGCCGCTGCCGCCGCCGCCGCCCACGCTCTGCGCATAGACGCCATAGGAGAACAGGCCGCTGGTGGCGACCGAACCGGTCGCCGTATTGCCCACGCTGACGATACCGCCCGCGCCGCCGCCGCCGCCGCTGCCACCCACGATATTGGCTGCGCTATCCGCCTGCGCGCCCGCGCCGCCGACACTGAAGCCGCCGACACCGCCGCCGCCGCCGATGCTCTGGGCATAGATCGCGGTCGAATTGGCGCCCAGCGTTTCGATCAGGCCCGCATTGGCCACCGAGGCATTGCCGCCCGCGCCGCCTGCGCCGCCCGTGCCGCCGATCACATCGCTGGCCGCGCCGCCGCTGGCCGAAAGGCCGCCGCCCGCGGCAAAGCCGCCCTGGCCGCCGCCGCCGCCCACCGATTGGGCAAAGACCGCCAGCGAATTGTCGCCCGCCGTGCCCACGGTGCCACCATTGCTCACGCTGACCACGCCGCCCGCGCCGCTGCCGCCACCCGTGCCGCCAATCGCATTGGCCGCCGCATCCGCCTTGGCCAGACCGCCCGACACGGAGAAGCCGCCCGCGCCGCCGCCGCCGCCGATGCTCTGGGCAAAGATGGCCGTGGCATTCGCGCCCAGCGTGATGACCGATCCGGTGGTGGCCAGATCGACCACGCCGCCCGCGCCGCCGCCGCCGCCATTGCCGCCCACGCTATTGGATTGTGCGCCGCCATTGGCGGCCAGACCGCCCGACACGGCAAAACCGCCTGCGCCGCCGCCGCCGCCAACCGACTGGGCAAAGACGGCGATAGAGCCATCGCCCGCCGTGCCGATAGTGCCGCCATTGGTAAAGGTGATCGCGCCGCCGCTGCCGCCTGCGCCGCCGCTGCCCGCGCCGATGCTCGAACTGGCCCCGCCATCGACCGTCAGCCCGCCGCCTACGGCAAAGCCGCCGCTGCCGCCGCCGCCGCCGATGCTCTGGGCATAGACGCCATAGGACAGAGTGCCCATCGTCAATACCGATCCGGTGGCGGTGTTGGCAAAGCTGATCGCGCCGCCATTGCCGCCGCCGCCGCCCGTGCCGCCCACGGTTTCGGTGGCCGAACCCGCCTGCGCGCCCGCGCCGCCGACGCTGAAGCCGCCAACGCCGCCGCCGCCGCCGATGCTCTGGGCATAGACCGCCGTGGCATTATCGCCCAGCGTGGTGATCGCGCCCGAGCTGGTCAGCGCGATGATGCCGCCCGAACCGCCCGCGCCGCCGGCGCCGCCGATGCTGTTGGCCTGCGCCCCGCCGTTGACAGTCAACCCGCCCCCGGCCGCAAAGCCGCCGGCGCCGCCGCCGCCGCCCACCGACTGAGCAAAGACCGCGATGGAGCCTGCGCCCACCGTGCCGATGGCGCCGCCATTGTTGAAAGTGATCCGGCCACCGGCACCGCCGCCGCCCGCCGATCCGCCGCCCACCACCGATGTCGCATCATCATCGACGCCCAGCGCGCCGCCTGCGGCAAAGCCGCCCTTGCCGCCGCCGCCGCCAACGCTCTGCGCATAAACGCCATAGGACAGTGCGCCCAGCGTGGTGACCGCACCGCCATCGGCATTGTCCACCTCAACATCGCCGCCTGCGCCACCGCCGCCGCCTTCGCCGCCGACATTGCTGGCCGCGCTCTTGGCCTTGGACAGCGCGCCGCCGGCCGAGAAGCCGCCAACGCCGCCGCCGCCGCCAACGCTCTGGGCAAAGATCGCCGTGGCGTTCGCGCCCTCGGTCTGAACCGCGCCCGATGTAGTGATCGAGACAAGACCACCCGCGCCGCCAGCGCCGCCGCTGCCGCCCACCGTGTCGGAGGCCGCGCCGCCCTGCGCCGTCAAGCCGCCGCCTGCGGCAAAGCCGCCCTGACCGCCGCCGCCGCCGACCGACTGGGCAAAGATCGCCTGCGCGCCCGCGCCCTTGGTGGCGATCAGGCCCGCATTATCGACATGCACCGCGCCGCCGGCCCCGCCGCCGCCGCCATTGCCGCCGCCAACCGAAGAGGTCGCGTCGGCATCCACCGTCAACGCGCCGCCCGCCGAGAAACCGCCAGCACCGCCGCCGCCGCCGATGCTCTGCGCATAGACGCCGTCGGCCATCGTGCCCACCGTGGTGATGATGCCGGTGCCGTTCGACACGGTGACATCGCCGCCCGCGCCGCCGCCGCCGCCATTGCCGCCCACGCTGTTGGCCACCGCCCCCGCGCGCGAGGCCGCCGCGCCCACGGCAAAGCCGCCAGCACCGCCGCCGCCGCCCACGCTCTGGGCAAAGACCGCCGTGGCATTGGCGCCCAGCGTGCTGATCGCGCCGGTCGAAGCGACCGAAACGATGCCGCCCGCGCCCGCACCGCCGCCCGATCCGCCCGTGACGTTCGAGATGCCGCCGCCCTGCGCGCTGATGCCGCCGCCTGCGGCAAAGCCGCCTTGGCCGCCGCCGCCGCCGACCGACTGCGCAAAGACGCCCAGCGCATTGTCGCCGCTGGTTTCGATGCTGCCGCCATTGGTCACGCCGATCAGGCCGCCATCGCCGCCGCCGCCGCCCGATCCGGCGCCCACCTTCGATGCCGTATCGCCATTGATCGCCAGCGCGCCGCCTGCGGCAAAGCCGCCCTGACCGCCGCCGCCGCCGATGGATTGCGCATAGACGCCATCGGAGAAAGCGCCCGAGGTACGGATCGCGCCGCCGGTGGCATTGTCCACCGTGACATCCCCGCCCGCGCCGCCCGCGCCGCCATCGCCGCCCACCACGTTGGACGCGCCATCGCTGTTGGCCGCCGCCGCGCCCGCCGAGAAGCCGCCAACGCCGCCGCCGCCGCCAACGCTCTGGGCAAAGACCGCCGTAGCATTGACGCCCAGCGTTTCGATCAGCCCGCCATTATGCACCGAGACAGCGCCGCCCGTGCCGCCGCCCGCGCCTGCGCCGCCCACCGAATTGCTGGTGGCCGCGCCATTGGCCGACAGGCCGCCCGACACGGCAAAGCCGCCGGACCCGCCGCCGCCGCCCACCGATTGGGCCAGCACCGCCACCGAGCCATCGCCCATCGTGCCGATGGCGCCATCGGTGGTGATCGTCACCGCGCCTGCGCTGCCGCCTGCGCCGCCCGATCCCGAGCCGACATGCGAATCCACCCCGCCATCGAGCGAAAGGCCCGCGCCCACGGCAAAGCCGCCCGCGCCGCCGCCGCCGCCGATCGACTGCGCCTGAACCGCATTCGAAAGCGCGCCCTTGGTGACAATCGTACCGCCCGCAATATTGACGACATCGACCGCGCCCGCAGAACCGGCCGCACCACCATCGCCGCCCACGCTCTGGCTGGCCGTCTCGCCCTTGGCCAGCGCGCCGCCGACCGCAAAGGCCCCGCGCCCGCCGCCGCCGCCGATGGATTGCAGCAGCACCGCCGCCGACTGATCCGCCTGCGTCAGGATCGAACCGGCGTTGAACAGGCGCACGTCGCCCGCATTGCCGCCCGAACCGCCACCCCCGCCAATGCTGCTCGACAGCGTGCTGCCCGTGCCGCCCGCGATGCCGGCGCCTGCGGCAAAACCGCCCGCGCCGCCGCCGCCGCCGATGCTCTGCGCAAAGACCGCCGTGGCGCCGATGCCATTGGTTTCGATCTGCGAATAATTGTTGACCGCCACGGTCGAGCCATCGCCCGCCGCGCCGCCAGCGCCCCCGCCGATCGAGGAGTTGGCCCCGTCCTTGAGCGAAAGCGCACCGCCCGCCGCAAAGCCGCCATTGCCGCCGCCGCCGCCGATGCTCTGGGCAAAGACCGCATAGCCAAAGGCGCCATTGGTGAGGATTGTGCCGGTGCTGCCATTGGCCACCTCGACACCACCGGCATTGCCGCCCGCGCCGCCGCTGCCGCCCACCGCATCGCTGGCCGCCTTGGCCTGAGACGCCGCCGCGCCCAGCGAGAAGCCGCCCGCGCCGCCGCCGCCGCCGATGCTCTGCGCCATGATCGCCACAGAGCGGTCACCATTCACCTGCACATCGCCGGTATTGACCACCTTAACGTGATCGGCATCGCCGCCCACGCCGCCCGATCCGCCCAGCGCATTGCTGATCGCCGAATTGGTCGAGGAAATGGCGAAGGAACCGGCAAAGCCGCCCTGACCGCCGCCGCCGCCGATGGATTGCGCCACGATGCCCGCCGAGCCGGCGGTAAAGGCATAGACCTGACCGGCGTTGAACACGGTGACCGTGCCCGCGTTCTGGCCGGTACCGCCGCGCCCGCCCGTGGCCGAAGAGGCCGCGCCTTCGCCCAGCGCCATCGTGCCCGAGGCTGCAAAGCCGCCCGCACCGCCGCCACCGCCGATCGACTGGGCCAGAATGCCGTCCGACAGATCGCCATGGGTCTGGATGATCGCGCTGCTGAACACCAGCACATCACCGCCCACGCCGCCATTGCCGCCCGCGCCGCCCGTGACATCGGTGGCCCCCGTGCCGTTCGAGGCAAAGCCCGCGCCCAGCGAGAAGCCACCCTGGCCGCCGCCGCCGCCGATGGATTGCGCCACCACCGCCGCCGAATTGTTGCCCAGCGTGCCGACCTGTCCGGTCAACGTCAGCGTGACATTGCCCGCATCCGACCCCACGCCGCCATTGCCGCCCACCGAGCTGCTGGCCGCGCCGCCGCCAAGGGCCGCCGCCAGACTGCCCGAAAAGCCGCCCGCGCCGCCGCCGCCGCCGATCGACTGGGCCAGCACCGCATTGGCCACATCACCATGGGTCAGGATCTGGCCGCCCGAGGTGACCGTGACATTGCCCGCCGAATTGCCCGCGCCGCCCGCGCCGCCCACGCTGTCCGAAGCGCCGCCCGCGCTGGTCGAGAGCGCGCCCGAGATCGAGAAGCCACCCGCGCCGCCGCCGCCGCCGATGGATTGCGCAACGATGCCCCGGCTGTGGTCGCCATAGATGTTGAGCAGGCCCATCGAGGACACCGACACATCCGCGCCGCGCCCCGCCGAACCGCCCGCGCCGCCCGTCGAACTGGCCGCCGCATCGGCCGAGGATGTGGTCAGACCCGCCGCGACCGAAAAGCCGCCCTGACCGCCGCCGCCGCCGATGGATTGCGCGGTGATGGCCGCCGAATTGGCGCCATGGGTAAAGATATTGCCGATATTATCGACCGAAACGGCATCGGCATCGCCCGCCGCGCCGCCCGAGCCGCCGCCCACGCCCGAGGTGGCCGCGCCCTTGACCGAGAGCGCACCGCCCACGCCAAAGCCGCCCGAGCCGCCGCCGCCGCCCACGCTCTGCGCCAGAATCGCGCCCGACTGGTCGCTCCATGTCTCGATCCCGCCGACATGGCTGACCGTGACCGCGCCCGCATTGCCCGACGAGCCGCCGCCGCCGCCCGTGGTTTCGGCCGAAGTGCCGCCGTCAGAGGACAGCGATGCGCCCACGGCAAAGCCGCCCGCGCCGCCGCCGCCGCCAATCGACTGGGCGATGATCGCCGCCGAGGCCAGGCCGTTGGTGATGATATTGCCATGCAGGCTGACGCTGACCGCGTCCGAATTGCCCGCCGCGCCGCCCAGCCCGCCGCCGGTGCTGGAATTGGCGTCGCCCTGAAGGCTGGCCCCCGCGCCGATGGCAAAGCCGCCCGCGCCGCCGCCGCCGCCCACGCTTTGCGCAAAGACGCCGCGCGCATGGGCCCCGGTGGTTTCGATGTCGCCGGTCATGGTCACAGACACCGCGCCCGCCGCGCCCGATGATCCGCCCGAACCGCCCGAACCGCCCGTGGCATCCGAGGACGCCCCGCCCTGCTGGCTGAGCGCGCCCGAGATCGAGAAGCCGCCGATGCCGCCGCCGCCGCCCACCGATTGGGCCAGCACGCCATTGGCCGCATCGCCATGGGTGCTGATCGACCCGGTTTCCGAAACGGTCACATTGGCGCCCGAACCGGCCGCGCCGCCCGCGCCGCCGCCCACGCTGGACTGGGCGTCATCCTTGAGGCTGGCCCCCGCGCCCACGGCAAAACCGCCCGCGCCGCCGCCGCCGCCAACCGACTGGGCAAAGATGCCGTTGGCCTGAACGCCCTGCGTTGCAATGTCGCCCGTCTGGGCCACCGACACCGAGGACGCATTGCCCCCCGCGCCGCCGCCGCCGCCAACGCTCGAACTGGCCGCTCCGCCCTCTGAGGAGAGGCCCGCGCCGACGCTGAAGCCGCCGCTGCCGCCGCCGCCGCCCACGCTCTGGGCAAAGATGGCGTTCGAATTGAAGCCCTGCGTGGTCAGCAGGCCCGCGCTGGTCACCGAGACCGCGCCCGCATCGCCACCCGTGCCGCCCGAACCGCCGCCGACCGAGGAATTGGCCTGCCCCTTCAGGCTGGCCGCCGCGCCCACGGCAAAGCCGCCGCTGCCGCCGCCGCCGCCGATGCTCTGCGCCAGAATGGCGTCCGAACGCGCACCGATGGTCGAAATATTGCCCGTCTGATTAACGGTGACATCGCCCGACGTGCCGCCGATGCCGCCCTCGCCGCCAATGCTGGTGCTCGACACGGTGCCTTCCGAGGAGAAGCCCGCACCGATGGCAAAGCCACCCGAACCGCCGCCGCCGCCGACAGACTGGGCAAAGATGCCGTTCGCGCCCACACCCTGCGTGACGATCATGCCCGATTGCGTGACCGAAACATTGCCCGAGGTGTTGCCCGCGCCGCCGCCGCCGCCGGTGGCATTGCCGCCAACGCTGGATTCAGCCTCCTTGCCGAGGCTGAGCGCAGCGCCGATGGCAAAGCCGCCATTGCCGCCGCCGCCGCCCACCGATTGCGCCAGAATACCGTTGGCGCCATCGCCCTGCGTGCCGATGGCGCCGCTGCGCGCAATGGTGACATCGCCGCCCGCGCCGCCTGCGCCGCCCGAACCGCCAATCGTGTCATGCGCGGCCGATCCTTGCGAGGAAAAGCCCGCGCCGACCGAGAAGCCGCCCTGACCGCCGCCGCCGCCCACCGACTGGGCAAAGATGCCCGCCGCGTTGAAGCCGCTCGTGATGATGGTGCCATTGCCGCCGATGGTGACATTGCCCGCGCTGCCTCCGGTGCCGCCCGCACCGCCGCCCACGGTCGAATCCGCATCGCCTTCCAGCGATACGCCAAGGCCGATCGAGAAGCCGCCCGCACCGCCGCCGCCGCCCACGCTCTGCGCAAAGATGCCGTCGGACAGGCGCCCGCTGGTCATGATATTGCCGATGACCGTGACCGCAACATCGTCGGCATTGCCGCCGCCCGCGCCCGATCCGCCCACGCTGGTCGAACTGGACGTGCCCTTGCTGGAGAAGGCCCCGCCGACCGAGAAGCCGCCCGAGCCGCCGCCGCCGCCCACCGATTGGGCATAGACGCCCGCCGCATTGTCGCCCGTGGTGGTGATGTCGCCGGTCTCGCTGACCGTGACCTTGCCGGCATTGCCTGCCGTGCCGCCGCCACCGCCGCCGACCGAGCTGGTCGCGTCGCTGTCGATGGACGCGCCAAGGCCCACGGCAAAGCCGCCGCGACCGCCGCCGCCGCCGATGGATTGCGCCACAATGCCCGCCGCATTGGCCCCGCTGGTGCTGATGCTGCCGTTACGCGTAACGCTGACATCGCCTGCATTGCCCGCGCCGCCGCCGGTGCCGCCCACGCTGTCGCTGGCCGCCGCCGCCTGGCTGGAGAAAGCCGCGCCCACGGAGAAGCCGCCGGTGCCGCCGCCGCCGCCCACGCTCTGCGCAAACACGCCCGAAGCGTTCGCCCCCGTGGTGACAATCACCCCCGAGCCCGACACGGTCACACCGCCCGCATCCGAGCCGGTGCCGCCGCCGCCGCCGCCCACGCTGGAATTGGCATCGCCATCAATGCCGATGGCGCCGCCCACGGCAAAGCCGCCACGACCGCCGCCGCCGCCAATCGACTGGGCAAAGATGCCATTGGCATTGTCGCCATGCGTGCCGATGGCGCTGTCGGCCGCGACCACCACATTGCCCGAGGTCGAGCCCGAACCGCCCTCGCCGCCGACGCTGGTCGAACTGGCCGAACCGCCGCTGTTGGTGAAACCCGCGCCAATGGCAAAGCCGCCGCTGCCGCCGCCGCCGCCCACGCTCTGCGCAAACACACCGTTGGCCGACAGGCCGGTGGTCACGATGGTGCCCTGCGTGGCCACATCGACATCGCCCGCCGTGCCGCCATTCGACCCGGCGCCGCCGCCCACCGAGGATTGCGCCTCACCCTCAAGCGAGAGGCCAAGGCCGATGGCAAAGCCGCCCGAGCCGCCGCCACCGCCCACCGATTGGGCCAGCACGCCATTGGCGTAATTGCCGCTGGTGGTCAGGCCGCCGCTGGTGTTGACACTGACAGTGCCCGCATTGCCGCCGCTGCCGCCGCCGCCGCCCACACTGTCGCTGGTGGAGCCGCCCGATTTCGAGAAGGACGCGCCGATCGAGAAGCCGCCCGAACCGCCGCCGCCGCCAACCGACTGAGCAAAGATGCCGTTCGAACTGTCTTTGCCGGTCTGGATCAAGCCGCTCTGCGTGACCGAAACCGCGCCCGCATTGCCCGCCGTGCCGCCCGCGCCGCCGCCGACCGAGGAGGAGGCATCATCGGTCATCGAGAAAGCGCCGCCCACAGCAAGACCGCCCTTGCCGCCGCCGCCGCCCACGCTTTGCGCGAAAATGCCGTTGGCCTGAACGCCCTGCGTGCCGATGGCGCCGCTGCGGTCGATGGTGACATCGCCCGCATTGCCCGCGCCGCCGCCGCTGCCGCCCACCGATTCGCTGTCCGCGCCTGCATCCTTGGACAGGCCCAGCCCGACCGACAGACCGCCCGTGCCGCCGCCGCCGCCCACGCTCTGCGCCAGCACGCCATTGGCCTGATCGCCGATGGTGGCGATAATGCCGCTGCCCGTAACGGAAACCGTGCCCGCATCAGACCCGGTGCCGCCGCCGCCGCCGCCCACCTTGGACGAGGATTCGCCCGAGATCGACGCGCCAAGCCCCACCGAGAGGCCGCCATTGCCGCCGCCGCCGCCAATCGACTGGGCCAGAATGCCGTTCGAGCCTTGCCCCTGTGTGCCGATGTCGCTGGTGGCCGCCACGGTGACATTGCCCGAGGTCGAACCCGAACCACCCTCGCCGCCGACCACGCTCGATTCCGCGCCGCCTTCCTTGGAGAAAGCGCCGCCCGCAGCAAAGCCGCCCGAGCCGCCGCCGCCGCCAATCGACTGGGCAAAAATGCCATTGGCAATGCCGCCCACCGTGGTGATCGTGCCATTCGTGGTGACCGAAACATTGCCCGATGTGCCGCCCAGCGAGCCTGCGCCGCCGCCCACCGTCGAGGTGGAATCGCCATCTTCCTTGAGCGTCAGCGTGGCGCCCACGCCAAAGCCGCCCTTGCCGCCGCCGCCGCCGACCGATTGGGCAAACACACCGTTCGAGCCCATGCCCTGGGTCGAGACGCCGCCGCTGGTGTCAACCGTAACATCGCCCGCATTGCCGCCGCTGCCGCCGCCGCCGCCCACGACATCCGAAGAGGCCCCGCCATCCTTGGAGAAAGCGCCGCCCACCGAGAAGCCGCCCACGCCGCCGCCGCCACCAACGCTCTGCGCCAGCACGCCGTTCGAGAAAGCGCCCACCGTGGTGATGAGGCCCGTATTGGCCACCGAGACCGCATCGGCATTGCCCGCCGTACCGCCCGCGCCGCCGCCCACCGAGGAATCAGCGTCCTTCTTCAACGAAACGCCCGCGCCCACGGCAAAGGCACCATTGCCGCCGCCGCCGCCCACCGACTGAGCAAAAATGCCGTTGGCCGTCGCGCCCAGCGTCGAAATGCCGCCGATATTGGTGACCGAAACGGTCGAGGCATTGCCCGCCGCCCCGCCGCCGCCGCCGACCTGGTTGCTGGTGGCGTCCGAATCGGCCGAGAAAGCCCCGCCAATGGCAAAGCCGCCATTGCCGCCGCCCCCGCCCACCGACTGGGCCAGAATGCCGTTGGAACCCGTACCCTGCGTGACCACCGAATAGCCCGCGATCAACGGGTTGGCGCCCAGATCGGCGCTGACCGTGACCGCTCCGGCATCATTGCCCGCGCCGCCCAGGCCACCGATGCCCTGCGTATTGGCCCCGCCCTTTTGCGAAAGCGAGGCGGCAATCGAAAAGCCGCCATTGCCGCCGCCGCCGCCAACGCTCTGGGCAAAGATGCCGTTGGACAGGTTGCCCTGCGTGGCCACGGTGCCGGTGCTCTGCACCGAAACATCGCCCGCAAGACCGCCATCGCCGCCCGCGCCGCCGTAATTGCGGCCGATCGACTGGCCCTTGATCGATCCGGTGACCGTCAGGCTGAACCCGCCATTGCCGCCGCCGCCGCCAATCGACTGCGCCTCGATGCCATCGGCATTGTTGCCCAGCGTGGTGATATTGCCGACCGAGACCAGATCGACATTGCCCGCCGCATTGCCCGTGCCGCCCGTGCCGCCGATGCCCACGCCCACGGCATTGCCCTGCGACAGCGAGAGCGCACCCGAAAAGCCGCCATTGCCGCCGCCGCCGCCAACGGATTGCGCAAACAGGCCGACCGAACTGTCGCCAGTGGTGGCCACATCGCCGGTGCTGCCCAGATGGACATTGCCCGCCGTGGCGCCAAGCCCGCCCTGACCGCCGACGGCCACGGCTGCGGCCACGCCGCTGCTGTTGAAAGTGATCGAGCCGGAAATGGCAAAGCCGCCATTGCCGCCGCCCCCGCCCAGCGACTGGGCCAGAACGCCATAGGCCTGAATGCCGGTGGTCTGGATATTGCCCGCCGAATCGACCGAGACATCGCTGCCCTTGCCGCCATTGCCGCCGGCGCCGCCCAGCGACAGGCTGGGCGCGGCATATTGCGCACCCGCCACCGAAACCGAGAAGCCGCCATTGCCGCCGCCGCCGCCCAGCGACTGCGCGACTATGCCATTGGCCATGATGCCGCTGGTGCCGATATCACCGGTGCTCGACACGGTGACCGTGCCCGCATCACCGCCCTGTCCGGCACCGCCGCCAAACGAGAGCGCCGCGGCCCCATATTGCGCGCCCGCGCCGCTGAAGGCGAAACCGCCATTGCCGCCGCCCCCGCCAACGCTTTGCGCGAAAATGCCGTTGGACTGATCGCCCAGCGTGCGGATCATGCCGATCGTGCTGGCCGTGACATTGCCCGCATTGCCCGCGCCGCCGCCCGCACCGCCAAAGCCCATCGAGAGCGCGCCATATTGCGCCCCGCCCGCCGCGATGGAAAAGCCGCCATTGCCGCCGCCGCCGCCAACGCTCTGTGCCTCGATGCCGTTGGACATCTGCGATGCGGTCGAAATGTCGCCGGTGCTGCTCAGATCAACATCGCCCGCATCGCCGCCGCCGCCCGCGCCGCCGCCAAAGGACAGCGAGGCCGTGCCGTATTGCGCGCCCGCAAGGCTGGCCGAAAAGCCGCCGTTGCCGCCGCCGCCGCCCAGCGATTGGGCGAACAGGCCCGCCGATTGGGCGCCCTGCGTGATCACCGTCCCGGTGCTGGTCAGGCTGGCGCTACCCGCATTGCCGCCGCCGCCGCCCGCGCCGCCAAAGCCGAGTGCCAGCGAGCCATATTGCGCGCCCGCCGCCGCCACCGACCAGCCGCCATTGCCGCCGCCCCCGCCAATCGACTGCGACTGCGCGCCCGCGCTGAAATCTCCGATGGTGGTGATATTGCCCGCATTGGTCAGGCTGGAAGACCCCGCCGACGCACCATTGCCCGCACCGCCGCCAAAGGACAGCGCCGCCGCGCCAAATTGCGCGCCCGCCGCCGCCACGGAAAAGCCGCCGTTGCCGCCGCCGCCGCCCACGCTCTGCGCGAACAGACCCTGCGCATTGGCGCCCGTGGTGGACACGGTGCCGGTCGAATCGAGCGAGACATTGCCCGAAATGCCGCCGCTGGCTCCCTTGCCGCCAAAGCCCAGCGAGACGGCCCCGAACTGGGCCCCCGCCGCGCTGATGGCAAAGCCGCCATTGCCGCCGCCCCCGCCCACCGACTGCGCCCGCGCGCCGGTCGAGAAATCGCCGCTGGTGGTCAGGTCACCGTTGCTGGTGACGCCGACATTGCCCGATGTACCGCCATTGCCGCCATCGCCGCCCACCGCCACGCTGAGCGCGCCAAACTGGCCGCCCGACAGCGCGATGGCAAAGCCGCCATTGCCGCCGCCCCCGCCCAGCGACTGGGCGAGAATGGCGTCGGAATTGGCGCCATTGGTGGAAACCGCACCGCTGCTGCCCAGCGTGACCGTGCTGCCATCACCGCCATTGCCGCCGCCGCCGCCAAAGCTCAGGCTGGCCCCGCCGCCCTGACCGCCCGCCGCGGTGACCACGCCGCCGCCATTGCCGCCGCCGCCGCCAACGCTCTGCGCAAACAGGCCCTGCGCGCTGCCGCCATTGGTGCTGACATTGCCGGTGCTGCTGAGCGTGACGGCCGCGCCATTGCCGCCATTCGCGCCCGCGCCGCCAAAGCCCAGGCTGACCCCGCCGGCCCAGCCGCCCGAGGCCGAAGCGGCAAAGCCGCCATTGCCGCCGCCCCCGCCCACCGATTGCGCCATCGCGCCAAAGGATGTCACGCCGCTGGTGGAAATATCGCCCACGCTGGAAACATTGACCGTGCCCGCATTGCCGCCATTCGCGCCCGCGCCGCCAAACGAGGCCGCGATGCCGCCGATTCCGCCGCCCGCGCCCGACACCGAAAAGCCGCCATTGCCGCCGCCGCCGCCGATGGACTGGGCAAAGATGCCCGAGGAGGAATTGCCGTTTGTCGACAGATCGCCGCTTGAGGCAACCGTAACCGCCTTGCCCGCGCCGCCATTGCCGCCAGCGCCGCCAAAGGTCAGGCTGGCCCCGCCGATTGCGCCGCCTGCAAGACCCACGGCAAAGCCGCCATTGCCGCCGCCGCCGCCCACGCTTTCGGCAAAGATCGCGTCCGACTGGGTGCCCTGCGTGGCAATCGTGCCCACCGAGGTGACATTGACGGTCGAAGCATCCGAACCTGCGCCGCCAGCGCCGCCAAAGGTGGAGTTGACCGCGCCCAGCCCCACGCCGCCGCTGGCCGCAAAGCCGCCGTTGCCGCCGCCGCCGCCAACGCTCTGCGCAAAGATGCCGCGCGACTGATTATCGCCGGTGGTGATATCGGTGTGGCTGTTGACCAGAACCGAGCCGCCCGTGCCGCCAACGCCGCCCGCGCCGCCAAAGCCCATGGTGAAGCTGGCGCCCAGCGAGACACCTGCGGCCACAGAAAAGCCGCCATTGCCGCCGCCGCCGCCCACCGAACTGGCGTAAATGCCGTCCGATTGCGTGCCCTGCGTGGTGATCGAACCGGCAAGGCCGACGATCACATTATTGCCCGAACCGCCATTGCCGCCCGTGCCGCCGAAGGCCATCGACACCGTTGCGCCCAGCCCCGCCGAGGCCGAAACCGCAAAGCCGCCGTTGCCGCCGCCGCCGCCCACGCTCTGGGCGAAAAGCCCGCGCGAACGGTCGCCGGTGGTATAGATCGTGGTGTTGCCAAGGTTGCTCTGAATGCCGGTGCAGCCTGCATTGGCATTGACGCAGACCAGCCCGCCCGCGCCGCCATTGCCGCCCGTGCCGCCAAAGGCCGCGCTGGCAAACAGACCGCCCGAGATCGCGCCGCCGCCGTTGCCGCCGCCGCCGCCCACAGCCTGGGCAAAGATTGCGGCGGAATTGTCGCCGCCGGTGCTGATGCTGCCGGTGTCGCCGATGCTCACCCGACCCGCATTGCCGCCTGCGCCGCCGCCGCCGCCCATCGCCACCGTGCCGCCCGAGCCGCCGCCATTGCCGCCGCCCCCGCCCACGGATTGGGCAAAAATGCCCATCGAGGCCTCGCCCGAGGTGCTGATCGCGCCGGAATTGAGCACGGTGACATTACCGCCAACGCCGCCCTGCGCGCCGCTGCCGCCCAGCGAGAGCAGGCCGGTCGAGGTGCCGCCATTGCCGCCGCCGCCGCCTACGGACTGGGCGAAAATGCCGGTCGATCCGGTGCCGCCCGTGGCGATGGAGCCGCTGTTATTGACCGAAACCGTGCCGCCCGCGCCGCCGCCGCCGCCCTTGCCGCCAAGGCTGATCAGGCCGATGGACGCGCCGCCATCGCCGCCCCCGCCGCCGATCGACTGAGCGAAAATGCCGATGGAGCCGATATTGGCCGTGGTTATCGCCCCGCCGTTGACCACCGAGACCGTGCCGCCCGGACTGGTGTTCGAACCGCTGCCGCCGATGGCGCCGATGCCCACCGATGCGCCGCCGTTGCCGCCGCCGCCGCCAACGCTCTGCGCATAGATGCCATTGGCAAACTGGCCATAGGTGCGGATGACACCATCATTGACGATGGATACCGCCCCGCCCGAGCCGCCGCCCGCGCCCGAGCCGCCCAGCCCGACCAGACCTACCGAGGTCGAACCGTTGCCGCCGCCGCCGCCGATCGATTGAGCCATCAGGCCGTTGGCATAATTGCCATGGGTTTCGGTAAGGGCCGTGCTGTCAGCGGTGATCGAGGCCGAGCCGCCGCTGCCGCCGCCGCCGCCCGATCCGCCCAGCGCGACAAGGCCCGCGCTTGTGCCCGCATCGCCGCCCGATCCGCCAATGGATTGCGCCAATACGCCATGCGCGGCAATGCCGGTGGTCTTGACGATGCCGTTCTGGTTGACCTGAACCGTGCCGCCATTGCCGCCAAAGCTGCCCGAACCGGGGTCGGAAACGATCGAGGCATAGCTGCTGCCGCCGCTGCCCGCCGAGCCGCCAAGGCTCTGCGCGTAAATACCGATGGAGCCGGCGCCCTGAGACGGATTCTGGGCCGTACCATTGGCGTTGAGCAGCAGATTGCCATTGGCATCGACATCGCCGGTCAGCACCGATCCGGTGTTGGTGACCGTGGCATTGCCGCCAACGCCGGGCGCACCGCCCGCGCTGCCGCCGGAGGAAAACAGGAAGCCATCGCCCCCCGAGCCGCCCTTGCCGCTGATACTGGACACAAGGATGCCATAGCTGCCCTGACCCGTGGTCTTGACGCCTGCGGCATTGGTGAAATTGACATTGCCGCCGCGCCCGGCCGAACCGCCGCTGCCGCCGCTGGCGCCCAGATAGCCGTCGCCGCCGCTGCCGCCATTGCCGCCGATGCTCTGGACGATGATCGCATGCACGCGGTCGCCGCTGGTGGCGATGTTGGGGCCGCTGTAGGTGTCGGTGATGTTGGGCCCATTGGCGCCATCGCCGCCATCGCCGGCCGAAACGAACAGCGCGCCCGCATGGCCGTTGCCGCCGCTTCCGCCGCGCTGAATGTTATAATAACCGCCGCCCGAATAGCTGAGCGTGGTCGAGCCGGTTCCGTTGCTGGCCGGGGCGACCGAGGTGACGACATGGGTGGTCGAACTGACCGAATTGGAATCGAGCAGGGTGACATCGGTCACCGCGCCGCCGGTGCCGGTGGTGACGGCCGTGACGGTGTAGGTGACGCCCGAAACGGTGAAGCTCTGGCCAACGGTGGTGGCCACGAAGACCTGATTGTTGGCCGACGTCGTGACCGAGGCAGGCGGATTTTGCGAGGTGACCGTTTCGTTCTGGCCCGTGTCCGGATTGAACACAGTTTGGCCCACCGCGGGCAGAACAATGGGCGGAGGCGGCGCGGCCCATGCCGGATTGAGCCCCCCGCTGCCCACGGCGATCATCCCGGCCATGACGGTGAGCGAGCTGGCATGGCGCCATGCGGGCGCCTTGCGCTTGCTCGAATGCCCAACCTTGCCACGCGCGTTCGCGCCGACAGCCACTCGACCAAGCCCTTGCATCACGGCCCCCATTTATTGCAGGAATATGTCTGCGCCGCCGCCCTTCGGCCACACATACTTTACCCCCATTGGTTCATTGCTATGACGGTGTGCAGAGTAAGGCAATAGCCAGAATTGGTAGTTTATACTTATCCATCAACACTATCTGGAAACTTTTCGCGCAGGTCGCTGAAAGAGAATTTTTTAAAATATTGATATAATTGAATATTTTTTTATTATGGATTTTTTATCCGCACACGGGCGGGTTCCGCGTTCATAAAAAAAATTTAGCCAAACCGGTGTTCTCCACCAATATTTCATTGGTATCCCAAGATTGCGCAAATATTTCGACCGTGTAATCTGACACGTGATCGAACCGGCAAAGCAGCGACCCCGCAGCGATACCGGAAACGACAATCTATCCATGAGGGAGGGGTTACAGCACAGATGGACAACCTGCAGGAAAAGAGCCGCAAGGCCGCGAACAAAACCGCCCAGGCACCCGAGGCCGCAGGGCCCGATGTGGCGGGCAGCCTGCCGCTCTATGCCTCGCCACGCGCAGTCCATTCGCGCACCCATGCCGACGTGGCAGTGTTGACGGGGGCGGGCGATTACGCCTTTGCCGCAAGCGCGCCGATGGTGCAGTTGACCGTCGATGAATTTGAACGGGCGGGTCTGGATTACCCCATCGTCTTCTTTGGCGAAGACGCCCAGCCCTATGCCGTCACCTCGCTGGAGGCGGATCGCAACCAGTTCATCGTGGATGGCCAGTTCCGCGCCGGGTCCTATATCCCGGCCTATCTGCGCCGCTATCCTTTCGTCTTTGCGCGCGATGAAAATTCGGACCGCCTGATCCTGTGCCTCGACCACGCCTCTTCGCGCGTGGGCAAGCGGGGCGATGACGGTGCGGCGCCCCTGTTTGAAGGCGACGAACCGACCGCGGCCACGCGTCAGGCGCTGGATTTCTGCGAAACCTATGTGGCCGCCGATGGCCGCACCCGCAATCTGGTCGCCTTGCTGCGCGAATATGACCTGCTGGCGGGTCAGCAATCGCATTACACCGCGCCGGGGGCAGAACAGCCGACGCTGCTGCTGGAATTCCAGACGATTTCGGCGCAGAAGCTGGCCGAGCTTTCCGATGAAGCCTTCCTGCGTCTTCGCACATTGGGCGCCTTGCCTGCGATCTATGCCCAGATCGCCTCGCAGGCCAATTGGGAACGGCTGCCGCTGACGGCCTGAAGCCTTTTTGGGGGGCAGGCTGGTTCAAAACCGCCTGTCCCCTGCTTGGCCTAGAGGTCGATTGGATCGACCCGGCCACGGATATAAAGATCACCGATCGCATCGAGCGCAACCCCGCTTTGCACCATACGGTTGATGATCGCATGCATCCGCTCGATCCGTTCGCAGGCATTGGCGATCAGCGCGGGATGGCCCAGCCATTTGCTGTCCAGAATCAGCCCGCCGTCGATGGTGCGGATCGACCCCAGCATTTTCATCACCGCGATGCGCCGCCATGCCGTGGTCGGGCAAAGCGGCAGCGTGTCGCACAGCGTCCTGAACAGCACCGGCCTGCGCAATTCCATCGGCGGGATGCTGTCTGCCGCCGCATAGGTGAAGGCCAGTTGGGGATGATAGGTCACATCGCGGATATTCCCCGCGGTGATCGCAGCGGCCAGCAACAGCCCGGTCCAGTCGCTGAAAATGCCCTGCATCCCTTCGACCGAGAGCAGATGCAGATCGAGCGCGGCCAGTTTGATCAACCTTTGCCTATGGTCCGCCATGGCCGGATCGGAACGGAGCATTTCGGGAACGGGCAGACGGGCAAAGACAAACAGGTCCTCCAGGAAAGTGACCATGATGTCATGCATGTGCGAAAGATATGCGCGGATCTCGGCCCTTTCCACCACGCCCTGGGCCAACACCACGCCGTCCTCGCGCAGATCCACCAGCCCAAGTTCGGACAATCGGTGCAGCGCGCGGCGCATGGTCTCATAGGGGCGACGAAATGACCGCGCCATGGCCCGGATCGTGATCGGCCGGTCCAGCAGACAGGCCGATGATTCCAGCGCCTCGGGCCGCAACCGCCCGGCCTCGGCCAGCAGCGCGACAAGCGCATTGCCGCCCAGATAATCCTGGTCCACCAGCCGCGCCAGCGCCACCACGCCCTGCAACTGCATTTCCGTCAACAGGCGGATGACAAGGCGATAGGTGGCCAGCGTATGCCGGCGCGCCATCGCCCCGTCCTGCTTTCCGGTTTCGCCCCCGGCGGCCAGAAATTCGTCGGCCACGCGGCTGATGTCGGGATGCGGCATCCGGGCGATATGCGTCAGCGACCATGGGAAACGAAGCGATTGCAAAACCAGCCTATCCTTTGGAACCTAGCCATATCGGGGCAACGCGCGCCCGGCGGGCTCATGACAGATCGGTGGAATTGCCGATAAGGGAGCGCAGGATCAAATAGCCTTTTTTCCACGCTTTTTCAAAATGAGCCAGCCGGCTCTAGCATCGGCGTGCGCTCTGGCCCAATCGCCGGGCCGGTGGCGAAAGCCAGCCGTTTCATGGAGCGACAAGGGGACTGCACCATCAGTTTTGCACCGGGGTCCGCCTGGCTTTGACCGCTCCATGAACCAAACCGGCCGCCGGGCCACGCAGCAGTTTACCTTTCCGTCTCCGGCGGAAGACCCCCTCGGGCCGACTCTGGCCTGACCCGATGACTAAGGGCCCGCGGATCATGCATCCACGGGCCCCTTTTTCCCCCTAAGGCTCAAGCCGCTGTTCTATGCCGCCAGCGCCACACCAGCGCAGGCAGCAACAGCAGCGTCAGCAACAGCGAGCTGGCTAGCCCGCCAAGAATGACCAGCGCCATCGGCCCCTGAATCTCGCGCCCCGATTGCCCGGTTTCCAGCGCCAGCGGCACCAGCGCAAAGCCGGTGACCAACGCGGTCAGCAGGATCGGCGTAACGCGTTCACGCACCGCGCGCAGCACCGTGTCCATCGACCATGCCGCCCCCTCCTCGGCCACCAGATGATCGGCGTGGGAAATCAGCAGGATGGCATTGCGCGCTGAAATGCCGAACAGCGTGATGAACCCCACCAGCGCGCCCAGCGACACCACGCCCCCGGTCAACGCCACGGCCACCACGCCCCCCGCCATCGCCAAAGGCAGGCCCGCCAGCACCAGCATCGCCGGACGCAATCCGCCAAAGGCCAGCACCAGCAGCGCCACCATGCCGATCGCGGTAAAGGCAACATGGCTCAGCAATTGCCGCGAGGCCGCCGCCTGCCCCTCGGCCGCGCCCGACCATGAGAGGTAAACGCCGGGGGGCAGCTTGATCTTCGCGGCAATCTGCGCCTGTGCATTGGCGACGATCTGGCCCACATTGGCCCCGCCGGCAGCGTTGGCGGTCACCACCTGACGGCGCTGGCCGCCCTCATGCTCGATGGTGGCGCGCGCCGTGCCCAACGAGATCGTCGCAATATCGGACAGCCGTACCGCGCTGCCGCCTGACCCGCGCACCATCACATTGCCCAGCGCTTCCGGGTCCTGCCGTAAGGCGGGCGGCACGCTGATGACCACATCCACCGTGCGGTCGGCAAGGCTGATCTGGCCCGCGCTCAAGCCTGCAAAGGTGGCGCGGATCGCATCGCCCGCATCGCCCGCGCTGACGCCGTGCAGCGCCATGCGGGCCGGGTCGGGCGTCACCCCCAGCGCAGGCGCGCCGGGCTGAGATTTCACCCGCACCTCAACCGCGCCGGGCGTGGCCGAAAGCACGCCCGCCACCTGCGCCGCCACGCGGTCCAGTTCGTCCAGATCGGCGCCATGCACGCTGACCGAGATCGAGGCGGTTTCGCCCGAAAGCGATTCCCCGATGCGGTCGCCAAGGAAGGTCGTCGCCTCGCTCTCGATCCCCGGCGTATCGGCCAGAATCCTGCGGATTTCCGAAAGCGCATGTTCCTCGCCCGCCGCCGAGACGGCTTTAAGGCGCACGTGGAACTCGCCCTGACTGGGCGGCCATGTATCCTCGCCCGCTTCGGCGCGGCCCATCTGCTCCTCAACGCTCAAGACCTCGGGAATAGCCAGCAATTGCTTCGAAATCTTGATCCCTGTCGCGCGCATCCAGTCAAACGACGCGCCCGGCGGTCCCTTGATGCCCAGCACATAATGGCGCTCGCGAAAAGCAGGCAGCAATTCGCTGTTCAAGGCATAAAAGCCCCCCAGCGTCACCACCCCGATCAGCGCCAGCGCCCAGCCCGCGCGCACCGGATGCGAACAGATCCGCGCTACCATTGCCTGATGCCGGTTCTTGAACCGGGTCAGCACGCGCGGCTCCTCTGCATGTTCATCCGCGCCCAGCAGCAGCAACGAGAAAGCCGGCGTCACCGTCAACGCCACCAACAGCGAGGCCATGGTCGCCAGCAAAAACGCCAGCCCCAACGGCGCGAAAAACGCCCCGTGCAGCCCGCTGAGCAACACCACCGGCAACATGGTCAGCCCCAGCACGAAAGTGGCATAAACCACCGGCGCGCGCACCTCGACGCTGGCCCGTTCGATGATGGCGCGGCGGGCCTGCGCATCAACGTCCGCCCCCGCCTCGCGCAGCCGCCGCACGATATTCTCGATGTCCACAATCGCATCGTCGATCACCACACCCAGCGCCACCGCCAAGCCGCCCAGCGTCATCACATTGATCGTCATGCCAAAAGCATTGAGCACCAGCAGCGCCGCCACCAGCGAAAGCGGGATCGACAGAAACGCGATCAGCACAACCTTCCACCGGCGCATAAAGGCAAACAGCACCGCCGCAATCATCAGCGCGCCCACCACCAGATCGCGCCCGATGCCCGAGAGCGCCGTCTCGATGAAATTGGCCGGACGATGCAGCGCGGGATAGACCATAACCCCGCTGCCGGCCAAAGCAGGCGTCAATTCGCCCAGCGCCTGCTCCACCGCCGCCGTGGCGTCCAGAGTGTTGGCGCCATACTGACTCGATACGGTCAGCAAGACCCCCGGACGCCCCATCACCAGCGCATCGCCAAACCGCGGCGCGGCGGTATCGGCCACATCGGCCACATCCCCAATCCGCACCGTGCCGCCGCCCGCGCGGTTCAACACCGCATCGGCCACCGCCTTGGCAGTCGTCGCGCTGGCACCCGGATCGATCAGGATGCGCTGGTTATGCGTATCGGCAAAGCCGCCGCCATTGACGGCCACCGCGCGGCTCACCGCCGTGCTCAGATCCGACAGCGCCAACCCGCGCGTCAGCAGCGCCTCGGGCCGCGCGCGCACCTCGATCCGGCGTTCATCGCCGCCATAGACATTGACCCGCGCCACCCCATGCGCGGCCAACAGACGCGGCCGCAAGGTCCATTCGGCCAGCTCGCGCAATCGCATCGGCGTCAGACGGTCGCTGACCAGCCCGACCTTGAGCAGGTCCATCGTCGAGGACACCAGCGGCGTCAGACGCGGCGTGCCCGCCCCCGCAGGCAGGCGCGCGGCGGCATCGGCCAGCGCCTCGGACACCTGCTGGCGCGCGCGATAGGGATCGGAGCCTTCGCGGAAGGTGATATTGATGACCGAGAGGCCCTGAATCGATTCCGAGCGGACCGTTTCCACCCCATTGGCCCCGTTGATCACCGCCTCCAGCGGGCGCGTGACCAGTTGCTCGACCTGTTGCGGGGTAAAGCCCGGAACCTCGGTCTGGACGCTGGCCTGTGGGGGCACGAATTCGGGGAACACGTCGAAAGGCGCCTGACGCAGCACCATGATCCCGCTGGCCAGCAAGGTCAGCGCGGCCAGCAGCACCAGCCATGGATAGCGCAGGGATTGGCGGACAATCGTGGTCAGCATGGCTTAATCATCCCCGCCCGCAGGCGCGGCATGTTCCAGCCCCAGCAGGGTGCCCGCGCCCTCGACCACGATGCGGTCGCCCGGATGCAACGCGCCAACGGGCACCGCCCAGCCCGCATCGCCCGCCACCGCGCCGCTCAGCGCGATGCGTTCAAACCCATCCTTGCCTCGCGCGCGATATACGAAAAGCGCGCCATCGGAACGCACCAGCGCCGCACGCGGCACCAAAACGCCCGCCTGCCCCGCCCCTGCGCCGATCCGCGCGGGCAGAACGCGGCCAACGCTGGCCGTCCCCTCGGCCAAGGCCAGAACGCCTGCGGTCTGCAATTGCGCATCGCCGCCCACCGCCGGGCCCAACACGCGCAGCCGTTTCATCTGCGCGCCCTCGCCCACTTCGACCATCGCGCCCGCAGGCGGAGGCCCGGCGGGCATGTCGATGCGGATCACCGAGCGCGTTCCGGCCGCCGCCTCACGCGCCAGACCCGGTATCGCGTTGCAGCCCAGCCGCGCCAGCCCCGCGCCAAATTCCAGCGCCACGCGCTGACACGCCAGCGTCAGGCGCGCCTTGTCGCTGGTGGCCTGCGCGCTGGCGGCCTGCGCTTCGCGGCGGGAGGCATTGCCGTCCTGCGCCGCCAGTTCATTCAGCCGCGCCGCCGCCGCGCCGGATGCTGCCACCGCCGCCTGCGCCGCGGTGATCTCCGCGCCGATCGCGGCCAGCGGCGACAGATCGATCGCGCGGGCATAGCCCTGCTGCCCCTCGCTGATCGTCGTCGCACTCAGCGGGGCCAGTTGCAGCCCGATCTTTTCCGCATCAGCATGGAGCGCACCATCGGCTTCCGCCGGCTCAGCAGCCTCCTTCTTGGGCGCATCATCGGCATCCGGCGCGCCGGCAGGTGCGGCGAAATGCAGCAGCGCCGCGCCCGCCAGCGCGCCGCCCAGAATATAGCCTGCCACGGCAAAGGGCTGTTTCATCGCTTGATCTCCATTTCGGGGCCGGACAGCGGACGGCGCAGCGCATCTTCCAGCGCCGCATCGGCCCGCTGGGTCCGCCCCAGCGCATCGGTAAGGGTCAGTTGAGCATCGAGCGCGCCCGCCTGCATGGTCAGCGCCTCGATGCGGGCCGTCTCGCCCATGGCAAGGCGCTGTTGCGCGCGGCGGGCGGCGGCCATGGCGGCGGGCCATTCGCCGCTCTGCACATGGGCCTGCGCCAACCGCGCGGCGCGGCTTTCCTGCGCGGCGGTATCTATCGCGCCAAGGGCATTGGCGATGGCGGTGTGGATCGCCGCCCCCGCCGCCTCGCGCCGGGCCAAAGCGGCGCGGATCGTGGCGCGATTGGCGTCCCACGAGGGCATCGACAGACCAAGACCAAAGGGAACCGTCATCGGCCCGCCCGCCCATGTCATCGACGGTTGCAAAGTGACTTGCGGATATTGCCGCGCCAGTTCGCCGCGCAAATCCGCCTCGCTCTGGTCATAGGCCGAAACGGTGCGCAACACATCGGCGCGCGCGACCACCGCGCCATGGGCCAGCCCGGCATCGGGCACGGGGGCGACAGCGGCCGGATCGGCAAAATCAGCCCAGCCGAAATCGACCAGCGCGGATTGCGGCAGGCCCAGCGTGGTGGCCAAACGGGCGCGCGCATCCGCAATGGCGGCGCGATTGTCGTCCAATGCGCGCTGGGCCTGACGCGCGGCGATGCGGGCGCTGTCGCGTTCGATGGCCGCGCCTTCGCCCGCGCGCAGGCGGGCATCCGCGGCGTCCAGAATTTGCGCGCGGATCGCGGCCTGCTGGGTCAGCAAGGGACTGCGCATCCGCGCGATCAGCAGGTCGATCAAGGCCCCGCGCGCGGCCATGCGTTCGGCCCAGATCACCTCGGCCAGATCATGGCGCGCGATCAGCACCGCGACATCGGCCCGCCTCAGACGCGCGCCCTTCACCCCGCCGTAATCCAGCGGCAGGCTGGCCCCAAGGCTGGCCTGCCATGGCTCGGTGGTGGGGTCGTTCGAATATTGCCCGGTCAGCGAGAAGCTGGGCTGGCCAACTTTGCGCGCCGAGGCGGCCTCGCGCATCGCCACGGCCAGCGCCTTTTGCGCCTGTGCGATGCGCGGATCATAGAGCATCAGCGCGACCAGCAAGGAAAGCCGGTCGGGCGCATCGGGGGCAACCTTGGCACTGGGAGCCATGGCGCGGGCGGCGGCGGCCACCTGCGCGGGATCATAGGCGGCGCTGGCGGCGGCGGAAACCTGCACATTCAGGTCCACCGGCACCGGCGGGGCATGCATACATCCCGCCAGCATGCCGCAAGCCCCCAGCCCCATGGACAATTTCAGCAATTTCATATCGCGCTCTTTCGCGGAAAGGTTAGGGTGACGATCAGGCCCGGCCCCGCATCGCCCAGCGTCAGCGCCGCGCCATGGGCATCGGCAATCGCGGCAACGAGGCTGAGGCCCAGCCCATGGCCGGGGGTGGAACGCGAGGATTCGAGCCGCACGAAACGGCGCAGCACGCGGGCGCGGTCGGCCTCTGGAATGCCGGGGCCATTGTCGCGTACCTGCAAGGCCACATGGCCCTCGCGCTCCAGCACCGAGATTTCGATGGAAGCGCCCGGCGGCGTATGACGCATTGCGTTCTCAGCCAGATTGATGAGAACCTGCGCCAGCAATTGCCGGTCGCCCAGCACCGCCAGCCCCGGATGCCAGCGCGTCTCCAGCCTTTTTCCCGCATCCTCGGCCAGCAGATCAAGCGTTTCGGACAATTCGCCCAGCAAGGCAGCCAGATCGAGCCGGGTAAAGGCGCGGCGCAGGCTGCCCTCCTCGACCTCGGAAATGCGCAGGATCGCCTCGAACAGCTCCAGCACATCGTCGGTGCGGGCCAGCGCCATGGCGACCTGTTCCTCCCCATTGGCCGCCATGCGCTCCAGATGGTTGCGCAGGCCCGTCAACGGCGTGCGCAGATCATGGGCCAGATCGGCGCTGACCTGTCGCAGATTGGCGATCAGCGAGGTGATCTGATCGAGCATCGCGTTGAGCGAGGCCGCCACGCGGTCGAACTCGTCGCCATGATGGCCGATGGGTGCGCGACGGGCAAAATCACCCTCGACAATGGCCGAGGCGGTATCCTCGATCACCGCCAGTTTAGAGCGCAAATAGCGCGCCAGCACCAGCGCCCCGCCCACGCCAATGCCCAGCAGCACCAGCATCGCGCCCGCAAAAATGCTCAGGATCGCGCGGTCGATGGCCTGAAGATCCTCCAGATCGGCGGCCACCACCAGACGTTCGCCGCCCGGCAGCAGCGTGACCTTGGCCCGCGCGGTGTCAGGGCCTTCCAAGGGATCGAAAAAGGTGATCCGCTGCCAGCCCGGCGCGGGGGCGGAGGTGGCCAGATTGCCCGCCAGATGCCGCCCGTCGGCCGCAAACACCGCCGTGCCCAGCGAGATCGGGCCGGGGCTGTGCTGCATCGCCACCGCGCGCGACAGGCCGGTCAGGCCATCGTCGCGATATTCGGCCATCAGCGCGGCATTGGCATGTTCGATGCTTTGGCTGATCTGGCGCGAAAAGGCGGCATGGGTGGCCAGAAAGACCGCGCCCGCCACCAGCAGCATGGCCAAGGCATAGGCGCAAAAGCCGATCAGCGCGATGCGCCGCGCCGCACTGGCCCGCAGCCAGCTCATGCCGGAAAACTCATGATGGGCGCACCCGATAGCCCATGCCGCGCACCGTTTCGATGGCATCGCCGGCAAAACCCTCGTTCAATTTGGAGCGCAGGCGGCTCATATGGGTTTCGACGATCTTCGTCTGGGGGTCGAAATGGAAATCCCACACCCGTTCGAGCAGCATCTTGCGCGTAACGAAGGCCCCGCCCTCGCGCACCAGTTCTTCGAGCAGGCGGAACTCGCGCGGCTGCAACAGGATCGCCCGCCCATCGCGCGTCACCTGCCGCGTGCGCAGATCGAGCGCGATGCCACCGAAGCACGGCCCAGCCTCCACCGGGACCGTACGCCGCGTCAGCGCGTTGATCCGCGCGACCAGCTCACTGATGGCAAAGGGTTTGACCAGATAATCATCGGCCCCCGCGTCCAGCCCATCGACCCGATCCTCGATCCGGCCCAGCGCGGTCAGCATCAGCACCGGAATGCCATGTCCGCCCCCGCGCAGGGCGCGCAGCACCGCGATCCCGTCCAGATCGGGCAGCATCCGGTCGAGCACCAGAATATCGGCGCCGGAATCGCGCGCCCAATCCAGCGCCTGCGCGCCGCTGGCCGTGGCCATCACACCATGCCCCATCTCGCCGAGCGCTTCCTCGACGAATTGGCGCGTATCGGGATCGTCCTCGGCCAGAAGAATTTTCATGCGGATCAGGCTCACTAGCGGCTTCGGCCACCGCATAGCCCATTCCCATGCGCGATGGTGGATACAATTTGCCAACCATCGCGCGTGACTTAACTCGCTTTGCCCCCTTCGTGCAGGGCGATCTGTTCGGCAATATGGCCGCGCCACAGGGCCGATAGCAGGTCAGTCTGGGTAATCATCCCCAGCAGATGGCCCTGCCCGTCCACCACCAGCGCCTCGTGATACATCCCGCCCGACAGAATCGGCAGCAATTCGTCGATGGGCGCATCGGCCGCCGCGATGCAGGGCGAAGTGTCCATCACCTGCTCCACCCGCGCCTCTTCGCCCACCGAGACGAGGCTGTCGAGGCGCAGCAATCCTTCGAGCCGCCCCTCGCCATCGACCACCGGCAAGGCGCCGACCCGATGCCCGCCAAACAGCGCCACCGCCCGCGCCAGATCATCCTCGGGCCGCAGCGTCAGGCCGTCCTCGCTCATGATCTGTTCGCAACGGATCGTGCCGTGCAAGCGGCGATAGGCCCGGGTTTCGACCTGACGGAACAGAGTGTCGAGATCCTCGCTGCTGACGTCGAGCAACTGATCATATTGCGAGAGGACCGATTCGATGTCGGCCATCGAAAAGCCCGCCCGCGCAGGCCCCGGCGCGGCATATTGCGCGGCGCGGTGGGGATAATTGCCCCGCACCGCCGAATTATACAGCACGCCAAAGGCCACCAGCAGCGCGCTGTCCAGCGCCACCGGCACCAGCGCAAAGGACCAGCCCGCCGCCACCACCGCCTTGCCCCCGATCACACAGGTCAGCGCGCAGGCCCCGCCCGGCGGGTGCAGACAGCGCGCAAGGCTCATCGCCACGATCGCGCTGGCCACGGCAAGGCAGGCCGCATAGGCCGGATCGCCCAGCACCTTCATCCAGAAAATGCCGCATAGCGCCGAAACCATATTGCCCCCGACAATCGCCCAGGGCTGGGCCAGCGGGCTGGCCGGGACGGCAAAGAGCAGCACCGCCGAGGCGCCGATGGGCGCGATCAGCAAGGGCAGGCCTAATCCCATCTGGGGCCAGAACCGGATCGCCAGCCCCGCCGCCAGAATGCCAAACGCCGCCCCCAGCCCCGCCGTCCACAGGCGCGATGCGGTGGGCGCGCTTTGAATGCCGCCCCAATGGAGCAGGTTGTTCACAGCAGCACGCATGATCTCACCCCTCCATCACATCGGCCAGCGAATATTGCGCCAGCACATCGGCAAAGGCCCCCCGCGCCCGCGCAAACACGCCCGGCAGGCCGCAGCGCCGCACCAGCGCGCAGCCCGCGCAATCGACCATCCCGCAATCCGGCTCCATCGCGGAAATCACCGCGCCGATGTTGATGTCTGCCGGATCGCGGGCCAGCCGGATGCCGCCGCCACGCCCGCGCGTGGCCTCGATAAAACCGGCATGGGCCAATTGGTTGGCGATCTTCATCAGATGGGTGCGCGAAATATCCTGGGCTGCGGCCACATCGGCAATGGCCATGCGCGAGCCATCCGATTGAGCAAGGGCGATCAGCAGGCGCAGCGCATAATCGGTGTGTCGGGTCAATTGCATGGGTGCGCCAATAATGGGCAAATTGATTCATCTCAAATGAATCTTTGTCGAGCGCCGATAAGTGGGCTTTGAAAGTCATCTTATCTGGAGAGCCCCCATGTACTGCGTCCAATGCGAACAATCGAACAAGGGCGGCTGCGCTGTCAAAATCGGCTCTTGCGGCAAGAGCGCGACCGTGGCCGACATGCAGGACGTGCTGCTGCGCCTGATGCAGGGGGTTTCGGCCTATGCCGACCGCGCCGCCGCCAAGGGCGCGCGCGATGCGCAGGTGGACGCCTTCACCCCCCACGCATGGTTCACCACGCTGACTAATGTGAATTTCGACGCAGGGCGCTTTGCTGCACTGATCGCACAGGCGCTGGAGATGCGCGAGCGGGCGAAGGCCTGCGCCATCGCGGCGGGGGCCGACCTGTCGGACCTGCCCGAACCGGCCACATGGAACCCCGGCGCCGATGCGCAGGAATGGGCCGCAGCCGCCCCCTTTGCCGCGATTCAGCGCTTTATGGACCGCGACGGCCCCAGCATCACGGGACTGCGCAATCTGATCCTTTATGGGCTGAAGGGCACGGCGGCCTACAGCGAACATGCCCGCGTGCTGGGCCATGAGGAAGCGGCGATCTGCGCCGAATTTCACCGCATCTCGGCCTTTCTCGCGGGCGACCCGACCGACATGGCCGCGCTGATCGCGCAATCCTTGGCGGTGGGCGCAATGAACCTCAAGGTGATGGAACTGCTCGACGCGGCCAACACCACCCGTTTCGGCCATCCCGAAGTGACGATGGTGCGCATGACCCCCATCGCGGGCAAGGCGCTGCTGGTGTCGGGCCATGACATGGGCGATCTTAAAGCGATCCTTGAGCAGACCGAGGGCAAAGGCATCAACGTCTACACGCACGGCGAACTGATGCCCGCCAATGCCTATCCGGGGCTGAAGAAATATGCCCATCTGGCGGGCAATTACGGCGGCGCATGGCAGGACCAGCAGCGCGATTTCGACGCTTTCCCCGGCGCCATCGTGATGACCTCGAACTGCCTTATCAATCCCGAAATCAAGGGCTATGCCGACCGGATCTTCACCGCAGGCCCGGTGGGCTGGGCGGGCATTCCGCATCTGACAGACCATGATTTCGCCCCCGCCATCGCCTGCGCGATGGCCCAGCCCGGTTTTGCCGAAGATGCGCCCGAACAGCGCATCCCCGCAGGCTTTGCCCGCAACACCGTGATGGGCGTGGCCGACACTTTGCTCGACATGATCGGCAAGGGCGATGTGAAGAACCTGTTCCTGATCGGCGGTTGTGACGGGGCGCGTCCGGGCCGCAATTATTTCCACGATCTGGCCGTGGCCACGCCGCGCGACAGCCTCGTGCTGACGCTGGGCTGCGGCAAGTTCCGGTTTAACCGCGAGGATATGGGCGACATCAACGGCGTGCCCCGCGTGCTGGACATGGGCCAGTGCAACGATGCCTTTTCCGCCATTCAGGTGGCGGTTGCGGTGGCGGGCGCGCTGGGCTGCGGGGTCAATGATCTGCCGCTGCATTACGCGATCAGCTGGTTTGAACAGAAGGCCACCGCCGTGCTGCTGACCATGCTGCATCTGGGGATCAAGAAGATCCACCTTGGCCCTACGCTGCCGCAATTCCTGACGCCCGAAGTGCTGGGCGTGCTGGTCGAAAACTTCGACATCCGCCCGACCGGCGATGCCAAGGAAGATCTGGCCCGGATGCTGGAAGCGGCATAAGCCAAAGATCGGCGGCCCCGACAGAATCGGGGCCGCCATAGTTTAGGCCATGCCTTAGGGCAGCAATGGCCGGACAGATCCCCCCATCAGAACCGTTCCATGTCCCTGGCGATGACCACGGGGCCCTTGAACAGCCGCCCGATCTGATCGCGATACATCGGATCGGCGCCCTGCACCGCGCCCCCGGCGATATGGGTGACCACCACCCGGCCCACGCCCGCGCGCGCCGCCATTTGGCCGATGGCCTCGGTCGACAGGTGATGGCGCGTCAGATGCTCGGCCATATGCGTCTTTTCCTCGGGCGAAATGTGCTGCACACGGCGATCCATCTGCGCCAGCGTATTGTCCAGATCGATCATCTCGGTCACCAGCATGTCCGCCCCCTTGGCCAGTTGCGTCACCTTCTCGCTGGGCCCGGTATCGCCGGTATAGATGATCGAGCGACCCGGCAGATCGAAGCGATAGGACAGCGAGCGATAGGTATGCTCTTCGGGGCTGCCGGGAACAAAACTATAGTGTGAATTGGTGGCTACCCGAACGGTGAATGCGTCCAGCTTTACCACCGCGCCATCGTCGAGTTCGACCACATTGATATTGGCGGCCGGATCAATCGGCACCTCGCCCGGAATGCCGAAGCCCGAACGCGCGCTGGGCCGCATCGCGGCGATCAGGCCCGCCACGATCTCCTTTATTCCCGGCGGGCCATAAATGGTCAGCGGCCTGACCGTGCGCGTCTGCAGACGCAGGCCCAGCACCGCATAAAGTCCGCCCAGATGGTCGAAATGGATATGGCTGATCCAGATGGTGCGCAGATCGGGATAGTCCGCACCCGCATCGGCCATGGCGGTCATCGCGCCATCGCCGGTGTCGATCAGATGCGCCTCGCCCGCGCGGACCAGCAGGTTGGCCGGTTCATTGCGCCCCGGCCGCGGCATCGGCCCGCCCATCGTGCCCAGCGTCACCCATGTGTAGGCCGGCTGCGGGGCCGCTGTTTGCGCCGTCACCGGCTGGGCCAGCAACAGGCCCGCCAGCAGCATCAGTTTCTTCGCCATGATCGTCTCCCTTTTCCGGCGCGGCCTTTTGCCCGCGCCGGTTGTTTTCAAAATGCGATGCTCTGCAAATCGGCGCCCAGCACCACCGGCCCGGCATAATGGGTGCGCACCTGCGCCAGATCGGCCTCGTCCACCTTGCCCACATGGCTCAGCACCAGCTTGCGCACGCCCGCCTGCGTGGCCAGATCGCCCACCTGCGCGGGCGAGAGATGTTCGACATCCATGTGGCGCTGAACCGGGGGCGGCACCATCGCGCGGTCGGCGGCGGTGGCCATTTCGGCCACCAGCACGTCGGCCCCGCGCGCAAATTCGGCCAAGCCCGCCATGGGGCCGGTATCGCCGGTAAAGACCACCGCCTTGCCGCCCGCCTCAAAGCGATAGGAGAGCGATTGCGCCCCCGGCGCGCGGCTCTTGTCCATCAGCGTGTAATGGCTGTTGGCCAAGGCCGTCACGCGCACGGTGCCGTCGGCAAAGCCCGCGCCCGGCGACAGATCGCGCGCCGCAAGGAAGCCCGCGACCGGGCGGTCCTGTCCCGATTCGGCGTTGCGGATGCGGGCGTTGACCTCCATCACCGCGCCAAGGGCATGGGCAAGGTCAACCGTGCCCGCAGGCCCCAGCAACTGCATCCCCGCCCCCCGCGTCGACCAGGCAAAGCTGGCGAGGCTGAGCAGGCCCGCGTAATGATCGTCATGCAGATGGGTCAGGAACACCAGCGGCACATCGCGCTCGGCCACACCCGCCAGCGCCAGTTGGCGCGACACGCCGCCGCCCGCGTCAATCAGATAGCGATGGCCGCCAACCTCCAGCAAGGTGGCGATGCCCGAGCGATCCGCCCGCCCGCCCGGCCCGCCGCCCGTGCCCAGCAGGACCAAGCGATTGCCCGAAACCGTCGGGGCGGGTGATTCCGCCGCCCATGCCCCTTGCGCCATCATCAGGGCCGCCATGGCCAGTCCTCTGCCGATCCGGTGCTTCTTCATCGCTCTCCTTTCGCGGGTTTCGCCCGCCGCTTTGCGACTTCTACATTTGTAGAATACACCTATCCTTGTCAAGCAAGGTCGGGCAGGGCAAAACGGACGCAACATGACCGATCTGGCCCCACCCATTCCGCGCGCCCGCGACAAAGGCGCAACCAAAGGCAACCGGCGCGAGGATCTGGCGCAGGCCGCGCTCGAAGTGCTGGGCGAATATGGCAGCCGGGGCTTTACCCATCGCGCGCTCGACCGCCATCTTGGTCTGCCAGAGGGCACGACATCGGCCTATTTCCGGCGACGCGAGGATCTGGTGGCGATGGCCATCCGCACGGTCTTTGCCCGCGATGCACGACAGATGGACCAGATCGTTGACCGCATCGAGGCGCTGTGCGGCGAGAAGCCCAGTGTCGAGGTGGTGGCGCAATGCTGCTTTGAAATGTGGCAATGGGTGGCCAGTCAGGCGCGCGATACATTCGTGCTGGCGCGCTATGAATGTTTCCTGATGGCGCGGCGCGATCCGGAACTGATGCAACTGGTCGAAAATGTCATGCTGGCGCGGCAAACAAGATGGGAGCCGATTTTTGCCCGGCTGGGTTCGGCCAATCCGGCGGCGGCGGCGCGCCAGATCGGCCTGTTATTGCGCAGCCTGTTCTTTTCTGAAATCTTCTTTCCCGCCTGTCTGAATCAGGCCAGCCCACCCATCGACGTCGACCTGTTCATCCGGGAAATCCGGCACTACATTTGAAATGCGGCGCCGGCCACCCATGCCCGGCTCTCGCGGAAATCCGAAGCGGTGCGCCCGGTGCGTGATTTGAAGAAGCGGGCGAAATAGGCCGGATCGGCAAAGCCCAGCGTGGATGCGACCTGGCCTATGCTGCTGGCAGTATAGGTGAGCAGGCGCATCGCTTCGAGCAGCAGGCGTTGCTGCACCACTTCGGCGGGGGCCTGATCCAGCACGGCGCGGCAGGCGCGGGTCAGCGTGGGCGCGGTGGTGGCCAGTTGGGCGGCGTAATCCTGCACGCCCCAGCCTTGGGTATAATGCGCCTCGACCAAGGCTTTAAAACGGGCGACCAACGCGTCATGCCCGCTGCGTGGCGGACCTGGCGCGGCGCTCAGGCCCTCAGCGGCCAGCGCCAGCACCAGCGCCAGATGCGCCACCAGCGAGGCGGGCAACATCCCCGCGCCCTCGGCCGCGCCCTGCGCCAGGTCGGCCATCAGCCAGCCGAGTCGCCGCGCCGAGGCAGCAGGCAGGCGACGATGGCGCGCGCCATGCCCGGCCAGCCCACCATCGCCCAGCAAGCCCGCCAGCCGCCGATCATGCAGCAGCGCATCGGCCAGCGAGAGCACCCAGCCTTGCGCGTCGGTGGAAAAGCGGAACGCATGGACGCAGCCCGAGGGCACCACCACCAGGCTGACCGGATCGAGCCGGGTAATGCCGGTATCATCGACCAGATCGCCATGGCCGCCATCAAGCAGAAGAAGTTGAAAAATACCAGGATGGGCATGGGGCGAAATCGTCCACTCATGCTGGCTGGACCGGGCCGAGATGGTTTCGATATGCAGGAATTCCGGGGCAATCGCATGATTGCCCTCGCCATAAAGCGCATAGCGGCGGATCTGATGCCTGTTTGCCATGGGGCCAAAACCTGCGCCGATTGATCGAAAAGTGCAAGAGCTTGCGCGGCGCGCGCCTCACGCAGGGCCCGCGTCCATGGCAATCATGGCGGCATAGAAACCATGAGAGGATATGCAAGATGAGCGAGCTGACGCTGGATCAGTCATTCCGCTTCGATCCCTATTCGCCGCAAAATGACGCCGATCCTTATCCCGCCTATAAAGTCCTGCGCGAGGAACATCCCTGTTTCTGGAGCGAGGAAGCGGGCATGTGGGTGCTCTCGCGCCATGAGGATATTTTGAACGCCTTGCAGAACTGGCGGCTCTATTCTTCGGCCAAGGGCAACCTCATCAACGAATTTCCCGGCCGCGCGGGGGCAACGCTGGGCAGCAGCGATCCGCCGCGCCATGACCGCCTGCGCGCGCTGGTGCAATCGGCAATGACGAAGCGGGCGCTCGACCATGTGATCGAACCGGCGCGCGCCTCGGTGCGCAAACATCTGGCGGCCATCGAGGGCAAGGATGTGTTCGATTTCGTGGGCGAACTGGGCGGCGCGGTCACGCTTGACCTCATCTTCTATCTCTTTGCCCTGCCGCCTGAAAATGCCGATAAAGTGCGCGACAATGCCGTGCTGATGGTCCAGACCGATCCGGTCACGCGGCAAAAGAGCCCCGCCCATCTGGCCGCTTTCCAATGGATGGCCGATTATGCGCAGCGCATCGTGCAGGAGCGCAAGGCCAATCCGGGCGACGATCTGCTCTCCAACTTCATCACCGCCGAAATCGACGGCGAAAAGCTGCTCGACAAGGAAGTGCAGCTGACCGTCACCACGCTGATCATGGCGGGGATTGAATCGCTGTCGGGCTTTATGGGCATGTTCGCGCTGAACATGGCCGATTTTCCGCAAGCGCGCCGCGCGATCTGCGCCGATCTCTCGCTGCTGCCCGATGCCATCGAGGAGAGCTTGCGCTTCAACACCTCGGCCCAGCGGTTCAAGCGTTGTGCGACGCAGGATATCGAATTGCATGGGCAGACCATCAAAGCGGGTGATTTCATCATGCTGGCCTATGGCTCGGCCAACCGCGACAGCGCCGTGTTCAACGAGCCCGACGCCTATGACATCACAAGGCGGCCCAAGCGCCATCTGGGCTTTGGCGGCGGGGTTCACGCCTGCCTCGGCTCAATGCTGGCGCGGGTGGCGGTTCAGATCCTGTTTGAAGAATTCCTGACCGCCGTGCCCGAATTCACCCGCGTCGATGAGAAGCTCGACTGGGTGCCATCCTCCAATTTCCGCAGCCCCAGCAAACTCCTGCTGCGGCGCGGATAAGCGATAAGGCGTAGCCAGCCCCCTTTCGCGCATGGGTTCAGCCGCTATCATGGGGGCAAATCGATGCGCGAAAGGCCTCCATGCATATTCCTGACATTTCCACCCTGGCCGAGCCGGCGACCAAGCGCTGGTATGGCCACCTTTATGCGCAAGTGCTGATGGCGATTGCTGCGGGCGTGGCCCTTGGCCATTTCGCCCCCGATGCGGGCGAGGCGATGAAGCCGCTGGGCGATATTTTCATCAAGCTGGTCAAGATGGTGATCGCGCCGGTTATCTTTCTGACCATCGTGACGGGCATTGCGGGCATGCGCGATCTGTCCTCGGTGGGGCGCGTGGCAGCCAAGGCTTTTGCCTATTTCTTCACCTTTTCGACGCTGGCGCTGATCGTGGGCCTCATCGTGGCCAATACGGTGCGCCCCGGCGCGGGGCTGAATATCGACCCGGCATCGCTCGACGCCAGCAAGGTGGCCGATTATGCCGCCAAGGCGCATGAAAGCTCGATCATGGGCTTTATCAATGCGATGGTGCCCGAAACCTATGTCTCGGCGCTGACCGATGGCAATATCCTGCAAGTGCTGGTGGTGGCGATCCTGTTCGGCGTCTCGCTGGCCTCGGTGGGCGATGCGGGCGAACGGGTGCTGGGCGTGCTGGAGGATGTTTCGACGGTCTTTTTCCGGCTGGTCTCCATCGTGATGAAGGCAGCGCCGCTGGGGGCCTTTGGCGCGATGGCCTTTACCATCGGCAAATATGGCGTTCACAGTCTGGCCCATCTGGTCGGGCTGGTGGCCACGTTCTACCTGACCTCGCTGCTGTTTGTGATCGTGGTGCTGGGGATCGTGGGGCGGTTTGCGGGCTTTTCGATTTTCCGTCTGCTGGCCTATCTCAAATCCGAACTGCTGCTTGTACTGGGCACGTCCTCCTCGGAAAGCGCGCTGCCTGCGCTGATCGAAAAAATGGAGCGCGCAGGATGCCCCAAGGCGGTGGTGGGACTCGTCGTGCCGACGGGCTATTCGTTCAACCTCGACGGCACGAATATCTACATGACTTTGGCCGCGCTCTTCATCGCGCAGGCGTGCAATGTGGACCTGACACTGGGGCAGCAGGCGCTCTTGCTGGGCGTGGCCATGCTGTCGTCCAAAGGCGCGGCGGGGGTGACGGGCGCGGGCTTCATCACGCTGGCGGCCACGCTTTCCATCGTGCCATCCGTGCCGGTGGCGGGCATGGCGCTGATCCTTGGCGTCGATCGCTTCATGTCCGAATGCCGCAGCCTTACCAATTTCGTCGGCAATGCGGTGGCCACGGTCGTGGTCGCGCGCTGGGAGGGGAAGCTGGACAAGGCGGCGTTGGATGCGGCGTTGAAGGGGTAAAAGGGTTTGCCTCCGGCGGGCCAGGGGACTCGTCCCTTGGCGATCCCATTAATGGTTTTGTTGCGCCATGGATCGGCCGCAATGGCTCGGCGCAGCATTGGGAAAATAAAAGCCTGCGACGCCATGCAGCGCAAGATCGTCGCGCCGCAGGCTTTAGAAACCATCGCCCAAAACCCACCACAGCAAACCAAACATCACCCATTAACAGGATTGCAAAGGGCCCCCGCCCTTTGCCCGCCGGAGGCACCTCTTGCCCACCAACTATAAGTACCACCACTTAATCCGTTGGTAACCAGAATCACCTATACAGGACATGGCCAAACGATGATCATGATTTAGCCTTTTCATAAAACATCGAGGAAATTGCCATGAGTGCGCCAATCCCTTTTAAGTCTTTCACCGTTGACCGCACACAGATTACCGACATCGAAAAGTGGATCGGCGACGGCAACAATCTGGGCGAAGTGGAAATCCGCAATTTTCTGGGCAAGATTCGGGTCGATGTTCAGAATGAAGTGGATGAGGACCGGCTGCGCTCCTTCTGCGACCGCACCCGCGATTGAGAATTTGTGATGCGGCGGGCTTCAACGCCCGCCTGAGACAACAGGCCGGATGGCCGGGGCTGAAGGCGCAATCCCCATAGGGACTTGACCAAAACCGGCCCACCCCATACCCGCCTTACCCTATGCACGACATTCGATTCATCCGCGAAAACCCCGCAGCTTTTGACGCCGGCCTTGCGCGCCGTGGTCTTGAGCCGCTTTCGGCCACCATTCTTAAGGCGGACGCAGACGCGCGCTCGGCACAGACCTCGGTGGACACGATGCTGGCGACGCGCAATGCGGCGTCAAAGCAGATCGGCGCGCTGATGGGCAAGGGTGACAAGGAGGGCGCGGCTGCGCTCAAGGCCGAGGTCGAGGCGATCAAGGTCGATCTGCCTGCCAAGGAGGAAGCCAAGCGCGCCGCCGACAAGGTGCTGGTTGATCTGCTCTCCACGATCCCCAACCTGCCCGTTGATGAAGTGCCGCAGGGCGCAGACGAGAATGACAATGCCGAAGTGGCCCGCTGGGGCGAACCGCGCACCATCGAGGGGGCCAGGGAGCATTTCGACATTGGCGCCCCGCTGGGCCTCGATTTCGAAAGCGCGCAGGTCGTTTCGGGCGCGCGCTTTGCCTATCTGCGCGGGCCGATTGCGCGCCTCAACCGCGCCATCGGCCAGTTCATGCTCGACACCCACACCGAAACCTTCGGCTATCAGGAAGTCGTGCCGCCCGTGCTGGTGCGCGACGACGCGCTTTTCGGCACCGCGCAATTGCCCAAGTTTGCCGAAGACCTGTTTGCCACCACCGACGGCCGCTGGCTGATCCCCACCGCCGAAGTGTCGCTGACCAACCTTGTGCGCGAACAGATCCTCGATGGCGACCTGCCCTTGCGCTTCACTGCGCTGACCCTGTGCTTCCGCAGCGAAGCGGGCGCGGCGGGCAAGGACACGCGCGGCCTCATCCGCCAGCATCAGTTCGACAAATGCGAACTCGTCTCCATCACCACGCCCGAACAGAGCGATGATGAACACGAACGCATGACGGGGGCTGCCGAACATATCCTGCAAAGCCTTGGCCTGCCCTATCGCCGGATGCTGCTGTGCAGCGGCGACATGGGCTTTTCCGCGCGCAAGACCTATGACCTCGAAGTCTGGCTGCCGGGTCAGGGCAAGTATCGCGAGATCAGTTCCTGCTCGAACTGCGGCGATTTTCAGGCGCGCCGCATGAATGCCCGCTATCGGCCGGCGGGTGAAAAGGGCACTAAATTCGTCCACACGCTCAACGGTTCGGGCCTTGCCGTGGGCCGCACGCTGGTGGCGATCCTCGAAAACTATCAGAACGAAGATGGCTCGGTGACCATTCCCGAGGTGCTGCGCCCCTATATGGGCGGGCTGGATCGCGTCACCGCGCTCTAACCGATCATGGAACCTTTGCCGCCGGTGCCTCTTCCATCAGGCATCGGCAGCAAAGGAGCGCAGGCCATGACAGAACAGCGGAGCGAACCCCGGATCATCGTGGTCGAAAGAAGCAGCACCGGCACCATCCTGCTGGTCATTCTGCTGCTGGCGGTGCTGGTGGGCGGACTGGTCCTCTTTAACCGGTATGATGCCAGCGAAACCGCCAAAAGCAACGCCATCGACCACACCGCCGACCAGATCGGCAAAGCCATCGACAAGGCCGCAGACAAGGCCGACGATGCGGTCGATGATGCGGTCGATGATGCCGCCAAGGCGGCCAAAAAACATATTTGACCCCCAAGACTGGCCCATTTTGGAAATCTGACCGCCAAATCGGCCAAGAAATCCCTGTCGCGCCGTCCTGCTTTCGTTGCGGGGCGGCGCGCTTGGCTGTAAGGCCGGGTGGTTGATTTCTTAATGAAAGGGCCAAGGCATGCGCATCCTCCTGACCAATGACGACGGGATTCACGCGCCCGGCCTCAAGGTTCTGGAAGCCATTGCGCGCACCCTTTCCGACGACATCTGGATCGTGGCGCCTTCCGAGGAGCAATCGGGGGCCGGACACAGCCTGACGCTGACGCGCCCGGTGCGGCTGCGCTGTCATGGCGAGCGCCGCTTTTCGGTCACCGGTACGCCCACCGATTCGGTCACACTGGCCCTGCGCAAGGTCTTGCCCGAGGCGCCCGATCTGATCCTGTCGGGCGTCAATCGCGGCGCCAATCTGGGCGATGACGTAACCTATTCGGGCACGGTCTCGGCCGCGATGGAGGGGACGCTGGCGGGCATCCGCTCGATCGCGCTATCTCAGGTCTATTCCAAGGAAGGCGTGGGCGACGATGTCTCCTTCGACGCCGCCGAGCAATGGGGCGAGAAGGTGCTGCGCCCGTTGATCGACACGCCCTTTGCGCCGCGCACGCTGGTCAATGTCAATTTCCCGCCCCTGCGCGCCGGTGATGTTCAGGGCATCCGCGTCGTGCGCCAGGGCTTTCACGATTACGCCCGCGGATCGGTGGTCGAAAGCATCGACCCGCGCGGCTATCCCTATTTCTGGTTCGGCCTGCACGGTATCGAACATACGCTGGGCCACCGCACCGATCTTGAGGCGATTGCCGACGGCTTCATCTCGGTCACCCCGCTTCAGCTCGATCTGACGCATGACGCCTCGCTGGCCGCGCTGGCCGGGCGGTTCGCTCAATGAGCAAAGCGCATTGGCGCATGGCCGCGCTGGTGGCGGGTTCGCTGATCATCGGCGCGCCCGGCGCTTGGGCGCAGACGGCCAAGAGCCGCCCCCGCGCCGAGGGCGATCTGCCCTCGCCGCTGCCGCTGGAGGAAGAGAGCGAGCATGTGGTGGTGCCGGGTGAAACGCTGGGTGGGATCGCGAACCGGGCCAAGGTGCCCAAGGTCCTGATCATCGAGGCCAACCACCTCAAGGCGCCCCATTACGCCGTCCATGCCGGGCAAAAACTGTTTCTGCCGCGTACACGCCACCATGTGGTCAAGGCGGGCGAGACCGGTTTCGACATCGCCTATCGCTATGGCGTGTCCTATCCTTCAATCGCGGTGGCCAATGGGCTGGAACCCAATGCGCGGCTGCGTGAGGGACAGAAACTGCTGATCCCCACCGTGCTGAAGCCTGATGGCGCGGGCAAAGCGGATATGGCCAAGGCGGATGCGGGCAAGGCGGATCAGTCTGCCGATGAGGCCGCGCCCGAGAGCGAAGCCAAGACCGATGCCAAACCTCGCTTCCTTTGGCCGCTGGAAGGGCGGATGCGGCGCGGTTTCGTGGCCAAGAGCCGCGACATGGGCGGCGGCGATTTCCACAACGGGCTCGATATTGTCGCGCCCGAGGGCGAGGCTGTGCGCACCAGCGCGCCGGGCGAGGTGATCTTTGCCGGGCGCGAACCGGACAGTTTCGGCAATCTGGTGGTGATCGACCATGGCAAGGGATGGCAGACCGCCTATGGTTTCCTCTCGAAGCTGACGGTCAAGCGCGGCGACAGCGTCAAGGCGCATGAGCGGGTGGGCCTTGTCGGCCATTCGGGCCGGGCCACGCGCGACGAATTGCATTTCGAGATCCGCCGCAATGACGATCCGGTCAACCCGCTGCCGCTGCTGCCCCGCCGCGATGTGGCCAAGGGCGACAAGGCCGAAAAGCCCGCCAAAACCGAAAAGCCCGAAGATGGCAAGAAGGGCGAGGGCAAGACGCCTGCCGTGAACAAGCCCGCTCGATGAGCCAGTCCCGTTTGGCCACCTATGGCACGCTGGCGCCGGGCAAGCCGAACCATCACCAACTGGCCGATCTGCCCGGTGTATGGCGGCGCGGGGCGGTGCGCGGGCAGCTGGTGGAACCGGCTGGGGGGCGGCTTTGGGCTATCCCGCGCTGGTGCCGGGGGATGAGGGCGAGGTGGCGGTCGATCTGTTCGAATCGCCCGCCCTGCCCGATCACTGGGCGCGCCTCGATGCGCTTGAGGGCGAGGGTTATGAACGCCGGACGATCATGGTCCGGGTCGATGGCGAGGAGATCCCCGCCTTCATCTATGCCGCGCGCCAGGCCTTAGGCCATCGCCCAGAACACCGTGCCCATCGCCATGAAGGCGACCAGAACATAGGTCGCATCCGCCCATGCTTCGCGCCCGCGCAGGGCATGGCGGCTGTACAGAACAACCCCGATCGGGATTACGATAGCCAGAGCCCAACCGCCTGACATCATCCAGTAAAGCTTTGGCTTTGCCGCCAGCGCTTCTGCGCCGAGCCGCGCAAAATTATGCCCGATCAGCGCGGCTGGAAAGAGCATGGCCAGAAAGCTGCGCGGCGCGGGCATCTGTCGCACTCGCCAAAGGCCATAGCACGGATAGGCCAGCAAGCCCGCCACCAGCGCCGACACCACCACCGCCATCCAGTTTACCGGACCCATCAACTTTCCTTCTTTGCACGGTCGGATTCGCCGCAACTGGCCTTATTCGCCATTTTAGAGTAGGGGCGCAGCCCATGAGTGACAAGCTGACAAAAATTCCCGAATCTCCCAAGGTTGGCATGGTCAGCCTCGGCTGCCCCAAGGCGCTGGTCGACAGCGAACGCATCCTGACCCGCCTGCGTGCCGATGGCTATGCGTTTGCGCCCGATTATGTCGGGGCGGACGTGGTGCTGGTCAACACCTGCGGCTTTCTCGATTCGGCCAAGGAGGAATCTCTGGCTGCAATCGGCGAGGCGATTGCCGAAAATGGCCGCGTGATCGTGACCGGCTGTATGGGCAATGAGGCCGAGGTGATCCGCGCGCGTTTTCCCGATGTGCTGGCCGTGACCGGCGCGCATCAGTATGAACAGGTGGTCGATGCCGTGCACGAGGCCGCCCCGCCCACGCGCGGGCCTTTCGTCGATCTGATCCCAGCCGGCGCCGATGGCGAAGTCAAGCTGACCCCGCGCCACTATTCCTATCTCAAGATTTCAGAGGGTTGCAACCATTCCTGCTCCTTCTGCATCATCCCGCAACTGCGCGGCAAACTGGCCAGCCGCCGCATCGACGCGGTGCTGCGCGAGGCTGAAAAGCTGGTGGCCGCGGGGACCAAGGAACTGCTGGTCATCTCGCAGGACACCTCGGCCTATGGCGTGGATATTCGCCATGAAAGCCGCACGTGGAAGGACCGCGAGGTCCGCGCCCACATGACCGATCTGGCCCGCGAACTGGGGCAGCTTCGCACCCCCGAGGGCGAGGCCCCGTGGGTGCGTCTGCATTATGTCTATCCCTATCCGCATGTCGATGATGTCATCCCGCTGATGGCGCAGGGGCTGATCACGCCCTATCTCGACATTCCCTTCCAGCACGCCGCGCCCAATGTGCTGCGCGCGATGAAGCGTCCCGCCAACGAAGCGCGGGTTCTCGAACGCATCAAGAAGTGGCGCGAGATCTGCCCCGATCTGGCGATTCGCTCGTCCTTCGTGGTCGGCTTCCCCGGCGAGACGGAGGAGGATTTCCAATATCTGCTCGACTGGCTGGACGAAGCGCAATTGGACCGTGTGGGCGCTTTCCGATTTGAGCCGGTTGAGGGCGCCACCGCCAATGACCTGCCCGGCGCGGTGCCCGAAGCGGTCAAGGAGGAGCGTTTCGCCCGCCTGATGGAAAAGACCGAGGCGATCAGCGCCGCGCGGCTTCAGGCCAAGGTGGGCCGCGTGATTCGCGTCATCATCGACGAAGTGGGCGAACCCGACGAAGACGGCGACATGGGCGCCACCGGCCGCAGCCAGGCCGATGCCCCAGAGATCGACGGACAGGTGCTTTTGCGCGATGTGCCGCAGGATCTGAAGTCGGGCGACATCGTTGATGTTCTGATCGAAGATGCTGATGCGCATGACCTTTTTGGGGTGATTGCATAGCAGTCAACTGTTTCGTTGCACTTTATGCAATCATATACGCAGTTTTCGCAATTGCAATAGTCAGCGTTGTCAGGCTTAAGGAGCGGGCCTTTTAGGCATCCTCTCCCAAAACTTCCAAAGCCCGGCTCCGGCCGGGTTTTTTTTGCCCGCAATCCGTAGCCCTCATTGGATTCTGGCAAGATTTGCACAGTTTTGCCCTTTTTCCCGCCTTGCCGCGCCGTGCCAGTCTGCTTACCCCTGTGGACATGGATGAATCAGCTTCTCCCTCGCCCCGCATCTTCACCGCTGCGCTGGTGGTGATTGGCGACGAAATCCTTTCCGGCCGCACGCAGGACAAGAATATTGCCCAAATCGCGAGCTGGTTGGGGGTTCAGGGCATCCGCCTGCGCGAAGTACGCGTGGTGGCCGACGATACGGACGCGATTGTCGAGGCGGTCAACAGCTTGCGCGTGCGCAACGACTATCTCTTCACCACCGGCGGCATCGGCCCGACGCATGATGACATCACGGTGGATGCGATTGCGCAGGCTCTGGGCGTACCGGTGGTGGTCCACCCCGAGGCGCGCCAGATTCTGGCTGATTACTATGCCTCGCGCGGCAGCGAATTGACCGAGATGCGCCTGCGCATGGCCCGCGTTCCCGAGGGGGCGGGGCTCATTCCCAACCGCTATTCGGGCGCACCTGGCATCCATTGGGGCAATATTTATATCATGGCGGGCGTGCCGATGATTACGGCGGGCATGCTTGATGCGCTCACCGGATCGCTGGAGGGCGGCCTGCCGGTGCTGGCCGAAACGGTCGGCTGCTGGGTAGGCGAGAGCGAGGTGGTGCAATTGCTGGCCCAGACTGAAAAGGACCATGTGGGCGTCTCGATCGGCTCCTATCCCTTTTTTCGCGATGGGCGCACGGGCTCGAATTTCGTGATCCGGTCGACCGATGCCGAGCAACTGGCCGCCTGCGTCACGGCTCTGTCGGCGGCGCTGGAGGCGATGGGGCGCGATCCGGTGCTGGGCGGGATCTGATGCTTCTGGCGCTGCTGCTGGCCCATGCCGGGGCGCTTTCGGCGTTTGAGGCCACACTGTCCGCGCAGGACAGCGCGACCGCCGCGCTGGGCCAATGGTGCGGCGCGCAGCATCTGGCCGATCCGGCGCGGATAACAGCCGCGCAGGTCAAGGGCGAGGACACCATGCCACCGCCCGATCTGGACGAGACGCTCAAGCTGCCAGAGGATCAGGAACCGGCCTATCGCCATGTTCGCCTGTCCTGCGGCGCCAAGGTTCTGTCCGAGGCGCATAATTGGTATGCGCGCCAAAGGCTGACCCCGGCGATGAACCAGACGCTGGACACCACCGACACACCTTTTGGCAAGGTGGCGGGCCCGCTGGGCTTTACCCGCGAAAGGCTGGGGGCGGTGCGCGGGGCGGCGCCCGGTTGCCCGCGTGATACCGTGCTGTCGCATCGCGCGCTGCTGCGCCTGCCCGATGGTTCGCCGCTGGCGCTGGTGCTCGAATGCTATACGCCTGCGGTAATCGGTAAATAGCGCAGCTTGCAGAATTGTCCTTTCCCGCTTACCTTTAGCTGATGATTGAAGCGCAATCCCTTGCCGGACGCCTGCTGCTGGCCATGCCCGGCATGCCTGATCCGCGCTTTGAAGAAGCGGTGCTGGCGCTGTGCATGCATGACAAGGATGGCGCGCTGGGCATTGGCGTGGGCCAGGTGCTCGAAGGCGTCACGCTGCACAATCTGCTCGATGATCTCAATATTCCGACCGGGATGGCCCCCGATTGCGAAGTGCATCACGGCGGCCCGGTCGAGCCCCAACGCGGCTTTGTCCTGCACAGCCCAGACTGGAAGGGCGAAGGCACGCTGCTGGTCAGCGATCAGTGGAGCCTGACGGGCAGCCGCGACATTCTGGCCGCGATTGCCGAAGGGCGCGGACCGGCGCGCTGGCTGGTCGCGCTGGGTTATGCCGGATGGGGCGAGGCGCAGTTGGACGCCGAAATGCGCCAGCATGGCTGGTATGCCGCCGAAGGGCGCGGCGCGATCCTGTTCAACCATCCGGTTGAGGCGCGATGGAGCGCGGCATGGCGGGCCGAGGGGATCGACCCAGCCCATCTGACCAATGTCACCGGGCAGGCATAGGGTTTGCGCCTTGCGTCAACCGTGTTATATTCATAATACACGAGATCTGAGCAAAGAGGATAGTCATGGCGAGCACGCTTGAAAGCCCGGCAATCACGCTGACCCCGCCCGATCCGGTGCCGGTGGTGGCGCCTGCGCAGGCCGCGGGCCTTGTCCCGCTGGCCGCCGAACAGAAGAGCAAGCTGGATGAAAAGGTCGACAGCTTCATCGCCGATCTGATCGCGCAGGACACCAATTCGCCCGAATTCGGCAAGCGTGTGGACCAGTTGACCAGCATGGGCCGCAAGGAAATCGCGGCGGCCTCGGGCATGTCGAACCGCTTTCTCGACCGGCCTGTGCGCGCGATGGACAAGGATCAGGGCGTGGGCGCCAATCTGATCGAATTGCGCCGCACGGTCGAGGCGCTCGATCCGGCCAAGGCGGGCAAATTGTCGCCGGGCAAGAAGCTGTTCGGCCTCATCCCCTTTGGCAATTCGATGCAGAAATACTTCGACGGCTATGTGTCGAGCCAGGGCCATATCAAGGCGATCCTCGACAAGCTGGCCAGCGGCAAGGACGAGCTGTTGATGGACAATGCCGCCATCGACGTCGAGCGCGCCAAGCTGTGGGAGGCGATGGGAAATCTGGAACAGATGATCCATATCTCCAAGAAGCTGGACGAGAAGATCGAGGACAAGGCGGGCGACCTGGACGCCACCGATCCGGCCAAGGCCAAGGCTTTGCGCGAATCCGCCCTGTTCTACACGCGCCAGCGCACGCAGGATCTGCTCACGCAAATGGCCGTGACGGTGCAGGGCTATCTGGCGCTCGATCTGGTCAAGAAGAACAATGTCGAACTGGTCAAGGGCGTGGACCGCGCCGGCACGACCACGGTGGCGGCGTTGCGCACGGCGGTGACCGTGGCGCAGGCGATGACCAACCAGCGCCTTGTGCTGCAACAAATCACGGCGCTCAATGAAACCACCGCCAATATCATCGATTCGACCAGCACCCTGCTGAAAGAACAGACCGGCCAGATCCACCAGCAGGCCGCCGCCAGCACGATCCCCGTCGAAACCCTGCAACGCGCGTTCCAGAACATCTATGACACGATGGACACGATCGACACGTTCAAGGTGAAGGCGCTCGATTCGATGAAGCAGACCGTCAACACGCTGTCGGCCGAGGTCGAAAAGTCGAAGGGCTATATCGCCCGCGCGCAGGGCCAGTCCTCGGCGCAGGTGGCCCATGACGGCCCCTCGCTGCTCAGCCTTGAAGGATAAGCATGGCCGCCAATAGCAATAATGGCGGTTCCGCCCATAACAGCGACGCCATTCTGGCCGCCGCACGCGCCTCGCTCAACGATCAGCGGGCGGGCGGGCGGCGCATCGCCACGGGCAAGCCCATCGGCCAGCGTTCGGCCGCGCTGCGCCGCAGCGGGCAAAAGCGCAAGGCCGCCGCGCTGGTGCTCAGTATGGTGGTGGCGATCATGCTGGTCAATCTGGTGATCGGCCTGCTCTCCGGCATTGTGCATCTGCTGGGCTGGCTGTCCTATGGCGCGGTGGCGGCGGTGCTGGTGGCGGTGATCTGGATGCTGATGCGCAACCGCGCGGTGCCTGTGCCCAGCCTTGAAACGCTGCGCGCCGCGCCTGCGCGCCAGTTGGTGGGGCAAACGCAGGTCTGGCTGGAAGCGCAGCGGGCCGCCCTGCCCGCCCCGGCGCTCGATCTGGTCGGGCGGATCGGCGGACAACTGGATGGGCTGGCGCTGCAGCTTGACCGGGTGGATGAAAATGCGCCCGCCGTGGGGCAGGTCCGGCAATTGGTGGGCGAACATCTGCCCGCACTGGTCAACGCCTATACCGCTGTGCCGCCTTCGCTGCGCGGACAGGCCCATGCCGGCAGCAGCCCGGATCAGCAATTGAGCGAGAGCCTGACCCGGCTGAGCGGGGAGCTGGACAGCGTGACGCGCCAACTGGCCGAGGGCAAGCTGGACGCGCTGGCGATCCAGAACCGGTTTATCGATTATAAATATGGCGATACGCCAGAAGGTTAATCCCGGCGCGCGCTCAGCCAGGGCAACCAACGCAGCGCCGCAAACAGCACGAAGGGCCAGAACCAAGTGGCGAGCATATCGCCCTTGGTGTCTTGCCATGACCAGAGCGTGCGAAAGAAATAATCGTAGAGCTCATTAAGGGTCTCTGCCGCGATCACCGCGATCAGCGGCCAGCGCGAGGCCAAAGGCCGCCGCAGCACCACCCCCGCCGCCAGCCAGATCGCCAGACCGACATAGGTGTGGACGATCTTGTCGGCCTGCGTGGGCGCGAAAGTGTCCACGATCCAGTCCATCAGGCGGCCATAATCAGCGATATGCAGCATGAGCCTTCTATGCTGCGCCGCACAACGGACGTCCAGTCAATTCTGGCCCGTAAAGGAAAAGGGCCGGAAAAGGTTTCCCCTTCCCGACCCTTGCTTCCCGTCCGTCCTAAGACGAAGCAGATCAGCCGTCGATGGAATTAACCACCGTGAACTTCGGCCAGATCCACCTTGATGCCCGGACCCTGCGAGGTCGACAGGCCGATCTTACGGACATACTTGCCCTTGGCGCCAGCCGGCTTCGCCTTGACGATGGCGTCAACGAAAGCGTCGAAGTTGGCGCGCAGAGCTTCGTCCGAGAACGAGAGCTTGCCGATGCCGCCGTGGATGATACCGGCCTTTTCGACGCGGAATTCGATCTGACCGCCCTTGGCAGCCTTGACCGCTTCAGCAACGTTCGGTGTCACGGTGCCCAGCTTGGGGTTCGGCATCAGGCCCTTGGGACCCAGCAGCTTGCCCAGACGGCCCACGATGCCCATCATGTCGGGCGTGGCGATCACGCGACCGTAGTCGAGATTGCCAGCCTGCATGTCTTCGAGCAGGTCTTCAGCGCCAACGCGATCGGCACCAGCAGCCAGAGCCGCTTCAGCCTTGTCGCCACGTGCGAACACGGCGACCTTCACGTCCTTGCCGGTACCCGAGGGCAGCGTGACCATCCCGCGGACCATCTGGTCGGCGTGGCGGGGGTCAACGCCCAGGTTCAGCGAGATTTCGAGCGTTTCGTCATACTTGGCGCTCTTGAGTTCGCGCAGCAGCGCGATGGCATCGTTGATGCCGTGCAGATTCTGGTTGTCGCCCAGCTTTTCGACGAGCGACTTCTGCTTCTTGGTCAGCTTGGCCATGTCTTAGCCCTCCACAACCTGAATGCCCATGGCGCGGGCCGAACCGGCGATGATCTTGACAGCAGCGTCCAGATCGTTGGCGTTCAGGTCCTTCATCTTGGCCTGAGCGATGTCAGCGAGCTGAGCGGTGGTGATCGTGCCAGCCGAATCCTTGCCCGGAGCCTTCGAACCCGACTTCAGGCCCAGCGCCTTCTTGATGAAGAAGGTGGCGGGCGGGGTCTTGGTCACGAACGAGAACGACTTGTCCGAATAGACCGTGATCACGGTGGGCAGCGGGGTGCCGGGCTCTACGCCCTGGGTGGCCGCGTTGAATTCCTTACAGAAACCCATGATGTTGACGCCGCGCTGACCCAGAGCCGGGCCGATCGGCGGGCTGGGCTTGGCTTGGCCGGCTGCGATCTGCAGCTTGATGTAACCGTCAATTTTCTTGGCCACGATGGCCTCCTTTCATCCTGTACGAGCCGGCGGGCCGACCCTTCAGATCAAGCGGTCGAACGGCGCCCGAAGGCCCCTCCCGCGCGGAAATACCGAAAGAATCGGGCAAGCCCGCCTCATTCGGCAAGCGGTGGCCCATACAGCTTTGTCGGGTAATTGCAAGCGGGGCTGCGCCTCAGCCTTCAAAAAGCCCCGCCGTGCGCATCAGCAGCCCGGCCACGCGCTGCTCCACGTCCGCATCGAAACGTACCGATGGCACCGCCACGGCAAAGGCGCCGATCACCTCGCCGTCCGCCATCGCCGCACAGGCCAGACCCTCGATACCCACCGAATATTCGCTGCCGGTGCGGCCATAGCCGCGCTCACGCGTGCGGGCGATCTCGCGGCGCAGGTCCGCCGCGCTCACCAGCGTGGCCTCGGTAAAACTCTCGCGTCGGCTCTCGCGCAGGTAGCGTTCGACCTCTGCATCCGGCATCGCGGCCAAAATCGCCTTGCCCGCCGCCAGCCCATGCAAAGGCGCCCGCGCGCCCACGGCAATTGCATAGCGCAGCGCATGTTCGCTGCTCTCGGTCACCAGCGTCTGCAATTGCCAGCCATCGCGGACAAAGAACGAGGCCGTTTCGTTCAATTGCACCCGCAGAGCGCGCACCAGCGGGGCCACCCGGTCCTCAAGGCTAGGCTCGGACCGGGCCTGCAAACGCTGCAATCCCGGACCCGGCAGATAATTGCGCCCGGCGCGCGCCAGATAGCCGCGCTCGACCAAGGTGGCGAGCAGATAGGACAGGCTGGAGACCGGAATCGCCAGCGCCCCGGCGATTTCCTGCGCCACGGCGGGGCCACCCCGCGCCACGACATATTCGATAATGTCGAGTGTGCGCATTGCCGATTTGACATGCGAGGTGGAAGTTCCAGCGTCAGCCATGCCCCCTCCTATAGCCGCCTTGGCCCCCTGTAAAAGCCCTGTTACGCAAAAGCCCTGGTCAGACCCGCGCCCCGGCGATATCGGCGCCTTCACGCAGAGACCGCAGCTTTTTCCACGTCACATCCGGGTCAATCTTGCCATAACCGGCAAAGGTGCCAAACCCGCAGTCGGTGCTGGCCACCACGCGCTCGGCTCCCACGATCCCGGCAAAACGCTCGATGCGCTGGGCGATCAGTTCGGGATGTTCGACATAGTTCGAACAGGTGTCGATCAGGCCCGGCGCAAGGATCTTGTGATCGGGGATCTTGGCATCGGCCCAGACCTTCCACTCATGCTCGTGGCGCGGATTGGCCGCCTCGAACAGGATGGTGGCGGGGCGGGCTTTCAGGATGATATCGACCACGCGTTCCAGCGGAATGTCATGGTCATGCGGGCCTTCATAATTGCCCCAACAGATATGCATCCGCATCCGTTCAGGGGGAATATTGGCGGTCGCAGCGTTCAAGGCGGCGACATTCTCCTCGGCCACCTTCAGGAATTCGGCCTCGCTCAGGTCCTGATAGCCGGTGTGGCGGCTCATCGCCAGATCGGGGCAGTCGAGTTGCAGATAGAAGCCTTCATCGACGATGGTTTCATATTCGGTCCGCATCGCCTCGGCCAGATCGGCAAGGTAGGCTTCGTGGCTGGGGTAATATTTGTTGACCTGAAACGCGGTGATCAGGCCCGGCGAGGCGGCGTTCATGAAAGCCTGCGTGCCCTCGCGGCCCTCTTGCGCCAGCGCCGCCTTGAACCGACGGATGTCCTCATGCAACGGTTCCAGATTGACCAGCTTGATCGGCCCGACGCAGCTTGCCCGCACGAAATCCTGACTGCCCATCATCGCCGACAGCTTCTTCACCAGCGCCGGATGCTCGGCCAGATCGAGCGCGGATTTGCGGTCCACATGGCCGCCAAACCCGCTCAGACGCTCGATCATATAGGTCGAATAGCCGATCTTGCCGATCTCGCCATCCGAGACGATATCGACCCCGCATTCTACCTGATGGCGCACCGCCTCCTTCACCGCGGCCGAAACCTTGGCGTCAAACTCCGCCGGATCATAGGCCTCCCCCCGGTCGCGCGCGATCAGCAGCGGCGTCAGGTTCTCCCCACGCGGCATGGAGCCAACATGGGTGGTGCGGATATGGGGCATGTGTCCTCTCCTGTGACGGGCTTTTGCGTTCTCCTATATGAAATTATCGGATGGGTGAAGAAGGAAGTGTGCCTCCGGCGGGTTAAGGGTGGGAGCCCTTAACAATCCCGTTTTGGGGTGGTGCGAGGGGTTCATAGGTGGGATGGACTTCTAAAGCCTGCGGCGCGGCGAACACATCGCTTTCCGCGCCGCAGGCTTTCAAATTTCAAGGGTGCGCTCGACACCCAAGGCCAAACCCAAAGCGCAACGCAGACAGTAATGGGAGCGCGAGGGACTAGTCCCTCGCATCATCTCTTCTCTTCAAAACCCTACCCCATCACCACCACCGGCTTGACCACCGCCCCGCTTTCCCCGGCCTCAATCGCCTCATTGATCTGCTCGAACGGAAACACCCCGATCAGTCGATCATAGGGAAACCGCCCCGCCAGATGATGCTCGATCAGCTCGGGCAGGAAGCCGAACAGGTCCGAATCCCCGCCAAGGATGCCCTTGACCGTGCGCCCACCACCCATAAAGGCGGTTTCGTTGAAGGACAGCATGGCGGTGGGATCGCTGGCCCCGACGATGCCCAGCACGCCGCGCGGGGCAAGGAGGTTGAAGGCCCTCTCGATGATGCTGGCAAGGCCGGTGTTGTCGAAGGCATAGGCCAGCCCTTGGGGGCATAGCGCAGCGATCTTGCCGAACGGATCATCGCGCCCGTTGATCGCATGAGTCGCCCCCAATTCCAGCGCCAGCGCGCGGCGGTTTTCGTGCAGGTCCACCGCAATGATCGGATCGGCCCCGGCAATTTTCGCCGCCATCACCGCGGCTAGCCCCACCGCGCCTGCGCCAAAGATGGCAATCGGCATGCCCGCGCGCACCTTCATGCTGCGTAGCACCGCGCCTGCCCCGGTCATCATCCCGCAGCCCAGCGGCGCAAGGCGCTCCAAAGGCACCTCACCCGCGCTGTCGGGCACGCGCACCACATTGCGCGCCGTGGCCAAGGCATAGGTGGCAAAGCTGCTTTGCCCAAAGAAATTGCCATGCACCGGCTCCTCGCCCGCATGCAGGGTAAAGCTGCCGTCAGCCCGCGCACCGGCAAAATTATGCGGAAAGAAATTGTAGCAATAGGTCGGCGCATGATCGTGACAGCATGGGCATGTGCCGCAGGAGTTAAAGCTCATCAGCACCCGGTCGCCCGGCTTCACATGAGTCACGTCCGCGCCCACCGCCTCGACGATGCCCGCCCCTTCATGGCCCAGCACCACCGGCATGGGCGTGGGCAATTGCTGATCGCGCACGGCAAGGTCGGTGTGGCAAATGCCCGAGCCGACGATCCGCACCAACACCTCGTCATCGCGCGGATCATCAAGGCGCAACGTCTCGAGCGTCAAAGCACCATGGGGCTGACGGCAAACGGCAGCGGTAATTTCAGGCATAATGGCTCCCTTAAAGCGCGATAACGACCTTGCCGAACAGATCGGGCGAGGATTGATAGGCGAAGGCATCCTTGACCTGGGCCATCGGGAATACCCGATCGACCACCGGCCTGATGCGATTGCTATCGATAAAAGCATTCAGCTCCAAGGCCATCGCTTTCGACCCGACGAAAATACCGCGCAGGCTGGCGCCCTTCATCATCAACCCATGGGGGCTGGTATCGCCCTCGCGGGTCAACACGCCGATCAGCGCGATTTCGCCGCCAAAGCCCACCGCCGCGATGGATTGGGCCAGCGTGCCCGCCCCGCCCACTTCGACCACATGTTCAAAGCCGCCATTGGTATGGGTGGCCGCCTGCGCGCCCCATTGCGGGACCTCGCGGTAATTGACCGTGGCGTCCGCACCCAGCGCCGCCACGCGCTCCTGCTTGCCCGCGCTGCCGCTGGTGGCCACCACGCGCGCGCCCGCCGCCTTGGCGATCTGCAACGCCATCAGAGACACGCCGCCGGTGCCCAGCACCAGCACATTGTCGCCCGCCTGCACAGGGCGCGGCCCGCCCATCAAGGCATTCCACGCCGTCACCCCGGCGCAGGGCAGACAGGCCGCTTCCTCAAAGCTGAGCGTGCGGGCGATGCGGATCACCCCTTGCGCGGGCAGTACGACATATTCGGCCAGCATACCATTGGCCCCGCTGGCCCCCAGCGCAGGCCCCACGCCCGGATTGGGCGGCCCTTCGAGCCAGTGCTGAAAAAAGATCCCCGCCACCCGGTCGCCCAGCGCCAGATCATGCACCCCGTCGCCCAGCCCGACGATCTCGCCCGCGCCATCGGAAAAGGGCACGATATCCTCGGCCACCGGCCCGCCGATATAGACGCCGCGCACGATCGCCTGATCACGGAAATTGAGCGAGCAGGCCCGCACCCGGATCAACACCTCGCCCCAGCCGGGGCGCGGCACATCGCGTTCGACCAGATGCAGGTCATCGAGGCTGGTCGCCCCTTTGCGCAGAACCCATGCCTTCATAGCGTCCTCCTCCGATGCTGCTTGCCCCCGCTCTGCCGGGGTGTAATTTGTATGTAATACATATTTCTTGCTTTGATATTCGCAACCATGAAGTTATCACATGGACGACAAAGATTCACAGAGTCCCAAGACTCGTTTCTCCGGGAGAGTACCATGGCTGAAGCAACCCTCGCAGACCTTGCCGCGCGCCTTGAGCGCGTTGAGCACGATCTGGCCATTCAACAAGATATCCACCAGATCCGCCGTATCCAGTACACCTATGGCTTCTTCATTGATAAATCACAATATAATGAAGTGGTCGACCTCTTCTCCGATGAAGGCGAAGTGTGGTTCCTTGGCGGGATTTACAAGGGCAAGGCCGGGGTCCGCCGCCTCTATATCGAGCGGTTCCAGACCAATTTCACCCAAGGCCATAACGGCCCGCGCTATGGCTGGCTGCTCGACCATCCCCAGCTGCAGATGGTGATCGACGTATCGCCCGACCGCAAGACCGCCCATGTGCGCGGCCGCTCGATGATGCAGGCGGGCCTGCACGAAAGCGCCGAGGGCAACCAGCGCGCATGGTGGGAAGGCGGCCTCTATGAAAACGAATATATCCGCGAGGCCAATGAGGCGGGCGAACTGGTCTGGAAGATCAAGGCGCTGCGCTACTATCCCTTCTGGCACGGCACCTTCGCCGATGGCTGGGCCAAGACCCCCATCGACTATATCCCGATGACCAAGACGCTCTTCCCCGAAGATCCGCTCGGCCCCGATGCGCTGGTCGATCCCCTGCCCCGCCTGTGGCCCGCCACCGATACGGTGCCTTTCCACTATCCCCACCCCGTGACCGGCGCGCCCATCGTGCTGGATAATTCGCGGGCGCGGGAAGGGTTCAAGGACTAAGAAGGGGTTTATGCGAGGGTCTAGACCCTCGCGCTCCCATTACTGTCCTCGTTGCGCATGGATTTGGGCGTTTTGTGCCGGACGCTATGCTTGAAATTGAAAGCCTGCGGCGCGGATAGGGCTGCGCTCGCCGCACCGCAGGCTTTAAACCCCAATCACCCCAACATGCCCCCGAAACACCACCCCATAATGGGATTGCAAAGGGACAAGTCCCTTTGCCCGCCGGAGGCAAACCCTGCTAAAGCTCATCCCTATGACCGACCTTGACCGCCTGCTTGCCGAACACGCCATTGCCCGCCTCATCACACGCTACGTCCACCTCAACGACGCTGGCCGCTGGGAAGACCTTGCCGCGCTTTACACGCAGGACGGCCGCATGAACCGCCCCACCGCGCCCGACAGTTTCACGACCGGGCGCGAGGCTATTCTGGCCGCGTTTCAGGCCCGCCCGCCGCGCGCAAGTCGGCATATCGTGGCCAATATCGTGGTGGACGTCGCCGATGATGGGCAAAGCGCGGATGCCTATAGCCAGCTCCTGCTCTTCACCGGCGAGGCGGACGGCGCAGGCTTACCCATGCAGTCGCCCAAGCCGCCTTTGGTAGGCAGCTATCAGGACCGTCTGGTGCTGGAATCGGGCGCATGGAAATTTGCCGAGCGGCGCGGCAGCCTGGATTTCCGCCAAGCCTAAAGCAGGTTCGCAGGTCCAAAGGCCAAAGGCAGCAATTCCGACAGCTTCATTTCCGCCACGCCATCGGCCGATGCGCTCCACACCACCGGGTCGGTGTCGCCCAGTTGCGCCAGTTCGTTGAGCACCTGACGGCAGCGCCCGCAAGGCGTGACCGGTCCCGGTCCGGGTTGGGCCACGCCATCCTCGCCCGGCGTGCCGCCGATCACCGCCACGGCCACCAGTCCGCCGCGCACGCCATCGGCCATCGCCCGCGACACGGCCACCGTTTCCGCGCAGAGCGCCAGCCCATAGGAGGCATTCTCAACATTGGCGCCGGTCACCACGCTGCCATCGGCAAAGCCCAGCGCCGCGCCGACATGAAAGGCCGAATAGGGCGCATAGGCAAGGGCAGAAGCCGCGCGGGCAGCAGCGATCAGAGTGTCACGATCATGGGTCATCCGCTATTTTACCTCTGCACCACAACCCAACGCAAGGGCTGCTCGGCCGCCGAGGTTTGCAAGCCCGAATTGGCCGTCCACAGCGCCCATGGCCGCCCGCCATAATCGGGCTGCACCCGGTCCGCACTCAGCCACAGCGCGCGGTCGAGCGTGGCGGCGATGGGATAGGTCTTTTCAAATTCACGCCCCAGTTTCAGCACCGCAGGCTTGCCCGTATGCGTCTCGATCTGGTTGAGGAAGGTCATCAGCTCGCTGACCACAGCGGCGTCCGAGACCGGCACCGGGCAATGATCGGCCAGTTGTTCCAGTTCAACCGCAGGGGGCAGCATCTTCTTGTCGCGCGGGACCACGGTGACGAAATTGGCGGCCTGCTTGTCGGCGGGCTGGCACGGATCATATTTGTGCAGCGCCCCCCATGGCAGGCCCGCGCTGCGCGCTGCGTCCAGATTTTTCACCACGGCGGGATCGCGTGCAAAGGCGCTGGCCGAGGCCTCGATATAGACGAAATTGGCGCCGATTGCCTTCAATGCGACAAAATCCACCGGCCCATCCGCGCTGCCCACCAGCGCACCCTGCGTCGGGAAAGTGGTGCGGTCGGGCTGCCAGTGGCGCATGCTCCACCAAGCCCAGACCCCGCCCATGATGCCCAGCAGCGCCACCACCGCCAACAGGCGCCAGAGAAGCGAAGGGCGCCCGCTACGGCCTTTGCCGCGCGGACGGGTTTTGGTTTTTGCCATGTTATTCAACGTTCTTTGTGATGGCCCGTCCGCATGAAACGCGAATCGTCATCAGGCCTTGATATGCAGTACGCAAATCAGCGTAAACAACCGGCGCGCCGTGGGGAAGTCGGTTTCCACCTTGCCCTCCAGCCTTTCGAGCAGAAGTTCGGCGGCATGGTTGTGGACCCCGCGCCGGGCCATGTCGATCGTCTCGATTTCTTTGGCCGAAGCCTTGCGGATGGCCTGATAATAGCTCTCGCAAATGGCGAAATATTCGCGAATCGAGCGGCGGAAGCGCCCCATCCCCAGCATGATCGTTTCAAGCAGCTCGCCCTCATGCCCCTCGCGCCCGTCGCTGATCTCCATCGACAGGCGGCCGTCATGCACGGCCAAGCGTACCGCATAGGGGCCATGATAGCCCGAATCCCAGATCCGCAAGGGCTTGAAAACATTGTCCTCGATCAGATCGAACACCGCCACGCGCCGCTCCTGCTCGATGTCGTCATTGCGACGCAGAATCGTCGTTTCATCCAGGTCGATGCTGGAAATGCGCGCAGAGGGCGCAACGGGAGGCAGGTTGGACAGCATAAGACTGCCTCATTTCGCAAATGCGAGGGGCGCAGGCAAGGGGGTGCAAGGAACTATGGTGCAAACCCTGATGGCCCCATGGTGCAAACCTTAAAGACGGACCAATCCCCATTATCCACAGGGTCGTTTGCAACACACCCCATTGCGCCGCCCCGCCGCTGGGCGCATGAGGGCCCATCCATGGCACAATCCGACACCCATCTCGCTCCGGCTATGCCGTTTTCGCCCGCCAATGATTCCGGCGCGCGCGCGCAAGCGCTGCCCGCCAATATCGAGGCCGAGGCAGCCTTTCTGGGCGCCATCCTGATCGACAATCGCGTGGTCGAAGAACTGGCCAAGCCCTTGTCGCCCACGCATTTCTTCGAACCCGTCCATGGGCGGATCTTTGAGCGCATCCTGCAATTGCTCGACCGCAAGGCGGTGGTCACGCCGGTCACGCTCAAGCCCTATTTCGAGAGCGACGAGGCGTTGAAAGCGCTGGGCGGCACGGCCTATCTGGGCCGCCTGACCGCCGATGGTCAGGGGCTGATCGCGCCGCGCGTGCTGGCCGAACAGATTTACGATCTGGCGCTGCTGCGCGAACTGGTGCGCGTGGGACGCGATCTGGTGCAGGGCGCGATGGACACCAGCGAATCGGTCGAGCCGCTCGAACAGATCGAGGCCGCCGAGGCCGCGCTCTATAAGGTGGCCGATGGCGCGGGCGGCGCGAATGAGGCCAAGAGCTTTGCCGAGGCCACCCGCACCGCTATTTCGGGCATCGAAAAGGCGTTCAATTCGGGCGGCCATGTCGCGGGCAAGACCACGGGCCTCGATTCGGTCAACCAGCGGATCGGCGGCCTGCATGATTCCGACCTTATCATTCTGGCCGGCCGTCCGGGCATGGGCAAAACCTCGCTGGCCACCAACATCGCATTCAACGCGGCCAATCGCCTGCTGACCGACCGCGAGCTGGGCCTTGATCCGTCCAAGAGCATCGGCGCGGCGACCGCCTTTTTCAGCCTCGAAATGAGCGCGGATCAGTTGGCCACGCGTATCCTTGCCGAGCAATCGGGCATTTCCTCCTCAGCGCTGCGTATGGGCAAGATCAGCCGCGAGGATTTTCAGGCGCTGTCTTTCGCCAGCCAGCGTTTGAGCCAGTTGCCGCTGTATATTGACGACACGCCGGGCCTGACGATTGCAGGCCTGCGCGCGCGGGCGCGCCGTTTGAAGCGGCGCCATGACATTGGCCTGGTCATCGTCGACTATTTGCAATTGCTTCAGGGCAGCGGGCGGGCCACCGACAATCGTGTGAACGAAATCTCGGAAATTTCGCGCGGTCTCAAGACCTTGGCCAAGGAACTGCATGTTCCCGTGATCGCCCTGTCGCAGCTTTCGCGCGCCGTCGAACAGCGCGAGGACAAGCGGCCTCAGCTTTCCGACCTTCGCGAATCGGGCTCGATCGAACAGGACGCCGATATGGTCTGGTTCGTGTTCCGCGAGGATTATTACGTCAAGGGCCGCGAGCCCAAGGAGCCCGGCCCCACCGATCCGCCCGCCGTGGTCGAAGCCCATGCCAAGTGGCAGGAGGAAATGGAGCGCGTCTTCGGCCTTGCCGAGCTGATCATCGCCAAGCAGCGCCATGGCGCCACCGGCAAGGTCCGCATGCGGTTCGAAGCCAAGATCACCAAGTTCAGCGATCTGGCGCCCGAGGAACTGGCCAATTATTCCTATGATCTGGAGGAGTGAGGAAACCCGATCCTCACGAATCCTTGACTTTCGCCGCTTTGCCGCCTAGGCGCCAAGGTTCGCTGGAATTTCCCTATTCAAGACGGAGTGCCCATGGCGCGCGTAACCGTTGAAGATTGTGTCGACAAGATCCCCAACCGCTTCGATCTCGTGCTGCTGGCTGCCCAGCGCGCGCGTGAAATTTCGGGCGGTGCGGAACTGACGATCGAACGCGATCGTGACAAAAACCCGGTGGTGGCCCTGCGCGAAATCGCAGAGGAAACCGTCCGTCCCAAGATCCTCAAGGAATCGCTCATCACCTCGATGCAGCGCGTCCTGCCCGACGATGACGATGATGTCGATGACATCGGTTCGCTCTCGCAATCGGCCGAAGCGCTGCGCATCACCGCGGCTGCTCCGGTGCGTAACACCTCGCTCGGCGGGGATTACGACGGCTGATTTCATCGCATCGCAATGGCTACAAAAGGCCTCGGATAAGCTTCGGCTTTTCCGGGGCCTTTTGGCATTTTTCGCGCTTGCAATATCGGAGGTACTGCAACACACATATAGGGTAATCCCTAGGATTTAGGACGAGATGACAACGCAGTCTTTCAAAGCACGTCTGCGCTGGATCCTGCCGCTTGCGCTGGTTGCCGGGCTTGGCGGGGCCGAACTGGCGGGGCGCGCGCTGGGCTTCGGCCGCCCGCTGCTCTATCGCGCCGCCGCCTCGGGCTATGAGCCGACGCCGGGTCAAAGCGTGCATCGGTTCAGCAATCATGTGACCATCAACGATCTGGGGATGCGCGGTCCGGCGACCGGCGCAACGCCCCGCACCGGAACAAAGCGCGTGCTGCTGCTGGGCGATTCGGTGGCCTTTGGCACGACGATGACCGATGATGGCAAGACCATTTCTGCCTTGACCCAGGCCGCCTTGGGGCCCCGCCCGATTGAGATGATCAATGCCTCGGCCGGTGGCTGGGCATTGGAAAACGAGCGGCGATGGCTGGGCGCGCATGGCGCATTCGGCGCGGATCTGGTCGTGCTCGAAGTGAACCAGAGCGATCTGACGCAGGGTTTTGCGCCCGCCTCGATGCTGGACGTCAATGCCAATTTCCCCAGCCGCAATCCCCCCGGCGCGCTTTATGAAATCGTCACGCGCTATCTGGCCCCACGGCTGCATCTGACCAAAGCTGCCTTTGACCCCGGCTCAACCGCAGAAAACGGCATCGCACCGGAGGCCGAAATTCAGGCCACCGTCCAGTCCATCCGCGCGATGGCGATGGCATCGGGGGCCAAGTTCATGATCCTTTACTGGGACATGCGCGACCCCACCACCACCGCGCCCGACCGGCGCGAACGACTCTTCGCATGGGCGCGGGCCAATGGCGTGGTCGTCGTGCGCCCGCAACTGGCCCAGCGCCCCGATGCCGACAAGCTGTTCATCGATGCCGCCCACCCCAATGCGGCGGGCAATGCGTTGATCGCCAAGGCGCTGGTCGGCCCGGTGCTGGAGCAATTACGCTAACCGTATAAAGAAAAGGCCCCGCCGTTGCCGACGGGGCCTCCCCTCCATTCCGTGATGCCGGGGCTTAGGCCCCTTGCGGCGAAATCCCGCCCAGACCGCTGGCCAAGCCGCTCGAACGACCCGCGCGCGGCACGCTGGTGCCCCGGATCGCGGCGGGCAGCGGCACCCCGCTGGGCGCTTCGGGGCGGTCGATCTTGCCGGTATCCACCACCTGCTTGATCTCGTCGCCGGTCAGCGTTTCATATTCCAGCAACGCCTGCGCCAGCATGTGCAGCTTGTCGATCTGCGCCTTGAGCAGGTCGGTGGCGCGCACATGGGCATTATCGACGAGGGTGCGGATCTCGCTGTCGATCAACTTGTTGGTCTCATCCGAGGCAAACAGACGCTGGCTGGCGCCCATGCCCAGATAGCCCTCGTTCTGATCCTCGTATTGCAACGGCCCCAACTTGTCGCTCATGCCCCATTTGGTGACCATGTTGCGCGCCAGGCCCGTGGCATATTGGATATCGCCGCTCGCACCGCTCGACACCTTGTCATAGCCGAAGATCAGCTCTTCTGCCACGCGCCCGCCCATGGCGACCGAGAGGTTCGCGTGCATCTTGTCGCGGTGATAGGAATAGGAATCACGCTCCGGCAGACGCATCACCATGCCCAAGGCGCGGCCGCGCGGGATGATCGTCGCCTTGTGGATCGGATCGCTGGCCGGTTCATTCACCGAAACCAGAGCATGGCCCGCCTCGTGATAGGCGGTCATCTTTTTCTCTTCCTCGGTCATGACCATGCTGCGACGCTCGGCGCCCATCATGACCTTGTCCTTGGCGTCCTCGAACTCCTGCATCGCCACCAGACGCTTGTTGCGCCGGGCCGCCAGCAGCGCGGCCTCATTGACCAGATTGGCCAGATCCGCGCCTGCAAAGCCCGGCGTGCCGCGCGCAATCACGCGGGGCTGAACGTCGGGTGCCAGAGGAACTTTCTTCATATGCACGGCGAGGATCTTTTCACGGCCCTCAATATCGGGCACCGGCACCACGACCTGACGGTCGAAACGGCCCGGACGCAGCAGCGCGGGGTCAAGCACGTCGGGGCGGTTGGTCGCGGCGATGATGATGATGCCATCATTGCCTTCAAACCCGTCCATCTCGACCAGCAACTGGTTCAGCGTCTGCTCGCGCTCGTCGTTCGAATTGCCAAGGCCATTGCCGCGGCTGCGGCCCACCGCGTCGATTTCGTCGATGAAGACGATGCAGGGCGCGTTCTTCTTGGCCTGTTCGAACATGTCGCGCACGCGGCTTGCGCCCACGCCCACGAACATTTCGACGAAATCCGAACCCGAAATGGTGAAGAAGGGCACGCCCGCCTCACCCGCAATCGCGCGGGCCAGCAGCGTCTTGCCCGTGCCCGGCGAACCGACCAGCAACGCGCCCTTGGGGATCTTGCCGCCAAGCTTGGAAAACCGGCCCGGATCGCGCAGAAACTCGACGATTTCTTCCAGTTCCTCGCGCGCCTCGTCAATGCCGGCCACATCGGCAAAGGTCACGCGCCCCTGCTTTTCGGTCAGCATCTTGGCCTTGCTCTTGCCAAAGCCCATGGCGCCGCCGCCGCCGCCCTTCTGCATCTGGCGCATGGCGAGGAAACCCACCGCGACGATCAGCAGGAAAGGCAGAGCCTGAAGCAGGATATAGAGCAGCACGTTGGGCTCTTCGGGCGCCTTGCCCTGATATTTCACGTTATTCTGGGCCAAAAGTGGCGCCAGCGTCACGTCATTGGGAATGGGAACGGTGCTGTAGGCCTCGCCGTTCTTGAACTTGCCGGTGATACGCTGTTCGCCCACCTGCGCGTCATAGACGCTGCCCTCGGCGACCTTGGCGCGGAATTCGGAATAGGGGATCGCCTGCGCGCCAATGTCATTGCGCGCGCTGAACAGCGATACGGCGAAGAACAGGGCGAGGAAGATCCCCCCCCATACCAAAAGGCTCTTCGTCCAGGGGTTTCCATTGGGCTGTTCGTCATTCATCGAGGGGCGCGTCCTTTCACACCCATGTAATGTAGGGCGGCGGGGCTGAATCGCAAGTTAGGGATGGTGTATATTCCGATCGAGTTTGCCGATCAGAAGCGATTATCCCCGCGAAAGCAGATAGACCGCGTGCTCCGCGCGCCAATTGGCCATCGCGGGGCTGATCAGGCTGTCGCCGTTGAGATACCACGCGCCCTCCACCTTCAGCCCGCGCTGGGCCACCAGGTCGCGGAAATCGGCGATGGTCAGGTGGTGAATGTTGGGCGTCTCAAACCAACCCACCGGCAAGAGCCGAGTCACCGGCATCCGCCCGCGCCACAGCAAGTCGCTGCGCACCCGCCAATGGCCGAAATTGGGAAAGGAAACAAAGGCCCGCCGCCCGATCCTCAGCAATTCCTCCAGCACCATGTCGGGCCGCTTGGTGGTCTGAAGCGTCTGGCTCAGGATCGCATAATCGAAACTGGCGTCGGGATAGAGCGCCAGATCAGTGTCTGCGTCGCCCTGGATGGCCGAAAGCCCCTGCCCCACGCATTCGGCGACATTATGCGGGTCGATCTCCAGCCCGCGCACATCGCAGCCCCGCTCATCACGAAGCGCCGCCATCAGCGTGCCGTCGCCGCAGCCCACATCCAGCACTTTCGCGCCTGCCGCCACATGCCCGGCGATCACCGCCAGATCGGGGCGCAATGTTGCCATAATCCGGTTCATCGGCTCAAAAATCCCGTAATCACCCGGTCGAGCGCGGGCACATCGAGCAGGAAGCTGTCATGCCCATAGGGCGCGGCCAGTTCCATGAAAGACACCGGTGCCCCGGCGGCATTGACCGCATGGGCAATCTTGCGCGATTCGGCGGTGGGATAGAGCCAGTCGGTGTCGAAACTGACCACGCAGAAACGCGCCGTGACCCCGGCAAAGGCCTCGGACAGGCGGGCGGTGTGGCCCACGCCGAAACGCTCGTCCACCACGTCGAAATAGCTCATCGCGCGGGTGATATAGAGATAGGAATTGGCGTCGAACCGGCCGGTAAAGCTGCTGCCCTGATAGCGCAGATAGCTCTCCACCTGAAAATCCGCGCCAAAGCCGAAACTCTTGGCGTCGCGGTCCTGAAGCCGCCGCCCGAATTTTTCCGACAGCGTTTCTTCCGACAGATAGGTGATATGCGCGGCCATCCGCGCCACCGCCAGCCCGGCATCGGGCGCGCGGCCGGTGTTGTAATAGGCCCCGCCCTGCCAGTCGGGATCGGCCATGATCGCCTGCCGCCCCACTTCCTGAAAGGCGATGTTCTGCACCGGCATCACCGCCGTGGTCGCCAGCAGCAGCACCCGCGCCACCCTTTCGGGCCAGTGGATGGAGAGCGAGAGCGCCTGCATCCCCCCCATCGAGCCGCCCACGACCGCATAGAGCCGCTCCACCCCCAGATGGTCGAGCAGCGCCATAGCTCCACGCACCATGTCGCGGATGGTGATGACGGGGAAACGCAAACCATAGGGCTGGCCATCGGGGGCAAGGCTGCCCGGCCCGGTCGTCCCCATGCAGGAACCCAGCACATTGGGACAGATCACATAGAAGCGATCCGTGTCGATCGGCTTGCCCGGCCCCACCATCTTGCTCCACCATCCCGGCTTGCCGGTGATGGGATGCGGGCTGGCAACATATTGGTCGCCCGTGGTGGCGTGGCAGATCAGGATCGCATTGTCGCGCGCGGCGTTAAGCGCGCCATAGGTTTCAAACGCGATCCTTACGCCTTCAAGGCTCTGTCCGCCATCCAGAGGCAGCGGATCGGGCAGGTCATAGGTCTGCGAACTGGGCGTAAAGAGGCTGGCCATTATGCGCGTTGAATTGGGGGCTGATGCGCGGGAAGTCAACGGCAAGTCCATGCGTCACCCCCTGTCATTTCGCCCCATGTTGGGCTAAGGGCCGCGCCATCATGACCAAACTTCCCACCCCCAAGCTCTGGATCAGCGCGATCCACGCCTATGTCCCCGGCAAGTCCAAGGGCAAGGACGGCAGGCCGCTGACCAAGCTGTCGGCCAATGAAAACCCGCTGGGCACGTCTGTGGCGGCTCTGGCGGCGCGTGCCGAGGCGGCGGCCCCGGCGCTTTATCCCGACCCTGACAGCAATGCCCTGCGCGCCGCCTTGGGCGAACTCCACGGCATTCCCGCGGCGCGCATCGTGATGGGCACCGGGTCTGACGAAATTCTGCATATCGCCGCCCAAGCCTATGCCGGGCCGGGGGACGAGATCATCTACGTCCGCTACGGCTTCAGCGTCTATGACATTGCCGCGCGCCGCTGCGGGGCCGTGCCGATTGTCGCGCCTGATGCGGACTATGGCACCGATGTCGATGCGCTGCTGGCGCTGGTGACGGAACGGACGCGGGTGGTCTTTGTGGCCAATCCGAACAATCCGACCGGATCGTTCCTGCCGCGCGGCGAAATCGCCCGCCTCCATGCCGCGCTGCCTTCCGATGTGCTGCTGGTGCTGGATCAGGCTTATGGGGAATATGTAGATCCGGCCGACGATGATGGCGCGCTGGCGCTGGCCGAGGCTGCGGGCAATGTGCTGGTCACGCGCACCTTTTCCAAGATCTACGGTCTTGCCGGCGAACGCCTCGGCTGGGGCACGGGGGCGGATCACATCATCGACGCGCTCAACCGGATTCGGGGGCCTTTCAACCTGTCGAACACCGCGCAGGCGATGGGCCTTGCCGCCGTGGCCGATCAGTCTTTCGTCGCGGCCAGCCGCGAGCATAATGCCGCCACCCGCGCCCGTTTTGTCGAACGGCTTGAGGCGCTTGGCAACCATGGCGTGCGCCCGCTGCCGTCTCAGGCCAATTTCGTGCTGATCCTGTTCGAAGGCGCGCTGGAGGCCGAGACGGTCTATAACGGCTTGATGGAGATCGGCTATATCACCCGCTGGCTGCCCAATCAGGGCCTGCCCCATGGGCTGCGCATCACCATCGGCAGCCAGGCGCAGATGGATGAAATCGCGGATGAAATCACCCGTCTGGCGCGGGGGGCATAAGCATGTCTTTTGCCAAAATTGCCATTATTGGCCTCGGGCTTCAGGGCGGATCAATCGGCCTTGCGGTTCAGCAACATCTGCCCAAAATCGCCACCTCGGGCTATGACCGCGACCCGGCAACCCGCGCGCGGGCAGCAGAACGCGGATTGGTGGGCCATGTGACAGAGACCGCCGTGGAGGCCGTGCAAGACGCCGATCTGGTGATCTTCTGCGTGCCGCTGGGCGCGATGGGCGATGCGGCCCGCGAATGCGCGCCCGGCCTGCGCCCGGATGCAGTCATCTCCGATGTCGGCTCCTCCAAGGAAGCGGTCGCCAAAGTGCTGGGCGAGGTCCTGCCCAACCACACGATCATCCCGGCCCACCCGGTGGCAGGCACCGAAAATTCCGGCCCCGATGCCGGTTTTGCCAGCCTGTTCGAAGGTCGCTGGTGCATCATCACGCCTGCGCAGGACACCGACCCATTTGAAATCGAGCGCCTCTCCGTGCTGTGGCAGGCCATCGGCGCGCGGGTGGAAATCATGGCCCCCGCCCATCACGACCGCGTGCTGGCCGTAACCAGCCACCTGCCGCACCTTATCGCATATACAATCGTGGGCACTGCGGGCGACCTCGAAGAAGTGACCCAAAACGAAGTCATCAAATATTCCGCAGGCGGCTTTCGCGATTTCACCCGCATCGCCGCGTCGGACCCCACCATGTGGCGCGATGTCTTCCTCTATAACCGCGACGCAGTTTTGCATATGCTTCAGGTCTTTACCGAGGATCTGACCGAGCTGCAAAAGGCGATCCGTCTTGGCGATGGCGAAAAACTGTTCGAGCATTTCACCCGCACCCGCGCCATCCGCCGCTCGATCATCGAGCAGGGTCAGGATGTGGCCAGCGCCAATTTCGGGCGGGATGGAAAGGTTTAAGGGGGTTTATCGCCCCTCGCGCTCCCGTTGCTGTCTGCATGGCGCGATGGGGTCGGCCGCAGGTATCGGACGCAACGCCTGAAAATTAAAAGCCTGCGGAACAAACAAGGATGCCCTTACCGCGCCGCAGGCTTTCTACCTTAGCCCCAAACACCACCCCGCCAATCGGCCACCCCCATTAACGGGATTGCAAAGGGACTCGTCCCTTTGCCTGCGGAGGCAAACCCTCTTACCCCTCCGCCGAATTCAACGCGTTAATCGCCACCTTCACCCGCGCCTCAATCTCCTCGCGGGGCAGACCTGCCGGGATCACCTCGCCAAAGCGATAGGTCACCGTTCCACGCCTTTTCCAGAAGCCATGCAGCAGCGGGCCCGAGTTGACCGCGACCGGCACCACCGGCAGCCCGATCATTTTATACAGGCCTGCAAAGCCGGCCTGAGGCGCAGGCTGGGTGCCGTGGCGCACGCGGGTGCCTTCGGGGAAAATGGCAAGCGGACGGTTTTCCTGCGACAGGTTGCGCGCGGCCGAGACCATGGCGCGCAGGGCCTTGGCGCCCTGATCGCGCTCGACCGGAACAAGACCATACAGCCCCGCCGCCTTGCCCCACAGGGGCAGGCGAAGCAGCTCAACCTTGGCAAACACCGCCGGGAAGGGCAGCAGCGTGGGCAGGTCGATCGCCTCGAACATGCTTTCATGTTTCAGCGCGACGAAAACAGGGCCGGAGGGCACCACCCCCTCGATCACGATTTTGATGCCAAGGATATTGACCACGCCCCAGCGGTGCATGTTCGACCAGCGGGTGCAGATCCAGATCGCCCCCTCGCGGCCGCCCAGCCAGATGAAAAACGGAATGGTCAAGCCCATGACCACCGACCAGACATAGAAGTGCAGGCAAAAGGCAATCGAGCGCAATGCGTTGCCGATGCCCAGCGGCGTTTTATTCATATCAACCTTTTCCGATATGCCACAGGCGCCGCAACACGAACTTGCTGTATTCGGCAAAGAGGATGCCCAGCGAGGGCCGTGTCGGCACCGCGTCTTCTGTCAGTTCCACGTCGGCCGGGATGGTCTGGCGCAATTCCCATGCGGCCCGGCGCATATGCCAGTCCGAGGTTACCAGCCGCACCCGGCGCAACCCGTGGCGTTTGATCCATTGGGCCGATTCGCGCGCGTTGCTGCGCGTATCGACCGATTCATACCCCAGCGTGATACAGCAGGCCAGCAGGGCCGCGCTCATCTTGTATTGCGCGGCCAGTTCGCCCGGCTTGACCTCCGGGTCCACGCCCGAGATCAGCAGGCGCGGCGCCACGCCATCGCGCAGCAGATCCAGCCCCCGCGCGATCCGCCCCTCGCCTCCCGTCAGCACGATGATGCCGTCGGCCTTGGCGATGGGGGCAGGCTGGGGCTGAAACGCGGCGAACCCGGCAAAGCCCAGCGCCCAGACCGTCAGCAACAACGCAAGGAGGCGGCGCAGCATCAGAGCATCCTTCGCAGCGCGATCAGCACGGAAAGCCGCGCCGTCAGCATCGCCAGCAGCACCGCCGCAACCGGCACCAGCGCCACCACCGCCCAGTCGAGCGGCCGCAGCACCCCGCCCGCCAGCAGCCCCGCGCCCAGCCCGGCAAAACGCGCGCCCAGCACCACCACCGCCACTTGCCCCAGCACCAGCCCGACCAGACTGCCCAGCGTGGCATCCATGCCCATCGAGCGCTGGAAAATGCGCGCGATCTGGGCATCGGTTCCGCCAAGATTATGCACGATCTCAATCGTTTGCCGATGCGTTCCCAGCGCCGAGCGCGCCGAGAGCAGCACCGCCGCCGTCAGCGCCAGCGCCAACAGGGCAATCATAGACAGCGCCAGCCAGCGCAGCGAATCCATCGCCTCAAACACCGGGGCCAGCCAATGCGATTGCGCATCGACCCGCGCACCGGGCGCCACCCGGCCCAGCGCCTTGCGCAGAGCAGCAACGCGCCCGCCATCGGCCGCCCCGTCGATCCGCACGTCGATCATCGCAGGTACCGGCACCATATCGCCATCACTCATCCCCGCGCCCAGCCATGGCACAAGCAACTGATCCAGCTCGGCCTGCGGCACCACGCGGGCCGAAATCACCCCCGGCACGGCCAGCAGCGCCTTTTGCGCGGCCTGCGCCTGAGCGGTACGAATCGGGGCCTGCGCCTCGATGATCTGAACACTCACGCCCCCGGCCAGATCGAGCGCGGCGGCATTGGCGATGTTGCGCAGCGCAAGGCCCGTGGCCGCCGCGATCACCGTGATCGTCACCATGATCGCGATCACCCATGGCGTCGGCCCCGACAGCCGGGCCTGCGGCACCAGCACGCCCTCGCCCCCGCCGCCAAAAGCGCGCCAGCCCGCAAGCTTGCCTTCACCCCGACCCAACACGCCTCCCCGGCGCGGGGCGGGATCGGCAGGCCCGCCGGTGGGGGCCAGCGGACGCTGCGGGATCTGCACCTGTTCATCGTCCATCGATGGCTTCATGGCTGGCCGTTCTCCCGGCGCGGCGGATAGCGCAGCGCGCCAGTGGGGTCCGACATCCGCCCACGATCCAGCCGCATAATCAGGCTGCCGGGCACTTTCTGCAACAGGTGCAGATCGTGGGTGGCCACCACCACGGTCGTGCCCAGCCGGTTGAGCGCCTCGAACAGGCGCAGCAATTTGACGGCCATATCAGGGTCTACGTTGCCGGTCGGCTCGTCGGCCACCAGCAATTCGGGCCGCCCGATCACCGCGCGCGCAATGGCCACGCGCTGCTGCTCACCGCCCGATAGTGTGGCCGGGCGCGCCTCCATCCGGTCGACAAGGCCCACCCATTCGAGCATATCCTTGACCGGCTGGACCACATCGCGTTCCGGCACCCCCGCCACGCGCAGCGGCAGCGCCACATTGTCAAAGGCCGAAAGGTGGGGAACCAGCCGGTAATCCTGATAGACCACCCCGATCCGCCGCCGAAATCCGGGCAGGCGGTGGCGCGGCAGGGTGATCGCATCGGTGCCGAACAGGCTGATCATCCCGCGCGAAGGGCGCTGGGCCAGATAAAGCATGCGCAGCAGCGAGGATTTGCCCGCGCCGCTGGCCCCGGTCAGAAAATAGAAATGGCCCGCATGAAGCGTGAAACCGACATCGCATAACACCTCGCGATCGGGGCCATAGCGCAGGCCGACATTGTCGAACCTTGCGATTTCTCCTGTTATGCCCGTCATTTGGCCCTCCCACGCGCTTCAGACGCGGCAACACATCTGCGCAAAATGCAGCATTGCAAGCTTGTAACGGGGGAGCGCTCGACCATTGTGACCCAGCTATAGTACGGCTTTGCCCGCGAAAAAAGGGCGGTGGAAAAATGGCTGTTCGCGCGGCGGTCGCCCCCTGTTCCCCTTGTGCTGTGCAACTGTTGCATGCTTTAGCTGTGGGCGATGATTATTGCCTGTCCTGCTTGCGCGACACGCTATGCCGTCCCCGACAGCGCCATCGGGGTCGATGGCCGCACCGTGCGCTGCGCCACCTGCCGCCATAGCTGGTTTCAGGAAGGGCCGGTGATTGAGGTGCCCGCAGCACCGGCTCCGTCACCCCAACCTCCTGTGCAGCAGCCCCCGGTCGAGCAGGCACCGCCGCCCGCTCCGGCACCGCCGCCGCCCCCACCTCCGGTTATGGCCGCGCCCCCTCCCGCCCCGGCGGCTGAGCAGGCGCCGCCCGCAATAGCGGATAATTTCGCTGCCACCCCTTCCAGCTTTGCCCATGAGCCCCCCTTCCGACCGCGCCGCAATCCGGCGCGCATGTGGACGATGCTGGCCGTCGGCTTTGCCTTGATGGCCAGCGGCGCAATGGCGGCGGTCTATCAGTTCGGCCTGCCCGCGTGGCTGCCCCTGCCCCAGACCGGGCATAGCGAGCCTGATCTCAAGCTGACCTTTCCGGCCGCGCGTCAGGAACGCCGCCCGCTCAACAATCAGAACGATTATTTCAACATTTCCGGCACGATCACCAATATCGGCCAGAACCGCCGCAGCGTGCCCAGTCTGGTGATTGTGCTGCGCGATGCGCGCAACCGCGCGGTCTATACGGTCGAGGCCGCGCCGCCCAAACCCGTGCTGAACCCCGGTGAGAACCTGACCATCAACACCGCGATCGTTGACGCGCCCAAAGCGGCGGTTTCGGCCGAGGTGAAATGGAAGGTGAATTGAAACAAATTTTCCACAGGTTCGATTCAGCGCTTGGCAAGGTCAAACTCCTCTGTTAGGGGCGCCCTCCTACCCCACTGATAGGTCAGAGCTTCTGACAGATCAGACACTGATTGCGGTCGTGGCGGAATTGGTAGACGCGCAACGTTGAGGTCGTTGTGGGTGAAAACCCGTGGAAGTTCGAGTCTTCTCGACCGCACCAGAACAAACGAGGCAGGGGCAACCCTGCCTTTTTTGTTGCCTGCTTTCCACGTGAATGCTTGCCTTCAACCCACTGTGAATATACGAAGCATATACGATTCGTATATACAGGAGCCGTTATGGGCATCGTCAACATCGAGGATGAGCTGCACGAGCAATTGCGCAAGGCCAGCAAGGTCTCCTGCCGCTCGATCAACGCGCAGGCCGCCTTCTGGATCCGCATCGGCATGCTGTGCGAGATGAACCCCCAGATGAGCTTTCAGGACATCGTGACGCGCGAATTGCGCGAGGCAGGCGTCGATCCTGCGCTAAGCCCAATTGGGGCCGGGGCCATATCAGGATGATCAAGACCGCCACCGAAATCGAGGTGATGGCCCAGGCCGGGCGCCTGCTGGCCGATGTGTTTGCCTATCTCGACACGCTGCCGCTGGCCGGCGCGACGACGATGGAGATCAACGACCGGGTCGAGGCCTATATCACCGGCCCCCTGCAAAGCCGCCCGGCCAGCAAGGGGCAATATAACTATCCCTATGTGCTGAACTGTTCGCGCAACCATGTGGTGTGCCACGGCATGCCATCGGAAAACGATGTTCTGGCCGATGGCGATATCGTCAATTTCGACATCACGCTGGAAAAGGACGGCTTCATCGCCGATTCGTCCAAGACCTATATGATCGGCAACGTTTCGCCCCATGCGCGACGGCTGGTCAAAACCACCTATGAGGCGATGTGGCAGGGGATTCGCGCGGTGCGCCCCGGCGCGCGGCTGGGGGATATCGGCCATGCGATCGAACGCCATGCCAAAAAGGCGGGCTATTCGATCGTACGCGAATATTGCGGCCATGGCATCGGGCGCGAAATGCATGAGGACCCGCAGGTGCTGCATTTCGGCCGCCCCGGCACAGGGCTCACTCTGCACGAAGGGATGATCTTCACCATCGAGCCCATGCTGAACGAGGGCCGCGCAAAGGTGGAGACGCTTGACGACGGGTGGAGCGTGGTGACCGCCGACGGCAAATTATCGGCGCAATTTGAGCATACCGTGGCCGTTACGGCGCAGGGCGTGCGGGTGCTGACCCTGAGGCCTGAGGAAAAACCGGCGCGCCGTTAACCGGCGCGCCCGTCCCCTTAGAGCAATTCCTTCAAAGGCACGCCGCTGTCCGCCAGCGCGGCCAGATCGGGCGTAGCCCCCGCCTCGACCAGCTTGCGGCCCTGAACGTAATCCTTGACGCTGTTGACGCAGTCGAGCGCAATCACACGGCCCGCCTTCAGGTAAACCACGCTGAACGAGCGCGCCGCCACATCGCCGCGCAGCACCGTCTGGTCATAGCCCACCGACAGACCCGCAGTTTGCAGCCGCAGATCATACTGGTTCGACCAGAACCACGGGAAGGCGTGATAAGGCTTTTCCTCGCCCAGGATATGCTTGGCGACGCAGGAGGCCTGATCATTGGCGTTCTGAACCGATTCGACGCGCATCACCACGCCCTCGGCAAAGTCGCAGGCAAAGGCCGCGCAATCGCCCACCGCATAGACATCGGGCAGCGAGGTGCGGCAATATTCGTCCACATCCACGCCATTGGCCCCGGCAGCGCCCGCCAGAATCAGCGGGCCGACCGCAGGCACGATGCCGATGCCGACGATCACCACATCGGCGGGGATCACCTCGCCATCGGACAATTCTACGCCCGTCACCTTGTCGGTGCCCACCAGCCGCTCGACGCCGCTGATGCCGGTGCGCAGATCGACGCCATGCGCCCGATGCTCCGCCTCATAGAAAGCCGACAGCTCCGGCCCCGCCACCCGCGCCAGCACACGCGGCGCCAGTTCGAGCAGCGCGACATGGCGGCCCATCTTCGAGAGCACCGCGGCGGCCTCCAGCCCGATATAGCCGCCGCCGATGACGACGAAATTCTGCGCCCCGGCATCAACCTCGCCCATCAGCGCATCAGCGTCGGCCCGCGTGCGCACCCCATAAACGCCCGCCAGATCCGCGCCTTCACACGACAGGCGCCGCGCATCGCCGCCCGCCGCCCAAACCAGACGGCCATATTCGATGGTCTCGCCATCGGCCAAAGTCACCTGATGCGCCGCGCCATCAACACTGGCGACCTCGCGCCCCAACAGCAATTCGACCTGCTTTTCCTCCCAGAACGCAGCCGGGCGGATATAAAGGCGGTCAAAGGTCTTTTCCCGCGCAAAATATTCCTTGGACAAAGGCGGGCGTTCATAGGGCGGCTCAACCTCGCGCCCCACAATCGCCACAGAGCCGGTAAAGCCCCCCTGACGCAGCGCAATCGCGCATTGAGCCCCGGCGTGTCCCCCGCCCACGATCAGAATGTCTTTTTTATCCATGGAACGTGTGGTTTGACGAAAAGCGCGCCAAGGTCAATCTTTGGCGTGATCGGAAATGCAGTGGGCCTATTCAATTGCAGCCATTTCCTCGGCCATGATGCGCAGCGCGCGCAGCGAGGTCTGCGCCGCGTTGAAGCGCAGATAGGCCCCCGCGCTCTGACTGGGGCTGAACACATTGCCCGGCGCCAGCACCACCCCGCGCGCCCGGCAGGCCTGCGCCAGTTTCGCACTTTCGCGCCCCGGCGGCAGGGCGCACCACAGGTTGAAGCCCCCCACCGGATCGCCCCAGACCCGCAGGCCCATCGCGCCCAATTGCCCGGCCAGATCCGCCCGTGCGCCTGCCAGCCTGCGCCGCAAACCATCGATATGCTTGCGATATTGCCCACCCACCAGCACATGCGCGATGGCCGCCGCCGAAAGCGGACTGGGCCCGCCAAAGCCGGTGGCGACCTGAAGATCGCACAGCGCATCGATCCATTCCCCCCGCGCCATGATATAGCCGCAGCGCAGCGAGGCCGAGAGCGTCTTGGAAAAGCTGCCGATGCGGATCACGCTCTGCAACCCGTCCAGCACCGCCATGCGCGGCGCCTGTTGCACGAAATCGGCAAAGATATCGTCCTCGACAATCACCATGCCGTGCGCGGCGGCAATGGCGGGCAGGCGATGGGCGATCTGGGGCGAAAAGCCCGCCCCGGTGGGATTATGCGGCGCCGAATTGGTCAGATAGAGCCGGGGTCTTTCGCGCGCGACAATCGCCTCGAACTGCGCCGGATCGGGGCCATGGGGGCCATAGGGCACGCTGACCACGCGGGCGCTGTGGGCGGCCAGCAGCGCCTGAAAATTGAAATAGCATGGATCGTCGAGCAGCACCGCATCGCCGGGGCGCAACATCAGGCGGCAGATCAGGTCGATGGCCTGCGTCCCCGATCCGGTCAGCAGTACCTGGTCGGGATGCACCGCCAGCCCCTCGCCCGCTATGGCCAGCGCCAGTTGGCGGCGCAGGCTGGGTTCGCCCCGCGTCGAGCCATAAAGCGTGAGCAGCACCGGGTCCGCCGCCGCCGCGCGCAAGGCGCGGCGCAGCGCCTCCTGCGGCATCCAGTCGGGGGGAAGCCAGCCGCAGCCCGGCTTTTCGGTTTCCGCATCGGCATCAAGCGACTGGCGCGAGACCCAGAATGGGTCGATTTCCGCCGGGCGCGCGGGGGCATTCTGCGCGGGGCCCTTGGGCGGGGCGGCAAGGCGGGCGACGAAGAAGCCCGATTTGGGCACCGCCGCGATCAGCCCGTCGGCCACCATCCGGTCATAGGCCTCGACCACCGTAGCTGGCGAAACATGCAGCGCGGCGGCGCATTGGCGCACCGAGGGCAGCTTGTCCCCCTCGCCCAGCAGGCCCGAGGCGATACGGCCACGGATGGTTTCGATCACCATATTGATGCGGGTCGTCATGTGTGCTGCTCTTTACATCGATACAGATGATGTAATCTGTATCATACTGTATCTGGGCGCAAGCCCCCCGCATGACCTATTGGGCGACCTCTAAGGAGGCCATCATGCAGGATATCAGAAAAGGTTGGATCAACGGGATGATCGGCGTCGCGCTGTTCAGCGGGTCGATGCCCGCCACGCGCGCGGCGGTGATCGGGTTCACCCCGCTGTTCCTGACCGCGGCACGGGCGATCATTGCGGGCGGGCTTGGCGCGCTGATGCTGCTGGCCATGCGCGAAAGCCTGCCGCGCGGGCGGCAATGGCTCTCGCTGGCCATGATCGCGGGCGGCGTGGTGGTGGGCTTTCCGCTGCTGACGGCCATCGCCCTCCAAGAAATCTCGGCGGCGCGCTCGCTGGTCTTTGTCGGGCTGCTGCCGCTCTCCACCGCCCTGTTCGGCGTGCTGCGCGGGGGCGAGCGGCCCGGAGCGATCTTCTGGCTCTTTGCGCTGATGGGCGCGGGATGCGTGGCGGGCTATGCGCTCTCACACAATGCCGCCGCCTCGCCGCTGGGCGATGCGCTGATGGTGGCCGCCGTGATCGTCTGCGGACTGGGCTATGCCGAAGGCGCCGTGCTGACCCGGCAGATGGGCGGATGGCAGGTGATTTGCTGGGCGCTCGTCATCTGCACCCCGCTGGCCGGAGTGCTGGCTGCGCTCACATGGCCGCAAAGCATCGCCTCCATCGGCGCGCCAAGCTGGGTCGGGCTGTTCTACGTCTCGGTCTGCACCATGCTGCTCGGCTTCATCTTCTGGTATCGCGGGCTGGCGCTGGGCGGCATCGCGCGGGTCGGGCAATTGCAGTTGCTCCAGCCGTTTCTGGGGCTGGGGCTGGCGGCGGTGTTCCTGCATGAGGCGATTGCACCCGCGATGCTGATTGCCGTTGGGGCCGTGGTGGGCTGTGTGGCGGGCGCGCGCAGGTTTGCCTGATTTGTGCCTCCGGCGGGCAAAGGGACTCGTCCCTTTGCAATCCCATTAATGGGTGGCGCATGATCGGCAAACAAGCGTGATGGCTTTATAAAGCCTGCGGCGCGAATGCCTTACGCTGATTCGCGCCGCAGGCTTTAAAATCGCAACGCCGCGTCCCAAACCTAAGGTCAGCCCACAACACCAAAATTATCGGGATTGCAAAGGGCCCCCGCCCTTTGCCCACCAGAGGCAAACCTTCAAAACCCCTTAAATCCCACTCCCCTTCCACGACCGCCGCTCCTCGGCAGCGCGCAACACCTCATAGGCCAGTTGCAACTTGCGGAAGGCTTTGGCGGCTTCTTCGTCATTGGGGCGCACGTCGGGGTGGACCTCTTTGGCCTTTGTCCGCCACGCTTTCTTGATCGCGTCGAAATCGGCGTCGCTTTCCAGATCCAGCACTTCGAGCGCGCGCATCTCGTCGCGGCTGCGGGTGCCGTCACCCGATCCGGTCCATCCGTAGTAGGATGATTCGCGATAGCCCGCGCTGGTCTGCTGTTCAGCCTTTTCCCGCGACTCGGCCTCTTCCTTGTCGAGGCCCGCGAAATAGTCCCAGCCCGAATTGTATTCGGCAGCGTGATTCTGGCAAAAATACCAGCGATCCGGGCTGTTAGGCGATTTCGGCGCGGGGCAATTGCCCGGTTCGCTGCATCCGGCGCGGTCGCACAGGCGCACATGCGCCGCCTCGCGGCCACTTTCATAGCCACGCCAGCGCGGGAATCCCCAATCCGATGATCGACCTGCACGAGCCATCCGCGCTTACTGACAAAACCGGGCCCTCTACGCAAGTGTCCGCAGAGGCTGCTTGCTATGTCGCATTGCAATCGCAGGCTTTTTCGCTTAAGCGCCCGCCCCATGAGCCGCCAACTTGCCCTTGCCAGCATGATTGCCATTGCCGCGAGCGCCGCCTGTGCGCTGATGGCGCCCGGTATGGCCATGGCGCGCTACGCCACTATCATCCTGCGCTGAAAACAAAACCCCGCCACCGGATCGCTCCGGCGCGGGGTTCTGCATCGCTTGTGATCGCCGGATCAGTCGCCCGATCAGTCGATGGTGACGGTCACGGCGCGGCGATTCTTCGCCCATGCTTCCTCAGTCGAAGCGGTATCGACCGGGCGTTCCTTGCCATAGCTGACCGTGGTCAGGCGCGAGGCGTCGACGCCCAGGCTGACCAGGAATGCCTTGGCAGAATTGGCGCGGCGTTCGCCAAGGGCGAGGTTGTAATCGCGGGTGCCGCGTTCGTCGGCATGGCCCTCGATGGTGGCCTTCTTGCCCGGATACTTCAGCAGCCAGCCCGCCTGAACGCGCAGGATATCGGCCGAGATCTGGTCGATGTCATACTTGTCCAGCGCGAAGTGGATGGTGTCGCGACCATTGACCGAGGCCAGGAAGTCGGCCTGCGAACCCGGCGCCGGGCCAACCGGCACGACAGGAGCCGGTGCGGGCATGGTGTTGGTGACCGGCGGGCCGGGTTCGGGCGGCAACTGCTTGGGCGGCTTGGGCGAGCAGGCCGAAAGGGCCAGCGCGCTCACGCTGACGAGCACACCGGCGCTCAGCAGGCGAGTATTGAGCATGGAGGGCATCATGTCTTCTCCTTGACTACAGGGGTAGTAAGTACAGAGGGTAGGCAAAACTGGGCCCGTTACTGGCGAACCGGTCCCCACGAAGGGTCCGATCCATCGACCGGCGTGGGCAAACGCCGTTCATTCCGACCCGTCAGGTCCACCTGCCAGATGCTGGTCTTGCCGGTACCCTTTTCGGTGCGGAAAAATTGGATGATACGGCCGTTGGGCGCCCATGTCGGGGCCTCGTCCTGCCATGCATTGGTCAGATAGCGCATGCCGCCGCCATCAACCCCCATCACCGCAATGCGCAGATTGCCCGCGATATGGGTAAAGGCAATCTGGTCCCCGCGCGGGCTCCATTCAGGCGTGGCCGCGCGGCCGCCGAAAAAGCTGATGCGGCGCTGGTTGCTGCCATCGGCGTTCATCACGTAAATCTGCTGGCTGCCGCCGCGATCGCTTTCAAACACGATCTTGCTGCCATCGGGCGAATAGGACCCGCCGACATTGATCCCCGGCGTCTCGGTCAGCTTCTGGCTGATCCCGCCATTGGCCGATACGCGATAGATATTCGTGTTGCCCGCCGATGCCATCGAATACAGGATCCACTTGCCATCGGGCGACCAGCGCGGGGCAAAGGCAGGGCTGCCCGGTTCGGCGATCATCTTCTGGCTCGCGCTTTCCACGTCATAGACATAGATGCGCGGGCGACCATTGAGATAGGACAGATAGACGATCTTGCGATAATCGGGCGAGAAACGCGGGGTCAGCGCCATGGCCTGCCCGGTGGTGATAAACCGGTGGTTCGCCCCGTCGCTGTCCATGATGGCCAACCGCTTCATCCGGTGATCCTTGGGCCCGGTTTCCGCGATATAGGCGATGCGGCTGTCAAAGAAGGGGCTTTCCCCCGACAGGCGCGAATAGACCGTATCGGCGCATTTATGCGCGGCCCGGCGCCAGTCGCCCGGCGCCATTTCCCATGTGGCCTTCACCAGTTGCTGACGCAGGCTGACGTCATACAGGTAACAACCCACCACCAGATTGCCGTTGCTGGCCGCCGAGACGCTGCCATGCACCAGCATTTCGGCGCCGCGCGTGCTCCATGTGGGGAAATCGGGCGTCAGCACCTGGATGATCGGGATCGGCGGCAGGCTGTTGGGGCCGGTGGGCTTGAACAGGCCGTTATTCTTCAGGTCCCCGGTGATCACCTCGGCAATCGCGCGGCCCACCTGCGCGGTGCTGCCCGCGCTAGCGGCGGTGGGCACATCGGCGTTGGTGGCAAAACTGGGGATGGCGATGCCAAGGCTTTGCCAAGCGGTGTCATCCGAAACCGTGCCGGTCAGCACGCCATTGTCGGCGGCGGGCGGCGGGTTGGGCGTCACCATCGGGGCGGGGGCGATGGTCTGGGCATGAATCGCGCCGGCGGCCATCAAGGCCGCGCCAGCCAGAAGCCCGTAAGAGAATTTACGCATCATCATTGGGACAGGTTCCTGTCGAAACGCCATTGCACATGTTTCCATGCTTCATAGAGATCGGGCGGCAAAGGAAAAGGTGCCGCAAGTTTGACCGCGCGTATTGCATTTTCGCGATGCAGCCCGGCTTGCGGATGGTTGCTGGCGGTCACGCCTTCCTGACGCACCACCGTGACCGGCCCAGCCAACGTGCCGTCCGGGTTGAGGTCAAAGGCCAGAATCGTGACCAACTGATCGGTTTCCACCCCCTGCGGCACGCGCCAATGCGGCTTCAACTGGCGGCTGATCGCGCCCGAGAGCGCGGCCTTGACCCCCGGCCCGATTACGGCGGCGGGCGGGGTCTGCGCCTTGCCCGCGGGGCCGGCGCCAAAACCTTTCAGGAAATCGACGCCGATGCGGCTGCCGCCTGCGGGCTTGTTGGTGGCCGGTTTGGCGGCCTCAGTCTTGGCCTCCTGCTTGGCGGCCTCTTTCTTAACGGGGGGCGCCTTGCTGCCATGGGCCGCCGCAATCGCGGCTGAGATCGGGTCTGCCTTGGCCGGGGTCGGCTTGGCGGGTGCGGGCTTAACCGGCGCAGGCTGAGGCTTCGGCATGGGCGCGGGCTTGGGCGGCGGCGCGGGATGCGGCTGCGGGGCCGGACGCGGCGGCGGCGGGGCCGGTTGCGGCTTGGGCTGCGGCACGGGCTTGGGCGGCGGCGGGACCGGCACGGGCTTGGGTGCCGGCTGGAGCGCAGGCGCCGGTTGCGGCGCAGGTACGGGCACGGCCATCGGCTGGGCCTCGCCCAGTTGCGGGGCCAGATCGGGCGCGGCCTCCTCGCGGCTGGTCGAAACCGCCTCCTTGGCCACATCCTCGGCCAGCGTCACCTGCATCCGCTGCGGGCGCGGCAAGGGCGGAGCGGAAGGCTGCAAAGCCAGCACCGCCACCAGCGCCACATGCCCCACCACCGCGACGCCAAGGCCAATCGCCTCGCCCCGGCTCAGGCCCTTGCGGCTGGAATAGGTTTGGGCCAGCGGCATGGAATCAGGGCTTCTTCGCAGTTTCGGCGGGCGCACCGCCCGCCACCGTTACCAGCGAAATGGCGGTGATCCCGGCGCGATTCAATTCGCCCATCACACTCACCACGCGGCCATATTCCAGCGCCTTGTCCGCACGCAGCGTCACCAGCGGCATCGCCCCATCGGCCCCGCGCGGCAGGCTGCCCACCCGCTCGACCAGTTCGCCGGGCGAAAGCTCGTCATCATCGAGGAACACGCGCCCCTCGGCATTCATCGTGATCGTCACCTGCTTGGGCGTCTGGTCCAGCGGCTTGGCGCGGCTGTCGGGCAAGGAGATCGGGATACCCGCCTTCATCAGCGGCGCGGTGACCATAAAGATGACCAGCAGCACCAGCATCACGTCGACCAGCGGCGTGACGTTGATTTCGGCCATCGGCGCGCGACTGCCCCGCCCTCGCCGCTTCGAAAATTTATGGATGCCCATCGCCATGGATCAAAGCCCGTCCAGCTCGCGAGACAGGCTCGCATGGAAACGGTCGGCAAAGCGTTGCAGGCGCGATTCAAAGCTGTTCACGATATGCGAATAGCGGTTGTAGCCGATCACCGCCGGAATGGCCGCGAACAGGCCGATGGCGGTGGCAAACAGCGCCTCGGAAATGCCGGGCGCGACGACCGAGAGCGAGGAATTCTGCTGCTGGCCGATCTGGAAAAAGCTGTTCATGATGCCCCAGACGGTGCCGAACAGGCCGACGAAGGGCGCGACAGAACCCACCGTGGCAAGGAAATTCAGCCGGTCGGCCAGAGATTCGGCCTCAGCCGCCACCACACTGTCCATCACCGAGGCGAGGCGCTGGCGCGCGCCCGAGCGGTCGATCTTGCCCGTGGCCGAACGGCGCCATTCGGCCAGAGCCGCGCTCACCACCTTGGCCACCGGCAGATCGGCATTCTTGCCGCCGCCGCGCTCGGCCTGAAACGCGTCAATGTCGCGCGATTTCCAGAATTCGCCCTCATAGGCCTCCGACTGTCGGCGCAGCGATGCCATGCGAAAGCCGAAGGACAACAGGATCGTCCACACCCATACGCTGGCCAGAACCAGACCGCCCATCACCACCCGCACGACAATATCGGCGTCCAGAAACAGCTTGACAGGATCGAGATGGGTAGAGCCGGCAGCGGCAGCAAGCAGGTCGAGGTCGGTCATGGGGTTCCCGGTTGGTTGGGGCTTAAATCAATGGATGCCGGAATGGTTCCGGCCAAAAACTGGGCAAAGGTGGCGCGCCATTGGGCGGGCTGTCGGCGCGGGCGGCCATCGGGGGCGACAAAGCCCACCCGAACGGATGCCTGCGTCAGCAGCGCGCCTTTCTGAACGGCGCCTTTCTCAACACTGGCCCGCCTGAACGCGGCTTGAACCAGCCGGATGCTGGCCGCGCCCAGTTCCTCGATCCGCGTTTCAATCAGCACATCGTCGTCAAGGCGCGCAGGCGCGGCATAGCGGATGGTCATTTCGGCCACGGCATAGGCCCCCTCGCCCGCCTCCTGCGCGCCGCGCTGGTCCACATGCAGCAGGCGCAGCATATCCGAGCGGGCACGCTCGAACCAGCGCAGATAATTGGCATGATAGACCACGCCCGACAGGTCGGTATCCTCGAAATAGGCCCGCACCGCATAGAGATGCGCAAGGCCATCGAAGCAGCCGGAAGGGGGGAGAGGCAGGGCGTTCATAATTGTCGCTGAATCTAGCCCGCCCTTGGCGCAAAGAGCAACCCGCCCTTGCGAATAAACGCGCTTATTGGGCGATCATGCGCCCAAGCGGCTTGCCGCCGAACAGGTGAACATGCAGATGCGGCACTTCCTGTCCGCCATCCATGCCCACATTGGCGAGCAGCCGATAGCCGGGCGCCACGAGCCCCTGTTCGCGCGCGACATGACCGACGGCGCGGATGAAGCCGGCAATTTCCTCGGCCGGGGCATGGGCCGAAAAATCGTCCCACGACACATAGGCGCCCTTGGGGATCACCAGCACATGCACCGGCGCCTGAGGCGCGATATCATGAAAAGCCAGCGCGAAATCGTCCTCATAGACCTTCTTCGCCGGGATCTCACCGCGCAGGATGCGGGCAAAGATGTTGCCGTGGTCATAGGCAAGCGTGGGGTCGATCGGCATCGGTCAGTCTTCCTTGCGGCTGGCTTTTTCGACGATCCCGCTCACGCCTTCGCGGCGGTCCAGTTCGTCGGTGATCTCGGTCAGGGCAATGCCCTTGGCGTTCAGCAACACCAGCAGGTGGAAAATCAGATCCGCCGATTCCCCGATCAGCCCAGCGCGATCATCGGCCATGGCCGCGATCACCGCCTCGACAGCTTCCTCGCCCACCTTCTGGGCGATCTTGGCCACGCCGCGCGCGTTCAGCTTGGCCACATAGGAGGAGGAAGGATCGGCGGCGGCGCGCTGGGCGATGGTGGCTTCAAGCCGGGCCAGCGTGGCCAAGGGACGGACGGTGTCGTTCATGCCGCCTGCGATGGGGCGGTCGCGCCGCGCCGTCAAGCCCGGAAGTTACGCCATAGCGGGCGTATTGGCCTTGGCGGGCCGACTGCTGCCGCGATAGCCCAGCATCAGCCCGGCCAGCCCCAGCGCCGCCATCGCCATGTTCGACGAGGTCAGGCCCGCCAGCCCATGCGATGCGAGCATCGGTTGCAGCAACATCGCGCCGATCAGCAAGAGGGCCGCGATATTCAGAAACAGACGCATGAAATACTCCCCGATTGACGGAGATAGTTAATGCACAATGCGTGCCATTTAGTTAAGCATATGATTTAGAATAATTTATATATTAACTATAAGTGTCATTTGGTAAAAATTCCGACACTGTCCGTTAATCAATTCCCGCCTTCAGCCGCCCCGCGCCGGCAGCCCCGCCGCCCGCAGCGCACCATGCGCCTGGGCAATCGAATGTTTGCCAAAGTGGAAGATGCTGGCCGCCAGAACCGCGCTGGCATGGCCCTTGGTCACGCCCTCAACCAGATGGTCGAGATTGCCCACGCCGCCGCTGGCGATGACAGGAATTCCGACACTGTCGGCAATTTTTCGCGTCAGTTCCAGATCATAGCCCGCCTGCGTGCCGTCGCCATCCATGCTGGTCACCAGCAATTCGCCCGCGCCCAGTTCGGTCAGGCGCACCGCATGTTCGATCGCGTCAATGCCGGTGGCCTTGCGCCCGCCATGGGTAAAAATCTCCCATTTGCCCGGAGCCACACCGCGCGCGTCAACCGAGGCCACGATGCACTGGCTGCCGAACTTCTCGGCAATGTCGCGCACGACCTCGGGGCGGCTGACGGCGGCGCTGTTGACCGCCACCTTGTCCGCACCCGCCAGCAGCAGCGCGCGCGCATCCCCGGCGCTGCGCACGCCGCCGCCCACGGTCAGCGGCATGAAGCAGACCTCGGCCGTGCGGCGCACCACATCGAGCAGCGTCCCGCGCCCCTCATGGCTGGCGCTGATATCCAGAAAGCACAATTCATCCGCCCCCGCCGCGTCATAGGCCCGCGCCTGCTCCACCGGGTCGCCCGCATCGATCAGGTCGACAAAGTTCACGCCCTTTACCACGCGGCCATCGCGGACATCGAGGCAGGGAATTACGCGGATACGAACGGTCATTTTCTCATGCCTCCGGCGGGCAAAGGGATTCGATCCCTTTGCAATCCCGTTAATGGGTGGCGCCCTGCCCGAAACATCGGCGCCATGCATATTATAGCCTGCGGCGCGGCGAAGGAGCGCTAAAGGCGCCGCAGGCTTTACAATTCAAACGGCGCGTATCGCCAACCAAGGCCGAACCACAAACGCCACGCAAACAGTCATGGGAGCGCGAGGGTCTAGACCCTCGCATCTATCCCTTAGTCTTTCGAAGCCATCGCAATCGCTGCGGCCAGATCGAGCTTGCCCTCAAACAGCGCGCGACCAGTGATCACACCCTCGATCCCGTCCTCCGCATGCAGAGCCAAAAGGCGAATATCGTCCAGCCCCTTGACCCCGCCCGATGCGATCACGGGAATATTCACCCGCCGCGCCAGATCGACCGTCGCCTCGATATTCGCGCCTTTGAGCAAACCGTCGCGGCCAATGTCCGTGAAGAGCAGCGAGGCCACGCCCGCATCCTCAAACCGGCGGGCCAGATCGACCACCGCCACGTCCGACACATCGGCCCAGCCCTGCGTGGCCACAAAGCCATCGCGCGCGTCCACAGCCACGACGATGCCGCCGGGGAACTCTTTCGCCATGTCCTTGACGAATTCGGGGTCCTTCAGCGCCGCCGTGCCCATCACCACGCGCGACACGCCAAGGTTGAACCAGCCCTCAACCGATTCGCGCGTGCGGATGCCGCCGCCCAGCTGCACATGGCCTTCAAAGCTTTGCAGGATCGCTTCGACCGCCTCGCGGTTTTCCGCCCGGCCCGCGAAAGAGCCGTCCAGATCGACCACATGCAGGAACTGGCTGCCCGCATCGGCAAAGATCTGCGCCTGCGCGGCGGGGTTGTCGCCATAGACCGTGGCGCGGTCCATATCGCCCTCGGCCAGACGGACGACCTGACCACCCTTGAGGTCGATTGCGGGAAAAACGATCACAGCTTCCACTCCAGAAAACGGGCCAGCAGCGAGAGACCATAGGACTGGCTCTTCTCGGGGTGAAATTGCACACCAAGGATATTGTCGCGCCCCACGGCAGCGGTCACGCCCCCGCCATGGTCGGTCATGGCCACGATATGGTGGCCATCTTCGGCAACAAATTCATAGGAGTGCAGGAAATAAGCCTCGCCCGGCTCGATCAGCGGGGCGTGGGGTTGGACGCCCACATCGTTCCATCCCATATGTGGGATCTTGATGGTGGGGTCGGCGCGCTCAATCAGGCGCACTTCGCCCGGAATCCAGCCAAGGCCGGCGGTGACGCCATGCTCGACGCCCTGCGTGGCCAGCAATTGCATGCCAACGCAGATGCCAAGGAACGGCGCCTCGCCCACCATCACGCGCTCTTCCATCGCAGCGACAAGGCCGGGGATCGCGCGCAACCCTTCCGCACAGGATTTGAACGAGCCGACGCCGGGCAGCACGATACGATCGGCGGCGCGCACCACATCGGGGTCGGCGGTGATCTTCACCGCTTCGGCCCCGGCGGCTTTCAGCGCATTGGCCACCGAATGCAGGTTGCCCGCGCCATAGTCGATCAGGGCCAATACTTCAGACATGACTCACCTCAGCCATTCAGAGTTCCATCCCCAAGCAGGCCCTTGGTCGAAGGCACAGCCCCGCCCTTACGGGGGTCCAGCTCGACCGCCGTGCGCAAAGCGCGGGCAAGGCCCTTATAGATGCCTTCAATGATATGGTGGTTGTTCTGGCCATAAAGCACTTCGATGTGCAGCGTAATGCCGGCTGCCTGAGCAAAGGAATGGAACCAGTGTTCGAACAGTTCGGTGTCCATCTCGCCCAGCTTGTGGACGGTGAAAGCAGCCTTCCACACCAGCCAGGGACGGCCCGAAATATCGAGCGCCACACGGGCCAGCGCCTCGTCCATCGGCGAATAGACCTGACCATATCGGCCGATCCCTGCCTTGTCGCCAAGCGCGGCCGACACGGCCTGACCGATGGCGATGCCGCAATCCTCGACCGTGTGGTGCTGGTCGACATGCAGGTCGCCCTTGATCTTCACGGTCATGTCGATCAGCGAGTGGCGCGACAATTGCTCCACCATATGGTCGAGAAAGCCGATGCCTGTTGAGACATCATACTTCCCCGATCCATCGAGGTTCACTTCCACGAGAATATCGGTCTCGTGCGTCTTGCGGGCGATACGGGCGGTGCGCATGGCGTGCCTATATACCCGACGGCGGCGCGATCAATAGGTTTCGCTGCGCATATCCCCTCTTGACCATCCAGCCCCCAAGCGCCACTTGAGAGCCCATGACCGATGATACGCCTGACAGCCTGATCCCCTATGACGAAATCGTGCAGGAAGCGCTGCGCGCCGTGGTGGGCCGCGTGCTCGGCCAGGTGGCCAGCACGGGCGGCTCGCTGCCGGGCAATCACCATTTCTACATCACTTTCAAGACTCAGGCGCCGGGAGTCGATATTCCCGCCCACCTCAAAACCCGCTTTCCCGATGAAATGACCATCGTGCTCCAGAACAAGTTCTGGGATCTGAATGTGGGCGAGGACCATTTCTCGGTCGGGCTGACCTTCAATCAGGTGCCCGCCATTCTGATGATCCCCTTTGCCGCGATCACCGCCTTTGTCGATCCGGCGGTCGATTTCGGCCTCCAGTTTCAGGCCTCGGTCGAGGACATGGAACCCGAACTCCACGATGAAGCCGAAAACGACTCGCCCGACGGCGACAGCCCCATCGCAACCAGCGAGGATGGCTCAAATGTCGTCACGGTGGATTTCGGACGCAAGAAGTAAATCCGATGAGCGCGCCCAAACTTTCCAGCCTGATCCGCCAGAACGGCCAGTCGCTGGTCAGGAAGGCCGTCGATACGATCATCGTGCAGGACAAGGCGGGCGATCAGCAGCGCATCTCGCTGCCCCGCAAGCTGGCCGGTTTCGCGCTGACGAAGCTGGCCACGCGGTCGGTTCCCGGCGCGATCCTCGTGGGCGGGGTGCTGCTGGCCAAACATCTGCACGACCGCAAGCAGGAACACAAAAAGGACAAGGACGAAGGGGCCAAATAAACAGGCCCCTTGATCGCGCGGCGATGTTGCGGCATCGGACGCCATGGCTCCTGAATCGCACGATCTGCACCACACCGACCACCACCACCCCGACCTGCATCGTCGCGGGCTGATGTTCATCCTGTCGAGCCCATCGGGCACCGGCAAGACCACGATCGCCCGCCGCCTTCTGGCCGAAGATCATGCGATCAACCCCTCGGTTTCGGCCACCACCCGCACGCCCCGCCCCGGCGAGGTCGATGGCGTGGACTACTTCTTCGTCAGCCAGCAAGAATTCGACCGCATGGCGGAAAATGACGAATTCTATGAATGGGCCGAGGTTTTCGGCAATTGCTACGGCACGCCCAAGGCCCATATCCGCGCCGGGCTGAAACACGGCAAGGACTTCCTCTTCGACATCGACTGGCAGGGCACGCAGCAGCTCTATCAAAAGGACGCGCAGGACGTGGTCCGCGTTTTCCTCCTGCCCCCCAGCATCGAGGAACTGCACCGCCGCCTCTCGGGCCGCGGCACCGACAGCGCCGAAGTCATCAACGCCCGCATGGACCGCGCCCGCGCCGAAATCAGCCACTGGGACGCCTATGACTATGTCGTGGTGAACGAGGATCTGGACGAATGCTATGAGCAGGTGAAGCTGATCCTGGCCTCGGAGCGTTTGCGGCGCAAGCGGCAGACCGGACTGATCCCGTTTGTGCGCGGGCTGTTGCGGACCAAGCATGGGTGAATTTGTGCGGGGGTGATTTTGCCTCCGGCGGGCAAAGGGACCTGTCCCTTTGCAATCCCATTAATGGGGTGGTGTGGGGTTGGCGGCGTAGCGCCAATGCGATTTAAAGCCTGCGGCGCGGCGGCCTCGCGCTAATAGGCGCCGCAGGCTTTAACATTCAAACATCGCGCCCGACACCCATTGGCCGCCCCCCATGGCGCAACCTCGACAGTAACGGGATTGCAAAGGGCCACCGCCCTTTGCCCGCCGGAGGCACCCTTCCCCTTGAAGCCCCAGACACACCCCGCTAAACCCCTGTAATGAACCAGCCGCAAACCGCCCCCAACATCCCGCTTTCGCTTTTCGCCGGCTCGCTGCTGTATGGCGGCCTGTGCGTTCTGGCGGGTGTGCTGGGGACAAAGATCGCCGATCTTGGCACATGGCCTCTCCTTGGCAATCTGGCGGTGGAGAGCGGGATTTTCGCTTTCCTGATCCTTGTCGTGCTGGGCAGCGCAACGGCGGAGCTGCATGGCACAGCGACGGCCAACCGTCTGGTTCGCTTTGGTTTTGTGCCGTTGATTGTGTCGATGGCGCTGTTGATGATCGTCATCCACGCCGTGCCGCCCGCCCCGTTCTGGCCAGATCAGCCCGCCTTTGCCCATCTGTTGGGTCAGGGCGCGCGGATGCAATTCGCCGGACTTTGCTCCTATGGCACCTCGCAAACGCTTAATGTCTATGTCTTTTCGCGCCTAGCGCGGGGCAAGGACGGCAAACACCTGTGGCTGCGCGCCTGGGCGGCCAGCCTGCTCAGCCAGATCGTTGATACGCTGATCTTCATCACCATCAGCTTTTACGGCGTGCTTGACCTTGGTCCCTTGATGAAGGGTCAGATCATTTCCAAGCTGGTGCTTTCCACGATCATGGTTCCGCCGCTGATCTATCTGTTTGTATCGCTTGGGCGCTGGCTTGATCGCGAAAAGGCAGCATAAAAAACACTTCTATTCCGCCAAAAGCGCGGTAAACGGCGCGCCATGAACGACTCCACCGCATCCCTGCTCGCCAAAGCCGAAACGCTGATTGAGGCCCTGCCCTATCTCAAGCGTTACGAAGGGCGCACTTTCGTTGTGAAATACGGCGGCCATGCGATGGGCGATCCTGCGCTGGCGCAGGATTTTGCCGAGGATATCGTGCTTTTGAAGGCCGTGGGCATCAACCCCGTGGTCGTCCATGGCGGCGGTCCGCAGATCGGGCGGATGCTCAAAGCGCTGGGCATCGAATCGCAATTCGTCAACGGCTTGCGCGTGACCGACAAGGCCACCGCCGAGGTTGCCGAAATGGTCCTCTCCGGCGCGATCAACAAGGAACTGGTCAGCTGGATCAGCAAGGCGGGCGGCAAGGCCGTCGGCATTTCCGGCAAGGACGGCGCGCTGGTCACGGCGCGCAAGGTCGAGGCGCAAAAGCTGGGCAAGGCCATCGAGGACCCCGACAGCGGTGAGGCCATCGTGGTGGACCTGGGCTATGTGGGCGAACCCGATCACATCGACACTTCGATCCTGGAAACCCTGTCGAGCGCGGGCCTGATCCCGGTCATCGCCCCCATCGCGGTGGGCCATGATGGCGAGACCTACAATATCAACGCCGACACGATGGCAGGCGCGATTGCCGCTGCGATCGGCGCTGCTCGCCTGTTCCTGCTGACCGACGTTCCGGGCGTGCTGGACAAGGACAAGAACCTGCTGACCGATCTGACGCCTGCGGACATTGAGGCGCTGGCCGAAGATGGTACGATCAGCGGCGGCATGATCCCCAAGCTGGCCACCTGCACCCATGCGGTGGAGGCCGGATGCGAAGCCGCCGTCGTGCTGGACGGCCGCGTCCCCCATGCCATGTTGCTGGAATTCTTCACCAGCAAGGGCGCGGGCACGCTGATCCGCAAGGCTTAATCGCGAATTGGCGATGTTTTGCAGGAATCCTTTCCTGCACCCTTGCTAAATTTGTAAGCAACACTTACAATCCTTCCTCAGCGCTCCGGTTGCGCGCGTGGCTTGCCTCGGCTAGGCCACACGCTCTGCCATTGGGAGAGGAAGCGCCCCGTGATTAACGAAGTGATTATCCCCATACTGTTGTTGTTGGCCGATATCGTGTCAACGGCCGTTCTGGTTCAGGTCGTTCTCGGGTTGCTGATCAGCTTCAACGTCGTAAACCTGCATAATCCGCTGGTTTCCGGCATCTGGCAGGCGCTCAACGCGATTCTGGAGCCGATGTTAAGGCCGATCCGCCGGTTGATGCCACACACCGGCTTTATCGACCTTTCGCCGATGGCGCTGCTGGTGCTGATTCGCATCGTCATCATCTTGCTGGTTTACATTGGGAATCATTACGGATGAGCGAGAACAAAATTATCGACGGGAAGGAATTTGCCGAAAGGCTGCGCGCACGTATCGGCGTGCTGGCTGGTGAGTTCGAGGCCAAGGCCGGGCGCAAGGCGGGTCTTGCCGTGGTGCTGGTGGGCGAGGATCCGGCCAGTCAGGTCTATGTGTCCTCCAAGGGCAAGCAGACCGTGGCGGCGGGCATGAACAGCTTTGAACACAAGCTGGCAGCGGACGCCAGCGAGGAAGAACTGCTGGCCGTGGTGGAAAGCCTCAACGCCGATCCGGCGGTCGATGGCATTCTGGTCCAGCTTCCCCTGCCCCGCCATATGGACGAGCAGAAGGTGATTGCCACCATCGACCCGGACAAGGATGTCGACGGCTTCCACGTCACGAATGCGGGCCGTCTGGCCGTGGGCCAGGCCGGCTATGTGCCCTGCACGCCGCTGGGTTGCCTGATGCTGCTCGAAGACCGTCTGGGCGACCTCAAGGGCCTGAATGCCGTGGTGATCGGGCGCAGCAACATCGTGGGCAAGCCCATGGCGCAACTGCTGCTGTCGGCCAATTGCACCGTCACCATCGCCCATCGCCACACCAAGGATCTGGCCGAAGTCGTGCGGCGCAGCGACATTGTCGTGGCCGCCGTGGGCGTGCCCGAAATGGTCAAGGGCGACTGGATCAAGCCGGGCGCGACCGTGATCGACGTGGGCATCAACCGCCTGCCCCCCGCCGAAGGCAAGACCAAGGGCCGGATCGTGGGCGATGTCGATTATCAAGGCGCTGTTCAGGTGGCGGGCGCCATTACTCCGGTGCCGGGCGGCGTTGGCCCCATGACAATTGCGGTGCTGCTGCGCAATGCGCTGGTGGCCGCTTATGCGCATGAAGGTCTGACGCTGGCCACTGCCGACCTGCCGGAGCATTCGATCTGATGACAAAGCCCGCCTTTCTTACGTTTTTTGGAAGGCGGGCTTTGTCCGCATTGGTGGTTGCGGCCATGTTGCCCGGCGCGGCCATGGCCCAGCGCCCGCCCAAGGGCATGGCCACCATGTTCGCCCTGCCCAGCGACATTATCGCCCGCGAAATCGGCTTTGCCCGCGCGGTGCGCGACAAGGGCCAGTGGCAGGCGTTCCGCGATCATGGCGCGCCGGACGCGCAAATGTTTGACGGCGACAAGGTGGTGCAGGTGCAGGATTTTGCCCGCCACCGCGCCAATCCCGCCCAGCCCCTGCAATGGCAGGTCCACAATGTCTGGATGAGCTGCGACGGCGCCACGGCCATTTCCTATGGCGGATGGCAGGCAGGCTCGGCCCATGGCTGGTTCTCCACCGTGTGGCAGCGGCAGAAGAAAGGGCAGTATCTCTTCGTGCTGGATCAGGGCGGCGCCACCGACAAACCGATGGCCGAACCCGAATGGGCCGAAGCCAAGGTCGCCGAGTGCGGCCCGCGCGGGCAAAAGGCGCTGGAATTCACGCCGCCGGTGGTGGGGGAACATTTGTCCGGCCAAAGCAGCGACCATTCGCTCGAATGGTCCACCTCGGCCCGCCCCGACGGCACGCGCGACTATGTTGTCAGCGTCAAAATCGCGGGCAAGATGAGCGAAGTGCTGCGCCGCGCCTCGAAATAGGCCCCTTTTGCTGAACCTCACGCTGGGGTAAGGCAAGGGCATGCTTGAACTTTTCATCTCCACCTTCGCCACGCTTTTCGTGGTGATCGATCCGGTCGGCTGCGCGCCGATCTATGGCGGGCTGACGGCCAGCTATACGCCCCAGGCCGCGCGCAGCACCGCCATCCGCGCCAGCATCATCGCCAGCACTATCCTGATTGTCTTTGCCTTGTTCGGCAAAGGCTTGCTGGCAGCGTTGGCGATCGAGCTGAATGCTTTCCGCATTGCGGGCGGGATGATGCTGTTCCTGATCGCATTGGAAATGGTGTTTGAAAAGCGCACCCAGCGCCGCGAGGAACGCGTGGAAAAGGTGCTTCATACGCCCGAACCGCATGAGGATATCAGCGTCTTTCCGATGGCCATGCCGATGATCGCGGGGCCGGGTTCGATCGCCACGGTGATGCTGATGATGGGCCATGCCAATGACCGCACCGGGGCCGCTGTGGTGCTGGCCGCGCTGGTTTGCGTGCTGCTGCTGACGGCGCTGGCGCTGCTGGCGGCGGGGCCGATCATGCGCCTGCTGGGCAGCCGGGTCGAGGCGGTGATCACCCGCGTGCTGGGCGTGCTGCTGGGCGCGCTGGCGGTGCAATATGTGATCGACGGGGTGCGCGGGGTGCTATTGGGCCACTAAGCGGGCCAGCCTGTTCTTGATCACCTCTTCGGCGTCTTTGACGATCCGCTGGATGAGTTGTTCGCAAGTTGGGATGTCGTGGATGAGGCCCATGATGAGACCTGCGGTGATGACGCCGTGGGCGGTGTCGCCGGTGCTGAGACCCTCGCGGCCGCGGGCGCCTTTGACCAGCGGGGCGATGGTTTCGAAGGGCTGGCCCCGGCTTTCGGCCTCGCGCACGGCCTGAGAGATGGCGTTTTTGGCCACGCGGGCGGTGTTGCGGAAGGTGCGGAAGATGAGGTCGGTGCCCCGCTCGTCGCCGTCCACCAGCATGCGCTTGATATCGGGGTGGATCGGCGCCTCGAGCGTCGCGCAAAAGCGCGTGCCCATGTTGATGCCCTCGGCCCCCAGCGCCAACGCGGCGGCAAGGCCGCGCCCGTCGCCAAAGCCCCCGCTGGCCAGCAAGGGCACGCGCACCTTGTCCGCCGCCGCCGGGATCAGGATCAGGCCGGGAATGTCATCCTCGCCGGGGTGGCCTGCGCATTCAAAGCCGTCGATGCTGATGATGTCGGCCCCCATCCGCTCGGCGCTCAGCGCATGGCGCACGGCGGTGCATTTGTGCAGAACCGTGATGCCGTGGCTCTTGAAGTCCTCGACATGCTCGCGCGGGTTGTGGCCAGCGGTTTCCACGATCTTGATGCCGCTCTCGATGATCGCGCGGCGGTATTCGGCATAGGGCGGCGGGTTGAGCGAGGGCAGCAGCGTCAGATTAACCGCGAACGGCATGTCGGTCAGCGCGCGGCAGCGCTCGATCTCGGCGCGCAGGGCGTCGGGCGTGGGAAAGGTCAGCGCGGTGATGATGCCCAGCCCGCCCGCATTCGACACCGCGCTCGCCATATCCGCCGTGCCCACCCACATCATCCCGCCCTGAACGATGGGATGTTTGATTCCAAGCATTTGCGTGATGCGGGTTTGCATGGGTGGTCCTCTCGGTTTGGGGTTTTGCCTCCGGCGGGCAAAGGGCGGGGGCCCTTTGCAATCCCGTTTTGGGGTGGTGACGGGTTGGCGGGGGTGATGTGGGGTTCGAGGGTTTTATGGCCTGCGGCGGCGAACTCTGACCTTGCCGCACCGCAGGCTTTCCAATCTCAACTTTGCGCGCAGGTGCCTCGGCCGAGTTGACACACCACGCAGACAGTCCCGGGAGCGCGAGGGTCTAGACCCTCGCATATTCTCCTTCTTCTCACATATTGGGATAATTGGGCCCACCGCCGCCTTCGG
>NZ_JABGCB010000012.1 GCF_013149295.1 Novosphingobium sp. SG751A
GCATAATGCTGCATCCAGAGGCCGGACAGACGAGAGCACCTGACTACGTGCCAGATCTCATTTAACGCTTGCTTCTTTTGGGGCGTCCACAGACGACATTCGCACCACCAGTTCCGGCGCCATAATCACACTCTGCGTATCTTCGCCCGCGACCCTGCGCATCAACATGTCCACCAGATGCTCGGCCCCCGCGACCAGATCCTGACTGATCGTGGTCAGGCTGGGCACGGTATGTTCGGAGAGCGGGAGATTGTCATAGCCCACCACGCGCACATCGCCCGGCACCGACAAGCCTACTTCGGAGAGCGCCCGCAACGCCGTCATAGCGATCACATCGGAGGCAGCCACGATCCCATCGGGCCGGTGCGCCGCCTCGCCCAGATAGCGGCCAATATCAGCATAGGCGAGTTCTGCCACCAGATGAGCCGGCACCACCTTGGCCGGTTCCAGCCCCGCCTGCGCCAACGCGGCCTGCACCCCATTCAGCCGCTGGGCTATTTCCAGCGCGCGCGGATCACCGAAAAAGGCGATCTTGCGGCACCCTTGCTCAATCAGATGCCGCGCCGCCATCTGCCCACCCAGATGGTTGTCGCTGCCCACGCTGCAATGGACCTGTGCTTCATTATGCCCGCCCCAGACCACCAGCGGGCGATAGTCGCGCGCCACTTCGTCCAGCGTTGCGGCCTGATCCGACTGGCCCAGCACGATCAGCCCATCCACCCGGCCCGAAGTTGCCACCCTTTCCAGCCAGCCGGTATCCTGCGGAATCACCCGGCTGAGCAGCAGGTCATAGCCCCGCGCGGTCAATGTATCGGCCAACATCCCCAGCATGGTGATGAAGAAGGGATCGGAAATCGGCTGCCCCGCCTCATGGCCCAGCGGGATCAGCACACCGATCGCCCCGGTCTTTTGAATGCGCAGGTTGCGCGCCATCACATTGGGCCGAAACCCATATTCGCGCGCCAAAGCCTGAATGCGATCGCGGGTTGCGCGGCTGATCAGTTCGGACCCGGCCAGCGCGCGCGACACCGTACCGGCCGACACCCCGGCCAAATCGGCCAGTTCCTTGATGTTCCTAACCCTCTGCATGGCTTTTCCCACCCTGTCCCCAACGCCAACTCATCAGTAAATCGGCCCCTTGGCAAGCAAAAGCGCGGTTTTGCGCCGCGCGGCATAGGCAAAGAAAATGCGCGTCTGTGGCCCCGCGCCCGGGCGCATCCGCGAAAATGTCATAAAACCGTCGCATCAGGGGCCATGATTCAAAAACCTGTTCTTGTTGTCGAGGATGATCCGATCATCGCGGGCGTCATCTGCCGCAATCTGGCGGCATGGGGCCATCCCTCGCTCCATGCGCTGACCGGGCGCGAGGCGCTGGCGCTTGAGCGCGAGGGCACGGTGGGCGCGATCATTCTGGACCGGATGCTGCCCGACATCGGCGGGATAGAGATCCTGTCGCAATGGCGCGCTTCGGGATGCAACACGCCGGTGCTGATGCTTTCCGCGCTGGGTTCGGTGCAGGACCGGGTCGAGGGGCTGAAAGCGGGGGCCGACGACTATCTGACCAAGCCCTTTGACGATGCCGAACTGGAGGCGCGCCTTGCCGCCATCTGTCGGCGCAATCAGCGCAAGGGCGAGGATCTGGCCGTGGGGCGGCTGCGGCTGGACAATGCCGCGCACCGGGCCTTTCTGGGCGATGCGGGCATTGACCTCAACCGCAAGCAGTTTTCGATGCTGGCCTATCTGATGCGCCATGCCGACAGGGTGGTAACGCGGGCCATGCTGCTCGAAAATGTCTGGGGCTATGCCTTTGATCCGGCCACCAATATCGTGGAAAGCAACCTGTCGCGCCTGCGCGGGCGGCTTCAGGCGCTGGGCTGCGACGCGGTCGAGACGCTGCGCGGCGAAGGCTATGTTCTGCGTTCGGCCAAATGCGGGGCCTGACGTTTCTGGCCCAGCCGCGCATCGGGCGGCTGGCGGGACAATTCGGGCTGGCCTTTGCGCTGGCGATGGCGGGCGCGGGCGCCCTGCTCTACTGGCAGGCGCGCGCGCAGATTGACGATGAAGTCGAAACCTCGCTGCGCCGCGAACAGGGGCGCATTCTGGTGCCCGGCGCGCCGCAGGACACCGCCAGCATCGCCCGCCGCCTGAGCGCGATCACCGGCGGGCGCGTCATCAGCGACAAGGGGCATATGCTGCTGGCCCCCGATGGCCGCGCGATATGGGGCCGGATCGAGATGGCCCCGCCTCCCCCCGGCTTTGCCGATGTGCGTTTCCGCGATGGCCGCCCCGACTGGCGCGAGGGCCATGCGCTGACCGCACGGCTGCCCGACGGCGCGCGGCTGGTCATCATCGAACATTCCGAGGCGGTGGAGAATATCCACGCCATGCTGCCGCGCACCGCGCTCATTCTGGTCATCATCAGCATCGTCGTGGGCAGCGGAGCGGCATGGGTCTTTTCCGCGCTGATCGCCCAGCGCCTTGCCCGCACGATGGCCGCCGCCGATGCGCTGGCGCGCGGCGATCTGAGCCGGCGCATTCCCGATGCAGGGCTGGACGGCGTATTTGCGCAGCAGGTGGCGGGGCTGAACCGCATGATCGAGCGCATGGCCGATATGGTCCACAGCCAGCGCCAGTTCGCCAGCCATCTGGCCCATGACCTGCGCACACCGCTGACGCGCCTGCGCGCGCTGCTGCAGGCCGACATGGCACATACGGACGAGGCAGGGCGGCAATTGCTGGAACGGGCCGAGCGCGAATGCCGCTCGATCATCGCCATTTTCGACGCGCTGCTGCGCCTGTCCGAAATCGAGGCGGGGCGCCATCCCACCGCCATGGCCCCGTTGCCGCTGGCCCCGATCATCGAGGATGTGGCCGAAACCATGGAGCCGGTGATTGCCGATGCGGGCAGCAGGCTGGAGATGGGCGCCCTGTTTCCCGCCACGATCCGGGGCGATGTCGGGCTGGTTCACCAATTGCTGGTCAATCTGCTCGACAATGTGGCGCTGCACACGCCCGCGCAGACCTGCGCCACCATCGGGCTGAGCATCGCAGACGACGAGGCGATCATCACCATCGCCGACAATGGCCCCGGTATTGCAGAGGCCCAGCGCGATCGGGTGATGCAGCCCTTTGAACGGGGCTCGGCCTCGAATCGGCCCGGCAGCGGGCTGGGGCTGGCGATTGCGGATGCCATCATGCGTTTTCATGACGGATCGCTCGAACTGGCCGACAATGGGCCGGGGCTGGCAGTGCGTCTGCGTTTTCCCCTGCTTCAGACGGGTCTGACTACATTCTAAATTTGCAATCTTGCCCGCTTTGGCCCCCTGACCCGGCGCTTCGTCACATATCCGTCATCGCCCGCACCTAACCGCCGCTCGTGTCCGGCGGGTTCTAAGGATCGGGCAAAACGACAGCATGGAACGGCCTTCATTGCGCACGCCCGGATTTCAGGCGGCGATGGCGGCTGCCTGCCCGGTTTGCCTGCCCGGTTTGAACGCCCGCCGCCGAAATCGAGATCATATCGTTCAAGGGGCCAAACATGAGCAAACATTCCCTCCAGACGCTGCTGGCGACCAGCACCGCGCTTGCCGTCTGCCTGATCGCCAACGTGGGCTTTGCCGTGGCCGCCGAAGTTCCGGCTGCCGAAGTGCCCGCCGCCGCTGTGGCCGCCGATGATCAGTCTACCTCGGCCAATCAGGCCGGGCAGGCCAATGACCGCCAGTCGCTGACCACCTCGGACATCATCGTAACCGGCTCGCGCACCGCCGAAGCCGCCCCGCTGACCGCCTCGCTGACCACCACCCAGCCGCAGGCCGCGATCAGCCGCGAATTCATCGACAATGCCAATGCCGCCTCGGACTTCAACGAGCTGATCGCGCTGACACCGGGCGTGTCGATTTCGGGCACCGGCAACGGTCAGGGCTTTTCCGAAACCAAGGCGGTGATCCGCGGTTTTCAGGATGGCGAATATAACGTCACCTATGACAGCATCCCCTTTGCCGACACCAACAACCCCACACACCACTCGACCTCGTTCTTCCCCTCGACCACGATTGAAACCGTGGTGGTCGACCGCGGGCCGGGCAATGCCAGCCAGTTGGGTCAGGCCACCTATGGCGGCAACATCAACATGTATTCGCGCGCGGTTTCCGACAAGCAGGGCGTGATGGGCGAGGCACTGCTGGGCAACTGGAACAGCTTTATCGGCCGCGCCGAGGTGCAGACCGGCAAGATCGACAAGTGGAACGGCGCCAAATTCGCGCTGGCGGGCCAGTATCTGAAGTCGGACGGCGCGCTGACCAATTCGCCGGTGATGTCGAAGAACCTGTTCTTCAAGGGCGTGATCCCCATCGGCGCGTCGAACAAGCTGACCATCATGTCGACTTGGAACCGCAATTATTACTATCAGTCGGATGTGCTGAAGGGTTCGACCTGCGGCTATGCGCAATCGGGCTATGCCACGCTCAAGGCAGTCAATTGCTCGGCCACCTCGAACATCGGCATGTACGGCCTGAATTATGGCATGGGCGGTGATCCGACCAAGCAGGATTACTGGAAGTATAACCGCACCGACAAGACCACCGATTTCTCGTATCTGCGCCTGCAAAGCGATCTGTCCGAGCACCTGAGCCTCGACAACCGTGTCTATATGTATGGCTATACCAACAACACGATGAGCGGGAACACCAGCACGGTGGTCACCGGCTTTTCGGGCGCGGGTACGGCCACCTCGCCCTATAAGGCGGTTACCGACGCCAGCCAGATCCCCGGCTATAACAAGATGAACAAGTATCGCGTGATCGGCTATATCGGTCAGGCGGATTACACATTCGGCTTCGGCAAGGCCAAGGTCGGCGGCTGGTACGAACATGCCAACACCTGGCGCCACACCTGGGATTTCAGCTGGACCACCGGCCTGCCCAGCTATGACCAGAAGTTCTACAGCGGCGTGGCCAGCACGCTGGGCTATCCCTCGACCGCGCTGGCCAACATCAAGTATGAGCAGAATTCGAGCTGGGATCAGTTCCAGCTTTTCGGCGAACTCGAACTGCGCCCGGTCAGCAATCTGGCGATCACGCCCGGCGTGAAATATGTGAACTTCAAGCGCGGCGTGAATGCGATGGTCAATGCCGACTCGTATCGCTCGCCCGCCAACACCTCGGCCACATGGACCAAGGCGCTGCCCTTCGGCACGATCAACTGGCAACCCAAGACCAACTGGTCCTTCTATGGCCAGTATGCGCAGGGCATGTATGTGCCCGATCTGTCGAGCTTCTATACGCCTTCGTATGACGCGGCCACCGCGGCCCAGTCGAACACCGTGGCCGCCGCCGTCAAGCCGCAGACCAGCACCAATTATCAGGTCGGCACCGTGTGGCACGGCCGCAAGGTCTCGGTCGATCTGGACGGCTATATCATCAACGTAAACAACAAGATCGCCAGCGCCACCGACACCACCGCCTTCTCTGGCACTTTGGTCAACATCGGCACCGTTCATTACAAGGGCGTCGAGGGTCAGATCGCCTATATGCCCATCGAGGGCCTGACCGTGTTCGGCAATGGTTCGTATAACTATGCCCACTCCGGCACCACCAATGCCCAGGTCGCCAAGGCGCCCTTCAGCACGGCGGCGGCCGGCTTCATCTACAAGCACAAGGGCCTGCGGGTGTCCTTCAGCCAGAAGTTCACCGGCCCGCAATATGCCACCGAACTGTTCAGCGTGAAGAGCTCGGCCAATGGCGTGCCCACCGCCATCACGCAATATTCAACCACCGACGGCGTGCGCCTCTATCGCATCAGCCCCTATTCCACCGGCGAATTTGCCATCAGCCAGGAAATCGGAGAACACTTCCGCATCGGCGCCACCGTGTCGAACGTGTTCAACAGCCGCGCGATCACGGCGGTTTCCAACGCTTCGACGGGCGCTGCCACCACCACCAGCGGCACGACCACCTATCAGACCAGCTATGGCACGGCTGACCAGTTCAGCTTCCTGCCCCCGCGCTCGTTCATGGTCGATGTCCGCGTGAAATATTGATGAAAGCGGTACGGCGGACCGGTTAAGGCCATAGCCCGCCAATTACGTTCATTCGAAAACAAAACCCCTGCCCCGGCAACGGCGCAGGGGTTTTGCGTTGTGGAACCTGCGTTTTACACGGGGGCTTTACTGGACACCTTACCCATCTTCATCCAATGTCATCCGCGCTTTAACCTAGGCCTGCACTATAGGCCTTTTCATTCATGGGGGCCCATGATGCGTTCAATCTGGCTGGCTCGCATGGAAAGGAAAGGGCGCTTGGGATTTTTGCGTCTGATCCGGTGGTTCGCGGATGTCGGAACCGATCCGGACATGGCTGTTTCTCAGGCGGCGAATCTGCAAAGGCAGGTTCCGCTCCTTTATGGCCTGCTGCTTATCAACTCGATGGCCGTGGCCATCACCCATCGCACACAGGCTCCCCTGTCGCTGACGCTGAGCGCGCCGGGAATGCTGTTCACGATCACCATCATTCGGATGATCCACTGGCTGCGCTCGTCGCGCACCGGCCTGCCCAGCCCGGAAGAAGCCAAGCGCCAGTTGCGTCTGGTCACGATGGTGGCGGCGCCGATGGCGGCGGCCTATGCCGGATGGTCGCTGTCTCTTGCCCCTTATGGCGGGCCGTTTGAACAGGCCCATGTGGCGCTTTATATCTCCACCACGGTCATCGGCTGCATCTTCTGTCTGGTGGTCCTGCCGCAGGCCGCGCTGCTGGTGGCGCTTTCGGTGCTGCCTGCCTTCATCATCTTCTGTTTCAGCAAACGCCTGCTCACCTTTGCCACCATCGGCATCAATGTCGCGCTGGTGCTGGCGGTGCTGCTGCGGGTTCTGTTCAACGGGTTTGAGCATTTCCGCAAACAGGTGAAATCGGGCAGCCTGCTGGCAACCCAGCATCATGAATTGCAACGGCTGAACGAGGAAAACCGCAGGCTGGCGATGACCGACAGTCTGACCGGCCTGCCCAACCGGCGCCAGTTCTATGCCGATCTGGATGCATGGACCGATCAGAACACCGGCCTGCCCTTTGCGGTGGGAGTGCTGGATTTGGACCGGTTCAAGCCGATCAACGACACCTATGGCCATCAGGTCGGCGACCGGCTGCTGGAAGCCATCGGGCGACGGTTGCGGGCCACCGCCGGACCTTCGGTGCAGGTCTATCGACTGGGCGGGGATGAATTCGGGCTGATCGACACACAGGTCGCTGATTTCGCGCGCACCTGCGAACGCCTGCTGCAACAGGTTCGCGCGCCGCTGCGGATCGGCGAGATCGTGCTCTCGGTGGGCGGCTCGCTGGGCGTGGCGCAATATCCCGATGCCGGGACCAAGGCGGCCGATCTGTTCGACCGGGCCGATTATGCACTCTATCATGCCAAGCATGTCCATGGCGGCGGGGTCTGCCTGTTCACGCCCAGCCTTGAAACCGCCGTGCGCGCCGACCGCGCCATCGAGGCCGCGCTTCAGGCCAGTTCCTTTGAGGAGGAATTGTCCATCGTCCTCCAGCCCATCGTCGAACTGGCCAGCGGGCGGCTGAGCGCCGTCGAGGTGCTGGCTCGATGGTCCAATCCGATGCTGGGCGAGATTTCCGCGATGGAATTCATCGCCATTGCCGAACGTTCAACCGCGATCCATTCGATCACCCGCGCGGTGTTCAAAAAGGGGCTGAAGGCCGCACGGCAATTGCCCGAGAGCGTGGCCGTGTCCTTCAACATTTCGGCCTGCGACCTCACCTCGGCCAGCACGCTGGCCTTTATCCGCGACGAGATCGCATCGGCGGGCATCACCCCGCGCCGTATCTGGATTGAGGTGACCGAAACCGCCGTGATGCGCAATGCCGATGCCGCAGCGCAAGCCCTTCAGGCGTTTCGCGACCTTGGCGTGGGCATCGCGCTCGACGATTTCGGCACCGGCTATTCCAGCCTCGGCTATGTTCAGCGCCTGCCGCTCGACAAGGTCAAGATCGACCGCAGCTTTGTCGGCGCGCTGGGCACCCAAGAGGGCGGCACGATCACCTCGGCGGTCATCACCCTTTGCCACACCATCGGCCTGACCTGTGTGGCCGAAGGCGTCGAAACCGAGGCCCAGCGCCGGACGCTGGCCGAGGCGGGCTGCGAACATGCACAGGGCTATCTATTCAGCAAACCCCTGCCGCTGGCCGAACTCCTGCTGCGCTGCGCCGATGCGCAGGCCTCATGGCTGGATTCCGGCCGCCGGACCGCCGTCGCCTGACGGTTTGCGCACCTCACACGCATTAACCTTATTTGCGCAAGCCCTGCCCTATGCTGGTGCTATGGATGGGAATGATGCCTTGGCGGAAGGGAATGGCGGACTTTCGCTGCGCTGGCTGATGCTGGCCCTGCTGGGGCTGCTTGGCCTGATGCAGATTGGCCTGTGGGCCTTTCTGGGCCTGCCGCTGTGGTGGTGGCTGGCGGGCGGCGGGCTGGGCCTGGCGGCAATAGCGGGCGTGGCCCGCGCGACGGGTTGGGGCGGCCATATTGGATGGCGCGATCTGGCCGTCTGCGCGGCGGTGGCCATGGCGGTGCTGCTGTTGGGGGGCGAAGGGCGGCTGACCTATGCCAACACCGATTGGCAGGTGCGACTTGCGGTGCTGCGCGATCTGACGCTCAATCCATGGCCGTTTGCCTATGAGGTTGCGGGCGGGCCGATGGTGCTGCGCGCGCCGCTGGGCATGTATCTGGGGCCTGCGCTGACGGGCAATGCCCATGCCGCCGAATGGGCCTTGTGGGCGCAAAACAGCCTGTTGCTGACGCTGGTGCTGGGCGCCGGATCAACGCTGTTCGACGGCGGGCGGGCCAAGGCCATCGGTCTTGCGGTCTTTCTGGGTTTCAGCGGCATGGACATTGTCGGTCAGGCACTGGCAGGCCAGCCCCTGAACCTGCATCTGGAGCAATGGGCGGGGTTTCAGTTCAGCGCCCACATCACGCAAATGTTCTGGGTGCCCCAACATGGTCTGGCGGGCTGGATCTTTGCGGCGGCCTATCTGGCATGGCGGCGGGGCAAGGCGCCGCGCATCGTGATGGCGGTGATGGTGCCGTTTCTGCCTCTGCTCTCGCCGCTGGCGGCGATGGGATGCGTGCCCTTTGCGCTTCATGCCTATGGCCGGTCGCTGTTTTCGCGCGATGTCATCTGGGCAGGATTGGCGGCGGTGGCCGCGCTGCCGGGGCTGGCCTATCTGGTGGCAGCGGGCGATTCGGTCGGCGCCTCGGCCACGCCTTTGCCTTTGCACTCCTATCCGATCTTCATCCTGCTGGAGATTGGCGCCTATCTGTTGGCTTTGCGGCTGCGACCCTCGTCTGGGGTCTATGGCGCGGCCACGGCGTGGATCGTGGTTGCCTCGCTCTTGCTGATCCCCTTTGGCCGGGTGGGCGGCGGCATGGATTTCGCCATGCGCGCCAGCATTCCGGCGCTGGCCGTTCTGGCGGTGCTGATCGCGGACATTCTGGTGCAATCCAAAAAAGATTCCGCCTGGGGCCCGGCGAAAAGGGTCGCGCTTGTCGGATTAACCATCGGGTTGGCCACCCCGATAGGCGAAATCTCCCGTGCCATCGCATGGCCGCATGCGCCTGAAGTGGCTTGCGGCTATTACGGCGTGGTGCCGTCGGGCGCGGCCACCTATGTCGCCCCGCTGGCGCGTTTCCTGCCCGTGATCCGGCCCGGCGTGGTTTTGCGCCGCCCCCACGATCCCGCTTCCTGCTGGCAAGGCCCATGGCCCGACGCGGTCACCGGACAGAACGCGCAGACCCATCCCGGACGCGGATAGAAGGTTCGCGAAGGGTTGATCCGTTAACCCTCAAAACCCCTTGTGCCGTTGCACAAATGATACGCTGTTGCAGCAAAGCGACGCAATCGCGCCAAAATATCGCTGCAAATCCGGCCAATGCTCCTAATTCGCGACAGGAATGTCACAATTCTGGGTCAAGCCTGCCGACGCCATGGCGGGACGGGCCACTGGAATCATTGTGTCATTTCACCCAAGGGCGCCGATGCAAACTGGCGAAGCGCCCTGTCAGGTTTTCAAATTTGTTGAGGGAGCAATCCATGAAAACGTCGCTTCAAACAGCCGCGATCTCGCGCCGGGCTCTGGCTCTGGCCGGTCTGATCGCGCTGGCCCCGATCCATGCGCAGGCCGCCGAAGCAGCCGAGGCCGCCAATGACCCCAACGTCATCGTCGTGACCGCGCAGCGCCGCAGCGAAAATCTCCAGAACGTGCCGATCAGCGTGGCCGTGCTGCGCAGCGACGATCTGACAGGCCCGCGCGCGGGCGGTGGCGATTCCCTGCTCAGCCTGTCGGGCAAAGTGCCCAGCCTTTATGTGGAATCGACCACCGGCCGCATTTTCCCGCGTTTCTACATTCGCGGCCTTGGCAATGTCGACTTCTACCTCGGCGCCAGCCAGCCTGTGTCGATCATCCAGGACGATGTGGTGCTTGAGCATGTCGTGCTCAAATCGAACCCGGTCTATGACGTGGCGCAGGTCGAAGTGCTGCGCGGGCCGCAGGGCTCGCTCTTTGGCCGCAACACGACGGCGGGCATCATCAAATTCGACAATGCCAAGCCCACCAAGGACTGGACCAGCCATATCGACGCCAGCTGGGGCAGCTATAACACGCAGAGCGTAGAAGCCGCCCTGTCCGGCCCCATCGCCAAGGACGGCACGGTCACCTTCCGCCTCTCCTCGCTTTATCAGCACCGCGACAACTGGGTGACCAACACCTATACCGGCGTCAGCGCCGATGGCACCGTGGGCGGCGGAAAGACGCTGGGCCGCTTTACCGAGAATGACACCCGGTTCCAGCTGCAATTCGACCCCAGCTCCGACACCAGCATCAACCTGACCACCAATTACCGCGCCTATCAGGGCACCTCGACCCTGTTCTATCGCGGCTCGCTGGCCAAGGGCAGCAACAAGACCGTGGCGGGATGGAACCAGAAGCAGGTTGCCTATGACGAGGCACAGAATAACCCGCAGAACTATTCCACCTATGGTCAGACGCTGCGCGTGCGCCACGATTACGGCAATGTCACGCTTACCTCGATCACGTCCTATCAGGGCGCAGATGGCTGGTCGCGGGGCGATACCGATGGCGGGGCGGCGGTCAATTTCCCCTTCAACGGCGCGGCCAACGGCTATGGCCAGTCGCAGGGCCGCCTGCGCGGGCTTGACCAGTGGACGCAGGAAGTCCGTCTGGCCAGCAAGGACAATGCGCGCTTCAAGTGGCAGGTGGGCGGCATCTATTTCGATGCGCGCGACGACACCGAATTCGACCAGCGCGGCTTTTTCGTCGCCAACAGCCCGCAGTATAATCCCAACAACTGGGTGCTGCTGCACAATATCAACACCAGCTGGGGCGTGTTCGGTCAGGCTTCGTACAAGCTGGACGATCGCCTGACGGTGACGGGCGGCATCCGCGTGAGCAATGACACGAAGAAGACCGCGCTGCTGAAAACCGCCAATACGGCGGCGGGCGCCTCGACCTATACGGGCCGCACCTATGTGCGTCTGGCCGACACCCAGCCGAGCTGGGATCTGAGCCTGCTGTATAAGGCCGGCGATGATGTGAACCTCTACGCCCGCGTGGCGCGCGGTTTCCGCGGCCCGACCATTCAGGGGCGCTCGGCGGTGTTCAATTCCGATTTCACCACCGCAGGCAGCGAAACCAACACCAGCTGGGAAGCGGGCATCAAGACCACCGGTCTTGGCGGCGCACTGCATTTCAACCTCACCGGCTTCTACTACACCGTCAACAACATCCAGTTGAACGGCAATGACAGCAACGGCAATGGCGTGCTGTTCAACGCCAACAAGGCGGTGGGCTATGGCGGCGAGGCCGATCTGAGCCTGAAGGCGGGCAATCTGACGCTCAGCTCGGGCCTGTCGCTGCTGCACACCGAAATCAAGGACAGCAATGTCTATGCCCAGACCTGCGGGCTGAACGGGGTGCAGGTCTGCACCGTGTATAACACCGGCGGATTCACCAAGGGGACAGGCACCGGCACGTCCTATTTCGTGCCGATCAACGGCAACCCGCTGCCCAATGCGCCCACCTATAACCTGAACCTGTCGGCCCGCTATGACGTGCCGCTGGGCAATGGGGCCAAGCTCTATGCGGCGGGCGACTGGAACATTCAGGGCAAGACCAGCTTTGTCCTGTATCGCAGCGCCGAATTCACCGCCAATGGCAACAATGAACTGGGCGCGCGCATCGGCTATGCCGCCCCGCATTACGAGATTGCGGCTTTTGCCCGCAATCTGCTCAACAAGCACAATCTGATCGGCGTGATCGAGAACTATATGGCGGGCGTGTACAACGAACCGCGCATCTTCGGCGTAGCGCTCAGCCTGCGCTGAGATCCGGCGCTAAGACTACAGGAAAGCCGGGGTGGGTTTAGGCCCGCCCCGGCATTTTTTTTCGACAGGGGGACGATGCGCACGCCGGACATGACGCGGCCCTCCCCTGCGGGGGAAATCAAGCCTCTGTCTGAATTATGGAATTGGTGGTGAGCCCATCTGGATTCGAACCAGAGACCTACTGATTAAAAGTCAGTTGCTCTACCGACTGAGCTATGGGCCCCCATATGTGCGGCTGAAAGCGAAGCTTCAGGCGCCGGGTCGCGGTTCCCTAGGGGCGCGAAGGCTCCGGGTCAAGCGGCTGTGTAACTGTTTGATGCTAAAACCTGTGCGCGGATCGCGCCAGTTGGGGACAAGTGCCATCATCGGACGCAAAACAAAGTCGCGCAGCCGAAACGCGGCATGGGGCACGCAAAGCCCGGCAGAGCGCCATTCTCCCCCGCCCCACAGCACGATATCAAGGTCGAGCACCCGCGAACCCCAGCGTTTTCCGCCGCGCCGCCCGAATTCGCGCTCGATGGATTTGAGCTGCGCCAGCATCGCAGGCGGCGACAGGTCGGACCGCACCAGCACCGCCCCATTGGCATAGCGCCGCAAGGATGGCCCCAACGGCGCGCTGCGAATCACCGGCGCCATCGCCTCGACCCCCAGCCCTGCCTTTCCCAGCGCGGACACGGCGGCCTGCAACACGCGCTCTGGCCCGCCATGGCGCGCATGGCGGACGTTCGAGCCGAGCGCGATCACATAGAGGTCAGATGTCCTGCGCAAGGCGGCCATAGAGCTGGGGCCTGCGGTCGCGGAAAAAGCCCATGCCGGCCCGGTGCGTGGCCGCCCGCGCCAGATCGAGCGTTTGAACCAGCACGCCGGTTTCGCCCGCGCCGAATTCGGCCGTCAGATCGCCCCATTCGTCGCTGATGAAACTGTGGCCGTAATAGGATTGCTCCGGCCCGCCATAGGCCGCCTCGGCGCCGATGCGGTTGGCGGCGATCACAGGCATGCAATTGCTGACGGCATGGCCCTGCATCGCGCGGCGCCACATGCGGCTGGTGTCCAGATCGGCGTTATAAGGCTCGGTGCCGATGGCGGTAGGATAGAACAACACCTCGGCGCCCATCAGCGCCATCGCCCGCGCGCATTCGGGATACCACTGGTCCCAGCAGATGCCCACGCCGATACGCGTGCCGAATACGTCCCACACTTTGAAACCGGTGTTGCCAGGGCGGAAATAGTATTTTTCCTCATAGCCCGGCCCGTCGGGAATGTGGCTCTTGCGATAGGTGCCCATGATCTGCCCATCGGCGTCGATCATGGCCAGCGTATTGTAATAATGGTGCCCGTCGCGCTCAAAGAAGCTGGTGGGGATCGCCACTTTCAGCTTGCGCGCCAGTTCCTGCATCGCGATCACGCTGGGATGCTCCGCCGCCGGGCGGGCAAGGGCAAAGAGCGCCTCATCCTCGACCGTGCAGAAATAGGGCGAGGAAAACAGTTCGGGCGGAAGGATGATCTGCGCACCCCGCGCGGCGGCCTGTTCCACCAGCGCGACGGTGGCCGCGATATTCTGCGCCTCATCCTGGCTGCCCAGCGCCAGTTGCAGCGCGGCGACGGTGATCTTGCGTTCGGTCATGGCGGCTTCCTATGTCGGGGGCGGCGATAAGTCCACCATTGCAGGCGGCGCGATCATCCCTATCTAGTGTCCATTCGCGAAAGATTGGAGAATAGGCATGGCCCAGCAGGCAATTGTCGCAGGCGGCTGTTTCTGGTGCGTCGAAGCGGTGTTTCGACAACTGGCCGGGGTCAGGAATGTGGAAAGCGGCTATATTGGCGGCGCGGTGGAAAATCCCACCTACAAACAAGTGTGCAGCGGCGCGACCGGCCATGCCGAGGCAATCCGCATAACCTTCGATCCGGCGGTTCTGTCCTATGGCGCGCTGCTCGACGTGTTTTTTGCAACCCATGACCCCACCCAGCTCAACCGGCAGGGCAATGACGTGGGCACGCAGTATCGCAGCGCGATCTTCCCTCTCGATGCCGTACAAAGCGCCGAGGCCGAAACCGCGATACTGCGCGCGCAAAAGGACTGGCCCGCCCCCATCGTCACCACGATCGAGCCCATTGCGCCATGGTATCCGGCCGAGGACTACCATCAGGATTACTGGGTGGGTGAAGGCCAGCGCAATCCCTATTGCCTTGCCGTGATCCCGCCCAAGCTGGCCAAGCTGAAGAAGGGATTTGCGGACAGGTTGAAGGGGTAAGGCCAATCGGTAAAGCCGATTGCAAAAATCATCTTTGATCGATTTCCCGATTTATTGATCCATGGGATCAGGCCTCACCCCAATGAGAGGCCGGTTCCATGTTCGCCATCCTGCATCATATCCTCACCGCCCTGCGCATCCTGCACAACCGGATGTTCCCGGTTGACGGGATCGATCTGCTGATGCGGCTTGATGTGGTCGGCTATGAAGGGCTTGGCCCCGGCGATCTGGCCGATTTGGGGCCGGAAGGCATGGCCACGGCGCTGCTCTGGCTCTCGGCGCTGTCCTCCGAAGGGTTGGTCGAACAGATGGTCGAGGGCCGCTATTGCCTGACCGGGCGCGGCCATCAGGCGCTCGGCCTGATGGCGCAGGCGGCGGATAAATCCGCCACGCTGATCCTTTGACCGCCCGCCTTATTTCCGCCAGCGCGCGACGAAAAACCCGTCCAGCCCGCCTGCCTCGCCCAGCATCCCCGGATCGGTGCGCAGCCGGCCGTCGGCGTCCGGCGCCAGACCTGAGGGCAATTCCTCGGTCCGGATCGGATCGGGGGTCAGGCCCACCTTGGCTGCCTGCTCTTCGCCCTCCTCGCGCTCCAGCGAGCAGACCGCATAGACCAGCACGCCGCCGGGCTTAAGCCACCCCGCCGCGCGTGCCAGCAAAGCCTCCTGCAATTCGGCCATCTCGGCAATCTGGCGCGGGCCGATGCGGTGCAGCACATCGGGATGGCGGCGGCATGTTCCGGTCGCCGTGCAGGGAGCGTCCAGCAAAACCGCGTCGAACAATTCCTCCGGCTCATATTTCAGCGCATCGGCCGCGATCAGATCGGCATCCAGCCCCGTGCGCGCCAGATTGGCCCGCATCCGCTCGATCCGCTTGGGGCTGCTGTCCAGCGCGGTCACATGCCATCCGGCGGCGGCCAGTTGCATCGTCTTGCCACCCGGCGCGGCGCAAACGTCCAGCACGCGGCCGGCCCCCGTGCCAATCAACCGAGCGGGGATCGAGGCCGCCAGATCCTGCACCCACCAGTCGCCATCGGCAAAACCGGGCAGGCTTTCCACCGCATCCCCGCGCGACAGGCGCACATGGCCGGGCATCAGCGACAGGCCCTCGGGCGCATCCTTGCCCGCCTTCACCGTCAGATCCAGCGGCGGCGGCACGGCCAGACCCGCCGCAATGGCCTCGCCCTGCTCGCCCCAGCGCTCCGCCACAGCCTCGGGCAGGGTCGGGACTTCGGGCAGGGTAACGCCCTGCTTCACCAGCGCGGAAAACACGCCATGGGCCAGACGGCGCGGCCCGCCCTGAAGCAGCTCCAGCCCCGTGGCCACCACCGCATGGGACGGTGTTTCCAGCCGCAGCCAGCCCGCCAGCATCAGGCGCAACACGGCGCGGGGCTTGGCGTCGTCGGGCAACACCTGTTTCGTGGCCGAATCGATCAGCGCGTCGAGATCCACCATCCAGCGCATCGCCTCGCCCGCCAGCGCGCGGGCCAGCGCCTTGTCATTCTGGGGCAGGCCCTGCGTGGCGGCATGGGCCGCATTATCAAGCGTTTCACCCCGACGGAGCACCGCATCCATCAGGCGCAGCGCGGCACGGCGGGGGGCAAGGCCAGGGACGGTTTCACCAGTGTCGGGTCGATTGTTGCGTTGGTTCATCGGCCGCGCCTTAGGATATATTGCATTCCAGCGCCAGCAGGCGCATGGAACCGCCATGACCGACAATGCCGACCCCCGGCCGATCCAGCGCGCCACCCAGCGCCCCGGCACTTTCACCAAGCCGCAGCATTGGACCAACGATCCCGTGCCCACCCCGGCCGCGCCGAAAGACGAGGAAGACCCCGAGGGCCTGTCCCCCACCCGCTATGGCGATTTCACCCGCAAGGGGATCGCATGGGACTTTTGAGGGTTTAGACCCAGCCCATCAATTCGCGCCGCACCAGCGCCTCCAGCATAGCCATGCCATCGGCGCCCGCGTTGAGGCATTCCAGCACGGCGTAATCCTTCTTGCCTTGATAGGGGCCGCCTGCTTCCTCGAACACCTCGCGCCCGCGGATCGCCAGTTCCTCCAGCGTTTCGACGCAATCGGCGGAAAAGCCCGGCGCGGCAATTGCCACTCGCCCCACGCCCTCGCGCGCCAGGCGAGCCAGCGTATCCTCGGTCGAAGGCTCCAGCCATTTGGCCCGGCCAAAGCGCGACTGGAACGAGGTTTCCACCCTCAGCCCCGGAAATTCCCTCGCCAGCTCCTCGCCCAGCAGGCGCGCGGTCTTGCGGCACTGGCAATGATAAGGATCGCCCAGATGCAGCGTGCGTTCCGGCATGCCGTGGAACGATAGCAGCAGGACCTGCGGCACAAAAGCCAGCCCGCGCAGTTGCGCCGAAATATCGGCCCACAGCGCCTCAATATGCGCCGGATCATCGTAATAGGGCGGCAAGGTGCGGATCGCCGGCTGCCAGCGCATCGCGCCCAGCCCCTCGCCCAGCCGGTCGATCACGCTGGCCGTGGTGGCGCCCGAATATTGCGGATAGAGCGGGGCGACCAGAATGCGCTCGCAACCCGCCGCCTTCATCCGGCCCAGCACATCGGGGATCGAGGGCGCGCCATAGCGCATCGCCCAATCAACCATCACCGTATCGCCCATCCGCCCCTGCAGATCCTGCGCCTGCGCCTGCGTGATCGCGGCCAGAGGCGAGCCATCCGCCGTCCACACCTGCGCATAGGCATGGGCCGATTTGGCCGGCCGCGTGCGCAAAATGATGCCATGCAGGATCGGCAGCCACACCGCGCGCGGGATCTCCACCACGCGTGGGTCGGACAGGAATTCGGCCAGATAGGTGCGCACCGCCGCTGCCGTCGGCGCCTGCGGCGTGCCCAGATTGACCAGCATCACCCCCACGCGCGGGGCGGCCACAGGCGGATGATCGGAAGGGCGCTTCATCATCATTCCTAATCGTCAGAGGCCAAAGGCAGGCGGCGAAGCCTGATACCCGTGGCGGAAAACAAAGCATTGGCAATCGCAGGCGCGGCCACCGCCACGCCCAATTCGCCCGGATCGAAGGGATCGGCCCCACTGGCGATCAATTCAACCTCGACTTCGGGGCAATCGGCCAGCAAGGGCAAGCCCAATTGCCCCAGCCGCGATAAAGCCGGCAGGCCCTTCTCCCAGCCCGTGCTGGCGCCAAGGGCAAGACCGATGCCAAAGATCAGGCCGCCCTCGATCTGCTGGCGGGCGATGTCGGCGTTGATGATGCGGCCAATGTCGGCCACGGCGGTGATGCGGTCCACGCGGACGCCCGCGTCGCTGCGCCGCGCGGTGGCGATGGCCGCGATGCATCCGCCATCGCCCACCGCCCCCATGCGATGACAGGCCAGCCCTGCCCCGCTGCCATCCTTGCCGCCATTCCATTCGGCCAGCGCCGATACCCGCTGAAGACAGGCCGCCATGCGCGGATCGCCCGCCAGCATCCCCATGCGAAAGGACAAAGGCTCGCGCCCCAGCGCGGCGGCAATCTCGTCGAGGAAACTTTCCGTGACAAAGGCATGCAACGCATGTGTCCCCCCGCGCATCTGGCCCGTGGGCAGGCCGGTGGCGACAGGCGCATGATCGACCGCAACATGGGCAATGGAATAGGGCGGATTGGCGCCCTCCATCGCCATGCCATCCTTGCGATCCTGCATCTTGGCCGCCTTGGTCGGGCTGGCGGCGGACAGCATCCGCAATCCGAATTCGCGCATCGTGGCGGGCATGGCGATTTTGGCGCGCCACGCGGCAACATGGCCCGCCGTATCGGCCCGCGCTTCGACATGGGCGGCCATCGGCGCACGGGGCAATCCGGCGACATGCTCCTGCCACCGGCTCCAGATCAGCTGCACCGGCTTGCCCACCGCCTGCGCGATGGCGGCGGCCTGAATGGCAAAGCGGGCATCGAAACGGGCATCGAAACTGCCCCCGGCCGCCGCCGGATAGAGCGTCACCTGATGAGCGGGCACCGCCAGTTCGCGCGCGATGGCCAGTCTGGCGCGTTCAGGCGTATGTGTCGCCGCCCAGACCTCGACCATGCCATCGCGCAGCCGCGCAGTCGCCGTCGCGGTTTCCAGCGTGGCATGGACTGCCGGGGCAATGTCATAGCGCGCGGAAAATTGCGGGTGCACGCCCAGAATGCCATCGGCATCGCCCTGCGCGACCATGCGATGCGTGTCATCGCCCTTCAGCGCTCCGTCCAGCCCCTTGGTTATGTCGGCGCTCTCCAGCGGCTTTTCCACCGCAAAGCCGGGCGCGATCTTGGCCAGCGCCTGTTCCGCCGCCCACCAGTCGGTAGCCACAGCGGCCACCCAACGCGGCCCCTCGACCATGCGGACAAAGCCCGAAACCCCGCGCGCCCGGCCCGCATCATGCGCGCCCAGAGCGATATTTTCGCCGCGCGGAGCATGGCGGATCGCGGCATAGAGCATGTCGGGCAAGCGAATATCGCCCGCAAAGGGCCATGATCCATCGACCTTGGCCGGAGCATCGAGCCGGGGAAAGGCCGGTTCCGCTCCGCCCGGCAGCGCTGCCGGGCTTTCCGCAGGCGGCACAGGGCGCAGCACCGGTGGATCGGGCGGGGTCAGCCCCGCCGCATCCTGAACCAGCGCGCCAAAGCCAAACGAGCGCCCGCCATGGCGCACCGCCCCGCCCGACACCTCGCATTGCTCCCAAGGCACATTCCAGCGCGCCGCCGCCGCCATGGCCAGCACCGCCCGCGCGCTCGCCGCCGCCTTGCGCAGGGGTTCCTCATAGGCGGTGACCGCTGTGCCCGCGCCTGTGGCCATAAAGCGGTGATCCTCGGCCCAGCGGCGCACCATCCAGCTATGCCGATCCGCGACCAGCGGCGCGACAATCGGCGCCCAGAGCGGCGCCCAGTGCGCCGCCAGCGGCAGATTAGGGAACAGCGCACTGATCGGCGCGGGCGTCACCGCCACCTTCCGCCAGTCCGCCCCCAGTTCGACCGCCGCGATCTGGGCCAGCACGGTCATCACCCCCTGCCCCATCTCCAGCTGGGGGATCGCCACATTGACCACGCCATCCTTGCCGATGCGCAGCCATGCGTCGAAGGGGTATTCCCCCTCCTCAGGCGGGAAGGGATAAGCGTAATGCCGTGGCAGCAGGCTCCACCCGACCACAAGGCCACCGCCCGCCGCCGCGCCGATCAACCATTGCCGCCGGGTGATGGCCATGTCGGGCTTAGCCCTTTTCCGGGGTCACACCCTGCATCGCCAGCCATGGCAACAGCTTGCGGGCGATGGTGGCGAAAGCCTCGGCCTGCGGCCCTTCGCCCGCCGCCGGCGGCTCGCCCGCGTCCGAACCAAGGCGGATCGCCATATCCAGCGGCACGCGGCCCAGGAAAGGCATCTCCAGCCGCTTGGCCGCATCCTCGACCGCGCCGCAGCCGAAGGGGTCCGACACATTGCCGCAATGGGGGCAGACATAGCCCGCCATATTCTCCACCAGCCCCAGCACCGGCACATGGGCCGCCTCGAACAGGTTCAAGGCGCGGCTGGCATCCATCAGCGCCAGATCCTGCGGGGTAGAAACGATGACGGCGCCCGCGGGCTTGTGCTTCTGCACCATGGTCAATTGCACATCGCCCGTGCCCGGCGGCAGGTCGATCACCAGCACCTGCGTATCGCCCCACCATGCGTCGATCAATTGGTTCAGCGCGCCCGACACCATCGGCCCGCGCCAGGCAATCGCCCGCCCATCCTCGATCAGATGGCCCATCGAGAGCACCGGCACGCCATAGCGGCTGGGCACGGGGAACATCTTGCTGTCCTTGGCGATGGGCTTCATGCCTTCATTGGCCAGCAGGCGCGGCTGTGACGGGCCGTAGATGTCGGCATCGACCAGTCCGACCTTGATCCCCATCCGCGCCAGCGCCACCGCCAGATTGGCCGAGAGGGTGGATTTGCCCACGCCCCCCTTGCCCGAACCCACGGCAAGGATCAGCGGCCCTTTGGGCGCGGGAGCAGGCGCATCGCGGTCGGCCACGATCCCCACGCGCACCTCGGACACCCCGGGCGCGGACGACAGCGCGGCCTTGGCCCCGGCCTCCAGCGCGGCGCGGCCATCGCCGTCCAGCCCCGCTCCGTCCAGCACCAGCGTCACCACCCCATCGGCCAGACGCAGCGATTGCACCCGCGCACCCATATCGGCAGGCAGAAGTTGGCGCAGATCATCGGCGGGCTGGGCAGTCATCACGGCTTCCTTGTAGCAAAACAGGCTTGCCCCGCGCCCTAGAGCATTTTGACCCCAAGGGGAAACACCCGAAAGTGGGGCCGCTTGGGGAAATTTGCAGGTGAGGCTTCAATCGCCCCCTGTTAATTCGCAAGGAGCCACCTATAGATAAGGCCATGAAGCAATTGGCCGAGCGTATAGCGCAGGAAATTCAACGCCGCATTCAGGGCCGGGCATGGGGCAATTCCCTTGCCCTGCCGCCGGTGTTCAACGCCGAACAGGATGATGGCGAAGGCAAAGGCGGCGAAGGCGGCGCCCCCAGGCCCGAAGGTGAAAAGTCCGCCGGCACAGGCCCTCGCAACCCATGGCAACCGCCCAGCAACGGCAAGGGCGGGCCCCAACGCCGGGCCAGCAGCCTGGAGGATATTTTCCGCGCCCGGCGCGAAAATGGCGGACCGGGCGGCCCCGGCGGCCCCAGTTCGCCGCCCCCCGGCCCCAATTTCCGCATCCCCCAGCGCCCCGACGGCAAGAGCTGGACGCCGATGGTGCTGGGCGGAGTGGCGCTGGTCTGGCTGGTCTTTTCCACCGGGCATCAGCTCTCCTCGAACGAGCAGGGCATCGTCACCACCTTTGGCAAATATACCACCACCATCGGGCCGGGCATGAATTTCACCGCGCCCTGGCCGATCCAGCGCGTGCGGGTGGAGGATGTGACCTCGATACGGCGCGATAATGTGCCCGAGGGCGAGGCGGAAAAGCTGATGCTGACCGGCGATCAGAGCCTTGTCGATCTGAGCTATATCATCCGCTGGAACATCCGTAATCTCAAGCAGTTCACCTATCAGCTGGAAGACCCCAAGGGCACCGTGCGCGAAGTGGCCGAGGCCGCGATGCGCGCCAGCGTGGCCGAGGTGAAGCTCAACGATGTGATGCTGGGCACGAGGCGGGCCGAGATCGAGGCCAATGTGCGCCAGCGGATGCAGGCGGTGCTCGACGCCTATCATTCGGGCATTCTGGTGCAGGGCGTGGATATCAAGAAGGCCGATCCGCCCGCCAAGGTGAATGACGCCTTCCAGCGAGTGCAGGCCGCCCAGCAGGATGCCAACCGCGACATGTCGAATGCGCGCGCCTATGCCGAACAGGTGACCCAGCGCGCCGAGGGCGACGCCACCGCCTTCAACAAGGTCTATGATCAGTACAAGCTGGCGCCCGAAGTGACCCGCCGCCGCATGTATTACGCCACGATGGAGCAGGTTCTGTCGCAGAATGACAAGGTGATAGCCCCTGCCGGCGGCTTTAATTCCTATATGCCTTTGCCCGCGATCCAGAAAAAGTCCTCCGAGGACACCACGGTGGTGAAGCCATGAGCCGCCTGTTTCAGGACGGCATCGCCCCGCGCGCCAAATTGGCGGTGGCGGGGCTGATCGCGGCGGCGCTGGTGGGTTTTTCGGCCATCGTCGAGGTCCCCGAAAGCCAGCAGGCGGTGGTGATGTGGCTGGGCGATCCGGTGCGCGTCATCAATCGTTACAAGCCGGGCGTGGATTACGGCAACACGGGCGCGGGCTTGTCGCTGCGCGTGCCCTTCCTTGAAACGCTGGTGCGGGTGGACCGCCGCGTGCTCAATCTGGATATGGAACGCCAGCAGGTGAACTCCTCCGACCAGCAGCGGCTGGAGGTGGACGCCTATGCCCGTTTCCGCATCATCGACCCGGTCAAGATGGTCCGCACGGCGGGCACCAGCGAGCGGGTGCAGGAACAGTTGCAGCCGATCCTGACCAGCGTGCTGCGTCAGGGGCTGGCCTCCTATACGTTCCAGTCGCTGTTGACGCCCGAGCGCGGGGTGATGATGGAACAGATCCGCAAGGCGCTGGACCTTGAGGCGCGCGAATATGGCGCCCAGATCATCGACGTGCGCATCAAGCGCGCCGACCTGCCCGATGGCACGCCGCTCGAACGCGCCTATGCCCGCATGGAGGCCGCGCGCGAACAGGAAGCCACCACCATCCGCGCGATGGGCCAGAAACAGGCCCAGATCATCCGCGCCGATGCCGAAGCGACCGCCGCCAAGACCTATGCCGAGGCCTATGGCAAGGATCCCTCGTTCTACGATTTCTATCGCGCGATGGAGAGCTATCGAACCACCTTCGCCAACCCGGCCAACAAGTCATCGACCACGATCGTGCTGACGCCGGACAACGACTATCTGCGCCAGTTCCGCAATCAGAAGGGCCAATAGGGCGATGGAACCGGGCGGCATCTATTCAATTTCCATTCAGGACCGCCGCGCGTAAATATAACGAGCTAGATAACCCCGTGGCCGAACGGAGAACGGCCCCCGCCCCCGGTGCAGCCGGGTCCGGGCAACACAACAAGGACTATGCCCAGTGCGATACGCTTATGGAGTGACCAGTGCGCTGCTTCTTGGGGGTGCGACCCTCTCGCTCCTCACCGGACTTCCCGCCGGGGCGCAGGTGGCGCAAAACGATGCGCAGAACATTCAGGCGATCACGCCCCGCGTGGGCGCGCCTTCCAGTTTTGCCGATCTTACCAGTCAGTTGCAGCCGGCGGTGGTGAACATTTCCACCCGCCAGAAGGTGCGCGTGGCAGGCGGAGCCAATCCCTTTGCCGGCACGCCTTTTGAAGGCTTCTTTGGCGGCGGCGAAGGTCAGGGCCAGGCCCCCCAGACCCGCGAGGCGCAATCGCTGGGTTCCGGCTTCATCGTTTCGGCCGACGGCTATCTGGTCACCAACAACCATGTGGTGACGCCCGAAGGACAGGGCGTGGTCGAATCGATCACCGTCACCCTGCCCGACGGCAGCGAATATCCGGCCAAGCTGATCGGCAAGGATGCGGCCTCCGACCTTGCCGTGCTGAAAATCACGGCGGGCAAGCCGCTGCCTTTCGTCAAGTTCGGCGACAGCCGCGCCTCGCGCGTGGGCGACTGGGTGGTGGCCATCGGCAACCCCTTCGGCCTTGGCGGCACCGTCACGGCGGGCATCATCTCGGCGGTCTATCGCAACACCGGTCAGGGCGGCGCCTATGACCGCTATCTGCAGACCGACGCGGCGATCAATCAGGGCAACTCGGGCGGCCCGATGTTCGACATGAAGGGTCAGGTGATCGGCATCAACCGCGCGATCTTCTCGCCCTCTGGCGGCAGCGTGGGCATCGGCTTTGCCATCCCCGCCGAAACCGCAGCCCCGATCGTCGATCAGCTGATCAAGGGCCAGACCATCGAGCGCGGCTATCTGGGTGTGCGGATCCAGCCCGTCACCACCGATTATGCCGATTCGATGGGCCTGCCCCACAATCGCGGCGAGCTGATCCAGGCGGTCGAGCCCGGCAAGGGCGCCGATCAGGGCGGCATCAAGGCGGGCGACGTGGTGCTCAAGGTCAATGGCAAGGACGTGACCCGCGACCAAACGCTCTCCTTCCTCGTGTCGAACGTGAAACCGGGCACCAAGATCCCGCTCGAAGTGCTGCGCGGCGGACAGCGCATGACGCTCAACGTGGCCGTCTCCAAGCGGCCCACCGACGAGGAACTGGCCCAGCAGACCTTTGACCGCAAAAAGGGCGGCGATGACTTCGAAAAGGCCCCCACCAAGGGCACCGGCCTTGCCGAAAAGTCGCTCGGCCTCTCGCTGCTGACGCTCAACCCGCAGATCGCACGCCAGCTTGGCTTACCCGAGGATACCAAGGGCGTGGTCGTGGCGGGCGTCGATGCCTCCTCGGACGCGGGCGCCAAGGGCTTTGAACGCGGCGACGTGCTGCTCTCGGTCAACAACGCCCCGATCACCTCTGTGGGCGAAGTCGAAAACGGCATCCGCGCAGCGCAGTCGGCGGGCCGGACCGCCATCGGCGTGCAGTGGATGCGTCCCGGTCAGCCGCCGATCTATGTGGGCATCCGCCTGCGTTGATCGCTTGCGCCTAGGGTATGAACAAGGCCCTCGTCAGCATCAGGCTGGCGGGGGTTTTGTTTGCGCGGGTTTTAAGGGTTTATGCCTCCGGCGGGCAAAGGGACTTGTCCCTTTGCAATCCCATTTTGGGGTGGCGGATGGTTGGCGGGGAAGCCCTATGAAATGAAAGCCTGCGGCGCGGCAAGGGCAGCCCTATCCGCGCCGCAGGTTTTATAAATTCGAACATTGCGTCCGACACCAAACGCCGAACCCGATACGCAACGCAGACAGTAACGGGAGCGCGAGGGTCTAGACCCTCGCGCCTATCCCTTTCCCTTAAATCCCCACGCCAGGCTGCGCCCGCTTCTTCACATTATCCCCCTGCCGTCCGGTGGCATTGTCCAGAAAGTCCGGATTGGCCGCAGGCGCGGGCTGATTGTCGGTGGGGTTATTGCCATCGGGGCCGGCGCCATCCTCGGTCGGCACATAGGCGTCCGGCCCGCTCAGGTTCGCCATATCGTCCGGCTCAAGCTGCCAGTCGGGCAGGGTCAACTGGGTTTCGAAGGGCTCGATCGGGCGCTGGGCCACGGCAACCTTCATATATTGGGCAAAGGCGCGCGCCGGGGCGGTGCCGCCCTGCAGGCCGGGAACGGCCTTGGCATCGTCGCGGCCCATCCACACGCCGGTGGTCACGCCGCTGGAGAAGCCGAGGAACCAGCCGTCCTTGTTGCTGCTTGTGGTGCCGGTCTTACCGGCAACCGGGCGGCCGATCTGGGCCGCGCGGCCGGTGCCGATGTTGACCGCGGTCTGGAGCAGATCGGTGATCCCGGCCGAAACGAAGGGGGCCACCAGTGTCTGCCCTTGCTTCTGAGCATGTTCGTACAGCACACGGCCATCGCTGGCCACAACCTTGACGATGCCATAGGGCTCAACCGAAGTGCCCCGCGCTGAAACGGCGGCAAAAGCCTTCACCATGTCGATCACGCGCACGTCATTGCTGCCCAGCACCATCGAGGGGTTGGTGGAGATCGGCGTGCTGATGCCAAAGCGGCGCGCCATCGCGGCCACGGCGTCAAATGTCACCTGCTGGCCCAATTGCGCGGCCACGGTGTTTTTCGAATAGGCAAAGGCCGTGCGCACGTCGATCTGGCCCGCATAGGTGCCGCCCGAATTGCGCGGGCTCCACCCATCGATGGTGACGGGCTGGTCAACCACTGGATCATCAGGCTTCACGCCCGCCTCCAGCGCGGCCATATAGACGAACAGCTTCCACGCCGAGCCGGGCTGGCGCAGGGCATTGGTCGCGCGATTGTAATTGCTGGCCACGTAATCCTGACCGCCCACCATCGCCAGCACCGCGCCATCGCGGTCCATGCTGACCAGCGCGCCCTGCGCATCCTTGGGCGTATAGCCCTTGATCGCCGAGGTCGCCGCATTCTGGAGCTTGGGGTCCAGCGTGGTCCAGACCTCCAGATTGTCGTGGTTGTTGGGGTCGCGCGTTTCAGGCAGCAGCACGTCGAGTTGGGGCAGCGCCCAGTCGGTGAAATAGCGCACCGTGCTTTGCGAGGCTTCGGCGGCCAGTTTGACCGATTGCAGATCGACGCCATCGGCCTGCGCCGGAGTGATCGCGCCCGCGTCCACCATTACCTCGAGCACGACCTTGGCGCGATCGATGGCGGCCTGCTGGTCGGCGGTGGGCGAATAATGGCTGGGGGCCTTGACCAACCCTGCGATGATCGCGGCCTCGCCAAGGCTGAGCTGGCGGCCTTCGTGGCCGAAGAATTTGCGCGCGGCCGCATCCACGCCATAGGCGCCGCCGCCGAAATAGACCTTGTTCAGATAGAGTTCGAGGATCTCGTCCTTGGAGAACTTGAACTCCAGCGCCAGCGCGATCAGCGCCTCGCGGGCCTTGCGGTTCCACGTGCGGTCATTGTTGAGGAAGATCGTGCGCGCCAATTGCTGGGTCAGGGTCGAGCCGCCCTGGCGCCATTTGCCCTTTTGCGCGCGCACGTAAAAGCTGCGCAGCACGCCGATCGGGTCAATGCCGATATGGTCGCGGAAACGGCGATCCTCGGTGGCGACGATGGCCGCCTTCATTTCCGAGGGAATGTCCTGATAGGCCAACCATTTGCCGTAGCTGGGGCCCATGGCGAACAATTCGCTGCCGTCGCGCGCGCGCACCAGAATGGTCTGGCCGTTCTGGCTGGTCTTCATCGTGTCGAAATCGGGCAATTGCTGGGCCTCGAACCACACGGCGGCAAAGGCCGTGATCAGCACCAGCAGGCCGAACGCCCCGGTCCAGATGGCGATTTTCTTCAAAAAGCCGCGCACACCCGAACTGGTGCCGGAATCGCCCGAACCGCGCTTATTCTGCCTTGCCATCGAAACGCCAACCCCTGCTGCGCGCGCGGAAAAGAGCCGACGCCGCGCCAATCATGCACAAACCACGGGCGCGCGAAATGGATCCGCGCGCCGCCTGACAAATCCGCATAGGCGATAGAGCGCCCTTGGTTAACCTGAAATTGCTGGGGTTATCGCAAAAACAGGGCGGTCAGTCTCGTGGCTCGAAATCCAGACTGGCGCTGTTGATGCAATAGCGCAGGCCGGTGGGTTGCGAACCATCGGGAAAGACATGGCCCAGATGGCCGTCGCAGCGCGCGCAGCGCACCTCGGTGCGGATCATGCCATGGGACATGTCGCGGTGTTCAAGGATCGCGTCGCTGCCCTCGGGGGCGTAGAAACTGGGCCAGCCCGAGCCGGAATTATACTTGGTGTCCGACGAGAAGAGCGGCGCGCCGCAGCCCGCGCACAGATATTCGCCCGCCGCCTTATTGCCCTCATACTCGCCGGTAAAGGCGCGCTCGGTGCCGCCTTCGCGCAGCACATGATATTGCATCGGGCTCAGGCGCGCGCGCCATTCTTCCTCGGTGTGGGGCATGTCGGGGTCAGCCCTTTGGGAATCGGACATAGGGGAGTTCTCCTTTGCTGCCCGGATATATGGGGGGAGGCCCGCAAGCGCGCAAGCCGTTCGCCCCCTTGACGCAGCCTTACGGTGACTGCGGCAAGAATGTCGCGGTGGCGGGGAAAATGGGATTGGGAATAACAATCACATTGCTGAAATTTTCACAAACGCGATAAACAGACTTTGACGCGGCGTGCTAGGGATTCGCCGCGCACCTATGAGAGGATGCATCATGATCGGTATCAGGGGGCTTTACCTGTCTGGCGCTTGCGTTGCGATGATCGCAACCGCCACCACCGCCCATGCTCAAACCGAGCAGGCCAAAAAAGACGTCACCACCGGTGAAATCGTCGTCACAGCGCAATTCCGCAGCCAGAAGCTGCAGGACACACCGCTGGCCATCACCGCGATGACCGGGGCGTCGCTGGCCGCGCGGGGGCAGACCAATGTGGCCGAAGTGGCGGCCCAAACACCCAATGTCACGCTGACCCCGCAAAACGCCTATCTGGGGCCGGGCATCATCGCCTTTATCCGCGGCGTGGGCCAGACCGACCCCAACTTTGCGCTCGAACCGGGCGTGGGCATGTATATCGATGATGTCTATCTGCCCACCCTTACCGGTTCGCTGCTCGACCTGATGGACCTCGACCGGGTCGAGGTGCTGCGCGGGCCGCAAGGGACGCTCTCGGGCCGCAACTCGCTGGGCGGCTCGATCAAGCTCTATTCGGTCAAGCCCCAGGGCAATGGCAAGGGCATGGTCGAGGGCACCTACGGCTCGTTCAACCGCATCGACATGCGCGCGTTTTTCGACCTGAAGCTGGCCGACAATCTGTTCCTGCGCGTGTCGGGCGCGACCAAGAACCGCGACGGCTATGTGAAGCGGCTCGACTATGCCAAGACCCACCCCGGATCGAATGTGCCCACACAGGCCACCGGCGACAGCCCCGTGCTGGGCACGCTGGGCGGCACCAGCTTTACCGCGGGCAAGGTGGCGCTGCGCTGGCAGCCCTCCACCAATGTCGAGGTCAATGTCTCGGGCGACTATACCCGCCAGCGTGACGAGCCGGGCGCGACGGTGCTGGTCTATGGCAATTCCATCGCGCAATTCGCAGGGTCGCCGGTCAGCAAATCGCCCGCCCGCCCGTGGCTGCGCGGCACCAACGGCGCCTCGATTCCCTTGAACTGCGCCTTTGTCACCAGCGGCGTGAACAGTTGCGACACTGTGCCCGCCGGATATGACGGGCGCTATGTCTCCTATGCCACCTTCTTCGACAATGCGGCATCGGACAGCCAGATGCCCTATAAGCCACTGACGCTGAACCCGCATTCGAACCTCGACAATTACGGCTTTGCCGGGACCATCGACTGGACGCTGGCCGATGATCTGGCGCTCAAATCCATCAGCGCCTATCGCCATTACAACTCCTCATGGGCCTTTGCCGAAGGCGCCCCGGTCCAGCCATCCATGCTGGAGCAGGCGCAGGCCAACACCCAGTGGAGCGAGGAAATCCGCCTGTCCGGCAAGGCCTTGAACCGCCGTCTGGATTACACGGTGGGCGGCTTCTATTTCCACGCCAAGGGCACCTATACCGGGCGCATCGACCTCAATTATGCGGGCATCGACTTCCTGCACGGGCCGGACACCACGCCCGCCACGAACAAGGCGGTCTTCGCCAACGTCTCAGGCAAGCTGACCGAGGCGCTGACCATCACCGGCGGCATCCGCGCCAGTTGGGACACCAAGGATTACACCTATTCGCGGCACAATCCCGATGGTTCGCCCATCCTGCCCTGCACCGGCTATCCCTTTGTCGTAGGCCAGCCTTCGAATTGCGCCATCGCCGCCCTCAACGGCCTGAACGCCCATTTCGAAAAGCAGCGCACAGACTGGCGCATCGCGGGCGACTATCGTTTCAGCCCGCAACTGATGGCCTATGCTCAGGTTTCGACAGGCTATCGCGCGGGCGGCGTCAATCCGCGCCCGTTCTATATCAATCAGGCCCAGTCCTTCCAGCCCGAGACCATCGTGGCCTATGAGGCGGGCTTCAAGTCCGACCTGTTCGACCGCAAATTGCGCTTCAACGTGTCGGCCTTCTACAATGATTACAAGAATATCATCCTGACCGTGCTGAATTGCCCCAACACGCTTGGTTTCCCGGCAACGCCCTGCCTGCAACCCAAGAATGTCGGCTCGGCCCATGTGAAGGGCTTTGAAATCGAAACGACGATCCGGCCCACCGCCGGGCTGACCTTCGACGCTTCGCTGTCCTATCTCGATTTCAAATATACCACCGTGGACACCGCCAGCACCGGGGTTCAGGCCAGCTTCGTGCCCCCCTATACCCCCAAGTGGAAGTGGAACGCGGGCGTGCAATATGACATCCCCGATGTCCTGAAGGGCACGCTCTCGCTGCGCGCAGATGGCAACTACCAGTCGCACATCTATGTCGACCCCACCAATGTCGACAGCGCCGTGGTTTCCACCAGCACGGCCACCAATGGCGGCGGCGGATCGCTGGCCACGCAGATGGCGACCAACCGGATCAACGGCTATTTCCTGGGCAACGGCCGGATCACGTGGAAGAGCGCCGCCGATGGCTGGACCGCCAGCGTCGAGGTGCGCAACATCTTCAACAAGTACTACTTCACCTCGATGACCGCGAATTATGTGTCGATCGGCACGGTGTCGGGTGCGCCCGGCCTGCCGCGGACATGGGCGGTCACGCTGAAAAAGGACTTCTGATCCAGGAAGGGGGAGGCCGAAAACCTCCCCCTTTTTCTTTACAGCTTGGCAAAAAGCGCCAGTTGGCGGGCATAGGCCCTGTCGGCCTCTTCCTTATTATAGGTCGCGCCGTCCAGCGTGCACCAGCCATGATCGGCATTGTACACTTCCACCTCCGCCGGACGACCGGCAGCAGCAGCGGCGGCCTTCAGCGCGTCCTTGTCGCCGGGGCTGCGCGCATCGTCATTCTTGCCGATGGCAAAGAGGAAACCCGCCTTGGTCGCCGCGATCAGCTTGTGCGGGCTGTCGGGCGCTTCGCTGACCAATCCGCCGCCATGGAAACTGGCGCAGGCCGTCACGCGGTCCGGGTTCGCGGCTGCCGTGCGCACGGTGTAGCTGCCCGTCATGCAATAGCCCGCCGAGCCCATCTTGCGCTTCGTATCGACCACCGCCTGCTTGTCCAGCCAGCCCACAAAGGCCTTGGAATCGCTGATAATGCCGGGCGTGGTGATCGCGGCAATCGCGGGCTTCAGCTTCTCACCGCCCGCAGGGGTGCGCCATTCGGCCATCGTGGCCAGCAGCGGCGCCTTGGCCGTGCGATAGTAATGGTTGACCAACAAGACCGCATAACCATCCGAGGCCAGACGCCGCGCCATCACCTTATAGGCATCGCGCGAACCGGCAATGTCGGGCCAGACGATGATGCCGGGATGCTTGCCGGTGGCGGGGTGGACGAAAAAGGCGTCGCATGTGCCATCGGGCGTGGTGATGGCCACCGCGCTTTCCTTCAGCGCCGCGCCTGCGGCAATCGCCTGCTCGGCCCCGGCCATGGCGGCGGCGGCGCCTGCAGCGCTCAAGGCGGCAAACTGGCGGCGCGACAGGCCATGCCCGACGGCACTGGCGTCTTCATCAGCGATGGTGAGTTCGTCGCACATGGAAATGCTCTCCTGATATTGCGCAGACCCGCGCGGCCCGCCCTTTTTCGAATGCCAAGCTGGCGCAGAAACGGAGATAATTCAACCGTGCCGGAAGGGGCGATACAATTTGCGACCCGCGTCATCAAAAGGGGATTGCATGACGCGGCAAAGCGCATAAGATGCTAACAAACGTTACGATAAAAGGGTGAGGATGATGGCAACAATCGCAGGGGCCGACGCGCCCGCAACCGCAAAGCAATTCCCGCAAACGCCGCATTTTGTCGGCCTTAATCAACCGGTCGGACAGGAACTCTCGTTCACGGGCCTGTCGGTCGAAGGCACTCTGCCGCCCGAGGTGCTGGGCAGCTTCTATCGCGCCGTGCCCGATCCGCATTTCGCGCCCAAGTTCGACGATGACAATGTGCTGTCGGGCGATGGCATGATCAGCCGCGTCTCCTTCAACGCCGACAACACCGTGGATTACGCGATCCGCTATGTCCGCACCGCGCGCTGGATCGCCGAGGAGGAAAAGGGCCGCGCGCGCTTTGGCCGCTATCGCAACCCTTTCACCGATGACGCCGATGTGGCGGGCGTCGACCGCACCGTGGCCAACACCACGCCGGTCTGGCACGCCGGGCGCCTGCTGATGACCAAGGAGGATGGCCGCCCCTACGCAATCGACCCGGTCACGCTGGAAACGCGCGGCTCCTATGACTTTGGCGGAAAGCTGAAATCGCAGACCGTCACCGCCCATGTCCGCATCGATGCGCAGACGGGCGAGATGTTCCTCTATGGCTATGAGGCCGATGGCCCGGCCAGCACCAAGGTGGCCTATCTGATCGTCGATGCGCAGGGCAATCTGACCAGCGAGCAATGGTTCGATGCGCCCTATTGCGCGATGATGCATGATTTCGCGATCACCGAGAATTACGCGCTCTTTCCCATCTATCCCACCACCTGCTCGCTCGAACGGCTCAAGGCGGGCGGCGATCATTGGGTGCATGAGATGGAGACGGACAGTTGGCTGGGCGTGATGCCGCGCTATGGCGATGTCTCGGAAATGCGCTGGTTCAAGGGGCCCAAGGGCGTTTCGGCCTATCACTTCCTGAACGCCTTTGAAGACGCCAACGGCATCATCCATTTCGACCAGTGCCTGTCGAACACCAACGCCTTCCCCTTCATCCGCGAGGCTTCGGGCATCCATATGGCCCCGTGGGAGGTGCAGGGCGCGCTGACCCGCTGGAGCGTCGATCCGAAAGGTGACGCCAGCGATGTGACGCAAAGCGTGGTCGGGCCTCCGGGCGATTTTCCCCTGATCCCGGCGCGGTTTCAGGGGTGCCCCAATCCCTATGGCTGGATGCTGACCATGGACCCGCAGATGAAGGGGCCACCGCTGGCGGGCGGCCCGGTGGGGGCCATGTTCAACATGATCGTCCGGCTCGATTTCACCGGCGGGCCGGGTCAGGTCGTCGATGCCCTGCCGCTGCCGGTGGGCTGGAGCCTGAACGAGCCGGTGCATGTGCCCGCCCATGATCCCGATCATCTGGGCTATATTGTCACCATCGTCGACCATCAGACCGGCGATAATCAGTTCGAACATGCCGCATGGGTGCTCGATGCGGGCGCGCTGCACAAAGGCCCGGTGGCCAAGGTCGCCATCCCTGCCCGCCTGCGCCCGCAGGTCCATGGCTGGTGGGTGCCGCAGGGCGCTCTGGAAGCGGCGGAGTAAGCCATGGGCAGGATCGTTATCACCGGCGCCAGCGGCCAATATGGTCGCGGCGTCACCGACCGGCTGATCGCGGCAGGTCTGGGGGATCGGCTGGTGTTGATCTCCCGCAGCCCCGCCAAATTGGCCGAGCGCGAGGCGCAGGGCTGCACCGTCCGCTATGGCGATTTCGACCGGCCCGAAACGCTGGCCGATGCCGTGGCGGGGGCGGACACCATGCTGCTGATTTCCGGCACGCGGGTGGGCGCGCGCGTGGCCCAGCACAAGGCCGCGATTGATGCCGCCGCCGCGCAGGGGGTTCGCCACATCCTCTACACCAGCTTCATCGGCATCGACGATCCGGCCAACCCCGCTGAGGTGCGCCATGACCATATCGAGACCGAACGCCTGATCCGCGAGAGCGGCATGGATTGGACCATGCTGCGCGATGCGCATTATGCCGATGCGATGATCGTGATGGCAGGGCCGGGCGTGATGAGCAGCGGCCAATGGATTTCAAACGCGGGCGATGGGCGCGAGGCGATGGTCTGGCGCGAGGATTGCGTGGAAAGCGCGGTGGCGGTGCTGCGCGACATTGCCGCCGGATCGCAGACCCATGCGGGCCGAATCTATAACATCACCGGGCCGGATTTGCAGAGCTTTGCCGAGGTGACGGCGATCCTGTCACAGATCACCGGCGTGCCGCTGGCCTACACGTCCGTCTCGGACGAGGCGCAATATGCGATCTTCGACGCGATGGGCATCCCCCGCCGCCCGGTCGATGATCAGAGCGTCAACGGCATCCCATGGAACAGCGACGACATGGTCACATTCGGCGCGGCGATCCGCGAGGGTTTCCTCGCCATTTGCAGCGATGATGTCGAAAAACTCACCGGCCGCCCGGCCCGTTCGGTGCGCACTCTGATCGAGGCGCATGCCGATATGCTGCGCGCGGCCGCCCGACCGATGGAACATGCGAAATGAACGCCCCCTTCCCCCAGATCACCCCGGTTGAACCCAAAATTGCTCACCCCGACCGCCTGTTCATCGGCGGCGCATGGGTGACCGCCCATTCGGGCCGGATGATCGAACAGGTCAGCCCCGATACCGAGGAAGTCGTCAGCGCCGTGGCCGAGGCCGATGAAGCGGATATGGACGCCGCTGTTGCGGCCGCGCGCCATGCCTTCGATCACGGCCCATGGCCCCGGATGCAGCCCGGCGAACGCCTGGCGGTGATGAAAAAGATGGCCGCGATCCTGCACGCCCGCGTGGGCGAGACGGCGCGGGCATGGTCGATGCAGATGGGGGGCCTCGCCAGCTTTTCCGGCATCATGCAGGGCGGATCGAACGCCACCTTCGACGGCATCATCGCCATGGCCGAGGGGTTCGACTGGGTGGAAAAGCGCCCCACGGTGGGCGCGGCGGTGGGCCTTGTCGCCTATGAGCCGGTGGGCGTGGTGGCCGCGATTGCGCCATGGAACGGGCCTTACGGCATCATGCTGAACAAGGTGGCCTATGCGCTGGCCGCCGGGTGCTGCATCATCATGAAGCCCAGCCCGGAAACCCCGCTGGAAGCCTATATCATCGCCGAAGCGGCGCAAAGTGCGGGCGTTCCGGCGGGCGTGGTCAATCTGGTCACGGGCCACCGCGAGGCTTCGGACCATCTGGTCTGCAATCCGGGCGTGGACAAGGTCAGCTTCACCGGATCGACCGTGGCGGGCAAGCGCATCGCGCAGGTCTGCGGCGAGCGGATTGCGCGTTGCACGCTGGAATTGGGCGGCAAATCGGCGGCCATCGTGCTGGACGATTTCCCGATTCCGATCGCCGCCAAGATCTTTGCCGGAACCATCTGCATGATGAGCGGACAGGTCTGTGCGATGCTCAGCCGCGTGCTGGTGAGCCGGGTGCGCCATGACGAACTGGCCGCCGCGATTGCCGCCGAAATGGCGCAGGTAAAGATCGGCCATAGCGACGATCCGACGACCCAGCTTGGCCCGGTGGCGATGAAGCGGCAATTGGAGCGGATCGAGAGCTATATTGCAGAGGGCAAAAGCACCGCCCGCCTCGTTCATGGCGGCGCTCGCCCGGCGCATCTGCCCAAGGGCTATTTCATCGAGCCGACCCTGTTTGCCAACGTCGATAATGCCAGCCGCATCGCGCAGGAGGAAATTTTCGGGCCGGTCCTCGCGCTGATCCCTTATGAGGACGAGGCTGACGCCATTCGCATCGCCAATGATTCCAGCTTCGGCCTCAATGGTTCGGTGCTGACACAGGATGTCGATGCTGCCTATCGCATCGCGCGGGCGGTGCGCACGGGCGCGGTCGGACAAAACGGGCTGCGCATGGATTTCGGCCTGCCCTTTGGCGGCTTCAAGCAATCGGGCCTTGGCCGTGAAGGCGGGATCGAGGGCCTGCTGGGCTATACCGAGCTGAAAACCATCCTGCTCGATGGGATGCCATCGGCGCTTTAAAACCCGAAAGGGCCAAAAACCCGAAAGGGGGCGCCGGCCAGATTACGGCGACGCCCCCTTCCCCTCTCACAGAGCGGACATCAACGCAGCTCGATACAGCCGCCATCGACGAATAGGTCGACGCCATTGATAAACGATGCGCGCGCGCTGGCAAGAAACAACACAGCCTCGGCAAGCTCTTCTGAGCTTCCCATGCGACCAATTGGCACCACACCTGCCATCATTGCCTTCATTTCGGCGATAGTTTCGGGCGAAGCGTCGCGTTTGAAGATTTCGGTATCGGTCGGGCCGGGGCTGACCATATTCACCCGGATGCGGCGCGGCAGCAATTCCTTGGCCAGAATGCGCGCCATCGCCCGCAGGCCCGCCTTGGCCGCCGCATAAACGACATTGCCCGGCACAGCGGCCAGCGAACCGATCGAGCCGGTGATGACAATGGCGCCACCATCGCGCATCAGCGGCAGGGCGCGCTGAATCGCAAAGAACGCCCCGCGCAGGTTCACGTCATGGATCTGGTCCCAGAATTCCTCGGTGACCTGCTCGACCGGCGCAAATCCGCCTACGCCCGCATTGACGAAAAGCACGTCGATCCCGCCCAGCGCCTCCTCGATTTCGGCCATGGCGCCCGCGCTTTGCTGCGGATCGGCCATGTCGCTGCGGATGGCCAGGGCGTCGAGATCCTCGGCCACATCGCGCAGCGCATCCATGTTTCGCCCGGTAACGGCCAGTTTCGCGCCTTCCTCGCGGAAGCGGCGCGCGGCGGCAAGGCCGATCCCCGCCGTGCCGCCCAGCACCACCACGCAGCGGTCAACAAATTCGCCCGAAATCGACACCATCGCCCGGCCCCTTAAAACATCGTGTTATTGTTAGCCGACTTTTCCGGCACCGGCTGCAACACGTCCCAGTGCTCCATCACCTTGCACCCCTTCACGCGGAAAATATCGACCACCGCCGATCCGCGCTCTTCCGGCTTCATCCGGCTGTGCGTATGCACCATCACCAGATTGCCATCGGCCAGAATGCGCTTGATCTCCGCCTTGTGTCCGGGATTGGCCTTCATAAAGGGTTCAAGAAAGGCAATCGCCGCATCGCGCCCGCTGGCGGCATAGGGGTTGTGCTGAATATAGGTCGGGTCAACCCATGTCTCGAAGGCGTGGCGCACCTCGCCCTTGATGTAGAATTCATCCATGAAACGGGTGACGACCTGTTTGGGGGTCAGTTTGCAGACCGGCGCCTTGCCAGATGGGGGGGAAGCAGGCGCGGAGGAAAGCAGCAGCAAAGCAGCCAGTGACAGCATCGAAAACTCTCCTGTTTTTTTCAGAACATAGGAAGCGGATTGACCGGATGGGCGGGCACTTCCTGCAACACATCCCAGTGCTCGGCAATCATGCCGTCCGCCACGCGGAAGATATCCACCACGGCCAGCCCCGGATCGCCGGGAAAGCGTTCGACATGAACATGCACCGCCACCATATCGCCATCGACCATGGCGCGATGGATGGTTTGCCGCGCATCGGGGCTTTCGGCCCGCACATGGTCGAGAAAGCTTTTGAGCGCCGCAACGCCCGGCTCGGCCAGCGAGGAATGCTGCACATAATCGGGCGCAATATAGTGATCGACGGCCTGCGAATCCATCGCGATCAAAACCTTGTGATACATCTCGATCACCAGCGCGAGATTCGCCTCTTCCTGCGCATTTCGCGCCATCGCATCTCTCCCCTGCCTGTTGTTTTTGCGCGATGAACCTGTGTTGCCGCGCAATGGCTATTGTAACAATTGATAGCATATGCCAGACAGGATGCAACCATGCGCGAGGGACCATACCCCACCCACCCTCGCGCCAAAAATCGGGGAGAGGTTATGGATCGGACCGCGCTTTATCGCGTGCTCGACAGGTTTCTGGCGGCTTTGGCGGCGCGCGATGCGGGCGCTGTTGAATGGGCGCCCGACACGCAATTTTCGGAAAACAACGTCATGCTGGAGCCCGGCGATGGCGTGTGGAACACCATTGCGGGCATTGGCGAATACCAGTTGCGCTTTGCCGACACACGCACGGGCCAAGTCGGCTATTTCGGCACGATCATCGAGGCGATTGAGGAATCAGGCTTCACCCTGCGCCTCGCCGTCAATGATGCGGGCCAGATTACCGAATGCGAAATGTGCATCGTGCGCCAAAGCGATTCGGGCATCAAATTCGAAAACCCGCGCTATTGGGTGAAACCCATCCTTGAAGAGGACGCCACCGCACCGGTGGACCGCGCCGAAATGGTTCGCCTGTCGAATGGCTATTTCGACACGTTGCAATTGAACGACGGCACGATCCACACGCGGTTTCACCCCGATTGCAACCGGGTGGAAAATGGCGTGCAGACCACGCGCAACCCCGATTTCGCCAAAATCGTCCCCGTCTCGGCGCTGGGCTGCGAAGAACAGTTCCGCATGGGCAATTACCGCTATGACGATGAACTGCGTGCCCGCCGCTTTCCGCTGGTGGATGAGGAACGCGGCCTTGTGCTGGCCTTCGGCTTCATCGACCATTCGGGCAAGCTGGAGCGCTATCAACTGACCGACGGGCGCTGGGTCAACAGCCCGGTGCGCCGCCCGCATTCCTTCTATATTTCCGAGCTGTTCAAGATCGACCACGGCATGATCTGTCAGATCGAGGCCAATTTCATCACCGTCCCCTATCGCATGCCCAGCCCCTGGCCTCAGGAAGAACTGCCGTCATGAAGCGCCTGATTTCAGCGCTGGCGCTGGCCGCTCTGGCCACGCAACTGATCGCCGGCCAACCAGCCCCGGAGGGCGCAGGCGCGCAATGGACCAACCCCGGCGGCGATGCTGGCAAGACCCATTACAGCCGCCTTGCGCAAATCACCCCCGCCAATGCTACGCGCCTCGGCCTTGCATGGATGGCCGAATTGGGCACCACGCGCGGCATGGAGGCGACACCGGTGATGGTGGGCGGCGTGCTCTATACTGCGGGCGTGGCGGGCCGCGCCTATGCCCATGATGCCGCCTCTGGCCGCCTGCTCTGGGCCTTCGAGCCGCAAGTGGACATGCAGCTCAACCGCACCGCCTGTTGCGATATGGTCAACCGGGGCCTTGCCGTGGCCGATGGCAAGGTGTTCATCGCCGCGCTTGATGGCTGGATGTATGCGCTGGACGCCAAAACCGGCAAGGTCTCGTGGAAAACCGACTTTATCGAAAACCGCGCCAAGGGCGACAACTCCACCGGCGCGCCCGAAGTGGCGGGCGATGTGGTCATCATCGGCATGGCGGGCGCGGAATATGACGTGCGCGGCTATGTCACCGCGCTGGACCTGAAAACCGGCAAGATCCGCTGGCGCTGGCATGTGGTGCCGCGCGATCCGGCGCTGGGGCAACAGGAGCGCCCCGAACTCGACGCCGCGCTCAAAACATGGGACCCGAAAAGCCGCTGGGACATTGGCGGCGGCGGCGCGCCTTGGGATGCGATCAACTATGATCCCGAAACCGGACTGGTGCTGATCGGCACCGGCAATGGCGGGCCTTATGCAACATCCAAGCGCAGCCCCTCGGGCGGTGACAATCTCTACATCGGCTCGGTGGTGGCGCTTGACCCCAAGACGGGCGCGATGAAATGGCATTATCAGGAAACGCCCGGCGACAACTGGGATTTCACCAGCACACAGCCGATGGTGCTGACCCATGTGAAGCTGGATGGAGAGGATCACCCGGTGGTCCTGCATGCGCCCAAGAACGGGTTCATGTATGTTCTCGACCGGCGGACCGGCCAATTGCTGCGCGCCAACGCCATCGCGCGGGTCAATTGGGCCAGTGGGGTGGATCTGAAAACCGGGCGGCCCAATCTGACGCCGGAAAGTTCCGATTACACCACCGGCCCCAAGATCGTGTTCCCCGGCACGCCCGGCGCGCGCAACTGGCATGGCGCGGCCTATAGCCCCAAGACCGGGCTCTATTATGGCGCGGTGCTGGACATCGGCAATCTGATCTTCATGACGCCGGGGCAGAAGCCCTTGAAGGCGCGCGGATTGAACAATGATGCCGCGCTGATCTTCACCACCGATGTGGGCGATGCGGTGGACACCCTGCCCCCGCCTCTGGCCGCGCAGGTCAAGGCCCTGCCCGCCTTTGCCGAGGCAGTGAAGAACCCCGGCACGGCACAGATGCGCGCGCTCGATCCACTGACCGGCAAGACCGTCTGGGCCGCCGACATGAAAGGCTGGCAAGATCGCAGCGGCGCGCTGGTCACGGCCAGCGGGTTGATGGTGCATGGCAATGTTGCGGGGCAATTGGTGGTGCGTGATGCGGCCAATGGGCGCATCATCAAGACCATCGACACCGGCACCAGCATCCTTGCCGCACCGATGACCTACACCATCGGCAAGACCCAATATATCGCCGTAGCGGCGGGCTGGGGCGGCGGAGGCTTTCCCTTTGTGCCGCGCTATGGGGCGGCGTATAATCGGGTCAATGCCAACCGGTTGCTGGTTTTCAAGCTGGAGGGCAAGGCGCATCTGACGCCCCCGCCCCGCCTGCCCGCGCTGACCGTGGCGCCCACCCCGCCTGCGCAGGCGCCGGGCGTTACGCCCGAGACCATCGCGCGCGGGCAAGGCCTGTTCTTCGCCAATTGCGCGATCTGCCACGCCAACCGCCACCGCTCGATCACACCCGACCTGCGCCGGATGCAGCCCGGAACGCATGACGCCTTCCGCCAGATCCTGCTGGACGGCCTGCTGGTGCCGGGGGGGATGCCGCGCTGGAATGACATCCTGACGCCTGCGGACGCCGACGCGATCCACGCCTATCTGATCGACCTGCAAGCCAAGACCCGCGTTGAGGAACTGGCCAAGGTGAAGGCCAAGAAGCCGCTCGACGGGCCGGCGCTGACCATTCTTTCCAATTATTAGAGGCCGATCCCCATGGAATTTTCGACGCTTGAAAACCCCCGCCTCGAATTCGCCTTCGCCTGTACCTTGCGCTTTACGCGGGTGCAGATGGTGCCCGACCTTCCCTCTGGCGGGATGCGAAGCGCGGTCTATGTGGACGAGGGCACGTTTGAAGGGCCCCGTTTGAAAGGCCGCGCCGTGCCCAATTCGGGCGGCGATTATGCGCTGTTCCGCCCGGATGACACCGCATGTTTCGACGCCCGCTATATGCTGGAGGAAGAAGACGGCACGTTGATCTATATGCAGAACAAGGGATTCCTCTGGGGCCGTGAACCGGGCGTGATGGACCGTTTGCGCCAATGGGCCTTTGCCGGGGGCGACCCGGTGCCGCATGCCGAATATTACCTGCGCGCCCAGCCCAGCTTTGAAACCAGCAAGGGCAAGCATGACTGGCTGACCCGCCACATCTTCATCGGCATCGGCGAACGCCGCCCGGATGGCAACCATGTGCGCTATTACGCGCTGACCTGAGGAGGCACGCAATGCCCTTGGCCCAGATCACCTATTCCGGACGCGGGGTGGAACGGCCCCGCTATTACGCCAATGCGCATCACCGCGATGTGCTGGAAATTGTTGAACACCCGATGCGCGTGGAAAGCGCGCGAGGTTTGAATGCGGACATCGACCGCGAAGGGTTCACGCTGGCGCTGCACGACAGCGCGGTGTCGGACTGGCGTGATCCGGCGCAGATTGCAGGCATCTATGCGCCCGAACTGGCAGCTCTGGTCCAGCGCATGACGGGGGCCGATGAGGTCAAAGTCTCGCCCCACGGCATCCTGCGCTTTTCGGAGAAATCGGGCCTCGCGGGCAGCGGCAACAATTCCCACCCCGCCCGCTTTGCCCATATCGATGTGGCCGATAGCTCATCGCGCATGATGGCTGAGCGCGGCGCGGGCGGGCGGCCCTTTCGCCGCTATGCCGCGATCAACATCTGGCGCGCCCTCTCCCCCGCGCCGCAGGACGTGCCCCTCGCCCTGTGTGATGCGCGCAGCGTGGGGCCAAGCGATCTGATCGTGGCCGATGCTATCTTTGACGAGCCCGATGGCCGTGAATGGGGCTTCGAAGGGCTGGTCGTCGCGCATAATCCGGGGCACCGCTGGTATTATTATCCCGATATGCATGACGGAGAGGCAATCCTGTTCAAAACCAAGGATAGCGACGAGGCCGCAGCACGCCATATTCCCCATGTGGCCTTCAACGACCCCTCTGCGCCGGGGGATGCGCCGCCACGGTCGAGCATCGAGATGCGGGCGACGGCTTATTGGTGGGAGTAAAAGGTTAAGGGGCCTCCGGCGGGCAGAGGGACGAGTCCCTTTGCAATCCCCTTACTGTCTATGTGGTGCGCGATATCGCCCAAAGCGCAACATTGCTGCGCCACAGGCTTTAAGACATTGCCTGCGGCGCGGTCAACTTGGCGCCACCCCAAAATGGGATTGCAAAGGGCCCCCGCCCTTTGCCCGCCGGAGGCATCCTTTCCCTCCTTAATTCAAATCCGCGATCGTAATCTCGCGCCCCTCCAGCGCAGCCTTATTCGCCGCCCGCCGCATCCGCTCAACTTCAAGACGCTCCGGCGGCGTTTCATCCAACGGCAAGGCGGCCAGACTATCCTCATAGATCGCCTTGAAATCCTCGGCGAATTCGGGGTGGGTAAAGATCAAGCCCTTCTCCTCGCTCATACCGGACAGGATGCGCTGGCCTGCCTCCAGCGGGTCCATCCCCGCCGAGAAAGCCTTGCCGAAATGTTCAAGCGCGCCGCGGTCAACCTCACCAAAGCCGCTCTGGGCAAATTCGGCGGGGCGGCGAAAGGCTGAGTCCCACGCATTCGTCGCCACCAGCGCCGGGCAGACCAGCGAGCAGCCTATGCCCAGCGGCACGAGGTTATAGCGCAAGGATTCGGTCAGGCCCCGCACGGCGAATTTGCTGGCCGTATAAATCCCCGCCTGTGGGCCGGAGAGATAGGCGGCCATGCTGGCGATGTTGACGACATGGCGGCGGCCGGTTGCACGGCGCAGGGCTGGCAGGAAGGAGACCACGCCATTGACCACGCCTCCGAAATTCACCCCCATGATCCAGTCGTAATCGGCATGGGTCGCCTCGGCGGTATTGCCAAAGACCGAGACGCCCGCATTGTTGACCAGCACATGCACCGCGCCGAAATGGGCTTCGACCTGCTCTGCGGCGCGGGCGAAGCCCTCACGGTCGGTCACGTCGAGGCGAAGCCACAGAGGTTCTTCCAAACCGTTTTGCGCGAACCATGCGGCGGCTTTGCTGCGATAGTCTTCATTGCGATAGGACAGCGCCAGCCGCATCCCCGCCAGCGCAAAGGCGCGCGCTATGCCAAAGCCCAGCCCGGATACGCCGCCACTGATAAAGGCCACGCGCCCTGTCCAGTCTCTCGTTTGATCGCTCATGCATTTTCCCTCTCGCCAAGTGCATTATGATTGTTAGTATAGCATACAAATAGCCCCAAGGAATCGGGCTGGCAATATGGGAGAGTGACATGGCAGATACAGACGCCCGTCTGGCCGCGCTGGAGCGGCGCGTGCAGGAGCTGGAGGATATCAACGCGATCCGCCGCCTGCATTGGGCTTATGGTTACTATATCGACTTTAACCGGGCCGAAGATGTGGCCAATCTGTTTGCCGAAGACGGCGAGGTTATCTTCCTTTCAGGCATCTACAAGGGCCGCGAAGGGGCCTATCGCCTCTATGGCACCTGGTTCAAATCGCTGTTCCTGGCGCCGGGCGAAGAAGGCCCCGCCTATGGCTTCCTGCTCGACCATTTCCAGATGCAGGACATCATCACCATCGCCCCCGATGGCCAGACCGCCAAGGGCCGTTTCCGCGGCATGCTGTTTGGCGGCAGCCATGAAAGCCGCGAGTTCAAGCCGCAGGGTCTGCCGCTGCAGTTCATGGAAGCCGGCATCTATGAGAATGATTACGTGAAGGAAAATGGCGTCTGGAAGATCAAGCGCCTCGATTACATGATGCAGTGGCAGGGCGATTATGAAGCGGGCTGGTCAAAGACCACCGCGCATCTTCAGCCGCTGACCGAATGCTATCCGGCCAACCCCATCGGCCCGGATGAAATCCGCACATCGGAACTGCGCCAGACATGGCCGCACCGCCATGATGTGCCGATGCATTTCGCCCATCCGCGTTTCGGCGCGGCACTGGCCGGCCAGGTTCAGGAACCGGCCTGATCCTGAGGCTGCGCCGCATTCCATTCGGCGATACGGCGCAGAACCAGATCGGTCAAATGCCCCATTTCCCGCCGCTGTCTCACCGTCAGCTTGCCCAGCAGGCTTTCGGCCACATCGTGCAGCATCGGCTGCATCTGGCGATAGGCGCCCTCGCCCGCCGCAGTCAGGCGGACAGGGCGGCGGCGGCGATTTTCCGGATCGTTGAAATCCTCCACCCATCCGCGCGCCTTGGCCCCGGCAATCGCGCGGCTGACATTCATCGCAGACATGGCGGTAATATGCACCAGATCATGCCCGGCCAGCGGCCCTTCGCCCGCCAGCGCCATCACCACCTTGACCTCATTGGTCGAAGCGCCGACCGGATCGCACACGCCTACCTTCATCGGATCGCCGATCATGCTGCACAATTTGAGCAGGCCGATGAGCAATTCGGTGAGACCGTCTTCGGACGGGGCGGTACCCGGTTCAGAGGAGGCGTCTTCGGGCGGGGAAGAGGGCATGCTGTTACTGCTGTTCATGGTGGTGAAACTAACCACATTCGGGGGGCAAAAGGCAAGTTTTTTCCCTTTTTCACATTAACGAATGTGACCTTTTCGCATCAGTAACCTTATCAAGCGGGCTAGGCCCAAGAAAATCCCCGAAGCCTGCTTGCCAAGTTCAAAATCGTATGTATCACTCACAAACGTCAGGGCGAAAAAGCCCGATATAGGAGAGGGAATCATGGCCAAGACTTTTGGCATCTTTACTCGTGCGCGCCTCGCTCAGGCCGCCGCCACGGCCGCGCTGGCCTGCGCACTGAGCGCCGCGCCGGCCTTTGCCGCCGAAGCCGCCGACGCTCCGCCCGCCGATGCCCCGGCCGCCGCCGCAGAGCATGGGCTGAAAGAGATCGTCGTGACGGCTCAGTTCCGTTCGCAAAAGCTTCAGGACACGCCGCTATCGATCACGGCGGTTAATTCCGACCTTTTGAAGTCGCGCAACCAGACCGACATCAGCCAGATTGCAGCCCAAGCCCCCAACGTGCAGCTCACGCAAATGGGCGGCGCTTTCGGCTCCTCGATGGCGGCCTATATCCGCGGCGTGGGCCAGTATGACTTCAACCCCGCCTATGAACCGGGCGTGGGCATCTATATCGACGACGTCTATTACGCCTCGCTCACCGGTTCAGTGATGGATCTGCTCGACCTTGACCGCGTCGAAGTGCTGCGCGGGCCGCAGGGCACGCTGACGGGGCGTAACTCGATCGGCGGCGCGATCAAGATGTTCTCGACCAAGCCGAGCGCGGAGAATTCGGGCAGCATCGAAGCGGCCTATGGCGCGCGCAACCGCCTGGACCTGCGCGGCAGCATGAATTTCGCGCTGACCGATTCGCTGTTCGTGCGCGTTTCGGGCGTTCACAAGCGTCAGGACGGCTATGTGAACATGATCGACTATGGCTGCGCTAACCCCGGCAATTCGCTGGGCATCACGGCCAATGCCAACACCGGCAAGGGCTGCGTGATCGGCAAGCTGGGCGAGAAGAATTACACCGGCGCGCGCGCCTCGATCCGTTACAACCCGAATGATAAGATCGACTGGATCATCTCGGGCGATTACACCTATGAAAACCGCAGCAACGCCGCCAGCGTGCTGACCGTGGACAACACGGTCAAGACCGGCGGCATCGACTTCCGCTGCGGCAATTATTGCACCTATGCCAACTTCTACATGCCCGCCGGCGGTCAGGCCGGTCAGGCCTATACGATGCCGACGAACACGATGTTCACCGGCTGGGGCACGTCGAGCAACCTGAAGTACACGATCAGCGACAACCTCAACATTCAGTCGATCACCGCCTATCGCAAATATCATCAGACCTTTGGCACCGACGATGATTTCACCCCCTATTCGCTGGTGGCGGGCGCCGGCTACAACGATCTTACCTTCAAGTTCTTCAGCCAGGAACTGCGCCTGAACGGCAAGATCGGCAACCTGGCCGAATGGACCGTGGGCGGTTTCTACAACGATCAGACCTCGGTCTATTTCACCCGTCAGGACATCCGCTACATCGTGCCGGGCGTACCCAGCTTCTATCTGCAATTCCAGGGCAATGACCCGGTCAAGGCCAATTCCAAGGCCGGTTTCGCCACAGTCATCCTGCACCCCACCGACAAGCTCAACGTGACGGGCGGCCTGCGCTATACCAGCGAGCACAAGGACTACACATTTGTGCGCCAGAACTGGTCGGGCGGCACGCTGGTCGATGCATTTGGCGTGGGCGCGCTCAATGGCAGCGTGGCCAATTATGATGGTGACAAGCTGGACTGGCGCATTTCGGCCGACTATCGCTTCAGCCCGCAACTGATGGCCTATGCCACGGTCAGCACCGGCTTTAAGGGCGGCGGCGTCACCGCGCGTCCCTTCACCAAGACGCAGGCCACCAATGGCACGTTCCGCCCCGAAACGCTCACCTCTTATGAACTGGGCCTCAAGAGCGATCTGTTCGACCGTCGTCTGCGCCTGAACCTTGCCGGTTTTGTCAATGACTACAAGAACATCCAGCTGCCGATCTCGGATTGCTCGCTGCTTGACGGTTTTGCCGCGGGCACCGATCCCTATCCCTGCGCCGCGATCCAGAACGCGGGCGATGGCAAGATGTGGGGCCTTGAAGGCGAATTGAGCGCAAGCCCAATCGACGGTCTGGACATTGACGCCAGCCTGAGCTGGATCGATGGCGAATGGAACCGGATCAGCGCGCAGGTCACTTCGATCAAGCTGACCGATCCGATCACCTCGCCCAACTGGCGCGGCAGCTTCGGCATCCAATACAAGGCCGATCTGGGCGGCAGCAACGGCACGCTGACCCCGCGTTTCGATCTGGCCTATACCGGCAAGCAGCAGATCGGCCGCCTGACGGTGACCGGCCCGCTGGAATATAACCCGGTCATCGCCATCGCCAATGCGCGCGTGACCTGGAAGAACCCCAAGCAGGATCTGGCGATCAGCTTTGAAGTGTCGAACCTGTTTGACAAATACTACTATCTGCCGCTGCGCTTCCAGGCGCTTTATGCCTCGGCAGGCACGGTTTACAGCAATGTGGGCCGTCCGCGTGAATGGGCGATTTCGGTGCGCAAGTCTTTCTGAGATTTGTATTTATGACCCGATCTTGGGGGTGGATCGAAAGGTCCGCCCCTTTTTTTGTCCATGCGTTTTCCCGGTTGACAGCGGCCTGCGCGATGCGCATCATCAATAACAATTGTTATAAAAAACGGAGAGGAAGAGGTCCGTGAAACTGACCCTGCCGCCGCGGGTTAGCCCGCAATCCTTTGATGCTGCGCTCAAGGCTTTTGCCGGGGTCGTGGGGGCCGGATGGGTCATGTCATCCGACGCCGACCGCGATGCCTATGCCGACGCCTATGCGCCCGGATCAGCCGAGCGCTGGCCCGCTTCGGCCGCCGTGGCGCCCGCATCGGTCGAGGAAGTGCGCGCCATCGTGCGTATCGCCAATGAATACAAAGTGCCGCTCTGGCCTGTCGCGCGGGGCAAGAACCTTGGCTATGGCACCGCCGCGCCGCGCATGGCGGGCTCGGTCGTGCTGGACATGGGGCGGATGAACCGCATCCTCGAACTCGACCCCAAACTGGCCTATGCGGTGGTGGAACCGGGCGTGGGCTTTTTCGACCTGCATGACGAAGTGGAGCGGCAAAAGGCCCCGCTCTGGCTCTCTGTCCCCGGCAACGGCTGGGGCAGCGTGATCGGCAACGCCCTGGAGCATGGCATAGGCTATACGCCCTATGGCCTGCACGCGCGCAACCTGTGCGGGATCGAGGCGGTGCTGCCCGATGGCGATCTGCTGCGCACCGGCATGGGCGCGATGAAGGACAATCCGGCATGGCACCTTTTCCCGATGAATTATGGCCCGACATGGGATCTGGCCTTCAGCCAGTCGAATCTGGGCGTGGTCACCAAGGCAGGCCTGTGGATGCAGCCCGCGCCCGAAACCAGCCTCGAACTGACATGGGACATCCCCAATGAGGAGGACATCGGCTGGGTGATCGACACGGTGACGCCGCTGAAAATTGCGGGCGTGATCGATCAGAACGTGTTCATCCCCAGTTGGCTGGGCAAGATCGTCGTGCTGGGCACGCGCAAGGATTTCTGGGACAAGCCCACCGCCATGCCCGAATGGCGCGTCAAGGAATTGCTCAAGCAGTATCAGCTTGGCTACTGGCGCGTCTCGATCCGCCTCTATGGCGACGAAAGCGTCAACAAGGCCAAGGCCGAGGTCATCAAGGCGGCCTTCAAGCGCCACCTTTCGGCCCCGGCCATGGAGAGTTGGTGGCGTCAGGGCGATCCCAAGCCGCCGCTTGATCTGGCGCTGGGCACGCCTTCGGCGGTGCCGCTGCAAATGTCGGACTGGGTGGGTGGACGCGGCGCGCATCTGGGCTTCTCGCCTGTCGTTCCCGCCACGGGCGAGCATGTGATGGGACAGTTGAAGCGCAGCCGCAAGATCATCGCCGATCACGATGTCGACTTCTATGCCAGCTTCACCATCGGCGGGCGGTTTGCCAATAATGTCAATATGCTGATGTATGACCGCGACAATGCGGCGCAGGTGGACAATATGAAAAAGCTGTTCAACGCGCTGATCAGCGAAACGGCCAAGGCCGGTTATGGCGAATATCGCACCCATCTGGGCTGGATGGACCGGGTGATGGACACGTTTGATTTCAACGATCACGCGCTGCGTCGCTTTGGCGAGAAGGTGAAGGACGCGCTCGACCCCAACGGCATCATCGCGCCGGGCAAGCAGGGTATCTGGCCCGCCGCCTATCGCGCCTTGCAGAAGGAGGGCGCGGAATGAGCCGTTTTCTGCTGGCTGTCGCCCTGCTCGCCCCCACCGCCGCATTCGCGGCCGCGCCCGGCGGCGTCCCCGAATTGCCGCCCTATCAGGTCCGCACCGCCCAGCCTGCGGGCGACCGTCTGCAACCGGGGCGCGACCCCAAGGCGGTGTTTGAACATTCCTGCGGCTATTGCCACTTTCCCGGCGGCATGGGCACCAATCTGCTGACCAAGCAGATGATGATGCTGAAACGCCCGCCATCGGACGGGGTGCTGACCAATCGCCACGACCTGCTGCCCGATTACGTCAAGGCGGTGGTCCGCAACGGCAAGGGCGCCATGCCCGCACAGACCCGCGTGGACCTGACCGATGCGGAATTGAACGCGGTGGCCGCCTATCTGGCGCAAAAGCCGATAAAGGGGAAAAAGTGATGCTGCGCATCTCCCGCCGCCGGATGATGCAAGGTGCGGGCGCGGCGGGCCTTATCGCGGCGCGGCCCGCGCTGGCCGTCGCCGCCCCTGCCCTGCTGATCTATGACAGCCGCATTCCCGAAAGCGCCGCCTTTGCCGCCGCATCCGCCACCCCCCTGCGCCACGATCTGGCGCAGGCGCGTCTGGACCCGCGCCGGGTCGCCGCCGTCGGTCGTATCGAGGGCCTGACGCGGCGCAGCGATTATGTCGCCCTGTCCCTCGCCCTGCGCCTGCACGGGATGCGCAGCCAAGATGAGCGGCGTCTCTCCACCCGCGATCACCTGTTCCGCTGGTCGCTGAGTAAGGGGGCCAACGCATGAGCGTCGCCCTCTATCACTGGGAACCCAACGCCAATTCGGGCAAACCGATGCTGGCGCTGATGGAAAAAGGCGTCACCTTCGACAGCCATTACATCGACATGCTCGCCTTTGATCAGCACAAGCCGGAATACCTTGCCATCAATCCGCAGGGCACGATCCCGGCTATGGTGCATAACGGGCGCGTGCTGGTCGAATCCACCGCGATCATGGAATATGTCAACGAGGCCTTTGCCGGCCCCGCGCTGATGCCCGACAATCCGCTCGAACGCTGGCGCATCCGCTGGTGGATGAAATTCATGGACCAATGGCTTGGCCCCAGCTTTTCCATGATCGGATGGAGCGTGTTCGTCGGCCCGATGGTTCGCAAGCGCGATCCGGCAGAGCTTGAGGCCGCGATTGATCGCATTCCGCTGCCCGAACGCCGCGTGGCGTGGCGCAAAGCGATCAGCGGGCAATTTGGCGAAGCCGAACTGGCCGAGAGCCGTCGCCGCGTCGCCTTTGGCATCGCCTTGCTGGAAGAGGAATTGGGCAAGCGCGATTATGTCGGCTCGAACGCCTACAGCCTTGCCGACATCAACATCTTCAACTCCACCTATTCGCTGCCGCTGTCTCAGCCCGATCTGGCCGGGCGGGACAAGACGCCCAACATCATGCGCTGGCTCAAACGCGTCTATCAGCGCGAGGCGGTCAAGCGCACATGGGCCATGGGGCGCACAGATCTGGCCCATCGCTACAGCCTGATTATGGAAGGGATCGACTGATGGCCGTGCTGTATCATGGAGAGCCCAACGGGCCGAGCCTGTCGGTTCTGGCGGTGCTGGCCGAATGCGGGCTGGAGGATCAGATCGAGACACGCGCCATCAACCTGCTGGCGGGCGAACGCCACACGATCCCCGGCATAACTGAACCTCTGGCGCGCGACCTTGGCGTCGAGGGCGAAGGGCCGGTGCTGGTGGTCGATGGCGAGGCTTGTCAGGAATCGGTGTTCCTTGCCCAATATCTCGACGAAGCGGCGGGCGCGGGCTTGCAGCCCAAGGACGCCTATACCCATTGGCAGATGATGATGTGGTGCCGCCGGATCACCGAAAGATGCGCGCCCGCCGCCGCCTTTCTGGGCAATCGGGCCTACGCGACGCCGGTTCTGGCGGCCATGGATGACCCGTCCTTTGACGCGATCACCGCCTCCATCGCCTCGGCCGACCTGCGCCAGCGCTGGGCCGACACCCGCAGCGGAGCCTTTCCCGAGACCGCGCAGGCCGACAGCCAAGTCAAGATTGCCGACGCCGCCGCTCTGGTCGAAACGCAATTGGGCGATGGGCGCGAATGGCTGATCGGGCCGCTGACGATTGCCGATTTTGAAACCTACGGCTGGCTGGTCGGCATGGTCGATCTCATGCCCGATGCCTTTGCCGATAGACCGCTGGCCAAGGCATGGATGGCGCGCATGACGGCCCGCCCCAGCGTGCAATCTGCCCTTGCCCGCGCCGGCACCGCCCACCCCGAAAGGGTCTGGGCGCCGGGGCCGGAGATCAACCGCTGGGGTTAATCAGGCCCCCAGTTTGACCAACCAGGCGGCGGCCTTCTTCGGCTCGCCCACCGCGTCGGACCGTACCGGACCACGCGCGGCCAAAAACTCGGCGTGGAGTTCAAATTCCTCCATGCCGAGTTTTTCGCGCATAGCGTTGATGCTGTCGGCCAGATCATTCAGCTCGGCCAGCATCGGGGCAGCCTTGGCCCGCGCGTGGCGGTCCTGCTGATGGTCGAACAGGCCCCATTGGCCCGCCGCCGTCACCCGGAGCGCCGCGATCAGCGTCGCGCGATAGTCGGCCTCGGCCTCCTCGCGCTGGGCCTCCAGCCGCTCCAGACGATCTGCGCGTGCCATTAGCGCTTATTCCCCCTTAACGCTTGCTAAGCGCCGCTTCGCATTCCGCGATCAGCGCTTCCATGATCTGGGCCACAGGCTCTTCCTTGCTGACCATGCCCACCGATTGCCCGGCCATCAGCGAGCCGTTTTCAACATCGCCATCAATCACCGCGCGGCGCAGCGCCCCTGCCCAGTAGCGCTCGATCAGCAATTGCGCGTCATGCATGTCCACCTCGCCCGCATCCAGCTTGGCGGCCACTTCGCGCTGCTTGGCGGTGAACTCTTCGGTGCCCTTGTTCTTCAGCGCGCGCACCGGGATCACCGGCAGGCGCGGATCGACCTGCACGCTGGCGACAGCTTCGCGCGCGGCGGCGCGGAAGAAGGCCTTTTTGAAATCGGGATGGGCGATGGATTCAGCGGCCGCCGCAAAACGGGTGCCCAATTGCACGCCCGCCGCGCCCATTTCCAGATAGGAGGCAATCGCCTCGCCCCGGCCAATGCCCCCCGCAACGAAAACAAGGTGGTCTTCGGCCAGCGCCGGCAGGAATTCCTGGGCCAGCACAGACGTCGACACCGGCCCGATATGACCGCCCGCCTCGGACCCCTCGATCACCAGCGCATCCGCGCCCGAGCGGAGCAGCTTCTTGGCCAGCGCCAGCGTGGGAGCAAACACCAGCACCTTGGCGCCGAAAGCCTTGATCGCCTCGACGCTGCCCTTGGGCGGAATGCCCCCGGCCAGCACGACATGGGTCACACCATGCTTATGGCACACCTCGATCAGCTCGAACAGCTTGGGGTGCATGGTGATCAGGTTCACGCCGAAAGGCTTGGAGGTCAGCGCCTTGGTCGCCTCGATTTCCGCATCCAGCAGTTCAGGCGTCATCGCGCCGCAGGCAATCACGCCAAACCCGCCCGCATTGCTGATGGCCGACACCAGATTGCGCTCCGAAACCCAGCTCATCGCGCCGCACAGGATCGCATATTCACTGCCCAGAAATGCCTTGCCGCGCGCCATCAGGGTTTCGGTCTTGGTGGGCATGGGCAATTCCTCCTGCATCATGGCGCGGCCTGCGCGAAATCTGATGCGCGCCCTTAAGGCCCCTGCGCGGATCAGGCAAGCGGCCTTGCGCGCGATGATCGGTAAACCCGATCACACTGTCCCGATGAGACAGCTTCACCGGCATATTAACATGGATTAGTCTTCACCCATTCGGCACACCAAAAGGGGATGCACCATGAACGCCCAAAGCCAATGCCCGTTTCACGCAAAAGCCAGCCGCACCGCCGTTGTGGCTGCGCTCACCAATGATATGTGGTGGCCCAACCGACTGAACCTGAAAGTCCTCTCGCAGCACAGCGAAAAGGTCGCGCCCAAGGGCCGGAGCGATTATGCCAAGGCTTTCGCCGCGCTTGACCTGAACGCGGTCAAGGCCGACATCTTTGCTCTGATGACCCGGTCTCAGGATTGGTGGCCCGCCGATTATGGTCATTACGGCCCGCTCTTCATTCGCATGGCCTGGCACAGCGCGGGCACCTATCGCACGTTCGATGGACGCGGCGGCGCCTCGACCGGCAATCAGCGTTTTGCCCCGCTCAACGCATGGCCCGACAATGTGAACCTCGACAAGGCGCGCCTGCTGCTCTGGCCGATCAAGCAGAAATATGGCGAAGCGCTGAGCTGGGGCGATCTGATGATCCTGACCGGCAATTGCGCGCTGGAATCGATGGGCCTGCCCACGGTCGGTTTCGGCGGCGGACGCGAGGACATCTGGGAGCCGGAAGACGATGTCTATTGGGGCCGCGAGGCCAAATGGCTGGATGACGAACGCTATTCGGGGGACCGCGAACTGGAAAGCCCGCTGGCCGCAGTACAGATGGGCCTCATTTATGTGAACCCGGAAGGGCCCAATGGCACGCCCGATCCGCTGGCCTCGGCGCGCGACATCCGCGAGACTTTCGCCCGCATGGCGATGGATGACGTGGAAACCGTGGCGCTGATCGCGGGCGGCCACACTTTCGGCAAGGCGCATGGCGCGGGCGATGCAGCCCTCATCGGCCCCGATCCCGAAGCCGCCGACATTACCGCGCAAGGGTTGGGCTGGATCAGCAGCCATGGCACCGGACGCGGCGTCGACGCCATCACCAGCGGTCTGGAAGGCGCATGGACGCCCAACCCGATCCAATGGGACAATGGCTATTTCGACACGCTTTTCGGCTTCGAATGGGAACTGACCAAGAGCCCGGCGGGCGCGCATCAATGGAAGCCCAAGGGCGATGCGGGCGCAGGCACCGTGCCCGATGCGCATGATCCGGCAAAGCGCCACGCCCCGATCATGTTCACCAGCGATCTCGCGCTCATCACCGATCCGGCCTATCGCGCCATCAGCGAGAATTTCCATCAGAACCCCGACCAACTGGCCAAGGCCTTTGCCGAGGCGTGGTTCAAGCTGACCCACCGCGACATGGGGCCGATCGTGCGCTACGTTGGCGCAGAGGTTCCGGCCGAGCCGCGCATCTGGATGGACCCGGTGCCGACGGTCGATCACCCGCTGGTGGACGCGGGCGATGTGGCGGCGCTGAAAATCGCGATCCTGGGTTCGGACCTGTCCATCGGGCGGCTGGTGGCCACGGCGTGGGCCTCGGCCAGCACCTATCGCGGATCGGACCGGCGCGGCGGAGCCAATGGCGCGCGCATCGCCTTGGCGCCCCAGCGCGACTGGGCGGTGAACGATCCGGCCGAACTGGCCAAGGCGCTGACGGTTTACGGCGCGATCAAGGCGGACTTTGACGCAGCCCATGCACCCAAGAAGGTCAGCCTTGCCGACCTCATCGTGATGGGCGGCGATGCTGCCGTCGAGGCGGCGGCCAAGGCGGCAGGCGTTGCGCTCTCGATCCCCTTCCACCCGGGCCGCACCGACGCCACGGCCGAACAGACCGATGCCGAGAGCTTTGCCGTGCTGGAACCGAAGGTCGATGGTTTCCGCAATTTCCGCTCGGGCGAACTGGCGCGTTCCGAGGAGGAATTGCTGGTGGACCGCGCGCAGTTGCTCGGCCTGACCGCGCCGGAAATGACCGTGCTGGTGGGCGGATTGCGCGTGCTGGAGGCAAATAGCGCGGGTTCGAAGCTGGGTGTGTTTACGGATCGCCCCGGCGTGCTGACCAATGACTTCTTCCGCAACCTGCTGGGCGCGACCACGGCGCTGGTGTGGAAGCAGAATGAGGATGGCAGCTTCACCGGCCATGATCGCGTCACCGGAGAGGCTGCTCTGCATGGCAGCCGCACCGACCTGATCTTCGGCTCGAACGCGCAATTGCGGGCTATCGCCGAATATTACGCCACCGATGATGCGATGGAGCGATTCGTTGCCGATTTCGCGAAAACATGGACCAAAGTGATGGAAGCCGACCGCTTCGATCTCTGATAAATTCACAATTAAGGGGCCGGTTCCATCCCCTCACCTCCGGCCCCCACGGCCCCTCTTTCGGTAAGCCCGGAAGAGGGGTTTTCCTTGGAAATCACAATCTCCACCACTTCGATAGAATTTCTTTGCTGCAAGACCTGCGCTAATCTGGTTTCCATATAGCCCAGCGCCAAACCGGGCGCCTTTCAGACAGAAGAGAGCCTTTCGTGTCCCTCAGCCTCGCCTCTTTCAGCCTTGAAGCGCTTCTGCCCTACATCGGCATCGGTTTTGCCGCGCAACTGGTCGATGGCGCGCTGGGCATGGCCTTTGGCGTGATCTCCTCCACGCTGCTGGTCAGCGCGATGGGCGTGCCGCCCGCGCGGGCCAGCGCGGGGGTGCATCTGGTCGAGTTCTTCACCACCGGCGCCTCGGGGCTCAGCCATATCCTGCATCGCAATGTGGACTGGAAACTGTTCGGGCGGCTTGCCGTGCCCGGCGTGATCGGCGGGGTGGCGGGGGCGACGGTATTGTCCCATGTCGATGCCTCGGTGGCTCGGCCTTTGGTGATGGCTTATCTGGCCGCCATCGGGCTTTACCTGTTCTACAAGGCCTTTCACTACCCTTCGGAAAAGCTGCATGACGAGGCGCGCATCACCATGCCGCTGGGCCTCGTGGGCGGTTTTCTCGATGCGTCGGGCGGGGGCGGCTGGGGGCCGGTGGTGACGTCGAACCTGCTGTTGCAAGGCACCGATCCGCGCAAGACCGTGGGCACGGTCAACACCGCCGAATTTGTGCTGACCTTCGCAGTGTCGGCAACTTTCATCTACAATTCGGGCTTTTCGGCCTTCACCACGGTCACCAGCGGGTTGCTGGTGGGCGGCCTGCTGGCCGCGCCCTTTGGCGCCTGGTTTGCCAAGCGCATCGCGCCCAAACATCTGCTCATCATGGTCAGCATCGTGCTGATGGCGACCAGTTCCTTTGCGATTTACAAGGCGCTGGCGTAAAAAAGAGGCGGCGCCATTTGGCACCGCCCCTTGTTAAACCGCTCAATAAGGCGGCTTGTGCAAACCCTTGGGGCTGAGGGTAAAGATTTCGCAGCCATCCTCGGTGATGCCGATCGAATGCTCGAACTGCGCCGAGAGCGAGCGGTCGCGCGTCACCGCCGTCCAGCCATCGTCGAGCATCTTGACCCCGGCCTTGCCCAGATTGATCATCGGCTCGATAGTGAAAAACATGCCCGGCTTCAGCTCCGGCCCGGTGCCCGGCGTGCCGACATGCACCACCTCGGGCGAATCATGGAACAGGCGGCCCACGCCATGGCCGCAGAAATCGCGCACCACGCCGTAACGATGCGCCTCGGCATGGCGCTGGATCGCATGGCCAATGTCGCCAAGGCGCACGCCCGGACGCGCCATTTCCACGCCGATCATCAGACATTCATAGGTCACATCGACCAGACGCCGCGCCTTTAACGGCACATCGCCCACCAGATACATCCGGCTGGAATCGCCATGCCAGCCGTCGAGCAGCGGGGTCACGTCAATATTGACGATATCGCCGTCCTTCAACACCTTGTCGCCGGGGATGCCGTGGCAGATCACATGGTTGATCGAGGTGCAGCAGCTATGCGCAAAACCGCGATAGCCCAGCGTAGCGGGAACCGCGCCGCCATCCAGCGTCATCTGGCGTACGATGTCGTCGATTTCGCCCGTCGTCACCCCCGGCTTGACCACATCGGTCAGCGCGTCGAGGATCTCGGCGGCCAGACGACCGGCGCGGCGCATCCCTTCAAAACCGGCGGGGCCATGCAGCTTGATCGTGCCGTCGCGCAGCACGGTGTCGCCATCAGCGACGATCTGATATTGTGTCATGGGTCCCATATAGCAAAGCGCGCGAAAAATGACAGAGGTGCACTTATTTTGGGGCCGTGCTTATTTGCCTGCCGCAAACACCGCGCGATATTCCGGGCGCACCGCCGCCATCACCCGCGCATCCACCGGCAATGTGATCTCATAATCCCCTTCGGCATAGGCGCCGGCCTCATAGGGGCCGACCAGAATGCCGATGCGGTTGAAATGCGCGCGGTCGCTGCTGCCCAGAATGACGGTCGAGGCGGCCGGGTCGATACAATTGTTGGGCCATTCGTTCGAACGCACCACCGGTTCGCCACGCCGCTTGGCCCGCTCTTTGTCCAGCGCGGCGCAAAACGGCTCGCGGATTGCCGCCGATAGCGCCGCCTTGTCGATGAACAGATCCTCGGCCTTGCGCTGCTGCTCCGCACCTTTATCCCAGAGCAGCGCGGCATAGCCATGGTTGGGATGGGCTCCGCCCGAATCTTCATAAAGCGTTGCCGAAAGGCTGAGCCAGCCGGGCAGATCGGTGACCACTTTCCAGTCCACGCCATTGGCCCATGGGCGGAAGGGGAAATTGTCGTTCTTGGCCTCCTTGGCCGCCGCCCGCGCCTCCTTGGCCAGCCGCGATTGCTGCTTGCCCATGTCCGCCTCCAGCCAGCTTTTCAGGCCGGGGATGCCCGCCGCCGTGGCAGGATAGCTATAGTCGAATTCGAAGAAGTCATTGGCGATCTTGACCTTGCGCGCCTCGCCGGGCGTAGGCGCCGGGGCGGCGGCATGGGTGGGAGTGGCGTTGATGGCCGCGCTGGGGACCGCACTGGCGCTTTGCGAGGGCGCATCGCCCGCCCCGCCGCAGGCCGACAAAAACAGGGGCGAGGACAGGACCATGCCTGCCATCAAGATTACCCGTGCCTTCATCATATCTGCCAACTCCAAATGTCATTCACGGCCGAGGATAAAGCCCCCTCGCCCCCATGCAAGCTGGATGATTATCTGGATTGAAGCCGCCCCCCGCTTGGGGCCATAAGGGGGGTATGTCCAAGACCCACAGCACCGCCGTCGAACCTTCCCTGCCCGATCTGGTCCAGCCCGACCGCCAGCAGGCCGCAACGCCCATCCATCTGGTGGACAAGGCTTCTTACGAGGAATGGCTCAAAGCCCGCACGGCCGCGCAGCGCGCCGCTCTGGCCGGACAAAAGTTCAAGGGCGAGGCGGGCGGCCATGCGATCATCCCCGATGGCGATGGCTTTGCCGTGGCGGCGGGCGTGGCCAAGGTCGAGGTGCTGGGAAGCTGGTGCCTTGGCAAGCTGGGCGATGTTCTGCCGGGCGGGCTCTATCGCCTCGTACCTTTCGGCAAATGCCGCGCGGGGGCCGCTTTCATCGGCTGGGCATTGGGGCAATATCGCTATGACCGCTATCGTCAGGACGGCAACAGCGAGGCACCGCGCATCCTGCTGACCGGCGAGGTCAAGGCGATTGCGCCCGCTATGGCTGAGGCAGGGGCGGTGGCGTTGGTGCGCGATCTGGTCAACACGCCCGCCGAGCATCTGGGGCCTGCCGAATTGGAGCATGAGGCCGAATTGATCGCCAAGGCCCATCGCGCCACGATCCGCGTCACGCGCGGCGAGGCGCTGGAGCATGATTTTCCGATGGTCCACATGGTGGGCCGCGCCGCTGCACGATCCCACGCCCCGCGCATGATCGAGATCGAATGGGGCGATGAAAAGGCCCCTCGACTGGCCATTGTCGGCAAGGGCGTGTGTTTCGATTCGGGCGGGCTGGATATCAAGCCGTCCAGCGCGATGCTGATCATGAAGAAGGATATGGGCGGGGCGGCTCATGCCCTCGCGCTGGCGCGGCTGGTGATGGAGAGCGGGCTGAAGGTGCGTCTGCATCTGCTGATCCCGGCGGTGGAGAATGCGGTGTCGGGCGGGTCTTTCCGCCCCGGCGACGTACTGCGCAGCAGGGCGGGCATCTCGGTGGAGATCGGCAATACCGATGCCGAAGGTCGCCTGATCCTTGGCGACGCTCTGACGCGGGCCAGCGAGGGCAAGCCCGATCTGATCCTCGATTTCGCCACGCTGACGGGCGCGGCGCGGGTGGCGCTGGGGCCGGATCTGCCCGCGATGTTTGCAAGGGCCGACGATACGGCGCAGGCTTTGCTGGACGCCGGACTGGCGCAGGACGATCCGGTCTGGCGACTGCCCTTGTACGACGGCTATCGCGAATGGCTCAAATCCGACATTGCCGACATGAACAACGCCCCTGCCGGCGGCTTTGCCGGGGCCAGCGTGGCCGCGCTCTTCCTCGACCGCTTTGTGGGCGATGGCATCGACTGGGCGCATTTCGACACGTTTGCATGGCGCCCCACCGCCAAGCCGGGACGCCCCAAGGGCGGCGATGCGCTGGGCCTGCGCGCGGCGTGGGCGATGGTGCGGGCGCGGTTTGGGTGAATTTTCCCCCAAAACTTGCGAAAACCGCGCCTTCCGGCTAAGCGCGCGCCTTTCCGTTCCGGGGGGCAGGCGAGTTTGTCTATGTTTGAAAATCAGGTTCCGGCTTTGGGCGCTTCTTTCGCGTTGAGCGGCCCTGCGGCCAAACCCGATCCGGCCCATGTCCCGGTGCGCGGCGATGTTGCGCATATTCGCTTGGCCGGACAGGTGTTTGTGCCCCATTATGTGGTGCCCATGCCACATCGCGCCATGGGCGAAACCAAGGTTTTGCGCGCTCCGGGGGGCGAGGCCATCGCCAGCCTGAACGCGGGCGCGCAATTTGATGTGCTCGATCTGGCGGGCGGCCATGCCTGGGGCGAGATTCCCGGCGGCATGGTCGGCTATATCGCCGCCGATCAACTGGAGAAACTGGCATGAGCCTGAGCGTGTTCATCGATGGTGCCGCAGGCACCACGGGTCTGGAAATCGCCGACCGGCTGGGCGGTCGGTCGGAATTCGACCTGATCATTCTGGATGACACGCGCCGCAAGGACAGTGCCGCCCGCAAGGAAGCGCTGCACGCCGCCGATTTCGCGATCCTGTGCCTGCATGATGATGCCGCGCGCGAAGCGGTCGAGATGGCGCAAGGGTCCAAGGTGCGCATCATCGACGCCAGCACCGCCCATCGCGTAGCGCCGGGCTGGACCTATGGCTTTCCCGAAATCGTCGGACGCGAAGCAGTGGCGGGCGCGGACCGGATCGCCAATCCGGGCTGCTATCCCACCGGCTTTATCGCACTGGTCGCGCCGCTGGTGCGCGCCGGACTGCTGCCTGCCGACTGGCCCTATACGGTCAATGCCGTGTCGGGCTATTCGGGCGGCGGCAAGGCTCTGATCGAGCGGTTTGAAGAAGACCGCGACATCGCTTTTCGCGCCTATGGTCTGGGCATGGGGCATAAGCATGTACCCGAAATGACGCGCTATGCCGGGCTGGCCCATGCGCCGGTCTTTGCCCCCAGCGTGATTCCGGCCCATCGCGGTATGTGGGTCGAGGTGCCGCTGCCGCTGGCCGCGATCTCCGGCGCGGCTTCGGTCGATGCGCTGCGCGAAGGGCTGGCCGCGTTTTATGCCGATGGCGCGATCGTGCGCGTGGCCGAGGCGGGAGTGCCCGCCGAAATGCTGCTGCGCGCCTCGATGGCGCCTTCCGATGCGCTCACGCTCCACGTATTCGGCAGCGAGGATGGTACGCAGGCACGCCTCGTCGCCGTGCTCGACAATCTGGGCAAAGGCGCAAGCGGGGCGGCGGTGCAGAGCCTCAACTTGATGGCGGGCCTGCCCGAGACGGCGGGGCTTGCGCTCTGATCTCATTTGGGGGCTCTTTCCGGCGCGAAAGAGCCCCTTGGGCGTTCATGCTCAAAATGTAGGCAGCACTGCCTAAAAAATGATCGCGAAATTGGCAGTTTGAGTCATTATCCTGCCCGCGCACCCCCGGTTTTCCGGAAAATCTTTCGCACAAAGCCGCATTTCAGAGGTTTTCCTCAGGCTTCCTTTGTCCTATCCCTTCCCAATCGACTCTGGCACGAATCTTGTTAGATCCTTACCAGCGTCAACCGTATCAGGTCCGGCCCTCGCGGTCCGGATGCTGGCGTAAGTGCGCACTGCGGTGGTCACTCTGGCCCCGCCAATGAGGGATGGTGCAGGCGTGAAAAAGATCGAGGCGATCATCAAGCCGTTTAAGCTGGATGAGGTGAAGGAAGCGCTGCACGAAGTGGGCGTGTCCGGTATCACCGTAACCGAGGCCAAGGGTTTTGGCCGCCAGAAGGGTCACACCGAACTGTATCGCGGCGCAGAATATGTCGTCGATTTCCTGCCCAAGGTAAAGCTTGAGGTGGTTGTGGCCGACGATCTGGCTGCGCGCGTGGTCGAAGCCATCGCAGGCGCTGCCCAGACCGGCCGCATTGGCGACGGCAAGATCTTCGTGATCCCCGTCGACAACGCCCTGCGTATCCGCACCGGCGAACGCGACAACGACGCGGTCTGATCCCTTGCCCGTCCCTGCCCCGTCAGGGATCGGGCGCAGGGCACAGGCATTGAGGGCGGGCCGCCTTACGACCTGAATTTGAAATCTTTGCCGGAGGTTCGAACCTGTCGACCCCGGCCATAATGCGGAGAACTATCGGAATGGCAACTGCAGCAGACATCCTTGCGCGGATCAAGGATGAGGAAATCGAGTGGGTCGACCTGCGCTTCACCGACCCCAAGGGCAAGTGGCAGCACCTCACCATGGTCGCCTCGGTCCTGGGTGAAAGCGAACTGGAAGACGGCCTGATGTTCGACGGTTCGTCGATCGAAGGCTGGAAGGCCATCAACGAGTCGGACATGATCCTCAAGCCCGACCTCGACGCTGTCTATGTCGATCCGTTCTCGGCCACCCCGATGCTGATCCTGGTCTGCGACATCGTTGAGCCCTCGACCGGCGAACTCTATGCCCGCGATCCCCGCTCGACCGCCAAGCGCGCCGAAGGTTTCGTGCAGTCGACCGGCCTTGGCGACACCGTCTATGTCGGCCCCGAAGCCGAATTCTTCGTGTTTGACGACGTGAAGTTCTACGACGGCTACAATGGCAACGGCTTCTCGATCGACGACATCGAACTGCCGACCAACTCGAACAAGTCGTATGAAGGCGGCAACCTCGCTCACCGTCCGCGCGCCAAGGGCGGCTATTTCCCCGTGGCTCCCGTCGACAGCCTGGTCGACATCCGCGGCGAAATGGTTTCGACCATGCTCGACATGGGCCTGCCCTGCGACAAGCACCACCACGAAGTGGCCTCGGCGCAGCACGAACTGGGCCTGACCTTCGGTACGCTGGTGACCACCGCCGACCGCATGCAGGTTTACAAGTATGTCGTGCATCAGGTCGCCAATGCCTATGGCAAGACCGCCACGTTCATGCCCAAGCCTATCATGAAGGACAACGGCAGCGGCATGCACACCCACATCTCGATCTGGGATAAGGGTGCGAACACGTTCGCCGGCAACGGCTACGCCGGTCTGTCGGACACCTGCCTGTACTTCATCGGCGGCGTCATCAAGCACGCCAAGTCGCTGAACGCCTTCACCAACCCGACCACCAACAGCTACAAGCGTCTGGTGCCGGGCTATGAAGCCCCCGTTCTGCTGGCTTACTCGGCCCGTAACCGTTCGGCCTCGTGCCGCATCCCCTACGGCGCCGGTACCAAGGCAAAGCGCGTGGAATTCCGCTTCCCCGACGCGATGGCCAACCCCTACCTGTGCTATGCCGCTCTGCTGATGGCTGGTCTTGACGGTATCAAGAACAAGATCCACCCCGGCGAAGCCATGGACAAGAACCTGTACGATCTGCCGCCCGAAGAGCTGGCCGAAGTCCCCACCGTCTGCGGTTCGCTGCGCGAAGCTCTGGACTCGCTGGCTGCTGACTACGACTACCTCCTCGAAGGCGGCGTGTTCACCAAGGACCAGATCGACTCCTACCTCGAACTCAAGTGGCCCGAAGTGCTGCGCTGGGAAACCACGCCGTCGGCCGTCGAGTTCGACATGTACTACAGCGCCTGATTTTCTTCAGGACTGCTGCAAGGCACAAGAAGGGCGTCCGGGAAACCGGGCGCCTTTTTTGTTGAGGTTTCAGGTTTAGGTTTTGCCTCCGGCGGGCAAAGGGACTCGTCCCTTTGCAATCCCATGAATGGGGGTGGTGTGAGGTTCTATAAGTGGTCGTTGGAGGGATGAAAGCCTGCGGCGCGGAGAGGCCGGTCTATCAGCGCCGCAGGCTTTAACATCCGAACACTGCGCCAAACACAAAAGGCCGAACCCAAAGCGCGACACCAAAAAAGGGATTGCAAAGGGCCCCCGCCCTTTGCCCGCCGGAGGCCCCTTAACCTCCCCAAAAATCAATAATCCTTCGAAACCTTCGCGTTCACACTCTGCCGTCCCGTACTCGCCACCGTCCCCAGCAACGCCAGCCAGCTTGTCAGACGAAACTCGACATTGGTGGCCGAATAGCCGCGCCCGTCGGTGACGATCTCGGCATAGATATGCCGCCCCAGATATTTGCCCACGGCCACGCCCGTCTGCCGCCCGATGGTGGCATCGGCAGACACAAACCGCAGCCGGTCCAGCCCAATGACGCTGCGCAGCTTGTTGATCGGGTCCAGCCCGCCCCCGCCATGCAGCGCGGCCAGCGCCGCCCCTAGTTGCAGCGCCTCGGGCGCCGAAATCTGCGTGATCGAATCGCCGAACAGGATGCGCGAAAGCAATTCCTCCTCCGGCAAAGCAGGCACCGAGGAAAAGGCGATTTCCGGCCGCAAAGAGGTGCCCCGCACCGTCACCGTCGCGGTCAGATTGTTGACCGTGGCGGTCGCGGCCATATCCAGCCTCGGGTCCACCGGGGTCGATCCGTCAAAGCTGATCCGTCCGCGCGTCAGGTCGAAATGTTTGCTGGCAAAGTCATAACTGCCCTCGACCAGCGTGGCCGCCCCATTGATGGAGGGTTCCTGCAAGGCCCCGCGCAATTTCAGATCGGCATTCCACAAACTGTTCAGGCCCAGCCCGGACAGGCGAATATTCCCACCTGAGGCGTCCACCATCAACCGCCATGGCATGTTGCGCTCGGTGGCCGGGGCAATATCGGCCCGCCGGTTGATCTCGCGCGTGGGCAGATTGGGCAGATCGGCCGCCGAACTGGCCTGTCCCAGTCGCCAGCGCGCCGCATCGATGTTCAGCCGCCCCGCGATTGTGCCCGTCATACCGTCGGAAATGATGCGGATCGGCCCGGTCGCGCTCAACGCCATATCGGGCCGCGAAATCAGTTGCGCCCGCCGCGCGGCCAGCGCCACGTCGATGGACGGCCCGCGTCCCGGCCCCATCTGAGCGAAATCGACCCGCCCGCTGCCCGTCACCAGCCCGCCGCCCGGCGCCACGCCCGACAGGGTGCCAAGGCTGAGCGCCGAGCCGTCGAAATCGCCTTTGACATCGACATTGGTAATATCGGTGCCCGAGGCCGCGCTCTGCAACCGCATCCCCTTGCCCGCCAGCGATCCTCGGATACTGGGATCATCAAGCGTCCCGCTCATATCCGCCGCGATCTCCACCGGGCCGGACAGGTCAAACGCATCCAGCGCCATCAAGCGCCACAAGGCGTCCGCAGGCCCGGCATAGCGCATCTGCGCCGCCAAACGTCCCGCGCCCAGCCTTTCGCTGACCCCGCCCGTATCGGACAACTGGTCGATCCGCGCCTGCAAACGCCCGCGTGCCGCGCCGCCCTCGCTGGCCACCGCACGAAGATCGAGCGCCCGCGCGCCCAGCCGTGTCACCACCGCCACATCGACCGGCCGCGAGGTCAGCATCAGCCCCGAACGCGTCAACCCCTTGACGATCACCCGCGCCTCGCCCTCGGGCAAGGCCTCGCGCCGCTGCACATAGGTCAACTTGCCCGACACTTTGCCGCCAAGGCCAATATCAGGCACCACAACATCGGCCAGCGACAGCGGCATCGACACCAGCCCAAGGTCCAGCTCGGTCGAACCATTGCCGATCAGCCCCTGCGCCACCACGCGCCCGCCGCCAAAGTCGATCTGGCTGGGCGCCAGACGCCACACGCCCGGCGCGCCATCGCGGCTTTCCACAGTGAATGTCGCACGGCGCGGCATGGCGATCTTCTGCCCGGCAAAGCTGCCTCCGGCCAGCAGCGAGACCCTGCCCGGCGCGATATCGCTGCTCACCTGAAGGTCGAACCGGCTGCCCTTGCGCCCGCCCATCGTGGCGTTGATCGTGCCATTGCCGTCGTTAAGCCGCGCGGCCAGCCCCAGCCGCCCGATGAACAGCTTGCCCTTGCCGATGCCCTGGGCAAACAGATCCGCCGACAAGGTCGTATGCTGCTTGAGCAACTGGCCGCTGACCTTGAGCCGCCCGGCAGCGATGGTCAGCGGGCGGTCGCCCTCGAAATGAGCATTGCGCGCCTCAACGGCGGCATCCACGCTCTGTCCGCCTCCGCGCGGGGCCAGAGCGATCAGCCCCGACACCCCGCCGCCCGACACCGCCAGATGCCCGTCCGCCCCATCGTCATCAAGCATCACCGAGCCGGTGACATGCGTGCTGGACAGCAGGAAATCGCGCAATTCCAGCCTTGACCGCCCTTCACCCTTGGGGATGATCAACCCGGCCGTCCCGACAAAGGGGCCAACGTTCGAATTGCCCCGCGCCTCAATCCGCAAGGCTTCGGCCTCGGGCGTCAGCACCACCAGCACGTCCTTGACGCCCAGTGTGGGCAGCGGGTCCTGCAACCGGACCTGACCGCGCGGGCCGTCCTCGCCTATGCTCAGTTCACCGGCAAAGCTGCCATAGCGCTCCTGCTGTCCCCGCGCATTCAGCGCGATTCGGCCATCGCCGTCGCGCCCGCCTTCCAGCACCATCTGCAAAGACGGCGCATCAATTCGTCCGCGGGTAACGGCCAGATGATTACCCTGCGCAACATCGACATGCCCGGCAAAGCGCAAGGCCCCGCCCGCCAGATTTTCCAGCGTATGGCTGCTCAATTGCGGGATCGCGCCCGTCACATCGGCATTCACGCGCCATGGCGCACCGCGTGCGCCGCTGACCCGCACCTGCCCCTGCGCATCGGCGGCCCCCACCGAGAGCGGCCAGCCATGCAGCCCGGCCTTGCCCTGCACCACCCAATCGCCCCGCGCCAGATCGATGTTCAGGCTGGCCCGAGCGCTGCCATGGGGGATCGCCAGCGCCACATCGGGGCTGCTGAGGCGCATACCGTCGAGCGCCAGCGTGCCCGCCGCGCGCACATGGTGCAATTCGGGGTCGAAAGCGCCGTCCTGCGTGCGGATCTGCGCGGCGGTCAATTGCACCGGCAACACCCAGCGCGCACCTTCCCGGCGCAACGTGCCATCGGCCGTCATGCCCTCAAACACCGTCTTCTGGCTGCGCCAGCGGACGGTCTGGGCGACGATATGCGCGCGCGGGGCGGCAAAGGCGCCATTCATCAACACCTGCGCCGTCAGCCCGGCGAATTCGTCATCCTTGCCCAATGGGAGGCTCGGCCCGCCCTTGAGATGGAGCGCCCAATCGACAAAACTCTGCTGTTTCAGATCCAGCACGCCCTTACCCTGCGCGCTGATATTGGCCGCGCGGGCCGACAGATCGCCGGTAAAGCGCCGATCCGCCACCACACCCTTGCCCGCCAACGTGACCACCCCGCCGCCCAGCGTATGGCGCAGACCCTCGGGCAGCACCGGATCGCTCCACAATTTGCCGTCGAAACGGACCGCGCCGTCGCTATTGGCGAAATCCACCGCAACGGCATTATGCCCGTCCTGCCGCGCCTTGACCCAGCCTGACCAGACCTTCCAACTGCCCTTGCCCTGCGCCCGGACCTCGCGCGCGGCGCGGCTGCGGGTCAGCGCGGCCAGCAGGCCATTCTTGGGGGCGTTATAGTCGAGCGAAAGGTTGAACCGGTCACCCGCCTTATGCGCGTCCAGCACCAGCGAGAGCCGATCCTCGCCCCCCAGTCGCCCGTCCAGCCGGATCGCGGCAAGGCCCTTGGCCACGCGCAGGCTGCCCTGCGCATCAATCCGCCGCTCGGCCCCCAGCACCGACTTGGCGATCACCAGCTTTTCCAGCGCCACCCGGTCGAGCCGCACATCGAAATCGGGCCATAATTTGGCGTCCGCCGCGCTGGCGCGAAATTCGGGCACGCGCTGCAACGTGGCGCGGCGCAGCACCACCTCGCGAATATCCAGCCCCGAGGAGAACCAGTTGATCGGGCGCCAGTCGAACACGCCCTCGCCCGCGCGCAGGAAAATGCCGCGCGTATCGCGCAGCACAATGCCCGACAGCCGCGCCCGGCCATAAATCGACCCTTCGATCCGCCCGATCGAGACGCGCAGCCCATTGTCCAGTTCATTGGCCGCGATCACATCGGCAATCAACCGATGCCCGACCGGCGTATCCAGCCCCACCAGCAACGCCGCCGCCGCGCCCACAATCCCCAGCGGCAAGCCCAGCGCATATTTACGCCAACCCAGCCCGCCACGCGCGCGGGGCGCGTCTTGCTTTGGCTGTTCCTGATCCTGAATGTCCGCCCCCTGCGTCATCAGAATGCCTGCCCCAACGCGACATAGACGCCGATCCGACTGTCCCCCGCCCTTGGATTGAGCGGGGTGCCCACGTCAATACGGATCGGACCAAAGCCGGTGCGATAGCGGATGCCCAGACCCGCGCCATAGCGCCAGTCGTTGAATTTGGGCACCGTGCCGGCCTCGACACCGCCCGCATCGAGGAAGGGAACCAGTTGCAGCGCGCCGCCAAAGAAGCGCGTGTTCAACCGCGCCTCGATCGAGAATTCATAGAGCGAGCGGCCACCCTTGGGTTCGCCCAGAGCGTTGCGCGGGCCGACAAGATTATAGCCAAAGCCCCGGATCGAGGCCCCGCCGCCCGCATAAAAGCGCCGCGAGGGCGCGACATAATCAATATCGGTCCCCGGCATCGTGCCCAGCCGAACCCTTGTGGCCAGCACCACCTTGTCCAGCGAGCGGTAGAAGCTGGCGTCCGCCTGAATGCGGGCATAGCGCGACTGCGTCTCGCGCGCCCAACTCTGTTCCGGCGAAATCCGCAGCGAGGCGCGATGCCCCTTTGTCGGGTCGAGCAGATTGTCCGTGCTGTCGATCCCCGCACGCAGCGGCAGCGCGGTGGTGATATACAGGATGCGCCCGGTGGTCACGCCGCTCGGCACCCCCTCGCGCTCCTCCGAGGCCTCGACCTCCAGCCCCATCGACCATGTCCAAGGCTTTTGAAACAACAGATTGGTCAACCGTTCATAGCTGGTGGCAAAGGCCACCTTGCGCGCGGCATAGGAGGTCAGCGTGGTGTTGGTGGCATAGAGGTCAACCGTCAATTGCCGGTCGCGGCCCAGGAAATTGGCACGGCGGAACGTGGCCCCGGCCAATTGCTCATTCGTGCCCACCACCCCGCGCAGTTTCAGCGAGCCTTCGGGCGGGAACAGATTGCGGTTTTCCCAGCTTGCCCCAACCCGCGCGCCCTGCCCGGTGTCATAGCCCACTTCGCCTGCGACCGTGCGCACCGGCGCCTTGCTCATCGCCACGTCCAGCGCCACCACGCCGGGCTGGCCATCCTTGGGCGGGGTGGTTTCGCGCGGGGTGACATTGACCCCCGCGACAAGACCCGTGGCCAGCACCGCGCGGCGCAGGTCTTCAACGTCCTTCTGGTTCCACACCTGCCCCGGCTTGAAGCGGGCAATATCGCCCAGATGATTGGGCGACATCACGCGGGGCAGAGCCGATGTGATCGCCCCGTAACGATATTGCCCGCCCGGTTGGACCGCCACATCAACATCGCCCTCATCGCTGGCATGGTCGATGGTCAGCGAGGCGGCAGGCACCTTGGCAAAGGGATAGCCAGCCTCGCCCAGCAACTTGGCCAGATCGGTCGTGCGCGCGTTGATCGTGTCCTGATCGAGCGGATCGCCGGTCTTGATCGCCAAAGCGGCGCGCAATTTGTCGAAATCCTTGCCGGTTTCATCCAGCCGCCCGGTGGTGACCACGCCAATATGAAAGCGCGCGCCCGGGTCCATATCAAAGCGCACCCCGCTGGGCGGAGCGCTGTTGCCATCCGCTCCCGGCTCGGACCCGATCAGCGATTGCGTCACCTCGCCATCGTAATAGCCATAGACCTTGAACAGCTTTTCCAGCAGCTTGCGGTCGCTGCTGCCGCGCACCACCAATTGGGCCAGCGCATCGGCATCATGCGGCCCCAGACCTTGGAGCGCGGACAGGTCGCGGAAGCGGCGCTCGAACGCTTCGCGCTCCGGCATGGCGGCCGAATCAGCGGGCCAGACCAGCCGCGCCCGCCCCGAAGCCAGTATAGTCTCGCGCTCCTGCGCCTTGGCGCCCTCCGCCCCCGGATTGCGCGCGGCCGTGCGTGTGGCGCCCGGCGGGGGCACGCGCTCCATCGCGGCGGCCAGCGTTTCGCCATCCTCCTGCGCGGCCAAAGCGGGGGGGATCGGGATCGTCGCCTCTTCCTTGCCCGGTTCGGGCCAGGGCAGGTCTAGCCCGGCGATTTCATTCATCGGCGAATCGGGAATCAGCACACTCAGATCGGCCAAAGGCGCGGCGGTCGAGGCGGCAGGCGCGGCAGAGGCAGCCGGTTTCGCCGCCTGCTTTTTCGCCGCCTGTGTCTTGGCCCAGCCTTCCGGGTCGCCGAGCGCAGAATCTGGGATCAGTGCGCGCAGGTCATCGTCGGTCTGGCGCTGCTGCGCGGCCAGAGGCGCACCCGCCAGAGCGCCTGTCAACGCCAGCGCCAGCGCGGCTCCATTCAGCCATTCGGCTTTAGAAGCGGTTGCCGCGGCCCCATAAATCCTGCGGATCGCGCTCGATGAATTTGCCCGCATCGGCCCCGGATGAATCGCGCAATCCAGCGCCGGTCGGTTCGGCAACAGCGCCCCGTTCGGCCCCGCCACGCCCGGCAGTGTTGCGGATAAGGGCGTCCTGCTCTTCATCGGACAGGCGCATCCATCCTTCGCGCCCGAGCTTTTCCAACGGGCGATAGCGGACTTTATACTGCATCCGCTCGGACCCATCGACCCAATAGCCGAGATACACGTAGGGCATGCCCTCGCCGGCCGCCCTGCGGATGTGATCAAGGATGATATAATTGCCAAGCCCGGTCCGTGTCGCATGTTCTGGGTCATAGAACGAATAGATCATCGACAACCCATCGCCCTGCCGATCCGTCAGACAGGCCCCCACAAGACGGCCCGGCTGAGAACCGGTCGAGGGCTCCCTATATTCGATCACATAGCTGGTGACCGGTGTATGTTCCACCATATCCGCATAATCCACCTCGTCCATTGTGGCCATGCCCCCGCCGGGGTGGCGTGCGGCAAGATAGCGCTGGAGCAAGGCGAACTGTTCGGCGGTGGACCATGGATGGCAAACCGAGGCCACCAGATCGCTGTTGCGCTTAAGATTCTTCTTCTGCGCCGAATTGGGCACGAATTCGCCCGTGACCACGCGCACCGAAACGCAGGCGGCGCAATCCACGCAAGAGGGGCGATAGGCCACCGTCTGGCTGCGGCGGAAACCGATCCGGCCCAGCGCATCGTTCAGAGCATCGGCATGGGGGCCTTTGAGTTCGGTGAACACCTTGCGTTCGGTTCGGCCCGCCAGATAGGGGCAAGGCGCGGGCGCCGTTACGAAAAACCGAGGAAAGCGAACGGGAGCGGTCACTGTTTTTGCGATCCTTAAAGCTGGCTCAGGGGCTTTGCGTATTAACCTTGCGGGTTGCATCCCGCTTGTCGGCCCTCTCGTGCCGTTGGCCAACTTTATGCCTCGCTGGTTTCTGCCGTCAAAGCGTTTTAACCGTGATTTCGGCGCAAATAGGCGCCAAATTCATCCATTGCCCCATATAGACACAGGGGGCCGGACCCGCGTTAACCGGCCCCCTGTGGATTTCCTCAGCTTACTTCAGCCTGCACCACCTCATAGCCCTTGGCGCGCAAGGCGTTAACCAAAGCGTCGATCTGTTCGCCGTCGCGCGCCTCGCATTCGATGTCCGCCGTCAGCCCCTTGGCGGGCAGATGGGTGAAGATGCGCTGGTGATAGACCTCGATGATATTGACCTGATGGCGGTTGAATTCCTCGACCACCTTGAACAAAGCGCCGGGGCGATCCTGAAGCGTCAGCTTCAAACGCGCCAGACGGCCCGAACGCGCCAGATCGCGCAGCAGCACATTGGCCAGCAGGCGCTGGTCAATGTTGCCGCCCGACAGGACGATGCCCACCTTCTTGCCCTTGAACAGGTGGCGATGGGCCATCAGCGCGGCCAGACCCGCCGCGCCCGCGCCCTCAACCACCGTCTTTTCGATGTTGAGCAACAGGCAGAGCGCGTGTTCCAGCTCGCTTTCCGACACCAGCACGAAATCGTCGAGCAGCTGCGCCAGCATCTTCGAGGTAAACTCGCCCGGCTCTTTCACCGCAATGCCCTCGGCCAGCGTGTCGCCGCCGATGGGGTAATTGGTGCCCTTGAGCAGGTTGTACATCGAAGGGTACAGCTCGGCCTCCACCCCGATCAGACCGATGCTCGGCTTGATCGCGCGCGCCGCCGTGCCCATGCCGGTGGACAATCCGCCCCCGCCCACCGGGATCACCAGCATGTCGAGATCAGGCTGATCCTCCAGCATTTCGAGCGCAACGGTGCCCTGCCCTGCGGCGACCAGCGGATCGTCGAAGGGATGGACGAAAGTCAGGCCCAACTGCTTTTCCATGGCTCGCGCATAGGCATAGGCCTCGTCAAACGTCTCGCCTTCCAGCACGACCTTGCCGCCCACGCTCTCGGTCTGCATGACCTTCACGGTGGGCGTGGTCTTGGGCATGACAATCGTCACGGGCACGCCAAGGCGACTGCCGTGATAGGACAGGCCCTGGGCATGATTGCCCGCGCTGGCGGCGATGACGCCCCGGTCGCGCTGTTCCTGGGTCAGATGCAAAAGGGCATTGAGCGCGCCGCGTTCCTTGTAGGCGGCGGTAAATTGAAGGTTTTCGAACTTGAGATAGACTTCGCAGCCGCAAATCTTCGACAGGGTCCGCGAATGGTCCATGTCGGTGCGCACCACATGGCCCGCAATTCGCCCAGCGGCGGCGCGGATGTCATCGATGGTGAGCAGGGGCGCAGTGGCGCCGATTTGCGTGATGTTTGCCTCAGTCATAATCCTGCGCCCCTAGCGGAAAAACCTTTCCCAAGAAACCGCGATTATGCGAGGATTTTACCTCACCCCCCGCCTTTATCGTGCCGCGCTACACTTCCCTTATTCCCTTCGCGCATAAACCGGCTAATACGGCCTTCATGACCGACCCTGCTTCTGCTCCTCGCCGCGTTGCCGTCATCGGACTTGGTGTGATGGGGGGGCCGATCGCCCGCCATCTGGGCCATGCCGGACACAGTCTGACCCTGTATAACCGGACGCCCAAACGGATCGAGCATTGGCGAAAAGCCAACCCCGACATTGCGGTACGCGAGGCAAACAATGCCGCCGAGGCCGCCGAAGGATCGGATGTCGTCATCACCTGCGTCGGCAATGACGACGATCTGGCCGAGGTGGTGCTGGGGCCGCAGGGCGTGTTTACCACGCTTCATCCGGGCGGATTGTTTATCGACCACACCACCGTGTCGGCTCGCATCGCCCGGCAGATCGGGGTGGAGGCGCGCGACAAGGAAATCCGCTGCGTCGATGCGCCGATGACCGGGGCGCAGGCGGGCGCCGAGGCGGGCACGCTGACGCTGATGTGCGGCGGGCGGGCCGATGCTGTTGAGGCCGCAACGCCGGTGATGCGTGCCTATGCGCGGCGCATCGTGCATATCGGCAAGGCGGGCACGGGCCAAGCCACCAAGATGGTCAACCAAATCGCGCTGGCGGGCGTTACGGCGGCCCTTGCCGAAGCCTTCCGTCTGGCACAGGCCGAGCATCTTGATCTCGACAAGGTCTATGAGGCGATCAGCGGAGGCGCGGCGCAAAGCTGGCAGATGGACAACCGCTGGCACACGATGGCGCAGGAGCGGTTCGACTTCGGCTTTGCCATCGACTGGATGCGCAAGGATCTGGGGCTGGCGCTGGATGAAGGGCGCGGGCTGGGCCTGTCCTTCCCGGTGGCCGCGCTGATCGACCAGCTCTATGCCGATATTCAGGCCATGGGCGGCGGACGTCAGGACACCAGCGCCATTCTTCGCCGCCTGCCCAAACGAGGGGTTCGATGAGATTATCTTTTGCCGCGCTGATCGCGGGATTGCTGTGCTCCGGGTCGGCCTATGCCGATACGCTGGTCGATCATGTCCGGGGCCTGACGCTAAACGCGGCGGGCAATGTCGAGCGCTTCAACGGCATCGTCATAGACCGCGACGGCCGCGTGCTGCAATTGCTGCACGAGGATGATCCCCGCCCGTCCAGGCTGGATTTCGCCGCCGACGGGCGCGGTGCGGTGCTGCTGCCCGGATTGATCGACGCCCATGCGCATGTGATGGGCGTGGGGCTGGCGGCACTGACGCTTGACCTGTCGGACACCACCTCGCTGGCGCAGGCGCAGGGCAAGATCCGCGCCTATGCCGCGCAATTTCCCGGCCGCCCGTGGATCATCGGGCGCGGGTGGAATCAGGAATTGTGGCAATTGGGCCGTTTCCCCACGGCGGCGGAACTGGATGTGGCGGTGGATGATCGCCCGGTCTGGCTGGAGCGGGTCGACGGCCATGCGGGCTGGGCCAATTCCAAGGCTCTTGCCGCCGCTGGCGTGACGGCGGCCACGAAAGACCCCAGCGGCGGACGGATCGAACGCCTGCCCGCGCCAAGGGTGGTGAGCAAGGTCGCAGGCAAAGCGGCGGGGAAAGCTCCGGCGCCCCCCGTCGCTTTGGGGGCGCCCGCCGGCGTGCTGGTCGATGGGGCAATGGCGCTGGTGAGCAAGATCGTGCCTCCCCCGCGTCCGGAAGACCGCGATGCCGCGCTGGCCAAGGCGCAGGAGCTTTTCCTCTCGCGCGGGGTGACGGCGGCTGCGGATATGGGCACGTCCATCGAGGATTGGCAGGCGATGCGCCGCGCGGGCGATTATGGCCGGTTGACGATGCGCGTCATGGCCTATGGCGACGGCATCGCCAACACGGTGCTGATCGGCGGGCCGGGGCCGACACCATGGCTCTATGAGGACCGGCTGCGGTTGAATGGGGTCAAGCTCTATCTCGATGGCGCGCTGGGGTCGCGGGGGGCATGGCTCAAGGCACCCTATGCCGATGCGGCGACCACCGGCCTGCCATTTCTGACCGAGACGCAGTTGAAGAATTTGATCAGCCGCGCAGCGATGGATCACTTTCAAGTGGCCGTCCATGCGATCGGCGATGCGGCCAATGCCACGCTGCTCTCGGCCATCGAGGATGTGGCGCAGACCTATCAGGGCGACCGACGCTGGCGCATCGAACATGCCCAGATCGTCGATCCGGCCGACATCGCCCGCTTTGGCCAGAACGGCATCATCGCCAGTATGCAGCCCATCCACCAGACCAGCGACCGGACCATGGCCGAAGCGCGGCTGGGGCCAAACCGGCTGAACGGGGCCTATGCGTGGGCCTCAATGCTGCGGGCGGGCGCGCGTCTGGCCTTTGGCTCGGACGCGCCGGTCGAAGTGTCCGACCCCTTTGCGGGCATCGCCGCCGCCATCACCCGCGAAGGGGCCGATGGCCAGCCCGCCGGGGGATGGCAGCCGCAGGAAAAGCTGACCCGCACGCAGGCACTGGCCGCCTATACAACGGGCGCGGCCTATGCCGGGCAGGCCGAGGCAAAGCTGGGACAATTGAAGCCGGGCTGGCGGGCGGATTTCGTACTGGTCGATGTTGATCCCACAACCGATAGCCCGGACAGGATCCGGCGGACCAAGGTGTTGCAGACATGGGTCGCGGGGAAGCCGGTTTGGGAGTTGGGGAAGAAGTGAAGGGATGAATGCGAGGGTCTAAACCCTCGCGTTCCCGTTACTGTCTTCCTTGCGCCACTGGTTCGGCGTTTTGTGTCGGATGCGGCGTTGAAATGATAAAGCCTGCGGCGCGGATAGGAATGACCTCTCCGCGCCGCAGGCTCTGAAACCATCGCAACCAACCGCTAAGCCGTGCTAAAACTCAACTCCATTAACGGGATTGCAAAGGGCCCCCGCCCTTTGCCCGCCGGAGGCAAACCTTCTTACGCCTCGACCTGAACTTCAGCCTGAGCCTCAGCCTTGGCCGCGCGCTTTTCCCCAAACCACATCACCACCAGCGACCCTTCGAACAGGATCATCAGCGGCACGGCCAGCATCAACTGCGACCCCACATCGGGCGGCGTCAGCACAGCGGCCAGCACGGTGATCCCGACGATCACATAGCGCCGCGCACTCGAGAGCTGCTGGCGCGTCACGATCCCCGCGCGGTTGAGCAGCAGGAGCAGGACAGGCAGCAGGAAGCTGATCCCGAAGGCAAGGATGAATTGCATCACAAGGCCAAGATAGTCGCCGACGCTGGGCAGCGCCTCCATCTGGATCCCGCCGCGATTGCCCTGAAAGCCCAGCATCCAGCGGAAGGCCGTGGGCATCACCACATAATAGGCCAGCGCCGCGCCCGACAGGAACAAGACCGGCGTAGCGATCAGAAAAGGCAGAAACGCCTTCTTTTCCTTCGCATAGAGGCCCGGCGCGATAAAGGCCCACATCTGGTTTGAGATGACCGGAAAGGCCAGTATGAAGGCGGCAAACAGCGCAACCTTGAGGTCAACGAAGAAGGCCTCATAGAGCTTGGTGTAGATCAGCTTGCCCCCGGTCCCCGCTGCATCGCGCAAAGGTTGCACCAGAAAGGCCAGAATCGGGTTCACGAAATAGAGGCAGATGCCAAAGGCCACAAAGAGCGCAGCAATGGATTTGAGCAGACGCCCGCGCAGTTCCACCAGATGCTCAAGCAGCGGGGCCTGCGATTCGTCTATATCCTTGATTTCAAACGCCATCTTTATTCGCCCTTGGCCTTGTCGGCCTGTTCATGGCCTTCATGCGGTTGGGCCTGATGGTGCGCGGCATGTTCCTGCGCGCTGGCCGAATGCGGATCGACGGGCAATCCGCCGCCCGCCAATTCGGAGGCGGCCAAAGGCTCAGTGGGCGCGTGTTCGGCCAGCTCGGGTGAGGGCAAAGCCTCGGGCGGGCTGGCCTTCATGATCGCCTCATTCTGCTCGCGCCATTTCTTTTCCATCTCCTCCATTTCCGCCTCGCGGATCATGGTTTCGATGCCAGAGCGGAAATGGCCCGAGACACGGCGCACCGTCCCCATCCATTTGCCCATGGTCCGCATGGCGCGGGGCATATCCTTGGGGCCGATCACCACCACGGCGACCACCGCCGTCAGCAGAAATTCCGAAGGGGCAATATCAAACAGCACAGTGCGTCAGGCCAATCTTGCGAGGAATGGGTAAGAAAGGCTCAGTTCTGGCCGGTCTTTTCTTCGGTAGCAGCAGGCTTGACCGGCTCTCCCTTGCCTTCGATCTGGGCAGGCGGCGTGACGGGGCGGTCAGTGGTTTCGTCCGCCATGCCTTCCTTGAAGCTTTTGATACCCTTGCCGAAATCGCCCATGATGTCGGACACGCGGCCACGACCAAACAGCACCAGCACGACCAGCAGAACGATGACCCAGTGCCAGACAGACCCAAAACCCATGATACCAACTCCTTGTGGCCCCGCCGAGCCAAGATTCATGCATCGACGCGGGCATTTTGATCCTATCTAGGCACTTTCTTGGCCCGGCGCCAGCCCATCCGCTGATTGACGTAGCGCTTCCTCACTCTTCGGATCGCCCATCAGCGCATTATAGGCCTCATCGACCGGATCGAGCAGGCCCGTAGCCCGCAATTCCTCGATTCCGGGCAGGTCGCGGCGGCCGCTCAAGCCGAACTCGGCAAGGAAGGCGGGCGTGGTGGCATAGATCACCGGGCGCCCCGGCACCTCGCGCCGTCCCGCGATGCGCACCCATCCGGCCTCCATCAACACGTCCACCGTGCCCTTGGCGGTCTGGACACCGCGAATCGCCTCGATCTCGGCGCGGCTAACGGGTTCATGATAGGCGATGATGGCAAGGCATTCGGTGGCCGCGCGGGTCAGACGGCGCGGCTCCTCATGCATGGGGCGCAGCAGATGGGCCAGATCGGGCGCGGTCTGAAAATGCCAGCGCCCGCCGCGTTCGACCAGTTCCACCCCGCGCCCGGCATAATGGGCCGCCAGTTCGCGCAGGGCCTCGCGCACAGCCGCCTCCCCCTGCCCCAAATGGCGGGCGATGGCCTCGATGCTCATCGGTTGCGTGGCGGCAAACAACGCGGCCTCCAGCGCGCGGATCAAGGCGCTCATGCCGAAAGGCTCCGCAAGCGCAGCGGGCCGAACACATGGTCCTGCACGATCTCCACCCGCCCCTGTCGCGCCAGTTCCAGCGCGGCGACAAAGCTGGAGGCCAGAGCCGAACGGCGCAACCGCTCATCGCTCCATTCCGCCTGAGTCGCGGGGGGCAGAAATTCGCGCAGCTCCACCCAGTCCAGCCGCAATCCCAGCATGGCCGACATTCGCGCCAGCGCCGAATCCAGCGTCATCACCTTGCGGTCGCGCACGATATGAACCACCGGACCATTGCGCACCTTGACCTGACCATAGGCAGCGATGAGGTCATAAAGATCGGCCTGCCACACGGCTTTCTTGCCGATTTTCAGCCCCTCGGGCGCGCCGCGCAGAAACACATCGCGCCCGATCCGGTCGCGCGCCAGAAGCCGCGCCGCCGCCTCGCGCATCGCGGCCAGACGTTGCAGCCGCAATTGCAGGCGCAGCGCCAGTTCCTCAGGGCTTGGCTCCTCCTGCTCCTCCTTGGGCAACAGCAGCGAGGATTTGAGATAGGCCAGCCATGCCGCCATCACCAGATAATCGGCGGCCAGCTCCAGCTTCAGCGCCTCGGCGGCCTCGACATAGGCGATATATTGATCGACCAGTTCGAGGATCGAAATCCGCCGCAGATCGACCTTCTGCCGCCGCGCCAGATCAAGCAGCAGATCGAGCGGTCCTTCCCAGCCCTCGATTTCCAGCATCAGCGCATCGCGAGCCGGCGCGGTGAACAGGTCCGCGCCCTCGCCCGGAGGGAGCGCGCCTTCGCTCACACCAGCGCCAGCAGCGCGTCGCGCGTGGCGACACATTCCGCCTGCCGCTCCTGCGCCAGAGCGGGCGAAATCGCCGCCCCCGCCATCGCTCGCGCCAAACGCGCCGCGCTTTTCTCGCCCATGGTCGGGCAGGCCTGCGCGATGCCCACCATATCCGCCATCCGCGCCCAGCAATTGAGCACCAGATCGCAACCCGCCGCCAGCGCCCGCGCCGAACGCTCAGGGATCGTGCCCGAGAGCGCCTGCATGTCGATATCATCGGTCAGCAGCAGGCCATCGAAGCCGATCACCCCCCGGATGATCTCAGACACAATCCGCGGCGATTGCGTGGCGGGCGCCTCGGCGTCCCAGGCGGGAAACAGGATATGCCCCGTCATCCCGATCTCCGCCCGTGCAGCCAGCGCGCGGAAGGGCGCGATATCGCGCTCCAGCGCCGCCGCATCGGCATGGACGGTGGGCAATTCCTTGTGGCTGTCGGCCCCGGCGCGACCATGGCCGGGCATATGCTTGATCACCCCCGCCACGCCTGCGGCCTCCAGACCTTCGAGGATGGCGCGGCCCAAGGCGGCCACCCGCATCGGCTCCTCACCCAAGGCGCGGTCGCCGATCACATCATGCGCGCCCGCCTCGCGCACATCAACGCAGGGCCAGCAATCGACCGTGATCCCCGCCTCGGCCAGATCCAGCCCCAGCGCCTCCGCATTGGCGCGCGCGGCGGCAATCGCGCTGGAAGGCGCAACATCATAGAGCCGCGCAAAAGGTTCGCCCGCCGGATATTTCGCCCAGACCGGCGGCTTCATCCGCGCGACCCTTCCGCCTTCCTGATCAATGCTGATGAACAGATCGTCGCGCCCATGCAGCCTGCGCAATTCATCGGTCAGCGCCCGCAATTGCGCGCGGCTTTCCACATTGCGTCCAAACAGGATGTATCCCGCCGGATCGCAATCCCGAAAGAAAGCGCGCTCATCATCAGTCAGGGTCAGGCCGGAAAGGCCGAAAATCGCCGGTATCATGCGGCCATCCGTTGCACGTAACGACCGCCCAGCGCAAGATCCGCTTAATGCTTGACCTGAAGCTTAATGCTTGACCTGACAGGGCAGACCATCGGCCTTCAGCCGCTCGCACAGGCCAGCCCCACCTCCAGCGCTGGTCACCAGTTGCAGCCGATAGACCGTGCCCAGATCGATCTTGGCCGAAACCACGCGGTGGTTCATGCCCTTGAGCATCTCATGTCCCTGCACCAGCCGGTTCCACCCGGCCACCGCCGCGCTCTCGCTGGTATAGGCCGCGATCTGGACCACGCCGCCGCTTGGGCCATTATCAGCCGCCGCCGAAGGCTTGGGCGCGGCCACGGGCTTGGCCGCCGCCACAGCTTCCGGTTTGCCCGCCACGGGCGCGCCGCCCGCAAAGCTGGCCCCGGCTGCTGCTGCCGTCGAGGCTGCCGCCTCGGCCGCATTGGCGCCTGCGGCTGCCGCATCGCCGCCTGCCAGTTGCGCGGGACGCTCCTGCCCCTGCGAAACGGCAAAGCTCGAATCGCCGGTCCCGGCAAATTGCTTGCCGCCCGGATCCTTGGGCGCTTCCTTATAGCTTTCTGCGGGCGCGGCGATCACGCTGCCATCGGCCACGGGCACGCCATTGTCGGGGCGATGGGTAAAATACCAAAAGCCCCCGACCGCCGCCGCCGTCAGCGCCAGACCGGCCGCCACAGCCACGGCGACACGCTTGCTGTCGACGCCCTCATATTCCTCGTCATCATCCGATTCGAGCCAGGGCAGGCGGTCATGGTCATCAAAGCGCTTGCTGCCCAGCGCCTCATCCACGCCCTGCAGCGCGGCATCGTCATGGCCGGGCAAGGCCTCGCGCGCGTCATGATACCATTGCTGGGCACGCTCCTCGGCGCCCTGCATATGCGCGCCGACCTCTTGCGAGAGTACGCTGGCCTTGTCCGCCAGCGTGGCCCCATCACCCAGCGCGGCGGCGCCCGCAACCGCATCGCGCGCACGCCCGATCAGATCCCTCGCCCGCGCCTGCGCATCTGTCGCATCGGTCCACGGTTGGGTAAGGCCGCCGCCTTCGCCACCAAACCCATCCTGACCGTTCGACATGACTTACATCTCCTCGACAGCGGTCACGCCAAGGATGGCAAGCCCGTTGCGGATGATCTGCCCGATTTGCGAGGCCAAGAAAAGCCTCGCGCCAGTAAGCGTACCGTTTTCGGACACAATAAAACGCTTGTCCGGGCGATCATTGCCGACATTCCAATAAGCGTGGAAGGCTGCGGCCAGATCGGCCAGGAAAAAGGCAATGCGATGGGGTTCGCGCGCAGCAGCAGCAGCCTCGACCAGACGCGGGAACTGCGCGCCCGTGCGCACCAGCGCCAGCTCTTCCTCGCCCAGCAGCTCCAGCCCTTCGTTCGAGGGGGCAAAGCCTTCAGCCGCCCCCTTGCGCAGCGTCGAACAGATGCGCGCATGGGCATATTGCAGATAGAATACCGGATTGTCCTTGCTGGCCTCGACCACCTTGGCAAAGTCGAAATCCATCATCGCCTCGGGCTTGCGGGTCAGCATGGTGAAGCGCACGACTTCCTTGCCGACTTCCTCCACCACTTCGCGCAGCGTGACGAAATTGCCCGAACGCTTGGACATTTTCACCGGTTCGCCATCGCGCAGCAATTGCACCATCTGCACCAGCTTGACTTCAAACGGCTTAGCCGCCCCATCACGCCCGGTCATCGCAGCCACGGCGGCCTTGATGCGCTTGACCGTACCGGCATGGTCCGCGCCCCAGATATCGACCAGCGCGTCAGACGTCTGTGCCTTCTGGTAATGATAGGCCAGATCGGCGCCGAAATAGGTCCACGTCCCGTCCGACTTCTTGATCGGGCGGTCCTGATCGTCGCCAAACCTGGTGCTGCGGAACAGCGGCAGCGCCACCGGCTCCCAGTCATCGGGCAGCTTGCCCTTGGGCGCTTCCAGCTCGCCATCGTAAACCAGATCGACGCTGCGCAGCCAGGCTTCGGCCTCCTCGGGCTTGCCCGCCGCCTGTAGCTCCGCTTCGGATGAGAAAAGATCGTGTTCGATGCCCAGCAGCGCCAGATCGTCGCGGATCATGTCCATCATCTTGGCAACGGCCCGCACGCGGAACAGCGCCAGCCATTCGCTTTCGGGCGCATCGGCATATTTATCGCCGAATTCGGCGGCCAAGGCCTGCCCCACCGGCACCAGATAATCGCCCGGATAGAGCCCTTCGGGGATCGCGCCCACGTCATGGCCCAGTGCTTCACGATAGCGGACATGGGCGCTGCGGGCCAAAACCTGCACCTGCGCGCCCGCATCATTGACGTAATATTCACGGATGACCTTATGCCCGGCCCATTCCAGCAAGGAGGCCAGCGCATCGCCCACCACCGCGCCGCGGCAATGGCCCATATGCATGGGACCAGTGGGGTTGGCCGAGACATATTCGACATTGACCGTCGTGCCCGCGCCCACGGCCGAACGGCCATAATCGCCGCCCTGCGCCCCGATCAGCGCCAGTTCGCCCAGCCATGCCGCATCCGACAGGCGCAGGTTGATGAACCCCGGCCCGGCGATCTCGGCGCTTTTCACCTGCTCCAGCTTTTCCAGCTCGGCCACCAGCAGAGTCGCCAGCGCGCGCGGATTGGTGCCCGCAGGCTTGGCCAGCACCATGGCCGCATTGGTGGCCAGATCGCCATGCGAAGGATCGCGCGGGCTTTCCACCGTCACCGCGCCTCGGTTCAGCCCGTCCGGCAATTGGCCGGCAACCACCAGCGCATCAAGCGCGGCGGCAACATGGCCTGCAAAGGCGTGAAAGATCGGGGCTTGGTTATCGGCTTGCTGTGTCATGCCAGCGCGCCTAGCGAATTTACGTCCGAAACGAAAGGCCGCAAAACATAAGGGGGGCAGCTAAGCCCCCCCCCCGGAAATCAGCGCGTGCCGTTATACTGAAGCTGTTCAGGCGTGAGCTGGAAACCCACCAGCACCTCGAATGAGGCCTTGGCCACCGCCGCGCGCACTTCAGGATCGGTCAGCGGGTCGATGGCAGCGTCAGCCTCGCCTGCTTTGCGCTGTTTGAGCAGACGGTCGCGCACCGCGCGGTCCAGCGTGGCGTCGGCCTTGTTGATCGTCGCCCCGCCAGAGGCCATTACCTCGCCGCGCGTCTGGCCATCGGCGAAACGCACCGTGGCTGTGCCAAGGCGCTTGGCGATCACAACATTGCCGCCGCGCACCACGGTGATGAAATAGGGCAGGTTCACCACCCGCTCGCCCCGACCATCGGCGCGCGTGGCCAGAACCTTGAAGGTCACATTGGCCTGCACCGGATTGCTCTTGGGATCGCAGGCGCTGCGCACATTGGTGATCGCACCAGTCAGATCGATGGCGCTCGCATTCTGTTCGCCGCCCAGACGGAACGTGGTGATATCGCCTGTATAATCGGCAATGCCCACCGCCGGGCAGGTCGAGCGCACCGCCGTGATGCCCACGCCGTCCTGCACCACCAGTTCACCGGTCGTCTTGCACCCGGCCAGCAAAGCCATGGCGCCCAGCAGCCCCGCCCCGCAAGCGACTTTGGCATTCATTCGGCGTGTACGAAAGGGCATGACAGACTCGTTCCTTCAACATTCCTGTTCGCTGCCCTAGCGGCGCGCGGCGCAAAGCGCTAGAGGCGGGAGTATGAACACCGCCTTTCCCGCCCCCGCCGATTCCATTTCTTTGCAGCCGCTCAAGCTGTTGATTGCCGCGCCGCGCGGATTTTGCGCCGGTGTTGATCGCGCAATCGAAATTGTCGAGCGGGCGATTCGCAAATATGGCGCTCCGGTCTATGTGCGCCATGAAATCGTTCACAACCGCTATGTGGTCGACGGGCTCAAGGCCAAGGGCGCAATCTTTGTCGAGGAACTCGACGAAGTGCCCGATGGCGTGCCGGTGATCTTTTCGGCCCATGGCGTGCCCAAGGCTGTGCCCGCAGCGGCGGATGCGCGCGGACTGGAATGGCTCGACGCCACCTGTCCGCTGGTCTCCAAGGTCCACCGTCAGGCCGAGCGCCAGATCGAGGCGGGCCGCCACATCCTCTTCATCGGCCACAAGGGCCACCCCGAGGTCATCGGCACTTTCGGTCAGGTGCCCGATGGCCATATGACGTTGGTCGAAACGGTCGAGGATGTCGCAACCCTGCCCTTCACCACCGATGATGCGCTGGGCTTCCTGACGCAAACCACGCTCTCGGTCGATGATACGCATGAGATCATCGAGGCGCTGAAAGCTCGCTATCCCCAGATCCACGCGCCCCGCGCCGAGGACATCTGCTACGCCACATCCAACCGTCAGGCCGCCGTCAAGGCAATTGCCCCGCAATGTGATCTGGTGCTGGTGATCGGCGCGCCCAATTCGTCCAATTCGATGCGTCTGGTCGAGGTTTCCGACCGCAGCGGCACGCCCTCGCGGCTGGTGCAGCGCGCCGATGAAATCGACGTCTCGTGGCTCGACGGCGTGAACACGCTGGGCCTGACGGCGGGCGCCAGCGCGCCCGAGGAACTGGTGCGCGAGGTGATCGCCCGCATCGGCCAGTGGCGTCAGGTCGAAGAGGAAACGGTGGTCACCACCGAAGAAAACATGATCTTCAAACTGCCGCGCCAACTGGCTGGCTAAGTAGAGGCGGCAATGGCGGTTTATACACAATTGGGTGCCGAAGCGCTGGCGGCGCTGATCGGTGAATTTTCGGTGGGCGATCTCGTTTCGGCCAAGGGCATTGCCGAGGGCGTGTCCAATTCGAACTGGCTGATCGAGACGACCGGGACCGGATCGGGCCCGCAGCGCTTCATCCTGACCATGTTCGAAGGCCGGACCGAAGTGGCCGAACTGCCCTTCTTCCTTGGCCTGCTCGACCATCTGGCCGACAAGAAATGTCCGGTGCCGCGCACGATCCACGACCGTGATGGCGCCAGCTTCCGCTGGATCGACGATAAGGCAGTGACGCTGATCGAATTCCTGCCCGGCGTTTCGGTGTCCGAACCCACGCCGGGCCAAGCGCGCTCGGTGGGCGCGGCGCTGGCAGGCCTGCATCTGGCCGCCGCCGATTTCCCGCAGAGCCGCGCCAATGACCTCAGCCTTGCCGGATGGCGGGGGCTTATCGACGGTTGCGGAGCCGAGGGGCTGGCCTCGATCGATCCCTCGCTGGCGGGCCTTGTGGCGCGCGAAATGGCGGTGATCGAGGGCGAATGGCCGACCGACCTGCCCCGCTCGATCATCCATGCAGATCTGTTCCCCGACAATGTGCTGATGTTGGGCGATTCTGTCACAGGCCTGATCGATTTCTATTTCGCCTGCCATGACATCACCGCCTATGACGTGGCGGTAACTCATGCAGCATGGTGCTTCTCGTCCGACGGACGGGAGTTCAATTCAGAGATTTCCGAGGCGCTGCTGGGCGGTTACGAATCGGTGCGCCCGCTCTCCTATGCCGAAACCGCCGTGCTGCCGGTTCTGGCGCGCGGGGCGGCGATGCGCTTCCTCTCCACCCGCGCCTATGACTGGATCAACACCCCGCCCGATGCGCTGGTGGTGAAGAAAGACCCGATGGCCTTTGCCCGCCGTCTGGAATTCTACGCCGCCAATCCGGGCGTGTTCGGGGCTTGAGTTTGCGGGCATGAAACAGGTCGAGATTTTCACCGACGGGGCCTGCAAGGGCAACCCCGGCCCCGGCGGCTGGGCAGCTTTGCTGCGCATGGGCGCCCGGGAAAAGGAACTGGTCGGCGCCGAGGCACAGACCACCAACAACCGCATGGAAATGACCGCCGTGATCCGCGCGCTGGCGGCGCTCAACCAACCGTGCGAGGTGCGGCTCTGCACCGACAGCAAATATGTCATCGACGGCATCACCCAATGGGTCTTTGGCTGGCAAAAGCGCGGCTGGGTGAATGCCAAGAAGGAGCCCGTCGCCAACGAGGATCTCTGGCGCGAGATGCTGATCGTGGCCAAACCCCACAAGATCGACTGGCAATGGGTGCGCGGGCATAATGGCCATGCGGAAAATGAGCGCGTGGACAAGCTGGCCAGTGATGCGGCGGTTGAGGTGAGCAAGAAGAAGTAAGGGATGAAGGCGAGGGTCTAGACCCTCGCGCTCCCATTACTGTCGGCGTGGGCGCTTGGTCTACGGCGGGGCGTGTTGGGGCGAGGTTTGAAAGTGGGGCAAGCCCCACACCCCAATTCCGCGAAGCGGCTTATCCCCCCAAACGAAAAACGCCCCCACGTTTCCGCAGGAGCGCATTCCAGTAACGGGATTGCAAAGGGTCGAAGACCCTTTGCCCGCCGGAGGCATCAAACCTCCAAACGATCACCCATCCAGCCCATAAGCCGTATGCAGCAAACGCACGGCCAGTTCGGTTTCATCCGAATCGATCAGCACCGAAACCTTGATTTCCGAGGTCGAGATCGCCTGAATGTTGATCCCGCGATCAGCCAGCGCCTTGAACATCATGGCCGCGACGCCTGCATGACTGCGCATGCCCACGCCCACGACCGAGATCTTGGCAACCTTGGGGTCGGTCGAGAGCTTTTCGTAGCGGATGGTTTCGCGGTTTTCTTCCAGCACGGCCACCGTGCGGTCGAGGTCGGCAGCGGGCACCGTGAAGGTGACGTCCGTGTCCGTATCGGCGCGGCCAACGTTCTGGATAATCATGTCCACGTTGATGTTGGCTTCGGCCAGCGGGCCAAAGATCGACGACACGGCGCCCGGACGGTCCGGCACGGCGGTCAGGATAACCTTGGCGTCATTCTTGTCGGCGGCGATGCCGGTGATGAGTTGGCGTTCCATATCCAGGCCCTCAAGTTCTTCGTCGGACACGATCATCGTGCCGGGCAGTGTATCAGCAGCAGGAGCGTTTTCGTCGATGAAGGACGAGAGCACCTGAACGCGCACCTTTTCCTTCATGGCAAGGCTGACCGAGCGGGTCTGAAGCACCTTGGAGCCGACGCTGGCCAGTTCCAGCATTTCCTCATAGGTGACATTCTTGAGCTTGCGCGCCTTGGCGACGATGCGCGGGTCGGTGGTGTAAACACCGTCCACGTCGGTGTAGATATCGCAGCGATCCGCTTTCAGCGCCGCCGCCACGGCCACGGCCGAAGTGTCCGAACCACCGCGACCCAGCGTGGTGATGCGGTTGTCGGCGGTCAGGCCCTGAAAACCGGGGATCACGGCGATTTCGCCGCGCGCCATGCTGGCCAGGATCTCGTCGGTGTCGATGGCTTCGATTCGCGCCTTGGCATGGGCATCATCGGTGCGGATCGGCAATTGCCAGCCCAGCCACGAACGCGCCTTGGCGCCGATGGATTGCAGCGTCAGCGCCAAAAGACCGCTGGTCACCTGTTCGCCGCTGGCCACCACCACGTCATATTCGGCGGGGTCATACAGCGCGTTGGCTTCACGGCAGAAGTTTACCAGTCGGTCGGTTTCACCCGACATGGCCGACACCACCACCGCCACCTCGTGCCCGGCTTCTTGCTGACGGCGCACAATGCCCGCCACGCGCCGGATGCGCTCGGTGCCGGCCATGGAGGTGCCGCCGAATTTCATGACGATCCGGGCCACGGTCACAGGCTCCTTAATTGAAACAAAATTACACGCGAGACACTTGCCCCGCTTGGGGCTGGCGCTTTAGGTAGGTCCTATGAGCAATGCAACGACAATTCGCCCGGAAGAAGCCGCCCATTTTGGCAAACTGGCCGCAGAATGGTGGGATCCGAAGGGTTCCTCGGCCATGCTGCACCGGCTCAACCCTGTGCGGCTGCGGTTTATCCGCGATGCGGTGGATGCGCATTTCGGGGCCGATTCGCGCTCTGTGCGGCCACTGGCGGGGCGGCGGGCGCTGGATGTGGGCTGCGGCGCAGGGCTTTTGTGCGAACCGCTGGCACGGTTGGGCGCGGCCGTAACAGGCGTGGACGCGGCGGCGGAAAATATCGCGGCGGCCAGCGCGCATGCGGCAGGCGGCGGCCTGTCCATCGAATACGTCTGCGGCGATGTCGGGGCGCTGGGCCTGTCGGGCTATGATCTGGTCACCAGCATGGAGGTGATCGAGCATGTCGCCGACAAGCCCGCCTTTCTACGCGCGCTGATCGGGGCGATGGCCGAGGATGGCCTGCTGATCGTCTCCACCCCCAACCGCACGCCGCAATCCAAATGGCTGATGATCGAGGCCGCCGAGCGGATCGGCATGGTGCCGCGCGGGACGCATCATTGGGAGGATTTCATCACCCCGTCCGAACTGGCGCTGATGCTGGAGGATTTGGGGATGCAGGTGGGTCAGCCGATGGGGATTGCGTGGAATCCCTTGAAGGGGTTGCATCTGTCGAATGATATGGCGTTGAATTATATTTTGACGGCGAAGAAGGTCTGAGGGATTTTTGCCTCCGGCGGGCAAAGGGACTCGTCCCTTTGCAATCCCATTATGGGGGGCGCCATATTTGCATTGAGTCGCCATTCCGGGAAGCGGCTTTATAGCCTGCGGCGCGGAGGGGTTGCGCAAGGCCGAACCCGAACACCACCCAAAACCGGGATTGTTAAGGGCCCCCGCCCTTAACCCGCCGGAGGCACCCTACTCTCAACCGCCCCAACCACCTGATGCTCCCGCTCATCCCAATCACCATGGATGCGGGCGTAACGCACCCCCGCCCGCACCAGCACCTCCTCTGACACAGCGGCAAAACGCGCCCGCGCCTCGTCTGTGCCAAAGAAACGCGTACCATCCTCTACCCATGGCACATCGGGCGAGAAGAGGAGGTAGAGATCGGCCTTGGGATAGGCGAAGAGCTCATCGGGCGCGTGGCCGAACAGCATCTGCGCCCATGCTGCCGTCATCAGCGGGTCGGTGTCGAGGATCAGCACCGGGGGCTGCGCCTCGCTGGCGCGCAGCATCGCCTCGTTCTGGCCCCGCGCCATGGCGAGCAGGTCGTCCATGGTGAAGTCAAGCCCATGCGCTTCGGCATATTCGCGGCCATATTCAGGCACCCATGGCCAACCGAACCTTTGCCGCAACCTCTCGGCCAGCACAGATTTTCCGGTGCTTTCCGCGCCATGAAAGCAAACGCGGATCATGCCCGCCCCGCCTTCATCCATTCGCGCAGGCCCAGCACCGAAAGCACGAGAAAGCCGACATAAAGCGCAGCCGTGGGATAAAGCCCGCGATTGATATAGAGAGCCACCGAGGCCACATCGATCGCGATCCACAGCACCCAGTTTTCTGTCCGACGCAGGCCCAGCAGTATCTGCGCGGCAACGCTGGCCCCGGTCACCGCCGAATCAGCAAAGGGCATGGCCGCATTGGTAAAGCGCGCCAAGGCCCAGCCCAGATTGATGCTGAGCGCGGCCGTGACCAGCGCCCAGACGATCCGGCTGAACGGGCTGAGCCAACCGACCGGCACCTCGTCATCCGCCCCCTTGCTGCGCGCCCAGAGCCACCAGCCCCAGCCTTGCGCGGCAAAGAAAAACACCTGAAGCCCGCTTTCGGCATAGAGGCGCTTTTCAAAGAAAACAAAGATGTAGAGCGCGACCATCGCCATGCCGAAGACATAGTTCCAGATCGAGCGCCGGACGAGCAGCACGATATTGACCAGCCCCAGCGCGGCGGCCACCCATTCAAGGAGCGAATACCAGCTCTCGTCCATCGCCTGCCTTCCGTGGCTTTACCGCAGGGCAGTTTCCCACTCGCTGGCCTTAAAGCCCACCAGCAGGCCGCCCTTATATTCCACGATGGGCCGCTTGATCATCGAGGGGTTCTCGACCATCAGAGAGACGGCCAGATTTTCATCGACCATCGCACGGATTTCCTCGGGCAGCTTTTTAAAAGTCGTGCCCGCGCGGTTCAGGATCTTGTCCAGCCCGGCCTCGATGATCCAGTTGGTCAGCTTGTCCTTATCCGCGCCCGCCTTTTTGTAATCATGAAAGGCATAGCTGATCCCATTGCCCTCCAGCCATTTGCGCGCTTTTTTGACGGTATCGCAATTGGGGATACCGTAGAGGGTGATGGTCATGGGAATTCCTTGGATAAGTAGAGCCGGGCCAAAGCACCGTTACGGCGGGTTTGGCAATGCTTTCCTTCACGGAAATCGGCGCTCTACAGCACCGTCACAGGAATAGACCGTATATTCGGCGTAATATTCCTCGCGCCCCCTCGCCTGCGCCTCGCGGTGTTCGGGGTGGCGCGCCCAGTCGCGCGCGGCCTCCACACTTTGCCAGACCGAGATGGTCACCGTTTCGCCATCGGGGGCGGCAAAGCTCTTGTAATCAAGGAAGCCCGGCTGGGCCCGCGCCAGTTCGTCCATGCGCGCGGCGTCAGCGGCATAGGCGGCGGCATCGTAATCAGCCCGTTTCCGGCTGCGGAACACGTTCATATACATCGCGCAAGCCTATCGCTGACGCAGCACTTTTGCAAAAATCCGTTCCCACTTTTTTGCTCGGCTCCGGGACAGTGGACTTTTGCCCCCACAATCGCCAAAGAGCGGCCCCATGAGCTGGAACACCTTTGGCCGCCTTTTCCGATTCACCACCTGGGGCGAAAGCCACGGGCCCGCGCTGGGCGCGATTGTCGATGGCTGCCCTCCGGGGCTGGAGATCAGCGAGGAGCTGATCCAGCCTTTCCTCGACGCGCGCCGTCCGGGGCAGAGCAAGTTCACCACCCAGCGCAACGAGGCCGATCTGGTGAAGATCCTCTCGGGTGTGTTCGAAGGCAAGACGACCGGCACGCCGATCAGCCTGATGATCGAGAACACCGATCAGCGGTCGAAGGATTATTCCGAGGTCGCCAAGTCCTATCGCCCCGGCCATGCCGATTATGCCTATGACGCCAAATATGGTTTCCGCGACTATCGCGGCGGCGGGCGGTCGAGCGCGCGCGAGACGGCGGCGCGCGTGGCGGCGGGCGGCGTGGCGCGTCTGGTGATCCCCGAGGTGCGGATCGTGGGCTATGTCAGCCAGATCGGCGATGACCGCATCGACATGGGTAATTTCGACGAGGCGCAGATCCGGGCCAACCCCTTCTTCTGCCCCGATGCTGAAGCAGCCAAGCGCTGGGAAGCGATTGTGGATCAGGCGCGGCTTGATGGCTCGTCGATCGGCGCGGTGGTCGAATGCGTTGCCTATGGTGTGCCCGCCGGCTGGGGCGCGCCGCTCTATGCCAAGCTCGATTCCGAACTGGCCGCCGCGATGATGAGCATCAATGCGGTCAAGGGCGTGGAGATCGGCGATGGCTTTGCCGCCGCCACGCTGCGCGGCGAACAGAACGCAGACCCCATGCGCCCCGGTCCCGACGGGCGGCCCTTGTTTGAGGCCAACCATGCAGGCGGCATCGCGGGCGGCATTTCCACCGGCCAGCCGGTGGTGGTGCGCGTGGCCTTCAAGCCCACCTCCTCGATCCTGATCCCGGTGCCGACCGTCACGCGCGCCGATGAAAACGGAAACATCGAGGCCAGCGAAATCCGCACCAGGGGCCGCCATGACCCCTGCGTTGGCATTCGCGGCGTGCCCGTGGTCGAGGCGATGATGGCGCTGGTGCTGGCCGATCAGAAGCTGATCGACCGTGGACAGGTTTCCCGTCCCCGCGCTTGAGCCCGGCTTCCGCTTGGGTTAGCTTGCCCCCGGTCTTGGGCCGGGGGTATGTGCCATGGGCAATCTCGATTTTCCCAAAGTGATTGCGGCCGCAGCGGTCAGCCCGCTGGGCGTGCTCTCGCTGCTGGTGCTGGTGATCGCGATGATCGCGCTCAGCTTCTTTCGGCGTTCGGGCGATTCGGTAAAGCTGGTCGTGTTTGGCGGGCTGCTGCTTTCGGCGGTGGGCTTTGGCACGGCAACAATGATGGCGGGGCAATCCTCGGCCAGCGATGCGCCCAAACCGGATCATACATCCGCACCGGAAACGCCCCCTACGGCACAACCGCTGCTGCCACCATCCCCGGCCTTATCCTCGGCCCTGTCCTCGGGTACCGCCGCCTCAATGACGGGCCTGTGGAGCAGCGGGGACGGTTTTACCTTTCGCTTTACTCAGACGGGCCAATCCATCGCCTATGACACGATCGAGAATGGCGCCAAGACGGGATCGGGCAAGGGCCGGATCGAAGGACGCCATGTCACGTGGCATTACATCGTCGATGCCGACGGCCAGAGCGGCGATTGCTCCGGCACATTGTCGAGCGATGCCCGCATGGTGACTGGGCAATGCGCATCGGGGAGCGACAAGCCATGGGAGCTGAATATACGCAGGCAGGATTGATGATCGGATAAATCGATCAAACCCGACCTATCGCCCTCCACTTATCGCTATTCCCAATATGATTAATCGGGAATCCGCACTTCGCATTTGCATCATCAATGCCTATCTCCGCTTCAACAGTTTCAACACCCCCAGATACAAACTGGGCAAACGACGGAGTCTATCCCATGTCGCTTATCGGCTATTCGATCCAGCCCTTCACCGCCACCGCCTATAAGGCCGGCGCTTTCGTCGACGTCACCGACGCCGACATCAAGGGCAAGTGGTCGGTGTTCTTCTTCTATCCGGCCGACTTCACCTTCGTGTGCCCGACCGAGCTGGAAGACCTCCAGAACGAATATGCTGCCCTCAAGGCTCTGGGCGTCGAAGTGTACGGCGTGTCGACCGACACCCACTTCAGCCACAAGGCATGGGCCGACACCTCGCCCGCCATCGGCAAGATCGAATACTTCCTGGTCGGCGACCAGAACCATGACCTGACCAAGCAGTTCAACAACCTGCGCGAAGGCGTGGGCCTGGCCGACCGCGGCACCTTCGTGACCGATCCCGAAGGCGTGGTGCAGCTGGTCGAAGTGACCCCCGAAGGCGTGGGCCGCAACGCTGCCGAGCTGGTGCGCAAGATCAAGGCCGCCAAGTACTGGCAGGAACACCCCGGTCAGGTTTGCCCCGCCAAGTGGGAAGAAGGCGCCGAAACGCTGGCTCCCTCGATCGATCTGGTCGGCAAGATCTGATTGGTTTGAAGGTTAGAATACCCGCAGGGGGACTCGTCCCCCTGCACCCCCATTATGTCTCCCGGCGAGAAGTGAGCGATTGGCGGCCAATAAGCGCCTGCATCGCCCCGCCGGAGGCTTTTACAGCTGCTGCGCAGCAATGAGTTTTTTACACACCGTTGCCCAATAGGCTACCCATCGTCGGGAGACGTTATGGGAGCGCGAGGGGGCGCGCCCCTCGCATTTCTAAATCCGAAGGATCATCCGATGCTCGACGCCAATCTGTCCGCCCAACTCAAACAATATCTCGCCATGCTGCGTGAACCGATTGAGCTTGTCGCCAGCCTTGGCGACGATGCCAAATCGGCCCAGACCCGCGAGTTGATCGAGGCCATCGTCGCGCTGTCCGATAAAGTTTCGGCGCGTTTCGATGGAACAAATGCGCGCGTCCCTTCTTTCACCATCAGCCCCGTGGCCGATGCGCATGATCGCGTGCGCTTTGCCGGTCTGCCGATGGGGCACGAATTTACTTCGCTGGTCCTGGCTTTGCTCTGGGCCGGCGGCCACCCGCCCAAGGTGTCGCAAGAGGTGCTGGATCAGGTAAAAAGCCTGACCAGCACCCACAATTTCGAGATGTATTTCTCGCTGACCTGCCACAACTGCCCCGATGTGGTGCAGGCGCTGACGCTGATCGCGCTCAAGAACCCGCGCTTCTCCGCCACGCTGATCGAGGGCGGCACCTATCAGGCCGAAGTCGATGAGCGCGGCGTGATGGCTGTGCCCGCCGTGTTCAAGGATGGCGCGATGTGGCTGTCGGGCAAGAAGACGCTGGAGGAAATCGTCGCGGACCTCGACGAAGGCGCGGAGGCCAAGGCCGCCGAAGCGGTCAACGCCAAGGAGCCGTTCGAAGTGCTGGTGGTCGGCGGCGGTCCTGCCGGGGCGGCCTCGGCCATCTATACCGCGCGCAAGGGCATCCGTACCGGCGTGGCGGCGCAGCGTTTCGGAGGGCAAGTGCTCGACACGCTGGGCATCGAGAATTTCATCTCGGTTTCGCACACCGAAGGGCCCAAGCTGGCCGCCGCGCTGGAAAGCCACGTCAAGGACTATGGTGTCGATATCATGAACCTTGCCACCGCGCAAAAGCTGGTCCCTGCGACGCGCGAAGGCGGCTATCACCAGATCGAGCTTGCCAATGGCGGCGTGCTCAAGGCGCGGTCCATCGTGCTGTCCACCGGCGCGCGCTGGCGCAACATGAATGTGCCGGGCGAAAAGGACTATGCCAACAAGGGCGTGGCCTATTGCCCCCACTGCGACGGCCCGCTGTTCAAGGGCAAGCGCGTGGCGGTAATCGGCGGCGGCAATTCGGGCGTCGAGGCGGCCATCGACCTTGCGGGCCTGGTCGCCCATGTCACGCTGATCGAATTTGACGGCGCGATGCGGGCCGATGCCGTGCTTCAGGACAAGCTGCGGTCCTTGCCCAACGTGACGATCATCACCAGCGCGCTGACGACCGAAGTGCTGGGCGATGGAGCCAAGGTGACGGGCCTGACCTATCAGGACCGCAACACGGAAGCGGTCCACACGGTCGAACTCGAAGGCATCTTCGTCCAAATCGGACTCGTGCCCAACACCGAATGGCTCAAGGGCGCCCTCGCCCTGTCGCCGCGCGGTGAAATCGAGATCGACGCCAAGGGCGCGACCAGCGTGCCCGGCGTCTTCGCGGCGGGCGATTGCACCACTGTGCCCTATAAGCAGATCGTCATCGCCATGGGCGCGGGGGCGACGGCGGGACTGTCGGCGTTTGACTATCTGATCCGCACGCCGGTGCCGGTTTTGGAAGAGGCTGAATAAGATGCCTCCGGCGGGTTAAGGGACTTGTCCCTTAACAATCCCGGTACTGTCTGCGTTGTGTACAGGGTTCAGCCTTATGTGCCGGACGCGATGTCTGAAATTAAAAGCCTGCGGCGCCATTCAGCGTACCCTCGCCGCGCCGCAGGCTTTATAAAATGAACGCCACCCCATATCGGGATTGTTAAGAGCCCCCGCCCTTAACCCGCCGGAGGCAAACCCTTACTTCCCCCGCTTCAAAATAATATATACCGCCCCCGCGCCCCCATGCCGGGGATGGGCGGCCCGCACGGCGGCAATGCGCGAAGCATGCGAGCCATGGACCAGCCAGTCGAGGAACTTGGCCCGGATCACCCCGCGATGCGATCCGCGATCCGCCGGGCCGGGCGCAGGGCGCGCGCGCCCCGTAATCAGCAGCACCACTCGCGCGCCCTGCGCCAGCGCCAACGCGAGGCCGTGGTCGAGGCGCTGATAGGCCCCTTCCAGATTGGCCCCGTGCAGGTCAAGCGTGAAATCGGGGGCCACCTGTCCCTTGCCCAGCCTTTTGTCCCATCCGCCGTCCAGCCCGTGCCGGTCCAGCGGACGCGTGGGCGCAGGCGGCGGAGCGGGGGGCGGCAAAGGCGCCGGAACCCGGCCCTTGATCCGCTTGGGCGGCAGAGGCGGCGGCTCGGCCACAGGGGGCGGCGGCACAGTGGGTTCAACCCTGCGGCGCGGCTCCAGCGGCTCGATCGTATCAGCCACGCGGCGCCACAGATCCTCTTCTTCCGGCGTTAGCCTGCGCCCGCCACGCAGGGCGAATGGCGCCCTCATCGCACGCCAAGCCGCGCCAGCGTCCCCTTTGGCAGCAGGATATAGGCCCGCCCGCGCGCCAGCATACCGCCCGCGATGCGCCTTGCCTCATCGCCCGCGCCCCAAAAGCTGTCAAAGCGGTTGGCGCCCTTGATCGCCCCGCCGGTATCCTGCGCCACCCACAGGCCGTTGACCTTGTTCGCATTGGCCAGCGCCGGATCTGCCGCGATCAGCACCGGCGCGCCCAGCGGAACAAACAGCGGATCGGCCGCCACGCTGACATGAGGCCGCACCGGCACGCCCATCGCGCCAATCGGCCCATCGCCGGTCAATTCGCGGAAAAACACCCAACTCTTATTCTGACGCATCAGCGACATGCCATCCTGCGGATGTTCGCGGATATATTGCATAATGCCCTGCATAGATCCGGCATATTGCCCCGGCGCATTGCCCAGCAGGCCCTGCTGGCGCATTACCGTGCCGATGCCGGTGTAATTTTGGCCATTATCGGCGGCATAACCGATGCGAATCACTTGCCCATCCGGTCCGCGCAACCGCCCGGAACCCTGAATTTGCAGGAAAAAGAATTCGACCGGATCCGCCGCCCAGGCAATTTCCAGGCCTTTGCCTACCAGCTTGCCGTCGTCGATCTCGCCCCGCTCGAAATAGGGCTGAAACACCCCATTTTCGTCATAACGGCCAAAGGGTGTCTGACCATTGGGCTTGATCGGCGCATCGCCGGGGCGCGCATGGACCAGATCGCGCGGTACGCCATAGACCGGCACATCATAGCCGGGCTGGCGGGTGCGGCTGCCCGCAATTTCAGGCTCGTAATAGCCGGTAACATAGGTGGCCCCGTCGCTGACCTGCGCCAGTTCGAAGCGCGAGCGGAAGAACCGCCCCGCATCGGCCGAGGTCCAGCCCGAGGCCGCCGCGCACACATCCTGCCAATCGGCGCGCTGGGTCAACCCGCTGGTATCCGTGCGTGCCAGTAATTTAGGGCAACTCTCGCGGAAGGAGGCAAGCGCGCTCTGCGCCGCACCATCGCTCAGCGGGAAAGCAGCCAGATCCGGCCCGCGATGGACGCCGACATCCATCGCGGTCACCACCGGCTTTGGCTGAGGAACGGGGGTGGTGGGAACCGGACGCGAAGGGCGCGTAACGGGAGGACGGGGACTGGGAATGATGCGGGCACAAGCCTCAAGCAACAACAAGCCCATCAGCGCCGCGCCGATTCGCGACTGCCTCAAATTCATAATCGTCCCCACCAGAATCGCCTGTCGGCGCATGTCATGCCCCGCCCCATGGCGCAGGCAAACGGGGCGAACGCCTTGGCGCCGCCCCGCTTCGACAAGGTCTTAGCCTTCGTCGGTCTCTTCGAGAAGCCAATCGGGATCGACCGAGTGGATATCGCGGCGGAATGTCCAGACATCGCGCACTTCGACCGCATCGTTAAGCGAACCAGCAATCACCTTGCCGTCGCGGTCGCGTGTTACGGCGGCAATATCGGCAACAAAGCGGACCGCCACGCGGGCGAAGGGAGCCGAATAGCTGGCACCCACGATCTGAATTTCCTCAACACGCACAAGGCTGTTGTTGAAAGTCTCGCCGGCGGCCTCGCGCTCATCAATCGCGGCAATGAAGCTGCGCGCGACATCGGCATCGCACAGATGGCCCAGTTGTCCACGATCGCCGCGCCAGTAAGCTTCAAGCACCATGCGATAGGCCGAACGCGCACCTTCGACAAAGGTCACGGGGTCAAAACGGCGATCAACCGCGATAATTTCGCGCAATCCGCGCTCTACGCCCGGCAGGACAGCGCCCAGTTCGCGCGGACGAACCGCACCGGCCACGGCCCGTTCGGGCAACGGCAAAGCGGGGGCAGCAGCGGCGGGCTGGGCGTCCAGACGGCTCTGTACCGGCTCCTCGCCATGTTCGGCGCGGCGCCCCAGCACCGAATAGAGACGCATGCCCAGAAAGGCTGCGATCATGGCCAGAATGACGATCGAGACGGTCACTTGCGTTTGCTTTCATCCCTGTGAGCGAGTCTTGCAACATGCAGACTTCACCCTTCATAGTGCCTTACATAGTGACGATTGACAAATGAACAACGCATGGATGGGGATATAATCCCGAAAAAATCCCCCGGTGCGACACAATCGTCGCAACTGTCTGGCGAGGCAACTGTTTGTCGGTCCGCCCAGATCCTTGTGCGGTGCTGGCCGTGATGCTAGGCGCTTTGCCCAAACCATGACCACCACATGCGCCCGCAGGCCGGGCCACACAGGGAAAGTATCAAACATGGCCGATGATGGCACCGTCACTTCCTCGCTGCGTCTGGATGGCGAGGACACCCTGCCCAGCGCTGGCGTGATTTCGCAATATGTGAAGGACTTGTCGGTCGAAAATCCCAATGCGCCCGAAAGCTTTTCCTGGCAGGATTCGCCCCAGCTGGACATTCAGTTCAACATTCAGGCCCGCGCCATCGAAGGCGACGTGCATGAGGTCGAGCTGAAGATCCAGATCAACGCGCGCAGCGAAGCGGGCGTGGCCTATATCGTCGATCTGACCTATGCGGGCCTGATCGGCATGCGCAATCTGGAAGAAGCCCAGATGCACGCCTTCATGTTCGCCGAAGCGCCGCGCATCCTCTTCCCGTTTGCCCGCCGCGTGATCGCCGACGCCACGCGCGATGCAGGCTTTACCCCGGTCATGCTGGAACCCATTGATTTTAATGGCCTCTACATCCAGCAGCTCGCCGCACAGGCCGAAGCCCAGCAGGGCCCCTCGGCCAGCGACGAGCCCGCCGGCCACGCATAATGTTCCGCCCGGCCTCCATGCGGGGCCGGGCATTTCCCCATAAAGTCAACACAAGACCGCCACACCCATGAACCTTCTTAAAGCCACGGGGACGATCGGCGGCCTCACCTTGATGAGTCGCGTGCTGGGATTGGTGCGCGATTCGCTGTTTGCGCGCATGGTGGGCGCAGGCTTTGCTTCGGACGCCTTTCTGGTGGCCTTTCGCCTGCCCAACATGTTCCGCGCCCTGTTTGCCGAGGGCGCCTTTGCCAGCGCCTTTGTGCCCATGTTCAATCAGAAAGTGGCCGATGCGCAGGGGCGCGGATTGCCCGACGGCATCGCCTTTGCCGAGGCCGCGCTCTCGGTGCTGCTGCCCGTGCTGATCGCGATGACGATCCTGCTCGAGGTCTTTGCATGGCCCGTGACATGGGCGCTGTCGGGCAGGTTCCACGGGGTTTCGCCCGATCAGTTCGCCTTTGCGGTCAAACTGTCGCGACTGACGATCCCCTATCTGATGCTGATCTCGCTGGTGTCCCTGCTGGGCGGCATATTGAATTCGCTGCATAAATTTTGGGTCAATGCCGCCGCGCCCATCCTGCTCAACCTGACGCTGATCGGTGCGCTGCTGTTTTTCCATTCGCCCGACCCGTTTGAAACCGCACGCAATCAGGCGCTGGCGGTGACCGTTTCGGGCGCGCTGCAACTGGCGTGGCTGGCCCATGCGGCTTGGCGCAACGGCGTCTCGCTGCGCCCGCATTGGCCGCGCTTCACGCCGGAGGTCAAACGGCTGATGGCGCTGATCTGGCCCGCCGCGGCGGGCGCGGGCGCGGTGCAGATCAACCTTGTCATCTCGACCGCGCTGGCCGCCAGCCTGCTCGACCATGGCAGCGTGACCTATATCTATATGGCCGACCGGCTGAACCAACTGCCGCTGGGCCTGATCGGCATTGCGCTGGGCACGGTGCTGCTGCCCACGATCAGCCGTTTGCTGGGCGCGGGCGATGAAGCGGGCGCGATGGAAACGCAGAACCGGGGCCTCGAAATCGCCCTGCTGCTCACCCTGCCCGCCACGGTCGGACTGGTGTTCTGCGGCGAACCGATTGCCGCCGCGCTGTTCGGCTATGGCCGCTATACTGCGCTCGATACCGCCCATACCGCGCAGGCGCTGGCCGCCTTCTCGATCGGCCTGCCCAGCTATATCCTCGTCAAGGTTCTGACTCCCGGCTATTACGCCCGCCACGACACCAAGACCCCGGTGCGTTTCGCCACGATCAGCATGGGGGTCAACCTCGTGCTCAACCTGATCCTGATCCTGCCGCTGCGCCATATGGGGCCGCCGCTGGCCACGGCGATTGCCTCCACCGTCAATGTCTGGCTGCTCTATGCCACGTTGGTCAAGCGTGGGCATTTTGCGATGGATTCGCGGCTTCGCCACCGGGCGTGGCGCCTCGGCGTGGCGGCGCTGACCATGGGCGCGGTGCTGTGGATCAGCCAGCCCTGGCTGATGCCCTATACGCATGGCTCTTGGGTTTTGCGTCTGGCCTCAATGGGGGCGCTGGTGGGCGGGGGCGTTTTTGTCTATGGCCTCGCCAGCTTTGCCCTTGGCGCCTTTGGCGCTGACGATCTTAAACTTTTGCGGCGTCGCCGCGTTTCAGCAGAGAAGTGAAACACATGCGTATCGTTTCCGGCATTCAGCCCACCGGCAATCTTCACCTTGGCAATTACCTTGGTGCGATCCGCAACTGGGTGGCGATGCAGGACGAGTGGACGGCCAAGGGCGGGGAATGTTTCTATTTTCTCGCCGACCTTCACGCGATTTCGATGCCGCATGATCCCAAGGCGCTGGGTGAGAACACGCGCGAGATGACGGCCGCGCTGGTGGCCTGCGGGGTGGACCCGGACAAATCCACCCTGTTCAACCAGACGCAGGTGCCCGCCCATGCCGAGCTGCAATGGCTGCTCAACGGCACGGCCCGCGTGGGCTGGTTGAACCGCATGACCCAGTGGAAGGACAAAGCGGGCAAGAACCGCGATGGTCAGTCGGTCGCGCTTTTCACCTATCCCGTGCTCCAGGCTGCCGACGTGCTGATCTATCAGGCCACCCATGTTCCCGTGGGCGAGGATCAGAAGCAGCATCTCGAACTGGCGCGCGACATTGCGCAGAAGTTCAACAATGACTTCTGCGCCGAAGATAAGCCGCTGTTCGTCCTGCCCGAACCGATCATCCCGCCCGCCGCCGCGCGCATCATGTCCTTGCGCGATGGCAGCAGCAAGATGAGCAAGTCCGACCCCAGCGACATGAGCCGCATCAACCTGACCGATGATGCGGACGCCATCATGAGCAAGATCAAGAAGGCAAAGAGCGACGCCGACGCCTTGCCCAGCGAGGCCGAAGGGCTGGAAGGCCGCCCCGAGGCGCGCAATCTGGTGGGCATCTATTCGGCCATGTCGGGACAATCGGTCGCGCAAATTCTGGCCGACTTCGGCGGCAAGGGCTTTGGCGCGTTCAAGCCCGCGCTGGGCGAATTGCTGGTGGAGAAGCTCAGCCCCATCAACGAGCGTTTCAACACGCTGCGTCAGGACCGTGAAGCGTTGAACGCCATCCTGCGCAAGGGTGCCGAAAAGGCTCGCGCCGCCTCGGCTCCCACGCTGGCCGCGACCTATGACGCGCTGGGTCTGGTGCGTTGACAAATCTGGGCGCAAAGGGGGTTAAACCCTTTTGCGCCCGTCTCTTTTCCCATACCATTCAACCAGCATTCAGCCTTGCCAGCCTAGCCTGTCGCCACCATACCACTGCTGCGCCCTAACCGGGGAGGGATAGTCGGCCAGAGCGGCATGCAGAGGAGAAAAACGAATGAGTGGCGCTAATTCTCAATGGATCTCGCGCGGCATAAAGGGGGCCATGGCCGGCCTCCTGATGCTGGGCCTTTCCGCCTGTGCCGATACGCTCGACACGCGGGTCACCCGCTTTCAATCGCAATTGCCCGCACCCCAAGGTCAGACCTTTGCGGTCGTGGCCGATGATCCGGCCTTGGCAGGCGGCATCGAATTTGGCCAATATGCCAAAATCGTCGCCGGCGAACTCACCAAGAAGGGCTATACCGAGGCTGTCAATCCTGACGCGGCGAACCTGATCGTGCGCTTTTCCTATGGCGTGGACAAGGGTCGCGTCCATGTCCGCTCGACCGGCATGCGCGATCCGTTCTGGGGTCCGTGGTACGGGCCGGGCTTCCGTCGCGGTGGTTTCTATGGCGGTGGCTTCTATGGCCGTCCCTATATGATGGGCGGCTGGGGCTATGGCTGGTATGACCCCTGGTTCGATCAGGGTGTCGAAAGCTATACCGTTTACACCAGCGGCATCAGCGTCAAGATCGACGACAAGAGCGCCAACAAGCGCGTATTTGAAGGCAAGGCCGAAGCCGCCTCGGCCTCGAACAAGCTGACCTGGCTGGTGCCCAATCTGGTCGAAGCCTTCTTCACCGGCTTCCCCGGCAATTCGGGCGAAACGCTGCGCATCACGGTGGCCCCTGAAAAGACCACGGTGAAGGGTCCGGCGAAGTAACAACCGGGACTTTTTACGCAAAACCCGCCGCCTTCATCAGCGGCGGGTTTTTTCGTGGCCTTAATTGCCCAGCGCGACCACGCCGCCGGTGCTGCCAAAACCGCCCTCGCCGCGCGCGGTTTCATCCAGTTCGTCGACCTCGATCCAGCCGCCCTGCACCACCGGAGCCAGCACCAGTTGGGCGATGCGATCACCGCGCGCGATGGCGAAATCCTGCGCGCCGTGGTTGATGAGGATCACCTTCAATTCGCCGCGATAGTCCGAATCGATCGTGCCGGGCGTGTTGGGCACGGTGATGCCATGCTTGAGCGCCAGGCCGCTGCGCGGGCGGACCTGAATTTCAAAGCCATGCGGGATCGCCATGGCAAGGCCCGTGGCAACCGCATGGCGCGCGCCCGGCGCGATCACCACATCCTCGGCCGAAACGACATCCATGCCCGCCGCCCCGCTGGTGGCATAGGCAGGCAAGGGCAGGCCCTCGCCGTGGGGCAGGCGCTTGAGGCGGACGGGGATATGTTCAGACAAAGACACGGGTAATCCTTTCAACCAAAGCGGCAGCCACCGCTTCTTTCGGCAGATCGGGCAGGCTGTCCACCCCATCGGCGCTGACAATATGAACGCTGTTGCGAAGGCCGCCCATCACGTCGCCGGACACGTCATTACCCACGATCCAGTCCGCGCCCTTGCGGGCCAGTTTGGCGCTGGCATGGGCGATGACATCCTGCGTCTCGGCGGCAAAGCCGACGACAAGGCGCGGGCGGCGGGGCGAGGCACAAAGGCCCGCAAGAATATCGGGGTTCTCGACCAAGGCGAGCGGAGGAACCGCCCCGCTGCCATCCTTCTTGATCTTGTGCGCCCCCGCATCACCCACGCGCCAATCGGCCACGGCGGCCACCATCACCGCAATATCGGCGGGCAAGGCGGCCTCCACCGCCGCGGCCATATCGCGCGCGGTTTCGACATTGACGCGGACCACACCATAGGGCGTGGGCAGATCGACCGGGCCTGCGATCAACGTTACCGATGCCCCGGCCTGCGCGGCGGCCTGCGCAATGGCAAAGCCCTGACGCCCGCTGGAACGGTTGGCGATATAGCGCACCGGGTCGATGGGCTCATGTGTGGGGCCGGCGGTAATCAGCACATGGCGCCCCGCCAGCGGCTTTTCACGAACCAGCGCCGCGCCGATCGCCCCCATCACCGCCTCCGGCTCGGGCAGACGCCCCGGGCCATATTCGCCGCAGGCCATCACGCCCTCGTCCGGGTCCAGCACATTCACGCCCCGCGCGCGCAAAGTGGTGACATTGCCGAGGGTCGCCTCATGTTGCCACATGCGCACATTCATCGCAGGCACCGCCAGCACCGGCTTGTCCGTGGCCAGCAGCAGCGTGGTGGCCAGATCATCGGCAATGCCGCAGGCCATCTTGGCCATCAGATCGGCCGTGGCCGGACAGACCACCACCAGATCGGCCTGACGGCTCAGTTGAATATGGCCCATCTCGACCTCGTTCTTCAGGTCAAACAGACTGGTATGCACCGGGTTTTCCGAAAGCGCCGCCAGCGTCATCGGCGTAACAAACTGCGCCCCGCCTTTCGTGAGAACGCAGGTGACCTCGCCCCCCGCCTTGCGGATCAGGCGGATCAGTTCGCAGGACTTATAGGCCGCGATGCCGCCGCCGATGATGAGAAGGATGCGTTTGCCAAGCATGGGGATGGTCATAGAAGAGGAAGGGGAAGAATGCGAGGGCCTAGACCCTCGCGCTTCCGTTACTGTCTGCGTGGCGTTAGGCTTCCGCGTCGCAGGCTATAAAACCCATCCCAAAAACTGGCCAACCAACCGCCACCCATTAACGGGATTGCAAAGGGCCCCCGCCCTTTGCCCGCCGGAGGCAAACTTACTTCTTAAAAGCCGCGCCGACCAATGCCCCCACCCCCATCGGCACGAACGCCAGCCCCAGCGCCATGACCGGCGTAATCACCGCGCCCCAGTAGAAATTGTCATTCCGCCCTGCGATGGAGAACAGCAGCGCATAGCCGGAAAACAGCAACAGCCCGGTCAGCCCCGCGCTCGACCGCCAGGAGGCCCAGCCGAAGATCATCAGGATGGTCAGCGGCCCCGCAATTTGGTGGGGCATAAAGCGCAGATTGGAGGAAAGCACCGTGTTCGACAGAAAACCCCCCAGCCCGCGCAGCGCCAGCCAGCTTGGCCCGACCCGGTCGGTGGGCAGAGTTTGCAGCGCGATCAGGTGGAGATGCCAGGCATAGCCGACCGCGAACAGCGCCACCAAGGCGCCCCATGCCGCCGCCTCGCGCCACGCCCCGCGCCAGCCCGCCATCGCCCCCATCAACAGGACATAGGGCAGCACATGCTCCCGGATGGAAAGCGCCAGAGCAGCGGCCAGCACCGCCCCCAGCCACTTACTCCGCTCTGGCCGATGCAGCCCCAGCGAGAGCGCCACCAGCATCCCGGCCCAAAGTTCATGCAGCACGAAATAGTATCGATTCAGCCCCAGCGAGGCTCCGAAAAGCACCAGAGCCGTGCCGATCCGCCGCAGCGAAGGATCCACGCCCAGATCGCCCAGCCGCCCCCACCATGCCGCAATCACACCGATCATCAGCGCCACCGCCGCCGCCATGGCGATGGGCGCGGGCCGATCGCCATCTACCCCCATTGCCGCGTCCAAATAGGCCAGCGTGGGCAGGCGCACCGCAACGCCGGGCCGCACCGGATAATCGGCGCGGCGATGCTCGCTCACGATGAAGTCGTAATAATTCTCGCCATGCAGGATGCGCGCTATGGCGCGGTCATAGAGCTTGAGATCCTCGTCGCGCGGACGCTCGGCGGCCTTGTTATTCGCGATGACAAGGCTGGGGGCCTTGGCCTCCTCTCCCCGCCCGACCGTCAGCGGCACCCATGCCGAGGCCGCCAGCAACAGCGCCAGCAGCGCCAGCGCAAAACGCGCGCGCCACCGGCCCCATGCGGCAAAGCGATCATAGGGCGCAGCGCCCTGCCCGCTCACCCCATCCAGCCGATATGCCACGCCGCCCATACACTCAAGCCCCCCAACAGGAAGGCTGTGATATATCCGGTCCAGCGGTTAGCATTCGGTTTACCCTGACGATCCCAGATGAGGGGAATATCGGGCAAGGGCGGCTGTTCGGGGGCGGCGCCTTTTAACGGGAACTTCTCCTCGATCCGCTCGATCAGGTCGGGCATGCGGATCAGACGGCGCAGGCCACGATGGATGCCGCGCGCGATGGCCGCCTCGGGGCCAAGCTCGTCGCGCATCCATTCGGAGACGAAAGGCCCCGACACATCCCACATATTGATGTCGGGATAGAGTTGGGTCGCCAGCCCCTCGACCATCACCATCGTCTTTTGCAGCAGCAGCAGATGCGGCTGGGTCGACATGTCGAAATCGCGGGTGATGGCAAACAGCCCGTCGAGCATTTGCCCAACCGAGAGATCCTTGACCGGACGCCCGCGCATCGGTTCGCCAACAGCGCGCAGCGCGGTGGTGAATTCATCCACCGAGTGATAGGAAGGCACATATTGCGCCTCGAAATGGATCTCGGCCACGCGGCGGTAATTGCCCGTGGTCAGCCCGTGCAGGATCTCGCCCAGCCAGATGCGCGCCTGACGATTGATGCGGCCCATGATGCCGAAATCAATGGCGACAATCGTGCCGTCCGGCTCGATGAACAGGTTTCCCTGATGCATGTCGGCATGGAAATAGCCCAGATGCACCGCCTGCGTCAGGAAGGCGATCACCAGACGCTTGGCCAGAGTTTCCAGATTGATCCCGGCAGCCTTGAGCGCGGCGGTATCGCTGATCTTGATCCCGTCGATCCATTCCAGCGTCATCACGCGGCCGCATGTGCGGTCCCAGTCGATGGCGGGGATGCGATAGCCGTGAGTGCCCTTCATCATGTCGGCCAGTTCGGAGGCCGAGGCGGCTTCGCGACGCAGGTCAAGTTCGCGCATCGACCAGCGCTTGAAATTGGCGATGATGAGGCGCGGGCGCAGGCGCGTGGCCTCACCGCCCAGGGCCTCCAGATGGGCCGCGGCCCATTCATAGGTCTCGATGTCCTGCGCGAATTTCTCGCGGATGCCGGGGCGCAGCACCTTGACCGCCACGCGGCGGCCATCAAGCGTAACCGCCCGGTGGACCTGCGCGATGGATGCCGCGCCGACCGGCTGCTCCTCAAATTCAGCGTAGAGTTCGCTTAGGGGACGGCCAAAGGCGCTCTCCACCTCGGCCTTGATCGCCGCAAACGGCACAGGCGGCAGGCTGTCCTGCAATTCGAGCAGATTGTTGGCCGCTTCCTCACCCACCAGATCAGGGCGGGTGGCCAAGGTCTGACCCAGCTTGATCGCAGCCGGGCCAATCGCGCGGAAGGCCCCGGCGTAATCGGGGACGTCGGGAATGCGCGCGCCAAACCGCGCAATGCGGCACAGGCGGGCCACCGGGGCGGGCGTATGGGGATCCTGTTCGATCCCGCGCAGCGCGCCATGCGACGCCAGAATGCGGCCCCAGCTCAGCAGGCGCCAGATATGCTTGCGGGGTGACAAGGTATTTAGACCTTCCAGCCCGAATGGATCGCCACCAGACCGCCAAGGATCGGTTCGACGCGGGTGTTCACGAAACCGGCTTCGCGGATCATGCCTTCAAATTCGGGCATGGGCGGGAAACGGCGGATCGATTCGATCAGATAGCGATAGGAATCGGCATCGCCCGCGATCATCTGGCCCAGTTGCGGCACCAGCTTGTGAGAATAGGCGTCATAGGCTTCCTTGAAACCGGGCCACTCGGTCGTCGAAAATTCGAGGCAGTAGAAGCGCCCGCCGAATTTGAGCACGCGATGCGCCTCGCGCAGGGCCTTGTCGATGCGCGTGACGTTGCGGATGCCAAAGGCGATGGTGTAGGCGTCGAACACGCGGCTCTGAAAGTTCAGCTCCTCGGCGTTCTGGCGGCTCCAGACCAGACCATCGAGGCCGCGCTCCATCGCCCGTTCGATGCCCACGTCCAGCATGTCCTGATTGATGTCCGACACGGTGATCGAGGCGCCGCGTTCGTGCATGCGAAAGGCAATGTCGCCCGTGCCGCCAGCCATGTCCAGGATCATCTCGCCCGGCTGGGGTTTGACCCGGCGCACGAACTTGTCCTTCCACAGGCGGTGCAGCCCGACCGACATGGCATCGTTCATGATGTCATATTTCTTGGCCACGGCGGAAAAGACCGCGCCGACCTTGGCAGTCTTTTCTTCGGGGCTGACCTCCTCATAGCCAAAGGAGACGGTGTCGGGCTGTTGATCGCTCTGAGTCATGGGCGCCGCTTTAGGACGGTTTCGCGCTTGCGAAAAGGTGCTTATGCAAGCGCCGCAGGCAGAAATTCATCGCCCCAAGCAGCCTCACCGCCAGCCCGACGTAATAAAGACAGCAGTGGGAGCGCGAGGGTCGAGACCCTCGCATTTTCCCCCTAAACCTTCTATCTCCCCCCCATGCCAGAACTACCCGAAGTCGAAACCACCCTGCGCGGCCTTGCCACCTATCTGGACGGGCAACGGATCGCGCGTGTCGAAACCCGCCGTGAGGGACTGCGCCGCCCGTTTCCCGCCGATCTGGTGCAGGTGATGACCGGGGCCACGGTGACGGCCCTGTCGCGCCGGGCCAAATATGGGCTGATCCATACCGACCGGGGCGCGGTGATGGTGTTTCATCTGGGCATGTCGGGGCGGTGGCGGATCGACCCGGACGCGCTGGAGAAACACGATCATCTGGTGCTGACCACCGAGGCGGGCAGCAGATTGGCGCTGAACGATGCGCGACGGTTCGGCTCGGTCGATCTGGTGGCGGACGAGGCGCTGGGCGCCTGGGCGCCGTTTGCCGCGATGGGGCCTGAACCTTTGGGGCCGGAATTGACCCCGGCCCTGCTGGCCGCACGGATGAAGGGGCGCCTCAGCCCGGTCAAGCAATTGCTGCTCGATCAGGCGGTGGTGGCGGGGCTTGGCAATATCTATGTCTGCGAGGCGCTGCACCGGGCCGGAATCAGCCCGCTGCGGCTGGGGCGCGATGTGAAAAAGCGCGAGCTGGCGCTGCTGGTGCCGGCCATCGTCGATGTCCTGTCCGAGAGCATCGCGGCGGGCGGCAGCACGATCCGCGACTATGCCCAGCCCAATGGCGAACTGGGCTATTTCGCGGCCAACTGGCGCGTCTATGGCCGCGAGGGCAAACCATGCCACGCCTGCGCCGCACCCATTGCCCGCGTGACGCAGGGCGGACGGTCGAGTTTCTGGTGTCCGGCCTGTCAGAAATAAGACAAATTCTTCGCGCCGGACCGGCCGGGGCGGAACAATAAAGACTCCTATTCCCTTGACGATTCGGCTCACGCTGGTTAAGGGCGCCGCTTCTGGCGGAACCGATGGTTCTGCTATACCGATTTTCGCTAGCAATTTCCGGCCGCATCGGCCCGATACGAGGACACACATGGCCAATACGCCGCAAGCCCGCAAGCGCATCCGCCGTAACGAGCGTCGCGCCGAAATCAATGGCGCCCGCATCAGCCGCATCCGCACCTTCGTCAAGAAGGTCGAAGCCGCGATCGCCGGCGGTGACAAGACCGCTGCTGCGGCCGCCCTGCACGAAGCCCAGCCTGAACTGGCTCGCGGCGTTGCTCGTGGCGTGCTGCACAAGAACACTGCATCGCGCAAGTTCTCGCGCCTGACCAAGGCGGTCGCCGCTCTCTGATTCGCGACTCGTGCGGCCGTGCGAAACGGTTGCACGGCATAGCGATAAGCAAGAGCGCGTAAGCAAAGCCGATGGGGATTCCCGTCGGCTTTTGCTTTGCCGCCCGTTGGCTTTAGTTTTGCCCTTTGCCGGGCAAAAGTGACAGCTTCAAGAAATCCTGCAATTCCAACGATTCGCAAATTGTCATGATATTTTAGCTTTAAAATTCAATGACTTTTTCGAACTTGGCGGATTTGCTGGGGTTATGCTGTCAAGCCAATTATTTCAAAATTTTTGCAGATAACGCCCTTGCGCAGCGCCCGCGATCATCCCTAAAACGAAGGGGTTCGAGGCGTTTCGCGTCTGCTGAACTTCACGGAAATATGGCACTCTGTCACACTCGCGAAACTTTCCGGTTTCGCAGGGCAGGAGTCGTTTTCTGTGTGCAAGGTGAGGCCGTCGGCATGTGTGTCGGCGGGTTGGGGCTTAATGGCGGATCAGGAGCATTTGGGGTGACGGGAACCGTTTGGGGCGGCAAGCGCGCCGAGGCTAGCCCTGCAAAGGGCAAGTCCGGGCATGCCGCCGAAGATCAGGATGCACTCGACCTGGCCGCCGATTGGGCTGACATCTGTCAGGGCCTGAAGAAGGACCTTGGGCCGCAGTTGTTCAATCAGTGGATTCGTCCGATTCAACTGGGCGCGTTCAACAAGGACTCGGGCACGCTGGAATTGTTCCTGCCCACCGAATTTTCGGCCAACTGGGTGGCGGATCGCTTTGCCGACCGGCTGACGCTGGCGTGGAAGATCGCGCGCGATGTCCGCCATGTGCGCATCAGCGCCCAGCCCGGCCGCCGCGCGATGCCCGACCTGCGTCTGGCCCGCGACAACACACCAACGCGCCCTGCCCCGGTGCTGGGCGATTCGGGCCGCGTGCATGGCCATGCCACCGAAGGCGCGAGCGCTGCCACCGATACGCTGGCGCTGGCCTCGATCGGACTCGACCCCTCGCTGACCTTCCCCACCTTTGTCACCGGCACCAGCAATGTGCTGGCCTTCAACGCGGCTCAGCGTATGGCCGCGCTTGAGGCGCCGCAATTCTCGCCGCTCTATCTCAAGGCCGCCACGGGTCAGGGCAAGACCCACCTGATGCATGCCATCGGCCATGCGTTTCTGGCCAACCATCCGCGCGCGCGCATCTTCTATTGCAGCGCCGAACGCTTCATGGTCGAGTTCGTTCAGGCCCTGCGCCAGAACCAGATGATCGAGTTCAAGTCGCGCCTGCGCGGTTTCGACCTGCTGCTGGTGGACGATATCCAGTTCATCATCGGCAAGGCTTCGGCGCAGGAAGAACTGCTCTATACGATCGACGCGCTGCTGGCCGAAGGCAAGCGGCTGGTGTTCGCCGCCGACCGCAGCCCGCAGGCGCTGGACGGCGTTGAACAGCGCCTGCTCTCGCGCCTGTCGATGGGCCTTGTGGCCGACATCATCCCGGCCGACATTGAATTGCGCCGCTCGGTGCTCGAACACCGCCTCGCGCGCTTCACCTCGGTCGATGTGCCGGGCGATGTGATCGAATTCCTCGCCCGCACGATCAACCGCAACGTGCGCGAACTGGTCGGCGGCCTCAACAAGCTGATCGCCTATGCGCAGCTCACGGGTCAGGCCGTCTGCCTGCAACTGGCAGAGGAACAGTTGACCGACATCCTTTCGGCCAACCGCAAGCGCATCACCATCGACGAGATCCAGCGTACGGTCTGCCAGTTCTATCGCGTGGATCGTCAGGAAATGTCGTCCAAGCGTCGTGCCCGCGCCGTGGTGCGCCCGCGTCAGGTGGCCATGTACCTCTCCAAAGTGCTGACACCGAGGTCCTACCCGGAAATCGGGCGCAAGTTTGGCGGGCGCGATCACTCGACGGTGATCCATGCCGTGCGCCTGATCGAGGATCTGCGCACGCGCGATGCCGACATCGACGGCGATGTGCGCTCGCTGCTGCGTCAGCTGGAAAGCTGATCTCACAACCCCGGCACAAACTGTTGACGGGCGGTGCATAAGGGCTGGATAAGCCTGTGCATCGCCTGTTGGCACGCCTGTGGATAAGCGGTGGATAGAGGTTAATGCCTCTGGCGGGAAAATGGACTTATCCCCTTGCAATACCATCATTATTTGCGTTGCGCGACAGGCTACCCCTTTGACATCAAACCGGGCCCGGGAATTTAAACGCCTACGGTGCCAAACAGCGCAAGGCTCAGCCGCCGCAGGATGTAAAACCAAGCCCAAAGCACCAGGCAGCCAACAACACACCACCCAAATCCGGGATTGTTAAGGGCCCCCGCCCTTAACCCGCCGGAGGCATCCTCCCGCTTGCTCTCCCCCACCACCTCCCCTAAATCCCCCGCATGACCCCGGACCGCCTCTCTCGCTTTGCCCGCCATATCGTTTTGCCTGAAATCGGCGGTGTTGGCCAAATGGCGCTGGGCAACGCCCATGTGGTGATGATCGGCTGCGGCGGGATCGGCAGCCCGGCGTTGCAGTATCTGGCCGCCTCCGGGGTCGGCCGCCTGACCCTGATCGACGACGACAGCGTCGAGGCCAGCAACCTGCAACGCCAGACGATCTTTGCCGAGGCCGACATTGGGACGCCCAAGGCGCAGGCCGCCGCCGATTGGGTCGCGCGCTTTGACCCCGAGATTGCCGTAAGCCACCACCAGACGCGCATCTCGACCGACAATGCCCCCACGTTAATCGCCGGGGCCACTTTGGTCCTTGATGGCTGCGACAATTTCGCCACCCGTCTCGCCGTGTCGGACGCCTGCGTCGCGGCGCAAATCCCGCTGACCACCGCCGCCGTGGGCCGGTTTCAGGGCCAGATCGCCAATTTCGCGGGCCATCTGTCGGGCCATGCCTGTTACCGCTGCTTCGTTGGCGATGCGTTCGACGCCACCGATTGCGACACATGTGCCGCCGATGGCGTGCTGGGGGCCTTTGTCGGCATGGTGGGCACGATGGCGGCGCAATCGGCCATCCGCGTGATCCTGCATGGCGCGGGTGCGCCCGGGCCTCTGGCCGATCCGCAATGGGGGCGGCTGCATCTGCTCGACGGCCTCGCGCCGTCGCTGCGCACGATCACCATCCCCGCCGACCCGGCCTGCGCCGCGCATTAAAACGAGCCGCATAAAAAAGCAGGGTCGCCCCAGCCGGACGACCCTGCTTCCTCCTGCGTGAAAAGCCCGGATGGGTCGATGCCCATCCGGTCCCTTTCACAAACTTACAGATTTACGACTTGGGCGCCTCCAGCGTGGGATATTTGATCCCCAGCTGATCGAGGTAGGTCGGATATTTCGCCGCGTCGTAGTAATATTTTTCCATCTGCGGCCGATATTCCTTCATCGTCTTTTCATTCAGCCAGGTCGCCGCCTTGGGCCCCAGAATCGGGTCGTACTTGTCGGTCTTCTGCTGCACATCGGTGAAATAGGCCTTGGCATCGGCCACCAGCTTGGGCGTGGTCATCACGTCAAGGATCGTCATGGCCAGCGCCTTGGCTCCCGCCTCGACACCCTTATGTGCAATCGGAGTGGCCATCGCCATGGCCGAGAGCACATTGTGGCCGATCATGTTCGGGATATTGGCCGGATAGCGGATCGTGATGGTCGGCACGGTCCACATGATGTCGCCAATGTCATCCGAGCCGCCGCCGATCGAACGCGGGCGGTTCTCGGGCGAGGACAATTCGCCCACCGTGTCCGACAAAGGCTTGACCGTACGGTGGTTGATCGTCTGCACCGCCTTGGTGAAGGCCTGATCATCGGCGGTCCACTTGGGCATGCCCACGGTCTTGATATTGGCATAGGCGGCCTCGGCCAGCGGCTTGTTGCCGAAATTGGGCGCGGCATAGCCAAGGATCTGCGAGGTCACAGTGGTGCCGGTCGCCTTGGCGGCGGCCTGCGCGATTTCATTTCCGGTGTTATACAGATTGCGCACCGCGCCAAAGCTGCGCTCGCGGAAATAATACCAGACGCTGGCCTTGTCGGGCACCACGTTGGGCTGGCCGCCGCCATTGGTGATGACGTAATGCGAACGCTGGGTGATGGGCAGATGTTCGCGGCGGAAATTCCACGCCGAATCCATGATCTCCACACCGTCCAGTGCCGAGAAACCATCCCACGGATCGCCTGCGGCATGGGCGGTCTTGCCCTTAAACGTATATTCGACCGACACCATGCCGTTCATGCCCAATTCGCCATAGGCCGTGCCGAAATCGGAGCTGACATGGTTGAAGATGCAAAGGTCGACGCCCTTGAACATCCCCTCGCGCACATAGTAGGCCTTGGTGGCCAGCAGTTCTTCGGCAATGCCCGGCCAGATCATCAGGCGGCCGGGGATGTGGTTCTTTTCCATCACCTGCTTGGCGGCAATCGCGGCGGCCACCACCAGCGGCATGCCCGAATTATGCCCCTCGCCATGCCCCGGCGCGCCTTCGACCATCGGCTTCACATAGGGCAGGCCCGGCGTCTGCGAGGTGCCCAGCAGATTGTCCACGTCGCTGCCCAGCGCGAGAAGCGGCCCGCCCTCGCCCCAGGTCGCGGTAAAGGCGGTGGGGATGCCCGCCACGCCCTTGGTCACCTTGAAACCGTTCTTTTCCAGAATGCCGGTCAGATATTCCATCGTACGGAATTCCTGGAAACCGGGCTCAGCATAGCTGAACACGGTATCCACCATCACCTGAATATCCTTCTTCTGCGCCTCGACCCCGGCCACGGCCTCGGCCTTCAGCTTGGGGCTGGCGGCGGCATGGGCCTGCGTGCCCGCCATCAGAGCGGCCGTGGCCATCAGGGCCAGAGTGCTGCGTTTCACAAAATCCATGACTGATCCTTCTCCCTATCAGAAGCCGATCTTGGCCGAGACGCGGATCGTGCGTCCCATAACGTCGTAAATGCTGCGGTTGGTCTGGGCATAGGCCGGAACGTTGTTGCCGCTCGGGCCATTGCCGATCAGCACAGGATCCTTGTCGAACAGATTGTTGACCACGAAGGTGAGCGAGGCATCCTTCAGCTTTTGAGTCAGGATCTTGAACTGGACCGAGGCATCCATATAGCTGGTGCCCTTGATCTGGTTGTTGTTGATCGTGCGATACTGGTTGATGTTCGACACGGTCGGGCACGAGGTGGTGCATTCGATATAGTCGTTGCCGTAAACGCCGTCCGAGAAACCGCGATAGACCAGATTGAAATTGACCTGACCGACTTCATAGAAGGCGCTGATGCGATAGACCCAGCTGGGCGAGCTGTAGCTGCCCGAGAGGCTCCCGCCGTTGACGCCCGCATAGTCCACCGGGAAGATCTTGTTGTCGACCACGTTGGCGATGTAATGCGTCGTCGTGCCACGCAGCGTCAGCGTGCCGGGCAGGCTGCTGCTGATTTTCGAGAGCGGCGTGCGATAGCTGGCTTCGATATCAAAGCCCTTGGCGTGCTGGCTGGCAAAATTATACGGCTGGACGGTGATCGAGGAAATCGCCCCGCCCGAATAGGCGATGTTCTTACAATAGGCCGTCAGACCCGCCGAACAGAAATCGATCGTGTTCTGCGAGGTGATCGAGCCGATCGCATCCTTGATGTTGATGTCGTAATAGTCAAAGCTGGCGGTAAAGCCGGGGATGAAGGGCGGCGTGACCACCGCGCCCACGGTCCAGGTATTGGCCTTTTCCGGGGTCAGGCTGGTGTTGCCGATCGTGCTTTCCACGAAGCCATAGGTGCCGCCCGGCAGGAACTGGTTGGCCTGACCCGAGGCGACCACCACCGAATTGGTGCGCGCGGTGGGCGAGGCGAACAGCTCCTGAAGGTTGGGCGCGCGGATGTCGCGCGAATAGGTGCCGCGCAGCTTGAACATGGAATTGGCCTGCCATGTCGCGCCCGCCTTATAGGTCAGCACGCTGCCGCTGGTCGAATAATCGGTGCCGCGAGCCGCCGCATTGACGTTGAAGCCCTTGAACAGCGGCAGGTCGATTTCGACGAAACCTTCCTTCACATAGTAATGGCCGGTGTTGGGCAGATAGTTGCCATACAGCCAGTTGCTGGTGGTGGTGCCAGTAGTAGGGTTGATGGTGGGCTGGAATTCGGTGGGCACATAGCCGGTGATGCCTTCACGGCGCCATTCACCACCAAACGCAATCGCCGCCGTGCCACCCGGCAGCTTGAACAGATCGCCGTTCAGCGCCACCGAGGCCACGTCCTGCTTCAACGTCTGATCGCGCCAGGGCTGGTTGCCATAGATATAGGCAAGGCCCGCCGCCGAAGGCCCGGTCGTGCCCAGACGGTTGATCGGCACGCAGCCGTTGGTCGGCGCGGTCAGACTGGAGCGGCACACGATCGTGCCCGCCGCCACGCCCATCGCATTGCCCGCAGGCGCATAGACCGCATCCTGCGCCAGCGCCATGCGGGACAGGTTCCAGGTGTTGGTCAGCTGTTCATGCGACTTGGTTTCGCCATGCTGGAAATAGGCGTCGAATTTCCATTCGCGGCCCAGCGCGTCGAACTTGCCCTTGGTGCCGATGACATAGCGATAGACGTCGCGAGTGTTATGGCTGCCCGGAACGGGATAGCCGGCATTGCTGGTGCCGATAGTGATCGTGTTGGCCGAAGAATTGCCAAGGGCTGCCGCCACCGTGGGATAGAGCGATTGCAGATAGGCATTGTCGCCCTTGATCGACACGCCGGTGCTGGGGGTCTGCTGATAATAGCTTTCGCCGATATAGCGGTTCCAGCCGAACTGGGCGAAGATCTCGATGTCATTGGTCAGATCATAGCTGGCCCGGCCAAAGGCGCTGAAACGCGCTTCATCGGGCATCAGCGAATTGGTGCCGACATGGCCCGCCAGCGTGGTCTGATAGTCGCCACCGACCATATAGCCCGAGCTGCTCTTGGACCCGAAATTGAGCGTGCCGACCTGACCTGCGCCCATGAAATATTTGCCGACCAGCGAGCTGACGGTGGAAGCCGTGATCAGGCCGCCCGCCGTATAGCCGGAGGGGCCGATGCCGCTGCCCACGATCCAGCTGGGCTGACCCGCCGCCGTATTGGGATTGGCAACGGTGAAAACGCCGTTATTGTTCCAATCGCGCGCGATGGTCGAAACGCCGTCCTGCTTGGCATACTCGGTGTTGAGCAGCACATGGAGGCGATCATCAAAGGCGCCAAAGCCGGCCGAGGCCGTGACCTTGTAGTTGCGCGCGTCGCCATAGGTGGTGATGCCCTGATCCACCCCGATCTTGAAGCCTTTGTACTTCTTGTTCAGGATGAAATTGACCACGCCGCCCACGGCGTCCGAGCCATATTGCGCCGATGCGCCGCCGGTCACGACCTCGACCCGCTCGACCAGATCCTGCGGCACGGTGTTGACGTCGACCACGCCGTTCATGGCGCTGGACACCGAACGCTGGCCATCGACCAGCACCAGCGTGCGCGAGGCGCCAAGGCCGCGCAGGTTGACGCTGTTGATCCCGGCCAGGCCGTTCGACAGGCTGCCCGAGGAATTGGCCGAAGTGGAGCCCTGCGTTACGGCGGGCAGTTGGTTGACGAAGTTCGACAGGTTGGCGGGCGCCTGCGCCTTGATGTCCACCGAGGAGAGCACGGCCACAGGCGTGGGCGCGGCAAAGCCGTCCTTCACGATGCGCGTGCCGGTCACCACGATGTCATTGGCAGGCTCAGCGGCAGGCTCGGCTTCGGCGGCAGGCGCCGGGTCGGCGGCGGCCAGTGCAGGCGTGGCCACCATCATGGCCAGCACCGAAACGGCGGCTCCACCCAGCCATGCCTTCCGGCCGGCCGATTGCGTCCATTCCCTCATCGTTCGATCAATCGCCATGAAAACCCCCTATTGGTTATCTGTTTATTCCCCGGCGATCCTGTTCCCTTGTCGCAGCTGTCCGATTGCCTGGCGCCGCGTTTTTATGATCGGACGATGGCGCCAGGCCGGTCCCGCGCCAAATTCGTCCCTGTCATGGCCGAATCATCGGCCCCCTGTTGAATATCCAAAAAGGGTGCGACCCCTTTTATCTCGCTATCGCCGCATTCATGGCCATCCGCCTTTTGCGACGCAGCAAATGCTACACGATAGTTTTCAATTTTTTCCGCGAAACATCGGTATGTTTTTGTAAATTATTCGAGCATTTCATCACATTTGAAAATTATTACTTCTGATTCCCAACCATGCCTGCCCGATCTTGCCCGAATTCACAGTGCCCCGAATCGCCCCTTCACTTGCCCCGCGCAAAGACCGCAGGCGGCACGTTGCGCTGGGTCACACGGCGCATGACAAAGCTGGAGCGGATTTTCGCGACATGGGGCAGCGTGGCCAGTTCGCTGCGATAGATCCGGTCGTAATCCTCAAAGCTCTTCACATGGACCATCATCAGAAAGTCCGTGTCGCCCGAGACAAAGCTGCAAAAGGTGACCGAGGGGCAGCGCACCACCGCCTCTTCAAATTCGGTCAGCACGGAATCGGCCTGCGATCGCAATTCGATGGCCACAATGACCACAATGCCCAGCCCCAGCATCGGCAGATCAAGCTCGGCCGTATAGCCCTTGATCGCGCCATGCTCCTCCAGCAGCTTGCGCCGCCGAGCCGCAGCCGTTGCGGAAAGATGCACTCTTTCACCCAGCATCACGTCCGACATCCGGCCATCTTCGACCAAGGCGTTCATGATGCGAAAGTCTGTGGCATCAAATTCGGTGAGAGTGTTTTCCGTCACGTGGACCCCTTGTTGCAACGGATTTCCGTCAAGAAGCAGGCAAAACTGCTCCGTATTTCGTCAGATAGAGTGCGACGAGTGTGGTAGCTTTGGAAATACGTCAAACTGGCACCTTTGCGGGGGGGCATGACCAGCTAGAAGACGTTCATCTCAAGCGAAAAGGGTCATCACATGAAGCAGGCAAAGGGCCGGAATCTGGGCCAAAAGCTGGCAGGTGCAGCGCTGATCGCGTTGCTGGCGCCGCAATTGGCCATGGCCGAGCCCGTCGGCGTATCGAACACCAAGGACGGCGATCTCTTGCCGGTGCGGGTCGATGCCGATGCGGGCAAGATTCTGATTACCCTGCCCAAAGCCGATGCCGAAGGGGTGATGGGCCGCTTCATCTATGCCACCGCGATCCGCAGCGGGCTTGGCTCGGCCCCGATCCGCATCGACCGGGGGATGCTCGGCCCCACGCAGATCCTCGCCTTCCGCCGCTTTGGGCGCAAGGTGGCCGTGGTCTATGAAAACCCCCGCTTTCGCGCCACCGGTGAGGCCAGCGTGCAATATGGCGCCAAAACCAGCTTCCCTTTCAGCACCATCGCCATGCTGGACGTGATCTCCTCCGACGCCAAGGGCACGGTGGTCGACATCAGCCCCTTCCTGACCCGCGACACGATGCATCTGGCCGATGCCTTAAATCAGGAAGCCAAGGGGTTCCGGTTGGCGGATAATCTCTCCGCCGCCGACCCGACCTCGGTCAAGGTCTTCCCCGACAATATCGAGATGGAGGCGGTACAGACCTTCGCCTCAGACACGCCGGGGCGCGAGGTGGGCAATATCGCCGCCGATCCGCGCCAGATCAGCTTTACCATCCGCCATTCGCTGATCCGCCTGCCCGGCCCCGGCTTTGCGGTGCGCAAATTCGACATCCGCTCGGGCAGCCATGGCACGCAGGTCTATGACTTCGGCACCGCGCTGGGCGATGATGTGCAGTATCAACTGGCCAACCATTTCCGGCTGGACAAGGTGGACCCTGCTGCTGCCAAATCGCGCGTCAAGAAGCCGATCACCTTTTACATCGACAATGCCGCGCCAGAGCCGATTCGCGGCGCTCTGGCCAAGGGCGTGGCATGGTGGAATCAGGCGTTCGAGACGGCGGGCTATATCGACGCCTTTCAGGTCAAGCCGCTGACCCCCGATATCGACCCGCAGGACGCTCGCTATTCCATCGTCAACTGGGGCGACCGCCTTACGCGCAGCTGGTCCTATGGCGGAGGCATCATCGACCCGCGCACCGGCGAGATCATCAAAGGCAATGTCGTGCTGGGCGCGCTGCGCGTGCGGCAGGATATGCAGATCTTTGAAGCCTTGGTGGGCGCGGCGCAGGACAACACCGGCGGCCCCAATGACCCGGTCAAGGTCTCGCTCGACCGCATCAGCCAGCTTGGCGCGCATGAGGTGGGCCATGCCATCGGCTTTGTTCACAACTTCGCCGGATCGACGCAGGGACGCACCTCGGTGATGGATTATCCCGGGCCGCTGATCGGGCTGAAGGGCGGCAAGATCGACCTGTCCGACGCCTATGCCAAGGGTATCGGGTCATGGGACAAATTCACCGTGCAATGGCTCTATGGCCAGCCCAAGCCCGGCACCGACGCCGACAAATGGGCCTTCGCGCTGGCGGACGCCGAATTTGCCAAGGGCACGCGCTATATGACCGACATTGACGGTCGCGCCGACGATGGCCCCGCCCCGCATGACAGCATGTGGGACAATGGCGAGGACAAGCCTACTGAGCTGGCGCATATGCTGGCGGTGCGGCGCGTGGCGCTCAACAATTTCGGCCCCGGCGTGCTGCGCAAGGGCGAGGCTCTGTCGAACCTGCGGCGCAAATTCGTGCCGGTGTGGCTGCTGGCGCGTTATGAGGTGGCCGCGACCGGTAAATGGGTGGGTGGCGTCGATTATGCCTATGCGGTGGCGGGCGACGCCAACAAACCCGCCCAACCCGTGGCGGCGGGCAAACAGCGCGCGGCTTTGGCGGCGATGCTGAAAACCCTTTCGCCCGCCGAACTGACCGTGCCGGATGCTCTGGTGGGCTGGCTGTCATCGGGCGTGAACGGCCGCAATGATGCGCAATTCGACACCGAGGTTTTCGACAATGCCGGGGCCGCCGCCTTCGATCCGCTGGTCGCCACCGATGTGGCGGCGCAGGTCACGCTCGACAGCCTGCTGGCCCCCACGCGCCTGACCCGTGTGTATCAGCAGCAGGGGCGCGATGCAGGGCAACTGGGCCTTGCCGAAATGATCGACGCGCTGGGCGCGGCCACGTGGGAGCATAATGCCACCCCGGTCGAGCGGCGCATCGCCCTGCGCGCGCTGCTTTCGGTCGCGCGGGCGCGGCGCGATGCGGCAACGCCGGTCGATGTAGCCGCGCTGCTTCAGGAAAAGCTGGATGGAGCCGCCGCCAAGCTGGGCGAAGGCACCGGCTGGGGCAAGACGGTGGCGGCGCTGCTGAAGAACGGCCCCGCGCTGGAAGCGGAAATCGGCAAGATGGGCCGCAAGGCGCCCGCCATCCCGCCGGGCATGCCGATCGGCGGCGATACCGGCTGGTTTGATAACTAACCGCGACTGGCCGCTTCCTCGGCCAGTTCATCGGCCTTCCGGCGCCGCGCCTGATCCTCGGGCGCGGCGTCCAGAAGCGCCAGATGCGCGGCCATTTCCTCCAGCAAGCCTCGATCCGCAAGGCGCAGATCGGGCACCATCAGGCCTTTGAGATCATTGGGCTCAAACTTGTTGAGGCCCCCGCCATAGACCCGCCCATGCAGCCGCGAGGCCGCCCGCACCGAATCGCAATTCAGGCACAGCACCAAGGCCTGATGCAGCAGCGGATCGTCGGAAAAGGGATAGATGCCGTGGAAGCAGGTCAGGCTGCTCCATCCCGCCGCATTATGGATAAAGCGCAAGGCACCGCGCGCAAACACCGCGCCCCAGATCGGAGCCACCGCCCGCTGCTCCATCGCATACCACGGGCGGCGGTGGGCCAGGATATAGCGCGAGGGCAATCCATCGGCCTCTCCCTGCGCAACATAGGCGGCCTCGGCAGGCGTCAGCGGATCAGTCAGGTTGAGCAGCAGCCCATCAGCCCCGCCCCGCCAGATCAGCCCGCGCACCGCGCTCGCCCGCCCGACACAGGGCAGGCAGCGCGCGGGGTCGATGCCCAGTTCCGCCAGCTTTTGCGCCCCCAGCAAAAAGAACCCATTGGCCCCGGTGGCGATCCCGCGCCGGAATTGCGCCAATTGCGCCAAAGGCACAAACCCGGCCCGCCCCTCGCCGCGATGCCCTTGCAGCAAAGGCTCCCATTTGTCCGCGCCCGCCAGTTCCTCGCGCGACAGCTCCACCCGCCGCGCGCCTGCCGCCAGTTCATCGAGCGAGGCGGGCCAATCCCCCTCGCCACGCCAGTCCCAACCGGTAATCATGGCCGCTCCACCAGCAGCACCGAGGCCGTGGTCAGCGCATCGTCAAACACATGCCCCTGTGAAAACAGCACCACCTGTTGCAGCCCCCCCGGCCCCAGCAAGAATTGTTTGAACCCGCGCGCGAAATTGGCCCCCATCCATTCGCCGGGGATCAGGAAAGCGCCCCGTCCTCCCCGCCGCAACTGGCACGCCGCCTTGACCACGAAATCGACATAGAGATTGGCCGATTTGGGAATGGCGTAGCCTGCCCGCTGACCAATCGCCGCTCGCAAATCGCCATGATCGCGCAATTCACGGTGGCGGATATAGGGAGGGTTCATCACCACAGCGTCATAGTCATCCCACCCGGCGCGCAGGAAATCCTCATGCCGCACCTGCGCGCCTCCCGCATCGGCCGCGCGCAAAATCGCCGGGTCGCATTCATAGGCCACCACGCGCGCATCCGGACATCGCGCCAGCGCCGCGCGGGTCAGCACCCCCGCCCCCATCGCCGGATCGAGGATCACACGCGGCTCCACACCCGCCACCCAATCGGCCATCAGCGCGGCCAGACGCGGGGGCGTGAAGAACTGCCCCAAAGCCTTGCGATGGCCCGGCGCCGCCATCGCCGCATAATCAGCCTCGGCCTGTACATCGGGGATAAGGGCATCGGGGATCGGAGAGGCCATCAATCCGGCCCGACCAGTTCCTCCACCCAGGCGGGCACAATATCGCCCGCCGGGCCAAGCCGCGTTTCATGGAACCATGCCGAACCCTGGCTGCGCTCCAGATTGAGTTCGAGGCAATGCGCGCCCATTTCCCGCGCAAGCCGCACAAAGCCCGCCGCCGGATAGACCGCGCCCGAGGTGCCGATGGAGACGAAAATATCGCAATCGCGCAGCGCATCGTGGATCTCCTCCATGCGATAGGGCATTTCGCCAAACCACACGATATCGGGCCGCAGCGCCGCAGCGCCGCACGATGGACAGGGCGGCCCTTCGATCAGCGTTGCCGTCCAGCCCATGCGCGTATCGCAGGCGGTGCACCATGCCGAGAGATGCTCGCCATGCATATGGATCAGGTTTTTCGATCCCGCGCGGTCATGCAGATCATCGACATTCTGCGTCACCAGCGTGACCGTGCCGCCATCCCATTCCCGCTCCAGCCGGGCCAGCGCGTGATGGGCGGCATTGGGCGCCTTGGTCTGAATCGCGGCGCGACGCATGTCGTAAAAGCGCTGAACCAGCGCGGGATCGCGTTCATACGCCTCGGGCGTGGCAACATCCTCGACCCGGTGCTGTTCCCACAATCCGCCGCCATCTCGAAACGTGTCGATCCCACTTTCCGCGCTGCATCCCGCCCCGGTCAGGATCACGATATTGCCTGTCATTTCCATACCTTCCCCTATGCCCCAAAGCGGCGCCAAGGCCAAGCCGGTGATCCATCCGCCGCCTATGATGCACCGCACAACGAAATGCCGCATCGCAGCAAAGATTTGTAACGAAACGGCCATTCAACAGAGAGGCTCGCACCCCAGATTGTCCTTCTGATCAATGCTTTCAATCATGGAGTCCCCCATGCCCTCGTCCAATCCCTTTCGCCGCTTTCAGCCGCGCACGCCCCCCGGCCCCCGCCCGATCCGCCACCGACCGCTGAGCGCCACCCAGCCCACCACGCCGGGCCAGCAGCGCAGCCAGTTTCGCGGGCGCTTTGAACTGGTCGCCTTTTGTTTGGCGCTGCTGATATTTATGATAGCCATCGGGCGACCCGAATGGTTCGAACTGCGCCCGGCCTCGGGCTCCTCGCTCGCCCTGTATCACGCCGCCCAGACCACGCCCCAGAGCAATTCAGGACACTGATCCGCGCCATGATCATCCACACGCCCCACACTCTTCGCAGCATCGCCCGGCAGATCAAGACGCCGTTGGTCCTGCTCTTCGTCTGGGATGTGATCGTCACGATCACCTATTATGTAGTGCCCTTTCCGGCGCCCGGCCTGCCGCTGACCCTGTTCGGCAGCGTGCTGGCACTGATTTTGGGCTTCCGCTCGACTTCGGCCTATCAGCGCTGGTGGGAAGGGCGCGGCCTGTGGGGGCTGATGATTAATGCCAGCCGCAACCTTGCGCGCGCCTCGCGCAATTTCATGACAGGGGCCGAAGGGCAGGCCATCGCGCGCGCCATCGTGCTGCGCCAGATCGCCTATGTGAACGCGCTGCGCCATCAATTGCGCCGCATCCCGATGACGGGCGAAAGCCTGCCCTATATCCCCGCCGCCGAGGCCGATGCGGCCTTGAGCCGGACCAACACCGCCAATGGCCTGCTGGACACCACCGGCGCGCAGGTGGCGCAGGCCCGCGCCGACGGTATCATCGATTCGATCCAGCAGACCCAGATTGAGCGGGTTCTGGTCGATATCGCCAATTCGCAAGGCGGGATGGAGCGGTTGAAGAACACGCCCCTGCCCTCGCAATTCCGGTTGTTCCCCACCTATTTCACCCATCTGTTCTGCGTCCTGCTGCCCTTTGGTCTGGTCGAGGCGCTGGGGCCTGCCACGCCGCTGGGGTCCACCGTGGCGGGGATGATGTTCATGGCGGTGCTGGCGATTGGCGACGATCTGGTCGACCCCTTTGCCAATACGCGCCACGATCTGCCGCTCGACACCATGTGCCGGACAATCGAGATCGACCTGTTGCAGGGCCTTGGCGAAAGCGCGCCCGCGCCGGTAACGGTCGATGCAGACGGCGTGCTTTGGTAATTGCGATTTCGGTGATTGCGATTTGAACTGGCCTCGCCCATGAAGCGCGCCGAAAGGAATTTACCCCATGACCAGACTGGGAATTATCGGCAGCGGCGGACGTATGGGCCGCGCCATCGCGCAGGCCATTGCCGATGCCGGACACGAGCTGGCCGGCGGCGTGGACCGGGACGAGGACGTTGCCCCGCTGGCCGCCGCATCGGATGTGCTGATCGACTTCTCCTCGCCCTCCGCGCTCGAAGGCAATCTGGATGCGGCCATCGCAGCGGGCGTTCCGATCCTTATCGGCACCACCGGCCTCGAGGAACGCCATCACTGGCTGATCGATCAGGCTGCCGACAAAATCGCCGTGCTGCAAACCGGCAATACCTCGCTGGGGGTCAACATGCTGGCCTTCCTTGTCGAGGAAGCGGCCAAGCGCCTTGGCGAGGACTGGGACATCGAGATCGTCGAAACCCACCACCGGATGAAGGTGGACGCCCCATCAGGCACCGCCCTGCTGCTGGGCGAAGCCGCCGCGCGCGGGCGCGAGGTTGGCCTGTCCAACGTGGCCGTGCGCGGGCGCGATGGCATCACCGGCGCGCGCGAATCCGGCACGATTGGCTTTGCCGCCCTGCGCGGGGGCAGCGTGGCGGGGGATCACACCGTCCATTTCCTGGCCGATAACGAGCGACTGTCGCTCAGCCATATTGCCGAAAACCGCGGAATCTTTGCGCGCGGGGCCGTCAAGGGGGCGCTCTGGCTGGCTGGGCGGCCTGCGGGACGGTATGGGATGCGGGAAGTGCTGGGGCTGTAATTTTGCCTCCGGCGGGCCAAGGGACTCGTCCCTTGGCGATCCCGGTAATGTCTGCGTTGCACATCGGGTTCGGCGGATGGGCTCGGACGCGATGTTTGAATTGATAAAGCCTGCGGCGCTTTTGGCATGCGTTCGCCGCGCCCCAGGCTTTAAAATATCGAAATCTCCCAATTCTGGTCAATCAAGCGCCACCCATTAATGGGATTGCAAAGGGCCCCGCCCTTTGCCCGCCGGAGGCAAACCTTCTTGCCCCTCACCCCCATCCAAGCCATACCCCGCCCCCATGAAAACCGCCGACATCTTCGAATTCTACCGCCGCCTTGCCGAGGCCAACCCGGACCCTCAGACGGAGCTGGAGTTTGGCAACACCTATCAACTGCTGGTGGCGGTCACGCTTTCCGCGCAGGCTACCGATGTGGGCGTGAACAAGGCGACGCGGGCGCTGTTCGAGATCGTCAAGACGCCGCAGGACATGCTCGATCTGGGCGAGGAGGGGCTGAAGGATCACATCAAGACCATCGGCCTGTTCAACTCCAAGGCGAAGAACGTGATGGCCATGGCCGAGATCCTTGTACGCGAGCATGGTGGCGAAGTGCCGGCAGATCGCGACGAACTGGTCAAGCTGCCCGGCGTGGGGCGCAAGACGGCCAATGTGGTGCTCAACTGCGCCTTTGGGGCCGAGACCTTTGCGGTGGACACGCATATCTTCCGCGTGGGCAACCGCACGGGCCTTGCCAAGGGCAAGAATGTGACGGCGGTCGAGCGCAGCCTTGAGAAGAAAACCCCCAAGCCCTTCCGCGTAGGCGCGCATCACTGGCTTATCTTGCACGGGCGATACATCTGCAAGGCGCGAACGCCGGAATGCTGGCGTTGTCCCGTGGTGGATCTGTGCGGGTTTAAGGATAAGATTTTGGAGAAAAAGAAGAAGTAGGGTGATGCGAGGGTCTGGACCCTCGCGCTCCCGTTACTGACTGCGTTGCGTTAGGGGTTCGGCGTCACGTGTCGGACGCAGCATTCAAATGATAAAGCCCGCAGCGCGGACAGGCATGACCTCACCGCGCCGCAGGCTTTCAAGCATCATTCAAACCTATCCGGCCCGCCCCCATTAACGGGATTGCAAAGGGCCCCCGCCCTTTGCCCGCCGGAGGCAAACCTACCTTAAACCTTACTGCCCCTGATCCAGATGCAACCCCTTGCGCCCATGCTCAGCCGTATCATGCGGCGCATCGGGCAGCGGCGCATCGGGATCGAGCGGCGGCTGCAACATGCCCTCGGCGCGGCAGACGACGGCGGTGGCGACGGCATTGCCGAACACGCTGGTGCCCGAGCGGCCCATGTCGAGGAACGTGTCGATGCCCAGCAGCAGCGCCACACCTTCGACCGGCACGTGGAACTGGTTGAGCGTGGCGGCGATGACGACAAGGCTGGCGCGCGGCACGCCGGCGATGCCCTTGGACGAGACCATCAGCGTCAGCAGCATCAGGATCTGCTGCTCAAAGCTGAGATGGATACCATAAGCCTGCGCGATGAAGAGCGAGGCGAAGCTGGTGTACATCATCGAGCCGTCGAGGTTGAAGGCATAGCCCAGCGGCAGCACGAAACCCGACACACGGCGCGGCACGCCAAAGCGGTCGAGCGCCTCGAACATGCGCGGCAAGGAGGCATCGCTGGTCGCGGTCGAGAAGGTGATCAGCACCGGCTCGCGCACATAGCGGATCAGCAGGAAGATCTTCTTGCCCAGGAACAGGCTGCCCGCTGCGATCAGGATGATCCAGAGGATCGCCAGACCCGCATAGAATTCACCCGCCAGCACGCCATAAGTGGCCAGGATACCCAGACCCTTTTGCGCCACGATCGAGGCCGCCGCGCCGAACACCGCAATGGGCGAAACCGCCATCACATAGCCGGTGACCTGCAGCATCATCTGCACCACCGCCTCGGCGAATTCGACGATGATCCGCCCCTTTTCGCCGATCGCGCTGAGCGCTACGCCGCAGAACACCGAGAAAAGCAGGATCTGGAGCACATTGTTGGTGGCCATCGCCTCCATCGCGCTGGTCGGAAAGATTTCCAGCACGAAGTGGCGAACGGTCAGCTCCTTGGTGGCCAGATCCACCCCGGCGCTGGCCACGGCATTGACGCCTAAGCCCGGCTGCCACCAGTTGACCAGCACCATGCCCAGCAGCAGCGAAATGAAGCTGGCCGAGATGAACCATGCCATCGCCTTGGCACCGATGCGACCCAGCGCGGTCGAATCGCCCATGCCCGCAATGCCGGTGATGATGGTCGACGCGATCAGCGGCGCGATGATCATCTTGATCAGATGCAGGAACACATCGGGCAGCAGCTTGAGATAATCGGACCATGCCGCCAGAAAGGGATCGGCCGAATCATAGGACGAATGCAGGACATAGCCCAGACCTATGCCCAGAATCAGGCCCAGAATCAGGAATTGCGTCAGACGCTGGCGCATCTTGGAAAAACTCCGAAAATAAAACTTGCGGCTAGCAACCCCCGTTGGCCGGGGCAATTGCGCCGGATAGCGTATCAGGCGCGTTTCAGACCGGCGGTGGCGATGCGGGCATAGATCCGCGAGAGAGCCTCAAGATCGGGAATCGCAACCGCCTCGTCCTTCTTGTGCATCGTGGCGTTGCACAGGCCAAATTCGATGACCGGGGCCAAGGCTTTGAGGAAGCGTGCATCCGACGTGCCGCCGCTGGTGGAAATTTCGGTGTCCAGCCCGGTTTCGGCGCGGATCGCGTCGACCACGATGGCGGAAAACTCGCCCGGCGGGGTCAGGAAAGCCTCACCCGAGATCACCGGGCGCACGGATGCGCCATGCTTGGCCCCGATCTCACGCACCATCTGCGACAGGCTCTCGCCCGTGTGCAGATCGTTAAAGCGGATCGAAATGCGCGCCGCCGCCTTTTGCGGGATGACATTGGTGGCCGGATTGCCGCAGGAAATGTCGGTCACTTCCAGATTGCTGGGCTGGAACCAGTCGGTCCCCTCGTCCAGCTTAATCGCCTTCAGTTCCGACAGCATCGCCACCAGCCGCGTGATCGGATTGTCGGCCAGATGCGGATAGGCGACATGGCCCTGCTGCCCTTCCACATCGATCCACATGTTGACGCTGCCGCGTCGCCCCACCTTGATCATGTCGCCAAGGCGGTGGACGCTGGTGGGCTCGCCCACAAGGATGAGGTCAGGATTGATCCCGGTCTCGCGCATATGCTCGATGATCTTGACCGTGCCATAGGTCGCCGCGCCTTCCTCATCGCCGGTGATGATGAGGCTGATCGTACCCGCCTCGCGCGGAATGTCGCGCAGGGCGGCGATAAAGGCGGCAACCGAGCCCTTCATGTCCACCGCGCCGCGGCCATAGAGCAATTCACCCCGGCGTTCGGGCGCGAAAGGCGCGCTGCTCCACCCCTCGCCGGGGGGGACGACATCGACATGGCCCGCATAGGCGAAATGGCGGCTGCCCTCTGGTCCCTGCCGGATGGCGAACAGGTTTTCCACCGGCCCGTCGGGCGCCTCGCCCACCACCGCGCGGTGGATGGCAAAGCCCAGCGGCACCAGCATTTCCTCAAGGCAATCGAACACCAGCCCCGTCGCGGGCGTCACGCTGGGGCAGGCAATCAGGGCCTCGGCCAATTCGGCCACACCGGCGCCGGGCCGGACCAACTCGCTCTTCACCATGTCATTCATGCCCCTCGCCTAGCAAATGCATGGCCAAGGGCAAGTGGAGTTTGGCCCATCCGGCTTGCCGCCGCCCCCTGCCCGCCCTATCCTGCGTCCATGCCACGGATCGACCTTGCCTCGCTCGCCCATACCAACCGCACCGGCTATCCGCCCGAACATGCGCGGCAGGTCGCCGGGCGATGGTACAGCCGCCTTGCCCCGCTGGCGGGCTTTGCCCATCTGGGGGCCAGCCATGTCGTGCTCAAGCCAGGCGCCTGGTCGTCCCAGCGCCACTGGCACGATGGCGAGGACGAGATGGTGGTGATGCTGAGCGGCGAAGCGGTACTGGTCGAGGATGGCGCGCGCAGCATCATGCGGGCGGGCGACATGGCGGTCTTTCCGGCGGGCGTACCCAATGGGCATCATCTGATCAATGAAAGCGAGGATGACTGCACCTTCCTCGCCCTGTCGGCAGGCCCGCGCACATCGGGCGGCTATAGCGACATCGACATGATCTTTGAAGACGACCGCTTTCTCCACCGCGACGGCACGCCCTTTGCGGATTAATGCGCGGCGCGGTGCATGGCCATGACGATCAACTGGTTTGAATTTGCCCTCGCCGTGCTGGTAATCGAGCTGACGCCGGGGCCGAACATGGCATGGCTCGCCGCGCTCAGTCTGGCCGAGGGGCGGCGCGCAGGGTGGGTGGCCACGGCCGGGATCGGGATCGGGCTGGCGCTCAATGCGATGCTGGCCGCGCTGGGGCTGGTCGAATTGCTCAGCGTTCGGCCCGGTCTGCAATCGGGGCTGCGCTGGGCCGGGGTGGCGCTGATGCTCTGGCTGGCATGGCAGGCGTGGCGAGAAGCGGACATGGTGGCCAAGGCAACGGAGCCGCAGGGCGCGGGGCGACATTTTGCCTCGGGCCTGCTGGTCAATCTGTTCAACCCCAAGGCGCTGCTGTTCTTTGTCGTGGTGGTCCCGCCTTTCCTCGGCGGCGCGGCGCCGTCGATCCCACAGGCCATGGGCTTTGCCGCGATCAGCGTGGGGCTGGCCACGGCCGTCCATCTGGCCATCGTGGCCGGCGGGGCCAGAGCGCATGGCCTGATCAGCGACCCGCGCCGGATGCAAAAGGTCCGGCGCGTGATGGCGCTGATCATGCTGGGCGTGGCGCTCTGGCTGGCCAGTTCGGCGCTTTAGCCGCCCAGCGCTTCGTCCAGCACCTTGGCCAGACGCAGGCCGCCCTGAAGCAGGCGCTGGCTGACGATTGGAATGTCCTGCGCGATGGCTTCGTCGCTGATGGTCACATCCTTCGAAGTCTTTTCCTCGGCATTCACCACATGGCCGAAGGCCTGCGGATAAACCGTGTCATGGGCGATCTGCCAGCTTTCCTGAGCCCAGTCGGCAATGCCGCCGGTGGCGATCCGGCCCTTGTCCGCCGCATCATAGGCCCGGATCTCGGGCAGCTTGCCCGCCTTCTGCGCGCGGATGACGAGGAAATTGTCCCACATCCAATGCAGATTGAGCGTGCCCGGCTTGGGGTTCACCACCGTGGGCGGGGTGGTGTTGATGATATAGGGTTCGCCCGGCAGATTGGTGACGATCACGCCATTGCCGCCCGCGTCATGGGCATGTTCGGCGGCATGGAGCGGCTGATGCAGGTCGCCCACAATGTGGCTAAGGAAGGCGAGCGCTTCGAGGCGTTGGGCCACCGGCAGGCTCTTGTCGGCCAGAATCCGTTCAAACCGGGTGATCTGGAACGTGGCGCATTGGCCGCCGCTGCAATTGGCCTTCATATCAAAAGCGGGCGCGGTGATGTCGCCATCATGGTAATGCCAGGGGAAGGTGTGGCCCCAGCGCCAGCTCTCGCTGCGCAGACAATCGGGCCATGTTGCCGCGTCGCCCAGCGAATGCACCGGGCATTTGGCCGTCCCCAGCCCTTTCTGTGCCGTCAGCAGCGTAGCAATCGCTGCCTTGGTCTTGGGCGAAACGTTGGCCAGCGCGATATTGGCGATCGTGCGATGGCCCAGATCGCCCCATGCCAGCGCGGGCGTGGAGGCCGCCAGACCAAGAGCGGCCACACCGGCGGCCAGAAGCTTCAAACTTTTGCGAAACATGGGGTAAGCGACCTCACTTGAGACAAACTTACCCCGATGTTAGCGGGCCTTTGTTACAGGCGAAAGCGCTGACTTTGCCGACCGCGATTTCCCAGCCGCCGGATGGCCCATCCGGCTCGAAAGCGCTTTAGAGTTCGGCATCCCCCAGCACTGCGGCGCGGATCTCGGCAATGCCCAGCCCCGTCTCGCTGCTGGTGATCATCACCTCGGGATAGGCCGCCGAATGCTTGCGCGCCTCGACCTGCACCTTGGCATAGACCTCGTCCAGCTCGCTGGCCTTGACCTTATCCGCCTTGGTCAGCACGAGACGATAGGACAGCGCCGCCCCGTCGAGCATTTCCATCATTTCCAGATCGGGCGGCTTCACGCCATGGCGGCTGTCGATCAGCACCAGCGCGCGCTTCAAAACCACGCGCCCGCGCAGGAAATCGCGCACCAGCTTCTTCCACTGCTCCACCACCTTGGGCGGGGCCTTGGCAAAGCCATAGCCGGGCATGTCGACCAGACGGAAATCGGGCAATTCGCCCATCGTCCCGCCCACGTCGAAGAAGTTCAGCTCCTGCGTGCGCCCCGGCGTGACCGAGGTACGCGCCAGCGACTTGCGCCCGGTGATCGCGTTGAGCAGCGAGCTCTTGCCCACATTCGAGCGCCCTGCAAAGGCGATCTCGGGCACAGCCGGATCGGGCAGGAATTTCAGCGAAGGGGCCGAAAGCAAAAAGTCCACGCGCCCGGAAAACACTTTCCGGGCGCGCTCGATCAATTCAAGGTTCTGTTCGTCAGTCACTTTTTCTTATGCGCCGCCGCTTCGACGATGGCGCGCTCCTTATCGACATTCTTCTTCAAGTCAGGATGCCGTGCGTACAGATACTTCTGCTGAGCAATGGTCAGAAGGTTCGAGGTGATCCAGTAAACCAGCAGGCCCGAAGCAAAGGGCGCCATGATGAACATCATCATCCACGGCATGATGCCCATCACCTGCTGCTGCGCGGGATCGGGGGCGGCCGGTTGCAGCTTGAACTGAAGCCACATGGTGATGCCCAGAATGACCGCCAGCACGCCGATCGCCAGGAAGCTGGGCGGATCGAAGGGCAGCAGGCCGAACAGGTTGAGAATATGCTTGGGGTCCGGCGCCGAAAGATCGTGGATCCACAGCGCGAAAGGCTGGTGACGCATGTCGATAGACACCATCAGCACCTTATACAGCGCAAAGAACACCGGGATCTGCAGGAAGATCGGCAAGCAACCGGCAAGCGGGTTGACGCCCTCTTCCTTGTACAGCTTCATGGTTTCTTCCTGAAGCTTCTGCTTGTCGTCCTTATAGCGCTCCTGCAGCGACTTCATCTTGGGCTGGATCGCCTTCATCGCCGCCATGCTGGCAAACTGACGCTGGGCCACCGGGAACATGATGCCGCGCACGATGACGGTCAGCAGGATGATCGCCACGCCGAAATTACCGACGAATTTGAAGAGCGAACGCAGCAGCCAGAAGATCGGCTTTTCAAACCAGCGGAACCAGCCCCAGTCGATGGCGAGGCTGAAGCGGGTCACACCCTGGGCCTCATACTTGTCGAGCAGCAGGCTTTCCTTGGCGCCGGCAAACAGACGGGTGGAGCGCAGCGCGGTCTGGCCGGGGGCCACCACCTGCGGCTGATAGATCAGGTCGGAGCGGAAGAGCTGATTACCAAGGCTGCGATAATCACCCGTGGCAGGCACCGCTTCGGGCACCAGCACGCTCATCCAATAGATGTCGGTAAAGCCGATCCAGTTGGTCTTGCCATCAGGATTGACCTGCCCCTTTTCGGCCACATCCTTGTAATTGACGCCAAAGTTCACCGCTTCATCATAGGCGCCAAAGGGCCCCGAATGGATGTTCCACGAGTCGACGCTGGCGGTCTTTTCGGTGCGGCGAATGAGGCCGAAGGGCTGCACGCTCACCGGTGCGGGGCCGGCGTTCTGCACGGCCTGCTTCGCGGTGATCATATAGTCATTGTCGATGGCAAAGGTGATGGTGAAGGTCTGGCCCGTGGTGTTGGCCCAGCTCAGCGTCACCGGGGTGGCAGGCGTCAGCTTGGCACCGGCAGGCGCGGCCCAGACACTCGTGCCATTAGGCGTAGCAACGCCCTGACCGACCCAGCCGACCTGCGCGAAATGCTCGGCAGGGGTCCCGGCGGGGCTGAACAGGCGAACAGGCGCGCTGTCCTTGTCAATGGTCTGCTTGTGGCGGTTGATCGACAGGTCATCGACCACCGCGCCCACCAGATTGATCGAGCCCGACAGGCCCGGCGCTTCCACCTTCACCCGGCCACCGGCGTTAAGATCCGCGTTGAGCGCCTTGGCCTCAATCGCCTGATCCACCACGCTGCCAAGGCCGCCTTCGCGGGTTGGCTTGGCGCTGGCCGCAGGGCTGGGCGCGGCCGATGCCACCGCCGCAGGCTTCTTGCCCATGTCGGGATAGAAATAGCGCAGGCCCGCATCCCAGCCGAACAGCAGCAGCCCGGTCAGCAGCATGGCAATAATCAGATTGCGCTGGTTACTCACGCATATTTCCCCAATACATTGGTCAAAATTACAGGTTCAAGGGACGGGATCATAGCCATGACCGCCCCATGGATGGCAGCGCAATAGACGCTTCACCGTCAACCATCCACCCTTAATCGCGCCATGTTTTTGCAAGGCCTCGATCGCATAGGCCGAGCAGGATGGCGAATAGCGGCAGGTGGGCGGCATCATGGCCGACGGTCCCCATTGCCACAGGCGGGCGATGAAGATCAGCACATATTTCACGTTTGGGGAGCCTGAGGTGCGGGGCGCGGCCCCTTGCCGCGGCCATGGTGAGGCTTGCCGCCTCCCCTGCCGCCTTTGGCGCCGCGCGGCGGATCGCCCTTGCCCGCCCTGGCCCGGTCCAGCGCGACCAGCAATTCCTTGCGCAGCAGCGCGAAATCGCGCTCCACCCCACCCTCGCGGCCGATCAGCACATGGTCGTGCCCCGCCAGCCCATGTCCGGGCAGGATCTCGCGCACCAGCGCACGAAACCGGCGCTTCATCCGGTTGCGCACCACGGCATTGCCGATCTTCTTGGTAACGGTGATGCCAAAGCGCCGGATATCGCCCGCGTCGAGCGCGGGATGCGGCAAAACCAGCAGCACGAACCCGGCCCGCGCCACGCGCAAACCTCTGTTCGCGGCAAGGAAATCGGAACGCTTGGTCATGATGCGCAACTTGGGCGCCGAACCACGCTCTTCCGGAATCTCAACGCCTTGCTCAAACGCACAATGGGCCGAAGGCAATGCCTTCGACCCCATTGCGTCATCTGTCACGATGTTTTCGCCTGCCACCGATCAGCCCCGGCGTTCAAGCGAACCGGCCCGGCGCGGGGATTGCTCCCCACCGGGCCAGATCATCAGGCCGACAGATTCTTGCGGCCGCGCGCACGACGGGCGCGCAGCACCTTGCGGCCGCCGACCGTGGCGGTGCGGGCGCGGAAGCCGTGACGGCGGGCGCGGACGAGCCGGCTGGGCTGAAAAGTGCGCTTCATGGTCTAAACCCTCAAACAATGCTTGGCGCTGTGCAGCGCGGATAAAAATGGCCACCCCCTCGATGCCGAAGGCCGATACCGAAGGGGCGTGAAGCGGCGCCACTATGGGAAGTGGGCCTCTGAGTCAAGGGATTCGGCACAAGGGAATCACGCCCGCGCTTTTCCCCTCGACAAGTCTGACTTTACGCACAAATACTTGGAAAGGGGAAGTCATACGGGGAATTTGCACATGGTCGCGCTGGTCCGGACGGTGGCCTATCTGGGGCTGGAGGCGCGCGCCGTCGAGGTGCAGTGCCAGCTCGCCCCCGGATTGCCAGGCTTTACCGTGGTGGGCCTGCCCGACAAGGCGGTGAATGAAAGCCGCCAGCGGGTGCAGGCCGCCCTGACCGCGATGGGACTGGCCCTGCCGCCCAAGCGGATCACCATCAATATGTCGCCCGCCGATCTGCCCAAAGAAGGCTCGCATTACGACCTGCCCATTGCGCTGGCGCTGCTGGCCGCGATGGGGGTGATCGATGCCGAGCAGATGGGCGATTTTCTGGCTGTTGGCGAATTGTCGCTCGATGGGCGGATCGTCGGCTCGCCCGGCGTGCTGCTGGCCGCGCTCCATGCCAGCGAGCATGAGCTGGGCCTGATCTGTCCCGCCGCGCAAGGTTCCGAGGCAAGCTGGGCCGCAGGCATCCCCGTGGTCGCCGCGCCCGATCTGGCCAGCCTGCTGGCCCACCTCAAGGGCACGCAGGCGCTTTCGCCCCCCTCGCCCGGCCAAAGCGCAGCAGCCATGCAGGGGCCGGATCTGCGTCAGGTCAAAGGGCAGGAGACGGCGCGGCGGGCCTTGGAAATCGCGGCGGCGGGCGGGCACAATCTGCTGATGATCGGGCCGCCCGGTGCGGGCAAATCGCTGATGGCCTCCTGCCTGCCCGGCATTCTGCCCGAGCTGACGCCCGCCGAGGCGCTCGAAGTCTCGATGATCGCCTCGGTCGCCGGAACGCTGGAGGGCGGGCGAATCAGCCGCGCCCGCCCATTCCGCAGCCCCCATCATTCGGCCAGCATGGCCGCGATGACCGGCGGCGGATTGCGCGTGCGGCCCGGCGAAGTGTCGATGGCCCATCTGGGCGTGCTGTTCCTTGACGAATTGCCCGAATTCCAGCGCGGCGTGCTCGATTCGCTGCGCCAGCCTTTGGAGACCGGCGAAGTCACCGTCGCCCGCGCCAATGCCCATGTCACCTTTCCCGCGCGGGTCCAGTTGATCGCGGCGATGAACCCCTGCCGCTGCGGCCATCTGGGCGATGCGGGGCTGGCCTGTTCGCGCGCGCCGCGTTGCGCAGGGGATTATCAGAGCAAGGTTTCAGGCCCACTGCTCGACCGTATCGACCTGCATGTCGAGGTCGAGGCGGTGCGCGCCTTCGATCTGGCCCTGCCCTCCGCGGCCGAGAGCAGCGCGCAGGTGGCCGCCCGCGTGAATGCCGCGCGCCGGGTGCAGACCGAACGCCTCCACGGATCACGAATGCGCAGCAACGCCGATCTGGATGGCGAATCGCTCGACCGCTTTGCCACGCCCGATGGCGAGGGCATGAAATTGCTGATCCGCGCCGCCGAGGCAATGAATCTGACCGCGCGCGGCTATACGCGAATCCGCCGCGTGGCGCGCACCATCGCCGATCTGGCGGGCGCGCAAAGTGTCTCGCGCGCCCATGTGGCCGAGGCGTTATCCTATCGCCGCCAACCGCCCCGCGCGTGATCGGGGATTAAGGTTCTGTCACCCTTCAGGAGGTTTTGCGGCAGAGGTTGCAGAGCGAAGATTAGGTTATTAATGCTGGATTAATTCAGCAGTTTTGGGAAAGTTTGCCAAACGCATGAAACCATTTGGTTTAATCCGTTGCCTCCTGTTTTCGCACGCCCCGAATCGCCGCAAGGTCAGGCGCTCGTCCAGCGATCACTATATCGGCCATTGCATCTATTGCGGCGCGCCGATCAAACGGCTCCATCGCGACAAATGGGCGCGCGACTGGGCGCGCACCTTCGGCATGGGCGGAAAATCACATCCAGTGCACGATCAGGAGATCGAGGACTGATCCGATCAGGGCGCAACAACGCGCCGCACGCTGATGATTTTGACCGGCTGGGCCAGCATCTGCCCCTTCATAAAGCCCTCGCCCGCTTCCGGATCGACCGGCTGGTCCCAAATTTTGCGCACCACATCCATGCCCGACACCACATGGCCAAAAGCGGCATAGCCGGCCTGCGCCTCCGGGTCGGCGGATTGCGGATTGGCGTCCAACCCGTCAATATCGGACAGCAGAATCGAGAAATCCCCCGTTGCCGTGCCCGGCGCCAGACGCGCCAGCGAAATCGCCCCCGCCTTGTGCAACACGCCCGTCTGGCTGGTCGGCTCATGGGCGATGGGGGGGAAGGTCTTGCGGGGATCGCCGCGCGTGCCCGCCTGGATCAGGCCATTGGGCTGCTCGCCCCACTTCAGATGCATCGCGCGGTAAAACACGATCCCGTCAAAGCGCTTGTTATCAACATAGCGCATGAAATTGGCGGTGCTGATCGGGGCATGCTTGCCGTCCAGTTCCAGCGTGATGGTGCCAAGGTCGGTGACCATCGCCACGGTTTCCACGTCATGGAGCGGCTGGGGCGGGACCTCCTTGACCGCCGCCGGTTTGGGCGGGGCCTTGCGCGCGGGAGCGGCATAGGCAGGCGTGGTGATCAGCGCGGCGGCGAGAGCGAATCGGAGAAGCATGGGAGGGAGGTTAAAGGGTTAAAGATGCGAGGGTCTAGACCCTCGCGCTCCCGTTACTGTCTTTGTTGGGCTTATGGTTCGGCCTTGGGTCTCGGACGCCATGTTTGAATGTTGAAGCCTGCGGCGCGGCAAACGCATCCTTGTCCGCGCCGCAGGCTTTCAAACATCAGCGTCAAACACCCCGCCCCAACCAAACCCCACCCCATTAACGGGATTGCAAAGGGCCCCCGCCCTTTGCCCGCCGGAGGCAAAACTTTACAGCAGCCCCCGCCCCCGCAAATCCGCCTCCAGCGCCTCAGCCCCATCCACGAAATGATGCACATGCCAGCCCAGCGTGCGCGCGGCGGCGATATTGTCGGCATTGTCGTCGATGAAGAACATCTCGCCCGGCGCATGGCCAAAGCGCTGCGCGGCAAGGTCGAAGATCGCCGCATCGGGCTTGATCATGCGCTCATGGCCCGACACCACGATATCGCGGAAGTGGTCGAGAACCGGGAAGGTCGGGCGGAACATCGCCCAGGCGTCCACGCCGAAATTGGTGATCGAATAGAGCGGCACCCCCCGCGCATCGAGCGCTCGCACAATGTCGTGAGTCCCCTCGATGGGGCCGGGCACGCATTCCAGCCAGCGCGGCGCATAGAGTTCGATCAGCGCGCGCTCCTCGGGATGTTCCTGCGCCAGTTCCTCGATCATCTCGGCAAAGGGTTTGCCCGCGTCATGCTGGGCGTGCCACTCCTCGCTGACCACTTCGCGCAGGAACCATTCGAGCCGGTCCGCGTCGGGGATCAGTTTTTCATACAGGCCCGCGATTCGCCATTTGACCAGCACCCGGCCAATATCGAACACCACCACATGAGGCTGCTTCTCGCTCATCACCTTCTCCGATTCGCCCTGATTCGCGCCGAAGCACCCAACTCAGGGACCAGACGCAGCAAGCCCGCCATCGCGCTGGGCGGTGGCGGGCTTGCAAGCTTACCCGTGGCAGGCAGGGAACCCCAGGGAACCCAATGCCGACCGCGTATCAATTAGCCCTGACGAGCCTTGAAACGCTTTTGGGTCTTGTTGATGACATAGGTGCGGCCGCGACGACGGATCACGCGGTTATCCCGGTGACGGTCCTTCAGCGACTTGAGGCTGTTGCGAATCTTCATGACAAATCCCTTTGCCCGAACCGACCGGGCCGAAAATTGAACCGCGCCGATAGGCTGCGTGGGTGGCAAAGTCAACCTTCGCCGCGAATTTCCGTCAGCTTACGCTCCCATGCCAAAGCATGGCCCACAATTACATCGAGATCGGCATAGCGCGGCACCCATGGCACGGTGGCCTTGATGCGCGCGTTGTCGGAAATCAGCGAATCGGGGTCGCCCGCGCGGCGCGGCTGCATCACACGCTTGATCGTGCGATTGGTCGCCCGGTCCACCGCGTCCAGCACGTCCAGCACCGAGAAACCGCGCCCATAGCCGGCATTCATCGTCAGCGAGCGCTGCGGCTGCTCAACCAACGCCTCCAGCGCCAGCACATGCGCATTAGCCAGATCCGAGACGTGGATATAGTCGCGCACGCCGGTGCCGTCGGGGGTGGAAAAATCGGTGCCGAACACGCCCACGCTCTCACGCTTGCCCAGCGCCGCCTCGACCGCAACCTTGATCAGATGAGTCGCGCCCGCCGTCGATTGCCCGGTGCGCGCTTCGGGGTCCGCCCCGGCCACGTTGAAATAACGCAGCGCGCAATAATTGATCGGATGGGCCGCCGCGACATCCTTAAGCATGATCTCGGTCATCAGCTTGGACATGCCATAGGGGTTGATCGGGACCTTGGGCATGTCCTCGTTGACAGGGGAAACCTCGGGAATGCCATAGGTGGCCGCAGTCGAGCTGAAGATGAAATGTTTGACACCGCCCGTCACCGCCGCCTCGATCAGGGCGCGGCTCTTGGCGGTATTATTGTGATAATATTTCAGAGGGTTTTCCACCGATTCGGGCACAACGACCGATCCGGCGAAATGCATGATGGCGCCGATCCCCTGTTCGGCGATGATTCGCGCGATCAATTCGCCATCGGCAATGTCACCCTGATAAAAGGCGACGCCGTCGGGCACGGCAAAGCGGAAGCCGGTGACCAGATTGTCCACCACTGCCACTTTCCACCCTGCGTCCTTCAACGCCAGCACGGCATGGCTGCCAATATAACCCGCCCCGCCGGTGACAAGAACGGGAAGCTTTCCAATCGTTGCGTCTGTCATGGTTGCCGTCTCTAGCATGATCTATTGGACATGGGATTAAATTATGCGCCATTTTCATCGCAATCCTGCGACAATTTCGCATATCCATCGCGCATCAGGTTCATCATCGGGCAAGCTATGACCGCCTAGCCTGAGGCCCAAGGGGCACAGAAACACCGCTATTGCCGCACAGAAAGTTGCACACCGCCATGAAGCCGACCATTTCCGGAAAGATCCCCGCTGCCCTGCTTGCCATTCTGGCTCTGTCCGCGCCTGCCCATGCCCAGCCCGGCTGGGGCGGAATGGGGGGCTGGGGCGGCGGTTATGGCGGGTTTGGCGGTTACGGACGCGCTTCGGCCCCGCGCGATGACCGCGAGGGCCGGGTGGATGCCGAAAGGTTTCTGGCCGATGGCGCCATTCCTGCGCTGGGCCATGGCCGCATCACCTTGCGCACCATGCCCGGCACCACCGCTTCTGATCGAGAACAGGCCACATTCGAGGCCGCCGTGGTCGATCAACTGGCCAAGGCGGGCTATGACATTGCCAGCGCAGATGGCGGCCCCAACGGCGAAGGCGGCCAGCTCGTCGAGATCACCGTGGTGCGCGACCAGTTGGAACCCGCCGAGGAAAAGCGCAATCCGATCTCGGGCAGCGCGACGATGGGTGTGTCCAATCGCGGCTCGATGATGGGCCTGTCGCTGGCCTATGACGCCACCAAGCCGCGCGGCGCGCTGGTGATGACCAATATGGAAATCCGCATCCGCGACCGCGCCTCGGGCACAGCATTGTATGAGGCCCGCGCCCGCATCGCCACGCGCGAAGGCACCAAGGCGGCCAGCGACGATGCGGTCTCGGTCCGCCTTGCAGGCGCGCTGTTCGAGCGCTTCCCCTCCTCCTCGCTGGCGGCACGCTGATTCGCCTCTTGCATGATCGCGCGCATGGGGCCACCACCGGCCCCATGATGCGCTTTATCAGTTCACTCGCGCCCCTGCTGCTGCTTTCCGCCTGCGCCGTGCCGGTCGGCCCGGTCGAAGTTTCGCGCTTCCATGTCGCCGATGCCTCGCCGCTGGGCCATGGCACGATTGCGGTGGTGCCCGGCCCCGGCATGGATGGGTCCAGCCTCGAATTGCAATCCTATCAGATCGCGGTCGAAGCCCAGCTGGCCGCCCTTGGCTACACCGCCGCCCCGCCCGACAGTGCCGATCAGATCGCCGCGATCCGCCTTGTCCGTACAGCCCTGACCGAGAGCCGCAGCCCGGTGGGCGTCAGCCTGGGCGCATCGGGCAGCAATTACGGCAGCGGCGCCGGGGTGGGCATTTCCATCCCGATCCGCACCGGTTCGAGCCAGAGCACCGCCACCGACCTCATCGTCGTCATCCGCGAGCGCGCCGGCGGCAAGGCCCTGTGGGAGGGCCGCGCCAGCTTTACTGTGTCCAGCGCATCGCCTCTGGCGCAAACCCAACTGGCCGCGCCCAAGCTGGCACAGGCGCTGTTCTCCGGCTTTCCCGGCCGATCGGGCGAAACCGTCCGCGTTCCCTGATCCGCGTTCCATAGAGTACACCCATGAGCGAATTTGCCATCCACATCGACTCCGCCTTTGATTCGGGCAATATCGAGGTGCGCGCCATCCATGGCGCCACCGCCACGCTGGCCATCCGCCGCGATGCGCACAGTGATTTCTTCCAATGGTTCCATTTCCGCGTTTCGGGCGCGGCGGGGCGAGAGTTGGTGCTGCGCATCACCGGGCTGAACGCGGCGGCCTATCCGGGCGGTTGGGAAAACTATCGCGCCTGCGTGTCGGAAGACCGCGATTATTGGGGCCGCGCCGATACCGCATGGGACCCGGACACCGAAAACGGCACGCTGACCATCACCTATTCGCCCGAAAGCGAGATCTGCTGGTTCGCCTATTTCGCGCCCTATTCGATGGAGCGCCACCACGACCTGATCGCGCAGATCGCCGCCGAGCCGGGCGTCATCTATCGCCGCCTTGGCCAAAGCCTTGATGGCCAGCCGATCGACTGCCTGACCATGGGCGACGGACCGGTACAGATCTGGCTTCAGGCCCGCCAGCATCCGGGCGAGAGCATGGCGCAATGGTGGATGGAAGGGGCGCTGGATGCTCTGACCGATCCGGCCAATCCGCATGGGCGGTTGCTGCGGGAAAAGGCAACCGTGCATGTTGTGCCCAACGCCAATCCCGACGGGTCGCGCCGGGGGCATTTGCGCACCAATGCGGCGGGCGTGAACCTCAACCGCGAATGGCACGATCCCCGCTCCGACCGCAGCCCCGAAGTGCTGGCCATCCGCAATGCGATGGATGAAACCGGCGTCGCCCTGTGCATGGATGTGCATGGCGACGAGGCGATCCCGCATGTCTTCATCGCCGGTTTCGAGGGCATCCCCGGCATCACGCAGGCGCAGCTGGCGTCATACCATCGCTATCTGGCAATTCTTGACGCGCAGACGCCCGATTTCCAGACCAAGGCGGGCTACCCAATCGCGCCTGCGGGCCGGGCCAATCTGACCATGGCCACCAACCAGATTGCGCAGCGGTTTGGCGCGGTGGCGATGACGCTGGAAATGCCCTTTAAGGACCACAATGACCTGCCCTGCCCCGATCAGGGGTGGAGCCCGGAACGCAGCGCGCAATTGGGCCGCGATTGCGTCGCCGCGCTGGCGCAGTGGATTATGGCTTAATCCCCTTCGATGGCGGCTTCTGCCGATTGCCAAAAGGCATGCAGAACCGCCATCGCCTGTTTGCGCAAAGGCGCGGGCACCCCCTCCATCAGCGTCTGCTCATAGGCATCGATCACGGTGAGAACCTGCGTATGCAGCGCCTCGCCCTCGGCGCTCAGATAAAGCCCCTGCGAACGGCCATCGACTCGCTGGCGGTCGATCAGGCCCCGCGCCTCAAGCCGCGAGACGATCGGCACCATATTGGCCCGCTGAATATCGAGGATGCGCCCCGCCTCGCTCTGGGTAATGCCCGGTTGGCCGTTCAGCAGCATCAACAGGCTGGCATCGACATGGCGCAGCGAGAGCGCAGACAAGCGCCGGTTAAGCCCGGCCAGCGCCGCCGAGGAGGCCCGGCGCAGCACATAGCCGGGAAGATTTGCCAATGGATCGTTCATAACAATCTTTCGTGAAGCCCGCGAGGACCGATGGCAAGGGGGGCGCGCAACAAAAATCCGCGCCGCGTGCGATTTTTCGACCATGGTGGCGATTGGCAGGCCCGTGCGTTACTGTTATGCATGATAACAGAATTAAATGAGAGGACCGCATGGATATCACCGCCACCATCGCACGCCATCTGGCCATCAGCCCCGGCTGGGATGCGCTTTTGGCCACCAGCGAATCCTGCGCACAGGCCAGCGAGGATATGATCGCCGAGATCCTTGGTTCGGCGGGACGCTTTGCGCTCGAACGTCTGGCACCTCTGAATGCGGCGGCCGATGTTACGGGGTGTAAACTGGTCGATGGCCGTGTCATCACCGTGCCCGAACACAAGGCCGCGTGGGCGGAATTTTGCGAAGGTGGCTGGCTTATGCTTGACGCCTCGCCGGAAATTGGCGGCATGGGTCTGCCCACGGCGCTGGGCAATGCGGTGCAGGAAATGATGGACCGCCATTGCCCCGCCTTTGGCATGATGCCCGTGCCGAGCCGGGCGGGCGCGCGACTGATCCATGCCTTTGCCGATGATGCCGTGCGCGAGGCATGGTTGCCGGGCCTGATCGACGGGACGATCGGCGCCACCATCTGCATTTCCGAACCCGACGCGGGCAGCGATGTGCGCCGCCTTCGCACGCGGGGCGAAAAGCAGGCCGATGGCACATGGCGGATCACCGGCGAGAAATGCTGGATCAGCTTTGGCGATCAGGATCTGACCGGAGCCGTCGCCCACCTCCTGCTGGCCAAGACCGCGCCCGACGGGCAGGCCCCCAGCCCGAAAGATCCGATCAGCCTGTTCCTCGTCCCATCGGTCGAACATGGCGCGCGCGCGCCGATCGTGGTGCGCCGGATCGAGGAGAAGCTGGGCCTGCACGCCTCGCCCACCTGCACGATGGGCTTTGAAGGGGCGCCCGCCTATCTGCTGGGAGAGATGGGGCGCGGACTGCCGCAGCTCTTCGTGATGATTACCAATATGCGTCTTGCTACCGGCGTGATGGGCCTTGCCGTGGGCAGCCGCGCCGCCGACATCGCCTATGGCTATGCGGCCGAGCGGCGACAGGGCGGCAATGGACCGCAACCTGTTACGATCAACACCCATGCCGATGTGCAGGCGCAACTGCTCTCGCTTTCCGCACGGGTCGAGCCCTTGCGCGGGCTGATCTTTGCCACGGCCAATGCCGCCGATCTGGCCCGCTTTACCGATGATGCGGCGGTCAAGGCGCATAATGAGGCGCTGGCCGGGTGGCTGTTGCCGATCGTCAAAACGCTGGGCGGCGAGACGGGCTTTGGCGTGGCGTCGGATGCGATTCAGGTGCTGGGCGGCGCGGGATATACGCGCGAATGGCCGGTCGAGCAGGGATTGCGCGATGCGCGCGTCCTTACCGTCTTTGAAGGCACCACCGGCATGCAGGCGCAGGACATCACCCTGCGTCGCCTGCGCGCACCGGGCGCGGCGGGATACCACGCCTTCTTGAAGGCCGTCCGCGAGGATGCAACCCGCATCGACCATGCCGGGTTCGACCAGGCACTGGATACGTTCACCGCCACCGCGCAGGCCCTGATCGCCGCCGATCCGGCGGTGGCCGAGGCTGGCTCCACCCCCTTCCTCACGCTGGCGGGCGTGGTCGCCACCGGCTGGATCGCGGCGCGGCTGATCGCGGCGGAGGCCGGCGATCCGTTGTCGCGCCAATTGGCCGCGGCAGGGCGCTATGCGCTGGCCGATATTGCGCCGCGGGCGGCTCTGGCCGGCGCGCAGGCATTGATGGCGGCGGAGCGGGTGGCCGGGTTTGGGGTGATGGTGGAGGTTTGAGGTTTGCCTCCGGCGGACAAAGGGACTCGGTCCCTTTGCAATCCCGTTAATGGGGTGGTGGTTGGTTGGCCGCGATGCGTCCGCCGCTATGCTTGAAAGCCTGCGGCGCGGCCAGCTCATCCCTGTTCGTGCCGTAGGCTTTAAATTTCAGACAGTGCGTCCGACACCAAACGCCGAACCATATGCACAACGCCGACAGTAACGGGAGCGCGAGGGTCTAGACCCTCACGCTCCAAACTCCCTTAAAACCCCTCATTCATGCAGCCGCGTCAGCAACTCGATCAGCACCGCCACCTCGCGCGCGGTGTATCGCGACTTCAGCCATTCCTCATGCGCGCGGATGGCCTCTTTCGCCGTGGCCAGCATCGCCTTACCCGCAACCGTCAGGTGCAGCGTCTGCTTGCGCCCATCGGTGTCCGACTTTCCGCGCTGCAACAGGTCGCGCGCTTCCAGCCGGTTGACGATGGCCATGGTAGTGGCCCGGTCCATCCGCATACGCTGGGCCAGACCGGTTTGCGCGATGCCGGGGTGATCGTCCACCAGCCACAGCACCGAGACCTGTTTCTGCGTCAGGTCCAGTTCGGCAAAAGTCTCGGTAAAGTGGCGATAGACCGCGCCGTGGGCAAGGCGCAGGTGAAAGCCCACGATGTCGCGAATTTCGCCAATATCGTCGGCATCTTCCCCCGGCGGGGTGGTTTTCACCAGCGTTTCCTTGACTTTTGCCATGCCCTTGCGCTTGCCCCTTTATCTGCGCTCCTGTTGCCATCAGTGACCGGGCCTTGCGCCGGGCGCAAGGCCCCTGCCTCACAGTTTGAACCAGCGCCTTGCGTTATCCTCAAAGAACTTGCGTTTTGTGGCAAAATTCATGGCCATATTGTCCATATCGACCACTTCACGCGCCTCGTACTGATACGGATAGTCCATAGCGTACATCACGCGATCCTCGCCCATCACCTCCTGGGCAAATTTGATCGCCGGTTCCCATGCCATGCCCGAATTGGTGATCAGGACGTTGGAACGCATATATTCCGCAATGGTCTTGTTCAACGGCTTGAGGCGTTCATAGCGCTGCGAACGCACGCACGCCTGATGCATGTAATCCAGCCGATAGAGCCAATAGGGCAAAGCCTCGCCCATATGGCCGACCATGATTTGCAACGTGGGATAGCGGTCGAAAATGCCCGTGGTGATCAGGCGCAGCAAATGCATCCCGGTTTCCACGCCAAAGCCGAACACCGCGCCGTCCAGCCCTGCCTCCAGAACCGGCCCGATCATGCTGTCAGGCAAGGTGGCGGGATGGATATAAAGCGGCTGATCCACCTCGACCAGCGCGCGGAAGATGGGATCGAATTGCGGCTCGTCCAGATAGTGGCCCTGCGTATGGCTGTTGATCTGGCATCCCTTGAAGCCCCATTCGCGCGCGCCGCGCAGGATTTCCTGCGCTGACCATTCCGGGTCCTGCGGCGCCACCGCCGTCATGCCGACAAAGCGGGTGGGATATTTCGCGCAGGCTGCGGCAAGCGCCTCATTGGCCCGCCGCGCCACGCCCTTGGCTTCCTCAACATCAAGGATCGGCTGCACACCGGGGCTGGTCAGCGCAAGGATCGCCACGTCGATCCCGGTCGCGTCCATATCGGCAATCCGCCGCTCGCCCAGATCCAGCAGGCGCTCCATAATCTGCGTCGCGCGCGGCGAAGGGCTTTGCGCATAAAAGCCCCAGAGGCTGACCATGCCCTTGTCCGCCGTTCCATCGCGGATCATGCGCAGGAAAATGTCCACCTGCTCGCGCGTGGCAAAGGCTTCCTCGGTGGCGATGCGCAGATAGCCGCGCTCGCCGCCGGTGCGAAGTGGATGAAGGTGTTCGCTCATGTGGGGCTGTTCCTCTTTCCCGACAGCCCGGCGGTTTTTATCGGTTGATGGTCAATGCCAGGCTGAAAATGTGATTCATCCGGTCGGCCTTTGCGTCTCGCGCAATATATTGGCCCATATATCCGGTCTCGATGGCAAAGCCGCGCGCCACTGGCACGGCCAGTCCGCCAAACAGGCGCAATTGGTCGAAGCCCGCCTTCTGGCCCCATGTGGTCTTGTTGAAGGCAAAGAACGGCTCGGCCGTGGCGACCAGCGCAAACCCCTTGCCGATGGGCAGGGCCCCGCGCACCTGTTGCCGCATCCGCCAGCCCACCTCGCCCGACCCTTCGACAAAGCGCTGCTCCAAACGGGTGCGCCCGGTGATTGCGCCGTTCTTGCCCGCGTCCAGAATGCTGAAATTGGCCTGCTGAAACACGCGATGTTCGTCCAGCACCTTGGCCCCCAGATTGTCTGTGCGGACATAGGCATAGCCAGCGAAAACGCTGGTCTTGGGGGTGATGCGATAGCCGATTGCCTGACGCAGAAGAATTTGCCCCGCGCGGCTGTGGGTGTCCGTAATCCGCGCCTGATAGTCGAAATTGACCACAGCGCGCCCACCGAGGCCCACCATCCCATGCACGGCGGCCCATGTCTGGGTATCCTCCTCGGCGGCATGGGCCATGGGCGCCAGAAGGAGCAAAGGCAGAGCAAACAGACGCTTCATGGCAAAATCTCGCAAACAGGGGGAGGCCATCGCAGCCTCCTCCCGTTGCGGGGGCAGCATGGCGCTGGGCCACGCCGCTTACCTCGCCTGTTTTGCTCAACTGTTGCTGGGCCATGACAAAGGGCAATTATCCTTCGTGGACGGCCTTGGTGACCAGACAGGCGGCCAGCCCCTCCGGCCCGTCCTCGGCGCCGTGGCCCGACCATTTGACCCCGCCAAAGGGCGAATCCGAAGCGCCGATGGCCACCGTGTTGATGCCCACCATCCCGGCCTCCAGCTCGCGCGCGAGACGCTTTTGCCGCGCGGCATCCTGTGTCCAGCAATAGGCGGCCAGACCGTAGGGCAGCCGGTTAGCCTCCGCGATCATCGCTTCCTCGCCCGACATCGGGTTGATGATGGCGACGGGGCCAAACGGCTCCTCATTCATGATCCGGGCTCTGAGCGGCACTTCGGAAATCACGGTGGGTTCGAAGAAGAAGCCCTGATTGCCGATACGCTTGCCGCCCGCGTTCAATTTCGCGCCTGCCGCCACGGCATCCTTGACCAAGGCCTCGATGGCCTCCGGACGGCGCGGATTGGCCATCGGCCCCATGCGGCTGCCCTCGTCCATGCCATCGCCCACGGTGATCGCCTTGGCCCGCTCGGCAAAGCCATCGCGGAAGCGTTCGAACACGCTTTCCTCGACGAGGAAGCGCGTGGGGCTGACGCAGACCTGTCCGGCGTTGCGATATTTGTGGCCCACGGCAATATCGAGCGTGCGCTCAATATCCGCGTCCGCAAAGACCAGCACCGGCCCATGCCCGCCCAGCTCCATCGTCGTGCGGATGCAGTTTTCCGCCGCCAGCTTGGCCAGATGCTTGCCCACCACCGTCGAGCCGGTGAAGGAGAGCTTGCGGATCACCGGGCTGGCCAGCAGATGGCGGCTGACCTCATCGGGCACGCCGAACACCACTTGCGCCACCTGCGGCGGCAGGCCCGCGTCGAGCAGCGCCTGAAGCACGGCCAGAGCGGAAGCGGGCGATTCCTCGGCGGGCTTCAGGATCACGCTGCAACCCGCCGCGATTGGCGCGCCCAGCTTGCGCCCCGGATTGGCGATAGGGAAATTCCACGGCGCGAAAGCAGCCACCGGGCCGACCGGCTCATAGGTCACAGTCGAACGCTGACCATCGGGGCGCGGCAGAGTGCGGCCATAGACGCGCTGCGTCTCGCCCGCATAGAAGTTGAACAGGCCCGCCACCATCATCACCTCGATGCGGGTTTCGGCGATGGTTTTGCCTTCCTCGAGCGTTGCGGCGCGGGCGATTTCCTCCTGACGCTGGACCAACAGGCCCGCAGCGCCCGCCAGCACGGCGGCGCGCTGCATCGGCGTGGACTTGCGCCAGATCTTGAAGCCCTCATCGGCCACCGCCAGCGCGCGGTCGAGATCGGCAGCGTCGGCCAACGGCAATTGCCCGATCACCGCGCCGGTTGCGGGGTTCAGCACGGCATGGGTGCGGCGGTGATCGATGCCGATCTTCTCGCCGCCGATCACCATGGAGAGTTCAGGATAGGTCATTGGGTTTCCTTGTCGAGCAAAGCCAAGGCGTCGGCATAAGGCCGGATCGCGCGGCTGATAATGTAGGCAGCCGCAGGGCTGAGCAAAACCCCCGAAAGCACCAAAGACTTCCAAACGTCAGCATCATGGCCAAACACATGGTCGGTGAAAAAGCCGATCATGAAGGGGCCTACCGCGCCCACGGCGGTGAACATCATCAGATAAAGGCCGGTCACCTGCCCGCGCATCTGGTTGGGGGTGATTTCCTGAATCACCAGATTTTGCGGCACCGCCGAGGCAATCCCCAGCATCCCCGCCAGCATCGAACAGGTCAGCGCCAGCCATGGGCTGGGCATCATCGGCCCGATGATCGCCAGGGGCGCGGCAAGGCTGAAACAAATGGTGACGGCGCGCACATTGGCGTCGCGGTAACGCCGCGCCAGCAATTTGATCAGCATCGGCCCCAACAGCAACCCGGCGATCTGTCCGGCCAGCATGAATATGGGCGCGCGCGTGGCGATCTCCACCTCGCTCCAGCCATAGGTGCGCTTGTAGAACGGCACCATCCAGGCGGGCGCGGCCATCGCATGGGCGGCGGAAAAGCCCAGCCCCAGAAACAGCGGACCATAGACCGCGCGGCGGCGCCAGATCTCGGCAATGACCGCACGGATCGGCAGCGGCTTGCCTCCGTCAATCACGCCCCGACGCGGCGGCTCCTTCACGAAGAGCAGCAGCGCGCAGGCAACAACGCCCGGCAGCGCCAGCATCATCAGCACATATTTCCACCCGTGGAGCGTCGCGCCCATGAAAGGCGTTGCCGGCAGGCTCATTGCCAGCGCGAGCAGCTTGCCCGCGATAACGAGGCCAATCGTGCTGCCCCCGATAAAGCCCAGTTGCAGCACGGCGAAGGGCCAGCGCCGCTTTTCGGGCGGAAAGAAATCGGCCAGCATCGAGTAAGACCCCGGCGCATGCGCCCCGCCGCCCGCGCCCACCAGCATCCGGGTGAAGGCGAGAGCCATGAAGGTGCTGGTGAACCCGCCCGCCGCATTGAGCAGCGCGATCAGCAGCGCGCCGATGGCCAGCACATATTTGCGCGGAAAAATATCCGAACAGCGCGACAGCGGCAGCATCACCACCATATAGAACACCACATTGACCGGCCCTTGCAGCAGGCCGATTGCGGTGTTCGACAAGCCAAACTCGGTCTTGATCTGTTCGATCAGGAGGCCAAAGGCCGCCGAATCGAAGAAATTGAGAAATGTGGCAAAGATAATGACGGCCAGCGCGAACCACGCGGCGCCCGCGCTGGGCCATGGTTCATCGCGCGCGGCCACGGCAAGGTGATGCGCGGCGGCATCCTCGGACGCCACGCCATGATTGAGTTCGGCGGCCATATCGGGCCCGCTCATAGAAACTGCCATATGCACCTCTCCCGTGCCTGCCCCCGATTGGCGAGGGGCGATTTCGCGCTGACTCTTTACAGCGCATGTTTTGTATGTGTTAGATACAAAGCATAGCGAGCCGCTTGGCAAGCCCCAATCGGCATGGACGCAAGAAAAATTGCGCGGGCAAGAGGATAACAGCGATGATTGATTTTGCAGGACGCACCGCCTTTGTCACCGGGGGCGCGAATGGCGTGGGACTGGGCCTTGTGCGCGCGCTGCTGGCGCGGGGGTGCCGGGTGGCAATTGCCGATATTCGTGAGGAATCCATCGCATCAGCACTGGCCACGCTGGATAATGCCGAGGTGATGGGCGTGCAGGTGGACGTGTCGAGCCGCGAGGCGATGGCGGCGGCGGCCGATGAGGTCGAGGCGCGCTTTGGCCCGGTCTCGCTGTTGTTCAACAATGCGGGCATCAACCTGTTCCAGACCATCGAGGATTCCAGCTGGTCCGACTGGGACTGGGTGATGGGGGTGAGCCTGCATGGGGTGATCAACGGGGTGATGACCTTCGTTCCGCGCATGATCGCGGCGGGCAACGGGGGCTATATTGTCAACACCGCCAGCATGGCCGGATGGCTGGCCTCGGGCGCGCCGGGCATTTACAACACCACCAAATTCGCGGTGCGCGGCATGTCGGAGTCGCTGCGCTACAGCCTTGCCAAACATGGCATTGGCGTGTCGATCCTGTGTCCCGGTCTGGTCAAATCCTATATCTATGCCAGCGACGATGTGCGGCCCGCAGCGCTGATGGAGGGGGCAAAGGCGGTCGATCATGCCGCCGTCGAAAGGCTGGCGGGCGCGCATCAGGCCGGGATGGAGCCGGACGTGATCGCCGCCCGCGTGATCGAGGGCATGGAGGACAACCGCACCTATATCTTCAGCCACCCCGAATTCCGCGAGGAAGTGGCCGAATTGTTTGCCGAATATCTGGCCGATTTCCGCGACTATCCCACCGATCCGGGGTTTGAACAACGCATCGGCTTCGAAAAATTCCGGCGCGAGCGGTATAAGGAATCGCGCGAAGCGGCAAGGAAAGCGGTATGATTCTGGCGCTCGACCACGTGAACATCATCACGGCGGATCTGGAAGGATCCGCCCTCTTCTACGCACAGGTGTTCGGGCTTGAGCGGCGCGATGGTCCGCCTCCCCTCACCCGGCAGACCGGGCAATGGATGCATGATGATGCAGGGCGGGCGGTGATCCATCTCAACAGTCTGGACGCACCGCGCGCCTATGACCGCGATATTGCGCCGGGGCCGACAGGAGCGCTGCATCATGTGGCGCTGGGGTGCAGCGGCCATGATGCGATGATCGCGCGTCTGGAGGCGGCGGCTTGCGATTATCAGCGTAATTTCGTCGCAGCCATCGGGCTGCGCCAGATCTTTGTGCGCGATCCTAATGAGGTGCTGTTTGAATTGAATTTCTTTGGCGATTAGGCTGGACGTAGGCAGATGATTGCGTCACTTTTTGCCCCATGCGCACCAACCTTGAATTCTGCTCCTCCGCCCCGCTGGCCGATCCGCCCGAGGATGCACCGCAGGGTGAGGCCATCGCCCGCTTTCTGGCCGAGCGATTGCCCGCGTATGGCTTCGAGATCGAAAAGGTCAATGTCGAGGACTGGGGCTGGCGGATCCAGATCCACCATGAGGCTTTTCCATTGTGGATCGGCTGCGGATTTTATCCCGAATATCCCGATGGCGTCCTGTGCTTCATCGAACCGGCGAAGCCCTTCCTGCGCCGCTGGTTTCGCAAAATTCCCACGCTGGAAACAGTCGAAAGACTGGCCGATGCGCTGGAACGGATCGTTGCCGGCAGCGGACTGGCGCAGGATCTGCGCTGGTGGAGCGAGGAAGAAAACGCGCGCGGTTAAGCGCCCAGCAAAATACCCACCACCTGCTCGCGCTGGCCATTCATCACGTCATGGCCGCAATCGGCCTCGTGATATTCCCATGCCGCATCGTCCTTGATCCGCGCGGCGAATTTGGGGAAAGGTGAAGGCTTCCAGCCGGTTGCCAGCACGTAAATGCGGCGCGCGATCTTGGCTTCCTCGCCGGTGAAACGCACGCCTTCCAGCAGCGTCAGAAGGGGATGGCGCGAGAGCTTGCGCCCCATTTCGCCAATGATCGGCGCGACAAGGCCAGGGGTGAATTTCTGCGTGTCGATATAGTGGCGATGCTCATACTCGCTGGTGATGTCCCAGAGCGACTGGCCATCCTCGGGCAGGAAAGCATCGAGATAGGCAATCGTGTCGATCCGCCCGCCCAGCCGCGTCGCCGTGCCCGTAATCACCATCCCGCCATAGGAATGGCCGACCAGCACGAAGCGATCGAAACCGGCCTCTTCCACCGCCGCGCAGACGTCGTCGATGTGATCGGACAGCGTGATGCCGGGGTGCAATTCCTCGCGCCTTTCGCCAAGGCCGCTCAGCTCCACCACCACGGTCCGGTGGCCCGCCGCGCGCAGATCCTCTGCAAGCCCCTGATGCGACCAGCCGCCGGCCCATGCGCCATGCACCAGAACGTAGTCAGTCATCGTTGGAGGCTCTCCGGTTTTTTAAGAATGGGAAGGATGCGAGGGTCTAGACCCTCGCGCTTCCGTTACGGTCTCTGTTGCGCCAGGGGTTCAGCCGAGGCGCAACGGACGCTGCGTTGTAAATTTAAAGCCTGCGGCGCTTTCCAGCACAAGCTCTCCGCGCCGCAGGCTTTAACATATTGACGCCCCCCAGCGAACAACACGCAACCCCATTCATGGGATTGCAAAGGGACGTGTCCCTTTGCCCGCCGGAGGCATCAAGCCCAGATCAGGCCGTAACGCTCGTGCGCCAGCCTTCAGCATAGTTCTCACGCGCCACGCGGCTGTAAGGCACCGGCGAGACGATGCAGCGCACGGCCAGCTGCTTGTGGGGTTCGACGGTGGTCTTGCGAGTGCCGCCGTTTTCTTCGCCCCATACCACGTGCAGCTCGGTGCCGACGGGGATGGCGGGGTCGATGGTGGCAAGCGAGAGGGCCTGCTTTTCATTGTACGAGAAGCCGGTGAACATCGAGAGGCCCACGGTCTTGCCATCGGCGTCAACCACGCGGTCGTAGTTCGACGAGGCATAGTTGGCCAGCGGCACGTCGAAGAACTTGTAGGCTTCGCCGTCCGGGTTGAACATCGAGGCCATGATCTTGGCCATGTCTTCCGGGTGCCATGCCAGCGTAACCTTCTTGCGCTGCTCGGCGGGGTTCAGCTTTTCCAGAGCTTCGCGGCCGTGGAACTCGTGGTCGAACTTCACGAACGAGCCGTAGCCCAGTTCCCACGGGTTGAGGTAATAGTCCTCGATGTTGTCCGAAACGAACGAACCACCGATCGAGCCAGTCGCTTCATACGAATCGGCGGCCAGCCATTCGCGGAAACCCTTCATCTTTTCGCCGGTGTAGATCGCGGGCAGCGGCGAGGGAATCCAGCCCGATTCCAGCGTGTTCGACGGATAGGCGCGGCTGCCGCAAGCGATCAGGCCGAATTCCTTGCCCGCTTCGAGGATGGCCGCGCGGATTTCTTCCTGCTCGGCATAGGGCCCCCAGATTTCAAGGCCCGGCGCGCCCGACATGCCGTGGCGCAGCGTGCGCACGGTCTTGCCCGCGATGTTCATGGTGGACATGTTGAAGAACTTGAGCTGCTCCAGCGGGCCGCCATGCAGCTTTTCGATCACGGCCCAGGCGTTGGGGCCCTGAATCTGGAAGCGCCATTCCTTACGGCTGACGGGCTTGCCCATCGGGCGCATCGGCGAACGGTCGTCCAGCTCGATTTCGACGTCATAGCCGCCGGTCGCGGCGTGATAGCGCAGCCAGTTCGAGGCAGGCGCGCGGCCGACATAGGTGAAGCTCTGCTCTTCTTCCCAGAAGATGATGCCGTCGCCGATCACATGGCCATAGGGCGTGGTCGGAACGTACTGCTTGGCCTTGTTGACCGTCCAGCCCTTGGTGCTGTTGATCATCGTGTCGGACAGCAGCTTGAGCGCGTCCTTGCCACGGATATACAGGTTCACCATGTGGTGCGACTGATCGAACAGCACGGCGCTGTGCTGCCATGCCCACTGTTCGCTGCGCCAGTTGGAAAATTCCGGCGCGACAACGGGATAGACATAGGCGCCAAGCTGCGAATTGCGCAGCATGTCAACGATATTCTCGGTGCCAGCCAGCACCTGTTCAAGATTTTGAGCGGCCATGGTGGTTCCTCTCTCCTCAAAGGTTTGTTTGCTATTGCCCCTATGGCATAGCAAATTTTGTAAGCTACACAAACTAAATTGTGCGTGATACAAACGACCTCTACGCGGGTTTTGCCGCGCAGCATCTATCCGATTATCGGGCGTGCCCCGTCCACGTGCGCAGACCCGGCGCGGTGCGATCCTCGCCCGCCAGAGCGCGAGCAACCGCAGGGCGGGCCGTCATCCGGTCGCGCCATTCGACCAACCGGGGACAGCGCTTCACAATCTTCATATCGGGAAACATGCGCTCTACCATCATCCCGCAATGGCTGTAGAAATTGATGTCCGCCAGCGTATAGGCATCGCCTGCCAGCCATGACGTTTCGCCCAACTGGCGCTCGACTTTGTCCACGGCATATTCGATCTTGGCCGTGGCATTGGCCAGATCGGCCTCGGAAAAACCGCTGCGCGCGGTGGCCCATTTCTTGCGTTGATCGGGCAAGGGAATGCTGGCCAGCAGCTTTTCAAACTCGCCTGATTCGATGTTGCGCGCGATGATGCCCACCATCCGGTGCCAGCCGTGCATCGAGACGAAATTCATCACATGCTCGTCGACGAACTTGTTCCAATAACGCATCCGCGCCGCGTCCACCGGATCGCGCGGGCGCAAGGGGCCACTCTCCGGCTGATCGTCGGGAAAGGCGTCTTCGAGATATTCGTTGATGACCGTGGTGTGGGTGATGATCGCGCCGTCATGATCCAGCACCGGCACCTGTCCCTCGGGGTTGATGGCGGTGAACCACGGCTGGTGCTGTTCAAACTTGTGCAGATCGACATAGACGCTTTCCCAATCCAGCCCCTTTTCGATCAGGGGGATCATGGATTTCAGGGAATTGGCCGCCGGTTCGGCATGGTAATATTTCAACGCCATCGCTCTCTCCTTCTCCGGCGTCTTCCTCTCAGGTCAGCCCGAGCAGGCGCGCCGCATTGTCCTTCATGATGCCGGGCAGAATCTCCTCGCGGAAACCCACGCCGCGCGCCGCGTCCAGCCACTTGTCGGGGTGGATCAGCGGAAAATCGCTGCCGAACAGCATCTTCTTGCGCAGTTGCGTGTTCGCATACTGGATGATCTGGGGGGCGAAATATTTCGGGCTCCAGCCCGACAGGTCGATGTAAACATTGGTTTTATGCAGCGCCATCGACAGGCTCTCATCCACCCATGGCCAGCTTGGATGGGCCAGAATGATCTTCATGTCGGGGAAATCCACCGCCACATCATCCACCAGCATCGGCTGACCATATTTCAGCCGCACGCCCCCGCCGCCGCGCATCCCCGTGCCCATGCCCGAGTGGCCGGTGTGGAAAATCGCGGGCAGCTTGTAGTGGTTGATGATCTCGTAAATCGGATAACCCACCTGATCGCCGGGATTGCAACCCTGCATTATATGATGGAATTTGAAACCCTTAACGCCGCAATTCTCGACCAGATCGCGCGCCTCTCGTGCGCCCATCTTGCCCTTATGCGGGTCGATGCTGGCAAAGGGGATGCAGATGTCATCATGCTTGGCGGCAAATTCGGCGATCTCGAAATTGGAAACGCGCTTGGCGCCGATATGGCTCTCGCAATCCACGGTGAAGAGGCAAAAGGCAATCTGCGCCTCGCGGTAAAGCTCGACGATCTCAGGCATCTTGGGCCGTTCACGCGGGGCCTTGAAATAGGCGCTGGCCGCATCGAAAAACTGGCCCATCACCGGGTCTTCCGGATCGTGGCACGAAACCTCGGCATGAACATGCACATCGATGGCGCGGATTTTGGTGAGGTCGATGGGCATGATTTGACGTCCAAGGTTTTAAGGGAAGAATGCGAGGGTCTGGACCCTCGCGCTCCCGTTACTGTCTGCGTTGCGTAAAGGGTTCGGCCTTGCGTGTCGGACGCGACGTTAGAATTTGAAAGCCTGCGGCGCTTTTTGACGCTACTTCGCCGCGCCTCAGGCTTTACAAACCATGGGCATCACGCCCCCAGCCGACCAAGGACAACCCCTTACAGCTTCACAATCACCGACTTGGTTTCGAGATAAGCCTCGATCCCCGCCCGACCCTGCTCGCGGCCCACGCCGCTTTCCTTATATCCGCCAAAGGGCAGCGCCACGTCGATCATGGCGTGGCAATTGCCCCACACGGTCCCGGCCTTGATCTTGCTGGCCAGCTTGTGCAGCGTCGAGGCGTCCTTAGTCCACACGCTGGCGGCCAGACCGAACTGGGTGTTGTTGGCTTCCTTGACCACTTCGTCGAGGTCGTCGAACCGCTGAGCCACGACGACGGGGCCAAAGATTTCCTCGCGGACCACACTCATCTGCGGGTTCACATTCACCAGCACCGTGGGGTTCACATAGTAACCGTCCGCGCTGGGCGCATCGCCGCCCATGGCCACGCTGGCGCCATCGCGCTTGCCCGCCTCGATATAGCCCATCACGCGGTCGAACTGCTCCTGCGAGACCAGCGGCCCCATATGCGCGGCGGGGTCCAGCGAGGGGCGCGGCGCCCAGAAAGGCGCGGTATTGGCGATGCCCTCAACGACCTGATCAAACACCGAGCGATGGGCATAGAGCCGCGAACCGGCCACGCAAACCTGCCCCGAATTGAAGAAGATCGCGCCCGCCGCCCCCGGCGCCGCCTCGGCCACATCCACGTCCGGCATGACCACCACCGGCGATTTCCCGCCCAGCTCCAGCGTGACATGCTTCAACGTATCGGTGGCGTTCTTGTTGATAAGCTTGCCGATTTCGGTCGAGCCGGTGAAGGCCACCTTGTCCACGTCCGGATGCTTGACCAAACGATCGCCCGAAACATGGCCATAGCCCGTGATGACATTGACCACGCCGGCCGGAATACCCGCCTCGGCAATCAGATCGGCCAGACGCAGCGCGGTGAGCGAGGTCTGCTCGGCAGGCTTGAGGATGATCGTGCAGCCCGCCGCCAGCGCCGGACCGACCTTGAGGCAGGCCATCAGCAGCGGAAAGTTCCACGGCACGATCTGGGCGCAGACGCCAACCGGCTCTTTGACCGTATAGGTAAAGAAGGCGCCCGCGGGCAGCGTGTAGGGCGGGGTCGTCTCGCCGCCCACCTTGGCGGCAAACCCGGCCATATAGCGGATGTGACTGACCGCACCGGGCACGTCCACGGCGGCGGCCATGCCCTTGGGCTTGCCATTGTCGATAGCTTCCAGTTCGGCAAATTCCTCGGCATGGGCCTCGATCAGATCGGCCAGACGCAGCATGATCTTTTCACGCGCGATGGGCGGCAGACCGCTCCAGCGCCCATCGTCAAAGGCGGCGCGCGCAGCGGCAACGGCCCGGTCGGTGTCGGCCACGCTGGCGTCCACGATCTGGCTGACGACCTTGCCCGAGGAAGGGTCCTCAACGTCGATCAGTTCGCCATGGCTGGAGGCCACCCATTCGCCGTTGATGAACAGCGCGGGCTTGCGCGACAGCGACTTTTGCGCCGCCGCCGAATAGGCATGTTGCTGATAGGAGAGCGTGGTCATCTCGTTCATCGGCTTGATCCTCTCTGGCGTGCGGGCTGAAGCTTTATGCCCGCCCCGCACTTGTCCAAAATGTAACATCTTATAGCAATCTGCCAAGCCGCTTCCGGCTCGGCCCATCGCGATTATTTCTCACCTAATGCCTTATCCTCATGGGCGCGGGCGATGACGTAATGGCGCACCGCGTCGATCTCCTCGCGGCTCAACTGCGCCGACCAGCCGATCATGCCATTGGCCTTGAGGGCGCCGTCATGCACGATGGCCTGCCACGTCTCCGGACTGCCCAGCGTCGCACTGTGGCGCAGGTCGGGCAAGACACCCCCGCTCACCGCCGCATCGCCATGGCACACGCCGCAGAAACGCCCGAACGTATAGGCGCCCTTTTCGATCACTGCCTTGGCGGCCGTCTGGGCCGGAGGGTCGAGCGGGCCGAAATTGGGGTCGGGCTTGGCAGGCAATTGCGCCTTGCCGCCCACCTTGAACACCAGCAGACGACTGATATTGCGCACCGCCCCCGATTTCCACGCCAGAACCCCGGTGGCCAGCGGCCAGATCCCGCCCCAGCCCGCCATCACGGCGACATATTGCTGCCCCTTGACGGTGAAGGTGACGGGCGCGGCAATCACGCCGGTCTGCGCGTCAAAGGACCACAGCTTCTTGCCGTCTAGCGAAGAATAGGCGACGAAATCGCCCTTGGCCGTGCCTTGGAACAACAGGTCGCCGGCGGTCGCCAGCAGGCCGCCATTCGACGGCCCCGGATAATCCACGCGCCACTTCTCGGTCTGGGTCACCGGGTCCCACGCGATCAGCGCACCCTTGGTGGCCGCCTTGGCCACTTCGCGCACGTCATTGTTGGCGGGCATCGCGGCGGCGCCCTGATTCAAGCCATTGTTGAAACCATATTTGGCCGATTTCCACCCCGCCTCGGGCACATAGGGAAAGGCGGCGATGTTGGCCGGGATAAACATCAGCTTCTGTCGCGGATCATAGGCCATCGGTTGCCAGCTATGCGCGCCGCCCGCGCCCGGCATCGAGACAAAAGGCTTGCCCGTCTTGTCAAACCGCGCCTCCGGATTTTCGATCGGGCGCCCGGTCTTGGGATCGAGGCCCGTGGCCCAGTTCACCGGCACGAAATTCTTGCCCTTGATGAACTGCCCCGTCTGGCGGTCCACCACATAGAAGAAGCCGTTCTTGGGCGCATGCATCAAGACCTTGCGCATCCGCCCATCGATCATCAGATCGGCCAGAACGATATGCTGGCTGGCGGTGAAATCCCATGTCTCGCCGGGTGTTTCCTGGAAATGCCAGACATATTGGCCGGTCTTGGGCCGTACAGCGACGATTGAGGAGAGATAGAGATTATCCCCGCCGCCCGGCGAGCGATAGGACTGATTCCACGGGCTGCCATTGCCCACACCTATATAGAGCAGGTCGAGCGCCGGGTCATAGGCCATCGAATCCCACACGGTGCCGCCGCCGCCCAGCTTCCACCACTGGCCCTTCCACGTCGCCTCGGCGCGCTTGAGATATTCGGCCTTGTTCTTGCCCGGCTGGTCCGGGACCGTGTAGAATTTCCAGAGCTGCTTGCCGGTGTTGACGTCATAGCCCGCAACATAGCCTCGCACGCCCATTTCAGCGCCGCCATTGCCGATGACGACCACGCCATTGATGACACGCGGCGCGCCGGTGATCGTATAGGGCTTGGTGCGATCCACCGTCACCGTCGACCACAGCACGCGCCCCGTGGTGCGGTCCAGCGCGATCAGGCGCCCGTCCAGCGTGCCATAGAACAGCTTGTCGCCCCATGCGCCCATGCCGCGATTGACCACGTCGCAGCATGCCTTGACGCCGGTTTCGCCCGGCACCTTGGGGTCATATTCCCAGATCAGCTTGCCGGTCAACGCATCATAGGCCTTGGCCTTGGACCAAGCCGTCGTGGTGTAAATCACCCCGTCGATCACCAGCGGCGTGGCTTCCTGCCCGCGCGTGGTGTCAAGGTCGGCATACCATGCCAGCCCAAGCTGATTCACATTGTCCTTGTTGATCTGCGTCAGCGGGCTGAAGCGCTGTTCGTCATAGGTGCGGCCATGGCTGAGCCAGTTGTCGCCCTTTTCGCCCGCGCGCTCAATGGCAGCGGCGTTAACAGCCAGCTTGGCCTTTCCGGCCCCGGTCGCGCCGCCGGCATAGGCCAGCACGGCGGCCCCGGCCAGCAGACCACCCAACCACAAGGCGCTCTTCGCCCCTGACTTTGCTTGCGCTTGCATAACCTCTCCTTCGGCGCCGATATTTTTCGGCGTCTCGACTGTATGCAATGCTTACGGTTTTTGCCGGTGCGGTCAAGGGGAGAAAAGCTAACAATTGAAAGCAAGCGACCCCGCCACCCTGTCCCGCCGATGGCGGCGGGTCAAGAGGGCAGGGTTTACGCCAGAGGCTTGATTTCAGGCCGGTTCCATCAACATGGTGGCGGCCGCCGTGTTCGAAATCGGGATGTGGTAATTGCGATGAATTTCGGTCGCCGCCTCCACGCCCAAGGCCCCGCGCGCGGCAATCCAGTTGAGCACTTCCACGCCCTGCGTCCCGGCCTTGCGCACCATCTCATGCACCGAATCCCGCGTCAGCGCGGCCGGATCGACCGAGAGATTGTCCATGCAGAACTGGTCATACTCGCGGTTGATATAGCCGGCGCGTTCGCCATCCAACTGGTGCGACAGGCCGCCCGTGCCGATGATGACGATCCGCTCGTCCCCGGTCCAGCTCTGCAGCGCCTTGTTCACCGCCTGCCCCAGCGCCAGACAGCGCTTGGCCGAGGGCAGCGGGTGCTGCACCGTGTTGATGGCAAAGGGCACGATCTTGACCGGCCATGCCGAAACATCGGGCCATGCCAGCTCAAAGGGAATCGAGAGCGCATGATCGACCAGCATCTTCTGACAAGTGGTGATGTCGAACTCATCCTCGACCAGAGAATTGATGATATGCCAGCTCAGCTCGGTATGCCCGGCAAAGGGCTTATACAGCGGCAGGCCCCAGCCTTCGTCGGCATTGTGATATTCGGCCGCCGCGCCCACGGCAAAGGTCGGCATCTTGTCGAGGAAGAAGTTGAGGCCGTGATCGTTGTTGAACACGATGGCGACATCGGGCTTCACCTGCGCCAGCCATTCGTGGACTTTCTGATAGCCGTCAAAGAAAGGCTTCCAATAGGGTTCCTGTTGCAGCCCCTTGTGGATCGCCCCACCGATGGCGGGCACATGGCTGGTGAAATAAGCGCCTACGATTTCAGCCATGGACCTTCTCCTTTTCGATCATGGCGTCATGCGCCTCGTCATAGGTCTGGCCTGCGCCCTGTGCGAGCAGCATGGCCTTGAAATTATCAACCGAAACCCCGGTCTGCATCGAGCCGACATCCTGCACGTTCAGGCCGAAAATCCCGGCCAGCTTGGCCAGGTAGTAGATATTGCCCCCCGCCGCGATCATGCCCAGCACGCTGCGCTCGGCCACGGCCTTGCGCTGCTGCGGCGTCAGGTGGAATTTGGCGCAATAGGCTTCCTCGTCATCAAGGAATGCCTGGCGATTGGCGGCATCGTTGAAGGAATAGCACATGGCGTTCAGCTCAAAGCCCTTGGCCGCGGCATTGCCATCGAACAGATGGGTGCCCGGAATTGGCTCGCTTGCATTTTGCGGTCCAGACATAATGGCCTCTCCAGATCATTCGGCCTGCCACCCCGATGGGTCGGCCTGACCTTCGTGTGCATCACTTACAATTGATCGACTCTCTTTGATCCCGATCAAGCGCGCGCGCTGGCGGCGTGCCTGTGCGCATTGGGATGCAGCGCGAGTCATAAATTTAGGCAAATTCTTAAAACCGGCACATGTCTCATCTTAACCTTCCGCCGCGCTTCGTCTCATTCCGGCACAGGGGTGGTTACCGCGCTATCGGCCTCTCCTCTTTCGCGCGATACGGGCGATGACCGAAGGAGGAATCGATGCAACCGGCCCTTTTGATGCTGATCCTGACCAGCGTGGCCATGTCGGCCATCGCGCAACTGCTGCTCAAAATGGGCGTGGGACAAGCGCGCGTGACCGATGGCGCGGGCGCCGGCATCGCTTTCCTGCAATCGCCATGGGTGATCGCGGGCTTTGGCCTCTATGGGCTGGGGGCAATCCTTTGGCTCTATGTGCTGGCCCGCCTGCCGCTCAGCGCGGCCTATCCCTTTGTCGGCCTCGGCTTCATCCTGACCATGGCGCTGGGCGTGCTGGCGCTGGGCGAGAGCATCAGCCCGATCCGCATCGCGGGCACCTTGCTGATCGCGCTGGGCTGCGTCTGCGTTTCAAGGAGCATCGCATAATGGTCGCCACCCCCGCCCCGGAGCGCGCGCCCGCGCTGTCGATCAATTCGCTGCTGCTGCTCGCGCTGACGATCCGGCTGGCTGCGCATTTTGCCCTGCCCCAGCCGTTGCAGAGCGATGGTCTGGCCTATTTCACCCTGGCCCAGACGATGGCCGATGGCGGATGGCCGGTCGACAATCTGGGCCAGCATGCGTTTTACTCCATCGGCTATCCGCTGGTGCTGGCGCCCTTCTTCGCGCTGCTGGGTGCTTCGGCGCAGGTGGCCTTTGGTGTCAATCTGGCGCTGGCGCTGGTGACGGGCGGGCTGATCGTTCTGCTGGCGCGCGAAGCGGGGCTTGGCGATCTTGGGCGCAAGATGGCGCTGCTGGGCTATGCGCTGTGGCTGCCGGGGATCTGGAACTGCACGATGCTGGCGCGCGAAAATCTCTCGACGCCGCTGCTGGTGGCGGTGGTGTGGCTGGCGCTGCGCCTGCTGCGCTCGCCCTCCAGCCTTGGGCTGGCGGCGGCGGTGGGCGCGGTATGGGGCGCAGCGATGCTGGCGGGCACTTCGGCGCTGCCGCTGATCGCGGCGCCTTTGCTCGCGCTGGCGCTGGGTGGTTCGGTGCGGCGCGCGGTGGCCCCGGCGCTGAGCGTGGGCGCGGCCGCCGCGCTGGTGCTGGCCCCATGGGCGATGGCCACGCAGATCATGCTGGGCCGCCCCACGCTTTCCACCAACACCGGCTTCAACCTCTATATCGGCAATAATCCTGCGGCCACCGGACGCTTCGTTTCCATCGCCGCCACGCCCATCGGCCCGCAATGGCACGCCATGCGCGACAGCCTTGGCGAGGCGGGCGCCAGCGCAGCGCTGGGTGCGATGGCGCGCGACTGGATGGCGCATAATCCCGCCGAAGTCGTCCGCCTCGGCTCGGTCAAGCTGGCCGCCTTCTGGGCACCCAATCTGCCGGATTCGAATGATTTCGCCCTTTCGCCCGCTGTCACCTATGTCCGCCTGTTCGAGGTCGTCCAATATCTGCTCTTCCTCACGCTGGCCGGGCTCTGCCTGCTGCTGCCGGGGATCGGCCGCCCACGTCAGATCGTACTGATGGGCGCCATCGCCGGTTTCTGGGCGCTGCATGGCCTCGCCTATATCATCGACCGCTATCGCGATCCGGTCATGCCCTTGCTGATCGTGATGGCATCGGCGGCGCTGGCGGAAATCGTCACCAATCGTCTGGCCCGCAGGGAGAGCGCCCATGCTGCATGAACGCATCACTGATGAAACCCCTCTGGTGGTCGATCTGGACCGCACGCTGATTTCGGGCGACGTCGCGATGGAAGCCTGCGTGACCGAGGCCAAGCGCGGTTTCATGGCCCTGTTCGTCCTGCTCTGGACGATGATCCGGGGGCGCGCGCGCCTCAAGACCCTGCTGGCGCGGCGCGCACCAGTCGATCCGGCCTCGCTCACCTATCGCCCCGAGGTGCTGGAGCTGATCGCCCATGCCCGCCGCCAGCGCCGCCGCGTGGTGCTGGCCAGCGCGGCCCATTGGCGCAATGCGCGCCGCGTGGCCGCCCATCTGGGCCTGTTTGACGAGGTGATCGCCAGCGGTGCCCGCCGCAACGCCAAGGGCAGCGCCAAGCTGACCGCGATCCGCGCATCGCTGGGCAACCAGCCCTTCGATTACGTTGGGGATTGCGGGGCCGACCGCCGCATCTGGCGCGAAGCCCGCGTGGCCTATACCGTCGAGGCGCCCACCCGCATGACGCATGAGGAACGCCTCGCCCCGGCGCGCAGCCGTCTGCGCGCGCTGGTGAAAGCCGCACGCCCGCATCAATGGGCAAAGAACGCGCTGGTCTTTGTGCCGCTGGCCTCCTCAGGCCTGCTGGCCAATGCCCATGCCATCGCCCAATCTTGCCTCGCCTTTGCCGCGATGAGCCTGATCGCCTCCTCGGTCTATCTGCTCAACGACCTGCTCGATATCGAGAGCGACCGCGCTCATGCCAAGAAGCGCCACCGCCCGCTGGCCAGCGGCGCGCTGCCCATCCCGCAGGCGCTGGTGGCCTGCGTCGGTTTTGCAGGCGCGGGGCTGGCGCTGGCATGGCAATTGGGCCTGCCCAGCTTCTCGGCCATGGCGACCTATTTCGCGCTGACGCTGGCCTATTCGATGCGGTTGAAGGCGGCGATGATCGCTGATGTGCTGACGCTCGCCTGCCTTTATACGATCCGCATCATCGCGGGCGCGGCGGCGATTGCTGTGCCGGTTTCGTCCTGGCTGCTGCTCTTCTCTGTCTTCTTCTTCCTCAGCCTTGGCTATCTCAAGCGCTATGTCGAATTGCGCAGCAGCGCGCGTGAGCCCGACGAATTGCTCTCCGGGCGCGGCTACACCCGTTCCGACACCGAAATCGTCGCGATCAGCGGGCTGGCTGCGGGCATGGTCTCGATCCTCGTCATGGTCCTGTTTGCCGAGGCGATGGGCAAGACCGGGGCCTATGCCACGCCGCAATTGCTCTGGCTGCTGCCGCTGCCGCTGCTCTATTGGCTCAACCGCATCTGGATGATGGGGCGCCGGGGCCAGGTGGACAGCGATCCGGTGGCCTTTGCCATTACCGATGCCAAGAGCATTGCCGTGGGCGCGGCGCTGGGGGGTATTCTGGTGCTGGCCAAATTCGCCGCCATCGGCCACTGGCTGCCGCAACTGGGGATCGCCTGAAGCGGCGCTTGTCAGCCTCCCCCTTCCCTCGCTAGATTGCCGCCATGGCACGCTTCTTTGCCCGCCCCGGGCCAAACCGTAGTTCCCGTTTCCGCCTCGGCTGGTATCTGGCCATGGCAATCTTGTGGTTTGTCGGCCTGTCGGTAGGCATCACGCTGATCTATCGCGTGGTGCCGCCGCCCGTCACACTGACCATGCTGTTCGACCACAACGGGTTCAGCAAATCATGGACGCCCCTCTCGCGCATCGACCGCAAAATGGTGGACGCGGTCATCGCAGGCGAGGACTCGCGCTTTTGCGTCCACCACGGCTTTGACGGCGCAGGCATCGAATATGCGCTGGAACGCAATCTGGCGGGCGATGGCAGCAAATTGCGCGGCGGATCGACCATCAGCCAGCAGACCGCCAAAAACACCTTCCTATGGCAGGGCAGCGGCATCACCCGCTATATCCGCAAGGGGCTGGAGGCATGGTTCACCGTGCTGATCGAGAACCTGTGGCCCAAACGGCGGATCATGGAAGTCTATCTCAACGTGGCCGAAACCGGCATCGGCACCTATGGCGTCGAAGCAGGCGCCCAGCGTTATTTCCGCCACTCCGCCGCCAACCTGACCCAGATCGAAGCCGCCCGCATCGCCGCCGCCCTGCCCAGCCCCAAGAAGCGCGCCGTAGTGGGCGCCACCGGATTTACCCGCCGCCATGGCAACACCATCGCCAAGCGGTCCGGCGTGGTGCGGCGCAATGATCAGGATGATTGCATTTATCAGTAAGGTTTGGGAGGGGTTTAGGTGCCTCCGGCGGGCAAAGGGCGGGGGCCCTTTGCAATCCCGATACTGTCTTTGGTGCGTGTCGGGTTCGGCCTTGGGTGTTGGACGCATCGTTTGATTTGTAAAGCCTGCGGCGCTTTTCGCACAGGCTCACCGCGCCGCAGGCTGTCAAACCATGGCACAAAGCGCTCCCTGGCAAACAATACGCCACCCCATAATGGGATTGCAAAGGGCCCCCGCCCTTTGCCCGCCGGAGGCACCTTTAACCCCCAACAAAAAGGGCGCCCCCACGCAGGAGCGCCCTTTCCATTTGCCTTGGCCGGTTAAGGCTTAGAACGCCACGCTGAGCGTTGCCACGACGGTGCGCGGGGTCGCCAGATAGACGGTCGGAACCGTGTTGACGGCAATCGGCGTCGAGGTACCGGTGAAACCGCCATAGTAATACTGGTTGAACAGGTTGGTCACGTTGATCTGGATAAAGCTCTTGTCCGACTTGAGACCAGCGATCGCCAGCTTCATACGGGCCGACAGATCGACCGTGGTGTAGGACGGCAACGTGGCCGAGTTCACCTGAACCGCAGTGGACGGGTTCAGCGAGCTGTAAACCGGCAGATTTTCAGCATTGATATAGCGCTTGCCGTTGTTCTTGACCGACACGGTCAGATCGAACGGATCGAACGAGGCATCCAGACGCGCACCGGCGGTGTAGATCGGAACGCCCGATTCGCGCTTGCCGGCGGTCAGGTAGTAGGTATTCGTGCCATCGCTGCGCAGGACGGTATTGCCATTGAGCACCGTGCCCGTTGCGCCCTGACCGGCGACGATGTCGGCCAGAATGCGCGACTTGTTGTACGAGCCGAAGGCATAGATCGAGAAGTGATCGTCAACCTTCCAGTTCAGCGTGGCGTCAAAGCCATACTTTTCCACCTTGCCCAGATTGGTGAAGATCGAGGTCTGGGTTTCCTGATTATAGACCTGCGAAATCTTGTTATTGAACATGGTGTACCAACCGCCGACCGAGGCGCTCAGACGACCGGCGCGGGCGCGCAGACCCACGTCAAAGTTGTCCGAGGTTTCCATCCCCGGGCTGCCGAAGCTGGTGCTGGCCGGATAATAGAACGCGCCATAGAGCGTGTCGGTGCTGGGCACCTGCAGACCCTGCGAGTAGTTGGCATAGAGCGAAGCGCCCTGGCCCAGAGCCAGCGTGAAACCGACATTGGGCAACACGCGATTATAGTTATAAATGCGCTGCTGCGGCACGGCATAGCCGGACGGCTTATTCGTGGTGCTGTTGAAGCTGTAGGGATTTGCAGCGGCGTAAGCGGCCTGATCCTGCGGGCTGGGGCAGTAGAAGTTGCTGCCGCCGCCATCGAAGGTGAAGCAGAAGTTGGTCAGGTTGCGCTTGAAGAAGGGCGCGCGCACACCGACCAGAACATCGAGCTTACCGTCGAAGAACTTGCCGTTATATTCCGCCGAAACCTGATGCAGGATTGCATAGGACATGCGGTTGCGCTTCTGGATCGCGTTGCCGTACTTGTCCTTGATGGCCAGATCGATCGGGAAATAGGTCGCGTAATAGCCGGTCTGCGAGTTGAGGAAGGTCAGCTCGCCGGTCTGCTTGTGGCGGCCGCGGTCATAGGAATAACCGACACGCAGCGTATTGGTCGGGTTGATTTTCCAACGCAGCGAGGTCAGCAGGCCGATACGGTTGGTTTCGGTTTCATTGGCAGTGCCGATCAGAAGGGCTGGATCAACGACACCATTGGCGTTCACGTCGGTCCCTGCGTAATAGCTGCCGCCGATATTGCCAACCCAGCCGTTCGGGCCAGTGCCTTCGTTCAGCTTGCTGGTGCCGCCGCCATTGGCCTTGGTGTACTGGAAGCTGGGGTCGATCGTCAGGATCAGGTTATCGGCCAGCGTGAAGCGCGAGTTCATGCGCAGGTTGGCCGTCCGCGAGGGGTTGTAGCGGCATTCAAACGCGCCATAACCGGTGGTGCTGGCGGTCGAGCTGGTCGTGTCGGCGCAATTGATCGTGTATTGCGCTTCGTCCCAGCTGTAGGGCACGCGGCCACCGCTCGAGGAGTTGATCGGACGGCTCGCCGAATTTTGGGTGTAGAGCGACATCGACGGCGCGAAATTGTTACGGTTCAGGTTGAAGTGACCCGCCAGCGAGATGAAGTCGCCGTTGTCGCCCAGCGGCTGCTTCACCTTGAAGTTGAGCTGCTGCTTGGCCACCTGGCCGCCGGTGTTGGGCAGGAAGCGGTTCGAGGCCACCGAGGCGGCAAACCAGGCCTTCAGACCCGAATTGTTGATGGTGCCGGTGTCCACCGAGATGAAGCCGCGCTTGAAGCTGAGATCACCGGCCGAACCGACCGCCATTACCTGCGCCTTGTCCAGCGGATCGCGCGAACGATAGTTCACGGTCGACCCCGAAGCGGCCGCCGTCGGGCTGTCCACGTCGGTCGAACCCAGGTTGACGTTGACCTGTTCGATTAGTTCGGCGTCAAGCTGCTGGTTGGAATAAAGGGCATAGTTGCCGGTGTCGTTCAGCGGCATGCCGTCAAAGGTTTGCGAGATGCGGGTGCTGTCAAAGCCGCGGATGAACATCGCGCCGCCCGACGAACCGAACGGGTCGGCGTTGAAGAAGGACACGCCCGGCACCATGTTGATGACGTCGTTGATCGTCTGGCCGGGCGAGCTCTTGGAGATGAAGCTCTGGTCCAGCACCTGCTTGGCCTTGGGCGTGGCGGGAATATCCACGCCGTTGATCGCCTTGGCCTTGGTGCCGGTCACCACGATGGTGTTTTCAAAATCGACCGAACCGGTCGACTGAGCGAAAGCGGGCGATGCAACCGCTGCTGCAATCGCGAAAGAACTGACGGCCAAAGCCGAATTTTTGATAATGCGCATGCTGAATGCCCCTGCATGACAATTTTGTGTCAAAACCGCCGAAATGCCCCCGTCCGAGCGACGAAAATCATTCGGATGCAAAACACCTAACGATGTTTGAGAGGCTTCTAAACAGCGGTTTGTGACGCAATTTTGACACAAAACGGGGCGTGCGACAGGCTGATGCCGCAAAAGGCAAGATTGTTTCCCACGCAATTGACATTGATGTAACTTTGTTACGGTCTTGACGAAATTCATATGGAATTTAAATGTCTGCTCCAAATTCCGCTGTTGCGAATTGGGCCGCAGTGCGACATTTGTGCAACGCAGCAGATCGGGAAAAACCATGGGCATCGGCCATCATCACCATCATCACCACGATCATGGCGAATCGCATGGCGGCAAAGATCACCATGGGCATCATCACGGCGGGGGCCACCACCACGGATCGGGCGCCACCCATGGCACCGCCTTTGCCGTGGCCACCTCGCTCAACATCCTGTTTGTTGTGATAGAAACCGCCGCGGGCTTTATCGGACATTCCACCGCGCTGCTGGCCGATGCTGGGCATAATCTGTCCGATGTACTCTCGCTTCTGCTGGCATGGGGTGCAAGCCGCCTTGCCGCGCGGGCACCATCGCGCCGCTTCACGTATGGCATGAAAAGCGCCTCGATTCTGGCCGCTCTGGCCAATGCAGCGCTGCTCTGGGTGGCGCTTGGGGCGATCCTGATCGAGACTTTGCAGAAATTCGCCTCGCCCGAACCGGCGGCGGCGGGGCTGATGATGGCGGTGGCGGCGGCAGGCATCGCGGTCAACGGCCTCTCGGCGCTGCTCTTTGCGCGGGGCAGCAAGGATGACCTCAACCTGCGCGCGGCGTTTCAGCACCTGATGGCAGATGCGGCAGTGTCGGCGGGCGTGGTGCTGGCGGGTCTGGCCATCCACTTCACCGCATGGAACTGGATCGACCCCGTCACCAGCCTCGCCATCACGCTGATGATCGCGCTGGGCAGTTGGTCGATGCTGAAAGAGTCGGTGCAGATGGGCCTGCTGGCCGTGCCCGCCTCGGTGAATGAGGAAAAACTGCGCGCCTTCCTGCTGGCACGCCCCGGCATCGCCGCGCTCCACGACCTCCACGTGTGGCCGATCAGCACCACCGACACCGCCATGACTGCCCATATCACCATGCCCGCCGGCCATCCGGGGGATGCGTTCCTGCACGCTTTGGCCCACGATCTGGAGCATGATTTCGGCATCGGTCATGCCACGATTCAGGTCGAAACCGATGGCGGGCATGAGTGTGCTTTGCATTCGGATGAGGTGGTTTGAGGTTGGGCTAGGAAGGTTTGCCTCCGGCGGGCAAAGGGTCTCGACCCTTTGCAATCCCATGATGGGGTGGCGCCAAAGAGGATGCGCTGCGTTTATCACAATGTTTTTAAAGCCTGCGGCGCGGCAAGCTAGCGCTGATCAGCGCCGCAGGCTTTAAAATTCAAACAACGCGTCCGCCCCCCAAGGCCGAACCCGACACACAACATCGACAGTAACGGGATTGCAAAGGGCCCCCGCCCTTTGCCCGCCGGAGGCATTCAAACCCCCGCCCCCCCCCCTTACAGCGCCCCTGCAAACTTCAACGGCTCGCCCACCGCGCTGTCGGCCAACTGGGCCTCCCACATCACCTGATGCCCGCGGATGATGGTGCCAAGGACGCGCCCTTTCAGCTCCATGCCGGTATAGGGTGACCAGCCGCAGCGGCTTTGCAGCCAGTCCTCGGTCACGGTGAACTGGCCCTTCAGGTCCACCACGGTAAAGTCGGCGTCATAGCCCACCGCGATGCGGCCCTTGGCTTGCAGGCCAAAGATGCGCTGAACGCCCGCGCTTGTCATGTCGATCAGGCGAGCCAGTGTCATCCGCCCGTTCAGCACATGGTCGAGCATCAGCGGCAGCAGCGTCTGCACGCCGGGCATGCCGCTGGGCGACGCGGGATAGGGCTTGGCCTTTTCCTCGATCGTGTGGGGCGCATGGTCGGAACCGATCACGTCGGGCACACCCTGCTGCAGCCAATGCCACAGGCCATCGACATGTTCGCCGCTGCGGATCGGCGGGTTCATCTGGGCATAGGTGCCAAGGCGCGGATAGGCTTCCTCGCCGCGCAGCGTCAGGTGCTGAGGCGTGACCTCGCAGGAGGCGATGTCGCGGTGCTGGCTGATGAGTTCCAGCTCGGCGGGCGTGGTCACATGCAGGATGTGGATCGGCCGCCGCGCCGCGCGGGCCAGCTTGAGGATACGCTTGGTCGCCAGCAGCGCGCTTTCATCGTCGCGCCAAACGGGGTGGCTCGATGGATCGCCCTCAACGCGCAGATCCTTGCGCGCATTCATACGGTCCTCGTCCTCGGCGTGAATGGCCACGCGGCGCGTGCCATGGGCCAGCACGCGGGCCAGTTCCTCGTCATGCGCGACCAGCAGGCTGCCGGTGGAAGCGCCCATGAAGATCTTGACGCCGGCGGTGCCTGGAATGCGCTCCAATTCAGCCAGATCGGGCGCATTGGCCGCTGTCGCGCCCACATAAAACGCATGGTCGCACCACATGCGATGGTGCGCACGCTCCAGCTTGTCATGCACGCGCATCACCGAATCCGTGTTCGGATTGGTGTTGGGCATTTCAAACACGGCGGTGATCCCGCCCATCACCGCACAGCGGCTGCCGCTCTCCAGATCTTCCTTATACTCCAGCCCCGGCTCGCGGAAATGGACCTGCGAATCGATCACGCCGGGCAGGACATCCAGCCCCGTGCAATCAATCCGTCGCGCCGCATCGGGGAAACTGCCTATGCCAACGATTTTGCCATCGCGGACGGCAACATCAACCTGTGCGGGGCCAGAAGGAGTGTGGACAGTGCCACCGGTGAGGACAAGATCTATCGCTTGGGTCATGCTTTGCGCTTTGCCACAGGTTGGAGGGAAGATGAAGGTATAGATGCGAGGGACTCGTCCCTCGCGCTCCCATTACCGCCTTCGTTACGCGCTGGGTTCAGCCGCAGGTGTCGGACGCAGCCTCGGAATTTGAAAGCCTGCGGCGCCTTAAGCACGAGCTTGCCGCGCCGCAGGCCTTCAAACCATCCCAGCCAACTCCGCCACGAACTCTGGCGCCACCCCATAACGGGATTGCAAAGGGCCCCCGCCCTTTGCCCGCCGGAGGCAAATTCCCCCTTCCCTTTTCCCGCATCCATCCCCACCTATTCCGAATGACCTATCTCGCCTCCCGCGCCCTCATCCGCCTGTCCCCCACCGCGCCGGACGAGGATGTCCGCAAATTTCTGCAAGGGCTGGTGACACAGGATGTCGTGCTGGGCGCGCTGCCGACCTATGCCGCGCTGCTGACGCCGCAGGGCAAGGTGATCGCAGATTTCATCGTATGGGCCGATGGGGCGGACCTGCTGCTGGATGTGGCGGCGGATCAGGCCGATGGGGTGGTGAAGCGCCTGTCGATGTACCGCCTGCGCCGCGCGATTGCGATTGGCCGAGATGAAGCGCTGGCCGCGCATTGGAGCCTTGCGCCCCATGACGGCGCTGTGCCCGATCCGCGGCTGGAGGAGTTGGGCTATCGCTGGCTGGCAGCAGATGATGATGCGCCGGTTGACGCTGAATATTTTGCCCATCGTTTGTCTTTGGGCGTGGCCGAAGGGGCCGAGATTGCCGATCTGCTCTGGTTGGAATGCAATGCGGTTGAGCTGAACGGCGTGTCCTTCACCAAGGGCTGCTATGTCGGGCAGGAAAACACTGCACGCATGAACTGGCGGCAAAAGGTCAACCGCCGCGTGGTGGTGGTGCCCACCGCGCAATCTCGCCCGGATCGCCAGAGAGCGGATTATCCCGCGCTGGGCCTGTCGGTTGAACATTGGCGGGTCGATGACATCGCCAACCCGCCCGCCTGGTTCACGCCGGAAGACATTACCCCAGAGGCGTAAGCGCCCGCTCCGCCGGGACAAGGCCCAGCCGCACCGCCTCGGTTTCGATCAGGCGGGCGGCCATTTCGCGGCTGGAATCGCGCGAAATTTCCAGCGAATCGGCCAATGACGCGCCAATCATCGAATCGCCCAGCGCCAGCAGAACCAGCGTCTGCGTCACATGGCGCATGCACACCTCGCCCGCATCATGCACCTCGTCCACGATGGCGTGGATCGAGCGCACAATCGTGTCGAGCGCATCGACATTGCCGATCAGCCGCATCCAGCTGACAAGTTGCCCGCCGCCCTGCTTGCCAAAAGCGTCAAAGGCCAGATCGACCACATCGCGGGCGCTGCCGCTGCCGTCGCGCTGGGCCAGAACGGCGCGCGCGACCGACGCGCAGATCGACACCGCCATATGCTCGGCCAGTGCCTTTTGCAGTTCAGCCGCCGAACCAAAGTGATGCAGAAGATTCGCATGGGTACGCCCCACCCGCGCCGCCACGGCTTTCAGCGTCACGCCCTGCGGCCCCTGCTCAACCAGCAGATCGCGCGCCGCCTCCATCGCGGCATTGCGGCTTGCTTCGGGGGAGAGACGCTTCTTGGGGCCCATGTCTTATGTCCAAACAGTACAAACCCGCAGGCTCGCAAAACCACATCCCCGACCCATAAAGGTTTAGGCGTAGTCAAGCAAGAAGCGAAAGCTTCGACCCACTAAAGCTGTAATTTTCATTCACACATCAGCGTGTTTGCGTAATGTCAGACATATGAACATGGCACGCCGATGCGCCTGTCAGGCCGCACGTCTCCCCTCCATACCGCCATCGGGCGAATCATCCTGATCGCCATGTTCGGCGCAAAGCTCGATCTCGAACCGGGCCGAGGGGCAAGCCTGCCCCCGCCCCGCGCTGAAAATCGCGCCGCGCTCGTCCACCGGCCGAAAACCCAGCCGCCGCAGCACCAGCCCCGAAGCCGGATTATCCAGAAAATGCCGCCCGACCAGCCGCTTATGCCCCAGCCCGCGCGCCAGCCCGAGCATCGCCCGCCCGGCCTCAGTGGCATAACCCTGCCCCCAATGCGCGCGCGCGATCCAATAGCCGATGTTGGCCTCGCCCTCGATCTCGCTCAATCCGATCGAGCCGATCAGCGCGCTGCCTTCGGCGCCCGGGCGCGTGATCAGGAAATGCGGCAGACGCTCGTCCTGAGGCTGGCCGGCGAACCAGCGCGCATCATTTTCGGTATAAGGCCAAGGCGCGCGCGCCAGATTGCGCACGATACCCTCATCGTCGATCGCGGCGTGGATCGCGTTCCAGTCTTCTGGCCACGCGGGCCGCAGAAACAGCCGTTCGCTGCGGAAGAACATGTGTATCACTCCAAATCCCCGGTCCCGTTCGGGACGCTTTGATCCTCAGTCCCGCGCAGGATTCCTATAGGCGCGCAGTGACATTGCGGTGACGACCGGCTTCAGCCCAGCGCATGCTGAACCGCATTGGACGCAAATTTGCCTTGATCGAACGCAAACCCACGTTTGCCTCCGAACTCTTTGGCTGCGTCCCACCGATCGGCGGGTGAAGGAGAGATACGAAAAGAGGGAGATGGGCCGGGCCCCTCTCCCTCGTTCAGCCAAGGTGTCAGAACCTTGGCGGGGCCATCCCATCAGGATGGCCCAGATAGACCATCCGCTTACTCGGCGGCTTCGGCCAACGCGTCAACCGACACGTATTTGCGACCAAGCTTGCCGTCGTGGAAACGCACGCGACCTTCGGTCAGAGCAAACAGCGTGTGATCCTTGCCGATGCCGACATTGGCGCCCGGATAGACCCGCGTGCCGCGCTGGCGGATGATGATGTTGCCACCGATCACCAGCTGGCTGCCGAACTTCTTCACGCCAAGGCGCTTGGACTGCGAGTCGCGACCGTTACGCGACGAACCGCCTGCTTTCTTATGTGCCATTGTCGAAAACTCCTGAGCTTAGGCGGCCGCGACCGACACGATGCGCAGCAGCGTGAGCAGCTGGCGATGGCCGTTCTTACGACGATAGTTGTGACGGCGGCGCTTCTTGAAAACGATCACCTTTTCCGACTTAGCCTGAGCGATGATCTCGGCCGAGACCACCACCTTCGAAGCGTCGGCGACAACGCCTTCTTCGCCGGCCAGCAGAACTTCACCCAGCGTGATCGTCTCGCCGGCTTCACCAGCCAGCTTTTCGACCGCGATCTTGTCTCCGGCGGCGACCCGATACTGCTTACCGCCCGTGCGCACGATAGCGAACATGATGCAAATCCATTCAAAAAATTACGTGGCCGCCCCGGCCGCGTTTCCCGAAACCTGCCGCCAAGCCAAAGGCCGAGCAAGGCGGTTATTCGAGGAGCCGCGAGCGACGCGCCGACCCCCGCCACACACGGCAGGGTTCGGAAAGAAGCTGCGCCGTTAGTGCAACCGCCCCCGCCTGTCAATGCACCGCTTCACACAAAGGGCCATTTCCTCCCGGAAACTCTGGCCAATTTCTGCCCTCTGGCGCATGGACACAGGCGTGCTATGGCGCATCCATGCTTGGCTTTATCGCAAAATCCGCCTCATCGACAAGTGCGCAGCGCCACCGATTCGCACGCGCGCCCCGATTCGCTCCGCTGGCTCTGCTGATTCCCGCCCTGCTGGGGGGATGCAGCACCGCCTCCTATCCCTCGCTGGCGCGCCGGGCCGAGGAAAAGCCGGTTGCCGCGCCCGTGACCGCCACTGGCAAGACCGCCGCGCAGGACGGAGCCACGGCCGATCTCAATGCAAAGCTTGATTCGCTGCGCCGCGCCGCGCGCGATGCCGACAAGGCGTTTGCCGCCGCCCGCCCCGCCGTCGACAAGGCGCTCAACGCCGCCACCCGCGCTGCGCCGGGCGACGAGACATGGCAGCAGGCCAATCTGGCGCTGAGCGACCTTGAGCGTCAGCGCGGCGCACTGGGCCTTGTCGAGGGCGATATCGAGGAACTCTATGCGCAGGATCGTCTGGCCCATGCGCCGGAGAATCCCGATGCGCCGCGCGCCGCTGTGCGGATGATCGAGGCCGCCCGGACCGAAATCCTTGCCCTTGCCGCCGCGCAGGATCGCGTCCTTTCCGCCGCTCGGCGGAAATTGCCGCGTTAAGCCCCCCCCGGGTTTAAGCCTGCGTCTGGCCCCAACGGGCCAGATCGGCATAATCCTGTTCGCGCGGTTCGACCCAGGCCCATTGACCGCCGCGCTTTTCGCGCTTCCAGAACCAACTCTCGCTTTTCAGATGGTCCATCGCGAAATCGGCGGCGGCAAAGGCGTCGCGCCGATGCCGCGAGGCCGCCACCACCAGCACGATCGGATCGCCCGGCGCCATTTCGCCCACCCGGTGCCAGATCAGCAAGCCATCGAGCGCCCAGCGCCCCAGCACATCCTGCGCCAAGGCCTGCATCCCCGGCAGGGTCAACGGTGCGTAATGCTGAAGTTCAAGCGCCTCAACATCCGCGCCTTGCTGAGCGCTATCGACTCTGACCTGCCCCAGAAAGCTGACCACCCCGCCCGATTGCGGGTGGGCGGCGGCAAAGTCGCGCATCGCGCCTGCCGCATCAAACGCCATTTCGATCAGCCGAACCTCGATCATCCACCGCTCACCGGGGGCAGAAAGGCCAGCTCATCGCCGGGTTTCAACACCAGCCCATCCCGTGCCACCAACGCTCCATTGAGCGCCACCCTGATGCGCGCGCCGGTCAAAGCCTGCACGAGATCATGCTCCAGCCCCGAGAGAATCGCCGCCAGAGGCCCCGGCGCCACCTCGCGCTCTGCCCCTCCGGCGAGATCCGCCAGACGCCCCAGAAACACCAGCCGCGCCATGATCACCCCCCTGTCATAGACATATGACGCGGCAAGGCAGGCTCCGCGCCGGGGCGGTTGATTTCGAAATGGTGACGCGCGGGCTTGATCCGCATCGCCTCGTTCAACGCGGCTTCCAGCGCGCTCTCCGGCTCCTCGCTGCGCAGCGCGGCACGCAGGTCCACCTGCTCGCGCCCGCCAAGGCAGGCAAACAGCTGCCCGGTGGCCGTCACACGCACCCGGTTGCAACCGTCGCAGAAATTGCTGGTCAACGGCGTGATCAGCCCCAGCCGACCGCCGGTTTCCTCCACATGCCAGTAGCGCGCCGGACCACCGCTGCGATGGGCATCCTCCGACAGGGTGAAGCGCTGCTCCAGCGCGCTGCGCACCTGCGTCAGCGGCAGATAGTGATCGTAACGATCTCCCTCCACCTCGCCCAGCGGCATGACCTCGATCAGCGTGATCTCATGGCCCGCGCCATGCGCCCATGCCACCAGATCGCCGATCTCGTCCTCGTTCTCGCCCTTAAGAGCAACCGTGTTGATCTTGACCGCCAGTCCCGCCGCGCGCGCAGCGGCAATGCCCTCCAGCACCTGCGGCAACTGATCGCGCCGGGCGATTTTCGCGAATTTCTCGCGATCCAGCGTGTCGAGGCTGACATTGACGCGGCGGATCCCCGCCTCGCGCAGATCCTCGGCAAATTCGGCAAGCCGCGTGCCATTGGTGGTGATGGTAAGCTCGTCCAGACCATCCCCGATCTTGCGCCCCAGCGCCCGCACCAGTTCGATCATGTCGCGCCGCACCAGCGGCTCGCCGCCCGTCAGGCGGATCTTGCGCACCCCGCGCCCGATGAAGCCCAGCGCCAGCTTGTGCAGTTCCTCAAGGCTGAGCACTTCGGATTTGGGCAGGAAAGTCTGCCGCTCGGGCATGCAATAGGTGCAGCGCAGATCGCACCGATCAATCACCGAAAGACGCAGATAGGAAATCCGGCGTTGAAACTGATCGACCAAAGGTTGGCGCTGCGGCTGGTTCATGGGGTTAATCTATCACCGCTCCGGGCGCTTGGCTATCCAGTCTCAGAATTTGCCCGGTAATCCCCGGCGAGGCGGCCAAAAATGCGCAGGCCGCCGCAATCCCGGCCGGCTCGTCGCATTCCACCAGATTGGCCCGCGCCGGGGCATAAGCCCGCGCCAGCCCCTGCACCGCCGCCAGACGCCACCCACGATGCTCATGACCCGCCAGAGGCATCACCAGCACAAGATCGCCATCGGCCAGCATCGCCTCGGCCTGAGCCAGCCATTGCGCATGAAACGCCACGGCCGCGGCCAGAGGGGCGGCCGGCAGATCCTCTATGCTCAGAATATTTTCAGGAGTACCAGACACTTACCGCCGCTCGCGCGTCAAGGTCATGCCGATCTTTTCCCCCGCCTCGCTGATGGCCAGCTTGACGATCTTAACCGTAACCGCCTCAACCCGCTCGTCCTGCAGGAACAGGGTTTCGACAATATGATCGGCCACCGCCTCGATCAGCGTGAAATGCACGCCCTCGGGCAGCGCATCGCTGGCCGCGAATTTCAGATCCATGTAATTCTTGCTCGCCCCCAGCGGCGTGTCGGGCAAATAGCGGTCATAGGGCTTCAACCGTACGCTCACGCTAATGCGCAAGGGCTGCTTCTGGCCCGTTTCCTCCGAATAAACGCCCGTCAGAACGTCCACTTCGAAATCGGCCACTTCAAGAATCAGGCTGTCCGCCACGTTGGATGCTTTCACGATGATTGGGGGTATTTGCGCGCGGGCGGATGGCAGGTTGCGCGGGGGGAGTCCAGAAAGTTTTGAAACAGGGCCTCCGGCGGGCAAAGGGCGGGGGCCCTTTGCAAACCCGTTAATGGGGTGGCGTTTCGCCCGCTCGTAGGCTGATGTGGTATGGCTTATTAAAGCCTGCATCCATCAGCTTTAGTTGATGTCGAGCGGGGCAAAGACAGTATCGGGATTGCAAAGAGACAAGTCCCTTTGCTCGCCGGAGGCAAACCTACCCCCTTACACTCAATCCCTGCGCCACCGCGCAAAAATCGCCGTGGGCAACATCCGCCCCGCTCCATCCTCGCGCACCGCCAGATCGCCATGTTCGACATAGCCGGGCAGGTCGGCAAAGGCTTCCTCAAGCAATCCGGCGATGGCCAGCGAGGACATGCGTACCGCATAGACGGTGAGAAAGAGATAACGGCTATCGCTGTCCAGCAATTGGCGCGCATCGTGGATCAGCCCGGGCAGGTGTTCTTCCAGCCGCCAGACCTCACCATCCGGCCCGCGCCCGAATTTGGGCGGGTCCATGATGATGCCGTCATAGCGCTTGCCGCGGCGGACTTCGCGCGCGGTGAACTTGGCCGCATCATCGACAATCCAGCGCACCGGGCGGTTTTCCATGCCCGACAGGGCGGCGTTGACCCGCGCCTGCGCCACCGATTTCTTGCTGGCGTCCACATGGGTGACGGGCCCGTACTGGCTCAGTGCCAGTGTGCCGACCCCGGTATAGCCGAACAGGTTGAGCGTGCTGGCATCGCTGCGCTCGCCCAATTGCTGCCCCATCCAGCCCCAGACAGGCGCCATATCGGGAAAGAAGCCCAGATGGCGGAACGGCGTGCATTGCGCGGTGAATTTCACGCGCTCCTCGCCATTGGCCCAGCCCAGAGACCAGCCATCGCGCGGCACCGGCTTGGTGTAATTCCAGCGCCCGCCGCCATCCTCATCCGCACCCGGCACGAATTCGCCATGGGCATCCCAATCGGCCATGCGCGGCTGCCACAGCGCCTGCGGTTCGGGGCGGATGAAGCGGTAGTCGCCATAGCGCTCCAGCTTGCGTCCTGCGCCCGAATCGACCAGCCCGTAATCGGCCCAGCCCTCGCCGGTCAGCAGGACGGGCTGATGGATCAGCTCTGCCATTATGCCTTCGCGGTCGCCCGTTCGGCGACATAGGCGCAAACCGCGTCATAATCGCCCGGCAGTTCGGCATAGCGCTCCTCGCGCTCAAACAGATCGCCCACGCGCTCGGGCAGGCCGGGGCGGTGGCCGGTGCTGCGTTCCACCGCTTCGGGGAACTTGGCCGGATGCGCGGTGGCCAGCGTGACCACCGGGGTGGCCTTGTCGATGCCCGCGTTGCGCGCGGCGTGAATGCCGATGGCGGTGTGCGGATCGAGCAATTCGCCCGCCGCTTCCCAGCCCCAGCGGATCGCCTGCGCCATTTCGTCGGCATCGGCGCGGGCCGATACGAACAAAGCCGCCGCGCCTTCGCGCTGCGCATTGGTCAGGGTCATCGCCTTGGTGGCCTCAAACCCGGCCATCTGCTCGGCCAGTGCCAAGCCATCGCGTCCGCCCACATCAAACAGCAGACGTTCGAAATTCGACGACACCTGAATGTCCATGCTGGGCGCAGCGGTGGGCGTAACGGTCCCGGCCGAATAATCGCCGGTCGACAGCGCGCGGTGCAAAATGTCGTTCACATTGGTGGCGACAATCAGCTTGGCAATCGGCAGGCCCATCTGCGCGGCGACATAGCCGGCGAACACATCGCCGAAATTGCCGGTGGGGACCGAGAAGGCCACTTCGCGCTCCGGCGCGCCAAGTTGCAGCGCGGCGGCGAAATAATAGACCACCTGTGCCATCAGACGCGCCCAGTTGATCGAGTTGACCGCGCCGATGTTGAAGCGGTCGGTCACGGCCTTGTCGTTGAAAATGCGTTTCACCATCGCCTGCGCATCGTCGAAGCTGCCCTCGATGGCGATGTTATAGACGTTGGGGGCCAAGACGGTCGTCATCTGGCGGCGCTGCACGTCGCTCACGCGGCCCTTGGGGTGCAGCATGAAGATATCGACCTTGGCGCGGCCCGCCACGGCGTCAATCGCCGCGCTGCCGGTGTCGCCGCTGGTGGCGCCCACGATGGTCAGGTTCTGGGGGCTGCGGCCCAAAAATTCTTCGAACAGCAGGCCCAGCAGTTGCAGCGCCACATCCTTGAACGCCAGCGTCGGGCCGTGGAACAGTTCCAGCAGCCACTGCTGCTCATCGAGCTGCTTCAAAGGCGTGACGGCGGCATGCGAAAACCGGCCATAGGCCGCCGTGGTCAGCTCCAGCAGGCGGTCATAGCTCAGGCTGTCGCCCACGAAAGGCGCCATCACCTTGGCCGCCAGCTCCGCATAGGGCAGGCCCGCCAGCGCGGCGATCTCGGCCTTGGAAAAACGCGGCCACTCGCGCGGGACATAAAGCCCGCCATCGCTGGCCAGACCCGCCAGAGTCGCGCCTTCAAAATCAAGAACCGGTGCGTTGCCGCGCGTGGAGATATATTCCATGGGATTCCCTGTCCGTTTGGGCCGCGCGTTAGCGCCAGAGGCGCGCAGGGGCAAGGGGTTTGGCTTTGGGTGGGGGATTCAAGGGTTTTATGCCTCCGGCGGGCAAAGGGTCTCGACCCTTTGCAATCCCATTATGGGGGGGCGCGTGGTTTGCGGCGGGGGTGTTTGCCGTGTGGGTTGTAAAGCCTGCGGCGCGGCGGCCTCGTGCCAATTGGCACCGCGGGCTTTAAAATTCAAACGGCGCGTCCGACACCCAGCGGCCGAACCCATAACGCAACGCATACAATAACGGGAGCGCGAGGGACGAGTCCCTCGCATCATTCCCCTTCTTCTTGCCGCCCCAACACCCTCTTCCTCACCGCCACCGCATAAATCACCAGCGCGGTCAGCGCGAAAAGGAACCACTGCACCGCATAGGACAGATGGTTATTGGGCAAATCACGCGGATCGGGCTTCGCATTCTCCGCCAGCCCCGCCAGCGCCGGATCGGCCACGACATGATGCGCAAATTCCCCGCCCGGCACGACCAGCCCCCGCACCCGCCCGCCGCTCCACGCCACAGGCGCGGGCTTATTGCTCCACCCCAGCACGACATCGGACAGCACGCCCTTGGGCGCCTCGGTGGGACGGAAACCCTGCGTATCGACCGGCGCGGTCAGGCATCGCGCGATATGCGCCCAGCCCGCCTGCCCTGCCGCATTGCGCCCGGACTGCGCCGAGATCTGCAACACCTGCTGGCACCAGAACTCAGTCCGATGGAAATCGCGCGCATCCGAACTCTTATACCGCCACACCTCGCCGATGGAGACCGGGCTGCGGTCTCCCTGCGCGGCGGTGAAGCGGGCAATCTTGGCCTCTTTCTGCGCCAGACGGTCCAGCTGCCACAGGCCAAGGTGGACCATATAACCCGCCGCCGCCAGCACCAGCAGCGTGGGGATCACAGGCAATCTGCGCCAGGTCATTGCGAATCGACATCCTTTGCGCCTGCTTCACTCGCCCGCCGCTGATACTCCGCCGTCAGCAAAGCCGCCTTGGACACGCGCAGCCCATAGAGCGTGGGCAAAACCACCAATGGCACCAACACCGCGACATAGACCCACACCGGCGGATCGACATCCAGCGCCAGCCACGCCGCCACCCCCGCCGCCAGCGCACCGACCCCAAAGGTCAGGAAAGCCGCAGGTCCATCGCCCACATTGAACGAACCAAAATCCAGCCCGCATTTTTCACAACGCGGCGCAAAATGGGCGATTCCCGCAAACAATCCCTTGGCCCCGCAACGCGGGCACAAACCGAACAGGGCAGCCGAGACGATCCCCGGCTGCCCGATTGCTGTTGAATGCCCGGATGGTGAATGCGGCGTCTGATCAGTCAACCGCAAAGCCCCAGTTGCCCCAGATGTAGATGCACACGAACAGGAACAGCCACACCACGTCGACGAAGTGCCAATACCAAGCGGCGGCCTCGAAGCCGAAATGCTGGCGCGGGGTGAAATCGCCGCGATAGGTGCGGGCCAGACAGACCGCGAGGAAGATCGTGCCCACGATCACGTGGAAGCCGTGAAAGCCCGTAGCCATGTAGAAGGCCGAGCCATAGGTGTTCTTGCCGAAGGCGAAGGGCGCATGGGCATATTCAAACGCCTGAAGGCTGCTGAACAGGATGCCCAGAATGATGGTCAGCCACAGCCCCTTCTTCAGGCCGCTGCGGTCGCCGTGGATCAGGCTGTGATGCGCCCATGTGACGGTCGTGCCCGAAAGCAGCAGGATCATCGTATTGAGCAGCGGCAGGTCGAAAGCGTCGAGGACGGCTTCCAATTCCTTGGGCGGCCATTGCCCGCCCACCACCTTGGAAATGGTCGAGGGAAAGAGCGAGAAATCGAAAAAGGCCCAGAACCAGCCGACAAAGAACATGACTTCCGAGGCGATGAACAGGATCATGCCATAGCGCTGATGCAGTTGCACCACCGGTGTATGGTCGCCCGCATGGGCCTCGTTCACGATCTTGTTGAACCAGGTGAACATGGCCGCCAGCAACAGCGCCAGCCCCGCCCAGGGCACGATATGGCCCAGCGCCCCGAACGTGTCGGGGTGCATCATGAACACCATGCCTGTGGTAAAGGTGAAAGCCCCGATCGTGGTGGTCAAAGGCACCAGATCAGGCGGCAGGATATGGTAGTCATGTGTCTTGCCAGAGGCCATCGCATTCATCCCCTTTTTGCCATGGGTGCGGGCCTGTTGCGGCCTCTGTCCCCCGGGCATTGTTGTGTTTGAACCTATCTTTCCTACGCCGCCCGGTCCAGCATGATTTGCAGGCCCCAAAGCGCGAATTCACTGCTCCTTCCGCCCGCCGGACTTATGCGCCGGGCACGCGGTGGAATGTGTAACTCAACGTGATCTGCTCCAGACCTTTGAGGTCCTTGTCCTCAAGGATCTTGGGATCGACGTAATAGCTGACCGGCATGACCACGCTTTGGCCCGGTTGCAGCACCTGCTGGGTAAAGCAGAAACAGGCCACCTTGGTGAAATAGCGCGCAGCCTCATCGGGCGAGACGTTGAAGCTGGCCGCCCCGGTGATCGGCTTGTCCGAAGTATTATGCGCCTCGAAAATCGCCAGCGTGCGCGCGCCGATGGCCACGGTCTGCGTGGTCTGGCGCGGGCGGAAATGCCATGGCATGCCCGGATCGACATTGGCGTCGAAGCGCACCGACATCATACGCCCGGCCGCGATCTTCACCCCCGCCGCCTGCGCCTCGCTGGCCCGCTGGGGCGTGCCGCCAAAGCCGGTCGCCTGACAGAATATCCGATAGAGCGGCACCGAGGCATAGCCGAGCCCAGCCATCCCCAGCGCCACGCCCGCCGCGATCATCGCCACGCGGCGGTTGCGATTTTGCGGCGCGGGCGGGGTCAGGCTGGCCACGGATCAATGCCCCATCTTGGCAATGGTGATGGCAAAGAACAGCACCACCAAACCCAGCAGCACCAGACCCAGCGCCTTGTTGCGCCCGGCGATGATGCGCTTGCGCTCCTCCATCTTGCTTGCGTCCATGTCGATCGGTTCGCTCACAGATATCCTCCGATGATCGGCACCCAGCGATCCGCCACCAGCGCGGCGAACAGGGCGAAAAGATAAAGCACCGAGAAAGCGAAAAGCTGCTTTTCCGGCTTCATGGTGTCGTCGTCATCGCGCCGGTTGCGAAAACCAACCCGGATCGCCAGCAACAGGAACAGCGTGGACAGCACGCCCGCCGACACGCCGTAAATCCACCCCGGCCCGCCATCCGCCTTGGGCAGGAACAGCGGCAGCAGCGTAAGCGGCAACAGCAGCACCGAATAGGCGAAGATCTGGCGACGGGTGGATTTTTCCCCCGCCACCACCGGCATCATCGGAATGCCCACCTTGGCGTAATCGGTCTTCACAAACAGCGCCAGCGCCCAGAAATGGGGCGGCGTCCACATGAAGATGATGAGGAACAGCAGCACCGGCATCCATGTGATATGGCCGGTGACCGCGACCCAGCCGATCATCGGCGGAAAGGCCCCCGCCCCGCCGCCGATCACGATGTTCTGCGGTGTGCGCGGTTTCAGCCAGACCGTATAGACCAGCGCGTAATAGACAATCGAACCGGCAAGGATCAGCGCGCAGAGCCATCCCGCCGCCAGCCCCATGGTCAGCACCGAAAGGCCAGCCAGCGCCATGCCGAAATCGCGCGCCGATTCGCGCTCCATCCGCCCGGCGGGCAAGGGCCGCTTGGCGGTGCGCTTCATCCCCGCGTCAATGTCGGCTTCCCACCACTGGTTAAGCGCGGCGGCCCCGCCGGCGCCCACCGCGATGCACAAAATCGTGGCAAATCCGATCACCGGATTGATATGCCCCGGCGCCGCCAGCAGTCCGCAAAGGCCGGTAAAAATCACCAGCGTCATCACGCGCGGCTTGGTCAGGGCGAAGAAATCGCGCCAGTCGGCAGGCTGACGGGCGGCAGCGGCTTGTTCGGGGGTGCTCATGGGCATTCCCCCTTGCGCCATTGCGCCGCGATGTAAAGGGAGCACGAGCGACATGGCTGTCCCTTCGAGTGACAGATGCGGCCGGATTGCAGGCGCCCGAACAGGGTTCGGGCGCCTCAACCATTCTTAATGGTGATCTTCGTCCTTGATCACCGGCACGGTTTCGAACTGGTGAAACGGCGGCGGGCTGGATAGCGTCCATTCCAGCGTCGTGGCGCCCTCGCCCCAGTAATTGCCTTCGGCCTTTTTGCCCATGGTGAAGGCATAGATGATGTTGATCAGCCAGATGCCGATCGACACCGCCATCACCATATAGCCGATCGTGGCAATATGGTTCCAATAGGCATAGGCGGGCGTAAAGTCAGGGTAACGGCGCGGCATGCCCTGCATCCCGAGGAAATGCATCGGGAAAAAGATCATGTTCACCCCGACAAAGAACACCGCGAAATGCAGATAGGACAGCAATTCCGAGTGCCAACGCCCGCTCATCTTGGGGAACCAGTAATAGAAACCGGCAAACAGCGAGGTCACCGCGCCCAGCGAGAGCACATAGTGGAAGTGACCCACCACGTAATAGGTGTCCTGAAGATTGTCGTCCAAACCGCCATTGGCCAGTTCGACACCCGTGACGCCGCCAACGGTGAACAGGAAGATGAAGCCGATGGCCCAGACCATGGGCGAGGCAAAGCGGATCGAACCGCCCCACATCGTCGCGATCCACGAGAAGATCTTGATTCCGGTGGGCACAGCGATCACCATCGTGGCGGTGGTGAAATACATCTTCACGTCTTCGGACAGGCCGGTGGTGTACATGTGGTGCGCCCACACGACAAAGCCCACCACGCCGATCGCCACCATAGCATAGGCCATGCCCAGATAGCCGAACACCGGCTTGCGGCTGAAGGTGCTGACGATCTGGCTGATGATGCCGAAACCGGGCAGGATCATGATGTAGACTTCGGGATGGCCGAAGAACCAGAACAGATGCTGGAACAGCACCGGATCGCCGCCGCCCGCCGCATCAAAGAAGGTGGTGTGGAAATTGCGGTCGGTCAGCAGCATCGTGATGGCAGCCGCCAGCACCGGCAGCGCCAGCAGCAGCAGGAACGCGGTGACCAGCACCGACCACACGAACAGCGGCATCTTGTGCAGAGTCATGCCAGGCGCGCGCATGTTGAAGATGGTGGTGATGAAATTGATCGCCCCCATGATCGAGCCCGCACCGGCAAGGTGCAGCGAGAAGATCGCGAAATCGACCGCCGGCCCCTGCGAACCCGAAGTCGAGAGCGGCGCATAGGCCGTCCAGCCGATCCCCGCGCCTTGACCCGTGCCGCCCGGCACAAAGGCCGAGCAGAGCAGCGAGCAGAAACCCGCCACCGTCAGCCAGAACGAGATGTTGTTCATGCGCGGAAAGGCCATGTCGGGCGCGCCGATCATGATCGGCACGAACCAGTTGCCAAAGCCGCCGATGATCGCGGGCATGACCATGAAGAACACCATGATCAGGCCATGGGCCGTGATCAGCACGTTCCACAGGTGCAATTGCTGGTCAAAGCTGGGGTTTTTCGTACCCAGCAGATCGGCAAAGAACCCCAGATACTGAATACCCGGCTGCGCCAGTTCAGCGCGCATGATACCGGAAATCGCGCCGCCGATGATCCCCGCCGTGATGGCGAAGATCAGATAGAGCGTGCCGATATCCTTGTGGTTGGTCGACATGAACCAGCGGGCGAAAAAGCCCGGCTTGTGATCATGATCGTGGTGGTCATGCACATGCCCATCGGAATGGGCGTGAAATTCGTCTGCGATGGTAGCCATTGTTCTTCAAACCCTCGCGTAAAAGTTATTCGCCGGACGAGGCAGCGGCAGCCACCTCAGTCCCCGAAGCGGCCTCGGCGGCGGGAGCAGCGGCGGCAGGCGCCGCAGCAGGCTCGGGCGCACCGTCGATCTTGGCCCCCGCATGGGTCAGCACCCAGGCGTTATACTGAGGGCGCGGCAGCGCCTCGACCACGATCGGCATATAACCGTGGCGCGCGCCGCAAAGCTCGCTGCACTGGCCATAATAGACGCCCGGTTCCTTGACGAAGAGCACCTTCTCGTTGATCCGCCCCGGCACCGCGTCCAGCTTGAACCACAGCGAGGGTACCGCAAAGGAGTGGATCACATCCGCGCCCGTGGTCTGCAGGCGAATCGGTTCACCCACCGGCACCACCATGCGGTTGTCGGCGGCCAACTGCGGCGGCTCGCCGCGCTTCACCGCTTCTTCGTGGCTCAGCATGTTGCTGGTCACTTCGAACTCACCATTGTCGGGATAGGCATAGGTCCAGTACCACTGGTTGCCGATGGCCTTGATGGTCAGCGCTTCCTTGGGCGGGGTCTTGAACTGATGGGCCAGCAGCTTCATCGAGGGCACGAAGACCACCAGCAGGATCAGCACCGGAATGCCGGTCCAGATCACTTCGAGCAGCGTGTTGTGGCTGGTCTTGCTGGGCACCGGATTGGCGCGCGAATTATAGCGGATCATGACCCAGATCAGCAGGCCCAGCACAAAAGCCGTGGTCGCGATCAGCACGGTCATCACGATATTATCGTGCATCCACAAGGCCTCAAGCCCGGTGGGGGAATATTGGGTTTGAAAGGTCAGCCCGCCGTCAACCGGCATGCCCTTGCCGGGCGTGGGCTTCATCGGGGTATAGCCGCCCGGCGCCACGGCCAGACGATCGGCGGCAGCATGAACCGCCCCCGCCGCAATCAGCGCCAGCCCCGGCAACGTATTCAAGGCAAGACGCAACGTTCGGCGCCCGAAGGCCCCGGATACTTCTCCCAAAATCATGGCCTACGTTCTTTCTTCTTCGCCGCTCGGAAGAAAAGCCCCCTCCTCGTCCGGCGTCCCACAGGCATGGGGACTTTTGTCCCTTAGGAACAGGGTGTACCAGCGCTTGCCCCAGCCCACAAGCGCCTCTAGGGGTAATTTTGAAGCAGGGCGCGCGCCGCTCCTGCGGGAATCGCACAAGTTTTTTGGACGAAGGCAAGACAAAGCATGACCGAAGAAGAGGTGCTGGCCGAATTCCGCGCCAGCCATGCCCTGCTCGAAGGGCATTTCCTGCTCTCCTCTGGCCGCCACAGCGCGCATTATCTGCAATGCGCCCGCGTGCTGATGAACCCGGAACGGGCAAGCCGTCTGGCGATTGGCATTGCCCAGAAACTGCCGCGCGATCTGCGCAAAGAAATCCAGAAGGTCATCAGCCCGGCGATGGGCGGATTGATCATCGGCCATGAAGTGGGCCGCGCTCTTGGCGTGGACGCGATGTTTGTCGAACGGCCCACCGGCACGTTCGAGCTGCGCCGCGGCTTTTCCATCGAACCGGGCGACAAGGTGCTGATGGTCGAGGACGTGGTGACCACGGGCCTGTCGAGCCGAGAGGCGATCAAGGCCATCGAGGATGCGGGCGGCAAGGTGATCGCGGCGGCGGCCCTGATCGACCGCAGCGCGGGCAAGGTGGATCTGGGCGTGCCCTTCTATCCGCTGATCGCGCTCAATTTTCCCACCTATGCGCCTGAAGAAGTGCCCGCCGCTCTGGCCGCCACGCCTGCGGTCAAGCCCGGCAGCCGGGCCAAGCCGTAATGAACGCGCTGTTCCCCGCCCGTTTGCGCCTTGGCGTCAACATCGACCATGTGGCCACAATCCGCAACGCGCGGGGCGGCGCCCATCCTGATCCCGTGCGCGCGGCGCAGATCGTCGCGGCCGTGGGGGGCGATGGCATCACCGCCCATCTGCGCGAGGATCGCCGCCATATCCGCGACGAGGATCTGGCGCGCATTCAGGCTTCGACCTCTCTGCCGCTGAACCTGGAAATGGCCGCTACGGACGAGATGCTGGAAATCGCGCTGCGCCACAAACCGCACGCCGCCTGCATCGTGCCCGAGCGGCGCGAGGAGCGCACGACCGAAGGCGGGCTCGACGCGGCGGGGCAACACAATCGCCTCGCCCCTATCGTTCAGCGTTTGACCGATGCGGGCATCCGCGTCTCGCTCTTCATCGCGCCCGAAATGCGCCAGCTTGACGCCGCGATCCGCCTTGGCGCGCCGGTGGTGGAATTTCACACCGGCGAATATGCCCATGCCGAAGGCGAGCAGCGCGCGGTGGAACTGAAGCGCCTTGCCGACATGGCCGCCCTTGCCGCGCGCAACGGCATCGAGCCCCATGCGGGCCACGGCCTGACCTATGACAATGTGCAACCCGTCGCCGCCATTCCCCAGATCGCCGAACTCAACATCGGCCATTATCTGATCGGCGAGGCGGTGTTCGTGGGCCTTGAAAACGCGGTGCGCCGGATGCGCGAGCTGATGGACGCCGCGCGGGGGTAAAAACACGATGATCCTCGGCCTTGGCACAGATCTGGTGAATATCGACCGCATCGAGGCGGCGCTGGAACGGCATGAGGCACGCTTTCTGGCGCGCAGCTTTACGCCTGCCGAAATCGCTCTGGCCGATTCGCGCCCGGCGATGCGCGCGGCCACGCTGGCCAAGCGCTGGGCCGCCAAGGAAGCCTGCGCCAAGGCCCTTGGCACCGGGATCGGGCGCGGCTTTGGCCTTACCGACATCGAGGTCGTGCGCAATGATCTGGGCGCGCCCTCGATTGCGCTCTACGCCGGGGCGGCCGATCGTCTGGCCGCGATCACCCCGCCGGGCCATACATCCTGCCTCCACCTCTCGCTCACCGATGATTTGCCATGGGCATCCGCCACGGTCATCATCGAAACCCTGCCTCTTTGAAAGACGATTCCCCAATGTCCGCCTCCAGCGATACCAAGACCAATGACGCCGCCAAGCAGCCCATCGACTGGCTGGCCGAGGTGCGCGGGCTGGGCGGCATGTTGCTGGCGGTGCTGGCGTTTCACTCTTTCGTGGCCAAGCCTTTCTACATTCCCTCGGCCTCGATGCTGCCGGGATTGTGGGTGGGCGATCATCTGGTGGTGTCGAAATATCCCTTCGGCTGGAACTGGGCCTCGCCCAGCTTTCACGTCCTGCCGCGCGGCAACTGGCGCGTATGGCCCGGCACGCCCGATTACGGCGATGTGGTGATCGTGGTCCCGCGCGACCGGCCCGGCGACGATTATATCAAGCGTGTGGTGGCGCGACCGGGCGACCGCATCGCGCTGCGCCACGGCCAGATCATCCTCAATGGTCGCCCGGTGCCCCAGGCGGTCGAGCCGCCCGCCGAAATTCCGCTCGACGCGATCCGGGGCGATGAAGACCCCTACCCCTGCGAAGGCCCCGGCTTCATCGGCCTGAAGGAACGCAAGCCCTCCGGCCAGGAAGTATGCTCGATCCCCGCATGGCGCGAAACCTTGCCCAATGGCGCAACCTATACGATCCTCGATCATATGGAGCAGCCCTTTGACGACATGGCCGAAATCCGCGTGCCCGAGGGCCACGTCTTTGTGATGGGCGACAATCGCGACCATTCGGCCGACAGCCGCGTGCCGCTCGAAGAACGCGGGCTTGGCGGGCCGGTGCCTTTGTCGGATGTGGGCGGGCGCGCCGAATTTATCACCCATTCGTTTAACGGCACGGCGGGCTGGAACCCGCTGAGCTGGTTCACCGGCCTGCGTTCGGGCCGCGCGGGCACGTCGCTGCGCCCGCCGCTGGCGGCCAAGCCCAAATAATATGGCCCAAACACCCCGCAAGCCCCCCACACCTCGCCAGCGCCGCGCCGGCCCGACCGACATTCGCGACCCGATGGTGCGCAATGAGGCGAAAAAGGCGCTGATTTGGCTGGGCATTGCCGGGTTGATGGTGCTGCTGGTGGTGCTGGCGCAACCGTTGATGGTGGTGTTTGGCGGCATGGTGTTTGGCGCGCTGCTGGATGGCGGTGCGCGATTGCTGGGGCGGATATTGCCGATCCCGCGCATCTGGCGGGTGGCCATCGTGCTGGCGGCGGCCACCGGCTTTGCCATCTGGTTTGCCACCTATGCCGGTTCGCAAATCGCGCTTCAGGCCGCCGCTCTGCCCGAAATCCTGATGGCGCAGGCGCAAAAGGGCCTGCACTGGGCTGAGCGCCACCGGCTGATTACGCTCAACCGCAGCACGATCCAGACCTTTACCGAACAGGCCATCGCGGGCGCGGCGCAATTGCCCAGCGTGCTGGGCGGGCTGTTTGGCGGCATGGCCACACTGTTTCTGATCCTCGTGCTGGGCGTCTATTTCGCCATCGATCCCCAGCCCTATCAGCGCGGTCTGGCATGGATGCTGCCGGGCGAAAGTCGCCCGTTCTTCGAACAGATGTTTACCCAGATGGGCCATACGATGCGGCGCCTGCTCTTCGGGCGGCTGGTCGGCATGGTGATCGAGGGGGTAACCATCGGCCTTGCGCTTTCGGCCTATGGCGTGCCCATGGCGACGCTGCTGGGGCTGATTACCGGGGTGCTGGCATTTTTGCCCAATATTGGCGCGCCGGTTTCGGGCCTGCTGATGGTGATGGTGGGCTTTTCGGGCGGTACGTCCATGGGGCTTTACTGCATCGGCGTTTATATCGTGGTTCAGGGGATCGACGGCAATATCGTCGTGCCCATGGTGGCCAAGAAAACCGCCGATCTGGCCCCCGCGCTGGTGCTGGCGATGCAGTTGATGATGGGGGCGCTGTTCGGCATTCTGGGCCTTGCGCTGGCCGATCCGATGCTGGCCATGCTCAAGGTCCTGCTGGAAAGGCTGGCGGCGCGCGGCGCGATGGCGCATGATGGGGCCGAAGTGACAGAGCAGGTGTAACTCTCCCTTGGCGCGAAAGTTTGTTTATGGCGTTGCAATACTGGTGGTGCTTGTGATCGGTGCGCTGGGTGCTTTGCGCTATTGGGCCAAGGAATTGACGCAATTCACCTTTGTTCCGGTGGTGCCGTTTTCCGCCCCGCCGCCGCAGGCCGCCAATGCCTATGCCGATCCGGCCATGTGGTATTCGCGCGGGGCGGGCGGGCCCAATGATCCTTCGCGCTGGCGTCCCAATGGCGCCCCGGTGGACGAGGCGACTTTGCCCGTGGCGGTGTTCTTTATCCATCCCACCAGCCATTTCGACCGGCTGCACTGGAATTCAGCGATAGATGAAACGCTGATTTCGGGACGGACCGAAATCCTGCTGCGCGGCCTTGCCACGCCCTTCAGTGCAGCCGCAGAGGTCTGGGCACCGCGCTATAGGCAGGCGACACTGGGCGCGTTTCTGACCGACCGGCCATCGGGGCGGGCGGCGCTGGACGTGGCCTATAGCGACGTGCTGGCCGCGTTTGATGAATTTATCGCGCAGGTCGATCCCCGCCTGCCCATCGTGATCGCCGGACACAGTCAGGGCGCGTTTCACCTGATGCATCTGATGCAGGACCGCGTGGCGGGCAAGCCTTTGGCCGCGCGGGTGGCGGCGGCCTATGCGGTGGGCTGGCCGGTCAGCCTGACGCATGACCTGCCCGAAATGGGCCTGCCGGCCTGCGAAGGCCCCGATCAGGCCGGCTGCGTGATCTCATGGCAGAGCTTTGCCGAACCGGCCGAAACCGACATGGTGCGCGAGGCCTATGCTCGCTTTCCCGGCCTTGATGGCGTGGCGCGGGGCGACAGCCCGTTCCTCTGCGTCAACCCCATCACCGGCCGCCCCGGCGACGCCTCCCCCGCACAGGCTAATCCCGGCACGCTGGTGCCCGATGGCGCGCTGACCGGGGCCAGCCTGATCCTCGGCCTCGTGCCCGCGCGATGCGCGCCGGACGGCTTTCTGATGATCGGCCCCGCGCCCCAGCTTGGCCCCTTCGTCGCGCCGGGCAACAATTTCCACGTCTATGACATACCCCTGTTCTGGAGCGCCTTGCGCGCGGATGTGGCGCGGCGGGTCAAAGCATGGCATGGGGCGCCTCCCGCAAGGGCCGCCCGCAAGGCGCCCGACGCGCAAACCGAACAAACCGCAGGCTGGTGGCGTCAATGGCTGAGCTGATTACCCTTTCCGCGCTGGATATGCGCGATGCGCTGCCCGATGGCGGGGGCCTGATCGGCCTCGACTTGGGCACGCAGACCATCGGCACGGCCTTTGCCGACGCGGAATGGCGCATCGCATCGCCCGGCAAAACCATCACACGCGGCAAATTCAGCGTGGACAAACTGGCCATCGCCGCTCTGATCGAGGAGCGCGGGATCAAGGGCATCGTCATCGGCCTGCCGCTGAACATGGACGGCACATCGGGCCCGCGCGCGCAATCGGCCAGAGCCTATGCCAAGAACCTTGCCGTGCTGGGCCTGCCCATTCTGCTGTGGGACGAACGCTGGTCCACCACCAGCGCCGAGCGCGGACTGATCGAACAGGACATGAGCCGCGCCAAGCGCAAAACCCGCATCGACAGTGCGGCGGCGGCGGTGATTTTGCAGGCTGCCTGTGATGCGATGGCGGGCGGGATGAGGTGGTGAAGAAGGGAGTTTAAGATGCGAGGGTCTAGACCCTCGCGCTCCCTTTACTGTCTGCGTGATACCATGGGTTCGGCGTGGAGTGTCAGACGCAAGATCAGAAATTTAAAGCCTGCGGCGCCTTTTCATAAGCGCCGCAGGCTTTAAAAATTCCGATCCCCCCGGTGGCAAACCATACCCCATTAACGGGATTGCAAAGGGCCCCCGCCCTTTGCCCGCCGGAGGCAAGCCTTCCTACCTCCTCACAATAACCCACACCCCACCGCGCGCCTCAAACCCCTGCCCGCGCGCGATTTTCACCCGGATCGCATCGGCCCGCGCGCGCGCCAGCACGGCATCGGGCACGCCTTCCTCCACCGCGATCCCATCGGCCCCGCCCAGCCAGCGGGCCTGACGCAGCGTGAGATCATCCGGATCGGGCGAGGTCAGCACGAATTCAACCAGCGTCTCGTCAGGCAGAGCGGCGCCTGCAAGGAAGGCATCGACCCGGCCCGCGCTGCCATCGTCGAGCGGGTCGAGCATCCCTCCCTGCCCCAGCGCCACGTCGAGCGCGCGGCGGCGATCAGCCGCATCGGGAAAGCGCCTGCGCAGCACCGTCCGTGCCGCGCCCAACGCCTGCGCCAGCGCGCCCAGCCCCTCGGGCAGCAGCGCCTCCAGCCGCAGCCGCAATTGCTTGGCCAGCCCCGCCGAGACGCCCCCCGTGCCCACCGCGATCAGCACCGGCGAGCGGTCAAGGATCGACGGCGTGGTAAAATCACACAAGTCGGGCTGATCGACGACATTGACCAGCAGGCCCGCGCCGCGCAGACGCAGGGCATCGGCGGCGGCGGCCTCGCGGTCCTCATAGGCCACGAAGGCCAGACGGGCGCAGCGGTCGATCCCCTCCTGCATATCGTCGAAAACCTGTCCGCCCGCGCGTTCGACAAGGCGACGTTTCGCCTCCGCCGCATCGCCTGCGCCCAAAACGATGACAGGTTGGCCCTTGATGCGGTGGAAGAGGGGGAGTGTGTCGATCATCGGGTGGTTTATAGAAGGAAGGAGGATTTATGCGAGGGTCTAGACCCTCGCGCTTCCATGACTGTCCACGTTGCGCCTTGAGTTCGGCCAAAAGGTATCGGACGCGGGGTCAGAAATATGAAAGCCTGCGGCGCCTTTTACCAGCGCCGCAGGCTTTCAAACGTCCAATCATCCCGGTGGCAAACCACCCCATTAACGGGATTGCAAAGGGCCCCCGCCCTTTGCCCGCCGGAGGCAAAAAGCCTTTAATCCTTCAACCAGTCCGGCACCTGCTCGGCCGCCAGAATCGCCGCCGGATCGATGCGGTTGGCCACAACCGCCCACTGATCACCATTGACCATCACCTCGGGCACCAGCGCGCGGCTGTTATAGGTGTTGGCCATGGTGGCGCCATAGGCCCCGGCGGTGCGGAACACGGCCAGATCGCCCGCCTTTACCACATCGATCTCACGCCCCATGGCGAAAGTGTCGGAGGATTCGCAGATCGGGCCGACGATATTGGCGGTGAACTTATCGCCATTGGGCTCAACGGCCAGAAAATCGTGCCACGAACCATAAAGCGCCGGGCGGGCAAGGTCGTTCATGGCCGCGTCCACGATCACGAAGGGCGTGGTCACGCCTTCCTTGACGCGCACCACTTCGGTCACCAGCACGCCCGAATTGCCCGCGATCACGCGGCCCGGTTCGAACATCAGCGTCACGCCCCAATCGGCAGTGACACGCGCCACCATGGCGGCATATTCGGACGGAGCGGGGAACACCTCATCGGCCTTGTAAGGCACGCCGATGCCGCCGCCAAGATCCATATGGGTGATGCTCAGACCCTGTGCACGGATGGCGCGCATCAGTTCGCCCATCTTGCTAAACGCGGCCTCAAGCGGGTCGAGCTTGGACAACTGGCTGCCGATATGGACGGCGAGGCCACGCATCTCGATGCCCGGCAGCGCGGAAAGGCGGGCATAGATCCCGGCGGCCCGGTCATAAGCCACGCCGAACTTGTTTTCCGCCATGCCGGTGGAAATCTTGGCATGGGTGCCCGCGTCCACATCCGGGTTCACGCGAAGCGCGGCATGGGCCACCAGCCCGAGCGAAGCGGCAATCGCGGCCAGCTCGACGCCTTCCTCTTCGCTCTCGATGTTGAACTGGCCAATGCCCGCCTTGACCGCGCGGGTCAGCTCATCCGCCGTCTTGCCGACGCCGGAAAAGACCACGCCCTCAGCCGGAATACCTGCGGCCAGCGCGCGATCCATCTCGCCCGCCGAAACCACGTCCGCGCCGTAACCTTCGCGCGCCAGCAGCTTCAAAACCGCCAGATTGGGGTTCGACTTGACCGCAAAGGCGATATGCGTCGAGGGCAGGATCGACAAAGCCTCGCGGAAAACGCGGGCATGGCGCGTCAGCGTGGCGGCCGAATAGATGTAAACCGGCGTGCCCACGGCGCGGGCAATGGCGGAAATGGCGGTGTCTTCGGCATGAAGAGCGCCGTCAACGTAATGAAAATGATCCATATTTTCTCAAATCCTGCGGAAGGGGCGAAACGCCCTCCGGCTTAATCTTGCGGGGGCAGGTCGAAGGCATCGTCCGTGCGCGGTTCAGAGCGCGTGTGCAGCTCTACGTTGCGGCTGGGACGGGCCTGAGACGACTGGCTGAGCAATTCATTCGCGCTCGGCTTGTCTTTGCGGCCAATGGGCGGCTGGGGCAATTGATGCCCCGGCGCGGGTTTAAGCTCGCCCTGCGTGCCGCAGCCCGCCAGCGCCAGCAGCGCGATCATCGGGAAAATTGCAGCACGCATACGGGCGTTACTCCATACCAAGCGCGGCGCGAGCCTGCGCCACACGTTGTTCTACCTGAGAAGGCGCCGTGCCGCCATGGCTGGCGCGCGATGCCACCGATGCCTCGACCGAAAGCGCGGGATAGACCGCATCGGTGATGCGCGGGTCGATCGCCTGAAGCTCGTCCAGCGAGAGCTGATCCAGCGCGCGCCCCTTGCTTTCGGCCAGCTTGACCGCCGCGCCCGTGATGTGATGGGCCTCGCGGAAGGGGATGTTGGCCTGACGCACCAGCCAGTCGGCCAGATCGGTGGCCGTGGCATAGCCCAGCTCGGCGGCCTGACGCATACGGTCGGTGCGGAAGGTGGTGCTTTCCACCATGCCGGTCATCGCGGCCAGACACAGGGTCAGCAGGCCGGCGGCTTCAAACACCGGCGGCTTGTCGTCCTGCATGTCCTTGGAATAGGCCAGCGGCAGGCCCTTCATCGTGATCATCAGGCTGGTGAGCGAACCGATGATGCGCCCCGAATGGCCGCGCACCAGTTCGGCGGCATCGGGATTCTTCTTTTGCGGCATGATCGACGAGCCGGTCGACAGGCTGTCGGGCAGGCGGACAAAACCGAAGGGTTGACTGGCCCAGATGATAAATTCCTCGGCCAGACGCGACAGGTGCAGCGCGCATTGGGCAGCCGCCATCAGGTAATCGAGCGCGAAATCGCGGTCCGAGACCGAATCGAGGCTGTTATCGGTGGGGCGTGCAAAATCGAGCGCGGCGGCGGTCGCGAAACGGTCGATAGGGAAACCCGTGCCAGCCAAAGCGGCCGCGCCCAACGGCGACTGGTTCATGCGCGCGCGGGCATCGGCGAAGCGCGACACATCGCGCGCGGCCATTTCGTAGTAAGCCATCAGATGATGGCCAAGCGTCACCGGCTGGGCGGTCTGAAGATGGGTAAAGCCCGGCATGATCGAATGGGCATGTTCGCCCGCGCGGGCCACCAACGCCTTTTGCAGAGCATCCAGCCCGGCCAGCGCCTCATCCACGGCATCGCGCACCCAGAGGCGGAAATCGGTGGCCACCTGATCGTTGCGGCTGCGCGCGGTGTGCAGGCGCCCCGCCGCCGGGCCGACCAGCTCGGCAAGGCGGCTCTCGGTGGTCATGTGAATGTCTTCGAGGTCCCAGTTTTCCGGAACGCCGCTGACTTCATATTCGCCCGCGACCTGATCCAGACCGGCGCTGATCGTGGCGGCATCCTGCGCGCTCACAATCCCCTGCGCCCCCAGCATGGCCACATGGGCCTTGGAGGCGCGGATGTCCTGACGCCAAAGGGCCTTGTCGAAGGGGATCGAGGCGTTAATCTCGCGCATGATGGCGCTGGGCCCTTCGGCAAAGCGCCCCCCCCACATCTGATTGGAGCCTGCCTTGTTGTCACCTTCGCTCACGCGCAAAATCCTCAAACTTGCCGGTAGTGGCCTGATGGTGGCCGGAATCGCGGCCGGAATCGCGGGTTGCGATAGGCAAAGCGGCGGCGATAAGCAACCGCCAGAAGCAAGCGCATCAGCCGCCCCCAATGCCGAAGGCGCCGCCATCGACCGCAGCCACAAGGGCGCCCAATTGCCCACGCTGCGCTTCAAGGACGCCGCCGGCAAGGAGATCAACACCGCCGGCCTCAAGGGCAAGCCCCTGCTCATCAACCTGTGGGCGACATGGTGCGGGCCTTGCATTGCCGAACTGCCCGCGCTGAACAAGCTGGCCGCAGGCGGCAAGATCCGCGTGCTGACCGTCTCGCAGGACAGCGAAAGCGCCAAGGGCAAGGTCGCGGCGTTTCTCAAGGCGCGCGGGGGCGATGCTCTTGAACCATGGCTGGACCCGGAAGGTACGGCGGCGACCCAGTGGCAGGTCGGCACGCTGCCCGCCTCGATCTATTACGATGCGCAGGGCCGCGAAGTGTGGCGCATCAATGGCGGCAAGGACTGGGCCGGGACCGAAGCGGCAGCGCTTCTGGCCGAACAATAAGCCAAACGGGGGCATCCGGTATTTCCCCGTCCTGCCGCTTGCCCCCTATTTAACCAAGGCCACCTAGAACAGGATTCGATTTTATACATTTGACCTCAGGGCAGAGGGAATCGAATCGATGCAGGACATTCCAACGACAAAGCGCGCGCGCCGGGAAACAGTAACGTCTATCGATTCCTCCAATCTGCGCGTGTTTCCCGCGATCCGGGCGATGGTGGCGCGCCACGCCCCGCGCGCACTCGAAAGACTCTATGCCGCCATCGCGGCTCATCCGGTCGCCTCCAAAATCATTCCCACCCAGGAGCAGCGCGACAGAGCCTCCAGCGCGCAATTGCAGCACTGGCTTTCACTTTTCGGCTCTTCCTTTGACGATACCGCAGTGGCCCGCGCCACCAAGATCGGCAATATCCACGCCCGCGTCGGGCTGGAGGCCGATCTCTACATCAGCGGCTATGCGCTGGTGCTGGAAACCATCATCGAAAGCACGCTCAAGGGCTTTACCCTGCCGTGGCAAAGGCGCACCCAGGCCAAGGCCGTCGCCACGCTGGTCAAGACCGCACTGTTCGATATGGAGGCCGCGCTGGGCGCCTATTTCGACGCCGAGGCAACCCAGCGCAACGATATCATCGCGGCCATGAGCAAGGCGATGGGCGAGGTGGCGGCGGGCAATCTGCGCGCGCAACTGGGCGATGTGCCGCCCGCCTATCGTCAACTGGCGCAGGATTTCCACAATATGCGCCATCAGATCAGCAACCTGGTGACCCAGATGACCGATGCGGCCCATAGGGTGAAATCGGGCGCGCATGAAATCAGTTGCGCGGCCAACGACCTTGCCAACCGCACCGAGCAGCAGGCGGTCTCGGTCGCGCATATTTCCGAGGTGATGCGCGATGTGACCGTGGCGATTGCCACCACGGCAGGCAATGCGCGCGATGTAGACGGATCGGTGGCCGAGGTGTCGGGCCATGCCAGCAAGGGCGGGCGGATCATGGATTCGACCGTTGTGGCGATGGAAAAGATCAAGGATTCAGCCACCCAGATCGCCCAGATCGTCGATGTGATCGACGGCATCGCGTTTCAGACCAACCTGCTGGCGCTTAACGCCGGGGTAGAAGCCGCGCGGGCGGGCGAGGCGGGCAAAGGCTTTGCTGTGGTGGCCAGCGAGGTGCGCGCGCTGGCCCATCGCACCACCGAATCGGCCAAGAACATCAAGAGCCTGATCGTCACATCGAATGAGGATGTGCAGCATGGCGCCGATCTGGTCGAACAGATGCGCGATGCGCTCAACCAGATTATCAGTCGGCTGGATGACACCAGCAGCAAGGCGGGCGACATTGCCAGCTTTTCCGAACAGCAATCAGAAAGCATGGTCGCGCTCAACGCTCAATTGCAGCAGATCGACCTCAACACCCAGCAGAATGCAGCCATGGTCGAGCAATCGAACGCGGCCGCGCGCGGCCTGTCCGATCAGGCCGCCGGCATGGCAGGCATCGTGGGTCAGTTCAGTTTCGAACGCCGCACCAAGTTGCGTGATAGTTCGGCCGATGGCCGTGCCGAAAGGCATGGTGGCCGCATGGCCCCTGCCGACCGGGCGGCATGACCCGCGCGCCGTGATAGGGGCAATCCCGATGGGAGAGCAGAGCCAAAATTAACCAAGCGCTGATAAACATCAGTAGTCATTGGGTTTTTGACTTGTTGGCCAAACAGGGCCTCCAGGCTTATACTCACCCTAACTTCAGGATGTTCCCGGCACGGCGCAAATGTTCAACCCTTTGCCTCAACAGACGGGGGATACCGCCCGCCAATTGCTGACCGAGCGTATCGAGGACAATTTGCGCCGCGCGGTAACGGGGGCTGCGGGCGGAACGGTCAATGCGGTGGCGGTGGCCCTGACGATGCTGTCTTCGCCCGATCCGGCCATGGTTCTGGCGTGGCTGGCCTGCATCTTTACGGTGGCGGGGGCGCGGCTCGAACTGGCGCTGCGGCGCAAACGGGCAAGATGGGCCACCATCGATGTGCGGCGCGACCTTTGGCATATCCATGCCACGGCGCTGGCCAACGGGCTGCTCTGGGGCGCGGGGATCGCGGCCGGGGCCAGCATTGCCAATACGCGCCAGTTTATCGTCATCGCCATTCTGTCGGGCGGGATGCTGGGCGCCTCGGTGCTGACCTATTCAACCATGGCGCTGGCGGCGGTCCTGTTCATGGCACCGATCTGCGTCGGCACGATCATCGCATGGGCGCTGTTTCCCGGCGCGCAGGTCTGGGTGGGGGCGCTGTTTTGCGCCTCCTATCTGCTGATCCTGTCGCGCGGCGCGTTTCAAAGCCAGCGCGAATTTGCCAGAGCCTTTCATGCGCGCGAGGCGCTGCGCGAGACCGGAGCGACGGTGCAATTGCTGCTCAACGATTTCGAGGCGCAATCGGCCGACTGGCTGTGGAAAGTGGATGCCGAAGGGCGCATTCAGGAGCCCAGCCCCCGTTTTGGCGATGCAGCTCGCCGCGCGTGGCAGTTGCTGGATGGCGCGCGCCTGTCCGGCCTGTTCGACCCCTGCCCCGAAACCGAACGGCTGATCGAGCACCTGGCCCGGCGCACGCCCTTTCGCGACATTACCCTGCCGCTGACGCTGGACGGATCGCCGCATTGGTGGACCCTTTCGGCCCAGCCATGGCAGGACGGGATGCGCGGCGTGGCCCGCGATGTCACCGCGCAAAAACGCGCCGAAGCCCGCGTCAGCCATATGGCTCATTATGACGGCCTCACCAATCTGGCCAATCGCTTCCTCTTTAACGAAACGCTGGCGGGCGCGCTGTTGCGGCGGCGGGCGCAGGATGACGAGATTGCGGTGCTCTATCTCGATCTCGACCGATTCAAATCGGTCAATGACACGCTGGGCCATCCGGTGGGCGACAAATTGCTGTGCGAAGTGGCGCGGCGTATCGAATGCGCGGTGCGCAAGAACGATCTGGTGGCGCGGCTGGGGGGTGATGAATTTGCCATCCTGATGCAGGGGCGGCGCATCGACCATTTGGCCGAAAGGACCGCCGCCCATATCATCGAAGCGGTGCGCCAGCCCTGCCTGATCGACGATGGACAAGTTCTCACCTCGACCAGCATCGGCATCGCGGTGAGCCGCGACAACAGGGCCGAGGCCGCCACGCTGATGAAACAGGCCGATCTGGCACTCTATGTCGCCAAGGGGCGCGGGCGCGGCGTGTTCTCGCATTTCGAACCGGGCATGGACGAGGCCGCCGCCGCGCGGCGCGAGCTGGAAATGGACATGCGGGTGGGCCTGACCGAGGGACAGTTCGAGCTGCATTATCAGCCCTTGATCGATGTGCCCACGCGCCGGACCGTGGCCTATGAGGCGCTGGTGCGCTGGCGCCATCCCACGCGCGGGATGATCATGCCCGATCTGTTCATCCCGCTGGCCGAGGAAACCGGGCTGGTGGTGCCGCTGGGCGACTGGGTGATCCGCCGGGCGTGTGAGGAAATGGCGCAATGGCCCGACTATCTGCGGGTGGCGGTCAACCTGTCGCCCGCGCAATTGCGCAGCACCGGGCTGATTTCCACCGTGATGCAGGCGATTGCCGAAAATGGCGTCGCGCCCGACCGGCTCGAACTGGAAATCACCGAAAATGTGCTGCTCAAGGACAATGCTGTCCACGGCGCGCTGCTGCACAAATTGCGCGGGCTGGGAGTGCGGGTGGCGCTCGATGATTTCGGCACCGGCTATTCCTCGCTCAATTATCTGCGCGCCTTTCCCTTCGACAAGATCAAGATCGACCGCTGTTTCCTCAAAGGCCTTGGGGAAAGCGACGAGACCTTGCCCATCGTGCGCGCGGTGATCGCGCTGGCCCGCGCCATGGGCATGACCACCACCGCCGAAGGGGTGGAAAACGAGCATCAGATGCGCGTGCTGCTGGCCGAAGGCTGCGATCAGGCGCAGGGCTATCTCTTTTCCCGCGCGCGGCCGGCTGCAGATTTTCCCGAATTGCGCCGTGCCGGACCGCAGGTCGCCGCGCATTGAGCGGGAAAAGGCCAAATTCATCTCTACCCTGTTGACGCCCCGCGAAAAACCGCCTAACCGCGCCCTTCCCGTGATTGGGGCGATTAGCTCAGTTGGTAGAGCATCTCGTTTACACCGAGAGGGTCGGCGGTTCGAGCCCGTCATCGCCCACCATTCAAAACACGCGGAAATCATACACTTTTAGGCCATTTCAGGCAAGCGATTTGGGCTTGTCTCGTTCTGGAATGGTCAGCGAATGGTCAGCAGACCATTTTTCCGATTCTGCCATCACCGACTTGAAAAACTTGGTCAGCACAGCTTTCGCACGCGCCGCCTTTCGTGGATCGTAATGCAGATAGTGCTGGCTCGTCGTGCGCGATACGCCACGGCTCGACGGAAGGTGGCCGACGATCCCCGACATTTGCGCGCCGGGCACGCCCTGCTCATCCATATGGGTGGTGACGGTGTGGCGGATCAGATAGGCCTCAACCGTTGACGGCAGGCCCAGCACGCGCCGCGCCGTGCGCCACCATGTTCGGCGGCTCTTCACGATCTCGTGGGGCGCTTCTTTCCACGCCTCCAAGATCGGCCCCAGCGGCTCAATGGCTGGCACGACAGCATTGCGCTTGTCGGTCAGTTCCCGCCCGTCAGGATGCAGGTCGATCAGGCCATCGCTCCATTGGGTCGCAGGGTCGAAAGCCAGCGCTACGCCGGGACGGCATCCGGTCGCCAGCATCAGGCACAGCTCACGCCAGACCGATTCGTCATCGCTCTTGGCATAGCCAAAGAGCGCGCCGAGTTGCGCCACGGTCAGCACATCCTTAGCCTTCTTCTGCCGGTGCTTCTTGTCCACCGAGGGCACCTTTGGCGCTACAATGCGGCGCTCACCATCGGCATAGTTCAGGGCCGCGCGCAGATCCTCGATGTTGCGCTGGACCGCCTGCCCGCTTACGCCCTCGGACTTGTTGTGAAACACCTTGCCGCCCCAAGGTACAGACCATTCGTGCGGCCCCATGCGCCAGCGCCGAAACCGCGCCACGACGCCGGGGGTTACGTCAAGGCGAGCGGCCCTTCACGGGCACGCCGTGGAACGGCTTGAGTTGGTCGGGAGGAGAAATGCCAAGTAGGGTGGGGATCTCTGCGGATTGGCCGCCAGCGCTTACCTTGCCACGGCTAGCCGTCGTAATTCGAGGATATCCAATCTTCCCGACCATGCCGGACACGCAGAATGATGACCTCGTCCTCATCTCCCACATCATAAATCACCAGATGCGCCTTGTAGGGATGCACGCGGACAGGAGGCGATATTTCCTCTCGCAATCGCGCAGCTTGGGGATAGTCGGCAAGAAACGCGAAGATCGCGCTCAGCCCTTCGTGATAGGTATCGGCCTGAGGCAGTCCGAACTGCTCGATGCCTTCGAGAAAGATGGCTGTCAGATCGTCGGCTGCGGCGCGCGTTAAGCGAAAGCGAGGCACGGTCAGGCTTGCAGGCCAGCCTGGCTGATCGCTCGCGTCCGGATGTCCGCCATCGTCTCGTCGCTCAAACCGCTGGCGCGGGCCTCATCGACAAGGCGCTGCATGGCCGCGACTTTGTCGGCGCGTTCCTGGTCACGACGGATGAGATCGCGCACATAGTCGCTGGCATTGCTATACCGACCAGTGTCAGCTTGCGCTTCCACCCATTGCTTCATCGGATCGGGCAGTGAGATGTTCATCGTAGCCATGGCAACCTCCAAGGCCAAGCAAATAGCAAAGATTGGCAAAGTTTGTCAATTGATACTCAGCCATGGCCTGCCCCCGCGAACAGGGTCCATTGTGCAGCCGACGCCTTCTACGATTCCCTTAGCACTGCTTGCGCCAAGCCTCACAAATTTCCTCTGCAGGGCTGCAGCCGTTCTTCAGAATGGCCAATTTTGGCCAATTGGAGAATGATCATGGAAATGTCTGAAACCGTGAATGCGTTCCCCAAGCGCCCGGTCTGGAACGCTGGGCGCGCGGTCGGCGCAAAGCGGGCGCTGAAGCCAAAGCAAATTTTGGAGATCCGCTTTTACCTCAATCAGCGCCGCCGCCTGAGGGATCGGGCGCTGTTCGACCTTGCAATCGACAGCAAGCTGCGCGGTTGCGACCTTGTTCGCATGAAAATTGGCGATGTCGTCAGCGGCGGGCAGATCCGAACGCGGGCAATCGTGATGCAGCAGAAAACGGGGCGGCCTGTTCAATTTGAACTTCTCCCTGATGCCCGGGCCAGCCTGCTGGCGTGGCTCGAACGGCGGGGTGGCACTGTGGACGATTATGTCTTTCCAAGCCGGGTTGATCACAATGGTCACCTCAGCACCCGCCAGTATGCTCGGCTTGTCGACGAATGGGTGACGGGGGTGGGCCTCATGCGAAGCGAATATGGCACGCATTCGCTTCGCCGAACCAAGGCCTCGATCATCTACCGGGCGACTGGCAACCTGCGCGCTGTCCAGATCCTGCTCGGCCACAGCAAGATCGAAAATACGGTCCGCTATCTGGGGATTGATGTGGAAGACGCGCTTGCCCTCGCCGAGAACACCGAGATCTGAACCGTTGGCTCCCCGCACCGCTGGCGGGGAGCCAACTTTGGTGGGCCTTGGGACTTTGTGGTCGTTAACAATACATTCCATAAATGGCAGCTATCGACACGAGAACGGCTATTCGGGACTTGCAATCGGGTCAATGACATTGGCCAAGTTTGCGGATTGACCGTTTCGGGCCTACTCAAAGGCAAATGCTGGTACCGCTGCGCCTGCGGGCAAGGCTATAGCCCGTTTCTGGCTATGGCAAATTTGCTTCCGCATGAGGGAACATTTCCATGAAATGACCAGCTCGATGTCATGCGCAGGAATGACCAGTTTGCCGCCCCAATGGATGCAGCACTCACGATTTGCTCCCGGATTGTCAAAAAATCAGTTTCAATAACCACTTGAAATACAGGATTGTAACTGCTCAAATTGTGTCCAGACGGGGCAAATTCCTTAAAGGTGGGCAATGAAGGCATATAAAACTGGCTTGGCGTCATTTCTGGCACTGCAGCTTGCTGCGTGTGGCGGGGGAGACGGTGGGGTGAACTCGACGCCTACGCCCACGCCGACGCCTACTCCCGCTCCGACGCCTACTCCCACGCCGACGCCCACTCCCGCTCCGACGCCTACTCCCACGCCGACGCCTACTCCCACGCCGACGCCTACTCCCACGCCGACGCCTACTCCCGCTCCGACGCCTACTCCCGCTCCGACGCCTACTCCCGCTCCGACGCCTACTCCCGCTCCGACGCCGACATCCAACGCCGACTTGTCGCAGCCACTCGCCAGCCAGAGCTTCAGCAATGATGCGTCGCTGGCCACGATGACGCTGGCGGGACCCGCTTATAATGTCACAGGCGGTCCAACCAGCCTTGCTTTCAGCTATGATGCAACAAGTGGTACTTATTTGGTCACGGCCAACTCAACCAGCCAAAGTTTCTCCTCGTCAAATCTTGATGCCACGCTGAGTAATTCGCAAATCAATGTTTTCAAAGTCACGACAGGCAGCACAACGGACACGCTGACGCTGACCCGGCCGGGCACGTCTGGAACGTTGACCTACACTTATGTCGGCGCTGGCTTCTGGCAGCGCACGACGACCGCAGGTTCGGCACCGGCCGGGCAGTTGGCCGCATTTGCCTACGGTTATCCGACGTTGATTGGCGGCATCCCGAAAACCGGTTCTGTTTCCTATCCGGTTTATGGGCTGGGCGCAGCGGGCTATCCCGGTGGCAATCTCAATTCCTTGAGCGGGTCGGGTGCTATCACATTCTACTTTGCCACTGGGGAAGTCCGGTTGGGTGCGATGGTGACGGAAGTCGATTCGACCTCTCTGATCACTCTTAATACCTGGCAAGTGAAGGGCAGCGGGATGCTCTCGTCGTCGAGCAACGGCTTTAGCGGCTCAATGTCTGTTACGGGTCTTCTCCTCGACGGCCAATTTTCGGGTCGGCTCTATGGCCCCAATACAGAAGAAGTCGGGCTGACATTCTATGCCAATGGCCAAGGAATAACCTTTGAAGGTGCGCTCTTGGGCCGAAGGGACAGCGGACTTGGCATTACCGTCAACCCGGCAGCGAGCTATATTTTTAATAGCCCACCTTCGTTAGGCTATACGATCAGTTCGTCGGGTTTAGTAGATAACGCATTCAGTTACCATGCTACATCATTGTCCGTGCTCGGTGCGAATTCCTATCAGATTGCGGATGGAGGTTCGAAATATTTGACCTTTGCGCCCTCGGATAAAATATCCAGCGACGCGACATGGTCTGTTTCCCAATTGCTGTCTGGCGCCACGACCGAAGAACTGAAAATGTTCAACGCCGGAGCCGCCAACCCAACCCTTGCATTGACATACAGCAGTTTCGGCTTCTGGAAGTCTGCCACAAGCCAAACTGGCGGGAGTACGCTGGTTGTGGATCGTCCATTTGTGTACGGCCAGCTAACAAGCGATGCACTGATGCCCAAGCTGGGAAGCGCAACCTACACCGGATATGTGTATGGCAGGGGCGTTGGGCCATCAACGACCAATGAGCAATATGAACTTACCGGGACCGTTCGGTTCGACGCCAATTTTGCTTCCGGCGGCCTTTCATCAACCATCGATGGCAATCTCAGAAACACCACAACAAACTTGACCGGGGCCTTTCCTACTTTGACTATGCAAGGCAGCATAAGCCCTATTAATATGGCGGGGAGCTGGTTAAATGGGACCAATTCCGCTGGCTGGAATGGAACAATGTACAGCTTTTTCTACGGCCCTGCAGCGCAGGAAATAGGCGGGACCTTTACCGTTACCAAGCCCAGCACCTCCAGCCCGACAACGATTGTGGGTGTGGCAGTCGCAACGAGGCCTTGAGTGTCTAATTTTCCAATTTATCATAAACAGTTGCTTGATCCGTGCAGGTAAAAATCATTCAACTGCGCCTTCTCTTGGCTGCTCTGTTGCTTTTCATGCCGGCGCTGTGCGTTGGGGTAACGGCATCTGAGCGACTGACCGCGTCACAAATGTTCGAGCTTGCTCGAATGCAGGAACAGCGCAAGTCGACAGATCAAGCCGAAGCGATCTATGCTGCGCTGGAACAAAACCCCAATCTTGATATTCGTTGCGAAGCACGCTTCCGCCACGCTCAGCTCTTGAGAAAGTTGCATCGGTTTGCGCAAAGCGTGGCGCTGCTGCGCCGCGACATTGACGAAATGCCCAACGCTCAACCCGTTCGACTTGAGCTTGCAGCAGTACTTGCTGAGATGGGCAACATTTCCGCCGCCCGCCGTGAACTGCGTCAGGCGCAGGCTGGTGGCCTTCCGCCGCAAGTCGCGCAGGTGGTCAAGCAATATGCCGCCGCGCTGCGCTCTCGCAAGCCGTGGGGCGGGTCCTTCGAGCTAGCACTAGCCCCCGACAGCAACATCAACCGCGCGACCAGCGCCGCTACGCTCGATACGGTGATCGCCCCGCTCAACCTTTCGCAGGATGCGCGCCAAAGGTCAGGTTTGGGCATCAAGGAATCGAACCAGATCTATGGCCGCCATGATCTTGGCAAAAGCTTCACGCTGGTCCCGCGTGTGTCGAGTCTGGCTACTCTCTATCAAACGAGCCAGTTCAACGACATATCCGCGTCGGCTCTGCTGGGCCTCGAATATCGCCACAAGGCCGATCGCATCACACCCTCGGCAGGCTATACGTGGCGCTGGTACGGCGGCAACATTTATGCCCGCACCCAAAGCCTCAGTCTGGATTGGCTGCACCCTGCGGGCAAGCGTGCCCAGATCGATACGGCCATCAGCCTCAACCGCGTGCGCTATGCCACAAACAGCCTTCAGGATGGCATGATCTACACTGCCGCCGTAAGCTATGAGCGTGCGATCACCCCCCGGTCGGGGACCAGCGTAACTTTGTCGGCCAATCGTCAGACCGCACGCGATCCGGGCTATGCCACGGCCTCGGGCGCCATCGGGGGCGTGTATTGGCATGATTTCGGCAAGACCACCCTGTTTGCCACGGCCAGCGGCAGCCGTCTGGGGGCCGATGCGCGCCTGTTTCTTTTCCCGGAGCGGCGCACGGACTGGTATTTGCGCGGCGGCATCGGGGCGGTGTGGCGCAAGGTCGAGGTGGCGGGCTTCTCGCCGGTGGTGCGGGTGGCCTATGAGCGCAACTGGTCGACGGTGGGCATCTATGACTTTCGCCGCGTGACCACCGATGTCGGTATCACGCGGAGTTTTTGAAATGGCGTTGCAAAGTGTTTTGCCCTCGACGTTGAGCCAGAGTGCCGCCATCGATTCCCACGGGGCCGAATGGCGCGATTGGGTATTCACCAATGTCCGCGCCGGATGCGACCATGCGGATATGGCAGAGCGTATGGTTGCGGCGGGCTGGACAGCGCAAATGGCTGCACAGGCTATCGCATTTGCGGCGGAAACCGACGAACATCCCGGAGCCCTTTGCGCTCGCCCTGAACTGCCTGTGATCGGGGTGTCCGACATCAAGGGGCAGAGTGTGGCCGTGACAATGCGACTTGCGGCCCCGGCCATAGCGGTCTGTGAAAATGTATTTTCCGCGCAGGAATGCGAACAACTCATCGGCTATGCCAGGACGCGCGGCTTGCGGGCATCCACGGTCGTTGATGAGACCGATGGCAGAGCAGTTGCCCATCCTGAAAGGTCGAGCACGGGGGTGATGCTGACGCGTGCTGAAACGGATCTTGTCGCAAGGATTGAAGGGCGTCTTGCCGCTCTGACATCATGGCCGGTTGAAAATTGCGAAGGGCTGCAAATTCTGCACTATGCGCCCGGACAGGAGTATCGCCCCCATTTCGACGCCTTTCCACTCGGCAAGGCCGGAGATGTCCACCGCGCAAAGGGCGGGCAGCGGGTGAATACAATCCTTGTCTATTTACGTTCGCCGGAACGCGGCGGCGGCACCGTTTTCCCAAATCTGGGGCTGACATTGCGCCCGCAACAGGGCGCAGCCATCATGTTCCACAACGTCGATGCCGCTGGAAAGAGGGCCAACGAGGCCTTGCATGGCGGAGAAGCTGTGCAGGCAGGTGAGAAGATTGTGCTGACATATTGGCAACGAGAGGGACCGTTTGTTTAGCTTTTGAGCAAAGCTGGTCCTTGGATCGTCGTACGGTCGGTAAAGGGACTGCGAAGGTATCGAAATGATGCTTACCGTGATTGACGATCCGAAGGCTGGCGAACGGCAGGTGTCAGACTGATTTGACGTTGCCGACGCCATGTCGGAACGGCCTGATTTGGTCGCCAGCCGCCACCGTTGAGTGACGGACAGAACGGCTGCTTACGAAAAAACTCAACGTTTCGAAGCCGTCATTGGGCAAGCGAGCAGATAAGGTATCAGACCGGTTCTCCGGCGTCCTTCCATTCATGCATCGCCCGGATGAGCTCGACAGTGGGGTACTCGCGGATGTCCTCCTCGGAAGATCCGGCAGCGAGTTCGCGCTCCCAGTACCACTCCTGGAAGGCCAGATATTTCCCTTGGATCAGCGCCGATCCGACAGGCTGCGCACCAGCCTGCGCGATCAGCCAGGTGCGAACGTGGCGGATCGCCTTTTCGTGATCGCCGCCGTGAGCATGGATGTCCCAGCCTGCGATGTCGGAAAGCGCCCGCTGATAATCATAGCGGGTGTTTTCGAGGATGAGGATCCGCTTGTCCGACAATGGGGGCGGTCCGTACCTGCGACAAGCATGGTCGAGACCAAGCTCAAAAGGCATGTTCATGCGCGCAAACTCATCCGGTACCGCAGACTTGCATCGGCTGAGGTCGTGGATGCCGTACTTCGATCCCCGGATGAGGTCGGCAATTCGATCGAGCCGGGCCTCACCGTTGTCGGCGTTCTCTGGCGCCAGCCTCGGGAAGAACCCCATATAGACAATGCAGAACGCTACCGCCTGCAGGATCGGTGCGAAATCTTCATCAAAGGGGCAGTTGACGAAAACTGAGCGGTCGAAGGGTGGCGGCAAGATCAGCCCCTCGGCGGATGCGGGTCGTTTCCGTAGGAGTTGCGCTCTCTGATCCGGCCATCACGGCCGTGGATGTAGAGTTCGGTTTTCTGGTTCTGCGCAATCTTGGTTGCGGCTGCGATGGCGTCTGCCTGCGTCGCGTGAACGCTGGTCGCTCTTGAAGCGCCCGCCTTCTTCACGGCCCATCCGCCGGAAGAGTTCCGAACCACATGCTGCCCCTGCTTTACCATCGCATCTGACCTCCGACTCCTAAATAGCAGCTCCATAGACTGGTTGCTAGGTCCGGCAGACAACCAGTGCTCCGAGATTTCGTCTCATCCGAACGTGCCTGCAAGCGTGAAGGTGGCTGGTGCCTCACCGGCCTGTCACGATGCCGCTAACTTCGCTGCTGCCAGATCAATGCTGGTTTGAAAACCGTGACGTCCGAGCATGTGGAGGAGCTTGGCGCCAGTGATCAGCGTGATCGCTTGCCAGTGGCAAACTTTTACACGCAGTGCGGCGAACCACAGATCATCCGAGCTCAGACAAGAACGCGTTTCTAGCCAACTGGTTCGTCCGTCTCAATGCACGTCCTCGCCGTAAGGCGGAACGTCAAGTTTTGGCGTAAGGAGACACCAATTCAATCCTCGCGACCGACTGACTCTGGTCGGGGGCTGCCCCGACGCTTCTGCGTTGGAGCGGCAGCTTTCCGGCCATAGCAATTTGTAACCCGATCTTCCGGTCCGTCCGCCAAACGCGACGATGTGGATTTCTGCCCATTCTTCTTAGGAGTAAGAGTACGACTCATGAATCACACCACTGAACAAAGCGAACCTGCAAAAGCTGACATGGCACGGACGCGAACCCGACGCCCTTTTATCCAAGGGGGTACAATCGGGGGTATACTGAATTTTCAATGCCAAACAAATTAGGTTTTTACAGACACTTAATTATACCAATTCGAGTGCGTTATCGAACCATTTCCATGATCGTTGAAGGCTGATGGCTGCTATCCTGAGGTGGGATATCAAACCCGGTGGTGCGCCGATCATCGATCACGTCCGTCAATGTGGTGTAAAATCTGGTGTGGCCATTGGGCTGCATTTTCATGCGGCCTTGGGTGTAATCTGTAGCGGCTGAACCTCCTC
>NZ_JABGCB010000013.1 GCF_013149295.1 Novosphingobium sp. SG751A
TGAACCGGCACCTTCGTTCCGCGCCACGCTCCCTTGCGCCATTTATGATCGCCGCCCTGTTAGCGTAATCCGCGTGCTGTGAAATGCGCGCTTACGGAGCATCGACCATGCGATAGCCCCCCGCCTGCGCCCGAGCAGTGACTTCGCGCGCGCTGGCCACATCGATGGTCGAGCAATCGAGCAGCAGCGCACCCGCCGGAGCATGGCCGATCACATCAGCGGCATAGACCGCTTTGACCACCGGGCCGTTGGTCAGCATGGTGATCACCATATCGACCCCCGCCACCGCATCGCGCGCGCTGGCGAAAGTGGCGCAACCATTGCCCCCTGCCCGATCCAGCGCGCCTTGCGCCAGATCGAAAGCATGGACCTGATGGCCCGCCTTCACCAGATTGGCCGCCATGCCGCCGCCCATATTGCCCAGACCGATGAAGGCGATTTTCATGATGACCTCTCCCTTGTTTTTATAGTTTTATCGACCCTGCCATTGGGCGGCACGTTTTTCGACAAAGGCCGCCATGCCCTCGGCCTTGTCCGCGCTGGCGGTCAGGATCTGGAACAGGCGGCGCTCGTGCAGCAGGCCCTGATCCAGCGTGGTTTCAAAGGCGGCATTGACCATTTCCTTATTCGCGATGGCCGCCATACGGGGCATTTCGGCAATGGTCTGCGCGGTTTTCAGCGCATCTTCCAGCAGATCGGCCAGCGGCACGATACGCGCGACCAGCCCCGCGCTCTCGGCCTCCGCCGCGCCCATCATCCGGCCCGTAAGGCACATTTCCATCGCCTTGGCCTTGCCCACCGCGCGCGTCAGGCGCTGCGATCCGCCCATGCCGGGGGCCACGCCCAGCTTGATCTCGGGCTGGCCGAATTTGGCGGTATCAGCCGCCAGAATGAAATCGGCCATCATCGCCAGTTCGCAGCCGCCGCCCAGCGCGAAGCCGTTGACCGCCGCGATCCACGGCTTGCGCGTGGCCTTGACCAGCTTGGCCTGCCAGTCGCCGAAGAAGTCCTGCAGGAAAAAGTCGGCGGCGGGCTTGTCGGCCATTTCCTTGATGTCGGCCCCGGCGGCAAAGGCCTTCTCGCCGCTGCCCGTCAGCACCGCGCAGCCCTGCGTCTCATCGGCCTCAAAGGCGGCAAAGGCGGCGACCAGTTCGGCGCAGACCTGCGAGTTGAGCGCATTGAGCGCCTTGGGCCGGTTGAGCGTGATGAGCGTGACCGCGCCCTTTTGTTCAACCAGGATCGTCTCAAAGCTCATAGCGGTTTCCATTCTTCCAACGCAGATAAGGGGGCGAAGATAGCGTCCAGCATGGCCTCGGTCACCTGCTCGGGGCGGGCCGGGCTCCATGCCGGGGCATTATCCTTGTCGACGATCACCGCGCGCACCCCTTCGGCAAAATCGGGCAGCATCAGCACGCGCGCGCCGATCCGGTATTCCATGGCCATATTGGCCGCGAAATCGGGCAGGGTCAGGCTGGTGGCGAGCTGGCGCAACGCAACCTTGCAGGTGGTCGGGCTTTTGGTGCCGATCATGGCCAGAGTGCGGGCGGCAAAATCGCCGCTATCCTCCTCCAGCGTGGCCAGAATGTCCTCCAGCCGGTCGCCGGCAAACAGGCGGGCAATGTCGGCGGCATGGTCGGCCAGCGCGGGCGCAGGCGGCATAATGCCCAGCGCATTGAGCACCGCCTCCGGTGCCTCGCCCGCGATGATCCGGGCCTTGGCCTCGGGCAGGCTCTCGGCGGGCGGGTAATGCGTGGCCAATCCCGCCCACACGCATTCCGCCCCATCCAGCCGCGCCCCCGTCAGCGCCAGATATTGCCCCAGCCGCCCAGCAAGCCGCGAGAGATACCACCCTCCGCCCACATCGGGAAACAGGCCGATCCCGCTCTCGGGGATGGCCAGCTTTGTATTCTGCGTCGCCACGCGGAAACGCGCGGGACCGCTGATGCCCACGCCGCCACCCATGGTGATGCCGTCCATGAAGGCCACCACCGGCTTGCGATAGGCAAAGATCAGATGGTCGAGCTGATATTCCTCATAGAAAAACCGCCGACCGGCCTCGCCGCCATCGCTCATCGCCGATTGGCGCAGCAGGTTGATATCGCCCCCGGCGCAAAAGCCACGCGACAGTTTGGGGTCGCCCGCAGGGTCAACCGCATGGTCGATCATTACCGCGCCCACCAAAGGATCTTCGCGCCAGTTCAGCAGCGCAGCGCTCATCGCCCGCACCATATCCAGCGTCAGCGCATGGATCGCGCGCGGGCGGTTGAGCGAGAGCAGCCCCGCGTGACCATCAACCCTGACGAGAACTTCGCTCATTTCAGAAGATCCCGCGCGATGATCAGGCGCATGATTTCATTGGTCCCTTCCAGAATGCGGTGCACACGCAGGTCGCGCCAGAAACGCTCGATGGGATAGTCGCGCAAATAGCCGTAGCCGCCAAACATCTGCAGGGCGCGGTCCACCACGCTCGACCCCGTATCGGTGGCGAAACGCTTGGCCATGGCGGCAAAGGCTGTCTTGTCGGGCGCACCCGCGCTCACCTTGGCCGCAGCGGTGTAGAGCAACGCACGCGCCGCCTCCAGTTCGGTGGCCATGTCGGCCAGCACGAATTGCGTGTTCTGGAAATCAGCGATCGCCTTGCCGAATTGCTTGCGGTCTTTGGTATATTGCACCGCCTCGTCGATGCAGCGCTGCGCCCCGCCCAGCGAGGCGGCGCCGATATTGACCCGCCCACCGTCGATCCCAGCCATGGCGATTTTGAACCCATCCCCTTCCTCGCCCAGCCGGTTTTCCACCGGCACGCGCACATCCTCAAGGATCACCTGCGCTGTGGGCGAGGCGTTCCAGCCCAGCTTGCGCTCGGGCGTGCCAAAGGAGAGGCCCGGCTCGGTCAGGCAATAGGAGGCCAGTTTGTTCATTCCCACCAGTTCGGGCAGGTATCGGGCCCGAAGCGCATCGTTGCCGAAACGGTCGATCATCCATGCTGCCATATTGTGGATCGAGACGAAAGCCGCCGTGGCGGGGCAACCATAGGCCAGCGCCTCGATCACCAGCGCAGCCTCCAACCGCCCCAGCCCGATGCCCCTGCTCTCCTCACGGACATAGATCGCGCCAAAACCCATTTCGCCTGCCGCGCTCATGACTTCGCGGGGGAAATGGTGCTCCTCGTCCCACCGGGCGGCGTTGGGCGTGATCGCGGAGGCCGTGAACCGGGCGGCGGCGGCCTGTATCGAGAGTTGATCCTCGTTGAGCGCAAAGGCGTCGGTCATGGCATCCTATGTCCTGTTTCAGCCCATGGTGGGAATGATAAATGCATTCCCACCCTCGGGCGTGCTGTCGGGCCAACGCGCAGTGATGGTCTTGATTTTGTTCCAGAACTTGACGCCCTCCATGCCATGCTGGTTGGTGTCGCCAAAGGCGCTGCGTTTCCACCCGCCAAATGTGTGATATGCCACCGGCACCGGGATCGGCACATTGATACCCACCATGCCCACATTCACCCGCGCGGCAAACTCGCGCGCGGCATGGCCGTTGCGGGTGAAGATCGCCACACCATTGCCATATTGATGGCGGCTGGGCAGCGCGAGGGCGATTTCGAAATCAGGCGCGCGCACGATCTGCAGCACCGGGCCGAAGATCTCGTTGTGATAGCTGGTCATGTCGGGCGTGACATGGTCGATCAGCGTGGGGCCGACATAGAAACCGCCCTCCAGCCCCTGCGGCGTGAAATCGCGGCCATCGACCAGGATCTGCCCGCCCTCGCTCTCGCAGGTGGCGATCCATTCCTCGATACGCGCCTTGTGCTGGGCGGTGACCACCGGGCCGTAATGGGCAGAGGGATCAAGGCTGGCCCCCACGTTGAGCGCGGCGATTTCGGGCAGCAGTTTCTCAATCAGCCTTTCCGCCGTACCCTCGCCCACCGGCACCACCACGGGCAGCGCCATGCAGCGTTCGCCCGCCGAGCCAAAGGCCGCGCCCACCAGATCGCCCACCGCCCGGTCGATGTCGGCATCGGGCATGATGATGCCATGGTTCTTGGCCCCGCCCATCGCCTGCACGCGCTTGCCATTGGCCGCGCCGCGTTGATAGACATAATTGGCGATGTCGGACGATCCGACGAAACTGATCGCGCCGATGGCGGGGTGGTCGAGGATCGCGTCCACCATCTCCTTGTCGCCATGGACGCATTGCAGGATGCCCTCGGGTGCGCCGGCCTCCAGCATCAGTTCGCACAGGCGCACCGGCACCGAAGGATCGCGCTCGGAAGGCTTCAGGATGAAGGCATTGCCGCAGGCGATGGCAACGCCAAACATCCACATCGGGATCATGCCGGGAAAGTTGAAAGGCGTGATCCCCGCGCCAATGCCGATGGGCTGGCGCATCGAATAGACATCGATGCCCGGTCCGGCGCCATTGGTATATTCATCCTTCAGCACATGGGGGATGCCGCAGGCAAATTCCACCACTTCCAGCCCGCGCTGAATGTCGCCCTTGGCATCGGCCACCACCTTGCCATGCTCGCTGGCCAGCAATTCGGCCAGTTCCTGCATATCGGCTTCGACAAGGCGTTTGAATTCGAACATCACGCGGGCGCGGCGCTGGGGATTGGCGGCGGCCCATGGACCTTGCGCGGCCTGCGCGGCGGCCACGGCGCGGTCGAGCAAAGCCGCATCGCCCAGCGCCACCTCGGCCTGAACCGTCCCGTTCGACGGATTGAAAACCGGAGCCTTGCGCGCCGGGGCCCCGCCCGAGCCGCCAACGATCAGATGGTCGATGAAGCGCATTTTTGCATCCTTCCGGTTTCCTCGTTGCCCCCTGTCGTATTGACCCAAAAATTACTGGCAACAGACATTAATGCCCGTTAGACCTGCAAATACGCAGGCAACCGACTGGAACGATTTTCAGGCCTTTCTGGCCGTGGCGCGCACGGGCCAACTGGCGCGGGCCGGACGCATGATGGGCATGGCCAGCAGCGAGCTGGAGAGCGCCAACTCGCCCTCCGGCCCCACCGGCAGCGTGCGGATCAGCGTATCGGAAGGTTTTGGCAGCTGGATCGTGGCGCGGCATCTGGGGGGCTTTGCCGCGCGCTATCCCGGGCTGACGGTCGATCTGGTCGCATCGAGCGGCTTTCTCAGCCCATCGCGGCGCGAGGCCGATATTGCCGTGCTGCTCTCGCGCCCGAAGACGGGGCCGCTCATCGCGCGCAAACTGTCCAATTATGCGCTGCGCCTCTATGCCAGCCCGGTCTATCTGGCGGGGCGCAAGCCCATTCTGGCCCCCTCCGATCTGCGGCAGGGACATCAGTTGGTCGGCTATGTGCCCGAACTGATCTATGCGCCCGAACTCAATTATCTGGGCGATATTGACGCCAGCCTGGCCCCCACCCTGCGCTCGACCTCAATTCTGGCCCAGCACAGCATGTTGGCATCCCATGCCGGGGTCGGCGTCCTGCCCTGTTTCATCGGCGATGCCGACCCCACGCTGGTTCCCGTCCTGCCCGGCCACAGCATCACCCGCAGTTTCTGGCTGGTGACGCATAAGGATACGCACGGGCTGCAACGCATCCGCGTCACCATGGACTGGCTCAGCGAGATTGTGAAGCTGGATGCGCGGCTGTTTTCCGGGGTCTAATCGCCGCGCCAATCTGCCCCATAGCGGTGACGGACGGCGATTTGGGATGTAGCGACCAGCAGGCACCACAGGTGACGCAGCGCGCTCATGCCGCCCTCCTCCCGACCAGAGTGACCGCCAGCGTCAGCATCGTGACGCCCACGATGCCGTCCAGCACCCGCCATGCCGCCGGGCGGGCAAACACAGGCGTCAGAATACGCGCGCCATAACCAAGGCCGACGAACCAGAGGATGCTGGCGCAAGCTGCACCAGCCACAAACACCGGGCGCAAAGCGGGCGCATGGGCCGATCCGGCCGCCCCCATCAACAGCACTGTGTCGAGATAGACATGCGGATTGAGAAAGGTGAAAGCCGCCGTCGTCGCCAGCGCTCGGCCCAGCGAAACGCCTCCTTGCACGGTCACGGCCATGGCCTCCGGCGCCATCATCCGGGCAAAGGCCCGCAGCGCATACCAGCCCAAAAACAGCGCCCCGCCGATGGTCAGCCCCATGGTCAATTGCGGCATGGCGCCCAGCAAGGCCCCCACCCCGCCCACGCCCGCCGCGATCAGCAGCGCATCTGCGCCTGCGCAAAACAGCACGATCGGCCCGATATGCTCGCGCTTCAGCCCTTGTCGCAGGACGAAGAGGTTTTGCGCGCCAATCGCCATGATGAGCGCCGCCGACATGGCAAATCCGGTGAGGAAGGTGGGGAGGATGTTTGTCATGTGGGCGCTATGACGCGGCGGATTGATTCAGCAAAACTTGTTCTGCTAATCTTGATGAAGTAAAACTTCATCATGCTTGATTATCCCGCCCTTGCCGCTGTCGCCTGCGTTGCCCGCGAAGGCAGTTTCGAACGCGCCGCCGAGCGGCTGGGCATTACCCCATCGGCCGTCTCGCAAAGGGTCCGCGCGCTGGAGGAACGGCTGGGCAGCATCCTGATCGTGCGGGGTCAGCCTTGCGTGGCGACCGAGTTGGGCCATCGCCTGTGCGCCCATGTCGATCAGGTGCAATTGCTGGAGGCCGAACTGGCCCCCGCGCTGGCTCTGCCCATGGACGCGCCCGTCACGCTGCGCATCGCGGTCAATTCCGACAGTATAGCTACTTGGTTTCCGCAGGCCGCCGCCGATTTCGCCCGCGCCACCGGCTATCTGCTCGACTTCATGATCGAGGATGAGGAAGTCACCGCCAACCGCCTCCGCTCGGGCGAGGTGCTGGCCGCGGTTTCGGCAGATCCGGGCACGGTGCAGGGCTGCAAGACGGTGGAACTGGGCAGTCTTGAATATCAGGCCTGTTGCAGCCCCGATTTCGCCGCGCGCCATTTCCCCGACGGCGTGACCGAGGAAAGCCTGTCGCGCGCGCCATGCCTGCGTTTTGAGCGGCGCGACGGGTTGCAGGCGCGATGGGCGCGCGAAAGCCATGGTCTGGCGCTGAACGGGCCGATGCATTGGGTGCCCTCAACCTATGGCTTTCTCAATTTCGCGCTGGCGGGCATGGCATGGGGAATGCACCCGGCGATGATCTCGCGCCCGCTGGTGGAACAGGGCCTGCTGGTCGAACTGACGCCCAACACGCCGCTTCGGGTCAAGCTCTACTGGACCGTGACACGCCTTCATGCCTCCGCGCTCAAGACCTTGACCGATGCGGTGCGGCGGGGGGCGGCGGAGAAATTGCTGCAATAGAGGGGTCTTGACAGGCGGCATAATTCCATATCATGTTATATAACGCGATATGGAGAATGCGATGCGTGATGTGATTGCCGATATGGGGCCCGCCTTTCTGGGCAGCAGGCTCAAGCGTCTGGCCGAAAGGATGCAGGCGGGCGCGATGAACACGATTGCCGATGCCGGATTGGCGATGCAGCCGGGCCATATGGCGGTGCTTGCGGCGCTGCGCGCGGGGCCGATGACGATTGGCCAACTGGCCGAAACCATCGGCATCAGCCAGCCCGGCGTTACGCGCAGCGTGGGCCAATTGGGCAATCTGGGCATCCTTGCCGATGCCCCCGCGGCCGATCAGCGCACAAGGCTGGTCGAATTGACCGAGACGGGCCGCGCCGCCGCGCATCAGGCCGCCAGCGATCTGTGGCCGCGCATTGGCATGGCGGCGCAGGAATTGCTGGAAGGATTTGAGGACCGGTTCATGGCCCAGATTGCCGCCATTGAGCGCGCGCTGGACGAAGCCTCGATTGCCGAGCGCGCCGCCCGCGCCCGCCCCGACGGATTGCGCCTGCGCGAATTCAGCGATGATCTGGCCCGCGATTTTCATGACATCAACGCGCAATGGATCAACGCGATGTTCTCATTGGAGGCGACCGACCGCGAGGTGCTGGAAAACCCTCGCGCGCGGATCATCGAACCGGGCGGCGCGATCCTGTTTGTCGAGGCGCCGGGCCTTGGCGTGGTGGGCGCCTGCGCGCTGCAAAAGACCGGCCCGTCCAGCTTTGAACTGACCAAAATGGGCGTGCGCGAAAGTGCGCGCGGGCTGAAGGCCGGGGAATTTCTGCTCGATGCCATGATCGCGCGCGCAGGGGATATGGGGGCCGATCCGCTCTATTTGCTGACCAATCGCAAATGCGCAGCAGCGATCCATCTCTATGAAAAGCTGGGCTTTAACCATGATGCCGAGATCATGGCCAGCTATGGCGCCCGCTATGCGCGCTGCGATGTAGCCATGCGCTATACGGCCCCCGGCGCCTAACGCCCGCCCGTGGCCAGATCCAGATCGTTGCGGGCCGACCAGTAGCGGGCCAGATTGTCGGCATAGGCCGACCTCGCCTCCTGCACATTGGCCTGCGCGATCAGCACGGGATGCAAAATCGCGGTGCCCGCCTGCAAGCCCGCGCGAGCCAGAGCCAACGCGCTCTGGCTCGCTACCAGCCTTTCATGGGCCAGCGGAATCGCCCTTTGCGCCGCGATCATCTCCTGCCGCGCCGAGGCCACCTCCTTGCGCAAATCCTCCAGCCGCCGCCGCACCGCGATCCGGGCCAGCGCGCGCGAGGCCGCCGCGCTCTGCGCCTTGCCGATCACGCTTGCCGACAAGGTCAGCGACAGGCCCGCATTGGCGCTGGGCAGGCGGAACATCGTGTCGCTGGCCTTGGCGGTGGGGATGGGATCGGCGGTAATCGCGCTGGCCGAAATCTGCGGCCCCACCGCCGCCAGTATCGCCGCCGCGCCCGCCGCATCGCTCACACCCACCTGTTGACGGATCGCGGCCAGATCGGCGCGATGGGCCAGCGCAGCGGCGGTCAGCATGTCCAGCGCGGGCTCCTCAGCCGATGCCGGTTCGGGCAAGGCCCCCTGCGCGGGAACCAGCAGCACCGCCGGATCGAGATCGAGCAGCCCGGCCAGATGCAGCGAGGCGGCGTAATAGGCATTGAGCGCTTTGATCTGATCCATCTGCGCGCGGGCCGCGCTTTCACGCGCCATTTGCGTATCCAGCACAAGGCCCAGCCCCGATGCCTCACGCGCAACGCTCAGGCGCAGCAGTTCGCGGCTTTCCTCGACCCGCTCGCTGCTGGCGGCAATATGCGCCTGCGCCAGAGCCAGCGCGTAAAAGGCCTGCGCAATATCGTGATCGACCCGCTTGCCGGTAAACTCAGCATCATGGCGCAGCGCAGCAAGATTGCGCCGTGCGGCCAGAATATCGAACACCACCTGTCCGGGCCGCATGATCCAACTGGCCAGCGCAAAGGGGCTGACGCGCTCAAACCGGCCGACCTGATAGGCGCCTGCCGCCCCCGGCAAGGCCCCATCCAGCCGCATCGCATCCACCCCCACCGCGATTCCCGGCAAGGCCGCACCCAACGCCCCGCTGACCACGCCGCTGCCCTGTTTAACCCGCGCCTTGGCCTCCTCCAGATCGAGGTTGCGCGCATGGGCCAGTTGCAGCGCATGAGGCAGATCAAGGCTGACCACATCGCGCGCCAGCGTAGCCAGTTCGCCGGAAGCAGGCTCCTGCGCCATCGCGGGCGCGGCGATCAGCATCAATGCCAGCGCAGCGCGCTTCATGGCGCCACCTTGGCCGTCACGGCATTGCCCACCGGCGGCGCGGATTTGGCATTGGCCAGAATGACATCGCCCGCGCCCAATCCGCCGGTGATCTCGGTCAGCTTGCCATCAGTGATCCCGGTGGTGATCGCCCGGCGCGCGACCTTGCCGTCGATGACCGCCATGGCGAAACCGCCCTTGTCATCCTTGCCAATCGCCGCATTGGGCAGGCCCAGAACGCCGGTATGGCGCGCCGTCTCGATTTTCGCCCGCGTAAAACCGCCTGCCAGCAGCCGCTCGCCCGGAACGTCGATTTCGGCCATCATCGTGCGCGTGGCCTGATCCAGGCTGCCTGCGGTGCGGGTAACGCCGGCCTTGACCGGATCGTCGCCCCCCGTGCTCAGCGTTGCGCTCTGTCCCTTGCGCACGGCGGCGGCCTGTGCGGCGGGCACGGCCACCATAACGCGCAGGCGGTCCACCTGCTGCACCGTGAACAGCGGCGAGGACAGGCCATTGGTGGCCGCCTGAATGAAAGCGCCATTATTGACCATACGCCGCGTGACCACCCCGGCAAAGGGCGCAACGATCCGCGTATAGGCCGAAACCGCCTGCGCCTTGGCCAGCGTGGCGGCGGCCAGATCGGCCTGCGCATGGGCGATGCTGGTGCGCGCCTTGGCCTCGTCCATCGCCTGATCGGTAATGCCCTTGGCGTGGTAGAGTTCCTCCTGCCGCTTTTGCGTGATCTGTTGCAGCGACAATTCGGCCCGGCGCGCGGCCAGTGTCGCGCGGTCCTCGGCCAATTCATGCGCCACCTCAGGCAGGCGGATCGTGGCCAGCACCTGTCCGGCGGCCACCCTGTCGCCAATATCGACGCGCATGTCGGTGACATAGCCTGAAACCTTGGCGTAGAGATCGGCGCTCTGCCATGGTTCGATGCTGGCGTCGGCCTCGAAACCGGCGGCAATGTCGGCGCGGGCGGGATGCACCGCGTCCAGCGCCGAGGCAGCCGCAGGGGCGCTGCTGGCCGCCGCCGCAGGCACGCTTTGCCCATGCCACCACAGGCCCCCGGCGATGATCGCGCCCGCGCCTGCGGCCACCAACAGCCCCTTGGATGAAGTCATCGACATGACGGCAAACCTTTACGCATGAGAAGAAGCCGCCGGATCATCGGGATCGAGCGAGGGAGAATGGCGCGAGGCCGAGGCCCGCAGCAGGCCAAAAATCACCGGCAGCACAAACAGCGTGGCCAATGTGGCAACGATCACCCCACCCGCCACGGCCCGGCCCAACGGCGCGGTCTGCGCCCCGCTCTCGCCAAAGCCAAACGCCATCGGGGCCATGCCCGCCACCATCGCCATGCTGGTCATCATGATCGGGCGCAGGCGGCTCATCGCACCATGCCATCCGGCCGACATCGCGGCCATACCCTCGATCCGCGCCTTTTCGGCAAAGCTCACCAGCAGGATAGCGTTGGCCACCGCCACACCGGTTGCCGTGATCGCACCCATATAGCTTTCCAGATTGAGCGTCGTACCCGTCAGCCCCAGCATCAGCACCACCCCCACCAACGCGGCAGGCACGCTGGCCAGCGCGCAAAGCGCAAGGCCGGGCGACTGGAAATAGGCCAGCAGCATCAGGAAAATCGCCAGAACCGCCACCAGCAAGCCGGTTTGCAGATTGCTCAGAATATCGCGCAAAGGCTCAACCTGACCGCGCAGCATCACGGTGATGCCCTTGGGCGACGGGCCAAGGCTGTCAACGGCGGCCTGCACCTGCCCCGCCACAGTGCCCAGCGCGGCATGTTCGTAATTGGCCGTCACGCTGACCACGCGTTGGCCGTTATAGCGGTCGAATTGGCCCGGCACGCTGCCCTGCGCCACCTGCGCCACATTGCGCAGCAGCATCGGATGGCCGCTGGAGGAGCTGACCGGCAGATTGCGCAGATCCTCCAGCGTCGCCGGTTTGGCAGGCGCGCCCTGCACCTGCACCTGATAGGAAACGCCGGTGTTGGCCGCCCAATAGACCGGCTGGGTAAAGCGGCTCGATGAGGTGAAAGGCGTGAGCGAACGGGTGAGATTATCCGCCGACACCCCCGCCAGCCCCGCCAGGCCGCGATCCAGCGTGACCTTGACCGCCGGATAGTCCAGCGTCTGGGCGATCTGAACATCGCGCAGGGCCCCGATCCGGCCCATCGCGGCGCGGATCTTTTCGGCATAGACGCGATTGTCCTCCAAAGATTTGCCCAGCACGGCCACCTCGATGGGCGTCTGCGCGCCAAAGCTCATCACGCGGCTGACAATATCGGCAGGCTCGAAGGACACGCGCAACTGCGGCAATTCGCGCACCAGATCGCCGCGCAGCCGGTCGCGCAGCGCGGCCATGTCGCCATGGTCTTTCAACTGCACCTGAAGCACCGCCTCATGCGTGCCGCCATTCCATTGATGGATGAAATTGATCGGATAGGCCGACCCATGCATCCCCACCAGCGCCAGACTGGCCGCCACGCCATCGCCCGTGTCGCGCGCAATGATGGCCAGAGCCCGCTTGGTCAGATCCTCGGTCAGATCGAGCCGCGTACCGGCGGGCGCGCGCAGGCGCAATTGCAATTGCCCTGCCGAGCCCTGCGGAAAAATATCGGCACCAAGATAGGCCCCGCCCAGAGCGATCACCAGCGCCGCTCCGCCCAGATAGGCCCCCGTCACCAGCCCGGCAGGCAGGCCCGCCACGCGATCCTTCACTCCTTGATAGCGCCGCCGCAGCTCCGCTTCCTGCCTGTCATGGCCAATGGCCTCAGGCTTCAGCCACCATACGGCCAGTACCGGCACCAGCGTGCGGTCGAGCAACCACGAGGCGATCATCGCAAAGCCCACCGCCAGCGTCATCGGCAGAAACAGCGCCCGCGCCGCACCCTGCATGAACAGAGCGGGGACGAAAACGCACAGCACGCAAAGCAGCGCGATCAACAGCGGTCCGGCCACTTCACGCCCCGAATCCGCCACCGCGCGCGGCAGCGCCTTGCCCTGCGCCAGTTGCACATGGATATTTTCCATCGTCACCGTGGACATATCCACCAGAATGCCCACCGCCAGCGCCAGTCCGCCAAGGCTCATCAGATTGATCGTCGCCCCGGTCAGCCACAGCGCCAGACTGGCCGCCAGCAGCGCCAGCGGGATATTGACCACCACCACCAGCGCCGCACGCCCATCGCGCAGAAACAGCAGCACCATGACGCCCGTCAGCAAGGCCCCCAGCACCGCCTCCAGCGTCAGGCTGGCAATGGCGCGGGTGACATAGCCGGACTGGTCGAATTCATAGCTGACCGTCACGTCGTCGGGCAAAGCGGCCTGAAACTTGCCCAGATTGGCCTTGACCGCATCGACCACGGCCAGCGTCGAGGCATCGGCCCGCTTGGTCACCGGAATATAGACCGTGCGCCGTCCGTTCGAGAGCGCATAGCTGGTGACGATATCCGATCCATCGACCACCTTGGCCACATCGCCCACATGCACCGCGGGGAAAGAACCGGGGCGCAGCGGCACGCTTTCCAGTTCCTTGACATCGGTCACCATCGCATTGGTGGGGACAATCGGATATTTGCCGTCCAGCGCGATATTGCCCGAGGGGCTGATGACCTGAGAGCGGGCCACGGCATTGACCACATCGTCGAGCGAGAGATTATACGAAGCCAGCTTGGCCGGATCGGTGTTCAGCACAATCGTGCGCGGCGCCCCGCCAAAGGGGGGCGGGGCCGACACGCCCGGCAATGTGGCGAACATCGGCCGGATCGTATTGAGCGCCAGATCCTGCATCTGTCCCACGGGACGCGCCGCACTGGAAAAAACCAGATTGCCCACCGGCACGCTGCCCGCGTCAAAGCGCATGGCAAAGGGCGGCACGGTGCCGGGCGGCATAAAGGCGCGGGCGCGGTTCACATAGGAGATCGTCTCGGACATGGCCTGCGACATGTCGGTGCCGGGATGGAATTGCAGCTTGAGCACCGTGGCGCCTTGGATCGATTTCGATTCAACATGTTCAAGGCCGGTGATGTAGAGAAAGTGATATTCGTAATAATAGGTGACCAGCCCCTCCATCTGGGCCGGGTCCAGCCCGCCATAGGGCTGGGCGACATAGATCGTGGGCACGTTGAGATTGGGGAACACATCGCGCGGCATGCGCGACAGGCCAAAAAAGGCCGACAGCGCCATGGCCAGAACCAGTACCACCACCGTCCATGGACGGCGCAGCGATTGATGGACCAGATTCATCGGCGCCTTGGACCTTTTCCCCTGCCCCCGCCGCATGGCCCGGGCGCATACCTTATGGCCGCTGGAACAGCCTGTTAACGCAGATCCTAGCAGAGGGCCCCGTCTTTCGGCGTTAAGTCTTGTGGGGAAATGTCAAGAAATGTGAAGGCCATCACCCAGGGATGACAAGGCCGGGCCGCGCGGCTAGGCATGTCTGCAACAAAGCCCATGGGAGAGGCGCAGGCATGAATTGCCCGGTGCTGATCATTGATGATGACGCCGAACTGACGGATATGCTGGGCGAATATCTGGGCGCCGAGGGTTTTGCCGTGAGCGCGGTGCATGATGGGCTCGAGGCTCTGCGCATGGCGGGGCAAGGGCATTATGCGTTGGCGGTGCTGGACATTATGCTGCCCGGTCTTGGCGGGCTGGAGGTGCTGCGCCAGTTGCGCCAGACATCGATGATGCCGGTGCTGATGCTGACGGCGCGGGGCAGCGATCTGGACCGCATCGTCGGGCTGGAACTGGGCGCGGATGATTACATGCCCAAGCCGTTCAACCCGCGCGAACTGGTGGCGCGAATGCGCGCGATTCTGCGGCGGTTTGAAGCACGCGAGCCCGCACGCCCGGCGTTTGCCGGTTTTGCCGGGCTGGAGGTCGATGCCGCGCGCTTCGTCGCCCGTCTGGCAGGCGTGCCGCTGGGCCTGACGGGCACAGAGTTCCGCATTCTGGAAATGCTGGCGGGCGAGGCACAGCAAATCCACCGCCGCGATGCGTTGACGCAGGCCGTACTGGGGCGGCGGCTGCTCAATCAGGATCGCAGCATCGATACCCATATCAGCAACATCCGCCGCAAATTGTCCGCCGCCGCACCGGGCATAGTCGATATCAAGGCCATTCGCGGCCAAGGCTATGTGCTGGTCGCGCTGGACGACAAGGACACGGCGTGAACTCGATTTTCTCGCGTATTTTCGTCAGCTTCTGGCTGGCCATGGCGCTGATCGCGGCCTCGGCGGTGGGGGTGACGGTGGCCGTGGCATGGGCGCGGGCCGAGGCGTTGGAAGCCTTCGATCCGGGCGCCCTGCTGCGCGGGGCGTCGCGGGCATGGCGCGCGGGCGGTGATGCGCAATTGCGCCAATGGCTGACGGGCGAGGCGCGCCGGGCCGACAATATCATGATCTTTGTACTGGACCCTCAGGGGCGCGACATGCTGCGGCGCCCGGTGCCGACGCAATTGCATCTTGATCAGGCATCGACCGAAAACCCGCCATCCGGCAATGCCACCCCCGGCTTTATGCGGCGGCGTAACCATATGCTGCTCTCCTCCCCCTTGCCGGGCGGGCATTGGCGGCTGGTGGCGGGATGGGCCGGGGCCACGGCTTTCGATGTGTTGGGCTCCTATGATGTGTGGATCGCGATGGGCCTGCTGGCGCTGGGGGTCAGCGGGGCGATGGCATGGTGGCTGGCGCGCCAGATCAGTCATCCGGTGGTGGCGCTGCAGGCCAGCGCGCGCAGGCTGGCTGAGGGCGATCTGGGCGCACGGCCCGAAGACTGGCTGATGGTGCGGCGCGATGAATTGGGCAGTCTGGCGGGTGAATTCACCACGATGGCGCAAAGGTTGCAGCAGCAGTTGGACAGCAAGGACGAATTGCTGCGCGATATCAGCCATGAATTGCGTTCGCCCCTGACGCGCCTGCGGGTGGCTGCGGCGCTGGCGCGACAGAATGCGGGGGATCTGGAAACCCATCTTGCGCGGGTCGAGCGCGATATTGACCGGCTGGACCGGATCATTGGCGACACTTTGCGCTTTTCTGCGATGAGCACGCCGGGACGGCAACTGGACAGACAGGTGGTCGATCTGGCGGAATTGCTGGGCGAGGCGGTGGATGATGCGCGGATTGAGGCCGATCAGCGCCGGATTGCGCTGCGCCTGAGTGCGCCCGATGGTGTCGGAATGCCATGCGATCCCGACCTTTTACGGCGCGCGTTTGACAATGTGCTGCGCAATGCGATCCGCCATTCGCCTGCGGGCGAGAAGATTACGGTCACGCTCGAAACCGACCTTGACCGGCTCTCCATCTCAATCGCCGACCGGGGTGGGGGCGTGCCCGAGGAGGCGCTCGAACGGATCTTTGAAGCCTTCTATCGGGTGGACAAGGCGCGCGGCGCGCAAAGCGGCGGGGCCGGGCTGGGGCTGGCGATCACGGCGCGGATTGCCGCGCTGCATGGCGGAAGTGTGGCGGCGGCCAACCGGCCCGAGGGCGGGCTGGCCATCCGCTTCGATTTCCCATACCGATGGCCCTAAAGCTCAGGTGTCCGTACGATTAGGGCCGGGCAAATGTCTGGGCCTTTTCGATGCCGAAATGATCGGGCAATTGCGCGCCGGTAAAGCCGCTGGTCCCCGCGTCATAATCGAGGGGGAGCATCTGCGCGTTCCACCGCTGCCACTCCGCCTGCATTTCGTGGAATTTTTCCGGCATCCGATCCTTCAGGTTTGCGCGTTCCTGCGGATCGTCCACCACGTTGAACAGGAAAGTATTGTTCAGTATTTTCAGATATTTCCAGTCACCCTTGCGACAGGCTTCCTGATTGAGATTGAGATAGCGCCATGAGAAACTGCGCTCATGCGCCTGATCGGGGCGGCGCAGGGCGGACAGCAGATTTTCGCCGTCGGAGGGGAACGTCGGATCGGGCGCAGCCCCGGCCGCCGCCAGCAAGGTGGGCAGCCAGTCCATCGTCATGATCGGCTGCGCGCTGACCGCGCCCGCCCGCGCCACAGCGGGCCAGCGGACGATGGCGGGCACGCGAAGGCCGCCTTCCAGCAGTTCGGTCTTACGCCCGGTGAAGGGGCCGGTGTCGGAAAAACGTTCGCCGCCATTGTCGCTGGTGAAGACGGCAATCGTATTCTCCTCCATGCCCAGTTCCTTCAGGCGCTTGAGGGTTAACGCGATCTGATAATCCATCCGCGTGACCATCTGCGCGTAAATCTTCGCGCTGCCCCCGTCGAAATGGAACATGGCCATAGGCTTGCCGCTCTCGTCCAGACGGCGCGCTTCGGCTACGTCCTCCGGCCCTTCCCACGGCCAATGCGGCGCGTTGAAATGCAGCGATAGGAAGAAGGGCTTGTCCTGCCGCGCATAGTCCGTAATCACCTCGCGTGCCTTGGCGCCCAGCAGGTCGGTCAGATAGCCCTGCTGGTCGATCTGGCGCGCATCATCCCACAGGTCCGCCTTACCGAAAGCCTTGTGTGTGAAATAATCCAGACCGCCGCCGCGAAAGCCCCAGAAATGGTCATAGCCGCTTTGCTGAGGCCCATAATCAGGCAGCGCGCCCAGATGCCACTTGCCGATCAGCATCGTGCCATAGCCCGCCTTGCGCAACAGTGAAGGCAGCGTGGGATGGCTGGCGGGCAGGCCGAGCGGGCGCTGCCCCAAAGGTTCCTCCAGCCCCACCGGCAGTCGATTCTGGTAACGTCCGGTGATGAGCGCCGTGCGCGTGGCCGAACAGACCGCCGCATTGGCATAGGCCTGCGTAAAGCGCACCCCTTGCGCGGCCAGTGCGTCGAGCGCCGGGGTGGCATAATCGCGCCGACCATAGCAACTGAGATCCGCAAAACCCATGTCATCGGCCAGAATGAACAGGATATTGGGTGGGCGCTGTCCCTTGCCCGTGGCGGCTCCGGCCAGTTCAGGCATCAGGCCCGCCCCCATCATAGCCGTCGATCCGGCAATCAGCGAACGTCGCGATAACGAAGCCATGGAATGTGTCCTTAAAGGAATGATCAGAAATTGCGGCGCAGCGTCACCGACACTTCGCGCGGCGGCGCGGGTTGGGCAAGGGTCATGCCCAGATTGAAGAATTTATTGTTGTAATAGGTCGCATCGAACAGATTGCGCACCGCCAGCGACAGGCGCCAGTCCTTGGCCGGAGAATCGAAGGTCAGCCGGGCATTGGCCACGCCATAGGCCCCTACCTGCCCTTCGGGATTGTTGGCGATGGCGGTAAAATAGGACGACTGATAGCTGTAATCCACGCGCGGAGTGAGGGTACCGATCCTCGTTTCCAGCCCATATTGCGCGCCGATCGAGGCCTTCCACGCGGGGGCAAAGGGCGCGGCATTGGCCAGCGTCACGCCCTGAATGACCACACCCGCCACGCTGATGGAAGTCAGGCGGAAATGCAGATAGCTCACGCTGGCATCGATCAGCATGCCGCCCACGGGCCGCGCCGTCACTTCCAGTTCGGCGCCCTTATACTGGGCCGATCCGACATTGGTGGGCGTGGCGTTGAGAGCGCTGTTCGCTGTGGGGGCGGTATTGGCAAAGATGATGTTCGCATAATCGTTGAGGAACAGCGAGCCATTGACCCGCAACCGCCGCGACCACAGATCGCTTTTGAACCCAACCTCATAGGCGGTGATGGTTTCGGGATAGAAGGGCACCGCCTGTTCAGGCACGAAAGGCCGGGGGTTGGTGCCGCCGCCGCGAAAACCGGTTGAGACCTGCGCATAGGTCATCAACTGGTCGTTCCAGCGATAGTCCAGATTGACCCGGTAATCGAGTTTGTTCGCCCGGTAATGGCTCTGCACCCCGGTCAGTACGCCCGCCGCCGTAAAGGTCGGCACGCCGGGCAGGAACGGGTTATACCGACGATAGGTGTAATCCTTGGAATCCCCGGTATAGCGGATGCCGCCAGTCAGGTTCAGGCCGGAAAGCGGATGCAGGATCGCCTGACCAAAGAGGCTCTTGTTGATGGAAACCGCATCATCGTCGGGCGCGTTGAGGTTTTCGAACGGCTTGCCGGGATAGAGGATGTTCGAGCCGGCAAAATTATTGTCCGCCCGGTAATAATAGCCCCCCACGGTCCAGTCGAGCAAGGCGCCCAACGCCCGGCCGTTCAGGCGCAATTCCTGACTGAACTGGCGGCTGCGGGCCTGATAGAGCGCGGTTTGCGTGGTGATCGGGCTGGCGTCGCCGTCGATGCCATAGCCGATGTTGTTGCGGCTGTAGCCGGTGATCGAGGTCAGGGTCAGATGCTCGCCCGGATGCCAGGTGATCGTGCCGTTGAAAGAGCTTTGCAGCAGGTCATTATGAGCAGGCACGCTGATCGCGGGATGGCTGCCCGCGCCCACTTTGCCATTATAGATGGCCGGATCGGTAAAGGCGGGTGTGGCATAGGTGGCATAATTGTAATTGGCCCCGACGGGCACGACAAAAAGCGCTGGATCATAGGGCGCGAAATAGGCCGCCGCAGTGCTGTTCGCGGCCAGCAGAACCGTGGGCGCGACCTCGGAATTGTCCTTGATGACCGTGGCGGACAGATCCACTGTCCATTGCGGATTGGGCGTATAGCGCAGAGCCAGTCGCCCGCCCCCGTAATTCTTGCCGCCTTCGCGGCCCAGCACGCAATTGGTGGAAATGCCCGCGGCCGGAACCCCCGATGACGGATGGAGGCAGCCATAATCATACCGCGTCACATAGCCGTCCTGCCGCGTATAGACGCCTGAGGCGCGGGCATAGAGCTTGTCCGGCACAATGGTGAAATCGCCGCCGCCGCGAAAGCTGAGCAGATTGCGCGAGCCATAGCTGGCCTCAAGGTAATTCGCGCCGCGCCCGTCGGGCTTGCGGCTGTAGAGTTTGACCGCCCCGCCGATGGAATTCTTGCCCGCCAGCGTCCCTTGCGGCCCGCGCAGGATCTCCACCCGCTCCAGATCGAGCAGGTCGAAATTGGCGCCGAACAGCGAGCCATAATAAACATCATCGACATACATGCCCACGCCCGGCTCCATCGCGATGCTGCTGTCGCTTTGCCCCAGACCGCGCACGAAGACCGTGACGGCAGGGCCAAAAGCGGCGGCGGAGGGCTTGAGCAGCACGCCCGGCGCGCTGTTGCTGATGTCGGCAATCTGGCTGATCGAGCGCGCCTCCAGCCCCGAGGCGTTGATGGCGGTGATCGCCAGCGGCGTGTCCTGCAATTTCTGCGACTGGAACTGGGCTGTGACCACGATTTCCCCGATGGTCGCCTCGGGTTTTTGGGCCTCCTGCGCCATCGCGCCATGGGCCTGCGCCATCATCAGCGCGCCCGATGTCAATAGGGCATGATGCATTCTTACAGATTTGCGCATTGTCCTCTCCCCCCTGCTCGCCCGGCTTGGCGCCGGTGCGTTAGGCGGAACCTAGGGCGGGCCGCCGCGCCCATGCAAAGGGGGCTGGCCTTGTCATAAGTGACAAGGCAGAACTTATCGGTTAGGCTGGCGCGCATGTTCCGCTTCACCATCCGCCAGATCGAAATATTCCTGAAGGTCTGCGAAGCGGAAGGCTTTCGCCGGGCCTCAGATGCGCTGGGCATTTCCGAGGCGGCGATCAGCCATCAGATCTGCCTGCTCGAAGAACAATTAGGCGGGGCGCTGTTTCGCCGCCGCCGGGGTGCAGCGATCCAGCTGCTGCCCGAGGGCGAGGAATTTCGCGAGGCTGCGATCCTGTTTGTCCGACAAGGCCTGGCGTTGGGGCAAAGGCTGGCCCCGGCCGCGCCCCACCCCACCAGCATCACCATTCACACCGGGCCGCATTTGCTGGAGGATGCCCTGCGCCCGGCGCTGCCGGATTTTCTGAGGCGGCACCCGGATATCAACCTCAATCTGGTCCTGCCCAAGGCCCGCCGCTGGCTCAAGCAGGCCATTCTTGCCGACAAGGTTCAGGGCGCCCTGCTCAATGTGAAGGCGGCGGACGAATTGCCGCATTCCGATCTGCTGGCGCAAACCGAAATGGCCCTCTTCGCCTGCCCGACAATCGCGGCGCGGATCAGGGCCAATCCGGCACTGCCGATCGACCTGCTGCTGCCCAACAGCGAGCATCCCGATGCGGCGGCGCAGATCCGATATTTGCGCCATGCCGGGGTTCATTTCCGCATCGCGGGGCACTATCCCTTTCACGATGTGGGCATCCGCATGGCCGCCGAGGGGGGCGGCGCGCTGGTGGTGCTGACCAGCATCGTCACCTCGCTGGCGCCTGCGGGCCTGCTGGAGCGGGTGCAAAATCTGGGCACCTGGCAAACGAGGCTCTATCTTTCGCCCCATCTGCGGCCCGATCACGCGCTGGCCCTGCGCCAGTTCTTCACCACGGCGGCTGTGGGTCTGACCGCATCGTCAGGCGATTGACGCCGAGCGCATCAGATCCATTCGAAAAATTCAACGCAATAGCCGCCCGGATCGCGCACCTTGAATTCCAGCGTGCGCCCATCCACCCCGGTCTGAAGCCCTTCGCCCACACCCGCCACGCCCATGCGGAACAGGCGCGCGTGCCAGCCTTCAAGATCCTCGGTTTCCAGCGATAGGATCACGCCCTTGTTCGCCTCGTGCACCGGCATCTGGCTGCCATATCCCGCTCCCACCAGCGCGACGCAGGACGAGGCGCCCAGACGAAAGATCTCCAGACCCGGCGCCGACAGCATCCGCGTCAGGCCCAGCACATTGGCGTACCAATCCGCCGCGCTCGCCAGATCGTCATAGTAGAAGATCGTGTAGGCCCCGCCGATATGGGGATGCGATTCGGGCTGGGCGGAGGGGGCATCCATCATCAAACCTCGCTGATATTCGCCTCGATCTGCGACAGGGCGCGGCGCAGCGCAGCAATATCGGCCTTGCTGACCCCGTCGAGCGCAATCTTCTGATGCCGCACCGCCGAAACTGCAATCTCATCGAACAATTCGCGCCCCCGCTCGCTGAGCGACACCAGCGCCACGCGCGAATCCTCAGGCGAAATCTCGCGCTCGACCATGCCGTCACTATGCAACTGGCTGATGACCCGGCTGATGGTGGGCTGTTCCATCAAGGTGCGGTCGACAATCTGTGACATCGACATCTGCCCCTGAGATCGCAAAACAGACAGCACGCGCCATTGCGAGAGATTGATCCCGCTGGCCTTCAACCGCCCGCTCAGGCGGATGTTCATCAGGCTGCTGACGCGATAGATCTGATATGGCAGGAAATCTCCCAGCCATCCATTGCCATCAGCGTCGATTTCATTGGTCATATCAGGGTTCATAAATCGGGCTCCCCCCTGGCTCCTTTACGCAATTTGGCGAGGATTTCCATCCGGTGACTCCATATTGCACAATTCATTTCAGAATGTATATGATTATGAATATGAATGGCGCAGCCCCCGCAAAGCGCCATGGGGACAATGATGAGCAGCCAAAACAATAAGGACCTGTGGACCTCCAACCTCGGCTTTGTGCTGGCAACGGCGGCCGCAGCCATAGGGCTGGGCAGCCTCTGGCGCTTTCCCTATGTGGCCGGGGCCAATGGCGGCGGGGCCTTTGTGCTGGTCTATATGCTGTTCATCGCGGCGCTCTGCGTGCCTTTGATGATTGCCGAAATGAGCCTTGGCAAAGCGGGCATGGGCAGCGTGGTCGGATCGGTCCGGCGGCTGGTGGCCGAGGAAAATGCCTCGCCCTTCTGGCGCGTGGTGGGCTGGCTCAGCCTGGCCGTCCCCTTCTTCGGGCTAAGCTACTACAGCGTGGTGGCGGGCTGGTCGCTCGATTACACCCGCGTGGCCATCGCGCAGGGTTTTGCCGGGACCGACGCCGATGCCTCGCACCATCTGTTCGAAACACTGATCGCCTCGCCATGGCGACAGGGGGCGATGCAATTCACCTTCATCATGGGCACGGCCACGGTGGTGGCCCTTGGCGTACAGCGCGGAATCGAGATCGTCTCGCGCATCAAGATGGTGGCGATGTTCACCGTGCTGATCGGGCTGGTGCTGTATAATGCGATCACGGTGGGTCTGGGGCCTGCGGTCGATTTCCTGATCGCGCCCGATTTCGCGCGCCTGACGCCTGCCAGCCTGCTGACCGCCATGGGGCAGGCGCTGTTTTCCACCGCCATCGGCGCGGGCGTGCTGATGACTTATGCCGCCTATCTGCCTGCGGGCGTTTCGGTGCCCAAATCGGCGGGCGTGGTGGCAGGCTCGGTGGTGGCGGTGTCGCTGCTGGCGGGGCTGGCGATCTTTCCCATCGTGCTGGCCCATGGGCTTACCCCTGCGGAGGGGCCTAACCTGATTTTCGTGACACTGCCGGTCGCCTTTGGCGCGATGCCGGGCGGGCAATTCATCGCCGCGCTGTTCTTTGCGCTCATCACGCTGGGGGCCTTCACCACGGCGGTGGGGATGCTTGAACCCGTCGCGGCCTATTGGCTGGAGCGCAAGCAATGGTCGCGCCCGCTGGTGGCCTATGGCACGGGTCTGGCGATCTGGATGGTGGGCCTGCCCTCGCTGCTGTCGTTCAGCACGCTCAAGAATGTCCACCCCCTCGCCTTCATCCCCGGCTTTGGCGGCAAGACCTTTTTTGACACGCTCGACCATGGGATCAGCGAATTTCTCCTGCCGATCAATGCGCTGCTGATCGCGCTGTTTGCCGGCTATGCGCTGCGCCGCCGCCTCAACGCGTCCGAAACCACCCTTCCCCCGGCGCTGCATAAAGTGTGGCGGCTGTTCACTTGCGTGATCGTGCCGCTGTCCATTCTGGTGCTGATGATCTCGCAGCTCAGCCGCTGATTATTCGCGCCCCCTTATTCGGAGACTATCGCGTGACACCTTCCTTCGATCTTGACGCCCTGCGTGAGCAATTCCCCTCGCTGCCGCGCCTCGCCTATTTCAACTCCGGCTCCTATGGCCTGCTGGCGCGCGGGGTGCGCGCGGCTTTCGATTCCTATCTCGACCGGCGCGAAGATGTCGGCGCCGACTGGGGCGGATGGGTGATGGCCAATGAGCGGCTGCGTGAGGCCATGGCCGCAATGCTGGGCGTTGCGGGCGATGAGGTGGCGATCACCGCCTCGGCCTCGGCGGGGATCAATGCGGTGGCCTCTTCGCTCGATTATGCGGCGCGGCCCAAGGTGATCGTCACCAATTTCGATTTCCCCACCAGCGCCCAGATCTGGCACGCGCAGGCCAAAGCGGGCGCGCAGGTCGTCCATATCGCCGAGGCGGAAGACGGCCTGATCCCCCTCGACGCGCTGCTGAGCGCCATTGACGAGCAGACCGCCATCGTGGCGCTCTCGCATGTCTGCTATCGCCATGGCGGACGCATTCCTGATGCGGATATACGCGCCGTGGTAGCCCGCGCGCATGAATTGGGCGCGCTGGTTATCCTCGATGGCTATCAGATCATCGGCACACAGACGATCCGCCCCGCCGATCTGGGCGTCGATTTCTATGTCGGCGGTTTCCTCAAATATCTGCTGGGCACAGCGGGCGCAGGCTTTCTCTATGCCAGCGCCGATGCCACCGCCCACCTGACCCCGCGCACCAGCGGTTGGTTCGCCCAAGCCGACATCAACGCGATGGACATCTTTGCCAACACTCCCAGCCCCACCGCCCGCCGCTTCGAAGCAGGCACGCCCCCGGTCCCCAGCGCGATTGCCTGCGCGGCGGGACTGAAGGTTCTGGGCGAGGTGGGCTTGCCCGCCGTGGGGGACTGGATCGCGCATTTGACCGCGCTGACGATCGAACGTCTGGCTCAGGAGGGCATCACCATCGGATCGCCGATCGATCCGGCGCGGCGCGGGCCTTTGCTGACCATTGCTGCGCGCGATGATAATGCGCTAGTGGCGGCCCTTGCCGAGCGCGATGTGATCACCTCCTGCCGCGATGGCCGCCTGCGCGCGGGTTTCCATTTCTACAATACGCTTGCCGATGTGGACCGCTTTGTGGATGCTCTGCTGGCCAACCGCGCCCTATTGGCTTGAAGTCTGGCTTGAGGAAATTACTGAAAATGATGAAATTTCATCGCTCACTTCTTGCCATCCCGCTGGCCTTGATGGCGGGCCCCGCCATCGCCGGACCGATCACGCCCGCCGAAACCAAGGCCACCGCCGCCACACTGGGCGAGTTGGTGGAATTTCTGCGCCTGCCCAATGTCACGCCCAAATCGAGCGCCGATATTCGCGCCAATGCCGCATGGCTGGAGGCCAGGCTAAAGGCCCACGGCTGGAAGGCCCGGCAATTGCCCGACGGCGATACGCCGATGGTGTGGGGCGAATGGGCGGGGGCCGGGCCGAAGGCGCCCACGGTGCTGTTCTATGCCCATATGGACGGGCAGCCGGTCAATCCCAAGGAGTGGAAACAGGCTGATCCCTTCACGCCTACCTTGCGCGCCTGCGCCAATATGGACACTTGCGCCACGCTGCCGCTCGACCAACTGGCAGCCCAAGCCGGGCCGCAATCGGACGCGCGCCTGTTTGCCCGCTCCGCCGCCGATGACAAGGCGCCGATCATGATGCTGATCGCGGCGGTGGATGCGATCAAGGCCGGCGGACACAAGCCTGCCGTCAACATCCGCTTCATCGCGGATTCGCATGAGGAAGGCGGCCCGCCCACGCTGGCCAAGGTGGTGGCCGACAATCGGGCGGATCTGGCGGGTGATGTCGTGGTGATGCTGGATGGGCCGATGCATGCCAGCAATAAGCCCACGGTGGTCTTTGGCCATCGGGGCGGGGGCGGGCTGACCATCAAGGTCTATGGCCCGAGCGAGGCGATGCATTCGGGCCACTACGGCAATGTGGTGCCCAATCCGGCACAGAACCTGACCCGCCTGATCGCCAGTTTCAAGGATGCTGACGGCAAAGTGACATTGCCCGGATATTACGATGGTATCGACCCGGCGTTCAAGGCGGCGGTGAAAGCCTATCCGGTCGAGGATGATGAGCCGAGCCTGCTGAAACGCGCAGGCGTGGCCAAGGCCGAAGGCTTTGTGCCCAATTATCGCGAGGCGATGGCGGTGCCCACGCTCAATCTGGTGGGCCTGTTTGCGGGGTCGGGCGGCGTGCTCGACCGCTCGATCATCCCGCCAGACGCCAGCGCGGCGCTCGATCTGCGCACGGTGCCCGGTGTCAGTTTCGACCATGAATTCGCCCTCATCCGCGCACAGGCCGAGGCCATGGGCTTTCACCTGATCGACGGCGCGCCCACCGCCGAGGATCGCGCACGCTACCCCCTGCTGGCCACGATCAAGGGCGGGAGTTTCTCCAAAGCCCTGTTCACAGATCCGGCGCAGCCGATGGGACGCTGGCTGATCGGAGGCCTGAAAGACAGTTTCGGCGGCGATCCCGTGGTGATCCCGCTGATGGGCGGCGGCGTGCCGACCGAGCCTTTGGTGCGGGAATTGAAGGCGCCGGTGGTGATCCTGCCGCTGGTCAATCTGGACGACAATCAACATGCCGCCAATGAAAACCTGCGGCTGGGCAATTATGCGCAAGGCGTTCACAGCCTCGTTTCGCTGATTTCGCGTAAGCCGTAAGGCCCACCAATCGCAAAAAAGGGCGAGCGGGCTAATCTCCCCCTCGCCCTTTTTATTGCCCGCTTTCGGCCGGGGGGAAGGAGGCGAAACGCCCCCTTCCCTGTTCGATCACCAGCGATAGGTGAAATTGGCGCCAATCGTGCGCGGCGCCAGCGTCGAGGTCATCAGGAAGATGTTGGCCGCACCTGACTGCGAGCTTTTGTACAGCGTGGGATAGGCATTGGTCAGGTTCTTGGCAAAGACCGAGAAGGTCCATGCGTCCCGCGCCACGCCAGCGCGCAGATTGACCAGTTCATAGGCATCGCCCTGAAAATTGATGGCATTATACAGGGTCGAGCCCAACGCCGGGGTGCGCGTATATTGGCCCGCATACTGATAATCGACGCGCAGCGAGCCGTTCAGCCCATACCACGGCAACGCATGATTGAGGTCCAACGCCACATCCGCCGTCCAGTCGGGCACGAAGGACAAGGCGCTGCCCTTGGTTGCCAGAACCGGGGCCACGCCGGTGGTGGCATTGGCCGTGCCGGTCACGTTCTGGTCCAGCGTGGCCTTGGTATAGCCGACATTGCCGCTGATCGTGGCCCATGTGGTCGGGCGGGCCGAAATCGACAGGTCGAAGCCCTTGCTGGTGGCGTCGCCGAAATTGCCGACATAGCTGAACGAGCAATTCGAGAGCGACAGGTTCTGCTGAACATTGTGCCACTTAAGATAGAAGCCACTGCCCGAAACCGACAATTTGCCGCCAAGAAAGCGCCCCTTCATGCCGCCTTCAAAGCTCCACACGCTGTCATCGCCATAGGTCTGGGGGATCGAGCCGTTCTGGGCAATATCGGCGGCGCAGCGCGCGGCCGGGATCGGACGGTTGGCCCCGCCCGCGCGGTTGCCCTTGGCCGCGGTGGCATAGAGCAGCAGGTTGGGGTTGGTCTGCCACGAGATGTTGAACTTGGGATTGATCGGCGTCGATTTGGTCGAGGTCAGCGGGAGGATCTGGACTCCGCCCTGGAAATAACCATTGCCGATATATTGGAACGAATAGCTTTGCCGCGCCACGCGCACGCCCGCATTGAACTTCAGCTTGCTCGTCACGTTCCATGTGGCATCGGCAAAGGCCGAGGCCTGACGGTCGATTTCCACCTGATATTTGCTGGCCAGAATGCCGCCTGCTGAATAGGGGCCGCTGTTGACCGTATAGTTGAAGGCGTTGCTGGGCACCAGATTGCCGCCCTGAAGGAAATAGACCGCCGAGGGGTAGGATGCATTGGCATCGCCCCATTCGACCTGAAGCAGCGATTGCTTGGAAGTGGAAAGGAACACGCCCACCGTACCGTAAACCGGCGCGGTCTGGTCATTGGTGGTCAGACGGATTTCCTGGGTGAACAGGGTCTGCTTGGTCGCGGTCGACTGGGGCGAGCCGAAATTGGGGTTGTTGGCCATGAAGGCCCGCGTGCCGCCGGCGCCAAAGATGTTATAAGCGGCCACCTGCGTATAATCATCCACGCGCGACAGGTCGCGCCAGTTGCCCGAGGTGATCGACGTCAGCGTGGCCCCGCCGAAGTTATAGGCCATCTTCAGGCTGCCGATCTTGATCTCGTCAGTATAGGGCGTGCTGGTCTGCTCAAAGCTCTGATACTTGCCCGAGGTGGGCCAGATGCCCGACCAGATGAGACCATTGTCATTGCCGTGCAGGCGCTGATAATTGAAGAAAGGCGTGATCGTCAGCTTGTCAGTGGGCGCATAGGTCAGCGCCACGCGGACCGAGGTGTTGTCGGTGCTGTTGATGTTGCTGTTCAACACCTTGCCCGCCACCGTGCGCGACATCTGGTCAATGAAGCCGCCATCGCGGCGATTGTCCACCGAAACGCGGATGCCCAATTTGTCGGCGATCAGCGGGCCGCCCATGGCAACGCCGGTTTCATAGCCGATGCCGCCATTGGCATTCGCGCTGATCTCGCCAACAGCCTTGCCGCTCCAAGTGGTCAGGCTGGGCGCTGTGGTAATGAAGCGGACCGTGCCGCCTTCCGAGCTGGCGCCGTAGAGCGTGCCCTGCGGCCCGCGCAGCACTTCGACGCGCTCAAGGTCGAACAGGCTGGGGCTGACCGGCTGGGTCCAGTTGTTGGCGCGGCTTTGGGTGGGCACATCGTCGATATAGATGCCGACGGTGGCCGCGCCCTGCGTGGTGGAAACGCCGCGGATCGAGATATTGTTGCCGCCGCCGATGGTTGCGCCGGGGCTGACGTGGAAGCCGGGCGTGGCTTTGGAGAGTTCCGAGACATCGGTGATGCCGGTCTTTTCCAGATCCTTGCCGGTAAAGGCGGCGATGCTGATGGGAACCTTGGAGAGCGATTCATTGCGGCGCTGGGCGCTGACCACGATTTCGCCGGGGGCCGAGGCAGCTTCGGCGCTTTGCGCAAGGGCTGTCATCGGGGCAAGCGCCAGAAGGCTGGCGGAGGTGCAGAGCAGAGCGGTCAGACGCGAGAAAGTGGCAGGTCTCATGTTCCCCCCTTAATGGGCTATGGATTGGTCTGGCCCGGCCCTTTTGGCAGATGGCTTGTGCTGTATGGCGCCAATCGGGGTCTTGCCGGGATGTGACACAATCATTGAATGCAAAATCATATGAAATCAACTGGTGGATCATGCAACATTTTACCAGCTTGGCAAATTGCCCGCTTTTGCAGGATTGGCGGGGCGGGCAAAGGCGCGCAATTCCGCCACTTAACTTGCATATGACACTATTTTGCATCGCCTACGCAATTTTGCCCCTTGCCATGATTTTGGCGGCTTCGCTGCGTCGCAGCATCAAAAAATGGCGGAAAGCCGGGGGCGATAGCGATTCGGGCTTGCTGCAAATTACATCAGTATATATATCCGTTTTCATGTTTTAGGCGCGGTCCCCCCACCCGCATCAACCAAGGAAGCCTGCCGTGACCGAGTGCAAAGCCGCCGACACCTGTTCCGTCCGCAAGGCCCATGTTGCCAGTCGCAAGCCCTATTACCGCGAATTGCGCGCCGGTCAGAAGATCAAATGGTGTGCCTGCGGCCTGTCCAAGCGCCAGCCCTTTTGCGACAGCGTTTCGCACGAGGGTACCGGGTTCGAGCCCGTCGAATATGTGGCCAAGGAGGCCGAGGAAGTGCTGCTGTGCGGATGCAAGCAGACCAAGACCGGCCCGTTCTGCGATGGCGAACATTCGAACCTGCCGGGCGGATATAAGGACGAGGAAGAGCCGCAGAACACCACGCTGGTCGAGGCCGATGCCGATGGTTTCGCCCGCCTCAACACGCCCTGCTATGTGGTTTCGCCGCCCGCGATCGGCGATGCCTATGCGCTGGCCCGGCTGGTCGCGCCGGAAACGGGCGCGCAATTTCAGTCGCAATTCTATCTGACGCTGCCCGCCGGTTCCTCGCCGGTGCTGGCGTCGGATGTGGGCGATGTGGTGCTGTGGGTGCGGCACGGCGCAGGCGTTGTTGAAATCGAGGGGCGCAGCTTTTCCTTCGATGGTTCCTGCGGCGTCTATATCCGGCGCGGCGAGGGCTTTCGCCTGACCGCCTTCAGTCCGCTGGCCGTCTATGTCTCGGAATGCCCCGGCGGCAACAGCCTGTCGCAGCGGGCCGCCATGAGGGCAGATTTTGACGAGGCATGGCCCGAACGCATCGCCAGAATCGACGAGGACGCGCGCCAGGCCATGGGGCCGCGCTATTTCCAAGTGCTGCTCGACGATCGTCACGGATTGCGCAACACCGCGCAATTCATCGGCCATATCCCGCGCTCCAAGGCCGAAATGCACCGCCACCTTTACGAGGAGGCGCTCATCATCATCTCCGGCACCGGGGTCATCTGGAACGATGATTTCCGCGCCCCGGTCAAGGCGGGCGATGTGATCTTCTTCCCGCGCAAGATCCGCCATTCGCTGCAATGCACATGCGATGAAGGGCTGGACGTGCTGGGGCTCATCCATCCGGGCACCAATCCGGGCATCAATTACGAATAACCCCAAATCGGGTATTCGCAGGAGGAGCAAGGGGAGCTTGACGGCTCCCCTTCACTTTTGCGCCGCGATTTTACCCTGCAATGGCAGCCCGAAGACGCGCCATATCGGTATGGCGGCTGGCAATATCGCCGCGCGGGGCCGCCATACGCAAATCGCGCAGGATCTCAAGCGAACGCAGCAAAGCCTCCAGCGGCGGCCCGCTGGCGGTGATGCCCTGCATATGGCCCGGCGCCATTTTCTGCGCGGGGCCGGCCACGAAACGGCTGACAAGTTGATCGTGATGCTGGGCCGCAATCGCGCCAAACGCATCGCATACGCCCAGAAAGGCCCGCACATTGGCCACGAACCACGGCGCATCGCGGTCGCGTTCCACATGGTCGAGCAATTGGTCGAGGATCGAGCGGCGGCTCATGCTCTCGCGCAGCCGCAATTGTTCGGCAGGCAGCATATAGGGCAGCTTTTCATGCAGCAATTGCGCGTAATAGGGATCGCTGGCCCGGCACAGGCCCAGCATCAGGTCAATCTCGTTGATCCCTGCAAAATCGCCCGCATTAGCCCCGCGATAGACCTGCCGCCCGACGCGATAGGGTTTGTAATAGGGCCGGACGCAATAGAAAAACCGATCAATGTCCAGCGTTTCAAACAGACGCGCATTACACGCTGCCACGCCCTTGAGCGCACTCTCCGCCTCGGCAAACAGTACATCGGCCACCGGGCTGCTGGCCCCCAACGGCACCAGCCGGGTCAGTGCATAGGCCGCGCTTTGCAGGCCGAAAATGCCCCGCGTGTTCTCGTCGATGAACAGGAACTCATCATGCAGCGTGGTAAAACTGCGCCGCAATCCGCCCACCGCGCGATTATGCGTGGCCAGATGCGCGGTGGCGAAACGCGGCGCCATGCCGATCGACACGCCCACATGCAGCGCCAGCGCGCTGGCCGTGGCAAAGGGCGAGGTGGTCTCGCGATCCGGGTTGGTCAACTCATGACGGCGCAGCGCCCCCAGATACATGCCCACATCGCCCAGCAATTCGAGCGCGCTGTCAAACCCGTCATGCGTGCGCCCCTCGGCCAGCAAGGGAGCAAGCAATTCCTCTCCCCGGCGCACCAGCTCGGCTTTCAACTCCTCCCCGGTGCCCTCAACCTGCGCGGGGTCCTCCTGCGCGAAATATAGTTCCTCCAGCGCGGTGTTGATCGCGGCGAAATCGTGGCGAATCCATTGGTTGAGGGCGGCATCGGGGGACATGGCGCAAAGCTCCGGCAAGGCGTGAACAGTAGCATCCTATTCCAACCCTTCTGGAAAATGGTTCCTATTTTCCCGACATAACGCCCATCCGAAGAATAGATCACAATCCTGACGCAGCAACAAAGAACTTTATTCCACCGCCGCCATCACCGCCCCTGCCCGCTTGATGCGCTTCATGCCGATGGTGGTTTTGAACCGCTCCACCCCCGGCATCCGGCGCAATTGCCCGCGCAGCAATCCGTCCAGATGCGCCACATCGCGCGCCATCACATGCAGCAGATAATCCGCATCGCCCGCCGTAGTATAACAGGCAATCACACTGGGATGCTCGCAAGCCGCCGCCTCGAACGCGGCATGATCGGCAAAGCTGACCGACACCTGCACAAAGGCATCCAGCGTCAGCCCCACCGCTTCCGGCTCGACCATCGCGCGATAGCCAAGGATCGCACCCGATGCCTCCAGCCCCTGCACCCGGTTCCAGCAAGGTGTCTTGGACATGCCCACCTCCTCGGCCAGATCGGCAAAGGACTGGCGGGCATCGCGCTCCAGCGCGCGCAGGATGGCGCGGTCGAACTTGTCCATTTACAGCGTGCTCTTGCCCGATTGCTTGACCACAGCCCCGCCCTTCATCACGAAGGACACCTTCTCCAGCCGCCGCACATCCTGCAACGGATCGCCATCAACCGCCACCAGATCGGCAAACCGCCCCGCCTCAACGCGGCCCACATCCTTGCTGCCCAGCAAGTCCGCGGCAACCCCGGTGGCGGCGCGAATGGCATCCATCGGCTTCATTCCGGCCTCGACCATCAGCGCGAATTCCTGCGCATTCTCACCATGCGCCGACATGCCGAACGTGTCGGTGCCAAAGGCGATCTTCACCCCCGCCAGATAGGCGTCATGCAGGTTCTTGCGCAGCACCGGTGCGACATGCAAAGCCTTGTCGGCGGTCGAGGGGTTCAACTGTTCGGGATGGGTCTTGGCCCGCTGATAAACCTTGTCGCCCACCAGCATCGTGGGCACCAGATAGGTGCCATATTGCTTGTAGAGCTTATAGCTGCCCGCATCGCCAAACGATCCATGCTCGATCGAATCGACGCCCAGCGTGATGGCATGGTCAATCGCCTGCTTGCCATGCGCGTGCGCCGCCACCTTCATCCCCAGCGCATGAGCGGTTTCCACCACCGCCTTGATTTCCTCATCCGTCATCAATTGCCAGTCGGGATTGTCGCCAATCGACATCACCCCGCCCGAAGGCATGATCTTGATCAGATCCACCCCTTCGCGGTGCAGACGCCGCACAGTGCGGCGCGCATCATCGGCCCCGTCGATCACATTGTCGGCAATATGGGGGATTTCCGCGATGTCCGGGTTCAGCCCATTGGCCCCGTCGCCATGCCCGCCCGTCGGCCCCAGCGCGGAACCGGCCACCCACAGGCGCGGCCCCGGCACCGCCCCATCGGCAATCTCGCGCTTCAGGGCCACGACCACCGCCGTCTCGCCCCCGCAGTCGCGCACCGAGGTAAAGCCCGCCAACAAGGTGGCACGGGCATAGGCGGTCGCATCAATGGCATGCTGAAAATCACTGCGCGTCACGGCGTTGCGAATGGGATCGCCGGGATGGAAACCATGGGTGATATGGTCATGGGTGTCGATCAGTCCGGGCAGCACCGTCTTGTCCGACAGATCGACCACCGCCGCGCCGGGGCGCGTGACGAAGCCTGCCTCAATCCCGGTGATGCGATCATCATGGATCACGATCGAGACTTTCTCGCGCACCGCATCGCCCGCCCCATCGATCAGCCGCCCGGCATGGACCACCACATCGCCCGCATAGGCGGGAACCGAGGCCAACATCGTTGCAGCCAGAGCCAGACATGCCAGTTTACGCATAAATTCCCTTTCCCCCGGCGGCGATGGCCTGCCTTCATCGTGATGATAGCGCAATTTTGATCGGAAGCTATTGCTGAAACTTGCGTCAGCATGAATTATATCATATGATTTTGCATACGTTAAAGAGCGAATTGCTCCGTGCTCCTTTCCGCCCTCCATCCGCCACTCCCATTTTATGAGGTCCTCTATGCCACACCTGCTGCGATGGGCGTTGATGTCCGGCCTGCTTTGCGCCCCGGCGCTGGTTCAGGCGCAAAATGCCCTGTCGCCCGCCGCACGGGCCGCCCTGGAAACACCGGGCTCCCCCGCTCAGCCCGACGCCGAACATAGCCGCCTGCGCCTGCTGCGCGCCGGGGCCCTGCTGGCCGTTCCGGGCGAGGCGGCGCGAGGGCAAAGCACGCTGGTGATCGGGGCCGACGGCCGGATTACCGCGATCCACCCCGGATGGCCCGAGGCCGCTGCGCTGGGCCTGCCCGCCGATACAGAGGTCATTGATCTTAAGGATCAATTTGTGATGCCGGGCTTCATGGATGTCCATGTCCATCTGACCAGCGGCGGCATCGCAGGGCGAATACCTGATGCGGCTCTGCGCGAGGAGGATGGGTTCTTCGCCCTCAATGGCGCGCGCAATGCGCGCTCCACGCTAATGGCGGGTTTCACTACGGTACGCGATCTGGGCGCGCCGGATGGGGCGATCTATCCTTTGCGCGATGCGGTGCGGGCCGGCATCGTGGCCGGGCCGCATATCCTTGCCGCAGGCGCCGGGATCAGCCCCACCAACGGCCATGCCGATGTCCATGGGTTGCGCAAGGCGTTGTTGGCGGCATCGGATCGCGGCAACACCTGCAACGGGGCTGACGATTGCATGCGCGCCACCCGCGAGGCGATCCGCGCCGGGGCAGATGTCATCAAGGTGCACGTAACCGGCGGCGTCACCGACAGTTCGGACACCGGCACCGGCCAGCAATTCACCGACGCCGAATTGCAGGCCATCGCCTGGACTGCGCATTCGATGGGCCGCAAAGTCACCACCCATGCCCATGGCAAGGAAGGCATCGATGCCGCCGTGCGCGCGGGCTATGACAGTATCGAACATGCGATGTGGGCGGATGAGGAAAGCCTCAAAGCGATGAAGGCACGGGGCACATGGCTGGTGCCCACGGTCTGGCCCATCGATTGGGTGGGCGATACGCCCGACAAGGTGCGCGCCGGGCCGTTCCGCAATCTCAACGAAAACTCCATGGCCAAGATGCTGTTGCTGGGCGATCAGCCGAAGAAGCTGGCGCTCATGGCGGTGCGGCTGGGGGTACCCATCGCGCTGGGCACGGATTCGGGCATTTCGCCCCATGGCACCAACGGGCGCGAGATGATCGAATATGTCGCCGCCGGAATGAGCCCGATGGAGGCGCTGAAAACCGGCACGGTCAATGCCGCCGCCGTCATGGGCCTGAAGGATCGCGGGCGGATTGCGCCGGGGATGCTGGCCGATGTGATTGCGCTGGGCGGCGATCCGATCCGCGATATTGCGCAGGTTCTCAATGTCCGTTTCGTGATGCGCGACGGCATCATCTTCAAACAATCAGGCATCGCGCAGGGAGAGTGAATATGCGTGCGTTTCTATCCGTCATGGCCTTGACTGCCGCATTGGCCGCAAACTCGGCGCGGGCCGAGGATCTGATTATCGACCATGTGACCTTGCTGGACGGCACTGGCGTCCCCGCCCGCGCCGATATGAGTGTGGGAATCGACAAGGGTCGTTTTACCTTTATCGCGCCCACGGCATCGGCCCCGCGCGCGGGCGGACGTCATATGGATGCCACGGGGCAATTTCTTATCCCCGGCCTGATTGAGACTCACGCCCATATTCGCCTGCCCTCCAACGCCAATCCGGCGGCCGAGGCCCCGCTCGATGACAATGACCTGCCCGTTCAGCCGACCTATTCCGCCGCCGAGCTGGAAAAGGCCCATGAGATGGGCGTGGGCGTGCTGGCAGGCTATCTCTATTCAGGCGTGACGACGCTGTTCGATGCGGGCAATTATGCTCCCTATATCCTGCGTCTGCGCGCCGAGGAGCGGACAGGTAAAATCGCCTCGCCCCATATTCTAGCCACCGGCAATCTGGTGACCTATCCAGGCAGCCATGCCGATGCGGTAGCGGTGCGGATCGCCGACTGGCCTGCGGATCGACCCAAATTCCTCGCCTATCTGCGCGAGCAGAAGCCCGATATCGTCAAGATCACCTATGAGGAGCATGGTTGGGGCACGCGCCCGATGGTGTCCCTGATGCCGCTGCCGCTGATGCAGCAGATTATCGTGGAGGCCAATCGCCATGGCATTCGCACCGTGGTTCACACATCCAACGAAATCCGCTCGGTCGAGGCACTGTCGGTCGGGGCCGATGCGTTGGCCCATCCGGTGATTCAGGCGCCGATCAGCGAAGGTTTCGCCCGAGAGATGGGCGCGAAAAAGACCCCCTTTGCCACCACGCTGACGATTGGCGATGGCTATAGCCGGTTGGTCGAACATCCCGAATATCTCGATCAGCCGCTTTATCAGGCAGCGCTCTCGCCGCAGGAAATCGAGACCCTGCGCAAGGAAACCCTGCCCGCGTGGAAGGCGCGCGGGTGGACATGGTGGATGAAGCTTATGACGCCGGTGGCCGCCCAGAATATCCGCAAGGTTTATGATGCGGGCGGCGTGGTGGCGATCGGCACCGATCAGTCGCTGGGCCCGGCGGTGCATCGCGAGATGGAATTGTTGCAGCAACAGGGTATCGCGCCCGCCGCGATTGTCAGAATGGCCACGCTCAATGGCGCAATGCTGCTGGGCCGGGCGGCGGATCTGGGCAGCATCGAGAGCGGGAAGCTGGCCGATGCGGTGCTGCTCTCGGCCGATCCGGCGCGCGACATCAACAATGCCAAGGCCATCGTGGCGGTGATCAAACAGGGCGCGCTGGTCGATGAGGACCAGCTGCCTCTGCCCGGGGGCAAGCGAGGCCTGCGCCGCAGTCAGCGATAGGGAGAAGGAGGGAGGGCGCGGGCGGCCCTCCCTCCTTCTCAGGCCGCCATGAGCAGGGTTTCGCGCGCCGCGCGCAGGGCGTCGGCCCCTGCGCCGCCATCGGCCTGCGCCATGATTGCGGCAAAGCGTTCCAACCCGCGATCAAACGTATCACCATAACCCTTGATCAGGCGCTGGGCCCGGATGATCTCGGCGGCGCGGGCAAGGTCGGTGCGGGCCGCTTTTTGGGCGCGATCCAGCCATGCCTCAATTCGGCCCTGCTCATCGGCATAGCGCAAGGTGCTGCGCCGCCAGCCACGCCCCATCGCCACCAGACGCAGCGCGATAAACCAGCGCAGCGAGGTGGTTTCCACATGCCGCCCCTTGGACAGCGCCCGGTCCAGCCAGACCGACCCCATCACCCGCCGCCCCAGCCAGCCCGGCAGGCTTTCAGCCACTTCCTGAAGCCGGGGATGCATAAATTCGGTGACTGTAAGGACCTGACCATCCTTCACCTTGACCTCGTCGCGGACCCGCTCAAACCGGGCGGCGCGCACTTTCAGATCGGCCACGCGGATCGTGTCCTCATAAGCCATCCACAGCGCCAGATGCCGCGCGGCCTCCTGCGTCAGGTAGAAAGGCGCGCGGTCGAGCGCGGCGATGCGTTCGAGGCGGTCGAGATAGAGCGCGGCATAGTCAGCATCCTGATAATCCATCAATTTGGCCAGCCCATGTAGGGCATTGGCCAGCGCCGCATCGGGAAGGCCCGCCTGTGCCCGCGCGGCCAGCACCTTGCCCATCGTGGTGGTCGGCGTGGGGATCTCGTGCTCCTCCTCCCGCGGCATGGCGATCTCGCCCTGCGCGCGGGCGAAGCCCTCGGCAAAACCGGCAAGGTTGCTTTTGACCGCCTTGCCGCTGTGGTGGATCGCGGCCTCAAAGGCTTCGCGCGGGAAAGGCAGCGCCCCGCTGCCCGCCAGCGCGCCAAACATGATCGCGCTGATCACGCTATGGGTGCGCTCGGTGGCCGCCTCCATGTCGAAACCGATGAAGCGGGCCGAGCGTTCACGCGCGGCGGCCAGAATCTTGTCGCCATTGCCGCGCCCATCGCCCGCCACCTGCTTTTCGGAAATGGCATAGATGCGGTGGGTCGATCCGATCAACGTGGTTTTGCCCGCCGTGGAGAACCCGCGCAGCACCGCGCGACCCGTTTCCATCAATTCGGATGCCACCACCACATCGACATCACCCGGCATCGGCATTTGCGCCATCACCGGCAAGCGCCCATCGGCCCCCGCACGCGCCAGTTCGACGTAATAGACGGTCGAACCCGTCCGCTGCGCCACGCCCGGCACCGATGTTCCCTGCGCCAACCAGCCGGCCTCACGCGCAACATGTTGAATCCATTCGGCCAGCACGCCGCCACCCTGTCCGCCCAGCGCCAGAATGGCAATGGCGATACGTTTCTTTTCGGTCATTTCGCCAGTCCTTTAAAACGCGCGGGCCATACGTGCGCGGTCGTCACGCGCCTGCATCCAGCCGACGATCCTTGCGCGCCAGCCCTGCCGGAACTTTTCCCAGCCCGTCGGATTACTGACGATCCGCGCGCGGTAAAAGCTGGGGCACAGGATCGCGGCATGGGCATTTTCGCCGCACAATCCGCAGCCCACGCAACTGTTTTCCACATGCGTCACCGGATCTTGCCTCAGAGGGTCGGGGTTCGACTTGATGGTCAGCGAGGGGCAGCCCGACAGGCGGATGCAGGCATGGTCGCCGGTGCAGGTGTCGCTGTCCACACCGAAACGCTCGCGCACCACGCGCCCGCCCGCGGCCAGCACCTTGCCCTGTTCGCGCTTCACCCGCCGCTGTTTGTTGAGCATACATTCCGATTGGGCGACGATGACTTTCGGCCCCTTTTCCGGGCTGGTCATCGCCTCGCGCAACAGGTCACGCATCTTCGCCACGTCATAGGTGCGCTCGACCAGCTTCACCCATTTCGCGCCCACGCCCTGCACCGCCTTGGCGATGGGATTTTTGGTCACGCGCTCCGGGTTGTCGGCGCGCGATGACAGTATATCCTGCCCGCCCGTCGCCGCCGAATAACCATTGTCGATGATCAGCGTGACGGTGTCATCCTTGTTGAACACCGCATTGCCGATGCCGCTGGTCAACCCATTGTGCCAGAAGCCGCCATCGCCCATCACGGCAATCGCGCGCTTGTCCTTGGGCTTAAAGGCCGACGCGCCCGCCGTGCCAAGGCCATAGCCCATCGTCGTATTGCCAATGTCGAACGGCGGCAGGATCGAAAACAGGTGGCAGCCGATGTCCGCCGACACATGGGTCGGCCCCAATTCCTTTTCCACCAGCTTCATCGCGGCGAACACCGGGCGCTCCGGGCATCCGGTGCAGAAACCGGCGGGGCGTTGGGGGATTTCCATCGCCACTTCACGCGGTAAGGGGTCGGGCTTGGTCTCGGGCGGGGCCAGATGCGGCGCATAGGCGCGCAGGAATTTGCCCAAACCATCGCGGATCACGGCGGCGGAATATTCGCCCGAGCGCGGCAACATGTCCTTACCCACAATCCGCGTCTGCAGATCGGCGCGGCGGACCAGCGTGTTCAGCTCATGCTCGATAAATTCGGGCTGGCCTTCCTCGACCACCAGCACCGCCTGCTTGCCCGCGCAAAAGGCCGAAACCTCCTCCGGGATCAGCGGATAGGCGACATTGAGGCAATAGACCGCGATCCTGCTGGCGCCATAGGCATCGGCAAGGCCCAGCAATTCCATCGCGCGGTTGAGATTGTTGTAGAGCCCGCCCTGAACGATGATGCCGATTTCGGGCGTTTCGCTGTCCTGTCCGAACCATTCGTTGAGCTTATTGTCCCGCACATAGGCAATGCCGGCGGGCCAGCGCTGCTCGATCTTTTCAACTTCATGCAGGAAATTGGCGGGGGGCAGCACGATGCGCTGCGTATCGCGCACCGGGGCCGCCGCCGCCTCGCCCACGGTCATGGCGGGGCGCACATTGTCCTTGGCAATAAAGCTGCCGGTCATATGGCACGAGCGCACCCGCATTTGCAGCATGACCGGCGTGTTTGACGCTTCGGACAGGCGGAAACCCTGCTCCACCGCATCAACCAGACTGGTGAGATTGGGGCGCGGGTCGAGCAGCCACATCTGCGACTTCATGGCAAAGGCGTGGGTGCGCTCCTGCATGATCGACGAGCCTTCGCCGTAATCCTCACCCACGATGATCAGCGCGCCGCCCGTCACCCCGCCGCTAGCCACATTGGACAGAGCATCGGAGGCGACATTGGTGCCCACCACCGACTTCCACGTGACCGCCCCGCGCAACGGATAATTGACGCTGGCCGCCAGCATGGCCGCCGCGGTAGCCTCGGACGCGCTGGCCTCGAAATGCACGCCAAGGCTGGCGAGCAGATCATTGGCATCGGCAAACACATCCATCAGATGGCTGATGGGCGAACCCTGATAGCCCCCGACATAGGCCACGCCCGATTGCAGCAAGCCCTTGGTGACGGCCAGAATGCCCTCGCCGGTAAAGACTTCCCCCTTACCAGCGGTCAGCTTCTTGACTTCGGATTTGAACGAACGCTCGGCCATGTCGCGCTCAGCCTTCGACCAGCGCCAGCACGCGCAGGGGGCTGCCCGAACCGTCACGGATTTTGAGCGGGGCGGCGATCACCATCGCGCCCGTGGCGGGAAGTTGATCGAGGTTTTCCAGGCATTGCAGCCCATATTTGCCCGCGCCATGAAACAAGGTGTGCGCCGGATAGGGCGGGGTCAGCGCAAAGGCCTGCCCCGCGTCGGTGCCGATGGTTTCGACGCCAAAACCGATCACATCGCGCGCAATCAGCGCTTCGACCGCCGCCGTTGACGGCCCCGGTGTATGCGGCCCATCGGCGGCGCGGTTGGTATAGGCATCGACATCGCGCTTGGACCAATCACTGCGGAAAAGCACCCATGATCCGGCCGGAATCGCGCCATGCTGCGATTCCCAACGTTCGATATGTTCGACCGTCAGCAGGAAGTCAGCGTCGGCGGCGCATTCGGCCGAAAAGTCCAGCACCACGGCAGGTGCGATCAGGGGCTGAACCGGGAGACGATCGACCGTGTTATCGGGCAGATCCTTGCCCGTCACCCAATGGACCGGGGCGTCGAAATGGGTGCCGGTATGCTCCCCCACGGTGAAATTGTTCCAGTGCCAGGCCACGCCGCGCTCGTCATAGCGCGAGATTTCCTGGCGCGAGAAGGCCGCCGTCTGACCGAAGGGTTCGGGCAGGACCAGCAAAGGCGTATCTTCCGAGAGCGTCTGGGTCAGATCGACAACCCGCACCACGCCCGAGGCGAGGGACTGAGCAAGCATGTTGAGTGTGGACATAAAGGCTCCCCGAAAGACTATGCTGGAGAGCCTATCGCACAAACTTGCAAATGCAAGTATTATTTTACCCGGCGGACAGGCGAGGGCAAAAGCATCATCGCCACCAAAGTAACCATCAGATTACACAGCACAGCCACCAGCCCGATTTCCCATTCAACGAAAATTCCGCCCAGCGCCTTGCCGATCGTCGGCACCCACAGCACCGCGTAGCCCGCAATCAGCCCCGCCAGCACCGCACCGCCCGACACGCGCCGCGTGATAAAGGCCAGATACACCCCCGGCACCAGCATGCCGATGGCCGCATAGGCCGACAGCCCGACCTCGACCAGCGAGGCGCTGGCCCCCAGCGCCAGCCACAGGGCCGCGCCCGCAAAGCCCACCATCGAGCAGCGCGACACCAGCAACTCACGCCGGTCATCCATATCCCGCCAAACCGGCCGCACGATATTGCGCGCAAAGATCGAACCGCAGGTCAGCATCAGCACCGAACCGGGCACCAGCGCCAGCAAGCTGGCCGTGCCCGCGAACAGGCCGATCAGCCAGACCGGGCAATGCTGGACCACAAAGGTCAGCAGCAGCGCGTTGAGATCACCATGTTCAGGCCGGGTTCCGGCCAGCAGAGCGGCAAAGCCGAGCAGGATGATGAAGAAATAGGACAGCGAATAGATCGGCTGAAGCACGGTATTGCGGCGGATCGTGTCACTGCTGCCCGCCGAAAAGCACAGTTGGAACATGTGCGGAAAGATATAGGTGCCGATCGCCACGTTGATTGCCGAGGTGCTCAGCCACACCAGCGAGAGGCCCGCATGGGGTTGCAGGCCCGGAAAGCGCGCAGCGGCGGGATAGAGATCCTGAACCCGCGCGAACACGTCCAGCATCGAGGAAGCGCCCACCATCCCGGCCACGCCAAAGGCCAGCACCGCCACGACCACCAGCATCAGCACATCCTTGACCCCGGCCGCAAAAGCCGCCGAGTGCAGCCCCGCCAGAAACACAAAGGCCAGCATTACCGCCACCGCGATCACCGCCGCCCATGTACCCCCGATGACCGGCCCGGCCACCAGACGCACGATAAAGGTCAACGCCGTCACCTGTATCTGGATATAGACCGTCAGCGCGATCAGACCCGCGCAAGCCACCACCATGCCCAGCCAGCGCGATTGATAACGATGGGCAAAGAAATCGGCCTGAGTGATCAGCCCATGACGCCGCCCATAGGCATGGATGCGCGGCGTCAGCCAGTATCCCACCGCCGCCGACAACGACACCGAGGTAAACGCCAGATAGGCCGGCGCGCCATAGGCCCAGGCAAAGCCCGAAATGCCCAACACCGCAAAGGTCGTGTAAATCTCACCGGCATTGAGGAACCAGAACACCAGCGTGCCCATTTTCCGCCCGCCCAGCGCCCAGTCCTCCAGCGATTTGCTGCGCGTTTTGGCCCGGCCATAGGCCATCGCGCCCAAGGTCGTGCCCAGCACGATCAGCAGGATCATCATGCGGATCATCGTTTGCGATCCAGCCAGTAGCGCAGGGCCAGCACAAAAGTGGCGAACACAATGCCCGCCATTTGCCAGACCATCGGGAAAGGCAGGCCCAGCGGGCGCCACGCTATGCCATTGGCCCATGGCGCAAGGCCCAATTGCCAGACAAAGGGCAGCAAAAGCAGCGCATCGGCCCGGCGGAAAGCCGCAACCTCGACGCCTTCGGGATCATCCATGGTTTATCCAGCCTGTGGCAATTGCGTGGGGATGGCAGAATTTGCCGCTTTCAACACTGCGTTCAATGCAAGGTAATGTGGGATTATGTTGCCATGAACGCAACGATTAGACTTCGACCATGCGCAAAGGTCGGTTCCACTGGCGCAACTGAGCCTCCACCATTTTGAGCAGGCGCGCGGGCGCACCCTCCAATTGCCGCCCCGCGCGCAGGATCAGGCTGATCGTGGCGTCTTCCATCGCATCATCGGCAATCGCGATGCTGGCCAGTTCGCCGCTTTCCAATTCGCTCCACACCGACAATTGCGGCAGGATCGTCACCGCCGCCGCCCGCCGCACGGTTTCGCGCATCATATGGATCGAATTGGTGGTGATCACCGGCTCCAGATAGGTGTTGTGCCGCAGTTCGGCCCCCGCCAAAATCTGGCGCAGGCCGAAATGGCGCGGCGAGAGGCAAAGCGGGTGGCGCACCAGATCGGCCAGCGACACGCTGCTTTGCCCCGCCAGCGGATGGCCCGCCGCGACAATCGCCATCAAGGGCTGGGCGATGACCGAGCGGACATGGATCTTGATGTCATGCGGGGTCTGAAACACCAGCCCCATATGCGCCTCGTCATCCAGCACCTGCCGCACGATCTGCTGGGATGAATTGACCGAGAGGTCGAGATGGATCTGGGGATTGGAGGTGGTGAAACTGGCGATCATGTCGGTAAAACCGCTGCCCAGAAAGCCTTCGCCCACGGCCAGCACGGCATGGCCGCTTTTCACCGAGCGCAATTCTTCCAGCTTGGCGCGCAAAGCCTCGCGGTCGGCCACCTGGTTGCGGTAATGGGCGATCACGATCTCGCCCGCATGTGTCAACCGCACCCCGCGCCGCCCCTTCTCGATCAGGGCCAGCCCATAGCTTTCCTCAAGCTGAGCGATCTGGCGGCTGATAGAGGAGGCCGCGACATTGAGCCTATCGCTGGCCGCGCGCATCGAGCCTGCGTTGAGCGCTTCTAGCAGATAGCGCAAACCCGTTTCCGACATTCGACAAGCCCCCATTGTTCTTTGCAAACCCGGCATCAACTTGCCCGAGTTTGCGCCCAGCGCAACAACTTTGACAAAAGAGCGCCATTGCCTGCGCATATGGGGGATGCCAGATCAGGCCGTCCCCCGTCGGGCAAAGCGGTCATTCGCATCGCTTTTCCGGATGAAAACGAGGCATGAATGGCAAGTATCAAACGTGATCGCGTGAACTGGCAGGGCTATCTTCCGGCCATCACAACCCCCTTTTCCGCCGATGGCGCGCTGGATGAGGCGGGCCTTGGCCGCCTGCTGGAATGGCTGCACGGCGAAGGTATGCATGGGCTGGTTCTGGCCGGCACCACGGGCGAATGGACCAGCATGAGCGCGGCCGAACGCGCCCGCCTGTTTGCCCTGACCGGTGCGCAGATGAACGGCAAGCTGCCCCTGATCGCGGGCTGCTCCAGCTTTACCGCGACCGAGAGCATCGCCTTTGCCCGCCATGCGGCGCAGGCCGGATTTGACGGCGTGCTGTTGACGCCCCCGCCCTATATCCGGCCCCGCGCCGATGAAATCGTGGGTTTTTATGAAACGGTCAGCGCGGCCATCGACCTGCCCATCTGCGTGTATAACTGGCCGCCGGGCACGGGCATCGACATGGATCTCGACCTGCTCTCGCGCCTTGCCGACATCGAAGGCGTGGTGGCGATCAAGCAATCCTCCTCCTCCTTCGAGCGCTTTGTCGAAACCTTCTTTGCGCTGAAGGACAAGGTGCGCGTGTTCGGTTTCCCCATGAACGAGATCGGCCTGACGATGCTGCGCGTGCATGGCGGAGACGGCACGATGGGCGCGGGCGGCGTGCTGGGGCGCTATCAGCCGGGCTTTTACGATGCCTTCTGGGCGGGCGATCTGGATGGCGCGCGCGCCTGCGGAGCCAAGGACCGCGTGCTGATGCGCGAATGGTACACGCCTGAACTGGTGGGCCGCTTCGGCTCGGGCCCGGCCATCCTCAAGGCCGCGCTCGATGCGCAGGGTCTGCCCGGCGGTCCGGTGCGCGCTCCTTTGCTGCCCGTCAGCGATATGGCGCGCGAAGAGATTGCCCAAACGCTGCGAAAGCTGCAAATCCTGTGATCCATGACGCATGAAGTCCTGATCATCGGCGGGGGCCTGCTGGGCTGCGCGGCCGCGTGGCATCTGGCCCGCGCCGGTCTTGCCCCGCGCCTGATCGAGGCGCGGGGCATCAATGCGGGCGCCTCGGGCCAGAACGCGGGATCGCTGCATTTCCAGATCGAACGGCGGTTTCTGGAGCCGGGCGCCAGCGGCCAGGGCGCCGACATCGTGCGCCTCAACCGTCTGGCCATCGAGGAATGGGCGGGGCTGGAAGAACAACTGTCCCGCCCGCTCGACATTCACATGCATGGCGGGCTGATGCTGGCCGAGAGCGAAGCGGATCTCGCGCTGCTCGCCTCGAAAGTGGCGCGGGAAAACGAGCTGGGGCTGCCTACGCAATTGCTGTCGGGGGCCGAGGCGCGCGATCTGGTGCCGCGCCTTGCCCCCCATGTCTGCGGCGCGGCATGGCTGGCGCGCGAGGGCCACGCCAATCCGCGCATTCTGGCTGACGCCTTTGCCCATGCCGCAAGGGCATCGGGCGCGGTGATCGAAACTGACAGCCGCCTGCTCGACCTGCACCGCGATGGCCATGGCTGGCAGGCGACCATCGAGCAAGCAGGCCAGATCAGCACCGCCCGCGCGCGCCACGTCATTCTGGCCACCGGCCATTGGACCGCGCGGATCGCGGCGCGCATGGGGCTGAACATCCCGCTCTATCTGGCCCCTCTGATGATGAGCGTGACGGACCGAACGGCGCCTTTCCTGCCCTATCTGATCCAGCATGTCGGCAAAAGGCTGTCGATGAAGCAGACCGATGACGGCAATATGGTAATCGGCGGCGGCTGGGCCTCGGCCCCGCAGAGGATGGCCGACGGCATGCCGGATCTGGATGCGCCACCCCATCTGGTGCCCGACAATCTGCGCGCCAATCTGGCGGTGGCGGCGAGCGTTTTGCCCTGTCTGCGCGGGCGCAGCCTGATCCGCAGTTGGACCGGCATGACCTGTATTTCCGCCGATCAACTGCCCGTCGTGGGGCAGGTGCCTGCCGCCCCCGGCCTCTATATCGCGGCGGGCGGGTCGATGTTCACGCTGGGGCCGCTGTTGGCGCGGATGTTGGCGCGCAGCATTATCGAACGTGCCATGCCCGAAGAGATCGCCCTGTTCAGCGCCGCCCGCTTTGCCCATCTCAACGCCTTTGTGGTGCCGTCATGAGCAGGATTGCCGACGGCGTGACCCGCCCCGCGCCCATAACCGTCGAGATTGATGGCGCGATGGTCCCGGCCCATCCGGGCGAGACGCTGGCCGCCGTGATGATAGCCGCCGGAGCCTACCGAATGCGCGACGACCGTTCCGGCGCCCCGCGCGGCCTGTTGTGCAACATGGGTACGTGTAGTGAATGTTTCGTATGGATCGCCATGGATGGCGCCTGGCGGCGCCGCCGCGCCTGCCTGACCCTTGTCTCCGAAGGTCTGTGTATCGCCACACAGGAAGGCCAACCATGATCGACATTGCCATCATCGGCGGCGGCCCCGCCGGACAAGCAGCCGCGCGCCAGACGCTGGGCGCCGGCCTCTCCACCACGATGATCGACGAACAGGCCCGCCCCGGCGGCCAGATCCTGCGCCAGCCCCCTGCCGCTTTCGCCGTCAAGGGCTGGATGGCGGGCCGCCTCTATCGCCCGCTGCGCCGCCTGCTCGCCCAGACCGAGGCGGACATACGGCTCGACTGGCGCGGGGGTACCAGCGTGGCCGGGATCGAGCGGATCGAGGATCATTTCCGCCTGACGCTTTCGGGCGCGCATGGCGGCACGCTGCTGGCGCGGCGGGTGCTGATCGCGGCGGGGTGCTATGACATGCCGGTGGCGATGCCGGGCTGGACCCTGCCCGGCGTGATGAGCGCGGGCGCGGTGCAGACCCTGCTCAAATCGCAGCAAGTGGTGGCGGGCCAGCCCATCGTCCTGCTGGGCAGTCATCCCTTGCTGCTTGTTCTGGCCACGCAATTGCTGGACGCGGGGGCCGAAGTTGCTGCGGTGCTGATGCCGCAGACCTATGGCCGGATGGCGCGGGCGGTCCTGCCCTATTTGGCGGGCGCGATATTCACGCCGGGCCCGTTGATCGCGGCGGGGGCTGCCATGGCGCGCCTGCGCCGGGCGGGGGTGCCGATGATGATGGGCGCTCGCCCCATCGGCTTTACCGGCGATGGGCGGCTGGAGGCGGTCGATTACGCATGGCGCGGTCAGGTCCAACGGATCGCAGCGCAGGCGGCGGCGGTGTCCTACGGCTTCCTGCCGCAATCGGATCTGCCACGTCAGATCGGGGCGGCGGTGCGCTGGGCACGGCCTGCGGGCGGATGGGAAACGGTTTGCGACGGGGCGATGCGCTCCTCTATCCCCGGCCTCTATGTCGCGGGGGAAACCACCGGTGTTGCGGGCGCGGATGCTGCCATGGCCGAGGGCGAGATCGCCGGGATCGCCATGGCGCTGGACGCGGGCGTCCGGCCCCCATCCGGCATGGCGCGCGCGCAGGCAAGGCGGGCAAGGTTGCAACCCTTCATCGACCTGCTGCGCGCGGCGGCCGATCCGGGCGAAGTCTGGCCGCAGGCGACGCCCGAAACGCTGCTGTGCCGATGCGAGGATATTTCCGTAGCGCAGGTCGAGGCGACGATGGCCCAGCTTTCACCCATGGCCGATGCCTCGGCGGTCAAACATCGCTGCCGGATCGGCATGGGTCTGTGTCAGGGGCGGTCGTGCGAACATGCGCTGGTGCGCCGTATCGCCGCCGCGCGGGGATGTGATCCCGATGCAGTCACCCCGTTCCGCATGCGGTTTCCCGCGCGGCCCATACCGATCGATGAGATCATCGGTTAAACGTTGCGCCCATCGCAACAAGGACGTCCCGGCGATGTCATTGCTGCGCCTCGAACGCCTTGTCATCCTCGCCTCCTGAACCATTCACAGGAGCCGTCTGCATGTCCGAGGCAATCCCTCCCCGCCCCGTTTTCGCTGCCGATCACGTGTCATGGACCGTGGCCGATGCCGATGCGGTGGCGCGCTTTTACATCGACGTGTTCGGCGCATCCGAATTGTTCCGCATGGGGCCGATCGACGCCGCCGACATTCCCCTCATGCCCGACGGGCGCGACTGGATGGCGGCGCATGTCAATGTGCCGGGCGCGCGGCTCACGCTCATCATGCTGCGGTTGACGCAGACGCTGAATTTTCAACTGGTGCAATATGATAAGCCCGATCATCGCGGCACAGTCCTGCCGCGCAATTGCGATGCGGGCGGGCATCATCTGGGGCTGAGGGTCGATAATGTCCCGGCGGCGGCGGCTTATCTGACCGCGCATGGCTGCACCGCGATGAACATCATCGAGATTTCCGAGGGGCCGCTGGCGGGCAAGAAGAACCTCTATCTGCTCGACCCATGGGGCCATCAGCTTGAAATCGTGGACTGAACCTTCTTCTCACAACAGGAAATCATCATGACCGCAAAGCGTATCAACCCCGCTGCCCTTTACGAAAGCACCCGTTTCGGCTTTTCCCATGCCGCGCTGGATGAAGCCACCGGCACGCTCCATCTGGCCGGGCAAGTGGCGTGGGACAAGGATTACAATGTCGTGGGCGGCGATGATCTGGCCGCGCAAACCCGTCAGGCGCTGGCCAATATCCGCACCGTTCTGGACGAGGCGGGCGCGGGGGTGGCCGATCTGCTGCGCCTGCGCACCCTGATCGTCAATTACGATATGTCCAAGTTGGAGGCTGTGGGCGGCGAACTGGCCGCCTTTTATGGCGATATTCTGCCCGCCCCTAACACGATTGTCGGGGTTCAGGCGTTGGCCCTGCCCGATTTCCTGATCGAGATCGAGGCGGTGGCGGTGCTGCCCAAAGGCTGACACAAAGAAGGGCCGCTCCGGGTGGAGAGCGGCCCTTCCCGTTTTAGCGCGACAGGTTTGCCGACAAAGGCAGGTCGCGCGAACTGTTGCCGATAAACACCCGCATGGTTCCGGCCGGAACCTTCCACGCATGGGCCTTGTCATCCCACACCGACAGATCACGCCGCGTCAGGGCGAAACTGACCTCGCGCCCCTCACCCGGCGCCAGTTCGACGCGGGCAAAGCCTTTCAACTGGCGCGGCGGTTCGCCTGCGGCGGCGGGCATGGCCAGATAGAGCTGGGCCACCTCGGCCCCCGCCCGCGCGCCAAGATTGCGGACCTGCGCGCGCACCTGCCAGCCATCGCCCCGGCGCGTGGTCTTGATCCCGGAAAAGCCGAAGTGGGTATAGGACAGGCCAAAGCCAAAGGGATAAAGCGGGGTCAGCCCTTTGGCATCATACCAGCGATAGCCCACCAACAAGCCCTCGCTATATTCGGCCCTCGTACCCTTGCCCGGATAGCGCGCGGGGCCATCGGCAGGCCCATGCAGCTCGTCGACGGGGAAGGTGACGGTCAGCTTGCCCGAGGGATTGGCCGCCCCGGTCAGCAGGCGCGCGATGGCGGGAGCCGCCACCTCGCCCGGATACCAGCCCGCGATGATGCCCGCCACCTTGTCGCGCCATGGCATCAAGACCGGGCCAGCGGTATGCATCACCACCACAGTGTGCGGATTGGCCTTGGCCACCGCCTCGATCAACGCATCCTGATCGCCGGGCAGGCGCAGATCGGTGCGGTCGGCGCCTTCAGACACGTGATCGGCCACGAACACCACCGCGACATCGGCCTTGGCCGCCGCCGTAACGGCCTCCTCGATCAGGCGAGGATCGGGCGCCTGCCACCCCACGCGCAATTCGGGCGGCGAGAGGGTGGGAGCAGTCGAATAATCCAGCTCGAACGAGACCGGCTTGCCTGCCTCCAGCGCAATCGTGCCATGGGTGGTCAGGCGGAAATTCTGCTTGGGCGTATAGGCCACCTCGCGCCCATCGATGCGCAGGCGGATTTCTCCCCCGCCACTCAGCGAAAAGCGGTAAGTGCCGCTGGCCGGGGGCACCAAAGTGCCGCGCCAGCGCGCGGAAAAGATGCTGCCCAGTTCCTTGGTGCCGGCCTGCTCATAATCAATCGTGGCTTCGGCGCGGGTCAGAGCAGGCTTGCCGGAAAAATCGGGCGAGGCATAATAGGTGGCCGTCAGATCGCGCAGGGCCGAGGCCGGGATCGCTGGCAAGGGCGCAATGCCCAGTGTGCCGGGCGAATAATCAACGGCAACACCGGGCAGCGCCGCCCGGATCGCGGCCAGCGGAGCCACGGGCTTGATCTCGTCATTCTTGACAAAGCCGCCATAGCGCTCGGTGGTCTGGACATGCTCGCCCGCATCGTCGCCGATGATCGCCACGCGCGCCAGACCGGGGCCAAGAGGCAGGACCCCGCCCTGATTGCGCAGCAGCACGCTGCCCTCTTCTGCGATCCGTTGCGAAAGCGCGAGATGGGCGGGAGAGCGGGCCGGGGCATCGGCATCGCCCTTGACCGGACGGTCGATCACGCCCAGCCGGAACATCGGCGTCAGAATATGGCGCAGCAGATTGTCGATATCGCCGCCCGTCACCTCGCCATCGGCCAGCGCCTTGCGCAAGGGCGGGCCATAGAATTCGGCGAAACCAAAGGGGCTGGGTCCGCCGGGCATGGAAATGTCCATCCCGGCTTTCACGCTGGCCACGGTGCTGCGATGGGCGAAATACCAGTCAGAGACGACGAAGCCGTCAAAGCCCCAGCCGCGCAACTGGTCGAGCGCCGCCTTGTTTTCGCAGGCATAGGTGCCGTTGAAGCGGTTATAGGCGCACATCACCGATCCCGCCCCGGCGCGGCGCACCACCGCCTCGAAGGCGGGGAAATAGATCTCGTTCAGCGCACGCTCGCCAACGCGCGCATCGACCGCCTCATAGGCGGGCGCATCGCCAAGGCGCAGCCATTCCTGATTGTTGGCGGCAAAATGCTTGGGCGTGGCCAGCACGCCCTGCGCCTGAATGCCAGCCGTGATCGCCGTGCCGCCGACGGCCGTCAGATAGGGGTCCTCGCTCAGCGTTTCAGCAATCCGTCCCCATTTGGGCGTGCGGATGATGTTGATCGTGGGGGCCAGAACGACATTGCGCCCCTTGGCCGCATGTTCGCGGCCCAGCGCGGCGCCAAATTCCCGCATCAGCTCCGCATCCCATGTGCTGGCAGTCATCAAGGGGGCGGGAAATTGCGTCACCCCTACCATGCCATTGCCCACGCCCGCCGGGCCATCGCCCATGCACAGCGCGGGCAGGCCCAGCCGGGGCAGGCCCGAAATATGCCCGACGCAGGGGTTCACCCCGGTGCCATTGCCATCCAGCACCGTATCGCCCTGAAGCAGGCCCAGTTTTTCATCCAGCGTCATGGCGGCAATCAGCAACCGGGCGCGTTCCGTCGGGTTGCGATGAACCTCCATCCACGGGCGCGCCGCGTCGGTGGTTTGCGCGCGAACATCCCCCCACCCCGCCGTTCCACAAAGCGCCGCCCCGGCCAGCAGGACAAGACGAAAGGATGAAACAACAGGATGGGAGAACATAGGTTTTACTCTTTTAGAACTTCACCGAACCCGACAGGGTAATGGTCCGCGGGCGGCTGACATAATAACCCAGCGGATAGACACCCGGCACGATTTCGTTGAAATTGATGACGGTCTGATTGTTCGACAGGTTGGTGGCGTTCAGATTGACCGCCCATGCATCCTTGCTGATCCCGGCGCGCAGGCCGATCAGCCAGTAGCCGTTAAGATGCTGCCAGTTCGAGATGGTGGAGTTGAACTTGGTATCCATCGGCCCCTGATAGGTGGCGTCCGCGCCGATCGTGCCCGTCAGGCCGTTCGAGCCAAGAGGCGCCGAATAGCTGACGCCCGTGGCGCCCGACCAGGTGGGCACATAGGGGATGCGGTCGCCCTTGCGCCCGGTCGATGCCACGGGATTGTCGCGGTCCAGCTTGGCATTGCTGTAGTTCAGGCTGCCCGTCAGGCGCAGGCCCTGAATCGGACGAGCGTCGATTTCCGCTTCAAAGCCGGTCACGCTCGCCTTGCCGCCATTGCCGGTATAACCAAAGGACACCGTGCCGTTCGAGGCCTGCTGCGAGACCTGAATGTTCGACCAGTCGATGTAATAGACCGCCCCGTTCAGATAGAGCTTGCGATCCAGCAGCGTGTTTTTCAGGCCGAATTCATAGGACCAGAGCTGATCCGAGCCATAGCCGTCGGGAATGACCACATTGGCCAGCGCGGCCGCTGTCTGGTCATTGGTGCCGCCCGAACGATAGCCTTGGGCAACCTGAACATAGGCGTTAGTGTGGCTGCTGACCTTATAGGCAAGGTTGAAGCGGCCGATCACGCCCTGATCCTTGGTGCGCAGCACCGGGCCGGCGCCCGCGCCCGCGCCGCCGCCTGCCGCGACCAGCGCGACCGATTGCTGCTCCAGCTTGAAATCGAACCAGCGCGCCCCGGCCGTAAAGGTCAGGTCGGGCAGGATCTTGTAGCTGAGCTCGCCAAAGAGCGCGCGTTCGCGGATCTGGGTGTTCACCGCGCGGTCGAGCAGCAGGGCGGCATTGGCCGGGATATTGCCGCTGGTGTCCGCCTTGGGCCAGGACGAGCGGTAATAGCGATCCTCATTCTGCATGAAGGCGCCGACCAACATCTGCACCGGGCCCTTGAAGTCCGAAGCGAAGCGCAACTCGGCGCTGTCCACCTTGCGATGCTTGTTCTGCACCAGGGCGCTGCGGCCGGTGGTGTCATAGGGCAGGCCGAAGAAGGCCTGCGCGGCCAGCGAAGCGTCGCGCACAAAGCCGGTGTCGCGGATGAAGCGCGAACCCGTGGCCGTTACCGTGCCAAAGGGGCGCTTGTAATTGGCGGTGACGTTATAGATCTCGCTCTTGTCATCATAGGGCGAGCGCACCACGTCAGCCTGATAGTTTGCGGGCAGAGCCGCGCCGCCGAAATCCCGGCTGTTATAGTAGTTCTTCGCATCCTGATGCACTTTCTGGTACATCATCATCGTGTCGATGGTCAGATCATCGGTGGCCTTCAGGCGGGTCGAAAGGCGCGCGGCCTTGCTCTTTTCCGCGTTCGCGCCCTTTTCAAAGCGGTTGTTGATCCAGCCAGGCAGGTCGGCATAGAAACCAGAAGCGCGCACCGCGAAACGGCCCGGAATGACGGGAATATTGATCGCGCCATCGGTCTGCATGCCCAGATCCGCGCCCTTGGTGGTTCGCAATCCGCCCTGAACATAGCCCGTCACCTTGTCCAGATCGGGCTTGGCGGTGATGTAGCGCATCGTGCCCGCCATCGAACTGGCGCCAAAGGTGGTGCCCTGCGGCCCCTTCAGCACTTCGACGCGGTCGATGTCGAACAGCTTGATGTCGGGGGCCTGACCGCCGCCATCCTGCGAATTTTCGCCGGTGATGACGACTTCGTCGAGGTAAAGCCCGACCGTGCCCGCGCCGCTGGCATTGATGCCGCGCACGACATAGCGCTTGTCGCCCGGCCCTTCGTCCTGAACCGAAAGACCCGGCACGGTGCGATAGAAATCGGCAAAATCAATCGCGCCCTTGGCCTGAAGATCCGCCCCGCCAATCGCCTGCACGGCAATCGGGGTGGCCTGAATCGTCGAGGCCGTGCGTTTGGTTGCGGTCACGACAATGCCGTCGCTTGCCACGTTGCTCGCCTGCGGGGCCTGCTGGGCATAGGCGGGCAAAGCAAAAATCATAAGACTGCTGGTCGCGGCTAGACGAAAGCCGATCTGCTTGGAGTAGCGCATATTATTCCCTGCCTTGATAAAGTGGAGGACTCTTGCCGCCTGCGAGCCTCCGGCTGTTGATCCGCCGGATAGCCACGGAAATGTCATAGAAGCGGTCGCTGCGCTCAATGCATAATATTGTTCACTTTCGTTGCCCTGTGCGCAACATATGCGAAGAGGTCGGGCGGTCCTCTGACAGGGAAATGCGCAGGCTCTTCAATACGCGAAGCGCGCAAGAGCAGGCCAGCGCCATCGCTCTTGATGTGCAGGTGATTGGCATTAAAGGCGCGGGAGGGGATATAGTCCGTCCCGAATGGCCGCTGATGAAGGAATGCGCAGATGAGCGAGGATTTACGCAGGCTTGGCGATCCCGGATCGGAGGAATTCCGGGTCGAGGCCTATCCCTTCTATCTGCTGAACCGCGCGGCGAGTCGATACAATGTGGTCATCGAATCGCAATTGCGTCCCATCGGCATCGACATTCCCACATGGCGCGTGCTGATGATTCTGGGCGAACATGAGCCGCTGCCGATTGCGCAGGTGGCCAAATCGGCGGTCATCAACATTTCGACCATGATGCGCATCGTCGAGCGCATGACCAAGGCCGAATTGATCACCACCCAGCCCAGTGAGACCGACGGGCGCGTGACCGAACTGGTGATGAGCGATCTGGGGCGCGAGAAACTGGCAGCAGCACGCGAGGCGACATCGCCGGTCTATCACAAGGTCATTCGCGGGATCAGCGCGAGCGAATTTGGCCAATTGCTCGATTTGCTGGGGCGTTTGCACGACAATCTGGAATAGGCGCGGGGGCCAATCGAATCAACTTGCACATGCAACCAATATGTTTTAGACCTAAAGCATATTTGGAGGTGCATGATGCGTGTTGCCTGTCTGGGCGGCGGTCCCGCCGGTCTTTATTTTGCCATTTCGATGAAATTGCGCGACCCCTCGCACCAGATTGACGTTTTCGAACGCAATCGCGCGGGTGACACTTTCGGCTGGGGCGTGGTCTTTTCGGATCAGACGGTCGAAAACCTGACCGCCAATGATCCCGTCAGTGCGGCGATCATCGCGGATAATTTCGCCCATTGGGACGATATCACCGTGGCGATGGGCGATCAGTCGATCACCTCCTCGGGCCATGGCTTTATCGGCATCGGGCGCAAACGCCTGCTGCAAATCCTGACCCGGCGGGCGCTGGAGTTGGGCGTGCAAGTCCATTTCGAAAACGAATTTTCCTCCGATCTGTCGGCCTATGGCGATTATGACCTGATCGTGGCGGCCGATGGCATCAACAGCGCGATCCGCACGCAAAACGAGGACAAATTCGGCGTCGATATTCAAACCCGCCGCAACAGGTTCTGCTGGCTGGGCACGACGCGCCTGTTCGACGCCTTTGCCTTCCTGTTCGAAAAAACCGAGCATGGTTGGGTCTGGGCCCATGCCTATAAGTTCGACGCCACCCATTCGACCTTCATCGTCGAATGCTCGCCAGAGACATGGGAAGGGCTGGGCCTCGACAAGATGGAACAGGCCGAGAGCATCGCCTTTTGCGAAAAGCTCTTCGCGCGCCATCTGGATGGCCATCCCTTGATCACCAATGCGGGCCATTTGCGCGGATCGGCGGCATGGATCAATTTCCGCCGAATCCTGTGCGAAAAATGGTCCTTCGACAATGTCGTGCTGCTGGGAGATGCGGCGCATACCGCGCATTTCTCGATTGGTTCGGGCACGAAACTGGCGCTGGAAGATGCGATCAAGCTGGCGCAGGTGCTCAGCCGCCCCGGCCTGTCGGATCCGGCCAATCTGCGCGAAGCGCTGTCCGAATATGAGGCCGAGCGCCATGTCGAGGTGCTGAAAATTCAGAACAGCGCGCGCAATTCGACCGATTGGTTTGAAACGCTCGACCGCTATCTCGATTTCGACCTGCCGCAATTTGCCTATTCGCTGATGACCCGTTCACAACGCGTGGCCCATGAAAACCTGCGCCTGCGCGACAAGGCATGGCTGGAAAGCCTCGAACGCTGGTTCTGGGCGGGGAACGAAGGGCGCAATACGCCTGTCCAACCGATGTTCACGCCCTTTGCCCTGCGCGATCTGACGCTGGCCAATCGTGTGGTCGTGCCCCCGATGCTGACCTATAGCGCGGAACCCGATGGTCATGCGACCATGTTCCACGAGGTGCATTACGGCGCGCGCGCTTTGGGTGGGGCTGGCCTTGTCATCACCGAAATGCTCGCCGTTTCGCCCGAGGGGCGCGCCACCTCGGCCTGCCCCGGCCTGTGGGAGGATGGCCAGATCGACCGCTGGCGCGCGATCAACGCCTTTGCCCATCAGCACACCGCCACCAAGACCTGCGCCCAATTGGGCCATGCGGGGGCGCGGGCCTCATGTCGTCCTGGGCATGAAGGCTATGATGTGCCGCTGGCCGATCCCTGGCCGATCCTCTCGGCCAGCGGACAGGCGTGGCGCGAGGGCGGCCTGACGCCCGCCGCCCTGACCGAGGAAGATATGGACCGCATCCTTGCCGACTTCACCAGCGCCGCGCGCCGGGCCGATGCCGCCGGTTTCGACATGATCGAGCTTCAGGCGGGCCATGGCTTCCTACTCTCCAGCTTCATCACCCCGGTGATGAACCATCGCGAGGACGCTTATGGCGGATCGCTGGAAAACCGCCTGCGCTTCCCGCTGCGCGTGGTCGCTGCCGTGCGCGCGACTTGGCCCGCAGGCAAGCCGATGGCCGTGCGCATCTCGGCCAATGACTGGGTGGGCGAAGCGGGCGTGACGCCTGCCGAAGCCGTCGCCATTGCCGCAGCCTTCAAGGCGGCGGGCGTGGACATTATCGACGTATCGGCCGGGGAAACCGCGCCCCGCGCCCGCCCGACCTATGGCCGCATGTTCCAGACCCCCTTTGCCGACCAGATCCGCAACGAGGCCCATATGCCCACCATGGCCGTGGGCAACATCACCCAGCCCGATCAGATCAACTCGATCCTGATGGCCGGTCGCGCCGATCTGGTGGCGGTGGGACGGCCCCACCTTGTCGATCCGTCATGGACGCTGCGCGCGGCGGCGCAGGCGGGCGAGGAAGGGCAATTCGTCCCCGCCCCCTATGCGCTTGGTCAGACGCAAGCACGGCAGCTTGCCGGGCAGGCCCGCGATACCGCCGCACGCGCGTAAAGGAGACGACGAATGCCTTTCAACCTGACCCTGCCGGTGCGTTTTGCCGATGTCGATCCGGCGGGGATCGTGTTCTATCCGCGCTATTTCGAAATGCTCAACGCGCTGGTCGAGGACTGGTTCGCCACTTTGGGCTTTCCCTTCAAGCTGATCCATATGGAAGGCAAGATGGGCGTGCCCACGGTCCGGCTGGAGGTGGATTTCATCGCCCCCAGCGAACTTGGCGAGAGCCTCGACCTATCGCTGGAAATCACGAAGCTGGGCAAGAGCAGTTGCCAGTTGGCCATCACGTTCGCCTGCGCGGGACAGGTGCGGTTGAAGGCGCTGGTGGTGCTGGTCTGCATGGATCTGGGCGCGCGGCAATCGATGCCGTGGCCCGAAACCTTGCGCGAGGGAATGCAGGCCTATCTCGCCTGAACAGACTTGCCGCACGGCCCCATGCCACCTAAACGCGACAGGACGGCTCGCCCCCACCGGGCGGGCCGTTTGTTATGGCGAGGGTTAGATGGACGACGGAGCGGAAAGGCGGCTGGAGCTGCGGGTGTGGATACGCCTGCTCGATTGCGCCAAGCTGGTGGAAAAGCAACTGCGCCGCAATTTTCAGGACCAGTTCGACACCACCCTGCCCCGCTTCGACGTGCTGGCCGCGCTGGATCGCGCACCCGATGGGCTGACCATGGGCGAGATTTCGCGCGCGCTGCTGGTGTCCAATGGCAATGTGACCTCGATCGTGAGGCAATTGAGCGAACAGGGTATGATCGACTCCCGCCCCGATCCCAATGACCGCCGCGCCGCGATTGTCAGCATGACGGCGCAGGGACGCGAGTATTTCAAGACACTGGCCGATGCGCACAGCCGCTGGGTACATGAGGCGCTGTCCTGTTTTCCCGCCGATCATCAGGCGCATCTGCTCGCCCTGCTCGATCAGCTCAAGGCCTCAATCCGCGCTCAATAAAAAGGGGACCGTTTGCACGGCCCCCCAGTTGGGAGAGGAGGTTGTCTGATCAGCCCGCCACGACCGGATGGCGCAGCGTGCCGATGCCTTCGACGCTGGCGACGATGATGTCGCCCGGCCAGACCCATTCCTGCGGATCCATGCCTGCGCCAACGCCTGCGGGCGTGCCGGTGGCGATGATGTCGCCCGGCTCGAGCGTGATGCCCTGCGAAATATCGGCCACCAGTTCATCGACCTTGAACAGCATATAGGCAGTGTTGCTGCGCTGCTTTTCCACGCCGTTGACCGTCAGCCACAGGTCGAGCGTCTGGGGATCGGGGATTTCATCGGCGGTGACAACGCAGGGGCCCATGGGCGCGAACGTGTCCTGACCTTTGGAATAGATCCATTGCCCTGCGCGGCGGCAATCGCGCGCGCTCATGTCGATGCAGACGGTATAGCCGAACACATAATTGAGCGCCTTGTCGCGCGAGACGCCCTTGGCCCGCGTGCCGATGATCGCGGCCAGTTCGACTTCCCAGTCAAGCTGCTGGGTGATCGCGGCATTATGGACGATGGCGTCATCCGGGCCGATTACGCTGGTCGGCGGCTTGGAGAAGATCACCGGCTGACGCGGCAATTCGGCGGACGTATCCAGCGACTTGGCGCTTTCAGCCACATGTTCGGTGTAGTTCAGACCGATGCCGAAGATGTTCTTGCGCGGGCGCGGGATCGGGGCCAGCAGCTTGACATTGGCGACAGGCTGGGCGGTGCCGATGGGGAAAATGCCCTCGGTTTCCTTGATCAGCTTCGACGTGATCGCCACGGCCTGCGGGCCAAGGTCGATGAATTCCAGCATGGTGGAGGGCAGCGGCACGCCGCATTCCTCGCCGAACATTTCCAGATCGAGGACCAGATCCCCGACCAGAGCGCCAAGGCGCGCTTCGGCCTCGACATGAGAACGATAGGTAACAAGACGCATGGGGATTCCTCAGGCTAGAAAGAGAAAATCAAGCGAGAATGGGCTGATGACCACCATTTTCGCCAAAGGCTTCTTCGCGATAGATGCCCAAAGAGCGCATCACCGGCAGATCGTTGAAGGTGAACAGGCAGGCGTCCTCGCCTTCCGACAGGTTCACATGCTCATGCCAGCACCAGCTGGGCACGACGAAAATGTCACGCTCCTGCCAGTCGAAACGCTGGCCATTGATGATCGAATAGCCGCGCCCCTTGGCACATTGATAGACGAAGCTGCCGGTGTGGCGGTGGGCCTTGGTGTGTTGGCCCGCGCGCAGCATCTGCATCGAGGCACCGATCGTGGGCATCACCGGCCCGCCCGTATGCGGGTTCACATATTCCATCAGCAAACCGTCATAGGGCGACCCTTCCGACACGGCCGCATAACGCAGCAGTGCCTCATAGGTCGGCCCCCATTCGTACTTGAGCAGCGGCGAATAGGGCTTGGCCCATGCCACCCCGGCGGGGCGCAGGGCCGCCCCCGCCCACATGCCCAACGAGTCATTGACCGGGAAGGAAATCGCCTGCTGAAGCTCGGGGTGGACCTCGTAGAAATTGGCGTCCAGCGCGTTCATCAACGGAATGTCGAGGCCATCCTGCCAAATGCAGACCGTGCCATCCTCGGAAACGCCATGCTCGTGCCAAGTGCCGTTGGGGGTCAGCACGAAATCATTGGCGCCCAGCGTCATCTTGTGGCCATCGACATTGGTGAAGGCGCCGCTGCCCTCCATAATGAAGCGCAGCGCCGAGGCCGAATGGCGGTGGCTCGACGCGCATTCGCCCGGCCCCATCACCTGCAGGCCCGAATAGAGCCAGCCCACCGCGGCCACCACATCGGCGCGTCCGGGGTTTTCGAGATAGACCACGCGCCGCCCCGCCTGTTCGGGCGTCACCAGTTCGAGTGAGCGCAGCACATCCTCGCGCAGATCCCGATAGCGCCACAGATAGGGCACCGAGGTCGAGGCCGGTTCCCACGGCTCGATCTTGTTGGCCACCGTCCACAGCGCGCCCGTACCAAGCGATTGCAATCGCTGATAATAGGCGACAAGTTCGGGCGTATCGACAACATTGGCGCGACCGATGATCTCTTCGCGATACTGGTCATACGTGCTGGCCATGGGCAGGCTCCTGAAGGGCGTTTGGCGATGCGATAGTATAGGTTTAAAATATCTTGGCGAAACTGTCAAATGCAAGTAAATTACCTTTCAGCCTCTCTCCGGCTTTCCCCTCTCACTCGTGCAAAAGCTGAGGAAAATCATGACCCAAGCCTTTACCGCCGCTGTCGTTCAGGCCGCCTCCCTGCCCACCGACTCGATGGGCGCCGCCGCCAAGGCCGCCGGTTTGATTGCCGATGCCAGCGCCAAGGGCGCCAAGATCATCGTGTTTCCTGAAGCTTTCCTGGGCGGCTATCCCAAGGGCGCGTCCTTCGGCACGCCGGTGGGGATGCGTAAACCCCAGGGGCGCGAGGATTTCCGCGCCTATCATGAGGCCGCCATCGACCTGAACGGCCCTGAAGTCGCCGCGATTGCCGAGGCCACCGCCGCCACCGGGGCCTTTGTCGTGATGGGCGTGATCGAGCGCGATGGGGCCACGGTCTATTGCACCGCGCTGTTCTTTGACGGCGAAAAAGGGTTGATCGCCAAGCATCGCAAGCTGATGCCGACCGGCGCGGAGCGGCTGATCTGGGGCTTTGGCGACGGATCGACCATGCCGGTGATCGACACGCCGCTGGGCCGTATCGGGGCGGTGATCTGCTGGGAAAACTACATGCCGATGCTGCGCATGGCGATGTATGATCAGGGCGTCACGCTGTACTGCGCCCCCACCGCCGACGACCGCGACGGCTGGGCCAGCACCATGCGCCATGTCGCGCTGGAGGGTCGGTGCTTTGTGCTTTCGGCGTGTCAGCATATCACGCGCGGGGCCTATCCGGCCGATTATGACTGCGCGCTGGGCGATGATCCGGAAACTGTGCTGATGCGCGGCGGCTCGATGATCGTCGATCCGTTGGGCAATGTGCTGGCCGGGCCGGACTATGCGGGCGAGACGATCCTTTATGCAAAGATCGACCCGGCCGAGGTGATCCGTGGCAAGTATGATTTCGACGTGGCCGGCCACTATGCCCGCCCCGACATCTTCCAGTTGAAGGTCGATGTCGCGCCCAAGCGCCCCGTCGCCCGCATCGGCGGAGATGCATGATGGAGTTTGATTTTTCGCAGGTGGCCGGGCCTGATCGTTACAAGCTGATGGCCGCCTCGATCACCCCGCGCCCCATCGCATGGATCACATCGCTATCGCCACAGGGCGCGCGCAATGCCGCGCCCTACAGCTTTTTCGCGATGATTAGTGCCGAGCCGCCGCTGCTGGCCATCGGCCTGATGCGTCGCCCGGATGGCACTTATAAGGACAGCGCAGCCAATATCCTTGAGACAGGGGAATTTGTCGTCAACCTTGTGGCCGAACATGATGCGCAGGCGATGAACCTGACCTGCATCGACGCCCCGCCGGGCGAGGATGAAATCGCGCTGGCGGGCATCGAAACCGCGCCCTCCACCGCCATCGCTCCTCCCCGCATCGCCACCGCGCCCGTCAGCATGGAATGTCGTCTGTATAACAGCATGGATGCGGGCCAATCGACCATCGTGCTGGGCGAGGTTTTGCGGTTCCATATTCAGGACCGCTTTATCGACACGCAGAAATTGCATGTCGATACGCTGGCCATGGGCCTCATCGCGCGCATGCATGGCGCGGGCTGGTACACGCGCAGCACCGACCTGTTGCAGATGGCCCGCCCCAGTTGGGCTGATCGCTGAAACGGGAAAAGGCGGCGGCATGGATCCCATGCCGCCGCCCCGATCAACCCACTATCAACCCTTGATAAAGGCAAGAATATCGCGGTTCAGCACCTCGGCATAGATGGTCAACATGCCATGGGGATAGCCGGGATAGATCTTGAGCTGATTGTCGGGGATCAGCTTTGCCTGCAACAGCGCCGAATCCTCCACGGGCACGATCTGATCGTCATCGCCATGCTGGATCAGCACGGGCACCTTGATGGCCTTGAGATCCTCGGTTTGGTCGGTTTCGGAAAAGGCCTTGATGCTGTCATACTGAGCCTTGGCCCCACCCATCATGCCCTGGCGCCACCAGTTCTGGCGGATCGCCTCATTCACGCTCTGGCCCGGCCGATTGAAGCCATAGAAGGGCACCGGCACATTCCAGAAGAAATCCGCGCGATTGGCCACCAGCGCATCGCGGAACCCATCGAACACCGACAAAGGCAAGCCGCCGGGATTGGCAGGCGTCTGCACCATGATCGGCGGCACCGCGCCCACCAGCACCGCCTTGGCCACGCGCCCTTCGGCATAACGCGCCACATAGCGCGCCACCACGCCGCCGCCGGTCGAATGGCCAATGTGGATCGCATCATGCAGATCCAGATGCCGCACCAGCGCCGCCGTATCGCTGGCATAGGTGTCCATGTCATTGCCATCCTGCGTCTGGGTGGAACGGCCATGGCCGCGCCGATCGAACGCAATGACGCGATAGCCCTGCGCCAGGAAGAACATCATCTGTGCGTCCCAATCATCGGCGGTCAGAGGCCAGCCATGATGGAACACGATGGGCTGTCCATCGCCCCAGTCCTTGTAATAGAGCCGCGCGCCGTCAGGCATGGTCACATAGCCATCACCGGAACGATTTTGAACAGATTGAGTCATGATACACCTCGGGGGAAGGAAGGGCTGAAGGGAATTTTAGTGGAACCAGGCGGAGTTCGCACCCCGCCCGGAATAAGCATCAGGCCGCATCGACCAACACGATCTCGCTGTCCTCAATGGCCGTCACGCGCAGCACTTCGACATCGCTGATCGCCACGCCGTCGCGGGCCTTGATCGTCTGCTCCTCGATCCGCACCGAGCCGATGGCGGGGACCAGATAGGCCTTGCGGGTCCCGCCCAGCGGATAATCCGCCGTTTCGCCTGCCTTGAGCGTGGCGCCCACCACGCGGGCATTGGTACGGATCGGCAGAGCGTCAGTGTCTTCGGCATAACCGCTGGCCAGCGTCACGAAATGGCCCGAACGTTCGCCCTTGGGGAAAGGCTTGGCGCCCCATTGCGGCGCATCGCCCTGATGGGTGGGGATGATCCAGATCTGGAAGATCTTGGTCGTGATGTCCTCCAGATTGTATTCCGAATGGCGGATGCCGGTGCCTGCGCTCATCACCTGAACGTCGCCCGCCTCGGTGCGGCCCTTGTTGCCCAGGTTGTCCTGGTGGGTGATTGCGCCTTCGCGGACATAGGTGATGATTTCCATGTCACGGTGCGGGTGGGGCGGGAAACCGGTGCCCGGCGCAATCGTATCATCGTTCCACACGCGCAGGTTGCCCCAGTGAACGCGGGCCGGATCGTGATATTCGGCAAAGGAAAAATGGTGATGCGCATCCAGCCAGCCATGGTTGGCCGCGCCGAGGGTTTCAAAGGGGCGATGTTCGATCATGGGTTTTCTCCTGTGGGGCGTCCCGGGGGAGCGCCCTTGCTGAAAACCGATTTAGGCCTTGCGGATCATTCTGTTCAGATGGATAAAATGGACGATAACATTCGAGAAAATTGAAAAGCGAGATCCGCGCATGAACAATCCCGGCACGCCCACCTTTGACCAGTTGCGGATCTTTCTGACCATTGTGGACACAGGCAGTTTCGCAGGTGCGGCGCGCAAACTCAACCGCGCGGTTTCGGTCATTTCCTATGGCATAGCGAATCTGGAGGCCCAGCTCGGCCTGACTCTGTTCGATCGCGAAGGCACGCGCAAACCGACGTTGACCGTCGCGGGGCGGGCGCTGCTCTCCGAAGCGCGCGGGGTGGCACAGGGCATCGACGCGCTGCGCGCCAAGGTCAAAGGGCTGCTCGACGGGCTGGAGGCCGAGGTCGATCTGGCGGTGGACGTGATGCTGCCCACGCATCGGCTGGGGCGGATCCTGCGCGCCTTTCGCGCCCAATTTCCCACCGTGCAATTGCGCCTGCATGTCGAGGCGCTGGGCGCGATCACGGCCATGGTGCTGGATGGCAAGGCGGTGATCGGCCTGTCCGGCCCGTTGTTCGCCGGGGTGGAGGGACTGGAAAGCGTCAATGCCGGGTCTGTGCCGATGGTGCCCGTGGCCGCGCCCGATCATCCGCTGGCGCAGATGGACCCGATTCTTCCTGGCGCGGGGCGCGATTATATCCAGCTCGTGCTGACCGACCGTTCGCGCTTTACCGAGGGGCAGGATTTCTCGGTGCTTTCCCCGCGCACATGGCGTCTGGCGGATCTTGGCGCCAAACATGCGCTGCTGCGCGAGGGGATCGGGTGGGGCAACATGCCCTTGCCGATGATCGAAGACGATCTGACGACCGGCACGCTCAGCCGCCTTATCATGCCCGATCATCCGGGCGGCACTTATCGGTTTGCCGGGATCTGGCGGCGCGACACGCCCCCGGGTCCCGCGGCGGCATGGCTGATCGAACAATTCGTCGCCACCGCAGAGCACGGGAAGGAGATGCTGCCCGATATTTGAGGTGGAATCTCGCGAGGTACGCCTATTCGAAAAAATCGAACACTTTGTCCTATCTTATATCACTTACCTGAAACGTGATCCCGCCATAACTTGCCCTCACAGCAAGCGATGCTGAACCCGACGCACTATCAGACAAGGACACCCCCGATGACCATCACCGCCACCCCGACCCCCGGCAAGAGCCTGATTTCGCCCAAGGATCATACGCTTGTCCTGATCGACTTCCAATCACAGATGGCCTTTGCCACCAAGTCGATCGCCACCGAGGTGCTGCGCAGCAACGCCGCCCTCGTCAGCAATGCCGCCGCCTCGTTTGGCGTCTCGACCATCCTGACCACCGTGGCCGAAAAGAGCTTCTCCGGCCCCATGTTCACCGAAATCACCGATGCCTTTCCGGGCCAGCCCCTGCTGGACCGCACCAGCATGAACACATGGGAAGACGCCGCAGTGATCGAGGAAGTGAACCGTATCGGCAAGGAACGCATTATTTTTGCGGGCCTGTGGACCAGCGTCTGCATCGTCGGCCCGGTGGCCTCGGCCATTGATCAGGGCTTTGACGTCTATTTCATCGCCGACGCCTGCGGCGACATTTCGGTCGAAGCGCATGAACGCGCCGTCCAGCGCATGATCCAGCTTGGCGCCAAGCCGATGACCTCGCTGCAATATCTGCTCGAACTTCAGCGCGACTGGGCGCGCGGCGAAACCTATGACAGCACCACCGGCATCGCCCGCCAGTGGGGCGGCGCCTATGGCCTGGGCATCACCTATGCCAAGACCATGTTCGGCGCGTCCGAAGGCGGTCACTAAGCCGACCAGGGCCGGTCCGGCGGATCGGCCCTCCATTCGCCAGAAAACGGGGATTTCACCATGAAACTCTACCTTCTTTCGCTGGGCGCGGGCCTGCTGGTGGGCGTGGTCTACAGCCTGCTGGGCGTGCGCTCTCCTGCTCCTCCGATCATCGCGCTGGTTGGCCTGCTGGGCATTCTGGCCGGTGAACAGGTGGTACCCATTGCCCGCCGCGCCCTGCAGGGTCAGGATATCGCCTGTTATCTTCGCGGCAATTGCGCCGATCATGTGCTGGGCCAACTGCCCGGAAATCCTGACAAAAACTAACCCCCTAACCGGAGGCTTCCCCCATGGCCGACCTGATCATCACCAATGCCAAGGTTTCTACCCTTGACCGCGAAAACCCCGAGGCCGAAGCCATCGCCATCCGCGACGGCAAGTTTCTGGCCGTGGGCAGCGAAAAGGACGTGCGCGCCGCCGCTCTGCCCGATGCCGATGTGATCGATGCAGGCCGCCGCCGCGTGATCCCCGGCCTGATCGACAGCCATATGCACATCATCCGCGGCGGGCTGAACTTCAACATGGAATTGCGCTGGGACGGCGTGCCCTCGCTGTCGGAAGCCATGGCGATGCTCAAGGCTCAGGTTGACCGCACCCCCGCCCCGCAATGGGTGCGCGTGGTAGGCGGCTTTACCGAGCATCAATTTGCCGAAAAGCGCCTGCCCACGCTGGCCGAACTCAATGCCGTGGCGCCCGATACGCCGGTGTTCATCCTGCACCTTTATGACCGCGCGCTGCTCAATGCCGCCGCGCTGCGGGTGGTGGGCTATACCAAGGACACGCCCAACCCTCCGGGCGGCGAGATCGTGCGCGACAGCATGGGCAACCCCACCGGGCTTTTGTTGGCCCAGCCCAACGCTACGATCCTCTATTCCACACTGGCCAAGGGCCCCAAGCTGCCGCAGGACTATCAGCTCAATTCGACCCGCCATTTCATGCGCGATGTCAATGCGCTGGGCGTAACGGGCGTGATCGATGCCGGCGGCGGATCGCAGAACTATCCCGATGATTACGAGATCATCGAAAAGCTGCATCAGGACGATCAGCTGACCGTCCGCATCAGCTACAACCTCTTCACGCAAAAGCCGAAAGAGGAACTGGCCGATTTCTCCGGCTGGGTGAAGCAGGTGACACCGGGCCAAGGCGATGACACCTATCGCCACAATGGCGCGGGCGAAATGCTGGTCTATTCCGCCGCCGATTTCGAGGATTTCCGCGCGCCCCGCCCCGATATGCCCCCCAGCATGGAAGGGGACCTCGAACCCGTCATCCGCCTGCTGGCCGAACACCGCTGGCCCTGGCGCCTGCACGCCACCTATGACCAGACGATCAGCCGCGCGCTGGATGTCTATGAAAAGGTGAACCGCGATATTCCGCTGACCGGCATCAACTGGTTCTTCGACCATGCCGAAACCATCAGCGACCGCAACATCGACCGCATCGCGGCGCTGGGCGGCGGCATCGCGGTCCAGCACCGCATGGCGTTTCAGGGCGAATATTTCGTCGAGCAATATGGCGCCAAGGCCGCCGAGCGCACGCCCCCGATCAACAAAATGATCGCGGCAGGCATCCCGGTGGGCGCCGGCACCGACGCCACCCGCGTCGCCAGCTATAACCCATGGGTCTCGCTGTCATGGCTGGTCACGGGGCGCACCTTGGGCGGATTGCGACTTTATCCTTCGGCCAACCGGGTTTCGCGCGACAAGGCGCTGGCCATGTGGACCCATGAAAACACATGGTTTTCCAATGAAGTGGGCAAGAAGGGCCAGATCAAGGCGGGCCAACTGGCCGATCTTGCCATCCTGTCGGATGATTATTTCACCGTGCCCGAACATGAGATTGTCCATATCCGCTCTGTCCTGACCCTGCTGGGAGGCAAGGTGGTGCATGGCGAGGGCAAGTACGAACCGCTGGCCCCCGCCCTACCCCGCCCGATGCCCGACTGGTCGCCGGTGGCCACCTTTGGCGGATACCACAAGACCCGCGAGGCGCGCGCGAAACTGGCCTCGGCCTGCGGGTGCCATTCCTCCTGCGGGGTGCATGGCCATGACCATGCCGCCGCCCTTGGCGCCAGCGTGCCCGCAGGTGATCCCCAAAGCTTCTGGGGCGCGCTTGGCTGCGGCTGCTGGGCCGTCTGATCCTTTTCCCCCTTTTTCACTGGAGTCCCCCGCCATGAAATCTCTCGCTTTCACCATCGCTCTCGTTCTGGCCGCCCCGGCCGCCGCCAAGCCCGTCGCTACCCCCGATGTCGGCGTCGCCCCACAATATGACACCACCCATGTCTATGTGCCCGAAGGCGATTTCGACCGCTTCGTCGCCAGTTTTTCCGCCACTTTCGGCGGCACCACCAGCAAGCAGGGCGCGTTTCAGGTCACGCCCACGCCTTCCCTCACCAAATCGCAACTGGTGCTGACGCCAGCGGGCACGGTCTCGGTGTTCGGTTTTAAAACGCCCATCCCCTATCCCTTTGGCGATGAACGCACCGGCTATCTGGTGACCGATATGGACAAGGCCGTGGTGGCCGCGCGGCATCACGGCGCGATCCGCCGCCTTGCCGACTTTCCCGATCCCATCGGGCGCGATGTGGTCATCCAATGGCCGGGCGGGGTCAACATGCAGCTCTACTGGCACACAGCCACGCCACATTACGCGCCGCTCGCCACCATCCCGGAAAACCGCATCTATCTGACCGCCGATGCGGCGGGCGCATTTCTGAAAAGCTGGAGCGGCTATGCCCATGCGCGCATCACGGCCGACGACCGCAAGGCCTCCGGCGCCGAACTGGGCCAGCCGACAAAGACCATTCGCCGCGTTTCGCTCACCAGCAACTATGGCAAGATGGTGGTCTTTGTCTCGGACGGCCAATTGCCCTGGCCCTATGGCCGCGACATGACCGGCTATCAGGTCACGGATCTGGCCGCCACGCTGGACAAGGCCAAAGCCAATGGCGCCGAACTGCTGGTCGCGCCCTTTACCGTGGGCGCGCGCCAGAGCGCAATCGTCCGTTTCCCCGGCGGCTATATCGCCGAAGTGCATCAGGGTGCATAAGCCATGGACACCCGCCACGACCCCGCCGTGATCGACGCCATTCTCGAATGGCCGATGACATGGACCATCGCTCGCCTCGCGCTGGTCGGACCTTATCTGCTGGGCGGGGTAGTCAAGCTGACCAACCTGCCCGCCGCCGCCGCCGAACAGGCGCATTTTGGGCTGAACCCACCCTTGCTCTGGGCCGCGATCACGATTGCGGTCGAACTGATCGGGCCTTTGCTGGTTCTCTCGGGCCGTCTGGTCTGGCTGGGGGCGGGCATACTGGGGGTCTTCACGCTGCTGGCGGCCTGTGTGGCCAATGCCTTCTGGGCCATGCCCGCCGGACAGGACCGCTTTATGGCCACCAATGCCTTTTTCGAACATATCGGCCTGATCGGCGGCTTCGTGCTGGTCGCGCTGGTGTCGGAACGGGCGCAGCGTCATGCGTAAGTCATGGGGCCTTGCCTTCTTTGCGCTGCTGGGCGCCAGTCCCACCTCGGCCCAACAGGCGCAAGCTGTGCAGGTCAGGGAGGCTTGGCAGGCCCCCACCCTTTCGATCACCCGCTATGACGAGGACTGGTCCGATCTGGTCGATGCCGAAAAGCGCGCCCATCATTGGACAGGCCCGTTCAAATATATACCGATCACCGATGATGTCTGGCTCTCGACCGGCGCGGAATTGCGGCTGCGCAGCGAAAGCTTGGGCGGCAACCAATGGGGTGCGGCGCCCGACCAGACCTATCTCTGGGCCCGCGCCCTGCCCTATGCCGATCTGCATGTGGGCCGTATCCGCGCCTTTGTGCAGCCCATGGCCACATTCGCCACCGGGGTCGAACCGGCGTCCAGCCCCACCGACCAGAGCCGCCTCGACCTGCTTCAGGCCTTTGCCGAAGCCGATCTTGGCCCCATCACCCTGCGCGGCGGGCGACAGATGGTTTCGCTGGGCACGGAACGGCTGATCGGCACGCGCTATGGCCCCAACACACCGCTGGCCTTTGACGGGGCGCGGGCGGTGGTGCGCGTGGGCGCGGCCTCGGTCAGCCTGCTGGCGCTGCATCCGGTGCAGGCGGGCCTGCGCGATTTCGACGATCACACCTCCTCGACCAAGGCACTGTGGGGCGGCTATGCGGTGCTGCCGGGCTGGGATATCTATTATCTGGCCTATCGCAACCGCAATGCCCGTTTCGGCGGGATCACGGGCTATGAGCTGCGCCACTCCATCGGTTTGCGCAGCCATGGCGCGCGCGGGCGCCTGCACTGGAATATCGAGGGCATTGCCCAATTCGGCCAATTCGCAGGCCAGACCATCGGCGCATGGACCTTGGGCAGCGAGGTCGGCCTTACCCTGCCCCATGCGATGGACGCCACGATGCGCGTCAATATCATCAGCGGCGACGGCAAAGCGGGTGACAACCATCTAGGCACATTCAACGCCCTGTTCCCCAAGGGCAAATATTTCGGCGAACTCTCGCCCGTCGGTCCAGCCAACATCGTCAACCTCAATCCGCGCCTCAGCGCGCAACTCTCGCGCAAGGTTTCGGCCAGTCTGGCCGCCTTGGCCTTCTGGCGTTATTCGCGCGGCGATGGGGTCTATGACATTCCGGGCAATCTGATCCGCGCTCCCGGCCTTGGCCATTCCCGCTTCATCGGCGGCGGCGGCGAGGCCACGGTGGCATGGCAGGCCACCGCCGAATTGGAATTGTCCTCCTCCTTCTCGGTGTTTGCGCCCGGCGCCTTCCTGCGCGAGACCGGATCGAGCCGCACCACCACCATGCTCGGCCTTCAGGCCAATTTCCGCTTCTAAGGACCCACGCCATGACAAAATCCTCTTCTCCGCTACCTGGCCTGCTGCTGCTGCTCTCGGCCACGACGGGCCTTGTCGATGCCGTATCGGTGCTGGGGCTGGGCAAGGTGTTTACGGCCAATATGACCGGCAACATCGTCTTTCTGGGCTTTGCCGCCGTTGGCACGCCCGGCTTTGCCATCAAGCCCTATCTGGTGGCGCTGCTGGCCTTTCTGATCGGCGCGCTGGTGGCCGGGCGCATCGGCCAGCGTCTGGGCCAGCGCCCCTTGCGCCAATGGCTGCTGAGCGCGGCCGGGGTGGAGGGCGCGCTGCTGGGGCTGGCGGCGGTCTGCGCGCTGGTCTCCGCGCCATGGATCGACGCGATCATCGCGCTGACCGCGCTGGCGATGGGTTTTCGCAATGCCACCATCCGTATGTTGAAAGTGCCCGATCTGACCACCACTGTTCTCACACTCACGCTGACGGGAATCGCGGCGGATTCCGCACTGGCGGGCGGTGCCAGCCCCAACCTGCCCCGCCGCATCGCCGCTGTGGCCAGTATCTTTGCCGGGGCCGCTGCCGGCGCGCTGATGGTCACGCTCTGGGGCCTTGCCTTGCCTCTTGCGCTGGCCGCAGGCATGGTGGTGCTGGGCACGATGATCTGCGTGGCCCATCCCGCCGCCGCCCTTGTTCACAACGCCTGAAAGGCCGACGCCATGCCCGCCGAGGTTCGCCACAATCCCGCACAAAACCGTTTTGAATTGCCGATCGAGGGCGATGCAATGGCCATCTGCGTCTATCGCCGCGATGAGGAGGGGCACTATGTCCTGCTCCACACCGAGGTTCCCGATGACTTTGCCGGACAGGGCCTCGCCTCGGCGTTGGCCAAGGGTCTGTTCGCCATGGCCCGCGCGCAGGGGTTCAAGCTGGTCCTGCGCTGTCCCTATATGGCGGCATGGTATGCCCGCCACCCCGACTATGCCGATGTGGTGGCGGGCTGAGGCTCAATCCATGAACAGCAGCGCGGGATGTTCGAGCAGGCGCCGGATGCGCTGAACAAACCGCGCCCCGTCATGGCCATCGACGATGCGGTGATCGAAGGAACTCGACAGGTTCATCATCTTGCGCATCGCCACAAAAGGCCCCTGAACAACCGGGCGCTCGACGATCTTGTTGGGGCCGATGATCGCCACTTCGGGGTGGTTGATGATCGGCGTGGTGGCGATGCCCCCCAGCGGCCCCAGCGAGGTGATCGTGATCGTCGATCCGCTCAACTCCTCGCGCCGGATGGTGCCATCGCGCGCGGCCGTGCTCAGCCGCGCCAGCTCCTTTGCGCAGGCCCGGATGCTCAGCGTCTCGGCATGGCGGATGACCGGCACCATCAGGCCAGCCGAAGTCTGAACCGCCACCCCGACATGAACCGCCCCATATTGGCGCAGCACGTTCTGTTCATCGTCATAATGCGCGTTGATATGAGGAAAATCGGGCAAAGCGCGGACCAGCGCGCAGATGAAGAAGGGCAGCAGGGTCAGCCTTTCCCCTCCCTCTTCGTTCAGTTCGCCGCGCAGCGCTTCCAGTTCGGTCAGGTCGCATTCCTCGACATAGGTGATCTGAGGAATGCGCTGATGGGCCTGCTCCATCCTTTCGGCGATCTTGCGGCGCAGGCCGGTGATGGGAATGTCGGTGACATTTTCGCGCGGGGCGCTGCGCGGTTCTTCGGGCTTGTGAACGCGGGCGATATGGGCCTCCAGATCCTCGGGCGTGATGCGCCCGCCCGGACCTGTGCCCGCCACGGATTCCAGCGCAATGCCCAATTCGCGCGCGCGATGCCGGGTGGCCGGAGCCGCCAATGGCGCGACAGGCTGAGGCTCAGGCGCAGGCTCGGCCAGAGGTTTCGCCACCGGCACAGATTCCGCCGCTGGCCTTGCCTCCGCCGCTGCCTCTGCCTCTGTCGCCGCGTCTGCCTCCACCTCGATCTCGACCAGAACCGCGCCCACGGGCATCATCTCGCCCACTGCGCCATGGACGGCCGTCACCTTGCCCTCAACCGGCGAGGTCATATCCACTGTAGCCTTGTCGGTCATCACATCGACAAGGCACTGATCCTCGCCAACATGGTCGCCCGGCTTCACATACCAGACCGCGATTTCGGCCTCGGCAATGCCTTCGCCGATATCGGGCAGGCGGAATTGATAAAGGCTCATGGATCAATACTCCATCACGCGGCGCAGCGCGGCCACTAGGCGCGCGGGGCCGGGGAAATAGTCCCATTCAAAAGCATGTGGATAGGGCGTATCCCAACCGGCCACCCGTTCGATGGGGGCCTTGAGATGGTCGAAACAGCGCTCCTGAACCAAAGCCGACAATTCGCCGCCAAAGCCGCCAAAGCGCGAAGCCTCATGCAGGATCACGCAGCGCCCCGTCTTGCGCACCGAGGCGGTGATGGCCTCAATATCGAGCGGCACCAGCGAGCGCAAATCGAGCAGTTCGGCATCCACCCCGGCCTCATCAATGCCCGACAGCGCGACATGGACCATCGTGCCATAGGCGAGTACGGTGACGGCCCGCCCCTCGCGCACCACCGCCGCCTTGCCCAAGGGCACGCGGTAGAGGCCTGTGGGAACCTCCGCCTTGGGATGCCCGGCCCATGTCTTGAGCGGCCTGTCGTGATGCCCGTCAAAGGGGCCGTTATAGATCCGCTTAGGCTCGAGCATGATGACCGGATCATCGTCCTCAATCGCCGCGATCAGCAGCCCCTTGGCGTCATAGGGATTGGAGGGCACCACGGTTTTCAACCCCACCACATGGGCAAAAATCGCCTCCGGGCTTTGGCTGTGCGTCTGGCCGCCAAAAATACCGCCGCCATAGGGTGTGCGCACCGTCAGCGGCGCCCAGAACTCGCCATTCGAGCGATAGCGCAGCCGGGCCGCCTCGCTGACCAACTGATCGAAAGCGGGCAGGATGTAATCGGCAAACTGGATTTCCACCACCGGGCGCAACCCATAAGCCCCCATGCCGATGGCCGTGGCAATAATGCCCCCCTCGGCAATCGGCGTATCGAAACAGCGCGTCAGCCCATGTTTGGCCTGAAGCCCATCGGTCACGCGGAACACCCCGCCGAAATAGCCGACATCCTCGCCAAAGATCAGCACATCGGGATCGGCCCCCAGTTTCTCGTCCAGCGCATTGTTGAGCGCCTGAACCATGTTCATCACCGGCATGGCGTCAAACCCCCATTTCGCGACGCTGTTCGATCACGCGCCAGTCCGGTTCCTTGAACACATCCTCGAACATAGAGCCCAATTCCGGCTTCGATTTGCCCAGCGTGCCGATAGCCTCGCCCGCGCGGACGGCGGCGCGCACCTCATCCTCCAACGCGGCTTGCAGGGCGGCGTGACGCTCCTCGTCCCACTCGCCCCGCACGATCAGATGCTCTTTCAACCGCTCTATCGGATCGCCCAGCGGCCATTGCAGCGCCTCGTCGGCGGGGCGATATTTGGCCGGATCATCGGCGGTGGAATGGCCCGCCGCGCGATAGGTGAACAATTCAATCAGAGTCGCGCCAAGGTTGAGCCTTGCTCGCTCTGCCGCCCATTGCGTCGCCGCCCATACGGCCAAAAAATCATTGCCGTCCACCCGCAGACCCGGAATGCCATAGGCCAGCGCCTTGGCCGCAAAGGTGGTCTCATCGGCCCCGGCAATGCCGGAAAAGCTGGAAATTGCCCATTGGTTGTTGGTCACGCACAGGATCACCGGCGCGCGATAGACGCTGGCAAAGGTCAGCGCCTCGTGAAAGCCGCCCTCGGCGGTGGTGCCTTCGCCCACATAGGCCAGCGCGATCCGGTCATCGCCCTTATAGGCCGAAGCCATCGCCCAACCCACCGCATGGCCAAACCGGCTGCCCAGATTGCCCGATATCGAATAGAAGCCATAGGCGCGGGCCGAATAGAGGATCGGCAATTGCCGCCCGCGCAACGGATCGCCCGCATTGGAAAAGATCTGATTGACCAGATCGAGCAGCGGATAGCCCCTCGCCATCAGCCAGCCCAGCACACGATAGGTGGGAAAGCACATATCGCGCCGATCCAGCATCAGCGATTGCGCCACGGCAATCGCCTCCTCGCCGGTGGATTTCATGTAAAAGCTGGTCTTGCCCTGCCGATGGGCGCGAAACAGGCGGTCGTCAAAGGCACGGGTCAGCATCATCGCGCGCAGCCCCCGATGCAGGACATCGGCCTCCAGATGCGGATCCCAAGGGCAGACCGCATTATGGCCATCATCCAGCACACGGATCAGACCAAAGGGCATATCGCGCATGGTCGGTTCGGCGGCATCGACATCGGGCCGCATGGTTTCACCGGCCTTGGGCAGCTTCATTCCGCCAAAATCGGGATGATCGCCGGGCCGGGCCGGGGGCTCTGGAATATGCAGGGTGAGCCGGGGTTGATTATTCATATCCTCTCCTTGGCCTGTTGTCCCGTGGCGCGGCTTTTCGGCGGCCTTTCGGGAATTTCAGCTTCTTCAGGAAACGTACCATGGCCCTGCGGGCCTTGGCGGGATCGGGACGAATTCCTCCTTTTTCAGGGCTTGAATAAGGATCAGATGCCTATTCAAAACGCCTGTCAACGGGGTGTCCGAAACAGGCAAAACGGGCCTCAATCGCGCCCTGTCGGCAAAGCCGCCCCACCAGCCCGCGTAATAATATTACGCGCCTGCGCCAGATGTGGTGCGTCGATCATTTTGCCGTCAAGAATCAGCACCCCTGCACCGGGCGCCTCGGCAAAGGCGGCGACAATCGCGCGCGCCTGTTCGACCTGCCGTGCATTGGGGGTAAAGGCCGCGTTGATGATCGGCACCTGATCGGGATGCAGCGCCATCATCCCCGTAAACCCGTCAAAGGCCCCCCGCGCCGCATAGGCCGCCAACCCGTCAAGATCCCGGATCGCGGGATAGACCGTCTCAATGGCGGCCACCCCTGCGGCATGAGCGCCGAACAGCGCCATCGACCGGACCATCTCAAAGGGGGCCGTATAGGAGCCATCCGCGCGCCTTGCCCCCATCGCGCCCATCGCAGCGGGCAGGTCCTCCGCCCCCCATGTCAGGCCGCACAGATGGTCGACCACCTCGCCATAGGTGCCAAGGCCAAAGATGGCCTGCGGGGTTTCGGTTGCGATGGGCAGGATTTTCATCGTCGAGGCCAATGAGGCCAGCGAGCGAACGGTCGCGGCCCCCAACGCCTTGGGCAGAACAATCCCATCCGCGCCATGGGCGGCGGCCAGATCAGCCTCCAGATACGGGCTGTCGATGGGGTTGATCCGCACAAAGCGGGCAACATCCGCGGGGGCGCTCAAATACTCCACAACCGCCTCTCGCGCCTTGGGTTTGGCGGCGGGCGCAATGGAATCCTCCAGATCAAGGATGATCGCATCGGCCCCGCTGCCTGCCGCCTTGGCGAAACGTTCGGGCCGATCCCCCGGCACAAACAGCAGCGAGCGCAACCTCATACCGGCCTGCGCGACAGCAGGGCGGTACGCAGGCATTGGCAGACCATCTCCTCGCGCTGGTTCCACAATTCATGGCGAAATGTCACCAACCCGGCATTGGGCCGCGACCGGCTCTCGCGCCATTCCACCACCTCGCTGCATGCACGCATCGTATCGCCCAGAAAGACCGGCTTGGGATGGATCAGCCGATCATACCCCAGATTGGCCACCAGCGTGCCCAGCGTGGTTTCCCCCACCGTCAGGCCGATCATCAGCGCAAAGGTGAAAGTGCCGTTGACGAGGATCTGGCCAAATTCGCTGGCCCGCGCGGCCTCGGCGTCGATATGCAATGGCTGGGGATTATGCGTCATGGCCGAAAACAGCAGATTGTCGGTTTCGGTCACGGTGCGGCGGATCGGATGGTCGATCCGGTCGCCCACCTCCCATTCCTCGAAATAGCGCCCGCTCATGCGGTCTCTCCGACGGCTATTCGCGCCAGCAACATCCCTTCGCGCACCTGCGCCCCTTGCGCAAAGGGCATCTCTTCAACCACCCCGTCAAAAGGCGCGGCCAGCCCATGCTCCATCTTCATCGCCTCCAACGTCACCAGCTTCTGCCCCTTGCTCACACTTTGCCCCGGCGCAACATGGACAGCGATGATCGTGCCCGGCATAGGCGCCAGAATCGCCCCATCGCCAGCCGCCGCCACGCCCGCCACGGCTCCACGATAGGGCCTGACCTCCCAGCTCTGCCCATGTTCGCTCAGTATTATCCGGGTAAGCGCAGGTTGGAAGATCTCGCCCTCGCGCGGGGCCACATCAACCTCGACCGCCTGCCCATCAACCATCACCCGCGCCCGCCCCTGCCGCGCGCCATTCAGGCGAAACCCCGCCAAGGCTCCCGCCCCACCAAGTTCCGCCACCGCCCGCCCCAAAGCCGCTGCATCGGGCAGAGGATCGGGCATCAAAGCATCGCCTGCCCGCGCAATCAGGGCAGTATCCATATGTCCTCCGGCAAAATCGGGATGGTGGAGCGCTTTGACCAAAAAGCCCGCATTGGTCCGCAAGGGCCAGACCACAGCGCGGTCCAGCGCCCCGGCCAGTTTGCGCCGCGCCTCGTCCCGCGTGGTGCCATGGGCGATCAGCTTGGCGATCATCGGATCGTAGAAGGACGTGATCTGCCCCCCTTTCGCCACGCCCGTATCGACCCGCACCTCATCGCCCGGATCAAAGGCATCGAGCCGCCCGACCGAGGGCAGGAACCCGCGCGCCGGATCCTCGGCATAGAGCCGCGCCTCCATCGCCCAGCCGTGGATCGACAGCTCCTCCTGTCGCCGGGGCAGCACTTCTCCAGAGGCCACGCGCAATTGCCATTCGACCAGATCGACCCGGGTGATCGCCTCGGTGACGGGATGTTCGACCTGAAGCCTTGTGTTCATTTCCATGAACCAGATGCGGTCGGCGCGCAGACCCTCGCCGGCGTCGGCGATGAATTCGACCGTACCCGCGCCGACATAATCGACTGCGCGGGCAGCATCCACCGCCGCACGGCACACGGCCGCCCGCGTGGCTTCATCCATGCCGGGGGCCGGGGCCTCCTCGATCACCTTTTGATGGCGGCGTTGCAAGGAGCAGTCGCGCTCGAACAGGTGGACGATATTGCCATGGCGGTCGCCAAACACCTGCACTTCGATATGGCGCGGGCGGGTGATGAATTTCTCGATCAACACGCGGTCATTGCCGAAAGCACCCATGGCCTCGCGCCTGCACGAGGCCAGCGCATCAGCAAATTCGGCAGGGTCGGCCACCAGCCGCATCCCCTTGCCGCCCCCGCCCGCCACCGCCTTGATAAGCACAGGATAGCCGATCATCGCGGCCTGCCCGGCCAGATGGCCGTCATCCTGATCCGCGCCCAGATAGCCCGGCGTGACCGGCACGCCAGCAGCAGCCATACGGGCCTTGGCCGCATCCTTCAGGCCCATGGCGGTAATGCTGGCCGGATCGGGCCCGACCCAGATCAGACCGGCATCCATCACGGCCTGTGCAAATTCGGCATTTTCCGAGAGGAAACCATAGCCCGGGTGGATCGCCTGCGCGCCGGTTTCCAGCGCGGCGGCGATGATCCGATCACCGCGCAGATAGCTTTCGCGCGCGGGCGCCGGGCCGATGGCCACCCTCCGGTCGGCCATGGCAACATGCAGCGCGCCCGCATCGGCATCGGAATGGACGGCAATGGTGCGGATCCCCATCCGCCGCGCAGTGCGGATGATGCGGCAGGCGATTTCGCCGCGATTGGCGATCAAGAGCGAGGCGATCATCGCATCACATCCTGAACAGGCCGAATTGCGCGCGATCCGGGATCGGCGCATTCAACGCAGCGGCCAGAGCAAGGCCCAGCACATCGCGGGTCTGGGCCGGGTCGATGATGCCATCGTCCCACAATCGGGCGGTGGCATGCCATGGGCTGCCCTCTTCCTCATATTTGGCGCGGATCGGGGCCTTGAAGGCTTCGGCCTCGTCCGCCGTCCATGTCGCCGCGTCGCGGTGGACCGTGGCCAGCACGCTGGCGGCCTGTTCACCGCCCATCACCGAGATGCGCGCATTGGGCCATGTGAAGAGGAAACGCGGACCATAGGCGCGCCCGCACATGCCGTAATTGCCCGCCCCGAAACTGCCGCCGATCAGCACAGTGATTTTCGGCACGCTGGCCGTGGCCACGGCGGTCACCAATTTGGCGCCGTGGCGGGCGATGCCCTCGGCCTCATATTTGCCGCCGACCATGAAACCGCTGATATTTTGCAGGAACAGCAAAGGGATGCGCCGCTGGCAAGCCAGTTCGATGAAATGGGCGCCCTTAACTGCGCTCTCGCTGAACAAGACGCCATTGTTGGCCAAAATCGCCACCGGCATACCGTGAATATGGGCAAAGCCGCAGACCAGCGTCGTGCCATAAAGCGCCTTGAATTCGTGAAATGCGCTGTCATCAACGATACGGGCGATCACCTCGCGCACATCATAGGGCGCGCGGACATCCCGCGGAATGATGCCATAGAGTTCGGCCGGATCGTAGCGCGGCGGGCATGGGGGCTGACGATTGACCGGCGCGGCGCTTTGCGGGGCCAGCGTGCCGACAATATCGCGCAAGATGGTGATCGCATAATCGTCATTTTCGGCCACATGATCGACCACGCCCGATTTGCGCCCATGCAGATCGCCTCCGCCCAACTCCTCGGCACTGATGATCTCACCCGTCGCGGCCTGCACCAGCGGCGGTCCGGCAAGGAAGATAGTCCCCTGCCCACGCACGATCACGCTTTCATCCGACATAGCCGGAACATAGGCCCCGCCAGCGGTACAACTGCCCATCACACAGGCGATCTGAGGGATGCCGCGCGCCGACATCCGCGCCTGATTATAGAAGATGCGGCCGAAATGATCGCGGTCGGGAAAGACTTCGGCCTGATGCGGCAGATTGGCCCCGCCGCTGTCGACCAGATAAATGCAAGGCAGATGGTTCTCGGCCGCGATCTCCTGCGCGCGCAGATGCTTTTTCACCGTCATCGGGAAATAGGTCCCGCCCTTGACCGTGGCGTCATTGGCCGCAATCATTACCTGATGCCCGGCCACGCGCCCGATCCCGGCCACGATCCCCGCCCCCGCCACATCGCCGCCATACAGGCCATGGGCGGCCAGTTGCCCGATTTCCAGAAACGGGCTGCCCGGATCGAGCAGCCGGTCGATCCTTTCGCGCGGGAGCAATTTGCCGCGCCCGACATGGCGTTGCCGCGCCGCCTCTCCCCCACCCAAAGCCGCCGCCGCCACATCGGCGCGCAATTTCTCGGCCAGGGCGCGGTTATGCGCCTCATTGGCGCGGAAGGCCTCGCTCTCGCGGGTGATCCCGCTCTCCAGAATCATCGGCCCGCTCCGATCAGTTCGCGCCCGATCAGCATCCGCCGGATCTCATTGGTCCCGGCACCTATATCCAGCAATTTGGCATCGCGCAGGAAACGCTCGACCGGCCAGTCCTTTGTATAGCCCGCCCCGCCCAGCGCCTGCACCGCATCCAATGCCACGCGCACCGCATTCTCGCTGGCCAGCAGGATCGCGCCCGCCGCATCGTGCCGGGTGGTGCGCCCCGCGTCGCACGCCCGCGCCACGGCATAGACATAGGCCCGCGCAGAATTGAGCGCGACATACATATCGGCCACCTTGGCCTGCATCAGTTGAAACGCGCCGATGGGCTGGCCAAATTGCTTGCGCGTCCGCACATAGGGCAGCACCACATCGAGGCACGCCTGCATAATGCCAAGCTGGATCCCCGCCAGCACCGCGCGCTCGTAATCCAGCCCGCTCATCAGCACTTTTACCCCGCCATGCAGCGGCCCCAGCACGTTTTCGCGCGACACATGGCAGCCATCGAACACCAGTTCGGCGGTGGGCGAACCGCGCATGCCCATCTTGTCGATCTTCTGCCCAATGGAAAAACCCGGCATGGTCTTTTCGATCAGGAAAGCGGTGATCCCCTCGTCGGTGCGGGCATAGACCACCAGCGTGTCGGCATAGGCGGCATTGGTGATCCAGAATTTCGTGCCGTCCAGCACATAGCCGCCCTCGCTCTCCCGCGCGCGCAGCTTCATCGAAACGACATCCGACCCCGCCCCGGCCTCGGACATGGCCAGAGCCCCGACATGCTCGCCCGAAATCAGCCGGGGCAGATAGCGCACCTTCTGATCCTCATTGCCCCAACGCGCGATCTGGTTGACGCACAGGTTCGAATGCGCGCCATAACTCAGCCCGATGGAGGCCGAGGCACGGCTGATCTCTTCACAGGCCAGCACATGCTCGAGATAGCCCAGCCCCAGCCCGCCCCACTCCGGTGCCACCGTAATGCCATGCAGGCCCAGTTCGCCCATCGGCCGCCATAATTCATCGCGGGGAAACCAGTCCTGCGCATCGATCTGCACCGCCAAGGGCGCAATGCGCGCAGCGGCGAAACGCGCCGTCGCCTCACGAATCATCTGGGCGTTCTCGCCCAGCGCGAAATCGAAATCGGCCATCACGGGCCTCTCCTGCGTTTTATATCTTTACGCGGAGTCTATCAAAGTTCCGACTGTTTGCGATTTCTATTTAGAGGGCAAAATCGATGGATTATTGCGGGATTCATTGATCTCTTGATGGAACCGGCACGATGATGAAATGGTCATGCACGGCCCTCGTGTCCGGCTGGTCCAGTCGCGCCCTGAAACCGGCCTGAAGCTCGCGCAATTGCGACACCGGCATTTCCAGCGGGTGTTCATCGGGGTGAGTCGGGGCCTCGTGGCCATAATCGCGTCCGGCCTCGCGCGTCATCTCGATATGCGCGCCCAGCAAGGCGCGCACCCGATGCGTGGCGGCAAATTTCACCACGCGGTCCACGCTGGCCCGCGCCTCATCCATGAAATTGACCGGCACATAGAGCCGCCCCGGATAGAGCGAATCCCCCGAAAGCAGGATTGCCAGGCGCGGATCGTAATACATGGCCGCCGCCTTTTGATGGCCCGGCGTGGGTATCACGCTGATGACGCGCCCGCCCAGATCGAGGCGGCCGATGCCGTCAGGCCAATGCGCGATCCCGAAAAAGGCCGCCACATCGGCAGGCGCCGTGCCTACCACCACCGTATCGGGCCGCTCGCGAAAGGCAGCGTCACCGGCGATATGGTCGCCATGGCTGTGGCTGTGGGCCACAACAAGGGGAATCGCCCGGCGGTGATGCGCGGCCAGCCAGCCCTGGATCACACGGTCCACCACCGGGCGGATCACGCCCCCCTGCGCGCCGGTATCGACCAGCAGGGCGCGATCATGTCCAAAGATAAGATAAAGAAACGGCGCTTCGAAATTGGTTTTGACCGATTGGCGGATGACATAGGTGTCGCCATCGAGCGACTGGACCTGCGCCACCGGTTCGGCATCCTGCGTGCCGTCGATCCAGCGCTCCTTGAACAGATGCGGCGCGGCCATCGTTGGCGTAGCGATCAAGCCCGCCAGCACCAGCGCCCAGCGCATAGGCCTCAAGACACCTGTCCACCGCGCCGCGCCTTATAGGCATCGACCAGCGGCACAAAGGGAAACACCGCCTGTTCCCAGATCGACAGGCGTTTGCGCTCGTCCTGTCCGACCACCGATGCCTCGCCTTCGCGGAATGTGCCGAAAATGCGGTCAAAGATGATCAGCGAATTGCCGTAATTGCAGCGCGTATCCTCATAGGGCACCGAATGATGCAGGCTGTGGTTGCGGATCGTGGTGAAGAAGAAGGAATAGAAGAAGGGCGGATTGGCGGCCACATTGGCATGGGCATAGATGGCGATCGCCGCATTGACCGAAATCGCGCAGAATTTGGCCGTGAGCGAGAAGTCAAAAAAGGCCAGCACGCTCAGGCTGATGAGGAACAGTTCGATAGGATTGCCCACCGAACCCTTCATCGCGTTCAATTGGGTAATATGATGGTGCGGCGCATGGGTCAGCCAGAAGGGCGTGGAATTATGCATCAGCCGGTGCATCCAGTACTGGCCGAATTCGATGATGGCCATGACCGAAACTACCTGCACCAGAAAAGGCAGGCGCCCGGCCCATGGCGTGGCAATGCCCAGCGCCTTCTTGGCCGCCATCAGCGGCTCTTCGGCGGCCACATTGGTCACCCATGTGATGACGGTTGCGCCCAGGATGACATAGAACAGATCGGTGGCAAATTCGCGCCAGTTCATCCGCCAGCCCGGGTGCCGCTCGAACAGAAATTCCAGCCCCAGCACGAAGGCGGTGGTGATCGAGGTGACCCAGACCAGCGTATAGTCATTAGCCAGCCACGCTGCCGGGCCAAACATCCAGAAGCAGACAATCGCGACCAGTGTGGCCGGCGGCAGAAGATTGACGAGATGCTGTTTCATGACAGGCAAACCCTGATCCAATGGTCCAGAGATGCCGGGCCAAGACTATGACCCGGCAGGGCAAATTCAGTAATGGAAACGCAAGTCCACACCCACCTTGCGCGGAGTCAGCACGCCTTGCGCGTAATATCGCTCGACAACACCGGTGCGGGTCTGGTTGTATGAACTTACATCATTGCTGATCGAGGTGATCGCATATTTGTCGAAGATATTATCGGCAAACAGCGCCACATCAAAGGCGGGCGCATGATAGGTGATCGCCGCGCGATGGGTGACGTAGCTGGGGATCACCTCGCCATTGCCGCGCAGGCCGATGCGGGAATAGACATTGCCCTTGAACACCGCCGCCCAATTGGCCTCGATGCTGCGCCCCTCGCCCAGCGGATAGGTGTAGGTCAGCTGCGCGCTGCCCGAATGTTTGGTCGATCCGGGCAGGCGGTCGCCCGCATAGACCGGATAGGCCACGCCCTGGCTGACCACCACATTGTCGGCGTCCTGCGTCAGATGAGCGTCGGTATAGGAATAGGTGCCGTTGAACACCAGGCGCGGAGTGATGCGGAATTGACCAGAAAGATCAAAGCCTTGCGAGACGGCATCCTTGGCATTGACCGTCACGCCTACCGCGCCGTTGACCGTCTGCGTATCAACCTGAATATTCTTCCAGTCGATATGATAGGCCGAAAGCGTGAATTGCAGGCGGCGGTCCAGCATCGAGGCGCGAATGCCGATTTCGGCATTGTTGGTCTTGTCGGGCTTGTACAGCAATTCGTTGGGATAGGCGCAGACGTTCTGGCCCGGGGGCACATTGCCCGGCGAGAAGGTGCAAGGCGCCACGCGGTTCACGTTGCCCGTGCGATAGCCCGTGCTGTAGGTGGCATAGACCAGCAGGTCCTTGCTGAACTTATAGGATGTGTTGGCCTTCCACACCACGCCGTCGGCGCTGGTGTTGCCCGAACGGATGCGGCTGGGGTCAAACTGGATCAGCGGATAAGGCGTGCGGATCAGGCCTCCACCGAACAGCGGCGTATCGGTACCGCCGGTGGCAAAGGCGTCATATTTGAAATAGCGCAGCCCCCCCGTCACCTGCCAGCCCTCGGTCAGGTGATAAGTCGCCTCGCCGTAAACCGCCTTTTCCTTGGTCCGCGTGTTGACGAAGGAGATATATTCCAGATCGTCCGGGCGATAGACCCCGGCGAAATTGGCGAAACCGGGCGTATGCTCCTGATAGTTCCGGTAATTGCGCAAGTTGTTGTAAAACCCGCCGATCACCCAGCTGATCGGCCCGCCATGGGATGAAACCAGCCGCAATTCACCGTTGAACTGGCGATAGTCCTCGTTGGTGTCATTATAGGAGGAGAAGGCCGGGAAGGCCTCATAGCCGTAGTTCAGATCGAGCAGCAGGTCGGTGTTGTCGGCATGGGTTTTCAGGTTCTGGTTGGTATAGGCGCCGGTGGCCACCACCTGCGCAAAGCCGAGGTTGAAGTTGAATTCAGCGGCGAACAGGTCGGCCTTGCGCGTGGTCGGCTCCAGATAGCGCCAGGGCCCTTCATACTTGTCCGTGCCCAAAACCCCCGCGCCGGTCGCCTGCCGCCCCAGCGTCTTGGTGATCTGATGGGCATAGGTCAGATAGAGCTTGGCAGCCGGGCTGGCCTCCAGCAGCAACTGGTTGCGGGTGGTGAAGGTGTGCTCGTAATTCACCCCTTTGCGGAAGGTGAAATTGTTAGCGTAATCGGTGGATGTGCCAAACCCTGCGTCCGCCGCCGTGGTGCCGCGCACCGGCTGCGGATCGGACACGCCGGGGTTCTTCAGCAGGTGGTTGTAATTGATAAAGCCCGGATTGTCATAATAGCCCACCGTCGAGCGCAGCGCGATATGGTCGGCCAGAATGGGGATATTGACCGTGGCATCGACATTGGCCCCGAAATCGGAACTGTGCGACTGGGCAAAGCCGCGCGCGTGGAGATCAAGCGTGAATTTGTCGGTTGTAGGCCGGTTGGGCATATAGCGAACCGCGCCCGCCAGCGTGCCAAGGCCATAAAGCGTGCCCTGCGGCCCCTGAAGCACTTCGACGCGGGAAATGTCGATCAGCTTGAAATCGAGATAGAGCGGCACTTCACCCAGATAGACGCCCACCGCCGTTTCGTAATTCGATCCCGTCGCGCTGGAATCAGAAGAGGAAATGCCGCGCATCACAATGTTGCCGGTCGATTTTGGGCCGGTGTCATTGACCGTGATGCCCGGCGTGAACGCGGCCAGCGCCTTCACATCGTCGATCCGCGCCTTGGCCAACTGGTCCGAACCCAACGCGCTGATGTTGATCGGCGCGTCCTGCAAGGTGGTCTGGCGGCGGGTGGCAGTGACCACGATGTCGCCGCCATCGCCCGGCGCATCGGCATCGGCGGCAAAGGCAGGGGTAGCGGCACTCATCAGAATGGTGGCGCAGAGCAATGTCTTGCGGGTCGATTTCCTGGTCACTTTGCCTCCTGTTGTGTCAAATGCCAATCAATCGGACGCATTTCTCCCTCGCCACCCGACAAGGCGGCGATCGTGCGACCACTTTGTGGCCTTCCCTCAATTCTTCGATGCACATCTGGCTATCGGCAACGCAATCGCCGCGTTGCAGCATCATTGCCGACATTCTCATAACGCTATGGATATTACTTAAGCCGTCAAGCGTAATATTTCTGCGGTCTTTCAGTATGAAATCTCGTCTTGCTGCGTTGCAGAAAACCGCGATTTCCCAACCTGTCGCCCTTATTCAAACCCCGGCGCCGCTTCCCGTTTTTCCGATGCCGCGCCGCGCCACTATGGCCGAATCGCAACACCTGTTATCCTGCCCATTGCCGCGTCCGACTCGCCTCAAATCGGGCATTTCCGCCCATTTCGGCCCCATCCGCGCAGTGTCTGGACCCGAAGGGTTTAACCCCATTTCCTCCTGCCCCCTCTGCGCATTATTACGAACATGGGATTTGGTAATAATGCGCTAGCCTTCCTCTCGACTGCGAAATTGCTGCGATGCAAAGGGGAAGCAAGCCATGTTGAGGAAGATCGGAAAAGCCGCCGCCATGGCAGGCGCCCTGATGGCGGGAACCATGCTGCTCTCCTCCTGCTCACCCTCTGCCAAGGCGCCCGAGGCGCGCAAAGAATTCAACATCGGCTGGTCGATCTATGCCGGATGGATGCCATGGCCCTATGCCCAGCAGGCCGGCATCGTGAAGAAATGGGCCGACAAATACGGCATTAAAATCAACATCACCCAAGTCAATGACTATGTCGAATCGGTCAACCAGTACACGGCGGGCAAATTCGACGGCGTGACCGTGGCCAATATGGACGCGCTGACCATTCCGGCCGCAGGCGGCAAGGATACCAGCGCGATCATCGTGGGCGATTATTCCAACGGCAATGATGGCGTCTTGCTGAAGGGCGCAGACAATATTGCCGCGATCAAGGGCCGTTCAGTCTATCTGGTCGAACTGTCCGTCTCGCATTATCTGCTGGCCCGCGCGCTGGGCGAACACGGCATGGCGATGAGCGATGTCAAAACCATCAACACATCCGACGCCGACATCGTAGCCACCTTTGGCAGCCCGCAGGCCAATGCCGCAGTCACATGGAACCCCCAATTGGCCGTGATGAAGGCTCAGCCGGGCGTGAAGGCGGTGTTCACCTCGGCCGATATTCCGGGCGAAATCCTTGACTTGCTGGTGGTGGACACCGCCACGCTGAAAGCCAACCCAAACCTTGGCAAGGCACTGACGGGGATCTGGTATGAAACCGTCGCGCTGATGAAGCGTCAGGATGCGCAGGGCAAGGCGGCGCGCGCGGCCATGGCCAAGCTCGCCGGATCGACGCCCGAGGTCTTCGACAACCAGCTCACCACCACCTATCTTTATGATCAGCCCAAGGCGGCGGTGGCGGCCACCACCGATCCCGCGCTGGTCACCACCATGACCCGCGTGCGCGATTTCAGCTTCTCCAAGGGCCTGTTCAAGGGCGCGGCCAATGCCGATGCGGTGGGCATGTCCTTCCCCGGCGGCAAGGTGCTGGGCGATCCGGCCCATGTCACGCTGCGCTTCGACCCCAGCTATATGGCGATGGCCGCCGACGGCAAACTTTAAGCCCTGCGGGAGATCGTTCCATGCGCTGGGTAAACCGTCAGATTTCGCGCAGCGACAGGCTGTTATGGGGCGCGGCTCCTATTCTGCTGCTGGTGCTGCTCTATATTTTCGCCGCCGCCGGGCGCCATGCGGCCAACCCTTCGGACAAGATCCTGCCGCTGCCCTCCGGGATGGCGCAGGCAATGTCCTCGTTGATCTTTGAGCGCGACATGCTTTCGGGCCAGTATCTCTTCTGGGCCGATACGCTGGCCAGCCTGCAACGGCTGGGCCTCGGGCTGGGGATTGCCACGTTGGTGGCGCTGGTGCTGGGGCTGCTGCTCGGCGCTCTGCCGCCGGTGCGCGCGGTGCTGGGGCCTCTGGTTACGGCGATTGCCGTCATCCCACCGATTGCCCTGCTGCCGGTCCTGTTCATCGCGCTGGGCCTTGGCGAAACGGCGAAAGTGGCGCTGATCGCCATCGGCGTCGCGCCGGTGATGCTGCGCGACATTGCCGGGCACGTTGCCGCCCTGCCGCGCGAACAGATCATCAAGGCCCAGACCCTGGGCGCGGGAAGCTGGCAGATCCTGATCCGCGTCGCCCTGCCGCAAGCCTTGCCGCGCCTGTTTCAGGCGGTGCGACTGGCTCTGGGCCCGGCATGGGTGTTCCTGATTTCATCCGAAGCCATCGCTTCGGACGTGGGTCTTGGTTACCGCATCTTCCTCGTGCGGCGCTATCTCTCGATGGATGTGATCATCCCTTATGTGGCGTGGATCGCGCTGTTGGCCATTGCGATGGATGTCGCGCTGACATGGGGCTCGCGCCGCTGCTTTCCCTGGGCACAAGGAGCCAACCATTGAGCACGCTCCTCTCGTTGCGCGACCTGTGGGTCGAATATGGCGACAAGATCGTTCTGGAAAAGGTCGATCTGGATATTGCCGAAGGCTCCTTCGTCTCGATCATCGGCCCTTCGGGCGCGGGCAAGAGCAGCCTGCTGCGCGTGATCCTGGGGCAGGAAAGCCCGACGCGGGGCACGATTCTACTGGACGGCGCGCCGCTGGCCCCCGAATGCGGGCCGGATCGCGGGGTGGTGTTTCAGCGCTATTCGGTCTTTCCGCATCTGACGGTGCTGCAAAACACGATGTTCGGGCTGGAATGCGCCCAGGCCCCCTTGCTCGCCCGCCTGTTCGGCGCGGCCCGCACCAAGGCCCGCGCAGAGGCCACCGCCATGCTGGAGGCCGTGGGCCTTGGCGACAACCTGCATATTTATCCTGCGCAAATGTCGGGCGGGATGCAGCAGCGTCTGGCCATTGCGCAGGCCCTGATCAAGCGCCCCCGCATCCTGTTGCTTGATGAACCCTTTGGCGCGCTCGACCCCGGCATCCGGGCCGATATGCATGGCCTCATCACGCAATTGTGGCGCGAATTCGGCCTGACCATCATCATGGTCACGCATGACATCCGCGAGGCTTTCTCGCTCGGCACGCGTGTGCTGGCGCTGGATAAACGCCGCCACGATCCCCACGCCCCTCACCGCTTTGGCGCCACGGCGGTCTATGACCTGCCGCTTCGGCCGCGCGAGGAACCCGAAGCATGAACCCTCCCTCAACCCTTGCAAGGCTCAGCATGAGCCTGCCCGCCGAACTCTCGCGCAAGCTCGACATGATGGTCGAGGAACGCGAACTGCCCTCGCGCTCGCAGCTCATCGCCGAACTGATCCGCCACGCGCTGGCCAAGCATGAGAGCCTGACTCGCCCCGACGAGATGCTGGCCGGTACGATCACACTGGTTTATCGCGGCGACCGGGGCCGGGTGCGCCACCAACTGGCCCAGACTCAGGCCGATTACCTCACCGAAGTCATCTCTTCACAGCACGTCTTTCTCGAACAGGACCAGTCGCTCGAAGTCCTGCTGGTGCAGGGCCCCGCCGTGCGCCTCAAGGATCTGTGCGATGCGCTGCGCCGGGTGCGCGGTGTGCATCAGCTCGAACTGGTCACCACCACCGCCCTGCTGCCCCCGCTTCATGCCGATGGCGCAGCATCCGACCCAACCCAACGCAAGGGAGCGGCAGCATGACAGATATACTCGCAAATACTCTGGCCAACCCTCTGGCCGCGCGCGACCATGCCCGCGCCATGGCAGGCACCGTGGTCGAATCCATGCCGATCCTGCCCCCCCATGCCGACGACCTGCCCCGCGATGTCGCGCCGCAGGATCACCTGTGGGAAGAGACCATCGCGCCGGGCGGCTATGCCACGCGCCATCTGCCGCGTGGCGCCCGCCTGCGCCTGATCGACCTGAAGGGAGATGCCTGCGCCGGCCTGATGATCTTCAACGCGCAATTGCCCAGCGAACGGCTCAATGTGGCCGATACGGTCAAGGTGCAATGGAACGCCTATCTGGGCGCGGGCAAGCTGCTGCTGTCCGACATGGGCCGCGTGCTGATGAGCATCGAGGCCGATAATGCGGGCACGCATGACTGCTTTTCCGGGACATCGAACGCGGCCACCAATGCGGCCAAATACGGCAACGGCGCCAACAGCGGCCCCCATCCCAACGGCCGCGACCGCTTCCTGCTGGGGGCTGCCAAACATGGCCTGTCGCGCCGCGATGTCCACCCCTGCGTCAATCTGTTCAAGGGCACGCATATTGAGGAGGACGGCACGATCACGCCGATCACCGGCCCCTTTGCGCCGAACCGCAGCGTGGTCCTGCGCGCGGAAATGGAGGTGATCGTGGTCATCGCCAATTGCCCCCATGTCCTCGATCCGCGCCCCGATTACACGGTCACACCTTTGCGCGCCAGCGCATGGCGCGGGCCCATCACGCCGCCCGAAGACCCCATCCGCAACGCGACACCCGAGGGCCTGCGCGCCTTTGAAAATGTCGAAGATTACGTCCGCCGCTGAGCGAGGAGCAGGCACAATGACGCAAGATCCCCATACCGCCGGCCTGACCGGCGCCGTCATCCATGACGCCATCGTCCCTGCCCGCGCGCCATGGCTGCACACGATCCGGGCGGGCCAGACCCTGCGCATCGTCGATCTGGAAGGCAATCAGGCGGTCGATTTCCTGCTCTATAGCGCCGCCGACGATGCCGAGCGCTACAGCATGCAGGATACGGTTTCGGCGCAGGGCAATCTGTTCCTGCGCGAAGGCACAGTGCTGCGCTCGAACGAAGGCCGCGCGATGATGACCATTGCGGCCACATCGGTCGAATATCACGACACGATCGGCGGGGCCTGTTCGTGCGAATCCAATACTTTGCGCTATGGCCACCATACGAAATCGCAACATGCCTGCGTCGAAAACTTCCTTGAGGCCAATCTGACCCAGGGGCGCGGCAAGCGCGACATCGTTTCAAACATCAACTTCTTCATGAACGTTCCAGTCGAAGCCGATGGCTCGCTGGGCATTGTCGACGGCATTTCCGCGCCCGGCCTGACGGTCGATCTGCGCGCAGAGATGGACGTGATCGTGGTCGTCTCGAACTGTCCGCAGATCAACAATCCCTGCAACGCCTTCAACCCCACCCCCGTTCGGATGATTGTATCGGCATGAGTTTTGAAACCGTCCTGATCGCCAATCGCGGGGCGATCGCCACCCGCATCATCCACACTCTGCGCAAGATGGGCCTGCGCTCAGTCGCGGTCTATTCGCAGGCCGACGAGGCCTCGCTCCATGTGGCGCAGGCCGATGAGGCGATCTGCATCGGGGAAGGCCGCGCCTCGGAGAGCTATCTCAACATTCCCGCGATCATCGCGGCGGCGCAAAAATCGGGCGCGGGGGCGATCCACCCCGGCTACGGCTTTCTGGCCGAAAGCACCGAATTTGCGCAGGCCTGCGCGGCGGCGGGCATTGTGTTTATCGGCCCCACGCCTGAAAATATCCGCAGCTTTGGCCTCAAACACAGCGCCCGCGCGCTGGCCGCCGCGCATGATGTGCCGTTGGCCCCCGGCTCTGACCTGTTGACGGACGAGGCGCAGGCACTCGAAGCCGCCGCGCAGATCGGCTATCCGGTAATGCTGAAAGCCACGGCAGGCGGCGGCGGCATCGGCATGCGCATTTGCGAGAATGACGAGGATGTGCGCGAGGGCTTTGCCGCCGTGGCCCGTCTTGGCATGAGCAATTTCGGCGATGCCGGGGTGTTCCTCGAAAGCTATATCCGCCGCGCCCGCCATATCGAGGTCCAGATCTTTGGTGACGGCGCGGGACGCATCATGGCGCTGGGCGAACGCGACTGTTCCCTCCAACGCCGCAACCAAAAGGTGCTGGAGGAAGCCCCCGCGCCCCGGCTTCCCGCCTCCGTCCGCGCAGACCTCATCGCCTCGGCCGTCCGGCTGGGTCAGGCGGCAAATTATCGCTCGGCGGGCACGGTCGAATTCCTCTATGACGCCGACCGCCAGAGCTTCTTCTTCCTCGAAATGAACACCCGCCTTCAGGTCGAACATGGCGTCACCGAGGAGGTAATGGGCATCGATCTGGTCGAATGGATGATCCGGGGCGCGGGCGGCGATTACAGCTTCCTCGACGCGCCCACCCCCGCGCCCAGCGGCCATTCGATTCAGGTCCGCCTCTATGCCGAAGACCCCGGCCTCGACTATCGCCCCACCTCGGGCACGCTGACCGCCGTCACCTTCCCCGACAACATCCGCGCCGAAACATGGGTCATGGCGGGCAGCGAGGTCAGCGTCTGGTACGATCCCATGCTGGCCAAGCTGATCGTCCACGCGCCCACCCGCGAGGAGGCCGTGGCCGCAATGCAGCAGGCCTTGGCCGTCACGCGTGTCGATGGGATCGAGACCAATCTGCGCTGGCTGCGCGATGTGGTGCGCCTGCCCGCCTTCACCAGCGGCGAGGTTTCCACCCGCGCGCTTGATCAGGTCGAGTTCCGCCCCCGCGCCATCCGCGTTATCTCGGGCGGCACGGCCACCACGGTGCAGGACTGGCCGGGGCGGCAAAACCTGTGGGCGGTGGGCGTGCCCCCCTCCGGCCCGATGGACGATCAGAGCTTTCGTCTGGGCAACCGCCTGATCGGCAATGCCGAGGGCACGGCGGGGCTGGAGGTCACCAACACCGGCCCCACGCTCAGTTTCACCGCAGCCGCCACCATCTGCCTGATGGGCGCGGATTTCGGCGCCACGCTGGATGGCGCGCCCATCGCGCGCGGCGAACCGGTCCACGTTCTCGCTGGCCAGACCCTTGCCATGGGCCGCGCGCGCGGGGGCGGTATGCGCGGCTATATCCTGTTTGCCGGCGGCTTCGACCTCGCGCCCTATCTGGGCAGCCGCAGCACGTTTGAATTGGGCCAGTTCGGCGGCCATGCCGCGCGGCGTCTGATGGCGGGCGACACGATTCACCTTGGCGACGACCCCATGACCGCGCCTTTGCCCGCCGCCGCCCTGCCCGAATTGCCGGGCGAATGGGCGATCCGCGTCCTCTATGGCCCGCATGGCGCGCCTGATTTCTTCACGTCCTCCGACATCGACACGATTATCGCCGCATCATGGCAGGTGCATTACAACAGCAACCGCACCGGCGTGCGCCTTGTCGGCCCCAAGCCGCAATGGGCGCGCAAGGATGGCGGCGAGGCAGGGCTGCACCCCTCAAACATCCACGACAATCCCTATGCCATCGGCGCGGTGGATTTCACCGGCGACATGCCGATCATCCTTGGCCCGGATGGCCCCTCGCTGGGCGGTTTCGTCTGCCCCTTTGTAGTGATCGCGGCGGATCGGTGGAAGATCGGCCAACTGGCGGCGGGCGACACTTTGCGCTTCGTGCCGGTCAGCATTGAGGATGCCGCCCGCGCCGATGTCGCGCAACAGGCCTTGCTCTCCGCCGGACAGGCCGTTGCCACCACCCCCGCCCGCGCCATCGAGGCGCTCTCGCCCATTCTGGCCGAAACCCCCGAGGCGCCGGGTCGCCCCCGCACCACCTATCGCCAGCAGGGCGACCGCAACATCCTCGTCGAATATGGCCCGATCACGCTGGACATCGAATTGCGCATCCGCGTCCATGCGCTGATGACCGAACTGGAGCAGCTGTCCGCCCCCGGCATCATCGACATCGTGCCCGGCATCCGTTCGCTGCAACTGCATTTCGACGGCGCGGTGATCGATCAGGCCTCGGCCCTCGCCCTGCTGATCGAGGCGGAGGAAAGGCTGGGCGATCTGGCCGATTTCACGATCCCCTCTCGCATCGTCCATCTGCCGCTGAGCTGGCGCGATCCGGCAACGCTTGAGACGATCAAGAAATATATGGGTGCGGTGCGCGACGATGCGCCATGGTGCCCCGACAACATCGAATTCATCCGCCGCGTCAACGGCCTGCCCGATGCGGCGGCGGTCGAGAACCTGATCTTCGAGGCCAATTATCTGGTGATGGGCCTTGGCGATGTCTATCTTGGCGCGCCGGTGGCAACGCCCGTCGATCCGCGCCACCGCCTTGTCACCACCAAATACAATCCCGCGCGCACATGGACGCCGCCCAATGTCGTGGGCATCGGCGGTGTCTATATGTGCATCTACGGCATGGAGGGGCCGGGCGGATACCAGCTCTTTGGCCGCACCATTCAGGTGTGGAACACCCATCGCCAGACGCAGGATTTCATCGAGGGCAAGCCCTGGCTGCTGCGCTTCTTCGACCAGATCCGCTTCTATCCGGTAAGCGCGGAAGAACTGGCCGAATGGCGGCGCGACTTTCCATCCGGGCGGCGCGCGATCCGCATCGAGCCTTCGCAATTCCGCCTCGCCGATTACCGCGCTTTCCTTGCCGAGAATGCGCAAAGCATCGCCGAATTCGAGGCGCGGCGTGAGGCCGCCTTTGCCGAAGAACGCGAGGATTGGCAGCGCAAGGGCGAGTTCGACCGCGTCTCCAGCCTCAATGAAGAGGACGCCCCCCAGACCGCCGACATCACCTTGCCCGAAGGCAGCGAATTGATCGAGGCGCCCTTTGGCGGCAGCGTGTGGAAACTGCTGGTCGCGCCGGGCGATGAGGTCAGCGCGGGCGAAACCATCGCCGTGCTGGAAACCATGAAGATGGAATGCCCGATCGAAAGTCCGGGCAGCGGCACCATCGCCGCGCTCTACATGACCGAGAAACAATCCCTGCAACCGGGCGCGCCGATGCTGGCGCTGCGGAGGCACGCATGAACCGTCAATCCGCCACCAAGATCGCCGCCGCCATCCGCAGCGGACAAACCAGCGCGGTGGAAGTGGCGCGCGATGTGCTCGTCCGCCTCGCCGCCTATGACGCCATACAGCCGCAGATCTGGATCAGCCGCGCTGGCGAGGAAGCCCTGCTGAACGCCGCCGCCGCCATCGACGCGCGCGTGGCGGCGGGCGAGGACCTGCCCCTTGCAGGTGTGCCCTTTGCGGTGAAGGACAATATCGATGTGGCAGGGTTTGAAACAACCGCCGCCTGTCCCGCCTTCGCCTATCGGCCGGAAAAATCGGCCCCGGTGGTCGAACGCCTGCTGGCGGCGGGCGCGATCTGCATCGGCAAAACCAACCTCGACCAATTCGCCACCGGCCTAGTCGGCACGCGCAGCCCCTATGGCATCCCGCGCAACGCCTATAACCTGGCCTATGTCAGCGGGGGATCGAGTTCGGGCTCCTCGGTGGCGGTGGCCGCAGGCCTTGTCGCCTTTGCGCTGGGGACAGATACGGCAGGGTCGGGCCGCGTGCCTGCCGCCTTCAACCATCTGATCGGCTTTAAACCCACCAAGGGGCGGTGGAGCACTTCGGGCCTTGTCCCGGCCTGCCGCACGCTCGACTGCATCACCGTGTTCACCGATGACACGGCGGATGCGCGATTGGTGGACGGCGTGGTGGCCGGGTTTGATCCGTCCGATCCTTATTCCAAACCTTTGGCCGACCGCCCCCGCAGGGCGCGCACCATCGGCGTTCCGCGCCGCGATCAGCGCCTGTTCTTTGGCGATGCGGAGAGCGAATATCTCTATACCCAAGCGCTGGGAAAACTGGCCGAACAAGGCCGGATCGTCGAGATCGACATGGCCCCGCTGCAGGAGGCCGCGCAATTGCTCTATGGCGGCCCATGGGTGGCCGAGCGCAGCGCCGCCATTGCGGGCCTGCTGGCGCAAAATCCCGATGCCATCGACCCCACCGTGCGCGCCGTGGTCGAACCGGGGCTGGAGATCGGCGCGGTGGACTTGTGGCAGGGCATTTATCGCCTTGCCGCGCTAAAACGCCATGCCGATCAGATGTGGGAGGAGATCGACATTCTCGCCTTTCCCACCACCGGGACAACCTATCGCGTGGCCGAACTGGCCGCCGCACCCATCGCGCTCAACAGCAACCTTGGCGCCTATACCAATTTCGTGAACCTGCTGGATATGGCCGCGCTCGCGGTTCCGGCGGGCGGGCGCGGCAATGACACCGGCTTTGGCATCACACTGATCGGGCCTGCCGATTGCGATCTGGCGCTGCTGGATGTGGCTGATGCCTATCTCGATGCCGCCGCTCTTCCCCCCATCCCACCGCTCGATCTGGAGGCTAAAATGCAGACCGTGAAACTGGCCGTTGTCGGCGCCCATCTCAAGGATATGCCGCTCCACTGGCAATTGACCAGCCGCGATGCCAGTTTTGTCGGGGCCTTTGAAACCGCGCCCAATTACCGGCTTTATGCCATGGCCGACAGTGTGCCGCCCAAGCCTGCCTTGATCCATGCAGACGAGGGCGCGCCGATCAAGGTTGAGGTTTATGAGCTGGGCGTGGCCGAATTCGGCAGCTTTGTCGTGGAAGTGCCCGCCCCGCTGGCCATCGGCACGGTGACACTGGCCGATGGCAGCAGCGTCAAGGGATTCGTGGCCGAGCCGCGCGCGATTGTCGGGGCCACCGACATCACCGATCTGGGTGGCTGGCGCGCCTATATCGCCTCGCGCGCGTAAAGGGAGAGATGCCCATGAAAGCCCTGTTGCTGGCCGCCCTGATCGCTACCCCCGCTCTGGCCGAGCCGGTAGAGAAGGTCATCCCCGTCCCCGGTTTTGCCGACTTCATCGCGGTGGATGGCGCAACCGTGTGGACCACCAACCGGGGCCGGGTCGAACACTGGTCCGCCGAAAAGAAGCTGGCCGAAGTGCCCAGCCCACGCCCCTGCGGGGGCATGAGCATCGCCCATGGCTCGTTGTGGTTTGCCGATTGCAAGGAAGGCGTCGTCAAGCGCGTCAGCCTGCATAAGGCTAAGGTGATCGCCAGTATCCCCACCGGCCTGGCCAATGGCAAAGAGGGCGAATTGAACGTGGCGGCGGGCGCCGGCTCAATCTGGGTAGCCAGCGATGCCAAGGGCGAGATCAAGCGGATCGACGCCAAAACGAACAAGGTCATCGCCACCATCCCCACCGAGCCGGGCGCCTATTACCTTGCCTTTGGATTTAACGCCCTCTGGGCCGTCAGCGCCAAGGGTAATCTGATCCAGCGCATCGACCCGGCCACCGACAGCGTGACGAAAACCACACCGCTGGGCAAATTGCCGGGTTTCCTCGCCGCAGGCGAAGGCGGCGTGTGGGTTCAGGAGCAGGGCGATGGCACAGTGGCGCGCATTGACCCTGCCACCGGCGAAGTGTCAGGCCGGGTCAAGGTGGGCGAGGTGCTGAAATATGGCGATATCGACACCGGCGGCGGCAAAGTCTGGCTGCGCAGCACCGAGGATCAGACCTTTGTGGTGATCGACCCCAAGACGCTGGCCATCCGCGCCCGCGTCGGGCCGCTGGCGGGCAGCGGGGGCCTGCGTTACGCGCCGATGGGGGTTTGGACCACCGCGCATGACAAGCACACTTTGTCCTTCTGGGCCGATCCAGCCAGGATCGGGGCCAAAACCGGCGAATGAGCGGGTGGAGCGCAAGCTCCACCCCAACCCTTATCGCGCCGAGGCCAGCTTGACCTTGCTGGTCGCAGCGGCCTGACGCCGCTCGATCTGGGCGCGGACATCGGCCGCCACCCCAACGCGGCAGGCGCGCGACTGTTCCTCAAGCGCCAGATGCACGCCAGCAAGCCGGTCGCCGCAAACCGCCGCAGCCGCCTGATCCAGCCGGATCGCCAGACGCTGCTGTCCCGCCACGGTGGCAAGGTCCAGCCCGCTGAGGCGCAGCACGGCGCTGTCTCTGGCAAAGGGATTTTCACCGGGGGTTCCGGCCTGCACCGCCGAGGCCCCGGCAGCAAGCGAGACGGCGGCCAGAGCCGCCAATACAATCTTCATCATCCACTCCTGCATGTTTTTTCAGGGCCGCTCTTTTGGCGACCGTCCTAAATTCATAGGCGCATTGGCAGGGTTTGACAATAAAGCGATTAGCGGATCCGCACCTCCAGCGCGGCCAGATCGGTGGTATGACCCAACAGGCCGATGGGCAGGCTGACCTCGCGCTCGGCGCTCTCACCCGTGGCGATGGCAAGACTGCGGGCATAAGGCGCCGACCATGCGCGCAAGGTCGTCATAGGCAGGCGCAACCGCCAATCACGCCCGCCCTCAACCGCAACGCGATGCCCGTTGATGGCCACGGTATCCTCACGCTGCCCGCGATGGCCTCGAACCATCAGGCAGGCCTGATCCCCGCATGTTACCAGACGTGTGGTGGGGACAGGCGCGGCCATGGCCCCCGAACCGAAACCGGCGGCCAGCACAATCGCACCAAGGCGAAGCGCAAGATTTACGGGCGCAAAATCCATGGCCGCAGAATGCGCCCCATCGCCCGCCCCAAACATGCGCGATATGGCGTAGTTGGATCAGTCCACCGCAATCCCTGCGCGCTCAAAAAAGGCGCGCACCGGGGCCAGCGCCTCTTCATGCCGCCGCCAACGCGCCACCGAATCGCGATACATCGGGCGGCGCACCTGCGCGGCGCTGGGGGTGGAAACCGGGGCGACATTGTCCTGAAACGAGAGGCAGAGCGCATCCCATTCCAGCCCGCAATGAGTCAGCAAGGCGCGAGTCTGCCCTTCCTGATCACCCACCAGATCCTCATAGGCCAGCTCCATCACGCGCCCCGGCAGCGCCTGACGCCAGAAAGCCATCAGCCGGTCAAAGCCCGCATAATAGGCGGCAATGTCGAGCAGGTCATAGCTGTAGTCATAATAACGCGAGGAAATAGCGAACAAATTGCGGAAATTTGCCAGCACCGTATCCATCGGATGCCGCCGCAGACAGACGATGCGTGCATTGGGCAATGCCTGCGCGATCAGGCCCGCATAATGGAAATTGCCGGGGAATTTGTCGATGAAACGCGGCGCATTCCCGCGCAGATGATGCCCCGCCCGCCGCAGATAATCGCGCCCCAGCGCCGCCATATCGCCCCGCGCCGCCGCCATCGCCGTTGCCGGGTCCAGCACATTGCGCCCGCCCGTCCCCGCCATGGCTTTCACGGCCAGCGGCATAGCCTGCAATTCGCCCGCGCTTTCCAGATCGGGGTGCGAAGAAAGGATACGGTCGACCAGAGTCGTACCCGTGCGCGGCATGCCGATGATAAAGACGGGCGCATCCTGCGGCGCGTCCCGAGCCGGTTGAACAGCGCTCCAACCATCCTGCATGGCCTGAAAATTGGCTGCGTCCTGCGCGGGGTCATAGTCCAGATCGCGCCGATGCCCGGCATTGACCGCGCAAAGCGTGGCAAAACCGCGCGCCTCCTCGCCGATATCCTCCAATTCCTTGGCCAAAGCATAGCCGGTCAGCAGCCGGTCCCGCCCCGGTTTCGCCGCCGCATAGGCGGTTTCCAGCCGGGGGATATGGTTCCGCCCGATGCTCTGTTTGCGCAGCGAGGCCAGCAGGTGATGCGCGCGCGCATCATCCGGGGCGAGGGCGAGCAAAGCCTCCAGCGCCGCATCGGCCTCATCCACCCGGCCAAGGAAATTGAGCGTCACAGCCTGATTATAGCGATATTCGCGATTGGCAGGCTCACGCGCCACCGCCGCCGCGAAATGGGGCAAGGCGGCCTCGTGCCGCCCCAGCCGGGCATAGACGCAGCCCAGCGTATCGAGGCTCAGCGCATCCTGCGGCAGGTTCTGTTCGACCTCGTGCAAAACCTGCGCCGCCTCGCCATCGCGGCGCAGCAGGCTGAGCAATCGGGCCAGTTGGGCGCGATATTCGCCGCCCTGCGATGCTTCAGGCTTGTCCCCCATCACGGCCCGCTGAAAATGCGCCAATGCCTCGCCCGCCCGCCCCGTCGAGGCCGCCGCCACGCCCAGCACGAACTGCCCCTCGGCGGGCGAATGCGTCATCAACCCTGCGGCCAGCCTCCGGGCCATCGCCCAGTCGCCCCGCCGCAAAGCCTGTCGCGCCGCCGCGCCCTGATCCATTCGCCCGTCCTTTGCCGCGATCCGTGTGATGGCAAGCCTAGGCCCGGCTCGCCAAAAACTCTAGCGCGCGCGTGCGCGATTCTTTTGAACGCTTATACGCCCGATGACGTATGACGCGCGTCCAGAATTTGGGGCATCTTACACTCCTACAAGCTGGACTCAGGTAGAGATAAGATGGACGGCGTTCGCGTAGGCAAGAGGATCATCGGCGCAGAAGCGCCCGTCACCATCGGCTGGGAAAACATTCCCCGCGTCGAGGGCGGCGCGGTCAGACAGTTCATCTTCACCTGGTTTCAGCCGACCATGCTCTTTGCGATGCTGGCCTTCTGGTACTATGCGCCCAATTCCATCGCCAAGGCCTCGACAGCGATCGGCATCGGCATTGGTTTCAAGGTGTTGCTTCTGGCGCTCGAATGGGTGAACCCGCGCTTTGCCAGTTGGCGCCTGACATGGAAGGAGCTGGCCACCGACCTGTTCTATGTCGGGCTGGGCTATACGCTGATCCGCATGATGGGCAGCTTTGCCGGCAGCGGGGTGATGGTCAAAGCGGTGCAGGATCTGATGCATTGGGACAAAGCCACGTGGTTCATCGGCCTGCCCCTGCTGGTTCAGGCTTTCCTGATCTCTTTCATCTTCGATTTCGGACAATATTGGATGCACCGGGGGATGCACAATTGGTATCCGCTCTGGCTGCCCCATTCGGTGCATCATTACATTACCCAGCTCAACATCAATAAGGGCGCGGTCGGCAATCCGGTCGAGCTGTTCCTGATCGGGCTGGGCGTGGGCGGATTTTTCGATTTCCTGCCGCGCGCGGCGCTGATGGCGGGGGCTTTCGGTCTGGCCATCGGCACGTATCAGCATATCAATGTGCGCTTCAATTCGCCGCGGTGGTGGCGCTTTCTGTTCAACACGACCGAGCATCACAGCCTGCACCATTCGCAGGATTTCGAGGCCACGCGCAGCAATTACGCCGGTTCCTATATTTTCATCGACCGCATGTTCGGCACCTGCGTCGATGGCGAGGCCGAATTGCTGGGGCTGGAAGGCGGGCGCCGCATGTCGATCCGCGAACAGATGACCTATCCTTTCACCGAGGGGTGGAAGACGATGAAGGAAAAATATGGCCGCAGCGCGCCTGCGGCCCTGACGGAGCCTGCCGAATGAGTGGAACTGCCGTGGCCCCGCATGACGATTACGCCGGATCAGTACAGGAAAAGCCTTTCGCTTTGCGCTACATCGACTGGATCTGGCACGTGCGCGGCGAAGTGGCCCTGCCCCCGCAGCAATCGGGTGAGGAAACCTTTGATCGCCTCGCCCCGCTGTTTCGCCAGACCGGCACCAGCTATAACCGCTATCAGAACACGCTGACCTTCCGCAAAAAGGACGCGGCGGCGCAGGACAAAATGTCGGTGTTCGACAGCGGCGTATTGCAGGTGGAAAATTCCGTCCTGCGCTATGACCTGATCAGCAAGGCCCTGCTCTATTGCTTCCTCGCGCCGCTGCTGTTTCTCGCCTTTGCGCAGGCGACCATCGCGATCAACAACTGGAAAAAGCCGGCAGCCCATGCCACCGGCACGGCGGCCAAGGCCAAACACAAACCCGCCGAAAAACAGGTGGTTCCGCCGATGAACCCCATCGACAAGGCGCTGGGCGCTCCTGCCCCGGACAAGTCGGACGGCGAGGATGGCGACGAGGACGGCCCCAAAAGCAAAAAGCCCACGCCCACACCGGCCTATGTCTTTGCCGGGATCTTCGCGGCGCTCTATCTGATCGGGCGGGTACTGGAGGACCGGCTTATTAAATCCTTGTTTTGCAAAAGCATAGCAGGCACCTGAAGCTCACAGCAGGCCAATCGCCCGCCCGGCCAACCCGACCGCCAGAAACAAACCCGACAGCGCCAGCCCCGCCCCGCGCCAGACGATGGGCGGAACATTCTCGCGCCTTACCAGTCGGTCCACCGCAAGCCCAAGAGCAACCCCCGCCAGCAGCAGCCAGAGCTTCACATTGAACGAGGGGTTAAAATAATATTTGAGCGGATTGACCCCGACCATCACCACGCCGGACCCGATCACCGCCAGCAATCCGCCCAGCGCCACCCAGCGCAGCCCCCTCCACACCGCGCCGCGATCCAGCCCGCCCAGCGGCCATCCTGCCAGCCGCGCCGAAGCGATCAGCACCGCCCCGCCCAGCACCGCAAGGCCGGTCAGATGCACCATTTCAAACACCGCAAAGATCCAGCGCGACACGCGCACCGCCTCACTCAGCGATGTGGCCGCATAGGCGGCATATAATCCATGAAACATCGCGCCTCTTTCAGAAATAGGCGACGGCGCGACCGGCGGCGATGACCACCAGCCACAAGCCCAACGACACCGCCGCCGCAACCTGTGCGGGAACGGGCACCGGCCCACCCACAGGAACGGCCAACAGCAAGGGCTTGGCCCGCCAGTGGAACAAAGCCACATTGAGCCCGGCCAGAACCATCGCCGCGAATTTGATGATGAAGGCCGGGTTGTGAATGATCTTGGCCGCCTCGGAGGCGAAGAGCAGAAAGCCCGAGACCGCCATGACGGCAAAGCCCGCCCATGTCACCGGCACGATCCGCCGCTCGACCTCGGCGGCCGGAGCCTCGCGCAAAGCCGCCCCCAACAGCCGCAGATCAACCAGCGCAATCGTGCCCACCATCAAGGCCAGCGCCAGCACATGCACCGTCTCGATGGCGGGAAACACCACCTCGGATTCGCGGATCGCGGTGGCCCAGTCAGTGTCATAGAGCCACTGGGCCAAAACTTCGATCAGACCCATAGGTTCAGCCGTTCTGGGCCTGACCGTCGCCGGGGCCGCCATCGCCGGGCGTGCCGCCATAGATGAAGCGACCGTCAGGCAGCTTGATCCGCCGCGCGTCGATCAGGCGCGTGCCATCCTTGGACAGATAGCCATCGACCACCAGCGTATCGCCGATCTTCACATCGCCCTTTTTCCAGCCCCGACGCGACAAAGCCCCCGGCCCGCCGCCCTCGCAGGCCCAGCTTGCCACCTTGCCGCTCTTGTCGGCTACATCGAGGTAGAAATAGGAGTGCGGATTGGTCCATTCCAGCTTGGTGATCTTGCCTACCAGCCGGATCGGCTTGGCCCCGTCAAATTCGGCGGCGAAGGAATGGTGGGCTTCGGCGGGCGCGGCAAGCAGGAGCAGAGGCAGGGCCGCAAAGAGGGCTTTCTTCATGAAACGGGCTTTCGAGTAAGACGGGAAACGGTCTGGCGCCCCTGCTATCAGCCCGGCCCGGCCAAGGATCATGCGTATTTCTCAAGTCCAGTTGAGACCTGCCAACGTGACGCTGGCGCTCCATCCTGCCTATCCACGCAGGCCTATCCTCTGGCCGCGAGACCGGCCATCTGCATCGGAGCCTTGCCCTGACATGAGTGTTATTCGATCCTCCCGCCTTGGCGCCTCGCTGGCGCTGGCCGCCTTGCTGTGCAGCAGCGCGCAGAGCCAGATCCGCGCCGCGCCCGGCGGCCCCGCCACGCCCGATGCCGGCGCGCTGTTCGCCAAGGATGTGCCACCCGGCGGTCCTGCTCCGCGCGGGGCCGATGGCCATCCCGATTTCACCGGCTTTTGGAAAGGCATCAAAGAGGCCAATAAGCCGGTGGGCAATCTGGGGCGCGAGGAGCCGGGCTTCCTGCTGCCGCTGACGCCTGCCGGGCGCGAGGCCCAGACTTTCCTGCGCACCAAGACGATCGACCCGGAGGCCCTGTGCATTCTGGGCGGCATTCCGCGCCACAATGCCTCGGCCCTGCCCTTCGAAATCCTGCATACGCCCAAGCGGCTGGCGTTCCATTACCTGTACAACACCCATCGCGTGATCCCCATCGACGGACGAGCGCATGAGGCCGATCCGGAACCGGCCTATTTCGGCAATCCAGTCGGATCGTGGGATGGCGACACTTTCGTTATCGACTCCATCGGCTTCAAGGACAGCAAGGACGGCAAGGTCTGGGGCGATGAAAACGCCGATCCGGTCAGCGATCAGATCCATGTTGTCGAGCGCTGGACCCGGCCCGATGCCGATCACATCCATCTGGAAATGGTGGTCGAGGACCCGAAATATTACACCCACCCGTTGAAATACAGCCGCACATGGGTTCATGCCCGCGACCGCAGCGAGGGGCTGGCCGAATATGCCTGCAACGAGAACAATATCGATGCCGCGCATCTGGGGCCGGGGCCGGGCGCGATCAACCCGGACGGCACGCGCGGCTATGCCCAGCCCGTGCTGCCCAAGGATCCGCCGGGGCCGGAGGCCTATGCCATTGACCCGCGCCCGGTGGGTACGCGCAAGCCGTAAAAGACAAGCCCCCCTGTCGCGATGACAGGGGGGCTTTTATCAGAACTCGCCCGAGAGCGTGAACTGGAAGGTGCGCGGCGAGAGCGGGCGGAACGAACCGTCCCCTGTGGTCGCCACCGAGACGAAGCCCAGCGTATTGCGATCAAAGATATTGTCGATGTTGAAGCGCGCCTTGATCGCCTTCAACGGCCCCGCGTGCCAGCCATCGCCAATGTCCACATAGGCCGAATAGACCGTATAGGCGGGCACCTGCGACCCTGCGCTGTTGTCCAGCGTGGACCAGCGGCTGGAGGTGTATTTGCCGCTGAAATTGGCCACGAGCCAGCTTGCCGGTTCGACCGTGACGCCGCCGTTGACCACCCATTCGGCGCTGTCGGGCAAGGCCTTGCCGGCGGTCAGATAGGTGGTGGGAGCGGTGACGACATTGTCGCGCAGGCGCGCATGGTTCCAGGTCGCGTTCAGATTGGCATAGGCCAGCCCTTTGAGGAAACCGGGCTTATACGATCCGGCAAATTCAAGGCCGTAAGCCTTCACCCGCCCGACGTTGGTGTAATAGGTTTCGGTCGCCCCCGACGATCCGGCAAGGAAGGTGGTGATCGACTGAATCCGGTTGGCATATTGCGTGTAATAGCCCGCCAGCGAGGCGTAGAATTCGCGCTGGCGGGTGCGGATACCGATTTCGGCGTTTTGCGATTTTTCCGCCTGCGGTTGGGGCACCACGCCATTGCTGCTGGCAAGGCTCACGGCATAGATATCGTCCAACCCTTTGGGCAGCGCCAGATTTTCGGCATAGGAGGCAAAGATCTGGCTGCGCGGCGAAAGCTTATACAGCGCGCCCGCCAGCGGCAGGAACAGATCCTGATAATGCGCCCGGTTGCTCGACGGCCCCCAGCCCGCCACGCCGACCCCGCCCACCACGCGGTAATAATCGTTATAATCGCGATAGCCGTTGACCGCATAATCGAGCGACAGGCCCTTGAAGCCGGCGTTCAGTTCAAAGGCATCGCTCAGCTTGAGCGTGTCTTTGAGGAAAATTTGCGTCGTGTTGCGGCGCGAGTTGTAATCGCGGCGCAGGAACACCGGGGCGCTGAAATCGGGCGCGCTGGCGGGTGAGCCATCGGTGGTGTTATAGCGTGCCTGCGTGCGGTGATATTTGTCCAGCTCGGCCCAAACGCCTGCCTCGAACGTGTTGGCGCCCAATTGCCAGTGCAGTTTCGAGACGATACCATAGCGATTGCCGCCCACGCCCGAGCGGCCATATTGCGTGCCCTTGGGCGCCGCCACGCCCAGCCCGGCCTGCGCCTCGCGCGTGTAGATCGACAGACTGTTGGCATAGGAATCGGGCGAGACGCCGTAACCGGCCTTGTCCTCCCAATAGAGGCTGTTTTCCAGCCAGACATCTTTGGCAATGCCCAGATGCGTGGTCAGCGCATAGAGCCGGTCGCGGCGGATATTGATCGCCAGCGGGGCGGTATAGGTGTAATTGGTGTTCGAATAGGCCACACCCGCCACGCTGGGCGCGAAACCGGCGGTGGTGTTGGGCACAACGTCAATATAGCCGCGCCAGCGCCCGGTCTGGCCGCCCGCATCGGGGGTGGCGGAATAATATTGCGCGCGCGTCAGGGTCGGCGAGTCATTGTCGTGGAAATCGTTCGAGACGAATTTGAACCGCGCCCAGCTGTCGCCGCCAAGGTCGGCCTTCACCTGCGCCTCCCAATGGGTGCGATGCACGCCGCCCGCCCCGCGCCACAGATTGCTGTCCAGCTTCGTCCGGCTGACATAGGCGGTGAAGCGGCCGATCCGGCCGGTGGAGAGGCGCAGGAAATTGCGCCGCAGGTTAAAGTCACCAAGGCTGCCCGAAGCGAAGAGGCCGAATTTCTCCTGCGGGGCAATGGACTTATACTCCACCACCGGGCCCAGCGAGGAATAGGAAGGCTGCGCCACATCGCCCGCGCCAACGCTGGCCACCACCGAGCCGAGGTTTTCATTGTCAACATAACGGAACACCGGGCTGCCGCCGAAAGCATCGCTGCGCCCGGTGGGGATGCCATCGACGACAAAGCCGATCTGATCGAGATTATAGGCGCGGCTCTGCACGCTGTTGCCGAATTCATAGAGGCCCAGCGCGCCATCGGTCTGGACATTGAAACCGGGCAATTGCTCCAGCATCTTCAGCCCCGAGATGCCCGCAGGCGCCGAGAGCAGCGCCTTGCGCGTGACGGCCACGGTGTTGGTCACCTGATCCTGCCCGATGGACTGGGCCGCATCGGACAGGCGGCGGCCCGACACCACGATATCGTCGGCGGGCTTTTCATCGGCCAGCGCAGGCAGCGCGGCCAAGGCGCCCGACAGGGCCAGCAGACTGCTGGCAAGATGATTCCGGTTGTGTCTCATTATCGTCCCCTGTTGATGACTGCCGCGCGAAAAGAGGCGGCCATGCCCCAACCGCCCCGCCATGAGGCGGGACAGGAAAGGCCGCAATCGAGCGGGAAATCGGCGATAGCGGCGATATAAATGCTTGTTTAACGCGCATTACGAATATTGATGGACGAAATCCTCGATTGGAAAATCATCATCAGCTTATGAACGGATATTATCGCAGCTCGCTCAAATAGGCGATGATCGCCTCCCGCTCGGCCGGATCGGGTGCGCTGGCCTCCATGTCCGACCCTTGCGCAAAGGCCTGCGGGTCGATCAGATAACGGTTGATCGCCTCGGGCGACCACACGCCGCCCTTGGAACGCAGCGCATCGGAATATACATAATCGGACCGCCCCGCGACCGGGCGGCCAACCACCCCGATCAGCGCCGGGGCCAGACCATCGCTGCCATCGCCGCCAAGACCGTGGCAGCGCGCGCAGCGGTTTTCAAACAGGACTTCGCCGCGCGGCGCGGGGCTCTGCCCTTGCGCCACGGCGGCGGCCAACAGGGCCATCAGGCCAGCATAAGCGGCGCGCAACTTCGGCTCCTTTGATATCATGGCGGGGCGGGCATCACCCACCCCGCCATCCTCATCAGCGGTTGAGCGCCAGCTTGGCAGGCTGGTCAGATGCGGCCACCACCGGCTTTTGTGACAGCAGATGCTCGATCCGCGAGGTGAATTCCTGCTGCAACTGCGCATGAAATTCACCGCTGGCGGGCGAGGCGAAGCCCGAATGCACCGCCTTCACCTTGCCGTCGCGTCCGATGAACACCGTGGCGGGCCAGGTGTCGAGATGGTTGAGCTGGGGCACCTTTTCCCACATTTGCGCGGGCGACCCGGCGGTCAGATAGGTGTATTTCACCCCGTACTGCTTGATGAAGGCCTTTTGGCGCTTGAGCGTATCCTGCTGATCGGGCTCTTCGAAATTGAGCGCGACGATGGCCAGCCCCTGATCGCGGTATTTCTTGTCGAGCTGGACCAGATATTGGGCCTCGTCATGGCAATTGGGGCACCATGTGCCGGTGACGACCGCCACCACGACCTTGCCCTTAAAACGCGGATCGTCCTGCGAAACCAGACGGCCATCGGCATCGGGGAAGCTGAATTTGAACGTTTCGTCGGGATTGGCGGCGGTGGTGTGGGTCAGGAAGTCCTCCGGCTGGGGCAGGCCCTTGGCGGCCGCCACATCGGCGCGATAGGCGATCAGGCTGTTGGCATAGCGGCCATCGGGGGTGTTATCATTGCCATATTCGCCGCCGGCCTTGGCGGGGCGGTCAACCTGCTGGCGGATTTCCAGCGTGCCGTCCGCCTTGGGCGTGACCTGAATGACGCCGGGGCGCCCGCCGTCGAAATGGCTGAGCACCCAGCGGCCATCCTTGAAGGCGCCGCTGTATGATCCGGTGTCGCCATCAATGCGCAGGATCGCGCCCGCTACTTCGGCGCCGCGCTGCTGCACGACAAAGCGGAAGGCCTTTTCACCCTTGGACGAAGGCGTAGCGAGCGGGATGATCCATGTGCCCGCGATTTGGGGCGCCGACACCGTGCTGGCGGGGGTCTCGACATGGCGGCTGGCGCGGAACGTATATTGCGCGGAGGATTCCCGGCCCTGCGCCAGAACGCTGCCATTGAGCTGTCCGCCCTCAAGCTTGGCGTTGATCGTGGTCAGGTAATGTTCGAGGTCCAGCACCAGATTGCCGTTCCGGAAACTGGCGTGGGTGGTGGCCTCATAAGGCTTGAACCCGTCATAGAACACGCCTTTCAGGCCTGCGCCCTCGCCCGTGATGTCGAGGCGGAAGGGGATGTCGGCCCCATTGCGCGAAAGGACGGCGTCCCATTGCCCGGAAATGCCCGCTTCGGCGGCCAATGCCGCGTTGCCGACCAGCAGCAGGGCGGCGGAAACAGATGCTTTCAATATCGCTTTCATATCCAGTTCCGATCATCATCAAGTGGGGGAGACGGGGTTGGGAGAAATCTTGCGCCGCCATTCCTCGGGCAGGCCGCGTTTGGTGGCGCGCAGGATGGTCAGGATCGCCTGCCGGTCGGCGGGGGAAAGATGGGCGAAATCCTCGCTCTGATCCTGCCCGCTCAGCACCTGAAACAGGCGGTGGTAGAGATAGGTCTTGCCCGGCTCGGGCAGAGCATCGAAGGCGGTGGAATAGATCAGATAGCTGCACGGATAGCGGAAGATCCGGTCGTGCAGATCAAAGTCGCGTAGCGAGCGCTTGAGCGGATCACGCGGCCCCTGCGCGGCAAACTGGCGGGCAAAGGGCGAGGCGGCGATCACCTTGCGCGCATCCGCCCCGCCCAGCGGCGTTTCATGCGAAAACAGCATATAGCGCAGCAATTGCTCGGCCGGACGGGTGATCTTTTCGCGCGCCTCCTCGGGCAGGCTGGCGAGCGTTGGCCGCGCTTCCTCTGGCAGGCCTTGGGCGTGGAGCGTCAGCCGGGTCTGGTAATTGAGCAGCGTGATCAGATTATGCATCTGGGCCTGATGGCCCAGCATCAGCAGCGCCACCCCATCGCTGTCCGGCGTCAGATAGGCCGCCGGGTCATAGCGCGTGGTCAGCGGGCCAAGCGCGGATAAGGCGCCCGGCCCTGTTACCGCAGCATTCGCCATCGTGGGATCGGCCAGCGCCCCGCTGACATACCACCCGCCCCAGCGCTCTTTCAGCGGGCTCTTCTGATCGGTGATATATTGCGGCGCGCGCGGGGTCAGCGTGCCCGAAACCGCCGGATAGACCGAGCGCAGCAAGACCCCCGGCACCCCGCGCGTGGCCGCCGCGATATGGCATTGGGTGCAATCCAGTTCGGCCCGCTGAAACACCGGACGCTCGGTCTTCTGATCGTCGAGCAGATAGAAGATCGCACCCTGCATCGGGTCGAACGAGACGATCTCAATCGTCTTGCCCTGATGGACCGAGCCGACATAGACATCGTCATTGTAATAGAGCGCGCGCGGATGCTGGGGGCTGATCTTGGTGAACTGGAAACTGGTCTTGGAAAAGACCAGCGTCTGCGAAGCCTCGGGCACATGCAGAGCCTTGAGCACCGAGCGCAGATAGCCGCGCGTGTCATCATAGGTCAGATGCGCCGCGCCCCGGTCCAGATCCTTTTGCAACAGCGCCACCGGATCGGTCAGGGGGCGCGTGCGATAATGGATCGGCGCCTCGCTATAAGGCACATAGCCCTGATTTTGCACCGCGATCTGGGCATTGGCGCCCTTGATCGCCAGCGCCCCGGCCAAAGCCAGCCCGGCCCATAATACCGGCCTCATGGCTCAGCGCCCCTCGCCCGCAACGACATCAGCGGTCAGATGCAGCGTCTTGGGCGGCTGACAGGTCTGGCCGTTGCAGGTCTGGAAACGCACGCTGATCGGGATCGACTGGCGCCCGGCCTGCGCGCCCGGTTTGATGCGGACGGGCAGGGAAATCGTGAAATTCCCGGCGTAATAGGCCGTGTCGAGGTTAAAAGCGGCATCGCGCGCCACAATGGGCGTGCTGCCCGCCGCCGCGCCTGCGGGCTGGGCCACAAGATTGGGCTCGACAGCCACCAGCAGCGGGGTCGGACCATTCTCATGCTGTTTGAGCGCATAGACATGCCAGCCATCGCGCACCGCACCGCGCAATTGCACCAAAGCACGCCCGGATTTCCCGGCAAGGATGATCGGCGCCACACTCCATGCCACGGTCTGTGTCCCATTGGGGGCCTGCGCCCATGCCTGTCCGCCGCCCGCGATCAGAGCGGCCAGCCCAAGGATCACCCCCTGTTTTGCAGAGACAGCGGCGCCATTAATCAAAGTCATAATCCAGCCTTGCATGTGAAGAAAGCGCAGGATTCCGGCAGATCGGGCCCCAATAGCGCTGCAAAGCCAAGGATTATCGGCAGGATGCGGCCAAGTAACTTGAGAATATCCTATTCCGATATGAGCATTGCTCTCAAAGCAGGCTCCGCTTGCCGTTCGGGTGCGATGCGATATCCTGCGCCCCAAATAAGGGCATCACGGGAGAGCGCGATCATGGCGGCAATCAGCGATCAATGGATCGGCGCGCTTTATAGCGCGATTGACGAACCGGCGCGCTGGGTCGGATTGATGGACCTGCTGCGCCGCGATTTTGGCGTTGAATGCGTGGCGGCGCAATTGCTGATCGCCGCGCAAGGCAAGGCGCTGCCGGTCTGGGGCACGCGCGACAGCCATTCCGAACGCCATGGCCGCCTGCATGATTCTTGGGCCAACAGTCCGGCCAACCCGCGTTTCAGCCGCCCCATCGGCCCGATCCCCGATATGGAGATCCTGAGCGATGCGCGCAGCCCTGCCTATTCCGCGCAGGATCGCCGCCGATTGTCCGACGGGCTGGCCCGCTGCGGTCTGGGGCCTGCCTTTTGGATCAGCCACAGGCTGGACAAGGACCACCGCTTTACGCTGATCTTTCACCGCACACCCGATGATCGGCGCGATATGGAGCCGCGCGAAGAAGCGCTGCTGGCCCGGATGGCGCCGCATATGCATCAGGCCGCAAAGCTGTGGCTGCGCATGAGCGAGGCCGAGGCGAAGGCGGAATGGATCGCGCAGGCCCATGACGCGACCGGCGTCGCGATGCTGGCCTGCGACCGCGATTTGCGCCTGCATTGGAGCAATGAACCGGCGCGCGCTCTGCTGGCCGACGGGCATGGGCTGCGCCTGCGCCATGGGCATCTGGCCGCGATTGAACGCAATGATCACGACAGCCTGACCGCTCTGGTCGAGGGGCGCTCGGATCGCGGCGTTTTGGCGCTGGGCGGGATCGACCGCCCTGCTCTCCATCTGCGCGCCCGCCCGGCCCGGCATCTGTCGCGCGATCTTGTGCTGCTGACCTTGGCCCAGCCTGATCGGCCGGTGCATTATGCGCACGGCGATATTGCCCGCCTGTTCGGCCTGACCATCACCGAGGCCAGCCTTGCCGCCAGTCTTGCCGCCGGGCGCAGCGTCAGCGATTTTGCCGCCGCGCGCGGGATTGCCGAGGGCACCGCGCGGCTGCATCTCAAACGAGTGCTGGCCAAGACCGGGGCGGGGCGGCAATCCGAACTGGTGCGGCGGATCAGCGGATCGGTGGCGGGCGATAAATGATATAGCCTATACCAAACGGGAGACGCGACTGCGGCAAGGATCGCCCATGCCGGGGCCACCACTTGCTTAAAGGTCAGCTCATGCCTGCTTCGATCCGTGCCTCTCTTGCCCTCGCGCTTGCTCTGGCCGCCCCATCCCTTTCGGCTCAAGTCGCGCCGCCCCATGTCTTGCCCGACGGGACGGTGCCTCCGGCGCTGGCCGCCGCGCGGATGCATATGCTCGAAGCGCCCGAGAATATGCTGACCTTCCATAATATGGATCAGTTGTTCCAGACCCGCGTGGTGGCGCGTTCCGGCCCGGTCGCGCCGCTGGCCCGCGCCGATGCCGCCCTGCCGCCCGCCACCGTTCGCGGCAAGGTGATGAGCGAGGATGCGTGGGAAGATCTGACCTATACCTCAGCCCTTCTGATGATGCGCGACGGCAAGGTGCTGCATGAATCCTATCGCAACAACACCGATGCCGACACGCATTTCATCTCCTTTTCCATGGCCAAGACCTTCACCTCGATGCTGGTGGGCATTGCCGTCGGCCAAGGCGCGATCCGTTCCATCGACGATCCGGCGGTCGCCTACGTTCCTGAACTGAAAGGCTCGGGCTATGACGGCGTGACGATCCGGCAATTGCTCCAGATGCGATCAGGCGTGGATTATGAGGAGCGCTATGATTTCGGCGCAACGCCCAGTGTCGCTGCGCAGATTTTCCTTAACGCCATCGTGGCCAACAAGGAACGCTTTGCCGACATGGCCCCGCGCCTGAAGCGCAAATTCGCGCCGGGCAGCCGTTTCAACTATTCCACGCTCGACACTTCGGTGCTGGGCTGGGTGCTGGAGCGCGCGACCAAGCGGCCGCTGGCCGATTTCATGGCGCAATATCTGTGGCAGCCGATGGGCGCGCAGGCGCATGGCTTCTGGATTGCCGATGGCGGGCCGAGCGTCGGGCGCGAACTCAACGGCATGGGCTATAATGCCACTTTGCGCGACTTTGCCCGCTTTGGCGCGATGGTGCTGGACAAGGGGCGGTTCAACGGGCGCCAGATCGTGCCCGCCACATGGGTCGAACAGGCGACCATCATGACCAATAATGCCGACACCTCCGCGCCGCCTCCGCCGCCCTCGGTAACCAATCCGATGGCGCGCGCGGGCTATGGTTTCCAGATCTGGCGGCTGGATGACACCGGCGCCTATACCGCGCTGGGGTTGCAGGGGCAGTTCATCTATGTCCACCCGGCCACGCGCACGGTCATCGTGAAACTGAGCTTCTTTCCCGAAATGGGGTCGGCCAAGGGGGATGACGCGCTGGAGGATACGCTGGCCTATTTCCGTACTTTGACGCAATGGAACGGCCAATAAAAGGCGATGCCGCAACCGCGCGATGGCAGTTGCGGCATCATTATCATCAGAACTTGGTGCGAATACCCAGCGTTACCGTCCGGCCCAGCGTCGAGCCATTGGCATAGCCGCTGCCCGAGGTGCGATAGGGCGGGTTCTGGTCGAACAGATTATCGACGTTGAGCGTCAGCATCGCCGATTGCTTCAGCCCGATCTTGTTCAGATCCAGCCCCCAATACATGTTGACCGTATCGAAGGACTTCACCCGGGTCTGCGTCGCGTCGAACATGATCGGATAGCCGCCGCTATGCGTCAGTTGGACCCGACCCGTGACCGGCCCCACCGTGGCGCCCGCCGCCGCGGTAAAGTTGAAACGGCCCACGCCATTGTCCAGCAGCTCGGTATAGACGCCATTGCTCGACGGGCTCGATCGGCGATGCAGCGTATAGGTGCCGCCAAAGCTGAGCGAGACCGAGCCGAAGCTGGTCGGGCGCTGATACTGGGCATTGAAGTCGATGCCATCCTGCTTCAGGCGACCACGGTTATAGCGGCGCAGGTCGAGGATCGCATAGGGCGTGCCGTAATTGGCATAGAGAAAGCCCAGCGAGGGGAAGTTGTCCGGCTGAACCCCGCCTGAAAAGCTGGTGACCTGCGCCTGCGTCGGATTGGCGATGAAGAAGGGCGCGTTGAGCGGATCATTATACCAGGCCGCGCTGCCGAACCCGCCCGAGTTCACGCTGATGATGTCGGAAAAGTCGATGTTGTAATAGGTCCCGCTCAAGGTCAGGCCCGGCAGCACCGGCGGCTTGATATCCGCGCCCAGCGACCATGTGCGCGCCTTTTCCGGCTTCAGATTGGGGTTGCCGCCCGAAATCCAGATGATCGGCCGCCCGCCCGCATAACCGATGGCCGTGGTGAACGAGATGCGCGAGTCCACCGAGCCCACCGTATCGGCAAGGCTGGGCGCGTGGAACGACGTGCCGTAATTGCCGCGCACCGTGACCCAGCCCACCGGCTTGTAGTTGAAGCCGATCTTGGGGTTGGTCGTGCCTCCCACATCGTCATAGCTGTCATAACGCACAGAACCCGTCAGATCGAGCGCGGCGATGCCGGGCACCGCATTGGCGCTGCCCACGATGGGGACGAAGACTTCGCCAAAGACCGAAGCGACCTGACGCGCGGCGGCCGAGGCATTGCGGAAGGGCGCGCCCGAGGAACCGAAGCGGATGTTGGCGGCGATCTTTTCGTAGTGAAACTCGCCGCCCACAGCCAGACGCACATCGCCGCCGGGCAGGTTGAACAGGCTGCCATCGGCCACAAGGCGCGTTTCGGCCAGATCCTGTTTGGCCACCGAATTGTTGCTGTAATCGCGGATCGAAGCCAGAACGCCGGCATCGGTCGCGCTCAGATTATAGGGATTAAGCGCGGTGGCCGTGGTCGTCCCGGCCAGAGCAGCCACGATATTGCCCGCGTTGGCCGCATTCTGAATCGTGTTGTTATAGCTGTGGCCGTAATTGGCCAGCCCACGCAAATGCCAACCATGGCCAAGATCGGCCTCGAAGGTGGGCGTGATGCCCCATGAATCAAAGCGCGAGGGGCTGGCCACGCCCTTGCCGAACACGGGTTCGAAATTGAAGAAGACCGTCTGGCTGGTTTCCGTGCCGATCTGGCGGAAATAGGGGTTGGCGTTGGTGATCGTGCCGCTGCCCGATAGCGTGGCTTCCATATTCACCGTATCGCGGCGCGAGTAATAGGCGGTGATATTGGCCTTCAGGCTTTCGGTCAGTTGCTGATCCAACACGGCATAGACCGAGTGGCGCGTTTCGCGCGGATAGATGTCGGCATAATCGGTGGTGCTGCACTTGTTGGCTGCGCCCGCCGTGGTGCCCGGCATCGGATAGATGGTGCTGCCGATGCGGACATTGCCCGGCGTACAGGCCATGCTGCGATTGTCCGCGCCGCCAAAGCCGGTGAAATTCTGGGTGACGTAATTGCGTTCATAGCCCTGAATATTGTTGTGCCATGCATAGGCATAGGACAGCATCAGCGAACCAGAGCCCCAGTCCTTGCCTGCGGTCACATTGGCGTCGGCCGTGTTATAGCCATCGGCAAAGCCATAGCGCGCGGTCGCCTCAACCCCGTTCATCCGCTTGCGCGTGATAAAGTTGATAACGCCGCCGATCGCGTCCGAGCCATAGATCGACGAACCGCCATCGGGGATGACTTCCACGCGCTCGATCAGCCCGGGGGGGATGATCTGGGGGTCGACATAGGTTTGCAGGATGCCCTGGCCCACCACGCGGTGGCCGTTGATGAGCGTGAGCGTGGTCGTGCCGCCCGAGGCGCCAAGCCCGCGCAGGTTGGTCTGCACGATGGGCTGGCCGAAACCGGCGGTGCCGGTGGGAATGGCGTTGAAATTGCTGATCTGGGGAATGTTGGCCAACAGGTCGTTCGAGGTCTTGGCGCCGATTGCCAGCACATCGGCCTGGCCTACGCTCAGCACATTGGTGCCCACCGGCGCGATTCCGCGCAGCAATGTGCCCGTAACGATGATTTCCGCATTCTTATTGGCTTCGCTATCGGCCTGCTTATCCGCCGTTTGCGCCCCCGTTTGCGCCAGAGCGGCCCCCGAACCGGCCAGAATCAGGGTCAGCGCGCTAACCGAGCCCATGATTTTACGCTTGGCTTCGATTTTTATCATCAGAAATCCCCTCTGTTTTCAATTCATCCGCTCTGTTTTTATGCTCAATGGCGGCGGATCATCGCGTGCGTTCCATCGGACGCATGCGCAGTCACTAACAGACGGCCCTGCGTTTGACAATTGACGACTTTCGATAATTTTCGTATTTACAGCGTAAAGCGAAAGAATGATAATTTTTATCAGCGGAGAGCATGTATGAAAGTCAATTCCGGGATGACGCGGCGCGCCTTGCTTGGATCGGTGGCCGCCACCGGCGCTTTGATCGCCACGCGCGCCTATGCGGGCAATGTGGGCGCGGCCACCGACATCGTGCAGACCAGCAACGGCCCCGTGCGCGGGCGTTTCGAATGGGGCGGGGTTCAGGCGTTCAAAGGCATGCGCTATGCCGCGCCGCCGGTCGGAGCGCTGCGCTTTCGCCCGCCCCAGCCGGTTCAGAAGTGGACGCAGGTGGCCGATGCCGCGCAATTCGGCGCCGCCGCGATCCAGAGCGACGGACAGAATGACATGCCCTTTGACGAACAGCACAGCGAGGACTGCCTGTTCCTCAACGTCTGGACCCCCGCGCTGAGCGGCAAGAAGCCAGTGATGGTGTGGCTGCATGGGGGCGGATTTTCCAGTGGGGCGGCGGGTCGCCCCACCTATTGGGGCGACCATTTCGCGCGCGACGGCATCGTGCTGGTCTCGCTCAACCACCGCCTGAACGTTTTCGGATATACACAACTGCCTGAAAGCTGGGGCCCGGATTATGCCTCCTCGGGCGTGGCGGGGATGCTCGATATTGTCGCGGCGCTACAATGGGTGCGCGCCAATATCGCGCTGTTTGGCGGCGATCCGGACAATGTCACGATCTTTGGCGAGAGCGGCGGCGGGATGAAGGTCTCGCTCCTGCTGGGCATGCCATCGGCCAAGGGGCTGTATCAAAAGGCGATTATCCAAAGCGGAGCCGGATTGGACGCCACGCCCCGCAAATATGCGCAAGGCTTGGGCGGGGCCTTGACCGATGTGCTGGGGGTCAAGGCGGGCGATGTGGCCGCGCTGGCGGCGGTCGATACGCAGAAGATCTTTCAATCGCAACAGGCCGCGATCGAGGCCGTGGCCAAGAGCGATGCAGGCGGCTTCCTGATGGGCGGCTTTAACCCGAGCGTCGATGGCAAGGAATTGCCGCGCGGCCCGTTTGCGCCAGAGGCAGCGGCGATGGCGGCCAATATCCCTCTGATTATCGGCACAAACAAGGACGAGGGGACGATGTTCGCGCTGGGCGACAAGACGTTGGCCACCGCGACCGATGCTGATTTCGAGGCCGCCGTGCGCAAGGCCCATCCTAAGAATGCCGCCGCTCTGGCATCGGCGCTGCGCGCGGCCCATCCGGGATATTCGCCGGGCGATCTGATCGTCGCGCTCAATGGCGCGGGGATGTTCTGGATCAACTCGGTCACGCTGGCCGAGCGCAAATCGCGCCAGAGCGCGCCGGTCTGGATGTATCGCATGGACCGTGAATTGCCGACGCTGGGCGGGCGGCTGAAGGCAGGCCATGCGACGGAATTGTCCTATGTTTTCGGCACCTATGACAATATCCGCGATTTCGTCGGCAATGGAGCGGAACCGGCCCGCATGTCGGCACAGATGCATCCGGCATGGGTTGCCTTTGCCAAGACCGGCAATCCGCAGACCGCCGCGATCCCCGCATGGCCGCCCTATGACCTGGCGCGGCGCCAGACGATGATCTTCAATCTGGAAAGCCGGGTCGAAAGCGATCCCCATGGCGATATTCGCAAGTTCATGTCGGCGTAAAGTGTCCTCTCCTGACAATACGCCCCCATGATGAGATGCCAGGCCCTGACCGGCCTGGCATCTTCTTTTCGGACTTACTTAGCGATGGAAATCAAAACCTTGTCGTAATGTGACAGCGGCTCGGGCCGAACGTCGCTGGCCTCGACGATGATCTGAAACGTGTCGCCCGGCTTGGCATCGGCAGGGATAGTCAGGCTGGCGCGCCCGTCCGCCTCGCCAGTCACGGCCAGATCGCCCTTATAGGTCCCGGCCTCTTTCCAGTTCCACCATTTGAAGGTGATTTTGTCGCCATCGGGATCGCTGGATTTGGTCGAGAATTTGAGTACTTGACCTGGCTTGGCCACGACCTGATGCGCTCCAACCACGCTGACGCTGGGATTGTGATTGGCCCCGGCATAGGTCGGCGTCACCGACCATTTGAAGCGCTCGGCCCAATCGCGCTGCGCCGCGGCAAGGAAGGGATGGGTCGGCGCCCGCTTGCGTTCGCCGCGCTGCATATTGGCCATCATCGCGGCAAAATCGGCCGAGCCGAAGCCGCCATGGGTGGGATCGGCCTTCGCATAACCGCCCCAGCCGCCGAAACTGTTGCCGCGATAGCCGCGCAGACCATTATTCACCAGATTGAGGAAAGTATCGGTATCCCCCTCACCCAGAAATTCGCCCTTGTCACGCAAAGGAGTCCAGACGACATAGCCCTCCCTGCGCAGATCATCGGCCGTCTTGCCCGAGAAGCCAAAGAAATCAAAAATATCGCCCTTGACCATCTGCTTGCCATCACCCCAGACGCGCTCACGCTCGCCCAGCGGGCCACGGCTGGAAATGTTCTTCTCCATCCAGTCGGCGGATAGATAGGCGGCATCCTCAAGGCTGACCGAGTTCTGCGCATTATAGCCCAGCGTCAGCCCGCCGGCCAGTTCGCGATAGCGGATTTCGGGCCAATTAGGCTTGATATATTTGACATAAGTGTCGTCCTGATCGCCCGAGGGATGCAGGATCGCCTTGCGGATCACCTTGGCGCGGATCGCGGCCCATTGTTTGGTGCCCTTATACTGATCCTCGATGGATTTGAGCGCGCGCGCAATCGTGCTGCCCCCACCCCATGCATGCAGGTATATTGGCGCTTCTTCATCATCGAGCAGCAATTTCTTGATGAGATCCGAGCCCGGCGTATCCTTGTCCATCTCGCCATCGAATTGAACATTGCCCCAGCGGATTTTAGACTGGAGCAATTCTGGCGTCGGATATTCCTTATTGTGGACCTTCAGATTGGGATAGGCCTTGGCATAGGCCGCCACCGCATCGTCGATAAAACGCTCGTCAGGCGACCAGCGCCAAGACGTGCAGGGGCAGGGATTATTGGGAATGCGCGTATATTCGCGCCCCGGCACTGACAGTTTCGTGCCCTTGCCATCGCCGGTCCAGTGGAACTGGCTGCTGGCATAGACCAGTCCTTCGGTGCGGTAATCCGTGCTGTAGAGCAGATAGCGGATCAGCGAATTGTTGTCGTCCAACTCCGGGTCTGCGGTGATGACCACGCGCGGCTTTTGCCCCTCAGGCGTTTCAAGATAAAGTGGAAGGGCCTTTTTGCCCGCCGCCAGCGCCATCTGCGGCGTCACGATCGCCGCCGCGCCCGCCAGCCATATGCCTGCATATCCTGCCATGGCCCCCGCCCTGCCTTTACCGATGCTCACTCTCGCCTCTCTTTCGTTTTTTTCGATTTTTGGAATGGAAGCAAGTCTACTTCAACGTGCAGAAAAGTCAATTTTTCTCGTTAATTGAGGCATGTCCTCGATTTTCATTTCGCCCAAAAATTTGAGAAATCGAAATCTATTGAAATAAATCAAAATATCTTGCCTTGACGCCGCTCGGTTCGGTCGCAAAATTGAAGCTCGTTCAAAAAAATTCCTGAAACAAGAATTAGGGCGATTCGGAAAAATCGGACGCCCGATGACGGAGAGGACCCCCATGACATCGCTACGACAAGCGCTGCTGATTTCAGCCGCACTCAGCCTGCCCAACGCGCTCCACGCCCAGTCGCGCCCCAATCCGCCGATCGTCGTTGACCGCGGCGTCGAGCCGGCCCCCGTCATCTCGCCTGAAGTACTGCCCGATCACCGCGTCACCTTTCGCATCGGCGCGCCCAATGCGAAATCCGTGACTGTCGATGGCGAGTTGATCCGGCAGGCCAATGCCATCGCCACCCCGCCCGGCGACATGACCGCCGGCCCCACACCGCAAATTACCATGGCCAAAGACAAGGATGGCGTATGGACCGGCACCACGACCACACCGATCCGTTCCGGCGCCTATCGCTATTATTTCGTCGTCGATGGCGCAGTCACGCTCGACCCGCGCAACACCGCCATGTCGCCGCAACGCGCCAGCCAGAACAGTATGCTGACCGTTCCGGGCGATTTCGCCGAATATCGTCAGCCCCTGCCCCATGGCTCGGTCAGCGAGCGGCATTTCACATCGACCACGCTGGGCCGCGCGGACCGGCGCCTGATCGTCTATACACCGCCCGGTTATGAAAAGAGCGCGAGCGCCTATCCGGTGCTCTATCTGATGCATGGCGGCGGCGATTCTGAAACTTCGTGGACCACGGCTGGGCAGGCCAATAACATCCTCGACAACCTGCTGGCCGAGGGCAAGATCAAGCCGATGATCGTGGTCATGCCCGCAGGCTATACACCCAATGCCGGGCAGGTGATGACCTCGGACCCGGACAAGGAACCCTTTGTCAGGGAAATGACCACCGACATCATTCCCTTTATCGAACAGAACTATCGCACCATCGCCGATCCCGAACATCGCGCCATGGCGGGCCTGTCGATGGGCGGGATCCAGACGCTCAACACCAGTATGTCGAACCTTGGCACCTTCCGCTATATCGGGATTTTCAGCTCCGGCTGGTTCCGTCAGGCCGACCGCCAGTGGTTCTATGACCATAAGCAGGACACGATTTCTCGGCTGAACAAGGAGTTGAAGCTGTTCTGGTGGGGTTGGGGCTATACCGATTTCGCGCGGCCGGGCGCGATGGAGATCACCGATTATTTCAAAACGAAAGGCGTCAAACTGACCACGGTGGAAAGCGCAGGCGGGCATGACTGGCGCAACTGGCGCGAATATCTCAACGCCTTTGCGCCGTTGCTGTTTCGATAAGCAATCGCGGCGGCCCTTTATCGCAAAGGGCCGCCGCAATCGTTAGAGACAGGCCCGCGCCACCGCCTTGCGCCAGCCTTCGCGAGAGGAAATTCGAGCATCCCCGGCCATGGCGGGGGCAAAATGATGCTCCTTGGCGATCAGCGTGTCGGACACGGGCAGGCCTGCCCCCGCCGCCGCCATCATCGCCGCGCCCAGCGCGCTCAGATCCGTCTGCGAAGGCCGCTCGACCGACCGCCCGGAAAGATCGGCCAGCATCTGCAACAGATGATCGTTGCGCGCGGCCGTGCCATCGACGCAAATCGCCTGCAAATCCTCGCCCAGATCGGCCTCGATGGCGGACACCAGATCGCAGATCTGATGCGCGATGCCCTCCAGCACGGCATAGGCGACATGGGCCGGACGCGAGCCGAGCGACAGGCCGCAGATGATCCCGCGCGCTTCTTCCTGCCAATGCGGCGCGCCCAATCCGGCCAGCGCAGGGACAACATAGACCCCGTCGCTATTCTGAACCGTCGCGGCCAGATCAGCCAGTTCCTGCGCCCCGCCAAGGCCCAGCAATTGCGCGCCAAAAGCGGCAGAATGGCCCGAAACCGTAATATTGCCTTCCAACGCATAGACCGTCCGGTCGCCGCGCCGCCATGCAATCGTGCTGGACAGACCATGGGCCGAACGCGCCCGCGCCCCGGTCGGACACATCAGCGAGGAACCGGTGCCCAACGTCACCTTGACCCGCCCGCGCGCGGTGATCGCATGGCCGAACAGCGCAGCATGGGAATCGCCCATCATCGCATGGATCGCAATGCCATCGGGCAAGCCGCCAAACCCGCCCGCCGTATGGCCAAACAGCGCATCGGACGCCATCACGCGGGGCAGGATCGCGCGGGGCACGCCAAACAGGCCCAGCAATTCCTCGTCCCAATCGCCGCCATCCAGATTGAGCAATTGCGTGCGCGAGGCGTTGCTGGCGTCGGTGGCATGAACCACCCCGCCGGTCATATGCCACAAGAGCCAGCTATCGACCGTCCCACCGCGCAGATCTGTGCCGCCATTGGCATGGTCGATCAGCCAGCGCAATTTGCTGCTCGAAAACAGCGGGTCGAGGCCAAGGCCGCTCAACCGTTCCACCGTTTCACCCTCGCCCGCCTCGCGCAGGGCGGCACAGAAAGGCGCCGTGCGGCGGCATTGCCACAGGATACAGGGGCCAAGCGGCGCGCCCGTCTGCACATCCCAGATCAGAGCGGATTCGCGCTGGTTCGAAATGCCGATGGCGCGGATGTCGGCATCGGGCGCGCCCGCGATGGCCTGACGAATGGCCGCATCGGCGCTGGCAAGGATGCCCTCGCCCGATTGCTCGGCCCAGCCCGGTTGCGGGTGGGAAACGGGGTTGACCACCGATCCACCCGACAGGATTTCCCCATCGAGCGAGATCAGCATGGCCTTGGTGTTGGTCGTCCCGCAATCGAGGGCGAGGATGGCCTGACGCGTCACGTTTGCCTTACCGCCCCAGCAGGCCGCGCAGGGCCGCCGCAATATTGGGCGCGGTCAGCCCCGAATGCTCCATCAGGAATTCGGCCGAACCGGTAGGCTGGAACCCGGCAAAGCCCAGAATTTTCATCCGGCAAGGCGTATTCTGCGACACGATTTCAGCCACCGCGCTGCCCAGCCCCCCGCGCACGCTGTGCTCCTCGACGGTGACGATGGCGCCGGTCTGTGCGGCGGCCAGAATGGCTTCCTCGTCAATGGGCGACATCGAACACATATTGACCACCCGCGCGGAAATGCCTTGGGCAGCCAAGGCTTCGGCCGCCTCCAGCGCGCGGCACACCATCGTGCCATTGGCCAGAATGGCGCCATCGCCGCCCTCGCGCAAGACCTCGGCCTTGCCGATGGTGAAGCTGGCGTCCGCCGGGCGCGGCAGAGCGGGCACACCCATGCGGCTGATGCGGATAAACAACGGGCCATCCATTGCGGCGGCGGCGCGAATGCATTGCTCGGTTTCCCAAGGGTCGGCGGGAACGAGGACGGTGATGTCGCCCATCGTGCGCAGCCATGCCACGTCCTCGATCGAATGATGCGTGGGGCCCAGCTCGCCGTAAGCCACGCCGCTCGAAATACCGCAAAGTTTCACATTGGCTTGCGAATAGGCGACGTCCGCCTTCACCTGTTCGAGCGAACGCCCGGTCAGGAAGCACGAGGCTCCGCTGACAAAGGCCACCTTGCCGCCATTGGCAAGACCCGCGCCCACGCCGACCATATTCTGTTCGGCAATGCCGACATTGATCAGGCGTTCGGGGAATCTATCGCGGAAGCCGCCCAGCTTGCTCGATCCCACGCTGTCATTGACCACGGCGACGATGCGCTCGTCCGCCGCGCCCAGCGCCTCAAGCGTTTTGACATAGGCATCGCGGCAATCGAACAGCCCGGATTTCTGGGTTACGGGGCTGCTCATGCGTCCAATTCCTTCATCGCCTGTTCGTATTGTTCGGCATTGGGCACGCCATGGTGCCAGCTTGCCTTATTTTCCATGAATGAAATGCCTTTGCCCTTCACCGTATTGGCGATGATGCAGAGCGGCTTGTCATGGCGGATCGATCCGTCGAGCAGCGGCAAAAGCGCCTCGATGTCGTGCCCGTCCACCTCGACCACATCCCAGCCAAAGGCGCGGAATTTATCATCCAGCGGATCGAGGCCCACCGTGTCCTCGGTCCCGGCCCCCTGTTGCAGGCGGTTGCGGTCAACGATCAGCGTCAGGCTCGACAATTTGCGGTGGCCCGCGGTCATCGCGGCCTCCCAATTACTGCCTTCCTGCAATTCGCCGTCACCGGTGATGATGAAGGTGCGATAATCGGCCTTATCGATCTGGGCCGCAATGGCGATGCCCACCGCCACCGGCATGCCGTGGCCCAGCGGGCCGGTGTTGGTTTCGACGCCGGGGATCTTGTTGCGGTTGGGATGCCCGTTCAACCGCGAGAGGGGCTGCATATAGGTGGTCAGCTCTTCCTGCGGAAAGAAGCCCGCCAGCGCCAGCGTGCTGTAAAGCGCGCCGGTGGCATGCCCCTTGGAGAGGATAAAACGGTCGCGCCCGGCCCAACGCGGATCGGCCGGATCATAGCGCATCACATCGAAATAAAGCGCAGCCAGTGCATCGGTGGCCGAAAGGTCGCCGCCGGGGTGGCCCTGACGGGCATCGAACACCATGCGAAGCGCCCGCTTGCGGATCCAGCGGGCCTGTTCACGGACAAAAGCGGCACGTTCGGCAAGAGTTTGGCCATTGCGGGGGCGAGATTCGGGCATTCGCAAAATTCTCCTTGTCGCTGGTCCGACTATAGCAAGCGAAGGCAAAGGGCAATCCCACAACTTTTGACTACTTTCTTTTTCTTTCTTTTTCTCCGCAACCCTCTTGAAGGCGAAGCGCAATCCGGTTAGGCAAGGGGCAAGACATTTGCGATCAGCGCAAGGAGAGGATTTTTCGTGGCCTTCAACAAGTTTGCGCCCTGGCGCAGCAGACGGCTTGCGCTTGTCGCGCTGATTGCCCTGCCCGGCTGCCTGGCGCTTTCGGGCTGCAAAGTGCTGAGCCTTGAAGAAGCGCGCCAGATCCACAGCCGCGAAGGCGGCGCCTTTGATGCCGATGCGGTGGTGAGGGAAGCGTGGGCCGCGCGCGTTATGCCGGGCATGGAAAAATCCTCGGTTCCGCTGGCGCAGGCCCCGCGCGACGATGCCCCCCATGCCGTTCGGGGCGAAGGCACCATCGCCGCCATCGACCGCGCCTCGCGTCAAGGCTCCGTGCTGGTCAATGTCGCGGGCGTTGGCGAGGTGCGGCTGATGCTGGGCCCAGTGATCGTTTCGACCGCGCTGCGCGACAGTCAGCCCTTCTTTGTCTTTAACGACATGCCCGATCAACTCGCCTATGCCGCCGTATCGCGCACGCTCAACGCGCGGGCCATGGCGCAGGTACGCCCGGCTGCCGAGCGGCTGAAGCCGGGGATGAAGGTGGAATTTCTGGGCGCAGGCCAGCGGTCCGAAGATGGCGTATGGCAGGTGATGCCGCTGCGCATTACGGCGGACGCGTGATGGCCGAGCTGATGCGGGCCAGCGGCGTCAAGAAGCGCTATGGCGGGGTCACCGCGCTGCATGGCGTGGATTTTGCCGTCGAGGCGGGCCGTGTCAGCGTGCTGATCGGCGAGAATGGCGCGGGCAAATCGACACTGATGCGCATTCTGGCGGGCATCGAAACGCCCAGCGAGGGCGAGGTCTATATCGACGGTGAACCGGTGCGGATGAACGGCGCGCGCGATGCGGCGGCGCGCGGCATCGGCATGGTGCATCAGGAATTGAACCTGTGCCCCAATCTCAGCGTGGCGGAAAATATCTTTCTGCTCGGTTCGCGAAAGGCCCTGCTCGACCGCCCGCGCGAAAGGGAAAAGGCGCGCGCCTTGTTGGCCCGTTTGCGGCAAAATATCGACCCCGACCGCCGCGTGGCGACGCTGAGCATCGGTGAGCAGCAGATCGTCGAGATCGCCAAGGCACTGGCCGAGGAATGCCGGGTGCTGATCCTTGACGAACCCACCTCCGCGCTCAGCGAGGCCGAGGTCGAGGTGCTCTTCGATGTCATCGGCGATCTGAAACGGTCGGGCGTAGGCATTGTCTATATCTCGCACCGGCTGGAGGAATTGCTGCGCGTGGGCGACAGCATCACGGTGATGCGCGATGGGCGTATCGTCGCGCGCGCCGAGGCGGCGGATACCTCGGTCGGCTGGATCATCGAACAAATGCTGGGCGAGGAAGGGCGGCTGGAGCGCGCCGACACACCCGCGCCGGAAGAAGGCGAGACGGTTCTGGCGATTTCGCACGTTTCGCGCCCCCGCGACCGGACTTCGGCCGCGCTGCACGATATTTCGATGGAGGCGCGCGGGGGCGGCATTGTCGCGCTTTACGGGCTGCTGGGGTCGGGGCGCACCGAATTGATGGAGGTCGCCTTTGGCGCCCGCGCGGCAAGCGATGGCACGATCACACTGAAGGGCGAGGACATCACCCGGCTTTCGATTGCGCAAAGGGTCAAGCGCGGCCTGCTTTTCGTTTCCGAGGATCGCAAGGCGCAGGGCCTGTTCGCCAATCTGGACGTGGGCCGCAATATGGCGGTCAGCGATCTGGCCAGCTTTGCGCAAAAGGGCGTGATCCGCAACGCCAGCGAGCAAGGCGCGGTGGGGCGGATGATCTCCCGGCTGGGGGTAAAAACCGCCTCGGCCCGCACGGCGATCACCGCGCTTTCGGGCGGCAATCAGCAAAAGGCGCTGATCGGGCGGGCGCTGATGCCCGGCCCTGCGGCCCTGCTGCTGGACGAGCCCACGCGCGGCATTGACGTTGGCGCGCGCAGCGAGGTTTTCGCCACGATCCGCCAATTGGCCGCCGATGGACTGGCCGTGGTCTTTTCCACCTCCGACGTGCTCGAAGCGCTGGCCGTGGCCGAAAGGGTCATCGTCATCGCCAAGGGGCGCATCATCCTCGACATTCCGGTGGCGCAAGCGACCGAGGCGCGCCTGATCCGCGCCGCCAATGCGGCAGCAGCAGCATGACAGAAGGTAAGACATTGACGATGAGCGGCGCAGGTCAGGCAGTAGGCAAGGATTATGCGATGGCCCTGCTGCTGAAATTTCGCACGGTGCTGGCCTTGGTGCTGGTGGTGGCGATATTCTCGGTGCTGGCGCCCAATTTCCTGACCGTGGCCAATGCGCTGATCATGCTCAAACATATTGCCATTGTGGCCATTCTGGCGATCGGCATGTCCTTTGTGATCCTGACGGGGGGCATCGACCTTTCGGTCGGCTCCATCGCGGGACTGGCCGGAATGGTGGCGGGCGCTTTGATCATCAATGGCCTGCCGCTGACGGCGTTGGGGGTCGTGGTCTATCCCTCGGTGCCGGCGGTGGTCGGGCTGGTCCTGCTGGTGGGCGTGGGCATCGGGCTGTTCAATGGGCTGCTCATCAACCGGTTTCAGGTCGCGCCCTTCATCGCCACGCTGGGCACGCTTTACATGGCGCGGGGCGCAGCCATGCTGATGTCGAATGGCGAGACTTTTCCCAATCTGATCGGCAATCCGGCGCTGGGCAATGAAGGCTTTTCGCGGATCGGCGCGGGGCTGTTGCTGGGCATTCCGGCGCCTGTGTGGCTGCTGGCGGTAATTGCGGCGGGGGCTGCCTTTGTGGCCGGCTCCACCACCTTTGGCCGCCGCGTCTATGCCGTAGGCGGCAGCGAGCGCGCCGCGTTGCTCTCGGGCGTGCGGGTTACCCAAGTCAAATATGCGGTCTATGCGATTTCCGGCGCCATGGCGGCGCTGGTGGGCGTGCTGATCGCGTCCGATCTTGTGGCCGCCCATCCGGCCTCGGGCGAAAGCTTTGAACTCAACGGCATTGCCGCCGTAGTGCTGGGCGGGGCCTCGCTGACAGGCGGGCGCGGCACGATTGTCGGCACGCTGATCGGGGCCTGTGTCATCGGCGTGCTGGGTGACGGAATGGTCATGGTGGGGATCAGCGAATTCTGGCAGATGGTTATCAAAGGCGGCGTCATTGTGACGGCGGTGGTTCTTGACCGTCTGCAGGAAAGGCTTGGTTGACGATTATGGCGAACGAAAAGGGCGCGGCGAAGAAGACGGCGGCGGGCAATCAGGACGAACCGCGTGGCGCATTGCGCCGGTCCGAAGGCGGCACCGCCCGCTTTGCCGAAGGCCGCCGCGCCGAGATCATGGAATGGATCCGCGAAGAAGGCAGCGCCCGCGTGCGCGAATTGTCCAAGGCCTTTGGCGTATCCGAAGTCACTATCCGTCAGGATCTCGAACGGCTGGAGGCCGACGGCCATATCGAGCGCGTCCATGGCGGCGCTTTCCTCAAATCCGTGCAACAGCAGGTCCGATCCATGGCTTTGCAGCATCACGAGAATATGGACGCGAAAAGCCGCATCGGCGCGGCGGCGGCCGCTCTGGTCGAGGATGGCGAGACGATCACGCTCGATTCCGGATCGACCACGACGCAGGTGGCCGCCCATCTGCTGGAGCGGCGCGATCTGACCGTCATCACCAATGGCCTCAACATCGCGTTGATGCTGGGCGCCCAGCCCTCGATCACCGTGCATATGCCCGGCGGGCAATTCAAGGCCCCCACCCTCTCGGTCAGCGGCGAGGGATCGGCGGAATTCTTTGCCGGACTGTTTGTGCGCCGCCTGTTTCTGGCCGCCGCCGCCGTGTCGATCGAGGAAGGCATGAGCATCCCCTCGCTGGGCGACATCCCCATCAAGCGCGCGATGATCGCCAGCGCGGAAAAGGTCTATCTGCTGGTCGATTCCACCAAGATCGGGCGGCGTTCGTTTTCATCGGTCGGGCCGGTCACGATGATCCATGCCCTGATCACCGACAGCGGCATTTCGGACGCCGACAAGGCGCGCTTCGAACATATGGGAATAGAGGTCATCATTGCATGAAACGGTTGCGCGCGGGTGGGTTACGGATTGGGCTGATGGCGTTGATGTCACTGGGGGCTATTATGGGCCTTGGCGCATGTGGGCATGATGCAAAACGGGCCCGGCTGATGGTCATCATCACCCCCTCGCTCGACAATCCCTTCTTTGGGCAGGAGGCCGCAGGGGCCGAGGCCAAGGCGCGCGAACTGGGTTATCAGACGCTGAAATTTTCCCATGGCGATGATGCGTTCAAGCAAAGCGAGCTGATCGATACCGCCATCGCCCGCAATGCCTCTGCCATCATTCTGGACAATGCGGGCGCGCAATCGAGCGTGGCGGCGGTGCAGAAGGCGCGCAATGTCGGCATCCCGGTCTTTTTGATCGACCGCGAGATCGCCGCGCGCGGCATCGCCACGGCGCAGATCGTGTCGAACAATTATCAGGGCGCGATGCTGGGCGCGCAGGCCTTTGCCCGCACGATGGGCGAAAAAGGCCCCTATGTCGAACTGGTCGGCAAGGAATCGGACACCAATGCCGCGATCCGCTCCAAGGGCTTTCACGAGGTGCTGGACCAATATCCCGACCTGCGCATGACCGCGCGGCAAAGCGCCAACTGGAGCCAGTCCGAGGCCTTTACCAAGGTCCAGTCCATCCTTCAGGCGCACCCGGAAATCAAGGGCGTGATCGCGGGCAATGACACGATGGCCATGGGCGCGATTGCCGCACTTCAGGGCGCGGGGCGCGGCGATGTGGCCGTGGTGGGCTTTGACGGCTCCAACGATGTGCGCGATGCGATTACCGGCGGCAAGGCGGCGGCCACGGTGCTGCAACCGGCATGGCGTCAGGCGCAATATGCGGTCGAACTGGCCGACAAATTCCTGCGCGAGGGCAAGACCGGACAGGCCGAAAAGCTGATCATGGACTGCCTGCTGATCACGCGCGCCAATGCCGCGCGGCTCAGCAATTTCGCGCTGAAATAAAACATTCCATCCAAACGAGGAATCCTGATGAGCAAGCTGACCTTCGGTGCCGGTATCTGGCACTTTGCCACCTATGTCGACCGCTATGCCACCGATGGCTATGGCCCGCCCAAGACGCTGATCGAGATGATCGATCTGGCAGGAAAGGTGCGCGATCTTTCGGTGGTGGACATTAACGCGCCGTGGAGCGCGGATGTCTCGGTCGATGAGGTCGAAGTCGCGCTCAAGCGCAACAACCTCTCGGTGATCGGCATCACGCCCGAAATCTACAACCGCGAATTTTCCAAGGGCGCCTTTACCAATCCCGACGCAGGGATCCGCCGTCGCGCCAATGAAGTGTGCAATGATGCGGCCGATCTGGTACGTCGCTTTGGCGCCTCCTATGTCAAGCTCTGGCCGGGTCAGGACGGTTGGGACTATCCGTTTCAGGTCGATCACAAGCAATTGTGGCGCCATTCCATCGAGGGCATCGGCGAACTGGCCAGCCAGAACCCGGATCTCAAATTCGTCATCGAATACAAGCCGCGCGAACCGCGCGTGCATATGAGCTATGGCTCGATGGCGCGCACGCTGCTGGGGATCGAGGCGATGGGCGTGCCCAATGTGGGCGTGCTGCTCGATTTCGGCCATGCTTTGTTTGGCGGGGAAAGCCCGGCGGATTCGGCGCAATTGGCCATCGACCATGGCCGCCTTTTCGGCATGGATGTGAATGACAATCTGCGAAGCTGGGACGACGATATGGTGGCGGGCACCGTTCACCCCATCGAATTGTTCGAATTCTTCTACACTTTGCGCAAGAACAACTGGGAAGGCGTGTGGCAACTCGACCAGTTCCCCTTCCGCGAGGATTGCGTAGAGGCGGCCGATATGGCCATCGATTTCCTCAAACATATTGATGGCGCGCTTGATCGCCTCGACTGGGACGCGCTTCAGGCCGCGCAGAACCAGCAGGACGCAATGGGCGCGCAGAAGATCGCGCGGCAGGCGCTGTTCGGCTTCTAAAGCCCTCGGCCCTGTGGCAAGGATGCAGGCGCGGCGTGGGCCGCGCCTGCATTGCTTTTACGAAAGAACGCCATGACCGCGGCCAAATCTGTGCATATTCCCTTTGGCCTGCTGCTGGTCCTGGCCGGCTTAAGCGCCTTTGCCCCGCTTTCTATCGACATGTATTTGCCAGCGCTGCCGGTGATGGCGCGCGATTTGGGGGGCAATGCGGCGCAGGCCTCGCTGACGGTCGCCTCCTTCTTTGCGGGCCTGTGTTTCGGGCAATTGGTGCATGGGCCGCTGTCCGACCGGATCGGGCGGCGGATGCCCTTGCTGGGCGGGCTGGTGCTCTATGTCGGCGCGGGGGCCTGCGCGGCGCTGGCGCCTTCGATCCCGGTGCTGATCGCCGCGCGCTTTGTTCAGGCCTTTGGCGGCTGCGCGGGGCTGGTGGTGTCGCGCGCCTCGGTGCGCGACCGCTTCACCCCGCAGGAAAGCGCGCAGGTCTTTTCCCTTCTCCTGCTGGTGATGAGCATCGCGCCCATCATCGCCCCGCTGATCGGCAGTTGGGTGCTGCTGGTCGCATCATGGCGCTCGATTTTCTGGCTGCTGACGCTGTTTGGCGCGAGCGTGGCGGTGGCCACGTTCTTTGGCCTGCCCGAAACCCGTTCGGAACAAACCGCCGCGCAGGCACGCAGCGAATCCCCGTTTGCCGCCTATCGCGCCGTGCTGGGCGAGGCGCAGGTGATGGCCTATGCGCTGACCGCCGGTTTTTCGCATATGGGCCTGCTGACCTATCTGGCGATTTCGCCCGATGTGCTGGTCACCGGCTTTCACCTCTCGCCCCAGACCTATGGCTGGGTGATCGCCACCAATGGGCTGGGGCTGGTAACCACCAACTGGATCAACCGCCGTCTGCTGACGCGGATCGGCTATGATACGATCCTGCGCTGGGCCAATCTGGGCAGCATGATGGCCTCAGCGGTGCTGCTGGCCGATGCGATCACCGGGTTTGGCGGGCTGCTGGGGATCACTGTGCCGCTGTTCTTCATGGTGGCGATGATCGGCTTTACCCAGGCCAATGCGATTGCAGGCGCGCTGGCCCGCGATCCGCAGCGGGCCGGGTCGATCTCGGCGCTGGTGGGCTTTATGCAATTCGGCGGCGGGGCACTGGGCGCGGCGGTGGCCGGGGCGTTTCATGACGGCACGGCGCGGCCCATGGCGATGGTGATCTTTACCGCCTATGTGCTGGCCGCGATAGCGCTGCGCGTGCTGGGGCGGCGCTGATAGATCGGGCCCGCAGCCGGGTGGGCTGTCGGCTGCCGGCCAGATCCTCGACCACGGCCTTTGAGGCGGACGAGGTCGGTTGATCGAGTCCCGCACGCAGATGCTCGATTTCAACCATCAGCATGGCATGGGTCCGCTGATTCAGAGGAAACCGCAGCGAGATGACAAAACCGGCCAGCAGGATCGCCAGCGTGCCGAAGGCAAAGTCGTCACCAGCGCCTGCGTGGCGTGGGAGGTCTGGATGCTCGCCTTGGGGGCAAAGCCGGAATATTGAATGCCAAGACCCATGCGGCGCCGACCGGTCATGATTTCTAGACATCGGGTATGTAATTATAGACCGCCCAAGGCACATAATTAAGCGTACCGCGCCCCAACCCGGCCGCAAACAGCGCCGCGTCATAGCGATAGACCAGCGCGGGCGTGCCGCGCAGCGTGAACTGGATGGCAGCAATCACCGCGATCAACTGGCTGAAATAGAGGCTGCCCATCAGCATCGAGGCCAGTGAGACCGTGCCGCCAAGGGCGAAGACGAAGATGAAGGCCGCGTTGAAGGACATAGTCGCCCAGATACATGCCCAAATGCAGCCGGAACGCGCGCACCCGCAGCGTGGCGAACAATTCGCGATAGAGCGTGCGGATCGGATTGCCGCCCGGCGCGATCTTTTGCGGCACCGGGCGTTCGCCTTCCCAACTGAAGGCATAGAGGAAACTGGCGGTCAGCATGAACAGAACGGCAAAGATGCAACCCGTCCGCAGGAACGTGTCCGCGCTGTCCCGCCCCAGCCATCCGATCACCCAGACCCACCACCGCCTTTCGGCCCGCGTGGACCTGCGCGAGGATCGGCATCAGACCGCCGAGATCGAGATCACCGACATCATCGACCAAGTGGGCAGCGGCGATGCCTTTGCGGCCGGGGTCCTCACAGGCTGGCTAGAGGGCGGCGGCGCACAGAAAATGGCGAGGCTTGGTCTGGCCATGAATGCCCTCAAACACTCCCTCCACGGCGACTGGCTCCGCCTCTCCCGCGAAGAAGTCGATGGCTTTACAGGCAATTCGGGCGATGTGCGGCGGTCATAGGCCTATTCGACCCGGGCATCGCCCCATGTGACCACTACATTGCCGATGTCCGGGCCGATCTGGCGGGCGATCAGTTCTATCACCCGCGCACTCCCGGTCGGCGCCGATAATTCCACCGCAGGAGCGCCAAAGCGCATCACCGGCGAAGCGGCCAACAGGCGACCGTCGCCATAGACTTCGAAGCGCACGCCTGCGCGGCGGCCACGAGTGGAATCATCAACGCCCACTCGCGCCGAAAAGCGCTGAAACTGGCCGTCCGCCTTCACCTCAAGGCGGGCGCCCGCCAGCGTCCCCAGCCCCGAACGGAAGGTCGCGCCGGCAATCGAGAGGGTCTGATCATAGGGCGTGGCATCGGCCCTGGGCCCACCCCATCCGGCATAGGCGGGCCGGTTGCCGGTGCTGGTGGTGCCCGGATGATAGGGATCGGCGGGGCGGTGGATGATCGGATCGGGCTCCAGCACGGCTATGCCGTCGGCGGCGACATGCACGCGGCCCGGCATTTCCGAAATATAGCGCCCCTTGGCCAGACCGGACGGCCCCACGGCCTTGAGCATGATCGCCTCATGAGGCCCAAGGTGAAACACGCGCTGGCCCAGCAGGGGATCGCGGTCCGCCCCGGCCCACAGATCGCGCAGCGCAATTGGCGCATCACCACGCATTTTCAGGTGCTGCGCGGTCAGGGTGATGTCGGTCGGCGCGGCGGTGCGGTTGAACAGGACCACCGCCTTGGCCCCCGTTTCACTCAGCGTCTTGACCATGATCTCGCGCTCGCTGTCGCCATAGGCCAGCACGCCCTGATGGCCTGCGCGGTCCTGATTGACGGCGATCACCTCGCGGTTGCCCAGAATGTCGATGATCCCCTGCGGCGCGCGGGTCAGATCCGTGCCGATGATGAGCGGCGCCGAGGCAATCGCCCACAGGCTCATATGCGCCCGCGCCTCGGTCAGATGCGCGGCGTCAAATTCGCCATTGCCCACTTCGAGCATGTCGGGATCGTTCCAATGGCCCGGCCCGGCATAAAGCTCGCGCGTGGCCACGCTGTCGAAATTATGCAGCATCCGGCCCCAAGTGGCGTCAATATCGTTGCTGGTCCGCCATGTGGTGCCATAATCCGCCCCCCAGCTGCGCACATTGGCCGCGCCCCAATTGCACAGTGAGAGAATATAATCGCCCTTGGGCCTGATCCGGCGCAAGGCGTCGCGCGCCTCGCCATAGAGCGTCTTGACCGCCGGAATGTCGGTGCGGTTGGGCACGGCGTCGGCCATGATCGGGCCGAAGGCGCGATAGGTGCCGTTGCGCACGGTCGGCTTGTCGGCGGGATAATGGGCAAGGCCGCAGGAATCGATCTTGATCGTGTCGAAATTCCATTCCCCGAAATAGAGCGCCAGATCCTGCGCAACGTGGTCGTGCAGGCCCACTTCGCGCTCGGCCTGCGTGCCTTCGGGCAGGTTGGGATTGCCCGGCGACCATGCCTGCGAACAGGCGTTGCGGCCAATGTCGGTATAGATGCCCGCCTTGAAGCCCATGCCGTGGAGGTGATCGGTAAAGGGGCGGAACGAGGTTTCCTGCGGTCCACCGGTGGCTGCGCCGGGGAAGAGGTTGGTGCGGATCTGCATCCGCCCGTCCGGGCTGCGCCTTTTGCGCCACCAGCCATCGTCGATGTTGATATTAACGTAACCGGCCTCTTGCAGGCCCGTGGCGCGGATCACGTTGGCTGAGCCGAGCACTTTAGCCTCGGTGATATCGACGCCAAAAGCATTCCAGCTGTTCCAGCCCATCGGCGGCAAGGGGGCAGAGCCGACCGGATCATAGGACCATCGGCCTGAGGGTTGCGGGCCTTGGGGCCCCGGTTTTGCCCAGACAGCAGGGGCGCAGAGCAGCAGGGCGCTGCACAGAAAAAACGATGCGGCGGTGCGGTTGGACATGTTTTCCCCCTGGACCATTGTCGAGGCCTTGCGCCTCTTTTATCCTATTTATCGGAGTTATTCGAACAAGGCAACCGATTGCACGGCCTTACCTCTCCCACGCAGGTATTCCCCGAAATGCGTCGGCCAGAAAATCGACCATTGCCCGCACCTTGGCCGAAAGGTGGCGGCGGCTGGGATAGACGGCAAGGATGTCAATGGGCGGCTGGGCGTGATCGGGCATCAGGCGGACAAGACGCCCCGCGCGCAGATCATCACCGGCAAGAAAGGTGGGTAGCCACGCGATGGCCAGCCCCGACAGGGCCATCGCGCGCACCGTATCGCCATTATTGGCGGCAAAGCGCGACCTTATCCGCGCGGCATAGGGCTGGCCCGAGGCATCAAGGAATTGCCATTCGTCGGGCGCAGGCGTCTGCGTATAGGCCACGCAGGCGTGCTGCTCCAGATCCGCAGGAGAGGCCGGGGCGCCATGGGCCGCGACATAATCGGGCGCGGCGCAGACGATATTATGCGAAGTGGCCAGCTTGCGCGCCACATGCGTCTGCGACCCGCCGCGCGAGATGCGGATCGCCAGATCGAAGCCCTCCTCCACCAGATCGACCACGCGGTCGGACAGGTTGATGTCCAGATCCACATCAGGATAGGCCGTCATGAAGCGCGGCCAGAGGGGAGCCAGATGCAGCACGCCAAAGCTGAGCGGGGCATTGATCCGCAGACGCCCGTGCGGGGCGCGGCTGTCGGCGCCGGCCGCCGCCTCGGCCTCGGCCACATCGTCGAGCACATTGCGCAGACGCTCATAAAGCGCCGCCCCCGCCTCGGTCAGCGATATCCTCCGCGAGGTGCGGTTGAGCAGGCGGGCGCCAAGATGCGCCTCAAGATCAGCCACATAGCGCGTGACATTGGCGGGCGAAGTGTCGAGCGCATCGGCGGCGCGGGCAAAACCGTTGCGGGCGACAACCGTGGTAAAGACTTCAAAGGCGCGGAGCCGGTCCATGGAGCAGCCTTTTATTCAGTTATCCTGAATGAATAGATCATATCTGCGCCATCGATCAACACATCCGTCAGGTATAGATGGGGTTTGTCAGCGCAATCAGGCGCAGGCAACCAAGGATAGGACCCAAACCATGACCCGACTTCTCAACAAGACCGCCCTGATCACCGGCGCCACCAGCGGCATCGGCCTTGCCACCGCCCAGCGTTTTCTCGCCGAGGGCGCCCGCGTTGCCATCACCGGCACCAGCGCGGAAAAGCTGGCCGCCGCCAAGGCCGAACTGGGCGGAGATGTGATCACCATTCTGGCCGATGCGGGCGATGTTTCGGCGCAAAAGACCATTGCCGATGTGATCGCGGCCGAATTCAGCGGGCTCGACGCGCTGGTTATCAATGCGGGTGTGGGCGATTTCCGCCCGGTGGAAGGGTTTGACGAGGCCGGTTTTGACCGCTCCTTTGCCGTCAACGTCAAAGGCCCCTATTTCCTGATCCAGGCGCTGCTGCCCTTGCTGAGCGATCCGGCCTCGATTGTCTTTAACGGCTCGATCAACGCCCGCATCGGCATGCCCAATTCCAGCGTCTATGCCGCCACCAAGGCCGCGCTGATCTCGCTGGCGCGCACGCTTTCGGGCGAATTGATCGGCCGCGGCATCCGCGCCAATGTCATCAGCCCCGGTCCGGTCGCCACCCCGCTTTATGGCAAACTGGGCCTGAGCGAGGAGCAATTGGGCGGCATGCAGCAGGCAATCCTTGGCCAATTGCCCGTGGGCCGCTTTGGCACCCCGCGCGAGATTGCCGATGCCTTCGTGTACTTCGCCTCGGACGAATCGCGCTTTACCGTGGGCAGCGAACTGATCATCGACGGCGGAATGAGCAACCTGTGAGGCCGGGGCGTTGATCGCCCCGACCCCCACATCATTACATCGCCAGTTTCAGACCGACATAGAACGAACGCCCGATGGCATCATACATCGCCGTATCGGTGCCGTTCTGCGAACTGGCGACAAAGGGCAGGCTCTTGTTGAACATATTGTTCACGCCCGCGCGCAGTTCAAAGTTCTTGTTGACCTTGACCGAGCCGAACAGGTCCCACAGTTCGTAAACGCCCACGCCAACCTGCGTGTTGGTCGGGGTCAGCACGGCGCTCGCATCCTTCATCCCGCTCTGATAGCGCCAGCGCAGGCCCGCGCCGAACACATCGTTCTTGATGCCAAAGGTAGTCAAAGCGCGCCATTGCGGCGTGGCGCGCGGCGGCACCGATCCGGGGTTCGACCCGCCGACGCTGACGCCGGTGTAATCGAGGAAAGCGGCTCCCGGCAGCAATTGCACCTTATAGGCATGGAGCCAGCCAATCGCGGTATCAATATAGACCTTGCCGCCCGAACCCAGCACAGGCGCGCGCGTACCCCAATGGATCTGGGCCTCGACACCATCGGTCTTGACCGCGCCCAGGTTGAGATAGGGCGTGGACACGGTCAGCAATTGCCCGGTCGAACTGTCGCGCGAGATCAACTGGCAATAGGGGTTGCCGGTCGAATAGCCGGGGTTCGAACCATCCAGATTGTAGCATTTCGACAGTACGGTCAGGCCCGGAACTGAGGAAATCACATTCTTGATATTGATGTTGTAATAATCGACCGACAGCGACAATTCCGAGAGCGGCCCGCTCTGGAACGGCGAGTTGAGGACAATGCCGATGTTAAAGGTATCGGCGGTTTCAGGCGTCACGCCCGAATTGCCCGCCACGGTCTGGCCGGTCGCGGTGGTGGGGAACTGATAGCTGGAGATCAGCGCCGAAGGCACGCCCTGCGCGGCGCAGAGCGTGGCGACCTGTGCACCATTGGCCCCGGTGCGGGCCGAAGAACGCACATCGCAAGGATCACCGATCGAGGAGGGCGGCGTGCCGATGACCAGCTGCGAACCCGAGGGCGGCGAGAAGAGTTCGCCAATGTTGGGCGCGCGCACCGCGCGCTGATACGATCCGCGCACCAACAGGTTGCGCGTCGGGCGCCAGCGGGCGTCGAATTCATAGGACTTGACCGAACCGGTCACCGAATAATCGGAGATACGCCCGGCGGCCCCCACCGCCAGTTCCTGCGCCCATGCCTTGTCAGCCAGCAGGGGAACGTCGATCTGGGCGGCAAATTCCTTCACCGAAATCGCGCGCTTGGGCACACCGATGGTGGCGGTAAAGCCTTCGACATTGGCCCCCGGCGCCCATCCGCTCAGCGCCGTCATGTCGGTGTCGGGAGTGAAGGAATAGGTGTTTTTACGGTAATCGGCCACCAACGCGATTTGCGCCGGGCCCGCGCCCAGATCGAACAGCGAGCCATTGACCTGACCCTGAATCTGGGTCTGGCTCAGGCGTTCCTGGCTGAACGTGTCCTTGGTGATATAGGCGCGGCATGCGTCCGAGAGCGAGCGCGCATTGGCGTCGCCAAACGGATTGAACCCTCCCGCGCAAATCGAATTGCCGCCATCGGCCGCATTCAACAGCGTCTGCACCCGGCTTTTCAGCACAGCATTGTGCATGATCTGATTATGCACCGACTGGTCATAGGACGCGTAAACGTCAAAGCTCCAGCCGCCGCCGATCTGGCCCTTCAAACCGGCCAGATATTGCTGGACCTGATAGTTTTCGTCCCAGTTCTTCCACGGCACGCCCACATAGCGGGCGTTCCAGCTGAAATTGGCCGTCGGATTGGCGCGCGAGGCAAGGATCGTGCGAAGATCGTTGGGGATGAAGGGGTTCGACACCGGAATGGTGGTCAGCGTCGGGAACTGGGTCAGGCTGCCGCCGCTGTTGGTGTTGACCGACAGATCGACGAACATGAACTGGCCATAGGCGGTCAGGCTGGGGGTGATTTCAAAGTCACCCTTGATAAAGGCGGTCTTGCGATCCAGCGCGTTGAGCAGATTGCCCTGCTGGCCCACCGGCATACGCACATTGTTGCCCACCAGCGCATAGCCGTTGGTGCCGTTGGCGCCCTTGTAATTCTGCGCCCCGTTCTGGATAAACAGCGTGCCGTCATTGTTGAAGCCAAGGTTGGCAAGCTGATAATTGGCCGGCAGGCTGGTCACGCCATAGCCGGCAAAGATGCCCTGAACCACGGCGGCATTGGGCGCGTTGCCGGCGCTGGGCACAAAAGTGCCGGTGCCGATATAGGACGAGGGAACCTTGTCGAGGAAGAAGGAGCGGGTGTTGCTGAGCACCGGATCCTGCTTGGCATAGCTGAAGGCGGCGATCAGATGGCCGCGATCATCGGCAAATTTGGTGCCAAGCGCCAGCGAGGCGTTGAACTTGAACGCGTCGCCCTGCTGGCTGATCGAGTTCATGATGTCGGCCTTGATGCCTTCGAAATTGCGGATCGTCTTGAAATTGACCACGCCCGACATGGCGTCCGAGCCATAGACCGCCGAGGCGCCCCCGGTGATCGCATCGACGCTGGAGATGATCGCATCGGGCAGGATGTTGACGTCGACGTTGCCGTTGATGTCCGACACCGGCAGGCGATGCCCGTCAAGCAGCACAAGATTGCGGTTGGTGCCAAGCCCATGCAGGTTGATCGAGGCGCGGCCGCCCCCGCCCTGACCGCCGGTGGCCGCATTGCCGCCCACAGTAAAGCTGGGCACCTGATTGAGCGCGTCCTGAAGCGTGGCGGCGCCCGATTCCTTGATCGTGGCCTCGCCCACCGAGACGATGGGGCTGACGGCGGTGTTGTTGGGCCGCTTGATCAGCGATCCGGTCACGACGATTTCCTGAGCCTTGGCCGCATCATCGGCCGCCATCGCGGGCGCGCTGAAAGCCGCCGAAAGGCCGATCAGGCTGGCGGACACAATAAGACTCTGCTTGGCGTATGACATCTGGCACCCCTCCCGTTTGCACTTCTTTGAAGCGTTAGGGGCCGGATAGAAAAGGCTCTGGCCAAGGTCAACGAAATATGAAACTAACCGTTTCGTTACTTAAAAGATGTGATCGCAAAGACACACGAGCGCCGCGTGGGAGAACGGACAGATGCCTGCGAGTTTAAGACGCCCTTTTGCCGCCATGGCCATTGCAATGGCAGCTCTGATCTGCTCGTTGACGCCCTCGCCTGCCCGCGCCCAATCGGCCCAAACATGCGCCCCCGACGATGAACTGGCCTATATTTGCGGCGCCGAAAGGCCCGAGGATATTCTCGCCCTGCCCGGCACGCGCTGGCTGATCGCCAGCGGCTTTGCCAAGGGCGCGGGGCTCAAACTCATCGATTCAACCGCGCGCAGTATGGAGTTCTGGTATCAGGGATCGCCCGACCAGATCGCCCCCAATACCGCTGCCTATCCCCATTGCCCCGGCGCGCCCGACCCGGCGCTGCTCAATGATCGCGGGCTTAATCTGCGCGCCTCCGGGCCGGGGCGCTGGCGGCTGATGGTGGTCAATCATGGCGGGCGGGAATCGATCGAGGTCTTTGAGGTCAACGCCGCCGCGCAACGCCCCACGCTGCAATGGCGCGGATGCATTCCTATGCCCGCAGGACAGGTCGGCAACAGCGTCACCAGCTTTGCCGATGGGCAGATTCTGGCCACTGTGCTGACCCGCCCGGGCACCAGCATCGCCGATTTCGTGCTGGGCCGCGACACCGGCGCGGTATGGTCATGGCGCCCCGGAGAGCCCGCTTTTCATGAGATGCCCGGCACCGCGCTGCCCGGCAACAATGGCATAGAAAGCGACCCCGACGAGCGCCATTTCTACACCATCGCCTTTGGCCAGCACGCAATTGCAGTCTTTGACCGGAACGATCCGCGCGGGCCGGTTCGCCGCATCGTCGCCCCCGATTTCATGCCCGACAATATCCACTGGAGCGACGGCCGCCTCCTGCTGGCCGGGATGCGCTTTGACGAACCGGCCTGCGGGGGGCTGCGCAAGGTGGTCGATGGAGTGGCCGACCCGATGCTGTGCCCGCGCGGATGGATCGTGGGAGAGGTCGATCTGACGCAGGGACGGATTGCCACCATCGCCTATGGCACCCCGCGCAAGGATTTCAACGGACTGTCCGCCGCCGCGATCATGGGACGCGAATTGTGGCTGGGCTCGTTTCAGGCGGGGCGGATCGCCATCGCATCCCTGCCCGCGCCCAAGCCTGTTTTCCCTTAGGCCACTTCCGTGGCCTGTCATCTGTCGCGCCCTTCAATGTACCAATTGGTACATCAACTTCCGACCGCCTTGCGATAGCGAGCGTCGACCACCCCCCAGTCGATGTTGTGCATGAAGGCATCGACATATTTGGCCGCCGCCGCGCCGTAATCAATCGCAAAGGCATGTTCGTACATGTCCAGCGCCAACAGCGGCGTGCCGGTCACCGGCCCGTTGGTATGATCCCATGCCCAGTAATTATGCAGCGACTTCGTATATTGGTTCCACGCCAGAATGCACCAGCCCGACCCTCCGGCAAGCGCCATGGCGGTGCGGCGAAATTCGGCCTCCCAGTTCTCGAAACTGCCGTGACTTTTGGCCAGAGCCTCGCGGATCGCGCCCTTGGCGATGCCCTCGCCGCCCAATTGCTCGAAATAGAGTTCATGCAGGATGACCGAACCGGTACGGTGCAATTCCTCGCGCTTGAGGTCGCCATAGATGACCGGGGGCAGATCCTTGTCCGCCATCGCAGCGGCAAGGCGACCCTCGACCATATTGAGCGCTTTGACCGAGCCTTGGTAATTGTTTTCCCAATGCGACCGGATCAGTTTTTCCGACAGCCCGGTCAATTTGGTGGCGTCAAAACCCAGCGGCTTGGGCGCATGACCCCCGGCAAAAGCGGGAGCCGGGGCGGCGCTCTGCGCGCTGGCCTCGATGGGCGCGGCGGCGGCGGCCATGCCCAGCGCAAGGCTGCCCAGAGCGTTACGGCGTGAGATGTCAGTCATGGTCATCCTCCTCTTATGAGATTTGCGAGAGCAGCCAGCCACCAGCAGCGGCGGCGGCCAGAACGGAGATCACATTCCATTTACGCCCAATCACCGCCCATGCCGATAAGGCAGCAATCAGCCCCGCGCGCCAGTCGAAACTGGCCAGAACGGGCAGGTTGAAGCCCGGCCAGACCGGGCGCAGCTCATGAAACAGCACTTGCAGCGCGAACCATGCCGAGAGATTGGCGATCACGCCGACAATCGCCGAGGTCACCAGCGCCAGCGCACCTTTGAGCAATTGGGCGCGCTCCAATCGCTCGATCCACGGGGCCAGCGCAAAGACCCAGAGAAAACAGGGCGCGAAAGTCACCCATGTCGTCAGCCCCGCCCCCAGCAACCCGGCCACCAGCGGCGTGAAAGGCGCAGGACTGCGGAGCGCCGCCAGATAGCCGACGAATTGCGTGACCATAATCAGCGGCCCCGGCGTCGTTTCGGCCAGCCCCAGCCCATCGGCCATTTCGGCGGCGGTCAGCCAGTGCTGCGCCGAAACCGCCTGCTGCGCCATATAGGCCAGCACCGCATAGGCCCCGCCAAAGGTGACGACCGCCAGCTTGGAGAAGAACACCCCCACCCGCCACAGCACATGATCGCGCCCCAGCAGAGCGAAAACCGCCACCATCGGCGCGGCCCATGCCAGCGCGCCGATCAGCACGGCGCGCGCACTGTAGCCCCACGGGCGCGGCGTATCGGGGGCCGATCCCGCCTCGCCCTTCAGGCCGAGCAGCGCCGGGCGCCAGCGCGCCGTAATCCAGCCGATCACCCCCGCCCCGATCACCACCAGCGGGAAAGGCGCGTTGAACAGAAACAGAGCAAGGAAGGACAAAACCGCCGCAATCTTGCGAAACGGTGTCCCCAGCGCACGGCCGGCCAGACGCAGCACCGCCTGCACCACAATCGCCAGCACCGCCGCCTTGATGCCCAGAAACAGCGCGGCAAACCACACCAGATGCGCCGCCGCGCCATAGAGCATCGAAAGCCCCAGAATAACCAGCGCGCCAGGAATGACAAACAGCAACCCCGCCGCCAGCCCGCCACGAACGCCGTGCAGCTTCCACCCGATCCAGATCGCCAATTGCTGCGCCTCCGGTCCCGGCAACAGGTGGCAGAAGTTAAGCGCGTGGAGATATTGGTCCTCGGTGATCCAGCCGCGTTCCTCGACCAGTTCGCGGTGCATCAACGCGATTTGCCCCGCGGGGCCGCCAAAACTGAGGCAGCCGATGCGCGCCGAAACGCGCAGCAATTCGAGGAAATCGGGATGTTGAGAAGAGGCCGTCATCTTGCGTCCAATACCTTTCCGCCCGCAAAGGCAGGCAGGATAAGGCAACACTTGGGCTGACGCCTGACCGGGAGGTTGCTTTATCCCGATAGGGACAGCATTAATCGCGCCGCGCGATCATCGCAACAGCTTTGACGCAGAAAAACAAACAGGAGAGGTCGATGATGAAGGCATATGCTTTGGCGATGGCGGCCGGTTTGATGGCATGGGGCGCCCCGGCGATGGCGGAAACGCCCGCCTATCAGACCATCCATCTCGAACAGGAAGTCGCGCGTCCCGCTGCGCAGGTCTGGGCGCGGATCGGCAAGTTTTGTGATATTGGCGAATGGCTCCATGCGCCCTGTCGACTGGTCGCGGGCAAGGATGGCGAGGTGGGCGCGGTGCGCGATCTGAACAATGGCCGGGTGATCGAGGTCATCGTCGGGCGGACCGACCTGTCCTATACTTATGCGATGCCCGACGGCATGGTCGAAGGGCAAAGCTTTTATCACGGGAATCTGGCGGTGGTGCCACTGTCGAAATCGACCTCGCGCATCGTCTATTCGATCCTTTACGTGGACAAGGGCGCTGGAGATGAAGCGGGCCGGAACGAGCGGCGCGAAAAGCGGGTGCAGCGTTTTGGCGAGGCGCTCAAGACTATGAAGGCGTTGAGCGAAGCCAGTCGCGATAAGTGATTGCGGCCAAACGGATGCTGGCGTAGCGCTGCGCGCGCAACATGCGAAAAGGCCGAGCGTATGACCGATGGGCTGCTGGATCTGGCAAAGATGGACGAGGCGGCGCTCTATCGCCATTTCGGCACTTCGGCAGAGGGGCTGACAGAGCAGGCAGCGCAGGAAAAATTGCACATCACCGGCCCCAACCGGATTGCCGATGATGTCCGCCTCTCGGTCCTGCGCGAAATCCTGCGCCGGTTGATCACCCCGCTCAACGGGCTGCTGCTGGGGCTGGCGGTGACGTCATGGGCACTTTCGGATTATCGCTCGGCCATTGTCATTGCCATCATGGTGCTGCTCAGCGTGGGGCTGGGCTATGTTCAGGAGCATCGCTCCAGCATGGCCGCCGCACGTTTGAAGCGCATGGTGCAGGTTCACGCCAGCGTGAAGCGCGCCACACCCGATTTTGTCGAAATGCCGCTCGAAGTGCTGGTACCGGGCGATATTGTGCGCCTGTCGGCGGGCGATCTGATCCCGGCGGACCTGCGTTTGCTCAGCGCGCATGACCTGCATGTCAACGAAAGCTCGCTGACCGGCGAAGCGATGCCGGTGGAAAAGCGCGCCGTGCCTGATGCGGATGCGGCGGCCCCCTTCGATGCGCCCAACCTGTGCTTCATGGGCTCCAGCGTGGTCAGCGGCTTTGCCGAAGGGATCATTCTGAAGACCGGTCGCGCCACCTATTTTGGCGAAGTGGCCAAACAGATCGTGGGCGCCGACACCACCAGCAGTTTCGACCGCGGGCTGAACCAGTTTGTCGGACTGATGCTGCGCTTTATGCTGGTGCTGGTGCCTTTGGTGTTCATCATCAATGGCGTGACCAAGCATAACTGGCTGGAAGCGCTATTCTTTGCGGTCGCGGTGGCGGTCGGGCTGGCGCCCGAAATGTTGCCGATGGTGGTGACGATGAATCTGGCGCGCGGGGCGATTGCCATGTCGCGCAAACGGGCCATCGTGAAACGGTTGAACGCGATCCAGAATTTCGGCGCGATGGATGTGCTTTGCACCGACAAGACCGGCACGCTGACCCAGGACCGGGTGGTGCTCAAACTCCATCTGGACGTCGAAGGCCGCGATAATCGCGATGTGCTGGCCTATGCCTGGCTCAACAGCCGGTTTGAAAGCGGCCTGCGCAATCTGATGGACGAGGCGATCCTCGAACATGGCGGCCACGAGGAACATCCGATCTCGGCGGGCAATTATGCCAAGCTGGACGAATTGCCCTTCGATTTCATGCGCCGCCGCGTTTCGGTGGTACTTCAGCCCCCAGGCGACGAGGCGCTGCTGATATGCAAGGGGGCCGTCGAGGAGATGCTGGCCGCCTGCACCCAGTTTCGTAAGGATGGCCAGGTGCTGCCCTTTGCCGGGCCTCAAGCCGAGGCTATCCATGCCGTGGCCAACGGGCTGAACCGCGATGGATTCCGCGTGCTGGCCATCGCCTGCCGCACCATGCCCGCTCTGGCCGAAGGGCAATATTCCGTGGATGATGAGCGCGATCTGATGCTGATCGGTTTTGTCGCTTTCCTTGATCCGCCCAAGGAAACCGCAGGCCCGGCCATTGCCGATCTGCAAAAGGCGGGCATCACGGTCAAGGTGCTGACGGGCGACAATGATCTGGTCACGGCCAAGATCTGCCGCGATGTTGGTCTTGATGTCGGCCAATTGCTGCTGGGCCGCCAGATTGAAGCGATGAGCGATGCCGAACTGGCGGCCCAAGCCGAGGTCACACAGGTCTTTGCCAAGGTTTCGCCCACGCAAAAGGCGCGGATCATCGCCGCGCTTCAGGCTAATGGCCATGTCGTGGGCTTTCTGGGCGACGGAATCAACGATGGGCCCGCGCTCAAGGTGGCCGATGTGGGCATCTCGGTCGATACGGCGGTCGATATTGCCAAGGAATCGGCCGACATCATCCTGCTGGAAAAGAGCCTTGCCGTGCTGGGCGATGGCGTGACCGAGGGGCGGCGGGTCTTTGCCAATATCATCAAATACATCCGCATGGGCGCAAGTTCGAATTTCGGCAATATGTTCAGTGTCTTGGGCGCCTCGATCCTGCTGCCCTTCCTGCCCATGGCGCCCTTGCAGGTGCTGACCAACAATCTGCTCTATGACTTTTCGCAGACCACCATTCCCACCGACAATGTCGATCCGGAATATCTGACCACGCCGCGCCGGTGGGAAATCGGCAATATCGCGCGCTTCATGCTGTTCATCGGGCCGATGAGTTCGATCTTCGACTATGCCACCTATTTCACCATGCTTTTCGTGTTTAACGCATGGCATGATCCCGCGCTGTTTCAGACCGGTTGGTTCGTTGAATCCCTGCTGACCCAGACGCTGATTATCCATATCATCCGCACCGCGCGCATTCCCTTCCTGCAAAGCCGGGCCAGCAATGCGCTGATCGCCACCACGCTGATTATCTGCGCGATCGGCGTGGCGCTGCCCTTCTCGCCGCTGGGTGCCGCGCTGGGGTTCAAGCCGCTGCCCACGCTCTACTGGCCCATCCTGGCTGGTTTCCTGCTGGCCTATGGCGTGCTGACCCATATCGTAAAGGTCTGGTTCTTCCGCCGCTGGGGCGGTTAGTACGCGCACGGAATATCAGAAATACTTGAGGGTTTTGCGTTTGTAACAGCGGAATGTAACCGTTAAACCTTGCTCTTATTGCCAATGGAGTGGGGTCTTTGTCCAAGTTTGATGCGTCGTGTGAAGGAGAGGCAAGCGACGATACCGCCCTGCTGGACGCCGAGGTAACCCGCCTGCTCGAGGAAAGCGGGCTGGGCCGTTCGCCCACGCTGGAGCGGCTTTTGCGCTTTCTCCACCAGCGCGCGAGAGAGAACCAGCCGCCCAAGGAAATCGAGATCGCCGATGCCGTGTTCGACCGGGGCGATGCCGATATGGCCAGCGACGCCTCGGTGCGCGTGCATATCCACCGTTTGCGGCGCAAGCTGGACAATTATTACGCCGGCCCCGCGCAGGATCGCCCATGGCGGCTGCATCTGCCCAAGGGCAGCTATCTGCTTGGCATTATTCCGCTGACCGAGGAGGAGGCCCCGCCGCCCGCAGTTGAACCGCCGCCCATCGCTGCGCCCCGGCCCGGCCGCATCCTGCCCGCACTGATGGCGGCGGCGGCATTGGTGGCGGGGTTGGCCGGGGGCTATTGGTATGGCGGCATCACGCCCCTCTCACGGATGCGCGACACGCCATTCTGGCACCCGATCACCCAAAGCGACTTGCCCGCCACGATCATCCTTGGCGACTACTACATCTTTGGCGAACGCACCCCGGACGGCACGGTCGATCGCATGGTCCGCGAATTTTCGGTCAATTCGGCGCAGGATCTGCAAGGCTTCAAGGATATGGGCGGCGATCCGCAAGGCCGCTATGTCGATCTGGGGCTGACCTATCTGCCGGTCGGCATCGGCCCGGCGATCCGCGCGATTTCGCCCATTCTGGCAGGCGACAAGGCTGCGCTGCAGGTCGAGCCCATCTCGCAGATGGACGCGCAGGCGCCCAAGAATCCGCTGGTCTATCTGGGCTATATCAGCGGCCTTGGCGCGTTGCGTACGCCGGTGTTTCAAGGCTCGCGCTTTACCGTGGGCGACAGCTATGACGAGCTGATCGACCGGGTCAGCGGCATGCATTACATGGGCAGCAGCCATCTGGAGGAAACCAACGAGCCTGGGCAGGATTACGCGCTGATCGCCTCGTTCCGGGCGTTCAACGGCAATCGGGTGATCGCGATCGCGGGCACGCGCGACGCCGCACTGATGGCCGCGGCCGAATTTGTCGCGCGGCCCACCACGCTGGCCCAGCTCGATACGATCGCGGCCCATGATCAGTCTTTCGAGGCGCTGGTAGCGATCCCCTCGCTCAAGAATGTCGGGCTGGATGCGCGCCTGCTGGGCGCATGGCCGCGCAAGGATCCGACATGGGCCACCCAGCGCCCGGACAAGTTTCCCGACGCGCTTTCGGCCAAACCATAGGGCATTCGGGGTGAATGTAACGTCCTGTAACGTCTAACCAACGGTAATGAACTTGCGCCCGCCCTCTGGCTGGCGATGGTGCGGGTGTTCCCCCGCATCGGCCTGTCATACCCCGCCGCCAACGGCGAAGCGGCGATTTGGCCTATCAAGATTTGAGTATGAAACCATGACTTTGCGCCCCCCGGCCCGCGCCGCCAACACCTGGGCCTCATCGCGCCTTCTCCTGCCGGCAAGTGTCTGCATGATGGGCATCGCGGGCAAGGCATCTGCCGAGGATCAACGCACCATCATCGTCACCGCATCCCGTAGCGAGATGATCGGCAAGGCCGAAACCGCCAGTCAGGGCTCGATAAGCCAGCAAGAGGTTGCCCTGCGCCCGATCTATCGCGCCGCGCAATTGTTCGAGAGCATTCCCGGCCTTGTCGTCACCACCCATTCGGGCGAGGGCAAGGCGCCCTATTATCTGATCCGCGGCTATGCGCTGGACCATGGCACCGATTTTGCCAATTTCATCGACGACATGCCGGTCAATCGCGGCACCAATGCCCATGGTCAGGGTTATTCAGATCTGGGCTTTCTTATCCCCCAAACCGTGGCCGGTATCGATTATACGAAAGGCCCCTATTACGCGGGCGTGGGTGATTTCGGCTCGGTGGCTTCCGCGCGGACGCGGCTGCTCAACGAAGCCCCCGCGCAAATGGCCGTAACCGTTGGTACCGACGGCTATGAGGAAGTGCAGGGCATGGCCACGCTGCGCCTTGCCAAGGACAAGCGGTTGCTCGGCGCGTTTCAGCTCAGCCACTATGACGGACCTTGGCAGCCGGGACAGAATTTCCGCAAGCTCAATACCATGCTGCGCTACAGCCAAGGCACCGCCAGAGACAGCTTCACCCTGACCGCCATGGCCTATGCCAGCGAGGGGCGGCTGACCACTGACCAGCCCCAGCGCGCGGTCGAAGCGGGAATCATCAGCCCCTATGGCACGCTGGACCCCAGCGATTACAGCCGCTCGCAACGTTACAGCCTGTCGGGCCATATCGAAAAACCCATCGGGCCGGGACAATTCTCCGCCAGCCTCTATGCGATCCGTTCCACCATGACGCTGTGGAACAATTTTACCCACTACCTCTATGATCCCATCAACGGCGACCAGCAGGCCCAGCATGAGGCGCGCACCGTGCTGGGCGGGCGCGCCAGCTATACGCTCAAGGCCCAAGTGCTGGGGCTGGACACCGAAACCGTGTGGGGCACGCAGCTTCGCCACGATACCGCGACGGTGGACCGTCGCCATACGAAGAACCGCGACACGATCCTGTCCAACTGCTTTCAGGATCAGGAGGACGGCAGCACACTGGAATATGCCGCCGTCAACGGCAATTGCAACGCCGACCGGGTGCATATTCTGATGCTCTCGCCCTTTATGCAGACCACGCTGCGCTGGACCAGTTGGCTGCGCACGATGGGCGGCGTGCGGCTGGATTACATGCGGGCCGATGATGTCAGCTATGTCACCGGCACCAGCGGGCGCGGTCATCAATATCTGTGGCAACCCAAGGGTAGCCTGATCCTTGGCCCCTGGGCGAAAACCGAGTTCTATTTCAGTGCGGGCCGAGGTTTTCATTCCAATGACGTGCGCGGCGTGTTCGGCACGGTGCCAACCCAGGGCGTGCCTCTGGCCGTGGGGGGCACGCCGCTGCTCGCCTCGACCACGGGGATGGAGGTGGGGCTGCGCAGCAACATCATCCCGCGTCTCAGCCTGCAAATCGCCGCGTTCCAGCAGGATTTCGGGTCTGAACTGCGCTATAACGCCGACACCGGCCAGAACGAGGCAGGCGCCCCCAGCCGCCGTCAGGGCATCGAGATCTCTGCGCAATATCGCCCCGTCCACTGGCTGGAGCTGAACAGCGATCTGGCCTTTGCGCGGCCGCGCTATCGCGGAGCCAATCTGGCGGCCTTTGGCATTGCACAGCCCTATATCGCCGACGCGCCCAATTTCACCTATTCGGCGGGCGCGCTGATCAATGGGCTGGGGCCATGGTCGGGATCGCTGCAATGGCGGCGGCTGGGCACGCATTCACTGGCCGATGGACAGCTCGATCCGCGCGATGGGGGATATAGCGAGTGGAACATCGACGTGACCTATGCGCTGGCGGGCGGATGGAAGGCGCAGGTCAGCCTGTTCAACATCTTTAACAGCCGCAGCGATTCAGCCACCTATTACTACACCTCGCGCCTGCAGGGAGAACCCGCCGAGGGCATCGAAGGCTATCACGCCCATCCGCTTGAGCCGCGCTCGGCTCGGTTTACCATCCGCAAGGAATTTTGAGGCGCCTCCCCCAAAAAGTCAGAAAAGGATCGAGAAAATGGCAGACTGGAAACTGTTGGGAATGGCCGCGCTGGTGCCGCTGGCCGTGTTGACGCAGGGGGCAGTCAAGCCTGCGCCCAAGGGGCCGGTGGTTGTCTATAGCGAGATGCACGACCATGTCGCGGCCAAGGCGCAGGTGCTATGGGACATCACCAATGCCACGCTGGACGATGATGGTAACGCCTCGGCCAAGAAGATGAAGCCAGCAGACTGGATCAAGTTGAAAGCAGCGCTTACCGACCTGTCCGCCTCGCTGAACCGGCTGGGCAGGGCCAAGAATTTTGTGGTGCGCACGGCCAGCCAGAAGATCCTCGACGAGCAGACCCCCGGCGGTGCCAAACCGACCGACATTCAGCGCCATATCGACGCCAACCCCGCCGGTTTCCGCCAATATGCGACAGCCCTTGCGGGCCAGATCGACGGCATCGGCAAGGCCGCCGACCGCCGCGATCTCAAGACCGTTTATGAGGCGGCCAGCGAACTCGATGGCCAGTGCGAGACCTGCCACCAGACCTTCTGGTTCCCCAAAGACGCGCAGTAAGGACCAGCACCCGCCCCCCGGCAGGGAGGGCGGGTCTGAGGGCTATATCGTCGTCTTTTTCGTGCTCTTATTGGCCGCAGGCGGAACGAAGGCGGGCAGCGAATCCTCCCAACGGCTGTCGGTCAGCATTTCCTTGCCCGACCCGTCCGGGTTCATCGACCAGACCTGACCATAGGGCTGAAACGAATTATCATAGAGCGCGCCCTCGTCCTTGAAACCATATTCGCTGCTGCTCCACAGGATCTTGCTGCCGTCCCAGCTCCACACCGCATGGGCGTCGGAGGCTGGGAAGCTGGTGACGCGCAGCAGGCCGGTGCCGTCGGATTTGATGGTGAAGATGTCGAAATTGCCATCCTTCTGCTTGCGAGTGAACACGATGCGGCCCGCGCCCGGCCCGCTGGCGGCGGGCGACCATCCGGGCACGTTGTCCCAGTCATTGGTCAGCATGCGAACCTTGCGCGTGGCCAGATCCATGATCCGCAGCCCCTCGTCGCCCTTGACCCATGAACGATAGACCATCTGCTTGCCATCGGGCGAAACGCTGGCGAAACCGGTGTTCGATGTGGTCGAGGTCAGATCCTTCACCCCGGTGCCGTCGCGGTTGATCATCTTGACGTTCGCGACATTCTGATCGCGGGTGCGCCAATATCCGCCAAAGCTGAATACCAGCTTCTTGCTGTCGGGAAACCACGAGGGCGTCAGCGCCACGCCGATCATATCGCCGCACTGGCCCGAAGCGTTCTTGCCCGCCGCGCAATGGGTGGTGGACTGGAACACGAGGCGCTTGTCGCTGCCATCGGCCTTCATCACCACCAGCGATGTATCAACATCCTTGTTCGACAACGCCAGCGTGCCATCGCGGGCAAACATCGGGAATACGTCCGTATAGCGATATTCGAACTTGTCGTTCCAGCTGTAGAACGGCGTGTTCTGGGCCAGCGGCAGATTGTCGATCCGCTCATAGACGACCTGCCGCCCATCGCGGCTCCACGAAGGTTCGCGCAGGTTGGCCGGAAAGGGTTTGGCGCCGTCGGAATACATGATGCCGGTGACCTGGGCCGATTTGGTGCTGTAGGCAAAGCGGCCATCGGGCAGGAATTGCGGGTTGAGCTTCACCCCCGGCCCCGAGGTCAGTTCCTTGGCTTGCCCCGTTGCCACATCAATCGCCACGATTTGTGAGGTCGCCTTCATCGACAATTGATCGACCCGGCTCAGCCAGCTCAGTTCGACATCGCCCTGATAGGCGATGATCTGTTTGCCATCGGCCGACCATTTGGGCGATCCGGTGGTCACACCCTCGCCCGACAGACGCCGCAGGCCCGTGCCATCAGGATGGACGATATAGACCGACAGTTCCTGAAGATGCTCCCAGGCCGAGCCCTTGTCATGCGACTTCCACTCGGTGTTGCGGTCGCTGGAAAAGGCGATCCACTGGCCGTCGGGCGACCAGCTGGGGCGGTAGAAGCCATCGGGCTTGCCCGGATCGCCCTGAAGCGGCGCGGCGCCGGTCAGATCGCGCAATTGCCGCGTTTGCAGGTCCAGCACCCAGATATTGGCCCGATGTGATCCCCGGTCCGACATGAAGGCTACATAGCGATTGTCGGGCGACATGGCCGCCTGATCGTCCACCGCCGGATCGTCGGTCAGGCGCTCCAGCGCGCTGCCATCGGCGCGCGCGCGATAAATGTCGGATTGCCCGCGCCCGCCCCGTTCCGAGGTGAAGGTGATCCACTGGCCGTCATCGGAAAAGCGCGCGGCATAATCGAAACCATCTGCGGCGATCAGCCGATGCTCGCCGCTGCCGTCGGCATTGGCGACATAGAGCTGCGATTTGGTCGGCCCGATGCGGTTGAAGAGCAGGACATCCTTGGCCATCGCCGGGACCGATGCCCATAGGCCAGCCGAAAGGGCCAATCCCGAGATCCAATTGCCGTACCGCATTGCCAATCCTCCACGCTTTTTCGTCTTTCGGCGTGATCGCCTTGGAATCAGCAGCTAGGCGAGGAGGGCGGCATTTTTTTGATCCAGATCAAATCCAGCGCCGATCTGATCGCCGCGTGCGCCTAATCAATCGCGGGGAAATGGCGGCTTTTCAGCCAATCTGATCGATGATCGTTTCCATCACTACAAAGGTCGACGTGCTGGCCACATGGGGCAGGCTGGAGATCTTTTCGCCCAGGACCGCGCGATAGGCGGTGATGTCGGCTGTGCGCACCTTGAGCAGATAGTCGAAATGGCTGGCCAGCATGTGGCATTCCTCAACCTCCTCGACCTGCAAGACCGCGCGGCGGAAGGCTTCGAGCGCCTTTTCGCGCGTATCCGACAATTTGACCTCGGCAAAGGCGATATGGCCCATGCCCAGCCTGACCGGATCGATCACCGCGCGAAAGCCGCGGATATAGCCATCCTCGACCAGCCGTTTCAGCCGGATCTGACAAGGCGTCTTGGACAGGCCCACACGCCGCGACAATTCGGTGACGGACAGGCGCGCATCGACGCGCAATTCCTCGATCATCTTGCGGTCGATCTGGTCGATCGGGCTATTGTCCATCGCGGATCTCCATTATCGGCCTAAATCATGGCCCATCTTTATCCAATGCGCGCATCGTGATAGGCTCCTTTGGTCGAAACGCCTAGAAGCGATGCGATAGGCTTGCCCCGTCCTCCTACCGACGGAAATGCGCCGATGACCGATGCTCCCTTTGCCCATTTCGCTCCGCCTGCGGGCGCGGTTTCTCCCCTGCGCCGCGCGATCACGGATGCCACGCGTCGGGCCGAAGGCGAATGCCTTGCAGCCCTGATCGAAGCGGCCACCCCGCCCAAGGCGATGCATGGCGCAATTGCGCAAACCGCCTGCGCGCTGGTGCGCGCCCTTCGCGCCAAAGGGCAGCGCGGCGGGGTGGAAAGTCTGGTCAAGGAATATTCGCTCTCCAGCCAGGAGGGCGTAGCGCTGATGTGTCTGGCCGAGGCGCTGCTGCGTATTCCCGACAATGCCACGCGCGATGCGCTGATCCGCGACAAGATCGCGCGGGGGCAATGGCAGGCTCATCTGGGCGCGGGGCGCAAATTCTTCGTCAATGCCGCGACATGGGGGCTGATCGTCACCGGGCGGCTGGTGGGGGCCAACAGCGAGGCCTCGCTGGGCGCGGCGCTGACGCGACTGATCGCGCGGGCGGGCGAGCCGCTGATCCGGCGCGGGGTCGATCTGGCGATGGAACTGATGGGCGAACAATTCGTCGCCGGCGAGACCATTGAGGAAGCCATCAAACGCGCGCGCCGTCTGGAGGCACAGGGCTTTGCCTACAGCTATGACATGCTGGGCGAGGCGGCAAGCACGGCGGCGGATGCGGCGCGCTATATGCGCGATTATGAAAACGCCCTGCACGCCATCGGCAAGGCCGCCGCCGGACGCGGCCCCTATGCCGGGCCGGGCATCTCGATCAAGCTTTCCGCGCTCCACCCCCGCTATGCCCGCGCCCAGCAGGAGCGGGTGATGGGCGAACTTCTGCCCCGGGTCCGGGCGCTGGCCCTGCTGGCGCGCGCCTATGACATCGGCCTTAACATCGACGCCGAGGAAGCGGATCGGCTGGAAATCAGCCTCGACATTCTCGAAGCCCTCGCGCTCGATCCCGATCTGGCGGGGTGGCGCGGGCTGGGCTTTGTGGTGCAGGCCTATGGCAAGCGCTGCCCCTTTGTCATCGACTGGATCATCGATCTGGCGAGGCGGGCCAACAGGCGGATCATGGTGCGGCTGGTCAAGGGCGCCTATTGGGACAGCGAGATCAAGAAGGCGCAGGTCGATGGGCTGGCCGATTTCCCGGTCTTCACGCGCAAGGTCCACACCGATGTGTCCTATATCGCCTGCGTGCGGCGGTTGCTGGATGCACGCGATGCGGTGTTCCCCCAATTCGCCACCCATAATGCCCAGACTTTGGCCACGATCCACCATCTGGCCGGGCCGGATTTTTCTCCGGGCGATTGGGAGTTCCAATGCCTGCACGGCATGGGCGAGCCGCTGTATGAAGAGGTCGTGGGCACGGGCAAATTGAACCGGCCTTGCCGGATCTATGCGCCGGTGGGCACGCATGAGACCTTGCTTGCCTATCTGGTGCGGCGCCTGCTGGAAAATGGCGCCAATTCCTCCTTCGTCCACCGCATCTGGGAGGAAAGCCTGAGCCCGCAGGATCTGGCGCAGGCGCCCGCCGACGAGGCGCGCAAGATCGAGCCCTTCGGCTCGCCCCATCCCGTGGTGGCCCTGCCCGCGCATCTCTATGGGCAAAGACGCAATTCCTCCGGCCTCGATCTGGCCGGTGAAAGCGTGCTGGCCGCCCTCTGGCAGGATTTGCGGGCCAGCGCGGCACGGGAATGGCGGGCCGATCCGATGATCCCTTCGCTCTGCGTGATCCGCCCGCCGCAGGATGTGCGCAACCCGGCCGACCGACGCGACCTTGTCGGGCAGGTCAGCCCCACACTGGAGCGCGATGTGCCGCTCGCCTTTGCCAATGCACGGAGGGCGGCGCAGGGCTGGTGCGAGACGCCCACTCTGCAAAGAGCCGCGATGCTGGAGCGCGCCGCCGATCTGCTGGAGGAACAGATGGGCATCCTGATCGGCCTCATCATCCGCGAGGCGGGGAAATCGGCGGCCAATGCTGTGGCGGAAATCCGCGAGGCAGTTGATTTTCTGCGCTATTATGCCGATCAGGCTCGCAAGATCCTAAACGATACCCATGCCCCTATCGGCCCTGTGGTCTGCATCTCGCCATGGAATTTCCCGCTGGCAATCTTCGTCGGGCAAATCGCCGCCGCGCTGGCCGCGGGCAATCCGGTGCTGGCCAAACCGGCCGAGGAGACCCCGCTGATCGCAGCGCAGGCGGTGCAGATCCTGCATCGGGCGGGCGTGCCGGTGGGGGTGCTGCAATTGCTGACCGGGGCGGGCGAGATCGGCGCGGCGCTGGTGGCGCACCCTGATGTGGCGGGCGTGCTGTTCACCGGATCGACGCAGGTGGCCAAGCTGATCCAGCGCGAACTGGCGCGCCATGATGGGCCTCCCATCCCCCTCGTCGCGGAAACCGGCGGGCTCAATGCGATGATCGTCGATTCCTCGGCGCTGGCCGAACAGGTGACCGGCGATGTGCTGTCCTCGGCCTTTGACAGCGCGGGGCAGCGCTGCTCGGCGCTGCGCATCCTGTGCCTTCAGGAGGATATTGCCGACCGGCAACTGGCAATGCTGAAGGGCGCGCTGGGCGAATTGCGGATCGGCAACCCGGATCGCCTCTCCTCCGACATCGGCCCGGTCATCACCGAGGAAGCGCGCGAGGCCATCGCCGCCCATATCGAGCGCCTGCGCACATCAGGATGCCCCGTCTGGCAGGCCCCGCTGAGCAAGGAAACCGGCCATGGCAGCTTCATCCCGCCCACCATCATCGAGATCGACAATATCGCACAAATCGGCGGCGAGGTGTTCGGCCCGGTGCTGCATATCCTGCGCTATGCCCGCAAGGATCTGGGCGCGGTGGTCGAAGCGATCAACGCCACCGGCTATGGCCTGACCTTTGGCCTGCACACGCGGCTGGACGAAACCATCGCCGAGGTGACCGGGGAAATCGCGGCGGGCAATATCTATGTCAACCGCAACACGATCGGCGCGGTGGTGGGGGTGCAGCCCTTTGGCGGGCGCGGCCTGTCGGGTACGGGGCCCAAGGCGGGCGGGCCGCTTTATCTGGGGAGGCTGGTGCGCGCGAGGCCCCTACTCGACCTGGCCTCCGACCTTGCCACCGAAATGCCGGGGCCGGTGGGCGAGCGTAATCTCTACCGGCTCCATCCGCGCGGACGCTTGCTGGCGGCGGCGCACAGCCATGAGGGCATCGAAGCACAGATCGCGGCAGCAGGCGCGGCAGGCAATCGAGTGGACATCCTCTGGCTGGGCGAAGGGCTTGGCCCGACCGGTACGATAGAAGCCCTGCCCGCGATCAATCCCTATGGCGCGGTGCTGATCGAACCGGGCCCTCGCGCCCATGAACTGATGCAGCAGATCGCGGCGATGGAAGGCCCGATCCCGTTGACCCAGCAGGCCGATGAGCAGGGGCATTATCGCCTCGACTGGCTGATCGAGGAACAGACCATTTCGATCAACACCACAGCGGCGGGGGGCAACGCAAGCCTGATGGCGGCGGTTTGAGGTTAGGGGTGTGACGATCATCCTTTCCCCGCGCGATTTGCGGGCGCATAGAGGAAACCCTCGCAGGCCCGGAGAATGGAAGCCATGGAAATCGCCCTGAAAACCTATCGCATTCCCGAGGGCAAGGCGGTGGACCTGAAAAAGCGCAAGACTCATGTCAGGCCCGTCTATGAATCAAAGACCGATTACGAAGCGATTCTGGCCGACCATGTCACCCGCCTCTCCGATCTGCAACAGCGCCACTATGCCGCCAATGCCCATGGCCTGCTGATCATCTTTCAGGCGATGGATGCGGCGGGCAAGGATGGAGTGATCCGCCATGTCATGTCGGGCGTGGGGCCGCAGGGGTGCGGAGTCTTTGCCTTCAAACGGCCCAGCGACACCGAACTGGAGCATGATTTCCTGTGGCGCGCGGTCGGCAAATTGCCGGGGCGCGGCGAGATCGCGATCTTCAACCGATCCTATTACGAAAGCGTTCTGGTGGTGAAGGTCCACGCCAAGAGCCTGCGCGACGAAATCGGCCCCGATGGCGCGCCGGGCGACGAGCTGTGGCATGAGCGCTATCGCTCGATCCGCGATTTCGAGCGGCATCTGCATGTCAACGGTACACGGATCGTCAAGATCTTCCTCCATGTCTCCAAGGAGGAGCAGCGCCAGCGCTTTCTGGCGCGCATTGAGGAGCCGCACAAGAACTGGAAGCTGACCCCGGCCGATATCGAGGAGCGCAAGTTCTGGAAAGACTATCGCCGCGCCTATGAGGCCTGCATCGAGGCGACCAGCACCAAGGAGGCACCGTGGTATGTCGTGCCCGCCGATGACAAGGAAAACGCCCGGCTGATCGTTTCTCAGATCGTGCTGGACGCGCTGGAGGGGCTGCGCCCGGAATATCCGGAAATCTCGCTGGAAAAGCGCGGGCAGTTGCAGGCGATCCGCGCGCAATTGCTGGCCGAGGGGGAATAGCCCCCCGGCCGGAGCAATCATCACAGGATCGCGGCAATCCCGGCGCGCGCGATCTGAACATCCTGTTCCGATTTGACGCCAGACACGCCCACCGCGCCGACGAAATCGCCATCGACCACAATCGGCACGCCACCTTCGAGCATCGCCTGCAAGGCCGGCGCCGTCAGCATCGAGACGCGGCCGTTGAGGATCAGATCCTCGTAAACCTTACTCTCGCGGCGGCCCATGATCGAAGTCACGGCCTTGGCAGGCGCCATATGCGCGGTACTGGCCGAGGCGCCGTCGAGGCGCAGCTGGCCCAGCAGATGGCCGCCATCATCCACCACCGCAATCGACACCGCCCAGCCGTTGGCAAGGGCTTCGGCCTCGGCGGCGGCAAGGATCGCCTTTACATCGGCGGTTTCAAGAGTGTGCTTGGTTTTCATGGGGGGAGTAGTCCGTTTCTGGTGTTGCGGCGGGGCGCTTACCACACCGCGCCCGAAGCACCAGAGACGAAAAGGGGCGCGGGATATTCTCCCGCGCCCATCATCCGATCAGAACTTTGCGCTCACCCTAGCATAGATCTGACGCCCGAAGGGGTCCGAGATCGAAGGCAGATAGCCGTTGAACTTGGCAAAACCGGGCGCCGTATCGAAAGCGTTGATCATGCCTGCGGTAAAGCTGAAGCGATCATCGGCGCCAAAGCTCTTGGTATATTGCACATCGAACACCGAGAAAGCCTTGATCCGGTCGGTGGGCGCGGCGCCAAGGTTCAGCCCGTAATCGTCCAGCACGCCGGACGTATAGCGCCATGTGATCGAGAGATCATGGGTGCCATAGGCGAAATCCGCGCCCGCCACGCTGCGCCAGCGGGGCGCGGCCGAGGCCGAACCGGGCGACTGGTTGAAGGCATTGCGATAGCCGATGCCGTCATAGACCACGCTGCCCGTGTCGATGTCATATTTGAGCAGATAGGTCACCGCATCGCGCAGTGTCACCTGAACAGGCCCAACGCTGAACCCATATTGCGCGGCAACGTCGATGCCCGAAGTCTTGGTGCCGCTGGTCGCGTTAAAGCTGGTGACGTTGATGGTCTGGGCCGAACCGGTCGTCGTGTCGCGGATCACCGCACTCGAGTTCGGATTGGCGCTGATGACGGCCTGCGCGCCCTGCGTCTGGATCTGGTTGTTATATTTGAACTGCCAGAAATCGACCGACAGGCGCATCTTGGGCACCGGCAGGAAGGTCGCGCCAAAGTTGAACACATCCGCCGTCTGGGGCTTCAGGTTCGGGTTGCCATAGGTGGCGATGGTGCGGAACGTGGTGGTGCCGTCCTTGGGGTCGGTGATATTGCCCACGCCGGTGCTGATCAGAGCATTCGAGCTGTTGGCAATCGCGGGGGCTTGAAACGCGCGGCTCATCGAACCGCGCAGCGAGATCTGGGGCATCACGCGCCAGTTGACCGCCAGCTTGGGCGCGGTGGAGCTGAAGCCGCCGTAATCCTCATAACGCGCCGCCGCATTGACGTTCAGCCCGTCGATCACCTCGTAATTGGCCTCGACAAAGGCGCTTTTCACATTGCGCGTATAGGAATAGTTGCGGGCCGGACCAATGAAACCGCCAAAGCCGGAAAGCAGCAGGTCTGAATAGATCCCGCGCGACTTTTCCTTGCGGGCCTGAACGCCCACGGCAACGTCAAGACTGTGTCCGTTGATCGTCACCAGCGAGCCGTTGGCCACCGCCTCGCCGACGAAATATTCGTTCTTATAGTCGGAAAATTCATCGGTTTGCAGGTTATAGAGCAGCGAGGCGTCCTGCTTGGCATTGTCCGACTGGAACGGGCTGTAATAGAGGCAATTGCCCACGCCCGCCGCCGCGCCAGAGCCTGCGCCGTTAAAGCGGATGTTGCAGTTGGGCCCGCCATAACCGTTCAGCGCGGCCTGAAACAGGTTCATGTCGGTGTCTTTGTCGCGGGCAATCGTATGGCTGCCCGAATAGGTGGCCGAAACGGCATATTTCCAGTCGTTGAACAGTTTGCCCCGCGCGCCAAGCACATAGTGCTGCTGATCCACGGTGTCGCGCATCACGCGGTACTGATAGGTTCCGGCAAAACCCTGCACACCAATCGCGCGACCAAGGAAGCCGATGGTCACGCCAAAGGGATTGTACGGATTGCTGGCGGGCATCAGCGGCGGGGTCGCGCCATTATGCGTCTGGGCATAGGAAGGCACGCCGTAACGGCTTGAATCCTGATGGTAATAGCTCAGTTCGGCATAGATCGTATGGCCGGGCGCGACCTCGAAAGTCGTGTCATTGTGGATGTTCAGGCTCTTGGACTGGGGCCGGATCGGGTTTTGCGCCTGATAGGAATAGGCGCAATTGCCAAGCCCGAAACTGGCGCCGCCGGTGGGCAGATAGAGGCTCGACGTGCCCGGCGCGCCGCAATTGGGGTCCACCACGGTCAGCGTGCCGTTGGCCGCCTTGTTCGCATCATAAAGCGCGGTGTAATTGTTGCCGTTGATGATGACATTGCCGCCGGTGCTGGTCTGCGGGCGGCCATAGAGGACAAAGCGGCCCGGATAGCCGGTGGTCGAGGCGTTGAAGAAATTGGTGACCGCACGGTCGCCGTTTTGCAGATTGTCCTGAAAACGATAGGAGGCCGAAAACACGCTGTGGATGCGGTCATTGCCAAGGCCGACCATCGCCTGAACATTCCACGCAGGGCTTTTGTCCATGCTGATATATTGCGCCGACATTTTGACGCCGGTGAATTTGGTGTTGGTGATCAGGTTGAACACGCCCGCCACCGCATCCGCGCCATAGGTGGACGAGGCGCCATCCAGCACCGTTTCCACCCGGTTGACAGCAATATCGGGCGTCAGCGAGTTCAAGTTGACATAGCCATCGCCTGCCTGCGGCGTCACGCGGCGGCCGTTGAGCAGCACCAGCGTCGCCCCCGACCCCAGCCCGCGCAGATTGGCCGAGCGCGTATCGCGCGTGTCCGCCCCGCCCTTTTGCAGATCCTGCATACCGCCCGTACTGCCGACATTCTGCGGGATAAAGCGCGTGAGGTCGCCGATCGAAGCCACGCCGGTCTTTTCCAGCGCCTTGCTGTCCACCGAAACGATGGGCGAGGCGCGATCCTCCTGCCGCACATTGCCGAGATAGGACCCGGTAACGATAATTTCCTGCGGCTTGGTTTCAGGCGCGCTTTGCGCCATCGCGGGCATGCCCGCCAATGCCAGGCCCGAAAGCCCGCCGAGCAAAAGCGCTCTTGTCGAAGAATTCATGATATCGCCCTCCCTGCACACCGCGCCGAGAGGGGCGAGAATGCAATCGGGCACGGGCCAGCGCGCCGAAAAGCAGCGCGATCCCATTCCTTTTGACAGCCTCTTGGTCCCTGATCCCCTTCGGCGGGGTTGTCCAATTTCTGCGGTTGAACATGGCGAAATTGGTTCAAGAACGGAAATATAATATTCTGATTGATTGATGCGTCTGGGTTATCAAATCCGGCAAAACCCCAAGAAAAAGGCCACCGCGCAAAGTCTGCGCGATGGCCCCATCCATCCCATCCGGCGAAAGGCTCAGTCGGTCAGCACCTTGCTCGCCTCTGCCTGCGCGATCAGCTTTTCCGCATCGGCCGACAGCAGCCATCCCGCCGCCTGCTGTCTCGCCACGGCCTTGCGCACGGCCGCCACAAAACCGGCGTGGTCGTGATAGCGCTCCTCCAGCGAGAGGCGCGGATCATGCTTGGCCAGCCTTTCCGCCTTGGTCCGGGCAAAGGGGATGAAGCCCCCGGCAAAGCCGCAACCCCCGCCCGCCTCATAGCCTACCGCCTTCACATTCCAGCCCAGATGGCTGCCCAGCGGCACCTGCAAGGCCACCGCCGGAACGCCGGAGGTCTCATTGCCGTCGGCGTTCACCCGCGGCACCCGCTGCGGCAAAGCGCCCAGCACGCGCGGAGGCTGCATGCCGATCACGCCGCTGGTGTCATAAGTTTTATAGCCCGGCCCAAAATCATAGTTGAGCAGCGAGTTGAGCTTGCCATCGGGCACCGGCGCGCCCGCAATTGCGGGCCACCCCATCGCCCGGGCATTGGCCGCCACCAGATCGCCGCCCTTCAGCGTGGGATAGCTGCTGGGCAGCGGCGCCTTGCCTTCGCGCACCCATGCCACCAGCATCATCTGCGCCGCGCGCAGGCTCTCCATCGAGGAGACCGCATTGCCCGGCAGCGCGCATCCCGGAGGGGTGGGATCGCCGCCCACCGGGAAACCGCCCGCATAGGATCCGCCATGGGTGGTGCCGGGGAAATAATAACGGCGCACCTCGGGCGGCAAAGGCAGATCGGCGCGCCCATCCGTCCCGATCAAACCGGGCGACATGCGCAGGCCCCAGAATTCGGCCGAACCGAAAGTCTCCGCCACCTTGGGGCAAGTGTCGCTGGCATGGCAGCGGTCGAGGAAACTCGACACGCCGCGCCCACGCGCCTTGTCATTATAGCGCGTCCACCACAACGTCCCCTCGCTGCCCGGCTCAAACAGGCCCGCTGCCCCGCCCGGCACGCCAAAGCGCAGGTTGAGCGGCACCTGACGCGCGGCAATATTGGGGTTCACCCCGTCAAACACCCGGCGCCCCGCCTCATCCGCGTTAAAGCCCAGATGAACGAAGGTGCGCACATAATTGCCCGACTGCGACGTGCCGCTGGCGATGGCATAGGCGATCTTGCCCGCCGGATTGGGGTGGCCCGCATCATCCTTGTCGGCATGGCGCAAGAAGGCGACCAGATCGCGCGTCGCGGCAAAGCCAAGGCCCAGCACCAGCGGGTCCTTGCCTTCATAGGCCAGCGTATAGGCGAATTTCGGATCAAACCCGCCGCGCAGACAAATCCGCGCCGGATCGGGCGTGCCGGGGAAAGGCGCCGTCCGGCAATCGGCAAAGGCCCAATCGGCAGGCTTGATCGTTTCCAGCGGCGCGCTGTCGCCCTTCAGCCGCATCAACCGCGCCTTGGTCGTATCCAGCGAGACCGGCAGCGGGCGCGGCGTGGGGCGGCCAATGCTGCCGGTGATCGCCAGGCTGGCGACGCCCGCAGGCATATCGACAAAACGCGCCAGCACCGGCCCGGTCAGCCCCTTTGCAACCGGCACGCGGGCGGTCTGCAATCCGGCATCCTCCGGCAAATCGCCCTGCCAGCCCGAAACCACGCGGACAAAGCCCATCGGATCGGGATCGCGCAGGATATTGCCGCGATTAGGCACATCATAAAACAGCGTATCGCTGCCCGCCAAAGGCCGCGTGATGGCAAAGGTGGCCGAATACTCGACCATACCGCGCGCATTGCGCGGGGCGGCGGCGATGTCGGTGATGATCGTGTTATGCGGATCGCCTGGCGAAACCTCGCCATAAAAACGCCCGCTGATCGTTTCATAGCCCGGCTTGTCGGGCGCGGTCTTTTCCACCTCGATCCGGGTCAGGCGCGCGTCGGCGCCATGGGACATAAACATCGTGGCGCCCAAAAGCGCATAACGCAGAGGCTTCATCATCGGATCACTCCGGCAAAAGGGAAAGATCGAGCAATTGCGCACCCAGCGTCTTGCCATGCGCGTCGAGCGAGAGGGAACGGGTGACGCCGCCCTGCAGCGCCCCCTCCAGCACCAGATTGACCGCCCCCAGCGCGGGCAATTCATAGCGCCGGATCGCGCGGGGCATCAGGCCAGGCAAATGCGCGGCCACACGCTCCGGCGTCACGGCGGCCAACAAGCGGGGATAATCCGCATCGCGCAGGGCAAAGATGGCGATTTGCGAAATATCGCCCTTGTCGCCCGTGCGCACATGGGCAATGTCGCGCAGAATTTCGGCCATATCAGGCAATCTCCAGATGGACGCGCGGCTGGACCAGTTCGCGCGCGATCAGCGTCGAGGCCACCGCCAGCACCTGACGCACCGATCGCGTAACGCCGCCCCCGCCCATCGGGCCGTTGGTGTAGAGCGCCTCGACCTCGGCCCCGATGGCATGGGCACTGTTGGCGCAAGACGCGCGCGCGGCGATGCGCACGCGCACCTCGGCCGGTTCGCCCCCGGCCCCGCGCCGATCCACCGCATCCATGCCGATCAAATCGCAACGCAATTCCTCGACCTGCGCCCCGATGATCTTCAGGCGTTCGCGGATAATCTCGATGGCCAGACGACCGCGTGCCGCCGCGCCGGGACCGGCATAGGAAATCTGCCCCTCACCCACATAGCCGTCGTGATAGGCGATGGAGACTTTGAGTTTGTCAGGCGCCGCGCGGCCCATGCCGCCCGATACGCGCACCCGGTCAGGGCCCGTCTGTTCAATCCGCACATGGCGGAAATCCGCGCTGACATCGGCCTGCAAATAGGCGGCGGGGTCGAGGATTTCATAGAGCAATTGCTCCTTGACCGTGGCCGTGTCGATCCGCCCCCCGCTACCTGCCAGCTTGCCCAGAACCGCGCCGCCATCGCGGGCCACATCGGCATAGGGAAAGCCCAGGCGGGCCAAATCAGGCACGTCCTTGACCCCCGGATCGGCGAAATAGCCGCCGCACACCTGCCCAGCGCATTCGAGCAGATGGCCGATCACCGTGCCCTGCCCCATCATCGCGTGATCGTCGAACGACCAGCCCAGTTCATGCGCCAGCGGCCCCAGAAACAGCGCCGGATCGCAGACCCGCCCGGTGATCACCGTATCGGCCCCCTGCTCCAGCGCCATGACGATGCCCTGCGCACCCAGATAGGCATTGGCCGAGACGATGGCACCGCCCAGATCGCGGCTGGTGCCGGGGCGGTCAATCAGCGGATAGTCGCCCGCCAGCACCAGATCGAGCACATCATCGCCCGTCACCGCCGCAGTGCGATAGCCGGATAGGCCAAGTTCTCGCGCAATTTCAGTTACTTTTCGCGCCGCGCCCAAAGTGTTGGCCGCGCCCATATTGGTCACGATCCGCACCCCGCGCGGCGCGGCCAGCGGCAGGGCGCGGCGCATCCGCGCTTCAAGCAAAGGGTCGAAACCGGCCTGAGGATCAGCTGCGCGCGCGGCCTGCGCCAGACCGATGGTGCGTTCGGCAAGGCATTCAAAGGCGAGGTAATCAAGATCCCCATGCTCGATCAGATCGAGCGCAGGTTCGATGCGATCCCCCGAAAATCCGGCGCCGGCGCCAATGCGCAAGGTCGAACGGGTCACAGGCTGAAAACTCCCAGAACAAGCGCGGCGACTGTCATCACCAGCGAGGCGGCAAACAGCCATGGAATGGCAAAGCGTTGATGCGCGGCCAGTTCGACCCCCGACAGGCCGGCAACAAGGAAGGTGGCAGGCGTCAGCGGGCTGACCGGGAAACCGGTGGTCATCTGGCCCAGCAGCGCGGCCTGCGCGACCTGCACCGGGGGCAGGCCGAAATGGCTGGCGACCTCGGCCAGCACGGGCAGGACGCCAAAATAGAAACTGTCGGGGTCGAAAATCAGGCTGAGCGGCATGGACAGCACCGCCACCACCGGGGGCAGATGCGGCCCCAGCGCGGCAGGCATATGGCCTGCGGCCGCGCTGGCGATGGCCTTTATCATCCCGCTTTCATTCATGATGCCGGTGAACACGCCCGCCGCCATCAGCACGCCCACCATTTGCAGTGCAGCGCCCGCGTGGGATTCGATCCGTTCGCGCTGGATCACGGGGGCGGGAAAGTTCAGCAGCAGCACCAGCGCCGTGCCGATCATGAAGACCACCACCGGCTCGACCTTGCCCGAAACCATCACCCCCACCACGATCAGCGCCAGCAGGGTGTTGATCCAGAAGAAGCGCGGCAAAGGCACCGGATCGACCGGGGCAGAAGCGCGCGCAGGCGTCAGGCCAAGGCGGCGCTCCTCGCGCAGGCCCAGCCACCATGCGACGGCAAAGACGAAGGCCAGCCCTGCCAGTTGCACCCCGATCATCGGCGTGAAAATCGTACTCACCGGCAGTTTCAGCGCCGATCCGGCGCGGATGGTCGGCCCGGTCCATGGGAGGAAATTGACCCCCGCCGCCATCGAGGCGGTGCAGGCCAGCACGCGCCGGTCCATGCCCAATTCGTCATACAGCGGCCGCAGCGCCGGAATGGTGATGAGGAAACACACCGCCCCCGAACCATCGAGATGGATCACCAGCGCCAGCAGGGCCGTGCCCACCGTGATCCGCTTAGGGTCTTTGCCCACCGCGCGCAGCACGCCCGAGACCAGCGGTTTTAGCACGCCCGCATCGCCCAGCAGGCCGAAGAACAGGATGGCAAAGACGAACATGCCCGCCACCGGCGCGATCCGCGTGATGCCCGCGATCATATAGGCGGGTATATGCACGCCCGCGCCAATCGCCAGAGCGCCCAGCACCGGCGCCAGAATCAGCGCGACCAGCGGCGAGACACGTTGCGACAGGATCGCGGCCAGCAGGCCCAGAATGGTGGCCGCAGCCACGGTTTCAAGCATGATCCTCTCGCCTTTGAATTATTTTGCCGCGCCACCATGCCGCAATTGTATTGATGCAACAATTCGACTTATTCTATCTTTCCATAATCCAGACGCATCAATTCATCGAGAAAGGCCTGCGCCGCCGGAGACAGCGTGCGCCCCACCATGCGCGACACGCCGATCCGGCGCGAGGCCAGCGGCGGCTGCATCGCGCGCCATGCGATGTCGGCATTATTGGTCAGCAAGGGCAGCGTCGATTGCGGCAAAAGTGAAATGCCCAGCCCCGCCGCGATCAACCCGCCCACCGTGGCCAGTTGCGAACATTCAAACAGCGCAGGCGTGACAATATCGGCGCGGGCAAAGGCAGCGTCGGTCAGCATGCGCACGCTGCTGCGCGGCTCCATGCCGATAAAGGGCATGTCGCGGAACACAGACCATGGCGCGGGATCGGGAATCGCCCCCGCATCGCGCGCGTGGCACACCAGCACGCAGGCATCCTCCAGCATCGGCATAAAGTCGATCTCGGCCTGAGCATTGGGCTCGATGGAAATGGCAAAGTCGATCATCCGGTCCTGAAGGCTCTGATACAGGCCAGAGGTGAGATTCTCGCGGAGGATGATCTCGACATGGGGGTGGCTCTGGCGAAAGCGCGCGATGACGCGGGGCAACAGGTTCGCCGCCACCGATGGCAAAGCGCCCACCACCACGCGCCCCCTCTGTCCTTCAAAGGTCTGCTTCAATTCGCGGAACGCCTGATCGAAATCGCCGGTCAGGCGCTCGACCGTGGGCAATAGGGCCGCCCCGGCGCTGGAGAGGCGCACATTGCGCGAATTGCGGTCGAACAGGCGCACGCCCAGATCCTCCTCCAGCAGCTTGATCGTGCGGCTGAGCGCGGGCTGCGAGAGGTTGGCCATGCGCGCGGTCTCGCTGAAACTGAGCGAGCGGGCGACCTGGAGGAAGAGGCGGAGGCTGGAAAGGCTGGGGGTGCGTGACATGGGTATAGATTAGACCGATCATGCCATTTTGCCAATCAATCGGCCTTTTATCGACTGTGGCGTAAAAGGCACATCCGCACACCTATCATAGCGAGTGATACCATCGCACGGTTGCGGCGAAACTGTAATGTTATACAACATAACTCATGAGGCGCCCAAACGCGCCGGGAACCTGGAGAGGACATATGAAGATCAACCGCGTCGCCCCGTGGCTCGCCTCCGCTTTGCTGGCCGCCACGCCCGCCTTTGCCGCAGACCAGCCGGCAGGCGCCGAAAATCCTGACAAGGACATTGTCGTCACCGCGCAGCGCCGCCGCGAAAACGTTCAGAACGTCAATATTGCGGTGACCGCTCTTTCGGGCGATGCGCTGGTGGACAAGAAGATCACCCGCGCGATTGACCTTCAGACCGCCGCGCCGGGCCTGACGATCTCGCGCTCGGGCGTGACTGACTCGTTCAACATTCGCGGCATCGGTCTGGCCTCGGGTTCGCCCCAGGTGACCAATGGCGTGGCCACCTATATTGACGGCGTGTTCCAGCCCCCCATCGTGTCGAACGGCCAGTTTTATGACATGGCCGGCGCCGAAGTGCTGCGCGGCCCGCAGGGCACGCTGTCGGGCGCCAATTCTACCGGCGGCGCGATTTACCTGACCACCCAGCGCCCCAAGCTGGGCGAAACCAGCGGCTATGTTTCGGGCAATTACGGCAATTACAACAATGTCGGCGTGAATGGCGCGATCAACCTGCCGTTTGGCGAGAAGTTTGCCGTGCGCGCATCGGGCCTGTTCAACCAGCATGACGCCTGGTTCAAGGATGTCGGCCCGGCGAACAACCAGCCCGAACGCCTTGCTGAAATCGACGGGCGCATTCAGGCGCTTTACAAGTCGGGCGGGTTTCAGGCCAATGTGAAGGTCGAGGCAACCCAGCGCAAGACCGGCGGCTTTGCCCTGCAGCCGATCAACACCAGCCTCACCAACAATTCCGCCGTGGCGGGCCGCACCAACACGCCCTTCACGGTCAGCTTCAACACGCCGGTCTCGAATTTCGAGCGCTCTTTTGCCACGGTGCTGGAGTTGAAGTATGAGTTTGCCGGTGGCCTGACGCTGCGCTCACTCACCGCCTATCAGAACAAGCGTCTGGCCGCCGTGAGCGACACCGACGCCACCTCGATCAGCCTGCTGGCGGGCGGCAACAATGTGCGCGAGCGCGTTTACAGTCAGGAAATCAACATCATCTCGCCCGATACGGGCAAGTTCAAATATGTCATCGGCGGCTATGCCCAGCGCAACAAGGTGGACCTGCGCAACTGGAACAGCAGCGGCGGCAATTTCACCACGCTGCCCCATCCCAACACCAGCAAGCTGCTGCTGGGCGCCTTTGGTCAGGCGACCTATCAGCTGACCGACAAGCTCTCGGTGGATGCGGGCCTGCGCTATTCGCGCTTTGAAGTGACCGGCTCGAACGCGGTTTACAGCGCGGCGGCGGGCAGCACGATGGCCATGATCATCGGCGATCCGCCGGTAGGCGCCACCGTCCTTGCCCCCCAGACCGGCCATGAAAGCGACGGCCGCGCCACGGGCAAGATCGCGCTGAACTACAAGCCCGACGCCGACAATCTGATCTATGCCTTTGTCGCGCGCGGTTACAAGAACGGCGGCATCAACCCGCCCACCGGTACCTTTGCCCCCGAAACTGTGATGGATTACGAAGCGGGCTGGAAATCCACCCTGTTCAACCGTCACCTGCGCACGCAGATCGGCGCGTTCTATATGAAGTATAACAACTTCCAGATGGACGTGACCAATCCGGTGTCGGGTCAGAACGGCGTGGTCAATCTGGCCAATTCGGAAATCAAGGGCTTTGAGGCCAGCTTCCAGGCCAAGGTCAATGCCCTCTCGATCGACGGCGGCCTGTCCTATGTCGACAGCAGCCTTTCGGGCTTTACGCTGATCAACAAGTGGCTGGTGCCCGCCGCCTCCAACGGCTTCCCCCAGTGCAACGGCAGCAATTCGGCGCGCTGTTTCGACTATACCGGCACCAGCGTGACCACCAGCGGCGGTTCGAACCTTTACAGCCCGAAGTGGACTTGGAACCTGGCGGCATCCTATCGCATCGAGGTGGGCGATGATGTGGTCGTCACCCCGCGCATCGGCTACTCCTATATCGGTTCGCAATGGGCCTATCCCACCTATCAGACCGGCACCGACCTCATCAATGCGCGCGGCCTGTGGCAGGGCAGCATCACGCTGGACAAGGGCACCTGGAAGGGTGAAATCTACGGCACCAATCTGGCGAACAAGTTCTATGTGGCGGGCCAGAGCGGGCGCAACGAACTCTATGGCGCGCCGCGCGAATATGGCGTGCGCGTGACCAAGAAGTTCTGATCATGGGTATTCCCGGCAGGTCAGGCGGCCTGCCGGGGAACTTATTCAGGGCACCAGAGGGCGCGCAGCAAAGGCACCAGTTCATCGCGCAGATGTTCGGGCACCGCCTCATAGATGCGCGCCTCCTGCGCTTCAAATTCGGCCATGATCCGCTCGACCAGCGCCTTGCCGCTCTCGCTCAGAGTCAGGCATTGGATGCGCCCCTGCCCCTTGGTGCTGACGATCAGATCACGGTCGATGAAGCGGCGGATGATCGGGTTGAGGTTGGGCCGCTTTATCGAGAGCATCCGCCCGCATTCGGCCTGCGAGATCCCGGGATTACGGCCGACCAGCACGAGGATCGAACCCTCCGATATGCCCACGCCCAGCGGTTCGAGATGTTGCGAGAGCTGAACCATCCGGCTTTTGGAGGCTCGGCGCAGCAAATAGCCGGGAAAATTGCTTAAAGGATTGTCCATCAGGCCCCCAATGGCGCCTTTCGGGGCGCTTGTGTGCCATGCGATACAAAACCGCGCTGGCGCATGCTATGTTATTCTGCATAATTCACCCCACAACGCAAAAAGACGCAACGCATAAGAGAGGATCGGTCATGAATTTGCCCACCACCCACCATGCCCTCGCGCTGGCCATCCTGTTTGCGGGAAGCAGCGGCGTAGCCCACGCGGCCAACAATGCGGCCACCGATTGCGCGGCGCTGGCCAAGGCGGCGATGCCCGACCGTTCGAGCGTGATCACGCTGGCCACCCTGCGCGAGGCCAGTCCGGCAGAAGCGCGCGGCAATGGCCCGATGCCGCCTGCCGCCGCCATGCCGGCGCACTGCGAGATCATCGGCAAGATGCAGGAGCGGCAGGGCGCCAATGGCCAGACCTATGCGATCAAGTTTCACCTGCGCCTGCCCACGGACTGGAACGGGCGGTTTGTGTTTCAGGGCGGCGGCGGATCGGATGGCTTTCTGGGCGATGCCAACGGCGGATTTTCCAGCCAGCCCGGCGTGACGGCTCTGTCCAAAGGCTATGCGGTGGTGTCATCGGATTCGGGCCATGATAATGCGGTAAACAATGATCCCGCGCGGCAAGGTGTGGTGACTTTCGGCCATGACGCCATCGCCCGCCACAACTACGGCTTTGGCTATATCGGCCCGGTGGCGCGCGCGGGCAAGGCGCTGATCCGCGCCTATTATGGCCGGGCGGCGGCCTTCACCTATTTCGTCGGCGGGTCCAAGGGCGGGCAAGAAGCGATGATGGCGGTCCAGCGCTTTCCGGGCGAATTTGACGCCGCGCTGATCGGCTATCCGGGGTTCCATCTGGCCCATGCTTCGATCGCGCAATTGTGGGATGGGCAGGCGTTTGGCGCGGTGGCCAAGGCCATGGGCCAGATCGGCGCGGATGGCCTGCCGCTGGTCAACAAGGCGATGAGCGATGAGGACATCCTGTTGGCGCAGGGCGCGATCCTCAATGCCTGCGACGCGCTGGACGGCACGAAGGACGGGATGATCGAGCATTTCACCGCCTGTACCACCGAGCGCGTGATGCCCGAAATGATGAAGATCGCCTGCAAAAGCGACAATATGGCCGCCAAGACCGCCGCCTGTCTCTTGCCGATGCAGATTGCCGCGATGCGCCGCGTGATGGGCGGCCCGCTGACCAAGGACGGCACGCCGGTCTATTCCGATTGGGCATGGGACGCCGGGATCGGGGCCAAAACCGCGCAAGGCGTGACGCAGGGCTGGCGGATCTGGAAGATGGGCGGCTACGCCTCGGATGTGAACAATGGCGCGCTGCTGCGCCTTGGCGCGCCGTCCAATTCGGCGGTGTTCCGCTCGCCCCCGCTCGATGTGGCCGATGATGTGACTTCGCTCACCCGCTATGCCTTGAGCGCGAATATCGACGAGGCCTATGCCGCAGCCCATGTGAAGTGGGGCGCGCTGAACGAAGCCCCGGTCGATTTCATGCATGCCGATGCCACCAACCTTGATCCGTTTACCAAGCGCGGCGGCAAGATCATCCTGTTCCACGGCGTCAGCGATCCGGTGTTTTCGGTGCTGGATACGATGCGCTGGCTCGATAGGGTGAACAAGCGGGAGAAGGGCAAGGCGGGTCGCTTCGTGCAATTCTACGCCGTGCCGGGGATGAACCACGGGCGCGGCGGCCCGGCAACTGATCGCTTCGACATTTTCTCGGCGCTCGTCGCATGGCGCGAAAAGGGTGTGAAGCCCGGCGCGATCACCGCCACGGCCGGACCCGAAACCCCATGGCCGGGCCGTGAACGGCTGCTCTGCCCCTTCCCCGCGCGGCCCCATCGCACGGGTCAGGACAGCGAAAAGGCGAGCGCCTTTACTTGCCAGTAAGCGTCCAGCCGGATAGGAATTGCGAGCGGATCTGGGCATAGGTCCGCTCGTTTTTCCATGCGATGGCCACGCCCTTGCCTTGCGCGCCGGGGCCACGCGAACCCACCTCGCCAAAGCGCGAATCCTGCGGGCGGAACACCGTGGCCATGGCCCCATCGCGCGAGGTGCCGTTCATCGTGGTCCAGCGCTCGGCATGGATATGGCGATCCATCACGCAGTCAATGTAAAGCGCCATGCCCACCGCCGAGGGATCGGCATAGCGCCCATCGGCAAAGCGCGTGGTGGGATGCCATGGCCGCCCCAGCGCCACCGCGCCATCGGGAACGCCCGCCTCGCGGGTCAGGCGCGAGGCATAGAACACAATGCCCGTGGTCTGCGACAAGGGCGTCGAGGGAGCGGCGACATAGGACTGGAACCCATCAGGGCCAGGCGGCTGGGCGCGGGGGCGGCTGCGGATCTCGCTATGTTCGATCAGCATCTGGCCATTGCCGAAAATAAAGTCGATATTGCCCGCGATCAGACTGTCCTGCACCAGCGCCCGCCCGCCATTGGTGAAAACTGTGTCCTGATAGCCCAACATCGCCACGCCGCGCATCAGGACCCGGTCGGCATGGATGTCGAACAGGACGGCGGCGGCCTGCGGATTGCCGATGCGCGCCGGATCGCCATAGGCAATGCGATCATTGGCCAGATAGTCATAAGTGTTTTCAATGGTGATACCGCGCACCTCAACCTCGTCGGCATCAATGGTCAGCGTGGCCGAACCAGGCGTCCCCCAACCGTTGCGGTGGTAATCCTTGGCCGTTTGCGCCACCGCGCCGAAGTGGATGCGGGTCTTGGCCCTGTCCGTACCGATCAACGCCAAGCGGGGCCGGGCGATCACCGGCTTTTCATGATAATCGCCCGGCGCCACGCGGATGGTGATCCAGCGCTCGCTCTTATCGCGCGCGGCGGCGTCCAGGGCGGATTGGATGCGTGTATAGCAGGGTGCAGGGGTCGCGCCGCAGGTGGGCCGCACTTCATATTGCGTCGGGGCGGCCATGGCGGCGAGCAGAAGCGGAGCAAGCATCGGCATATCTTTCAACGTTGGGACAGCGATTGCAGGAAGGCGGCGATTTGGTCGGCGGTGGTGGTCAGGTAAGGATCAAAGAACCAGATATCATGCGGCGCCTTGGGGAAGGCGTACCATTGGGCGGGGATCTTATGCCGTGCCAGTTCGGCCAGCACCTTGTCCTTGCCGGCGGTAAAACGCGGGTTGCCGCTGCTGATGATCAGCGTGGGCGGCGAATGGGGGCCGACATGGGATGCCGCGCTCGCCTCGCGCCAGCGGTCAGGGGCCTGTTCAAACGATCCGCCCAGCCATTTGGCAGCCGAGGACCCGGCCCCGGCGGCATTTTCATATTTCAGTGCCTCGGGCGTGGTGAAATCCAGCACGCCGTCCATGTCGATCAGCGCGTGAGGGTGCCCTCCCGCCCCGAACATCCCATCGCCATAGGCCACCAGCGAGGCCAGTTGCCCACCCGACGAGGCCCCACCCAGCGCGATGCGGTCGGGCCGCAGACCATAGTCTTTGGCATGATCCTGCGCCCAGATCATCGCATCGTGAATATCCTGTGCGCCCGCCGGATAGGGCGCCTCGGGCGAGAGGCGGTATTGGGGTATGAACACCGTAAGCCCGCGTTGGACCAACAGATTGGCGATGGGGTAAAAATGGCTGCGCGCGCCCGAACGCCATGCGCCGCCATGGACCAGCACGATGCCGATCCCGCGCGAACGGAACTTGGCCGGGCGGAAAATGTCGATCAGCAGATCGCGCTCGCCCATCGTCTTATACACGCGGTCGGGCAGGATCTGCTGCCCGGTTTGCGGCTGGATCGCGGGCCAAGCGACGCCGGGATATTGCGCGCCATATTGGGCAAAGCGGCGAGCGATGCTGTAGCTTTCATCGACCTCATGCGCCTGAATGGGCGAGGCGAAAGCCGCGCAGGCCAGCAGAAGGAAACCGGTGTCAAAACGCAACAGACTTCTCCTGATGCTGCTCATGAAAGCGGGGACCGCCGACGCAACGCGCGCCGGCGGTCCCCTTTGATGCCCGGATATGGGAGTATTTGGGAGTCATATCCGGACAAAAAGTTCAGAACTGATAGCGCGCGCCGACAAACCACTGCGCGCCGGTCTTGCTGTATTCCCGCGTCAGATATTGGGTGCCGTCGCCGGTACCGTAAATGCGCTCTTTTTCGTTGGTGATGTTGATGCCCTGAACATTCAGGCTCAGCCGCTTGGTCAGGTTGTAATAGGCCGAGAAGTCCACCTGCGTGGGCCCATATTTGCGCTCCTGCACATGGCCGTTGCCGCCCGGCTGGCTCAGCAGATAATCGTCACGCTTGTTGATCGAGAGACGAACGCCAAGTTTACCGGTGTCATAATAGCCGGTGAAATTATACGAATTGGGCGAAAGCCCCGTCGAATCCCGCGCCGATACATAAGTATAGTTCGAGGCCACGCCGAAATTCGACCACCAGCCCTTGAGGAAGGTGAAAGGCACGTTGAGCGTGACTTCCAGCCCCTTCACGCTGTTGCCCCCCGGCGCATTGACCGTAGTATAGAACGTATAGGGCACCTTGGCCGGATCGGCCTGATAGGACGCGCTGTAACGCGGATCGGCATAGATCGCGGCCCAGAATTCCTGCGGCACCGCCTTGGTCACCACCGAATTGGTCAGCGAGGTGACGATGTCCTTCTTGAACGCGCCCACCGCGATCAACCCGCCCTTGCCGAAATACCATTCGAAATTGACGTCGAAGTCATTGGATTGATAGGGCTTCAATTCCGGATTGCCCAGATTGCCCACCGTGCGCGTGGTATATTCAAAGGTCGGGCTGGCGATATTGAGTGAGGACAGGCCCGGCCGCGTCATCGAACGGGCATAGGAAAAGCGCGCAAGAAAATCGGGCGTGATGTTCAGCACCAGATTGGCCGCGGGCAGGAAGTTGCCATAGGAACGCTCGACCTGAACCGGCGACCCGGCAATGACCGCGCGCGAGGTCAGATCGGTGCGCACATAACGCGCGCCCGCATTGGCGCGCAGCGTCATCCCGGCAATGTCAAACTCACCGTTCACTTCACCATAACCGCCCATGGTCTTTTCGATCACGGTCCAGCCCGCGCCGGTATTGTCGGTATAGTTGGAGGAAATCAGGCCCGAGCGCGCAATGGCGTCGAAATTCATCACCGCAAAGGTGGGCAGCCCGCCCGACACCACGCCATCGCCGAAATGGCCGATCGGGAAGGCCTCCATATAGGAGGACGGGGCAAAGCTGGGCAGATCGCCCTGTGCCTCGCTGTAGCGCACCATGCGACGGTTGAAGGCCACGCCGATCTTGGCGTTGAACTTGTTGTCGGTATAGGTCAGGTTGGCCTTGCTGGTGAAATTGTCCTTCACCACATTGTTGAGCCGGTTTGCCGCCGTCAAAGCATTGATATAATTTGCAGTGTTATTGGGGTCATAGCTGCCGTAGCTGACCTTTGCCACGTCCGGGTTGGCGGTGTAATCATAGGAATAATAATGCGGGGTCGAACGCGCATAGAAGCGCAATTCGGTACGATCCGCCGCATCGCGCGCGGTCCCTGCCATGGCGTCAAACTTCAGCTTGTCGGAAAAGCGATAGTCGCCCGACAGTACGTATTGCTGGAATTTCGACAGCGAGGTCTGGTGACGGCTTTCATACCATGAGGTCACATCATTGAAGGATGCGGCCACCAGTTGCTTGCCATCGGGCGCGACGGTGAAGGACAGAGGCGTCTGGCCCACGAAATTGCCCGGCGTGCCATGGGTCAGCAGCCATTCCATTGAATTATAGCTGTAGCGATCATTGTCGAGCTGCGAATAAAGCACATCAAAGCTGATCAGCATCCGGTCGGTCGGCTTGAATTGCAGCGATCCGGTGATGCCCAAACGCTTTTGGTCGTTGCCGAAGAAATCCGCACGCGGCAGGCGCGGCGCCCAAAGGCAATCGGTGGCCTTGGCCGCGCCGCATGGGGCGGGTGTGCCGGTGACGGTGGGGTTGCTGTTGGCCCAACTGTCGCCGTTGATATAGGGCGATGTCCAGCGCACGCTGGAAAAGCCTTCCTGATAGACGGTCCGCTTGGAATAGGCCGCCGAAACCAGCACGCCGATCCGGTCATCGGCAAAGGTGTTCGACACCATCACCGTCATGCGCGGGTCGATCTGGCGGGTCATCGTATTATAGCCGCCCTGACCACTGGCGACAAAGTGAAAACCTTTGAAATCGAAAGGCTTGGCCGAATAGAGATCGACCGTCCCGGCAATCCCGCCCTCCTCGATCGAGGCGCGCTGTGTCTTGCTGACATCGATCCGGTTGAACAATTCCGAAGCGAAGACGTGGAAGTCGAAGGCGCGCCCGGCGTTCAGCGTAAACCCGCCCGAATCCAGCCCGTCAGAGCTGGCGGGCACCTCCATGCCGTTCAGGGTCGTGCGGGTGAAATCGGGCGAAAAGCCGCGCAGGGTGATGTTGCGCCCCTCGCCGCCCTCGCGAGTGATGGCCACGCCCGGCAGGCGCTGGATCGATTCCGACAGGTTGAGGTCGGGCATCTTGGCCATATCCTCGGCCACAATGCTCTCGGTCAGGTTCACCGCCGAGCGCTTGATGTCCTGCGCCTTCATCAGCGTGCGGCGAAAGCCTTTGACGATAATGTCGGCGGCGGGCGCCTCATCAGGCGCGGACAAAGGCTCGGCCGCCATCGGCGCGGTCTCGGCCATGGCGGTGCGCTCGCCGGTCATCAGCGCAGGCCCCGGGTGGACTGATACCGCGCGCACCGGTTGCAGCGCAGGCCCCGAACTGACCGAAACCGGGCGGGCGGTGATCGCGTAGGAATGAGGCCCGATCTGCTGCGCCACCAATCCGGTGCCCGCCAGCATCCGTCCCAGCGCCTCGTCCACCGTCATATCGCCGCGCACGGCATTGGTGCGCACGCTTTGCGTGAATTTGCGCGGGGCGATGATCTGAACGTCACCCTGATGGCCCAGCGCTCCGATGGCCGTGGTGGCCGATTGCGCCTCGATGGCGAACTGGCGCGTCTGGCCCGCAGCATGGGCCGGCATCGCGGCCAGCACCACCATCGCGCTCGACGCAAGAAAAACTCCACGCATAGTGGAATGCATCATCAATCCCTCCCGAATATCCCGCCTTCATGGCTCGCTTTTGTCAGCAGCCTTAAAGAGACATGGCGAATAAAAATCCTTCGCCAAAAAATTCACTCTCCATTCATTATTTCGATTTCACCAAACGGATCACGCGCGGATCGCTCTCATCGATCCCCACATTCAAACTGGCCTTGACCGCCTCGGCAAAACCTTGCGGATCATTGATGCGAAACAATCCGTCGAACTGCTCATCGGCCACAGCAGAGTCCGCGATGATGATCTGTCGCTGATTATAGCGGTTAAACTCATCCGCTGCCTCGCTCAGGCTGGTGCCGTTCAGATCAATCATCCCGCTGCGCCACGCCAGCGAGCGATCCACCGCTGATGCCCGGTCGCTTTCATGATGAACCACGGCGGTATCGCTCAGCAAAGCCCGCTCACCCGCCACAAGACGCAGGCGCAGGCTCTCATCCTCCTCGGACCAGCTTTCCACCACGCCCTCAGTCACCAGCACCTCGACCCCCGTCTCGCGCCGCCGCACCGAAAAGGCGGTGCCGACCGCGCGGGCGCGCACCTTGCCCGCCGCCACGGTAAACGGCCGCGCGGCATCCTTGGCCACATCGAACCATGCCTCGCCCTGGGCGATCTCGATCTCGCGGCTGCTCTTCGCCATGCGCACGGTCAGCTCGGAGCCCGAATTGATCGTCATCACACTGCCATCGGCCAGCGGCACGCGGCGAATCTCGCCCACGCGCGTGGCAAAACTGCTGCGCGCGTCGAGCCAGCGCCCTGCCCCCACCACCGCCGCGACCGAGGCCGCCATCGCCCCCAAAAAACCGCGCCGCCGCCAGAAAGCAGGGGCCGCCGGGGCTTCCTCGACAACTTCCTCCTGCGCCACCGGCGTTGCCGCTACCCATGCTGCATGGATCTGAAGCAACAGGCCCTCGCGCCCCGCGCCGCCGTCCAGCCAGAGCTGCAATTCGGCCTCATCGGCCTCGCTCCAGCTCTCGCCATCCATCCGCGCGACAAAGCGGGCGGCCATATCGTGGTCATGCTCCAGCGCCGGATTCATCGGCCACGCCCCGCGCTAAATTCGGTCTGATCCATGCGCTGGGCGCTCTGTGCCTCGGCATTGGCCCATGCGGCGCGGATGGCGCGCACGCCCACCCAGACCTGCTTTTCCACCGCCTTCTCGCTCATGCCCAGATGGGCCGCGATATCCTTTTGCGACCACCCTTCGATCTTGCGCAATTCCACCACGCGGCGGCACCGTTCGGGCAAGGTGGCGATGATCGCCATCACCCGCTGACACGTGATCCGGCTGCCCGCCTCATCCTCGGGTGAAATGATGTTCTCGTCGCGCCAGTTCTCGATCTCGCCAATCGCGTCCAGCACCACGACCTGCGCCCGTTTGATCCGGCGCAGCATCATGTGGCGCAGGCTGGCCATGAAATAGGCACGCGGCGCGGTGATATGGTCCACACTGGGCAGCGAAACGATCTGGCAATAGGCTTCCTGCATAAGCTCATCAATATCCTCTGCCGACACCCGCGCACGGGCCAGCCATGCCCGCATTCCGGCCTCATGCGGCACGATTTCGCGTGCCATCCATGCCGCCAGCATGCGCCTGCGCGCCAATGCGTTGATCACCTCGCCCTGCGTCACACCCTCCCCCTGTCGCCGGGGTTTTCCCCCTTTGGCCGCATAAGAGACATGGGCGCGCAAAATCCTTCGCGCCAGAGGCAAATTATTTTCCGTTAGGGGATTTTCAGGCGCCCAGTGTGACGATGAAATGCGAATGCCCATCCTGCCAGCGATAATGCGCCGCGCCGCCATGGGCATGGGCAATCGCCTGCACCACGGCAAGGCCGAGGCCCGATCCGGTGCGATGAACCTCGCGCGCGGCTGCGCCCCGGGTAAAGACGCGGAACAGATCGGCCTGCTGATCGAGGGGCACGCCGGGGCCATGATCGATCAGATGGATCGCCACGCCCCGCTCCTGATGCCGCACCACCAGCCGCAAGGCGCAAGGGGTGGCGTAATGCAGCGCATTATCCACCAGGGCCAGCAGCGCCTGACGCAAGCGCGCCATATCCACCCTTGCCCGGATCGGCGCACTTTCGACGCTCAGGCTGAAGCCCGCCCGCTCGACCGTGGGCGCCATCATCGCGGCCCATTCCTCAAGGCCCAAGCGCAGGTCCACCTCGCCAACCTGCAGTTCCAGCCGCCCGATGTCGGCCAGGCTGACGCAGCGCAGATCCTCGACCAGCCGCGCCAGCCCATCGACCTGCGTCAGCAATCCGCGCAGCAGCATGTCGTCCATGACAAACACACCGTCCGACACGCCCTGCAACCGCCCCTTCAGAATGGTGAGCGGCGTGCGCAATTCATGGGCGATCTGCGCGTTCCAACTGATCGCGTCATGCGCCGCTTTTTCCAGCCGCCCGGCCATCGCGTTAAAGTCCTCGACCAGCGTTGCCGTCTCGCCCGCCGCCTCGATTTCCGGCGCAGCGCGGGCCGTCAGATCGCCGTCGGCAATCGCGCGCGCGGCGCGGCCAACGGCATGCATCGGTTCGACGATATGGCGCGCCATGCCCGCTGCGATCCACGCGCCAAGCCCGATGCCCATGCATGTCACCACCCCCATGATGACCAGATCCCAGCCATTGGGCATGGCCGAAAAGCCGGGCGGAAACAGTTTGGGCGCGCACCAGACGGCGATTGTGTAGACGATGTAAAAGACGATGAAGGAGAACAGCACCGTGGCAATCGCCACTGTCGCCATGGCCAGCGTCAGATGGCGCGAAATGTCAAAACGCACCTTCACGCCCCCGATCCCAAGCGATAGCCGACCCCGCGCACGCCCGCCGGCATACCCGAAACCCCGGCCTCCTCCAGCTTACGGCGCAGTTTGCTGATATGGCTGTCCACCGTGCGGTCCAATGCTTCCGATCCGGGCAGGCAGGCATCGACCAGATCGCCGCGCGAAAACACCCGCTGCGGATTGCGCGCCATATGCACCAGCAGGCGAAATTCAGTCAGCGTCAGAGGAATTTCGCGACCCTCGACGCGCGCCATATGGCTCTCGGTGTCGATTTCCACCTGCCCCACGCGCAGCACCGCGCCGCCGCCCGCGCCGCCGCTACGCCGCAGGATCGCGCGCAGCCGCGCCACAACCTCGACCGGGTTGAAGGGTTTGACCACATAATCATCCGCGCCGATGCGCAGCGCCTGCAATTTGTCGATATCCTGATCCAGCGCAGTGATCATGATGACCGGCGTTTCAGCCTCGCGCCGGATCTGTGCCAACACTTCCCAGCCGTCGAGATGCGGCATGCCCACGTCGAGCAGCACGATATCGGGCCGCAGCGCCCGGTGCAGATCGAGCGCCACCCGCCCGTCGCCCGCGTGGACCGTGCGAAACCCCTCACGCTCCAGATAGGCGCGCAGGATATCGGCAATATCGCCATCGTCTTCGGCAATCAGGGCAAGCGCTGTCATGGCCCCCATGTATCACCGCCCATTGGTATGCGGCCAGATGCCTCCACACAATCTCCACAAAACCTCCACACAAGGGCAATGGTAAAGGTGCATGGGGCCATTATGCGATACGATAACCTCCGACTTGCCCTTCCCCTCTCCACCCTCCTGCTGGCCGCCTGCGGCGGCGATGGCGCGCCCATGGCGCCCCCGCCCGCCGAAGTGCTGATTACCGCCGCACAAGATCGCGCCATCGCGCTGGCCGACGAATTGCCGGGGCGCGTGGTGGCCTTCCGCACCGCCGAGATCCGCCCGCAGGTGGGCGGCATCGTCCAGCGCCGCCTGTTTACCGAAGGCGCGATGGTGGGCGAGGGCCAGCCGCTGTTCCAGATCAACCCGGCCCCCTTCCGCGCCGATGCGGCCAGCGCGTCTGCCACCCTGTCTCGCGCGCAGGCCACCTATGCCCGCGCCAACACGCAGGCGGACCGGCTGAAACCGCTGGTGGGCGTGGATGCGATCAGCCGCCAGACCTTTGACGATGCTACCGTGGCCCGCGATCAGGCCGCCGCCGATGTGGCGCAGGCCCGCGCCGCGCTCGACCGGCGGCGGCTCGATCTGGGCTTTGCCCGCGTCACCTCGCCCATCGCGGGCCAGATCGGCGCGGCCACCGTAACCGAGGGCGCGCTGGTCGCCACCACCGACGCCAACCCGATGGCCACGGTGCAGCAGATCGACAAGGTTTACGTCGACGTGCGCCAGCCTGCCGCGCGGCTCGACGCGCTGCGCGCGGCCGTGGCCGAAGGGGCGGGCGCGGGGGCGGCTCCGGTGGAGATCATCACCGCCTCGGGCCAGCCGCATCCCGTCAAGGGCCGCCTGCTGTTTTCCGATGTCACGGTCGATCCGGGCACGGGCAATGCGGTGGTGCGCGTGCTGGTGGACAATCCGGGCAACCGCCTGCTGCCGGGCATGTTCGTGCGCGCGCGGCTGCCGCGTTTGCGGATGCCGCATGCGATCATCGTGCCGCAACAGGCGGTGGGCCATGATGCGGCGGGCCGCGCGGTCATCCACGTCTGGAACGGCCGCGCCATCGAGGAGCGCCAGATCGAAGCGGGCGATGTGGTCGATGGCACGACCATCGTTCTCAAAGGTCTGAAGGCGGGCGAAAAGGTGGTCGTGGTCGGCATGGACCGGGTGCTGCCCGGCGCGCCGGTCAAGGCGCTGCCCTGGCATCAACCGGCCACTCGTTGAGGGAGCGCGCATCATGATCCCTCAATTTTTCATCCAGAGGCCGGTCTTTGCCTGGGTGGTGGCGATTGCCATCGCGCTTGCCGGATTGATCGCCCTGCCCACGGTTCCGGTGGCGCGCTTCCCCTCGGTCGCCCCGCCATCGGTGACGATCACCGCCACCTATCCCGGCGCCACGCCCCAGACCATGAATGACGGCGTGGTTGAATTGATCGAGCGCGAATTGTCGGGCGCCAAACGCCTGCTCTATTTCGAGTCCAGCACGGACACCTCGGGTTCGGCCACGATCACCGCCACATTCCAGCCGGGGACCAACCCGGAGCTGGCGCTGGTGGACGTACAGAACCGGCTGAAGCTGATCGAGCCGCGCCTGCCCCAGACCGTGCGCCAATATGGTCTGGCGGTCGAGGTGGCCAATAGCGGGTTCCTGCTGCTGGTGGGCCTCAATTCGCCCGATGGGCGTTATGACGGGGCTTCGCTGGGCGATTATCTGGCGCGAAATGTCGTCAATGAATTGAAGCGCATTCCCGGCGTTGGCCGCGTCCAGAGCTTCTCGGCGGAAAAGGCGATGCGGGTCTGGGTCGATCCGGCCAAGCTGGTCGCCTATGATCTGGCCATGGCCGATGTCACGGCGGCCATAGCGGCGCAGAACATCCAGATCGCGCCGGGCACACTGGGCGCGGAACCGGCGGTGGCGGGCCAGCGCGTGCTGGTGCCGCTGACGGCCAGCGGGCAATTGACCAATCCGCAGGAATTTGAACAGATCGTGCTCAAGGCCAACACCAATGGCGGCACGGTCACGCTGGGCGATGTGGCGCGGGTCGAAATCGGCCAGCAGAATTACATGATGTCCACCCGCGAGAATGGCCGCGCGGGGGCCTCGGCGGCGGTACAATTGGCGCCCGGCGCCAATGCGGTGCAGGTGTCGGACGCGGTGCGCGCGCGCATGGCCGAAATTGGCCGCGCGATGCCGGGCGGCATGGAATGGACGGTGCCCTTCGACACTGCGCCCTTCGTGCGGGTTTCCATCGAGAAAGTGCTGCATACGCTGGTCGAGGCGATGGTGCTGGTCTTTCTCGTCATGTATCTGTTTTTGCAGAATATGCGCTATACGCTGGTGCCCGCCGTGGTCGCGCCCATCGCGCTGCTGGGCACAATCGCGGTTATGTCGCTCTCGGGCTATTCGCTCAATGTGCTGACTATGTTCGGCATGGTGCTGGCCATCGGCATCATCGTGGACGACGCTATTGTCGTGGTTGAAAACGTCGAACGCATCATGGCCGAGGAAGGGCTTTCCCCAATCGAAGCCACCAAAAAGGCGATGAGCGAAATCACCGGGGCAGTCATCGGCATCACGCTCGTGCTGGTTTCGGTGTTCATCCCGATGGCCTTTGCCAGCGGCTCTGTGGGCGTGATCTATCGCCAGTTCGCCATGTCGATGGCGATCAGCATCCTGATCTCGGCCATTCTGGCGCTCTCGCTCACCCCCGCGCTTTGCGCCACGGTGCTGAAGCCAATCAAGGGCCATGTCGAAAAGCCGCGCTTCTTTGCCGGTTTTGATCGCCTGTTCGACCGGATGACCAACGGCTATGCCGGATGGGTCGCGCGGATCATCCGGCGCGGCGGACGGGCGATGGTCGCGCTGGGCGTGGTGGTGGCGCTGCTGGGCTTCGCCTTCTGGCGCCTGCCCACCGCCTTCATGCCCGAGGAGGATCAGGGCTATTACATGACCGCCTTCCAATTGCCCGCCGACGCCACCGCCGAGCGCACGCGCGAGGCCGTGCAGGTGCTGGAGCGCCACACCGCCACGCGGCCCTCGACCAAGGGCAATGAGGCGATCCTGGGCTTTGGTTTTTCCGGCGCGGGGCCTAATGCGGCGATTGTGTTCACCGTCCTCAAGGACTGGGGAGAGCGCGGCGGGGCCACGGTCAAGGATGAAGTCGCCCGCACGATGGCCGCGATGGGCGTCATCAAGGAGGGCATCATCATGAGCCTTGTGCCCCCCGCGATCGACGAGCTTGGTAATTCCTCGGGCTTTGCCATGCGGTTGGAGGATCGCGCCGGACGCGGGCATGAGGCGCTGGTGGCGGCCGAATATCAGTTGCTGGGATTGGCAGGGCAAAGCAAGAAGGTGGTGGGCGTCTATCCCGACGGCCTGCCTGCGGGCACCAGCATCCATCTGTCCATCGACCGGCAAAAGGCCGAAGCGCTGGGCGTGCCCTTCAACCGGATCAGCGATACGCTCTCGGCCGCGATGGGTTCGGCCTATGTCGGCGATTATCCCAATGCGGGGCGGATGCAGCAGGTGATCGTGCAGGCCGATGCAGCCTATCGCATGAACTTGCCCGACATGATGCGTTTGAATTTGCGCAATAATGCAGGCTCGATGGTGCCTCTGTCCGAAGTGGTGAAGGCCGACTGGCAGCAGACCCCGCTGCAACTGGTGCGCTATAACGGCTATCCGGCGCTGCGCCTGTCGGGCATGGCCGCCCCCGGCGTGTCGAGCGGCGATGCCATGGCCGAGATGGAGCGTCTGGCCAAGCAATTGCCGCCCGGTTTCGCGATTGAATGGACCGGCCTGTCCTATCAGGAACAGCAATCGGGCGCGCAGGCACCGATGCTGCTGGCGCTCTCCATGCTGGCCGTGTTTCTGGTGCTGGCGGCGATGTATGACAGTTTCGCCGTGCCGCTGGCGGTAATGCTGGTGGTGCCGCTGGGGCTGATCGGGGCGGTGGCGGCGGTGTCGATGCGGGGCATGGCCAATGACGTGTTCTTTAAAGTAGGCCTTATCACCATCATCGGGCTTTCGGCCAAGAATGCGATCCTGATCGTCGAATTCGCCCGCCATTACCGCGCCTCCGGCATGGGTCTGGTGGAAAGCGCGATGGCGGCGGCGCGGGTGCGTTTACGGCCCATCGTGATGACCTCGCTGGCCTTTACGCTGGGCGTGGTGCCGCTGATGCTGTCCACCGGGGCCAGCGCAGAAACGCAGGCGGCGATCGGCACGGGCGTGTTTGGCGGCATGATTTCGGGAACGGTGCTGGCGGTTTTCTTTGTGCCGGTGTTCTTTGTCGTGGCCATGGGAATAAGTGAGCGTCTGGGCTTTGGCGGCTTGCGCAAGAAGAAGAAGCAGGAGCAAGCCGATGCGTAAGGTTCTGATTTTGGCGCTGGCCCAAGGACTGGCCTTGGGTGGGTGTGCGGCGGAAAAGGCTCCCCTGCCCAAGGCCCCTGTGCCTGCGAGTTTTGCGGTGACGGAGGCTCTGACCCCGCTGACATGGCGCGAGTTCTTTGCCGATGCGCGGTTGCAGAGGCTGATCGCGCTGGCGCTGAACGAAAATCGTGATTTGCGGATTGCGGTGCTCAACGCGCAGGCCGCGCGCGGGGCTTTGACGGTGGCGCGCGGGGCGCAATTGCCAACGCTTGAGGCGCAGGGCGGCTTTACCGGGGCGCAGACCGCAGGCGGCGGCTTTGGCGGTTTTCGCTATGACCAGTTCAGCGGCCAGATCGCGCTGACCAGTTTCGAGATCGACCTGTTCGGGCGCCTGCGCGCGCAAAGCCGCGCCGCTTTCGACCGTTACCTGGCCAGCGAGGCCGGGCGGCGGGCCAGCGAGTTGACCGTGGTGGGCGCGGTGGCGCAGGCCTATGTGGCCGAAAGGCTGGCGCAGGAGCAATGGCAATTGACCTCCTCGACGCTGGCCGACTGGCGTGTGTCGCTCGATCTCACGCGGCGGCTGCATGATGCGGGCCAGGCCAGCGGCAGCGATCTGGCGCAGGCCGAAGGCTTGGTGCGGCAGGCCGAGGCCGACCTTGCCCAGCGCCAGCGCGAGCGCGAAGTGGCCGCCCATGCCCTGTCGCTGGCCGTGGGCGCGCCCTTGCCCGAAGATCTGCCCGCGCCCATCGGGCTGATGCTGGCCTCGATGCCCGATCATCTGGGCGCAGGCCTGCCCTCGGACCTGCTGGTGCGGCGACCCGATATTCTGCAGGCGGAGTATAATCTGCGCGCCGCCCAAGCCGATGTGAATGCCGCGCGCGCCGCCTTCTTCCCCCGCCTGTCGCTGACCGGGGCGCTGGGCGCGGTCAGTCCGGGTCTGTCGGGCCTGTTTTCCGGCGCGAACAAGGCGTGGAATTATGCGCCCGCCGTATCCCTACCGCTGTTCCCCTATGCCGCGCTGCGGGGCAATCTCGCGCAAGCCAAGGCCCAGCAGGAGATCGCGGTGGCCAGTTATGAAAAGGCGATCCAGACCGCCTTTGCCGAGGTGGCCGACGGCATTTCGGCCCAGCAGACCTATGGCCCACAGATCAAGGCGCAGGATGCCGCCGCCGATGCCGCCGACCGGCGCGTCAATCTGTCGAAACTGCGCTATCAGGCGGGCGTGGACAGCCGCCTCGAATTGCTCGATGCTCAACGCAGCGCCTATTCCGCGCGCCAGACCCTGCTTTCCACGCGGGCGGGAGCCTTGTTGGGGATGATCGGATTGTATCGGGCCTTGGGGTCGATCTGATGGTGTTGGTGGGCGGCCAGCGCCGCCCACCCATTCATTTGCGCGCCACCACGGGCAATTCGATGGACGAGCGATCCCGGTAGAGCGTAACCTTACCCTGATCCACCGCCTGATAGGCCTCGCCAATCGAGGCGGTGACCGACAGACGCAGCCGGTGGCCCGATTTCAGCACATAGGAAATCGGAAAGAAATCAAAGTCCATCGCCACCGGCACGCCCGGCTGCAACGGTTTGAGATCCTGCGCATAGCCGCGATGCCAGAGCTGCTGGCTGGCCCCCCACGGCGCCTTGTTCAACGCCCGCCATGAGGCGCGCAGCCGCCCATCGGTGATATAGCTGGCCCGCCCATCGGGGCCGACATCCTCCAGCACGGCATAGAGATTGGCATCCGCCCGATCCGCGCTGATCCAGAGATGGGCGCGCGGGGTTCCGGTGATCTCGGTATCATGGGCGGCCGCCGAGGCGCTATACACCGAGGCCGAGGCGTTGAAACCCGCCATATCCCCACTCCATTGTCGCCGCAGCGGGGCATATTGGCCATCGAACAGTTTGGCTTCCGGCTTGTCCAGCAGCACCGGTCCCGCCTTGGACGACGCCGTACTGAGCCCATCCTCACCCAGATAGAGCGCCTGTTTGCGCGAGGGGATCGCCAGCCAGTTGGCCACCCGCCGCCATTCATGGCCCGCAGGCGCATTATGGGTGTAATACAGCACCTCGCTGCGCACCGTCCCCCTGCCCTTGGCATAATGATCGAACCATGCCAGCATTTCCGCATCAGGCACCACCGTGTCGCCCGGCTGGGTCAGGCCCGGCAAGGCCCGGTTGCCATGAACCCACGGCCCCATCACCAGCCGCCCGCCCCACAGACGCTGCGATTCCAGTTGCCCCGCCACCGCCGCGTCATACCATCCGCCCACCTGCAACACATGCACGCCCTTGGGCGGCGCATGGACCGCGCTGGTCAGGATCGTGTCCTCAATGGCTGGGCGATATTTGGCAAAAGTGTTCCAGCCATCGCGCGGCATATTGCGCCAATACTGGCCCATCAGCCCCGATCCGCAGGCCTGTCCGGCCCGCGCCTGCGCCAGCAACGAGCCGTCCTTGTCCTCGTCCACCGGGCGCAGCTCTTCCTTCACCGGCTGGGCGCGGGCGGCTTCCTGATCGCTGACCGGCCTTGCGCCACCGGCGGGCCGTTTGCATTCGCCCGCATAGGGCTGATCGGCAATCGAGAGCATCGGAATGCCGCCCAGCGTGATGCCGTGGTCAAAGAATTGCGCGCTGGAGCAGGCGGGCGCGATGGCCACCAGCCCCTTGGGCCGGAATTTCAGCGCCAGATATTGCCACGCCCCCTGATTGGAACAGCCCCATGTTGCCACCTTGCCGGTGCTGAAAGGCTGGGCGGCGGACCATTCGATCACCGCCTTGCCGTCGCGCGCATCGGCGGCATTCACGAAACCGGTTTGCACCCCGAACGAGGCTCCCGTGCCGCGCCGGTCCTGCGCCACCCAGACATAGCCATGGGTGACGAAATAGCGCACCGAGGCCATGGTCGCGGGACGCAGATCGCTGCGCCCCTGGGTGACGATGACGGGCAGACGGCGGGTTTCCGTTTCTCCGCCATGGGTGGGGCGATAGATGGTCACTGCCAACCGCGTGCCGTCATAAGAGCGGATATAGTGCGAGGAGGAGGCCATGCCGTCATAGGCGGGAGCCGCCTGCACAGCGCTGGCCGCCATCACCGGGCCGAACAGCCAGAAGCGCGCGCTCACCACTTGGCCCTCAGGCCGACCGAGGCATAGCGGCCCAGAATGCTGGCCACCTGCGGATCGAAGGCCAGCGCGCCGTTCAGCACCACCGGGGGCTGGCGGTCGAACAGGTTTTGCACATTGATGGTAAAGATCATCTCGCGCATCCCAAAGGCGCCTGCCCCCTTGATCGACTGGCGCAGGTTCAGGTCAAAGGTGGTGTAGGAGGGCACATCGACCGGCGAGGCGATGGAATTGTTGGTATAGCCGCCCGAATAGTTGGCATAAATCGAGCCTTCAAACCCGCCCAGCCCATAGGACACGCTGCCCCGCCCGCGCCAATGCAGAGGGTTGTTGATGGTGTTGGCCAGATCGACAAGCGGCGCATTGGGGGCCAGCGCCTGTTTGAAATTCATGACGTAATTGGCGCTGCCGCTGATGCGCAACTGGCCCGGCCCGACGGGAATGCGATAGGAGGCGATGAATTCCAGCCCCTCGGTGCGCACCTGCCCCACATTGACCTTGCGCCCGTCGAGGAAGGCCCCCACCGTCGCGGGATCGACCTTGACCCCGGTATATTGCGCCAGATTCTGATAATAATTCACCAGATCGGCGGAAGGGGTGCGCGTCACCAGCGAGCCGAGCAAAGCCTCGCGCGAGGCCGAGCTGAGCGCCAGCGTGTCATTGCCCGGCGTTGCGATACGGTTGCGATAGACCACATTGAAATAGGTCAGCGACAGGCTCAGCCCCTCAATATAGGCAGGCTTGTAATCAAAGCCCATCGACCAGATCGTCGCCTTTTCCGGCCCCAGTCTGTCATTGCCGCCGCGCACCCAGAGCGTGTTGACCGTGCCCGAGGGATTGTTCGTCAACTGGTTGAACGAAATCGTCAACGTCGAGGGATCAATGTCCGAAAGCGTGGGCGCGCGGAACGATGTGCCATAGCTGCCGCGCAGGGTCAGATCGGCCATCGGCTTGTAATTGAGCGCGAATTTGGGATTGGTTGTGCTGCCGAAATCGCTGTAGCGATCATAGCGCACCGCTGCCGACACGGTCAGTTCGCGCAGCAAAGGCATGGCATTGTCCGCCCCCACCAGCGGCACAAAGGCTTCGGCATAGGCCGAGGCGATGTTGCGCCGCGTGGTCGAGGGCAAAAGCTGGGCAATGCCGACATTGGCCGTGCCGGTGCTGGCCAGCGTATAGGACAGCAACTGGTGCTGCTGATATTCCCCGCCCACGGCCAGTTTGAGATCGCCACCCGGCAGATGCACCACCGAACCGTCGAGCTTGGCGGCAAAGTCGGTCAGCTTATATTGCGTGCCGATGGTCGAAAAACCCTTGATGGCGGCAAGGGTGGCCGGGTTGGTGTTGCTGCCCGCGCCAAAGGGGTTGAAGGCGGTCAGCGGATTGGTGTCGCGCAGGGCAGCCGCCAGCGCGGCGGTGTTGAGCGCATAGAGCGTGCGCGATTCATTGTCCTGACCATAGCTGCCATAGGCCGTCAGCTTCCAGTCTTTCCCCAGATCGGCGTCAAATCCGCCCGCCACCTGCCAGCTTGCCTGATAGGCGTTCTGTACGCGCGAGCCATAGTCGGAGGAAAAGCTGTAATTGACCGTTTCGCATTTGGTGCCGGCGGCCACGCCCGAACTGGTACCGCAATTGGATAAGGTGGTCCCGGCCGGCGCGACAAAGAACGGATTGGTCGTGGGCACCGAAAGCGCGCTGGTAACGGCGCCCGTGCGGCGGATGACCGAGCGATAGGCGAAGTAATCCTCGGTCCACAGCGTGATGCCCGGCGCGATGTCCTGACGCAGCGAAACAATGACCGAATCGCGCTTCTGCCCCGGAATGGCGTCGGAATTGAGATAGGCGCTTTCACGATTGGCCGTGCCCGCTGCGCCGATCTGCGCCGGGGTGAGGCCCGTGCCATTTTGCCCGGCGGGCAGCGCATAGGTCCGCCCGCTGATCAGGATATTGCCCGGATTGGCGAACAGCAACCGCTGATCCGTGCCGCCAAACGGGGTCAGATCGTCGGTATAGCGGCTCGACCGGTCCGACGCCGCCAGCGCCGAGCGATAGCCATGCTCATAGGCCACCATGACATTGCCGCTGTTCCACTTCTTGCCGAACATGCCCCCCGCCGAGGTTTCATGCACCGCATCGTTGACCCCCTGCTTCACATAGACATCAAGCCCGGTGAAGCGGCGCGGCAACAGCACATTGACCACACCGCCCACCGCATCCGAACCGTAAATGGCCGAGCCGCCATCGGCCATGACTTCCAGCCGCCCGATCGCGCTGGTCGGGAAAACCGAGGGGTCGAAGAATTGCGCCTGCGTGCCGGCGGGCGGCAGACGGCGGCCATTAAGCAGGGTCAGCGTCGATTCCGTGCCCAGCCCGCGCAGGTTGATGCCATTGCCCGCAGTGATGTTTGCGTTTGCATTGTTGGCAGCGCTGAAATTCTGGTCATTGGCGCCCGTGCCCGTCACCGAGGGAATCTCGCGCAGCAATTCAGCGGTGGTGGCCGCCGGGCGCTTTTGAATATCGTCCTGATTCAAGCCGATGACCGGCGCACCCACCGGCGCCACACCGCGAATGCTGGTGCCGGTGGCGGCCGTCACGACAATCTCGGGGGCGCTATCCGCGCTGCCCTGCGCCATGGCGGGATGAGAGAAAACGCTTGCAGCGATGCTTGAGAGCAAGAACGCGCGCATAGAAACCGAGATCATGGCTAAAACCCCCTCTTTCCATTCTTGTTTTTGGCCAACGCCCTGTCGCGGCCACAGTGTTTTACTTCATAGCGGTTCTATCACTGCGTCCGCGCCCAATGCAAGCCCATACATTGACCCTCCATGCCGAAAGCACATCGCATCATGCGGGCAAAACATTGGTTGCGCCCACCCCCACGCGATACCCCAAGCATCCATTCCAAGTCCCACGCCGCACCATCCGGCCAACGAAAGGACCACCCTATGGAGAGGATCGCCTGCCGTTCCATCGCCCTGCTCGCCACGCTTTGCGCGGGCACGGCGGCCATGGCGCAAATGCCGCCACCCCATCCCGCCGCCCCCTCGGCCTATCCCGCCCAGGCCGCATACCCCAAGGAAAACCGCGAGGCGGTGGGCCGCGAACTGGCCGCCGCGCGCAAATTGGCCGGGGCCGATCTGGAGGCCGATTTCAACTGGCGCTGCCTGATCAGCCCGCTCGACAAAACTCTGGTGTTTGGCGTCCAGCATGACGGCCTCGTGCCCGCGACGCGCGTCTTCGACAATCTCTATGCCATCGGCCAGAACGCCGTCTCGGCATGGGCGATCGACACGCCGCAGGGCATCGTCGTCATCGACGCGCTCAACAGCCCCGACGAGGCGCGTGACATCCTTGTGCCCAATATGCAGAAACTGGGGCTGGACCCGAAACGCATCAAATATGTCGTCATCACCCATGGCCATGGCGACCATTGGGGCGGGGCCAAATTCCTTCAGGATACCTATGGCGCGCGGGTCGTCGCCTCGGCCACGGATTGGGGGATGATGGAAAGCCCGTCGCGCGGGGGCGGGCCATTTGCCTCGCTCGTGCCGCCGCGCCACGACATCGAGGTCAAAGATGGCGACAGCGTGACGCTGGGCGAGTTTTCGATCAAAACCTATATCACGCCGGGCCATACGCCGGGCACGCTCTCGCTGGTCTTTCCGGTGTTTGACAAAGGCGTGCGCCATATGGCGGGCCTGATGGGCGGCACCGGCGGAGGCGGCACGCCGGACGCTGCACGCCAGCAGATCGCCTCACTGGCCCGTTGGCAGGGGATCACCAAGGCGGCGGGGGTCGATGTGCTGATCACCAACCATCCGGTGCATATGGCCGCGACCGAGAAGGAGGCGCTGATCCGCTATGGCGCGACCGGGGGCAACAACCCCTTCATCTACGGCGTGGACAAGTATCAGCGCTATATGGGCGTGATGAGCGCGTGCAGCCGGGTGCAACTGGCCCGGATGGGCGAAGCGGCCGAATAATCGGAACGCCGAGAAAACCCCCGCTCCCGAAACACCGGGAGCGGGGGTTTCTTTACGCCTGCGCGCCGATCCGCTCGATCTTGCCGACAAGGAACAGGTAGGAGAGCGCGGCCGCCAGAGCGCTGCCCGCCACCAGCATCAGCACGAGGTCGAAAGACCCTGTTTCCTTCAAGATCCAGCCGATCAGGATCGGCGTGGTGATCGAGGAAATATTGCCGAACATATTGAAAATACCGCCCGAAAGCCCTGCACTGTCGCGCGGCGCCACATCGGCCACCACCGCCCAGCCCAGCGCGCCCACGCCCTTGCCAAAGAAGGCGAGGCTCATGAACAGCAGAACCAGCGTGTTCGAATGAACGAAATTACAGCCAAGGATCGTGAGCGCCCCCAGCATCCCCGCTACCACCGGCACCTTGCGCGCCCATGTCAAAGACACGCCGCGCCGCAACAGCCAGTCCGACCAGATCCCACCCAAGACCCCGCCGATAAAGCCGCAGACCGCCGGCATCGTGGCAAACAGGCCGGCCTTTATCACCGAGAGCCCACGTTCCTGCACCAGATAGACCGGGAACCATGTGATGAAGAAATAGGTCAGCGTGTTGATGAAGAACTGGCCCGAATAAAGGCCCCACAGCGTCGGCGTGGTCAGCAGCACGCGCATCTTGCGACGGTTTTCGGCCTTGGCAGCTTCACGGTCCACCTGCGGCGGCGCCACCGGATCGACCAGCGCCCCGCCCTCGATCAGCAGACCCAATTCGCCCGCCCCCAGACGCGGATGATCGCGCGGATCGCGCACCACGCGCGGCCAGAACAGCGAGGCCACCAGCCCCAGCACGCCCATCGCCACAAACACCCACGGCCAGCCGAAATCGGCCACGATCCACCCCATCAACGGGGCAAACAGCACGGTGGCAAAATATTGCGCCGCGTTGAACACTGCCGAGGCCGTGCCCCGCTCGCGCGCAGGAAACCAACTGGCCACCACGCGGGCGTTGGCGGGAAAACTGGGCGCTTCGGCAAGGCCTACCAGAAAGCGCAGGGCGAAAAGCGCCGTCACCGCCGCCGTGCCGCTCAACCAGACCACCGTGCCATGGGCGACCGTGATGATCGACCATGCGACGATCACCCAGAGATAGACGCGCGGCGCGCCGAACCGGTCGAGCAGCCAGCCGCCCGGCACCTGCGCGATGACATAGGACCAGCCGAAAGCGGAAAAGACGATGCCCAGTTGCAGCGGGTCGATGCCCAGATCTTTCGACAGCGAAGGCGCCGCCAGCGAAAGCGCAGCGCGCACCGCGTAATTGATGATCGTGACGCCAAACAGCATCGCCAGCACGCCCCAGCGCAGCCGACCGACCTTTTCGCGCCCTATTTTAGAGACAGCCTCCATGGCCTTCGCTCCTTAACCGTGCGTATGGTCGGTGCAGCCTTTGGCGTCGATGCGGCAGCTTGCCTCGGTCCAGGCCCGCGCCTGATCCGACAGGGTGACGCCAAGGCCGGGTCGGGTGGAGAGCATCATCTTGCCGCCCTCAAGGATCTGGCGCTCGTTGAACAGCGGGTCGAGCCAGTCGAAATGTTCGACCCATGTGCCCAGAGGATAGGCGGCGGAGACATGGACATGGATCTCCATCGCGAAATGGGGCGCCATCATCAGGCCCGCCTGCTCGGCCCGCGCGGTCACGCGCTGAAACTGGGTGATGCCGCCCACGCGGGCCGCATCGGGCTGGATGAAATCCACCGCGCGCGCGTCGATCATCGCGAAATGCTCGGCCGCACTCACCAGCATCTCGCCCGAGGCGATGGGCGTGTCGATGGCGGCGGCAAGGGCGGCGTGACCCTCGATGTCATAGGCGTCGAGCGGTTCCTCGATCCAGACGAGGCCATATTGCTCCATCGCACGGCACATGCGCAGGGCGGTGGGACGGTCCCATTGCTGATTGGCGTCCACCATCAGCGCCACGCGCCCGTCGATCTGTTTAGCCACGGCATCAAGGCGAGTGAGATCGACCTTGGGGTCAGGGTGGCCGACCTTGATCTTGATCCCGCCGATGCCGCCGGCGATCGAGGCCTCAACATTGTCGAGCACCTCGGGCAGAGGCGAGGAGAGGAAGCCGCCCGACGTGTTATAGCTGGGCACGCCATCGCGCCATGCGCCCAGCAACCGGCCCAAGGGCAAGTTCGCGCGCTTGGCCTTCAGATCCCACAGGGCGATGTCGATGGCGGCAATCGCCTGCGTCGAGAGACCCGAACGCCCCACAGAAGCCCCGGCCCAGACCAGCTTGTTCCACAAACGGCCAATATCGGCGGGGTTTTCCCCGATCAGACTGTCGGCCACTTCGCGCGCATGGGCATACATGCCCCGCCCGCCCGCGCGCTTGGAATAACTGAAGCCCAGCCCGGTATGCCCATCCTTCGTCTCGATCTCGGCAAACAGCATGGCCACACGAGTCAGCGGCTTTTGCCGCCCGGTAAACACCTTGGCATCGGAAATCGGCGTGGCCAGAGGCACCCAGGCAAGGCTGAGCTTGATGGCGGAAATCGTATCGGTGGGCATATTTGTCCTCTCAGGCCTTTTTCTTGGGCGCCATGATCGCGGGGGATTGATGCTCAATCAACCGCCAAGGCGGCATCGGTCGATAGGAAATTCGCATTGGTCTTAGGGGGCGCATGGGGCCATGCGGGTGGAAAGAACAAGATGGAGAGTGCCCTGATGCAGATCACCGCGCTGCGCGTGACGCCGATTGCCTTTCGGGATCCGCCGCTGCTCAATGCCGCCGGGATCCACGAGCCTTATGCGCTGCGCTCGATCATCGAGGTTGAAGCGGGCGGCTTTACGGGCCTTGGCGAAAGCTATGGCGATGCGCCGGTGCTGGCGGCCTTGACGCAGGCCGCGCCCGATCTGGTAGGTCTGTCGATCTATGACCTTAATGGGCTGCATGATCGCCTCGCCTCGGCGCTGGCTCGCCTGCCCACCGCGCAGGCGGGGGCCGAACTTGCCCCCGGATCGCAGCCCTCGCGCCTGCTGGGCAATTGCTTTTCCGCCTTCGAGGTCGCGCTGCTCGATCTTCAGGCCAAGGTGGCGGGCGTGCCTTTGCATGAATTGCTTGGCGGGGCGCTTCGGCGAGAGGTTCCTTTTTCGGCCTATCTCTTCTTCAGATATGCCCGCCATATCGAGCCGGAGGAAGCCACCGACGCATGGGGAAAGGCGATCACCCCCGAAGGCATCGTGGCGCAGGCGCGCCGCATGATCGACCTTTACGGCTTCGGCTCAATCAAGCTGAAGGCGGGCACCCTGCCCCCCGAGATTGAGGTGGCGAGCCTCGAAGCCCTGTCCCGCGCCTTTCCCGGCCTGCCCCTGAGGATCGACCCCAACGGGGCGTGGGCGATGGAAACGGCATTGAAGGCAGCAGAAAAGTTGGGGCCGTTGATCGAATATTACGAGGACCCGGTGACGGGCCATGACAGCATGGCAGAATTGCACCGAAAAACCGGATTGCCGCTGGCCACCAATATGATCGTTATCGACTTTCCGGGCTTCAAGGAAAGCGTGGCTAAGAATTCGGTACAGATCGTGCTGTCGGACCATCATTACTGGGGCGGATTGCGCGCGACGCAGAATCTGGCCGCGATGTGCGACACTTTCGGGCTGGGTCTTTCGATGCATTCCAATTCGCATCTGGGCATCAGCCTGATGGCGATGACCCATCTGGCCGCGACCACGCGCAATCTGACCTATGCCTGCGACACGCATTACCCATGGGTGGAGGAGGAGGACGAGGTGATCGCGGGGGGCAAGATCCCGATCACCGGCGGCTGCGTGCGCATCACCGACACGCCCGGCATCGGCGTCGAACTGGACCGGCAAAGGCTGGCCCGCGCCCATGCGATGTTCAATCGCATCACCATCCGCACCCGTGACGACTTGGGCCAGATGCAGAAATATGATAAGGCTTTCACCGGAAAAAAGCCAAGATATTGAATATGTCGCGCGACCGGCCCCGGCTGTCGCATGACGGGGGGAGAGGCCTTGTTTGAACTGATCCAATTGCGCTGCTTTGTGGCTGTGGCCGAGGAGCTGCATTTTGGCCGCGCCGCTGCACGCCTCAACATGACCCAGCCGCCGCTCTCGCGCCATATCCAGGTGCTGGAACGGGTGATGAAGGTGCCGCTGTTCTATCGCTCCAGCCGGACGGTGAAGCTGACGGCGGCAGGTTCGGCCTTTCTGGTCGAGGCGCGGCGCGTGGTGCAGCTGGCCGACAGCGCGGTGGCCACCGCCCGCGCGGCGGCCGAGGGGCGGCACGGGCTGGTCAGCCTGGGCTTTACCGCCGCTTCGGGCTATTCCTTCCTGCCGCGCTTTATCGCCAATGTGCAGAGAATCCTGCCCGATGTGCGCTTTGTCCTGAAGGAAATGGTCAGCGACGAGCAGGTCGAGAGCCTGCTGTCAGGCCGGATCGATCTGGGCTTTCTGCGCCCGCCGGTGCGCCATCCGGCAATGGTGTCGCAGGAAGTGCTGCGCGAACGTTTCATCATCTGCTCTCCCGCCAGCGTGCCGGAGGAGGAACGCCCGCGCCGTCTGGCCGATTTCGACCGCCTGCCCTTCATCACCTATGCGCCCGACAAGGCGCGCTATTTCCACGATCTGCTGGCCGGGCTCTTCGCGGGCGCGCGGGCCGAACCCCGCTTCGTACAATATCTGGCCCAGATCCATACCGCGCTGATGCTGGTGGGCGCGGGCCATGGCTATGCGCTGGTGCCGGAAAGCTCACGGCGGCTGCACCCCGACGGCGTGGTCTTTTCCGAGCTGGAGGATGGCGAGCCGATTGTGGAATTGCAGGCCACATGGCGGCGCGATGCGGATAATCCGGCGCTGCTGGCACTGGTGCCGCGCTTGATGGAATTGTGCGGCTCGGATTGAAGCCCCCCGGATTGCTGGCCCCGGATTGATACTGGGGCAGCATCGACCAATCCTGACACGCGATTGGTCGAAAGCGCCTTCCACAGGTTAGGCTCCCCCTAAACCATAATAGGGAGAGAGCCATGGAAAGGCGTGATTTTCTGACCAGTATCGGGGTGGGGGCGCTGGCCGGCGCGGCGCCCATGGCGCAGGCGGCGAGGCCAAAACCGGTCTCGCCCAAACGTCCCGCGCTGAAAATGAAGCTGGGTTGCCAGAGCGGCCCGGCGAGCGACGATCATTTCGCCTTCCTCGCCCGATACGGCGTGACCCATGTGGCCGCGCGGGCCAAATCGGCCGAGGGCGCGCTCTATTCCACCGGTGATGAGGTCAAGGCCCTGCGCGATCTGGTCGAGAAGCATAAGTTAACGCTCTCGATCCTCGATCCGCTGCTGCTGCCCTCCAGCCATATCGACCGGGAAAAGAACCCCGGCATCATGCTGGCCACCAGCCCGGAGCGGGAACGCGAGGTCGAGGCGTTCCAGAATCAGATCCGCGCCTGCGCGGCGGCGGGCGTGCCCTGCATCAAGTATAATATGAGCCTGCTGGGCGTGATCCGCACCGGGCGGGTTCAAACGCGCGGCGATGCGGTGTTCTCCGAATATGACGCGGCCAAGCTGGACCCGGCCAAGCCCCTCACCCGTGCTGGCACGGTCAGCGAGGATGCCTTCTGGGAGCGGATCACCTGGTTCCTCGACCATGTCGTGCCGGTGGCCAATGAGTATAAGATCCGCATCGCCTGTCACCCACATGATCCGGGCACCCCGCCGCAGGGCTATCAGGGCATCCACCGCGTGCTGGGCACCATCGAGGGGATGAAGCGCTTTATCGCCATCCGCGAGAGCGCCTGGCACGGCTTCAATTTCTGTCAGGGCACGGTGAGCGAGAACCTGCCCCGCCCCGCCGAGCAGATCTTTGACGTGATCCGCTATTTCGGCAGCCGGAAGAAGATCTTCAACGTCCATTTCCGCAACATCGTGGGCGGGCGCGGCCATTTCCGCGAGGCTTTCCCCGACGAAGGCGACGTCGATCTCTATCGCGCGCTGCTGACCTATGCCGAGGTCGGCTATGACGGGATGCTGATGCCCGACCATGTGCCGATCATTCCCGGCCATCCCGAAGCCGAGGGCGAGAGCTTTGCCTTTGCCTATGGCCATATTCGCGGGATGATGCAGGCGGCGCAGCACTACGCTGGCTAAAAAAACAGGAGGGAGCCGGGTGGATGGCTCCCTCCTGTTTGACGCACGGCAGCGTCGAAATTATCGAACCAAACAGGGCCGCTTATTATCAAACGTCCAGCCGGGGATCAGATATTGCATCCCCATTGCATCATTGCGCGCGCCCAGCCCATGCTGCTGATACAATTCATGCCCGCGCGCCAGCGCGTCCTCGTCGATTTCCAGCCCCAGACCGGGCTTGTCGGAAATCGCCACATGGCCGTCCTCGATGCGCGGCGGATTCTTGGTCAGGCATTCGCCATCCTGCCAGATCCAATGCGTGTCGATGGCGGTGACTTTGCCCGGCGCAGCGGCGGCGCAATGGGTGAACATGGCCAGCGAAATATCGAAATGGTTGTTCGAATGACTGCCCCATGTCAGGCCGAAAGCATCGCACAGATGGGCAACCCGCACCGCGCCCTCCATCGTCCAGAAATGCGGATCGGCCAGCGGAATATCGACCGATTGCAAAGACAGCGAATGAGCCATCTGGCGCCAGTCGGTGGCGATCATATTGGTGGCCGTGGGCAGGCCGGTGGCACGGCGAAACTCGGCCATCACCTCACGCCCCGAAAAGCCGCCCTCCGCGCCGCAGGGGTCCTCGGCATAGGCCAGCACATCGCCCAAAGGCTTCATCAAACGCACCGCCTCGGCCAAGGACCACGCGCCATTGGGATCAAGGGTAATGCGCGCCTGCGGGAAAGCCTCCTTGAGCGCCCGCACCGCCAGCACTTCCTCATCGCCCGCCAGAGCGCCGCCCTTCAGCTTGAAATCGCGAAAGCCATAGCGAGCCTGCGCCGCGCGGGCCAGTTCCACCACCGCCTCGGGCGTCAGCGCCTCGCGGTTGCGCAGGCGTTCCCATGCGTCGGCGCTGTCACTCTCATCGCGATAGGGCAGGTCAGTTTTCTTGGGGTCCGCGATGTAGAACAGATAGCCCAGCATCTCCACTCGGTCGCGATGCCGCCCGGTGCCCAAAAGGTCCGCCACCGCCACGCCCACATGCTGGCCCAGCAGGTCGAGCATCGCCGCCTCGATGGCGGTTTGCGCGTGGATCGTGGTGCGCAGGTCAAAGGTCTGCAAGCCCCGCCCGCCCGCATCGCGCGATGCAAAGGCGCGGCCCACCTGCGCCACCACGCTGGCATGGGTGCCAAGGGGGCGGCCCACCACCAGCCCCCGCGCATCCTCCAGCGTCTGCCGGATCGCCTCGCCGCCGGGCACTTCGCCCAGCCCCTTGCGCCCGTCGCTGTCGGTCAGGATGACGATGTTGCGCGTGAAGAAAGGCGCATGGGCGCCCGACAGGTTGAGCAACATTGCGTCATGCCCCGCCACGGGCACAACGCGCATTTCGGCAATAACCGGAGCAGATCCCATCAGAGGCTCGCCTTTGCCTTGGCCACCAGCGCGGCCAGTTCTTCATGTTCCGCCGCCGAAAGATCGGTCAGAGGCGTGCGCACCGGGCCGGCGGGGCGGCCAATGACATTCATCCCCGCCTTGACGATCGACACCGCATAGCCCCGCCCGCGATTGCGCAGCGCAATATAGGGCAGCACGAAATCGCGCAGCATCTGATGCACCTTGGCGTGATCTCTGGCCCGCGCGGCCTTGTAAAAGGCCACCGCCCATTCGGGCATGAAATTATAGATCGCCGAGGAATAGGTCGTCACGCCCATTTCCAAATAGGCGGGCGCGAAAGTCTCCGCCGTGGGCAACCCGCCGATATAGGTCAGCCGGTCGCCCAGCTTGCAATAGACGCGCATCATCAGTTCGATGTCGCCCACCCCGTCCTTGTAACCCACAAGGTTGGGATTGCGTTCGCACAGGCGGGCCAGCGTATCCTCGTTCACAATCGCATTGTCGCGGTTATAGACGATCACGCCCAGATTGGTCGAACGGCACACCGCCTCGATATGGGCGGCAAGGCCCTCCTGTTTCGCCCCGACCAGATATTGCGGCAACAGCAGGATGCCGTCGGCCCCGGCCTTTTCCACCCCTTGCGCAATTTCCACCGCAATCGCCGTGCCATAGCCGCAGCCCGAAATCACCGGCACCCGCCCTGCTGTTTCCTCCACCGCCGCGCGCACCACCTGCACCGTTTCGGCAGGCGTCAACGAAAAGAATTCGCCCGTGCCCCCGGCCGCAAAGAGCGCGGCCACATCATGTTCAAGCATCCACCCGCAATGGTCGCGATAGGGCGCTTCATCAAAGCGCAGGTCCGCATCGAAATGCGTGACCGGAAAGGACAGCAACCCCGAGCCAATCACTTTTGCCATGTCCTGTGGGGCCATCATCTCTCTCTCGCCATCCTGTGTTCTGGTTGATCCTTGTCTTTGGGCTAGGACCAGAAGGCGCGGTGCGTCCATATCCATTCTTGGTTCAATTCATGCTGGATCGGCATCGCTTGGCCAAGCTCACGCATATCAGCCATTCCGGGCGCGAGAATAGCGTCAAATCGCGCTGTAAAATAGCGGATTTGGCGGAGCACCCGGCCATCAGTGCCGGTTGGGCATTGTTCCATGCCTAACGCGTAATGGTTGCGCGCAAAAGGCGCGGCATAAAAGGGCCTCAAGCCATAGCGCCGAGACAAAGATGCGGCGCGTGGGGGAAAGATCCTGGGGCAACAACCACAGGCCAGAGGATGTCAGCATTGCCCCGCCCCAGCGGGATAATGCTGTGAATGGGGGATGCCATCATGAAAAATGCCCGCAACGCGCGCCTTGCCGCCAATCGCAAGAAACTCATCATCAGCAGCAGCCTTGCTGTCCTTGCCCTGCCCTGTGCGGTCCATGCGCAAACGGCGCCCGCCGCCACGCCCGCCAATGTACCTGGCGCCGCCGAGATCATCGTCACCGGATCGCGCATCACCGCCAGCGGCTTTAACGCCCCCACGCCCACCACGGTGGTTTCCATCGAGCAATTGCAACAGGCCGCCCAGCCCAACCTGTTCGATTCCATTGCCCAATTGCCCGCCCTGCAAGGCAGCGTCGGCACCGCCAACACGCGCCAGAACGGCGGCACCAGTTTCGGCAACAATGGCCTTTCGGCGCTCAACCTGCGCGGGCTCGGCTCGATCCGCACGCTCACCCTGCTCGACGGCCAGCGCGTCGTGCCCGCCTATATCACCGGCATTGCCGATGTCAGCCAGTTCCCGCAACTGCTGATCAAGCGGGTCGATGTGGTAACGGGCGGCGCGTCGGCCTCATGGGGTTCGGACGCGGTGGCGGGCGTGGTCAATTTCGTCACCGACAAGACGTTCAAGGGATACAAGGCCAACCTGTCGGGCGGCACATCGACCTATGGCGACGATCAGAGCGTGCTGGCGCAGGCCGCCGCGGGTTGGGGCCTGATGGGCGACCGGATGCATATCGAAATTGCAGGCGAATATTTCCGCAATTCGGGGGTTGCGGGCGGCGAGGTGGGCGGGGCCAATCCCAATGGCCGCCCCGATGCCTATCGCTCGGGCACGACCTCTTATGCGCTGGGCGCGCAGCCCGCAGGCGCGCCGCAATTCTATGCCTATCCCTATAATGCCCAGACCACCACGCTGGGCGGTGTGGGCCTGATTACCGCAGGCCCGCTGGCAGGCACAGCCTTTGACAGCAGCGGCAATCCTTACGCCTTCCAATATGGCACAGGCTGCGTTTCTGGCACCTGTGTCGGCGGGCAACAGGACAATTACATCACCACCAACACGCTGGACAATCCGATCAACCGCGTGGTCGGATACGGGCGCGTCGGCTTTGATGTGACGCCTAACTGGGAACTCTACGCCACGGTCAATGTATCGGAAGTGCGCACCAGCAACACGCCGATTGCCTATCCGCGCAAGCCCGGCAATCTGACCATGCAATGTTCGAACGCCTATCTGACCTCGACCACGATCCCTGCGCTTTGCGCGTCCAAGGGTATCACCAGCTTCTCCTATGGCACGGCCAATGCGATCATGCCGGGCAAGGAGACGATCTACTCGGTCCGCCGCCAGTATCGCTTCGTGCTGGGCACCGAAGGCTCATTCAACATCGGTTCGACGCCGATCAAATTCGACGCTTATTATCAGCATGGCACCAACAATGTGCATGTCGACATTCGCAACATGACGCTGAACGGGCGCTATAATGCGGCCATCAATGCGGTACGCGACGGCAGCGGCAATATCGTCTGCTCCTCGGCCACGGCGCGGGCGGCGGGATGCATTCCGATCAACATCTTTTCGGGCGCCAAGATTTCCGATGCCGCCTTTGCCTGGCTGACGGGCGGATCGGGGCCTTACCAATACAGCACCTTCAAGGAGGACGCGGCCAGCATCGCCTTCAATGCCACGCCTTTCCACAACTGGGCCGGGGATGTTTCGGTGGCGCTGGGCGCGGAATGGCGCAATGAATATTACAACACGATTTCAGACCCCTATGGCAATGGCGTGACGACCGAAACGCCCAACACCGCCACCTTCCCCGCCGATTCCCTGCTTTCCACCGGGGGCAACAACTGGTTCGCGGGCAATTATCACAATGGCTCGGGGTCGTTCAACGTGCGCGAGGCCTTCCTCGAAATCGGCCTGCCGCTGCTCAACAGCAAGGAGATCGGCAAGATCGACCTGAGCCTGTCGGGCCGCACCGCGCATTACAGCACGGCGGGCAATGCCAACACGTGGAAGGTGGGCGCGACATGGGATACGCCGCTCTCGGGGCTTAAGCTGCGCGGGGTGGTCTCGCGCGATCTGCGCGCGCCCAATCTGTCGGAACTTTTCGCCGCGCCCCAGACCGCCAATCAACCCGTCATCAACCGCGCCACCGGCGGCACGGTGCAGGTGGTTTCCGCCACGATAGGCAATCCCGCGCTCAAACCCGAAATCGCCAAGACGATTGACGTGGGCGCGGTCTATCGCCCGGATTTCATTCCGGGGCTGAGCATCTCCTTCGACTATTACGACATCCGCCTCAATCAGGCGATCTCGACCCTGACCAACCAACAGGTGATCGACCTATGCTATAACGGCAATACAACCTATTGTTCCAACGTGAAATTCACTGGCACGCTGGGCACCTCGGACTACCCTTACGTGATCTCACAGCCCTTCAATCTGGCCTCGCTCAACATGCGCGGCTTTGACATCGAGGCCGCCTATCGCCGCAATCTGGGCAAGGTGGGGATGCTGACGCTGCGCGCTCTGGCCACCCATGCCATCTCGATGGTCAGCAACACCGGGATCGCGGGCCAGCAGATCGCGCAATTGGCCGGCAACAATACCGAAACCGGCAATGGTGTGCCCAAGTGGAAGGTCATGCTGCAACAGACCTGGGAGAAGGGACCAGCCTCGGTAACGCTGACCGAACGGATTATCAGCGCGGGCTATATCGACCCCAATGCGATCGTCTGCTCGACCAACTGCCCCGCCTCAACGGTGCAGAACCCGACCTATAATTTCAACGACATCCCCGGTGCGACCTATCTGGACATCGGCGCCAATTACAAACTGGGCAAGGCCACGCAGGTCTATTTCAAGGTCGACAATGTGTTCAACCACCGCGCCCCGCCCTTTGGCGGCACGCTGCTGTATGATCCGATCGGCCGTATGTTCCGCCTTGGCGTGCGGGTCGCGATGTAATCTTTGGCGATGTAATTCGATCGGCGGCCCGCCCTCCTTGGCTGGAGGGTGGGCCTTTAGTTATCGCTTTTCCGGGTCCAATCCGGCGCGCACCAGCCCAAGCCGGCTGCAGGTTTCCTGAACCTTGTAATAGCGCGCCAATTTATCCGGCCCCACCACAAAGGGATTGGCATCCCCTGCGCGCCGATAGCGCAGCAGTTCCAGCTTTTCGAACGCGCCATCCTGCACCGGATGATTGGCCAGCATGATATCGGCCCCGGCCTTGGCCGCCAGATCGGCAAAGCGGCGCATCGAGGCGATATGGGTATAGCGCAAGAGCGGATCACGCGGCGCACCAAACCCGCCGAAAAAGGCCGCCACATGGCGCTTGCCATGGTCGGTCACGTCAAAGATCGTCGAAACCGTCCCCGCCGTATGGCCGGGCGTGACATAGAAATGCAGCGTGGTCCCGCCCAGTTTCAGCGCCTCGCCATCGGCAATGGTCCGGTCCTTGCCCTCGATTCGGGCGGGGGGCATGGGGACGCCTTCCGGCCCTTCGGCCCTGCCCCGCGCGCGCATCGCATCCATCGCTGCCCAATCCGGCGCCGAGGAGATCAGCGCCGCGCCATAGGTCTTACGCAGAAATTCCGCCCCGCCGTAATGATCGCCATGCGCGTGGGTGATGACGATATAGCGCAGCCGCGCCGGGTCCAGCCCAACCGTCTTCAGCCCCGGCACGATGATCTCTCGCGCCTGCTCCTCATTCTCCAGCGCGTCAAACAGCACGATGCCTTCGGTCGTATCGAGTGCCCATGCAGATTCGGCGTTCTGGCCCACGAAATAGAGCTGGTCGAACACCTTGGCCGGAGGCAGCAGGGCGTTCATCTGCAAGGCATTGACCCGCTGACGGAAACGCGGATCGGCGATGCAGCGGTGGACGAAATCACCAAATAGGTCGTCGCCCGCAGCGGCGCGCGCACGGGCCAGATACTCTGCCGCCACCGCTTTATTCTCCTTGGGAAATTCGGTCATCGCCGGATAGGTCGCCACCGGCGGGGTCCGCGATTGCGCATGCAGCGCCCCGCCCATGGCCAGCGCCGACAGTAACGCCAGTTTCGATCTCGAGTGCATCGCTCTCTCCCTCATCGGACGGGCCTGCCCCGCCTCGGCGATATTTTGCGATACATGCGCACGCCCCGCCAATGCGCAGGGGCATTCATCCCATGCCATATGCGGATCAATCCATCCCGGATCAGCAATGGGATGGCCCAGTTTCCCGCGATACTGTTTGGGCCAAAGACAATAGGGAGAGCCTTCAATGCCCATCACTCGCCGTGCCGCGCTGGGCGGTATGACAGCCATGCTCGCGGGCCTGCCGCTGGCGGCGCTGGGCGATACGGCGCCGGCAGAAACGCGGGCGCGGGCCGGGGCCTTGGGGCTGAAAATCACGGGGCTGAAAACCCTCCTCGTCGCCCCCCGCTCGATCTTTGTGAAGGTCTATACCAATCAGGGTCTTACCGGGCTTGGCGTGGCGATCCAGACCAGCAAGGAAATGGCCACCGCCGCCGCGATCATGGAATGCGAACGTGTGCTTGTGGGTCGCGATCCCACCCAGATCGAAAGCCTGTGGAACGAACTCTACCAAACGCCCCGCTGGCGCGGCGGGCCGCTGACGGCGGCGATCAGCGCGCTCGACATCGCCTTCTGGGACATTCTGGGGCAAGCCTTGAGCGCCCCCATCTATAAATTGCTGGGCGGCGCGGGAACCGACCGCCTGCGCATCTACGGCAGCACGATGGATATGACCCCCGCTATTTTTGAGGCGCAAAAGGCGCAGGGCATCACCGTCACCCGCGTTCAGGCGCCCAAGGGCAGCATCCCCCAGATGATCGCCACCACCCGCCGTTGGCGCGAGATCGTCGGCCCCGATCATCAGCTTGCCGTGCATATGGACGGCACACTGACCACGCGCGAGGCGCTGCAATATCTTCATGGGGTCGAGGATCTGAACCTCCTCTGGGTCGAAGAACCGATCCAGATGGACGATATTGAGGACTGGGCGCATCTGCGCGCCCATACCACCACCGCCATCGCGACGGGCGAGCGGGTGCTGACCAAATGGGGCTTCGCACCCTACCTCAATCGCCATCTGATCGACTTTGCCCAGCCCGATCTGGCGGCCTGCGGCGGCATCACCGAGGCCCGCAAGATCGCCGCTCTGTGCGAAGCCAACCGCATCCAGATCGCCCCCCACGGCCCGCATGAAACCGCAGGCGCGCTGGCCAATTTCCACTTCGACGCCTCAACCACTGCCTTTTACGCGCAGGAGGTACGCGATTACACCTCGCAATTCGAACTGGACCTGCACGAGGGACAGACGCCCAACATCGTCAACGGATTTTGCCAATTGTCCGACCGCCCCGGCCTTGGCACGGTGCTCAACGAGGCGGTGGCGGCCAAGCGTCCCTATCAACCCCTGACGCGATCAGGAGAGGGCCGCGCCTTTTAACGCATCGGGCTGCCGTCATCGTTGAACAGGCGGCGCGGGCCGGTCTTTTCCGCCGCTGCCGCACCACCCGCCCATGGATCGCGCCCCGGCGTGGCCCGGCCCGCCGTGTCAAAATCCATCATCACGCGGGTCTTGGCGCGATAGGCCGGCCATTGCGGCTGACCGGGCGCGGTCGGCACGCCGGTCTTGGCGAAATTCACGATATAATCGGCGATAATGCGCCCCATCGCGCTATCGGTCGGGTGCGTCTTGTCGCCATATTTCACGTCCACCGTGTCGAAATAATAAGGCAGATCATCGGCATGGATCGCCCCGTCGCTCTTGGCCGTGGGCGCCGCATCGGCCACATAGGAAAAGCGATAGTAGTAAGTCGGCAGGCCCTTGGCGGCAAACATATCGGCCATATCCCGCGCGCCCTTGACCATCATCCCCTCGCGCCCGCCCAGATCGCCGCTGGTCGCGCCAACCATCACCGGCACACGGTTGAACGCCCCCTTGCGATAGGCCACCAGCGGATCGACCGTCACGCGGCCGTCGGGAAAGGGGCTGCTGAATGTGCGCGGCCCCGGCCCCATCACCGCCGACATCTTGATCCCGCCCAGCACCTTGTCCGCCGAAACCGCGCGCAGCCGCGCCAGAGCATCGGCATCGTGTGCACCAATCCCTTGCTCCTCGCCGAAAGCCTTGCCGATAGCCTCGGCCCCGGCCAGCGTGGGATCACCGATGAAATGACCATCCCCGCCCGAGGCGATGATCGCGCGGGCGAACAACCCCTGCGACTGCGGCGAGGTCAGCAAACTATGCAACGACATGCCGCCCGCGCTCTCGCCCATGATGGTGATATTGGTCGGATCGCCGCCAAAAGCGGCAATATTGCGCCGAATCCAGCGCATCGCGGCAATCTGGTCCATAGTGCCGTAATTGCCCAATTGCCCCTTGTCCTCATCGGCGCGGGTCAGCGCGGGGTGGGCAAAGGTGCCGAACCGGCCAAGGCGATAGTTGAAGCTGACCAGCATCACCCCGCGCCGCGCCAGCCTGTCGCCCGCATAGATCCAGCGCGAGGCCGAGCCGTTCACAAAGCCCCCGCCATAGATCCACACCAGAACAGGGAGCTTACGCGCCTCCCCAGCCGGGCGCCAGACGTTGAGATAGAGGCAATCCTCGGAATGTTCCGAACCGGGCGGCAGAGGGTTGGCCTGATAGACCTGCATGCAATCATGACCGAAATTGGCCGCATCGCGCGGCCCCGCCCACGCCGCCGGGCCCTGAGGCGCGCGCCAGCGCAGATCGCCCACCGGCGGCGCGGCAAAGGGAATGCCCTTGAACGATGTCACCCCGTCCTGCGTTTGCCCGACCAGCACGCCTTGCTCAACCGCCACCTGAGACGGCGCGGCATATGCGATGGCGGGGGCCAGCAAAAGGACCGCGAGCATGCTGTGCTTCATGTCTGTCCTGTCCCGATTTATGGTTTTATCTTACCGCCGCACATCGCCCGAATTGCCTGTAAACCCGTCCACTTCCTCACGCGATAGGCGGAGCCAGTCGCCGTGGAGGGAGTGTTTGAGGGCATTCATGGCCAGACCAAGCCGCGCCATTTTCTGCGCGTCCCCGCCTTCCAGCCAGCCCGTCAGCACCCCGGCCGCAAAGGCATCGCCGCTGCCTACGCGGTCGATGATGTCGGTGATCTCGATCTCGGCGGTCTGATGCCGATCCTCGCGCAGGTCCACGCGGGCCGAGAGGCGGTGATGGGTCTGGGTGATCGGATGACGCGCGGTGCTGGCCATGACTTGTAGGTTGGGGAAGGTGGCAAAGGCTGCCTCGACCGCCTCGCGCCGCCGTTCCGCGCCATCGCCGGAAAATGGCTTTTGCAGCAGCAGCGTCATGTCGCGGTGGTTACCGAACATGATCGTCGCGTCGGCCAGCAATTCGAGCAGGATCTCGCGCGGATTGCTGTCCCACGCGCCCCACAGTTTCTCGCGGAAATTGCAGTCGAAGCTGACCGGAATGCCTGCCGCACGCGCAGCCCTGATCCCGGCGCGGGCCAGATCCACGCCGCCCGGCCCGAGCGCCGCCGTGATGCCGGAGATGTGGAACAGGCTTGCGCCTTGCAAAGCAGCGGCGAAGTCGAACTCCTCCGGCTT
>NZ_JABGCB010000014.1 GCF_013149295.1 Novosphingobium sp. SG751A
CAGTCGTGGAGAGCCGGATGCGCTGAAAGGTGCACGTCCGGTTCGGAGGGGGGGCGAGCAATGTTCTCTCTGAGACCTTGCCGGCCTACCCTACTGGCCCAATGTGAGGGGCTGGACGAAGGGCAGCGCAAAGACCTGTTTGGTGATCCTGCCCCCTTGCCTGAGCGCGAGATCGTGCCGGTGGCCGAGGAAGTCATCGCCGCTTCAGGCGTTCCCTTCCGCATTGGCGGGGGCAAGGCCTTCTATGTCCCTTCCGCTGACTATGTGCAGGTGCCTCCGCAACCGGCCTTCTTTGAGCAGGTCAATTATTACCGCACCGCCCTGCATGAACTTTGTCATGCCGTGGGCCATAGCTCACGGCTGGATCGCAAGCTCACCAATCCCTTTGGCAGCAAGGACTATGCCCGCGAGGAACTCGTGGCGGAAATGGGTTCGGCTTTCCTCTGCGCGGCGCTGGGCATTGTCCCGACCGTGCGCCATGCCGATTACCTTGGTTCATGGCTGGAAGTGCTGCGCGAGGACAACCGGGCAATCTTCCGCGCCGCCAGTCAGGCCAGCAAGGCCGCCGAATGGTTGCTGGCGAGGCATGCCGAACATAGAGCGGCCAAGATCAGCACGGGTACGTCGGGGCCTGAGCAATGCTCTATCACCGAAGGGAGGGCGGCGGCATGATCCTTCTGCCCGAAAAGATCCGCGTGGCCCTGCTGGTCAATGGTGCTTTCCATAGGGTGGCGCAGCGCGATAATCTGCCCGCACCCGATCCGGTTCCTGTGCTCAAACTGTTCAATCCCTGCGGTGCGGCAACATGGCTGGCGACGGAGCTTGCCGAGGATGGTGATGCCCTGTTTGGTATTGCTGATCTGGGTTTCGGTTGTCCGGAGCTGGGCTATTTCTCGCTGAACGAAATTGCCTCGGTGCGCCTGCCCTTAGGTTTGCGGATCGAGCGGGACGAGCACTTTTCAACCCATCATCCGCTGTCGCTATGGACCCAGACGGCGCGGCGACTGGGTTCGCTCACCTGGGCGGAAATGTCGTTGAACCGGAACGGTGGCGTGTCCGATCTCAGCGGCAGGGCATAGGCCATGGGGCGCGATCAACCGCACCGGGACCATCCTCAGGATCGGACCGCAGGGCAACGCCAGCGCCTGATCAAATTGCTCGATACTTTGCCGATGGTGGAGAGGGCAGCCTATGTCCTTTCCGCCACGGATGGCCTCAGCCATGGTGCCATCGCCTTCCGGCTGGGGGTGAGCATCGGAGAGGTGGAAACCGCTTTGGCGGGGGCTCTCAGCAAGCTGAATAAGGGGTTGGAGGAGCCCTGACAGTAAGACAACCGGCATGAAAGCAGGACAGGCGCGGAAAGGGTGTGGGGAGGCTGTGTGTCGCCCCGTGGCGTGGGCGAGGGGCGCGAAGGCAGGCAAGATCGAAGGGGTGATGGCCAAGAGGTCATCACCCCTTCACAGCAGTTTCCAGCGCGGCCAAACGTTCGGTGCAAATGGTATGAACAATGCGGCCAAGTACCTCGACCCGTTCCCCCAGCCATGACAGTTCCTCGGCACTGATCCGGTAGTGTTTTGAATAGCGGGCTTTGACGTAAGCGTCCTTCAGCTTCTCGAACAGGGCGCGATCCTTGCGCAATTCACGGGGCCATGCATTGAACAGTCGAAGGTCCAGCCGCTCAGCCTGAGTCCTCAGGAAGACGATATTGTGGTTGTGTGGCGTGTAGAAGGTGCTGACCAGCAGGACGCAGTTGTATAGACTCTCGGTCACTTGATGGAGTTCAAAGGCCGTCTCTTTCAGGTGCCCTTTCTCCAACCCAAATCGGAAAAATTCATTCCGGCGCATGGCGCCCGGAAACCACTCCTCAAAATACTCCCGCGCCATATCGAGATTAGCCTGCGGTGTCTTTGGCACCGGCCTGCTTAACTCACGGTCATCGGATTCGTAGATCGCGATGCCCTCGCGGGCGATGTCCATGAAGAAGAAGCGCCCATGGGAGAGGCCGTCGTTCACCTGCTGAAGCGAATGGACGATGAAATTGACCGGCGTCCGCAACCGCCCCGCGATCATCTCCTCAATCAGGCGTTCATCCGCGCGGGTCCAGTAGGCTGCACGGTCAGCAAGTTCCTTCTGGCTGACGATAATCAGCAGGTCGAAGTCCGAACGATAGCCCTTGGTGGTGTGAGGTTCGTCCACCCATCCGCCGCGCGCATGGCTGCCATAGAGAATGATCTTGACGATCTTCCCAGTCCTGCGTCTGCCTTTGGCATCCATGTGTGCGCCGTCGAACTCTTCGAACAGCAGTTGCACCACGCGGTCGAGTTCGCGCTGCTTAGGGGCTGGCAGATGATCGAGACCGGTCTTCATCACCTCATCCTAACAACATCTTGCATGGCCCGCGCAACTGAATTGGGCGAAGGCGGCAAGGGGGTTGCACCCCTGCATGGCCTTCCGATCCCCAGGACACGCGGGGATTTACCCCAAGGGGTTTTGTCATCGGCTTCGCTTCCGCCAAAGCCCCCGAAGGCGCCGCCCCTGACATCGACGAATCATCCCATAAAGCCAGTGGTTTGCCCACCCCTGAAAGTCCTTTGCGGGCGCATGGGACAGGCCCATGCGGGAAGTCGGACGCACGCCCCGACGGGCGTAAGTTGTAATGGACCCTACGCACGCGTGCTGCGACCAGTTTCCGCATGGAAATCAGACTGTTGTATCTGTCGTCCGTGTATGACATGATTCCGGTGTGGTGTTGTACGGGGCACACGAGCCTCGACAGGCGTAGCGTCAAACAGCGGAAAGAGAACTGTTTTTTCCGGTTGTACGTGTACCATCCACCTTTGTAGCGTTTCGAAAGGGCAGGGGAATGCTCTTCCCGGAATGAGTCCACTTTCAGGGAGGCTGCCGGACCCGAAGTCGCGCCATGCGCCTCAAAGCCGATCTTGAAATGCAGGCTATGCGCCTGTATCCTCGACGGTGCTTCATGACCCCGGCGAAGGTTTTCCAATGAGAAGGCCTTCCCTATGTCCAGAATGAATTTCCTTCCTGACAGATGGCTGCGCACCGTTTTGATGCGACCTGCGCGCGCCGCCAATTCCCCCTTATCGGGCCTGCTGCGGCAGTGGCTCGACCAAGCATGGCGGGGCGTCACCACGGAAGAGGATGCACCCCAATGAAGAAGCGCATCCCACCCGCTTCGCCCTCCGTGGCCCCAATGGACGCTGCGCCCATTCTGCCTAAACCGCTGGCATTGCGCATCCCCGAGGTCCTGCGCATGACTGGCCTCGGGCGCACCAAGCTCTATGCCCTTATCGCCGAAGGTGAACTGGCCAAGATCAAGATCGGCAGGGCGACACTGATCCCGCTGGCCAGTCTGGAAGCCATGCTTGAGCGTGGACAGCAGCATCGCCCCTAGCCATGCTTCTGATCGGGGAAGGGGAGGATCGCGGCACCGTCGCGCAGCGCGTCGAGATAGTCGGACCACCACTGCGCCATCTCGACGCGCTCTTTCCAATGCGCCCCGCGATGATAGGCCGCGCGCACTTTGTCGCTGTCGCCATGGGCCAGCGCCCGCTCAATCGCATCGGAGGACCATTTGCCGGATTCGTTGAGCAGGGTGCTGGCCATCGCCCGGAAGCCGTGTGCAGTCATTTCGTCACCAGAGTAGCCCAAGCGTCGGAGGGCTGCGTTGACCGTGTTTTCCGACATTGGGGAGCGGGGCGTCCGGATCGACGGGAAGACGTAGGTCGAATGACTGGAGATCAATCTGGCCTGTTCGAACACATTTATCGCTTGCCGCGAAAGAGGCACCGCGTGTTCGACCCGACCTTTCATCTTGGAGGCAGGAATGCGCCAGACCGCATCGTCCAGGTCAATTTCCTTCCATTCCGCGCGCCGCAATTCGCCGGGACGCACGAAGACCAGAGGCGAGAGCTTCAATGCCAGCAGAGTGGACGGTTGACCTTCATAACCTTCAATCGCCCGCAGGAGTTGACCCACCCGTTTCGGTTCGAGAATGGCGGCAAGATGCTTTGGCCTGCGGCTGGCCAGTGCGCCGCGCAAGTCGCGGGTGGGGTCGCGTGGAGCGATTTGGTTGGCGACGGCGTAGCGAAACACCTGCCCTACAAACTGCAAGGTGCGATGAGCCTTCTCATCGTTCTTCGCTGCTTCGTAAGGGCGCACGGCGTCGAGAATTTCGAAGGGTTCAATATCGGCAATAGGGCGGTTGCCAATCGCCTTCGCTACAAGGCTCAAGAACCATTCGCGCTTGCGCAAGGTGGCATCGGCTTTCCCGTCGTTGCGGTTTTTCTCGATGTAGCTTTGGGCGATCGCGCTGAATGTGTTGGCTGCGTTGATTTTGGCAGCCCGTTTGTCGAGTTGCTTCTTGCGCGCCGGGTCTGTGCCTTTGGCCAGCGTGGAGCGAGCACGATCACGCGCCTCACGCGCCTCCTTCAGGCTGACATCGGGATAGGCCCCCAAAGACAGCTTCTTTTCGGCCCCCACTTCGTTGCGGAACTTGTGCTTCCAAAGGCGGCTCCCGTTTGGGGTCACCAGCAGGTAGAGGCCTTTCTCATCGGTCACCTTGTAGGGCTTGTCGCGAGGCTTAAGAGCACGGATCGCAGAATCGGTCAGAGCCATTTGGGGGCCTTTCGAAATGGGGCTTTTTAAAAGGCCCCCAGACAGGCCCCATTCGTGCGCCGAATATGGACGAACGAAGGTGAACACTGACGGCTAGGCCAGTGCTTAAAGTGGCAGATTTCCGGGATTTTTTCAACCTTCAGCGAACTTTGGCGAAGGGAGGAATGGTGCCGCTTAGGTGACTCGAACACCTGACCCCATCATTACGAATGATGTGCTCTACCGGCTGAGCTAAAGCGGCACTCCAGCGGTGAGGCGGGCGTTTAGCTATAGCGGGGCGCGATGGCAAGGCAAAAAAGCGACAAAACTCGTAATCCTTTCAACAGGCCTTTCGGCAAGCCCCAGGCATCGGCCCTGGCCTCAGCCAAACCGGCGTGAAAGCGCCAGCAGAGGCGAGGCCATCAGTGTGGTGACAATCGCCATCAGCACCAGAATCGCAAACAGGCCCGGCCCGATGATCCCGGCCTGAAGCCCGATGTTGATGATGATCAGCTCCATCAACCCGCGCGCGTTCATCAGGGCGCCAATGCCAAGCGCGCTGCGATTGTCCTCGCCCGACAGGCGCGCGGCCAGATAGCACGCGCCACCCTTGGCCAGCACGGCCGCCGCCATGATCGTCAGCGTGACCAGCACCAGATCGAGATGGCCCAGCACCTGAAGCTGGGTGTTGAGCCCGGAGAAGGTGAAGAACATCGGCAGGAGGAATGTGGTGGCAAAGGGCTCCAGCCGTGTACGCAGCCCCTCGACCAGAGCGCCGCGCGGCATGGCTGTGCCCAGCAGAAACCCGCCAAACACCGCGTGCATCCCGCAGGCATCCATCGCCCATGCGCAAAGCAGGAAAAGCCCCAGCACCAGCGTAAGCAGTCCGTCGTCCATGCCCCGCGTCTCGGCGCGGCGGCCCAGCGGCGCCAGCAGGCGCGGCGCGATCAGCACCATTACCAGCGCAAAGACCAGCCCGCCGCCGCCCGCCTTGATCGCCACGGCAGGCCCCGCGCCTAGGCTGGCCAACACCAGTGCCATGACCACCCACGCGCCCGCATCGCCGATCGCGCCCGCCGCAAGGCTGAGCGTGCCCATCCGAGTGCCCGCCAGCCCTTGCTCATGGATGATGCGCGCCAGCATCGGAAAAGCCGTGATGGCAATCGCCGCGCCCAGAAACAGGCTGGCCTGCGCCGTGCCGACATGGGGCATGAACAGGCCCGGTTGCGAAATCAGCCAGGGCGCCATCGCTGCGGCCGCCGCAAAGGGCGCAGCCATGCCCGCCACAGACACTGCCGTCGCGCGCCCGGCGTTCATGCTGAACTCTTCGCGGCTGAAGGTCAGGCCGACCAGAAACATATAGAGGCCCACGCCAAGCTGCGCGCCGACATACAGGATCTTTTTCAATTCCGGCGGGAACAGCATCGCCTCCACCCCTGGCGCCAGATAGCCCAGCAGCGAAGGCCCCAGCAGCACGCCCGCGATCATCTCGCCCACCACTTGCGGCTGGCCCAGAAAGCGCCGGGCCGCCCAGCCCACGATGCGCGAGGCGGCCAGAATGGCGGCCATGGCCAGAAAGAACAGCGGCGAAAGTTCGGCGTTGGACATGGGCATCCCTGTGGTGTTTTGCAATTGTTTGCACAAAGTCTAGCTTATTGAAATCAACAAGTCACCCATCGTGATTACGATACTGGATTTTTGTCAGGAATAAATACAAAGTGGGCGCCAGATCAAAACATGGGAGAAGAGGATGAATTTCGCAGGCCGCCATATCGTCATCACCGGGGCCAGCACCGGCATCGGCCGTGCCACCGCCGAAAGGATCGCGGCTGGGGGCGGCAGGCCGGGCCTGATTGCCCGGCGCGAGGGGATCCTGCGCGATCTGGGCGGGGCGCTGAACGCGGCCTGGGCGGCGGCGGATGTGGGCGACAAAGCGCAATTGACCGCCGCGCTCGATGCTCTGGAGGCGCAGAACGGCCCGATTGACGGGCTTTTCCTCAACGCGGGCACCGGCGGGGCCTTTGCGCCCGTTTCGGCCTATGGCGATGCGATGTTTGACGAGGTGATGCGGGTGAACACCACCTCGCTGTTCTGGGCCATCGCTCATGTGTTGCCCGGCATGATTCAAAGGCGGCGGGGCGCGATCCTGATCACCGGGTCGCTGGCCTCGGTGCGGGGCATGGCCGCCAATGTCGCCTATGTGGCCAGCAAGCACGCCGCGCTGGGCATATCGCGCGCGGTGGCGATGGAGGCTGCCCCCTTTGGCGTGCGCTGCAATTGCCTGCTGCCCGGTTTTATCGAGACGCCGATGCTGGCCGATGTGCCCGAGGCGCAGCGCCCCGCCATGGCCGCCCGCGTGCCGCAGGGCCGCATCGGCACCGCCGCCGAGGCGGCTGCTGTCGCCGCTTTCCTGCTGTCTGACGATGCGTCCCATGTGACCGCGCAAAGCTGGGCGGCCGATGGGGGCATCTTGGGGACACTTTCGGTTTAACGCCGGGTCAGCACGCGAGTGCTTTCGGCATGGGCCTTGATGTCCGCCGGATAGAACCAGACCGGGCGCAGATCGCCCGCCAGATAGCGCTGCGCCTGATCGGTGAAATGGGGGGATTTGGGGTCGCCGCTGGCGCCGCCCGTGCTGATCGCGCGGGCGGTGACGCGCGGGCCGAATTCGACCGCGGCGATGAAACTGTTGCCCCGGTTGCCGTAATAGCGCTTCATTCCGGCTACGCGCGGCCCGCTCGACACGGCCAGCGCGCCCCATTGCGAGGATGTGAAGGCCACCGGCAGGCTGGGCTTTGCATCGTCATAGGGCTGGGTAATCGCCCCGGTCAGGCGTTGATAGCGGTTGAGTTCGCCCCATGGCACGCGCCAGTCGCCAAAATCCTTGGTCAGCCGCGCCATGGCTTCGTCCAGCGCGGCAAGGCGCTGTTCGCCCGTCGCCTGTTCGTCCATCCAGTCCCACAGGCTCATGCGCTGCTTCTTGGCGCTTTCGGCCCCCTTGGCCCACAGGTTCTCGCCCCAGACGATGGCCAGCGTTTCGGCGGTGGAGGCGGTCGAGGTGCGATGGTCCCAGCTTTTGAGCAGGGCGATCGCCTCGGCGCGCGCGGGCGAGGGGGCGGCGGCGTCCGCCGCAAACAGGCGCGGCAGCATCCGGTCAAACGCGGGCAACCATGGATCGTGGCCCGCCGCAATCAGGCTCTCGAGGGTGAAGCGCGGCGTGGCGGCCAGCACGCGCTCGGCATGAGGTCCGCGCGGATTGGCGCCCACCTCGTCCATATAGGCAGGATACGCGCCCTTGCGCGGCGAATCGGCGCCCGCCGCGCTCCACGGCGCATTGTTGGTGTTATAGGCCCAGCCATTCTTCGGGTCGATCACCTGCGGCAGGGTGGACAGCGGGTGCAGCCCCATCCAGTCGGTGCGCGGATCGGAGCCGTCCACCGGCGCGCGCCAGTCGAAACGAGAATCGCGGATCGGCACGAATTGCGGGTGGAGATAGGCGATATGGCCCTTGTCATCGGCAAACAGCGTGTTGTTCGAACTGTTGGCCTTCAGCCCGGCGATTTTCAGGAAACCGGCCAGATCATGCGCCTTTGTGCGCAGGAAACTTTGCTCCAGCGCGGGCACGGGCTTGTTCATCAGCGATATGGCGATCCATTTGCCGCCTTCCTCGCGGATGATCGGGCCATGGTGGGTGGCATAGGTTTCAAAGGTCCGCTGCGCCATCGTGCCATCGGCCATGCGATAGGACAGGGTGATCGGTTTGACGATCAGGGGGCGGGTCTGTGCGCCATATCGATATGCTTTACCCTGCGGCGTTTCGACGATGCTTTCGGCATATTCGTCGACATTGTCGATGCCGCTGGAGGTGTGCATCCATCCCGCGTGCTGGTTAAAACCCTGATAGATAAAGGGCTGGCCCCATGTCACCGCGCCATAGGCGTTGAGGCCTTGCGCGCTGGTCATCTGCAGTTCGGAGCGGAAATAGAAAGTGGTGTGGGGGTTGATATAGAGCAGCGCATGGCCGCTTGCGCTGTGCCCCGGCGCGATGGCGAAACCGTTCGACCCCTGCGGCTCGCGGAAAATCAGCCCGCGCTCCTCGCCCGTCATGGCCAGCTTGTGGTGGGTGTAGAAGCCTTCGAGCTGGGAAAGGGCTATGCCTTCGATATCGCCGCCAATGCTGCCCTCGGTGAAGGAGAGCGCCATCCATGGCTCGAAATGCGTCAGCACGCGGGGCTTTGTTTCCGGATGATCGGCCAGATAGGCGTTCAGCCCGCCCGCCCATGCATCCATGATCGCTTTCAGCCAGGCCGGGCTGCGCGCATAATCGGCCTTCAGCCGCGCCGGGTCGATGAACAAGCGCTGGCGCAAATCCTGCCAGATCGCCTTTTCCCCCTCCGCCTCGGCCATGCGGCCAAGGTTGGTCAGGTAATTGACCTCAATCCGGTTGAAGTCATCCTGCGCCTGCGCATAGACCATGCCATAGATCGCATCGGCGTCGGTTTCGCCCCGGATATGGGCAATGCCCCAAGTGTCGCGGGTGATTGTCACCTTATGGGGCGCGGCTAGACCCGGCGTAGCCAAGGCCGAAACCGACAAGGCCAAAGTCGCCATGCCTATTGTCAATCGCATCCCTGCTCCCCATCTGCGCCTGCGCCGGGGCCTGTCTAGCATGGGCAGCAAGGACGCAAAGGGGCAGTTTGACGCAACGTATGGCGGCGGGCGACCTCTGGCGGGAATTGCTTTGCTGCAAGAAAAATGCTCTGGCGCAGGGAAGGGGATTCGGGTGATGCTCAAACTCAGGACCGCCATGGGGTGGCGTTTCTGCGGGCGGGCATAATGATGGAAGCTTGGATATGATCGTAATGCCCCTATCGGCCCTGCTGTTGGCCAGCGTTTCCTCCGTCCCGGTTACGGCTCCGGCCGCTCTTGGTTCATCGCTGCTGGTGCAGGCAAATGACGCGCCTCATATCGCGGCTCTGCCGCTGGACGGCGGTGCGGGCGATCCCCAGCAGGCCGCGCCCGGCGCATCTCAGGCCGAGGCCCCTGCCACGCAGAGCGCTCCGCCTGCGGATAACGGCCCCGCCAATGCCGCGCCTGCCGGTGCTGTGCCTGCCGATGTCGCACCCGTCGATGCTGCTCCGGCCAGCGAGCCGATGCTGCTGCGCGATCCATGGCACAAGCCCAATCGCGACATTTTCGCCTTTGACGTTTTTTTTGAACGCAAGATGCTGGCCCCTCTCGCCCATGGCTATCGCGCGGTGACACCGCAGATTTTCCGGGCCGGGGTCAACAATGCCATCCTCAATCTGGACGAGCCGAGCACCGCCATCAATCAGGTGGTCCAGCTCAAGATCGGGCGCGCGCTGAAAACCACGGTGCGCTTTGCGATCAATTCGACGATCGGCATCGGCGGCCTGATCGATGTCGCCTCGGCGGGGGGGCTGCGGCGGCGCCCTGCCGATTTCGGCCAGACGCTGGGCCGCTATGGCGCAAAGCCAGGGCCTTATGTGATGCTGCCTTTCCTTGGACCGTCGAATGTGCGCGACGGGTTTGGCCGTCTGGTCGATACGTTCACCGATCCGGTGGGCTTTGTGATCGGCGGCATCTTCACCTCGCCGGGCGGCGCGGCGCGCTTTGCGATGGCGGGGATCAACTGGCGCGAAAAGAATGACGGCACGATGTCGGCCATCTATGGCGCGTCCGATCCCTATGCGTTCACCCGCGCGGCCTATAGCCAGCAGCGTGCAGCCGTTGTTCAGGACGCCACAGGTAAGGCGGCGGCACTGCCGGATTTTTGATTCGGCCAACCTTATAAAAAAGGTCGGATTTCTGATTCGGCTTGCCTGTTAAAAAACGCCGGGTTTTTGATTCGGCGCCGCTTTTTCAAACGCCGGATTTTTCGGTCCGGCGGATTTTCTTCACGCGTTGGTGCGGGGCTTGGGCATTGACCAAAACCTGTGTCGCGGCCAAGGGGTGCCGCGACCGGCAGGCCAATGCCTTCCCTCCCCCGATGCTGGTCATGGAGCTGCCGATGTTTCGCGCTGATCTGAAGCTGTCTTTCGCGCTGGGCGTAGCAGGTGTGGTTGCCGCCGCGCTGCCGGTTGCCGCGCCTGTGGCTTTTGCCCAATCCGCCCGCGACGCCAATGCCGAAGCCTTTGTGCAACAAGGCGCGCGCGAGGTTCTGGCCGTTTTGAACGACCGGACCAGAAATGATGCGGCCAAGAAGGAGGCCTTTCGCGTCCTTATCAACCGTCTGATCGATGTGCCCAAGGTGACGCGTTTCGTGATGGGCAAATATGCCCGCAGCGCAACGCCCGATCAGTATAACCGCTTTTCCGCCGCTTTCCGCACCTATGCCGAGGGCGTCTATATGAGCCGGATCGACGACTATCACGGCGAAAAGGTCGTGGTGCTGGGCTCTCTGGTGCGTAAACCCGGCGATGTGCTGGTCACCACGCAATTGGCCGGCGGCCGGTCGAGCGCGCCCACCAATCTGGTCTGGCGCGTGCTCAATGACGGTTCGGGCTGGAAGGTTGTCGACGTTCAGGTTTCGGGCGTCTGGCTGGCCATTACCCAGCAGACCGATTTCGTCTCGACCATCGACAACAATGGCGGCAAGATCGACGTGCTGATCGCGCAGTTGATAAAGGATGGCGGCACGGGCAAGATCCTGCGCAGCGGCAAGTAAGCACAAGAAAAAGGTAGGAAAGACGCATGAGGGCAAGTTGGGCCGAAACGATCATGGGCTTTGCCGTGCTGGCCTTTGCTGCATTGATGCTTACCTATGCTCTTGGTGTTTCGGGGTTGAAGCACAGCAGCGGCACCTATGAGGTGAGCGCGCGCTTTGGCGAGGCGGGCGGCATTCAGCCGGGCGCCAAGATCACCGTTTCGGGGGTCAAGGTGGGATCGGTCAGCGATGTGACGATTGATCCCAAGACCTATCTGGCGGTGATGCATCTCTCGCTGTCCAAGGATGTGAAGCTGCCTTCGGATTCGACGGCCAAGATCACCAGCGACGGCCTGCTGGGCGGGGCGCATATCGCGCTGATGCCGGGCGGGGCCGAGGATGATCTCAAGCCCGGCGGCGAGATCAACAACACGCAGGGCGCGGTCGATCTGTTCGGCCTGATCGGGCAATTCATCCGCCCGCAAAGCGGTTCGCCTGCTGCCGCTTCTTCTGCCGATAGCGCGGCCAAGGCTCCTGCTGCTGCCCCTGCCCCTGCTGCGCCCAAGGCCGCCGCCGACCTGCCCGAGATGTAAGCCATGGGGCTGTTTTCCACAAACCCGGTGGCGGCCCTTGGGCGCGCCACATTGGAGGGCGTTGGCGCGATTGGCCGCGTGGGGCTGTTTGCCGCGCGCGGGATCGCGGCGGCCATTTCGCCGCCATGGTATCCGCGCCAGATCATCGCCCAATTCGCCAGTGTGGGTTTCCTCTCGCTGCCGGTGGTGGGGCTGACGGCGTGGTTTACGGGCGCGGCGCTGGCGCTCAATATCTATTCGGGCGGGGATCGGTTTAACGCCGAAACCGTGTTGCCCCAGATCGTGGCGCTGGGCATCACGCGTGAATTGGGGCCGGTGCTGGCCGCGCTGATGCTGGCGGGGCGCGTGGCCTCGGCCATGGCCTCGGAAATCGGGGCGATGCGCGCGACCGAACAGATCGATGCGATGGTCACGCTGTCGACCGATCCGCGCCGCTATCTGATCGCCCCGCGCCTGATTGCGGCCACGATCAGCCTGCCGTTGCTCACGCTGATTACTGACATCATCGGGGTCGCTGGCGGGATGCAGGTGTCCAATTACCTGATCGACCTGTCGCCGGGCATCTATATCGCCAACACGATGGACTTTCTGACCGCGTGGGACGTGGAATCGGGCCTTATCAAATCGGCGGTGTTCGGTTTCATCATCGGCCTGATGGGCTGCTATCACGGCGACAGCGCCAAGGGCGGCGCGCGCGGCGTGGGCCGGGCGACCACTTCGGCCATGGTGTCGGCTGCTGTGCTGATCTTGGCGGCGGACTATCTCTTGACCTCGGTGTTTGCCCTGAAATGACAACAACGGCTAAAATCGCATGGACGGGCATTTCCAAGCGTTTCGGCGCGCAGGTGGTGCTGGAGGGGCTGGAGCTGGCGGTGGCGCCGGGGCGCTCGCTGGCGCTGCTGGGGCGTTCGGGCCAGGGCAAGTCGGTGACGCTCAAACTGGCGCTGGGCTTGATGAAGCCCGATGCCGGGCAGGTGTTGCTCGATGGCGTGGACGTGACGCGGCAAAGCGAGGCCGAGCGCCGCGCCAGCTTTCGCGGCATCGGCATGCTGTTTCAGGGCGGGGCACTGTTCGACAGCCTGCCGGTCTGGGAAAATGTCGCCTTTCGCCTGATAAACGCCGATGGCGTGGGCCGGGCCGAGGCGAGGGATCGCGCGGTCGAGGCTTTGGCTTTGGTCAAGCTCGCCCCCGAAGTGGCCGATCGCTATCCTTCCGAACTGTCGGGTGGGATGCAGAAGCGCGCAGGGCTTGCCCGCGCCATTGTCGGCACGCCCAGCCTGCTGTTTTTTGACGAACCCACCACGGGCCTTGATCCGATCACGGCGGGCGCGATCAACGAGCTTATCCGCGACCGGGTGACGTCGCTGGGCTGCACCGCCGTGTCGATCACCCATGACATGGCCTCGGCCCGCACGATTGCCGACGAACTGGCAATGCTGGACAATGGGCGGATCGTGTGGCGCGGGCGGGCCGATGAGCTGGACCATGCCGACCATCCGCTGGTGCGCGCCTTTGTCACCGGCCAGAGTATGGAATAAGACGCGCATGGAATAAGGCGCGAATTTCTATACGCAATTCGCGCCATTCCCTTTAACGTTGCCCCCTTGCAGCTTCGCGCCGCCAAGGGGAGATCACGATGAGCCGTCAGAACTGGTATCCGCAAGCCAATCTTGCGCGGCGCGAGATGCTGCGCGGAGGCGCGGCTTTGGGCGCGGTGGGGGCGCTGTCGGCCTGCAGCGCGGGCAAAGTGGCTTCTGCCGGTCCTGCGCCCCGGCGGCCATACCTCACGCCGATGCGGGTGACGCCCGATCAGTTGATCGACATGAAATGCTGCATCCGCCCGGTGCGCGCGGCGGGGCCAAACCTTGGCACGCAGATGATCGGCGATACGCTGGTCGTGCATAATTACGGCCATGGCGGCTCGGGCTGGTCGCTGTCTTGGGGCAGCGCCGAGGTCGCGGTGGGCAAGGCTTTGTCGGTGCTGCCCTCGGAAATCGCGGTGGTGGGCTGCGGCATTATCGGGCTGACCACGGCGGTGGTGGCGCAAAGGGCGGGGCTCAAGGTCACGATCTACACCCGCGATGTGATCCAGCGCACGCGATCCTTCCGCGCGCATGGCTCGTTCACGCCGGATTCGCGCGTGGCGCTCTCGGCGCCCGCCGGGGCGGGCTTTGGCGATCTGTGGGAACAGATGACGCGCCTGTCATGGAAAGGCTTTCGCTCGATGCTGGGCCTGCCGGGCGATCCGGTGGTGTTTCAGGATGCCTATGCCTTGTCCGATGCGCCGCCGGTCAAAAAGCATCACGATGCCGACCCGGCCATCAAGGGCGCGTGGGAGCCGGGCGGATTGCCTTTGCAGGAGTCCGAATGGGCGCATTTCATGGATCGGATCAAGGATCTGGTGCCCGATCCGGTGATGCTGCCCACGGCGGAAAATCCGTTCCCGGTGGCCTATACGCGCCGCTCGTCGGAAATGCATTTCAACTTCCCGTCTTACGCACACCATCTTCTGACCGAGTTTTACCAGCACGGCGGGTTGATGGTGATGCGTGATTTCAACGACCCCTCGCAATATGGCCAGCTCAAGGAAAAGGTGGTCATCAACGCCACCGGCTATGCCGCGCGCGACCTGTGGCGCGACAAGACCGTCTTCCCCGTGCGCGGCCAGACCGGATGGCTGGTGCCGCAGCATGACGCGCCCTATTCGCTGCGCTACAAAAACGCCTCGCTGATGGCCAAGAATGACGGGATCGTGGTGATGAACAACCCCATTGATCTGGGCGAAATGTTCGGCGTGGGTGACAGTATGGAGCTGGCCGATCCGGCGCCGATCCTTGAGGTGATGAAGATTGTCGAGCCGATCATGGCGGGCATGAAGGGGATCGCGTGATGAAGCGGATCAGCAAGCTGACGCTGGCGGGCGCGCTCACTCTTGCGGCGGTTCCGGCCTATGCGGCGGGCACAGCCAATGGCGTTTACACCGAGGCGCAGGCCGCCGAGGGCGCGGCGGTCTTTGCCGAGCGCTGCGCCATGTGTCATGGCAAGCAGGCCGAGGGCACGTGGGAAGTGCCCGCGTTGAAGGGCAAGTTCATGGGCAATTGGGGGCGGGAATCCCTGGCGGCCCTGTCCGATTATCTGGCCCGCGCCATGCCGCAATTCGCGCCCGGCACGCTGGAGCCCAAGGATAATGGGCGGCTGGTGGCCTATCTTTTGAAGATCAATGGCCATCCGGCCGGTGCCAAGCCCTTGCCCGAGGATCATGCCGCGCTTGCCGCGATCCGCATTGATCCGCTGGCGGCCACGGCGGTCAAGTAAGGCGCGATTGACAAGAGGACCTGGGCGGGTGATATGATGTATATGCATCATGAATCCCTCTCAGGCTCGCCTTGTGCCTGCACCAGCCTGCGCAAGGCGACCCGCACGCTCGACCGGCTCTATGACGCAGCGCTTGCGCCCCATGGCGTCACCACCACCCAGTTTGCGCTGATGCGCAATATCGAGCGGGCGGGGGCGATTGTGCTCAACCAATTGGCCACCTTGCTGGTGATGGACCGCACCTCGCTCTATCGCACGATCCGCACGATCGAAGAGGCTGGATGGGTCAGCATTGCCGATGGTCCGGGCAAGGCGCGACTGGCGCAGATCACGCCCGAGGGGCAGGCGATGCTGCGCCTTGCCGAGCCGGACTGGGAGGATTTGCAGGCGCAGATCCATGGCCGCTTGGGCGAGGACGGCTGGGCGCGGCTGATGGAGATGAGCGGGGCGATCATCAATCTTGGCCGGGAGGCAAGGGCATGAGCCGCCGGTTCCACCCCGCCTTTCTGGTGGCGGCGATCACCTTTCTGGCCCTGCTGGTCTCGGCGGGCGTGCGTTCCGCGCCCAGCGTGATGATCGTGCCTCTGCAACTCCATTTCGGCTGGGACCGGGCCAGTATTTCGGCCACGGCCGCGCTGGGGATCTTTCTCTATGGTCTGGTCGGGCCTTTTGCCGCCGCGCTGATGATGAGCGTGGGCGTGCGGCGGGTGATGATGGTGGGCCTTGCGCTGATGGGCGCTTCGGCGCTGGTCAGCCAGTATATGACGCAAGCCTGGCAATTCACTGCGACATGGGGCGTGGTTTCCGGCCTTGGCACGGGCATGGTCGCCAGCGTGCTTGGGGCGACCATGGTCAACCGCTGGTTTGCGCGCAACCAGGGGTTGGTGATGGGCATTTTCGCCGCCAGTACGGCGACGGGATCGCTGATCTTCCTGCCTTTCCTCGCTTGGCTGGCGCAGGGCGGGGCATGGGTGGGTGTGGTGCGTACGGTCGGCATCGCCTGCCTTGCGCTGGTGCCGCTGGTGGCGTTTCTGGTGCCTGAAAGCCCGGCCAGCGCGGGTGTGGGCCGCTTTGGCGAAGAACCGGGCGCAACCCCGGCGCGCAAGCAGAGCGGCAGCCCGCTCTTTGCGCTCCATATCCTGTGGAAGGTGCGCGGCAATGGCACGTTCTGGCTGCTGTTCGGCACGTTCTTTGTCTGCGGGCTGACCACCAATGGGCTGGTGGGCACGCATCTTATCGCGTTTTGCGGCGATCATGGGATTGCCCCGGTGGCCGCGGCGGGACTGCTCTCGCTGATGGGCCTGTTCGATCTGGTGGGCACGACCGCTTCGGGCTGGCTGACCGACCGGCATAATCCGCGCTATCTGCTGGCGGTCTATTACGGCTTGCGCGGGCTGTCGTTGATCGCTTTGCCGTTCATGGATTTCGGGCCTTTCTCGCTGGGGGCTTTTGCCATCTTCTACGGGCTGGACTGGATCGCCACCGTGCCGCCGACGCTTGCCATCGCCAATCGCAGCTTTGGCGAGGGTGAGGCGCCGGTGGTGTTCGGCTGGGTGGCGGTGGGCCATCAGGTGGGCGCGGCGGCGGCGGCCTTTGGCGGCGGCCTCGTGCGTCAGGAATGGGGCAGCTATGCGCCCGCCTTCATCGTGGCAGGTGGCTTCGGGCTGGTGGCAACGCTGGCGCTGTTGGTGGTGCGTGATGGCAATAGGGGGCGTTTGGCCGCGCTGGCGGTATAGCGTTAAGCCGATGAGCGCTTGCCAGTCTGTTTCTAAAGTGCAACAAACGATATTAAAGAATAATAAGATCAAGGCAGGGTTGTAAATGGGTCGAATTGAACGCGGGCGGGCCTTTGCGGCCTTGCTGCCTTCGGGCGGCACCCTGATTCCGGGGGGCGGTTTTTGCGCCCTGCGCCCGGGGACGAAAATGGGGGATGTCGCTTGATCATGCCCCATTATCCCAAAGCATCGGAAAACGCGCTCAGTCAGGTCGACGCTTTGGACTATCTCGACACCGCCGAAATCGGAGCAAGGCGGCTGTTGGGCGCCGGATTGATGGGCGGTCTGGTGGTTGAGGCGGTGACCGGCCTCGATCTTTTGCAAAATCCGTTTGATATGGCCCATGGCGTCACGCTGGCGGCGATGCCCGCGCTGGCGGGGCTGGGGCTTTATATGTTCCGCCGATGGCAGGAATGCCATGCCCGCTGGCGCAAGGCGGCATCGACCATCGATGATCATGTCAAAGCCCGACAGGCCGCCGAAACCGCCAATGAGGCCAAGAGCCGCTATCTGGCCAATGTCAGCCACGAGATCCGCTCACCCCTGAACGCGATCTATGGCTATGCTCAATTGGTCGAGCGCAACGATGGCGCGGGCGCCCAGGAGGCGGCCACCGTCATCCGCCGCTGTTCCGAACATATCACCAGCCTGGTCGAAGCCTTGCTCGACATTTCGCAGGTCGAGGTGGGCGTGATCCGGGTCAAGCCCGAGCCGGTGCGCCTCGATCAGTTCATTGAGCAGTTGATCCGCATGGTGCGTCCCGCCGCCAGCGCCAAGGGGCTGGAATTCCACTACGAAACGCAGGGGCGCCTGCCTGCCGTGGTGCGGATGGACCAAAGCCGGTTGAAACAGGTCTTGCTCAACCTGCTGCTCAATGCCGTCAAATATACCGATCAGGGGTCGGTCACGCTGTTCCTGCGCTATTCGGGACAGGTGGCGACCTTTGAGGTGCGCGACACCGGCCCGGGCATCCGCGAGGAAGACCAGCGCGCGATCTTTGAACCCTTTGAGCGCGGCGGCAATGATGCGCTGCATTCGCGGCCCGGCGTGGGGCTGGGGCTGGCCATTGCGCGCGCGATCATGGGCATTCTGGGCGGCCAGCTCGAATTGGCGGGTACGTCGGATGAAGGCACCTGTTTCCGCCTGACCATCATGCTCGGCGAGGTGGCGCAGACCACCAGCCAGCCTGCCAAGAAGCGCGAAGTCAGCGGCTATCTGGGCCGCCGCCGCCATGTGCTGATTTGCGATGACGATGGTGAGCAGCGCAAGTTCCTGACCGAATTGCTCTCTTCGCTGGGCTTTGTGGTGCAGGCGGTGCCCAATGGCGAAACGGCGGTGGCGCTGGCGGAGAGCGAAAGCTCGCCCGCCTTCGATCTGGCGATCCTCGACATTTCGCTGCCCGGTATCGACGGCTGGACCACGGCGCAGCATATCCGCGACCGCTTTGGTGAGGATATCCGTATCCTCATGCTTTCGGCCAATGCGGGCGAATTCCACCGGCCCGAAACGCGCAAGCCCGTACATGATCAATTCCTGGTTAAGCCTGTTGCCTTCAATCAGCTGATTGAGACGATCGGGGGCTTGCTCGATCTGGCATGGGGGGTCGAATCCGAACCTGCGCGTTCGCCTCTGCCTTTGTTTGCGGCAAGCGATGAGGCGCCCGTGTCAGATTCCGGCACAATCGAGACAACAGACCGTACGGCAAGGCTTCGCGAATTGCTTAGAATAGGTTATGTGCGTGGGCTTGAGCAGGAGATCCGCCAATTGGCGGCCCAGCCCGAAACTGCCGAACTGGCCGGAAAACTGTTTACATGCCTGGATCGTTTTGATCTGAGCGGCATGACGCGCATACTTGAGGAGTGCTAACCGCATGTCGCTGCCTGTCCATACGCAGACCGTGCTGGTCGTCGATGACGAACCGGATTCGCTGCGCATGCTCACCGCCGCGCTGGAAGGCGCCGAGCTGAGCGTTCTGGTGGCAACCTCGGGCCAGGCCGCGCTCGATCTGCTGGGCCATATCCTGCCTGATCTGATCCTGATGGATGCGGTGATGCCCGGCATCGACGGGTTTGAAACCACCGCCCGGATCAAGGCGCGGCCCGAACTGGCCAATGTGCCGGTGATCTTCATGACGGGCCTGACCGAGAGCGAGCATGTGGTCGAGGCCTTTGAGGTTGGCGGCACCGATTATGTGCGCAAGCCGGTCAATCTGATGGAGCTGATCGCGCGGGTGCGGGTGCATATGGCGCAGAGCCGCGCGATGCATGCCAGCGTGGCCAGCCTTGACGCCACCGGCCGCCTGATGATGGCCACCGATGCGCAGGGACGGATGCTGTGGTGTACGCCGCGCGCCGAACAGGCCATTGCGCGGCTGGTGCCCGATTGGAGCCGTGAAGGGGGACTGCCGCCTGCGGTGGCGCTGCTGGTTGAGCGTCTTTTGCAGCGCGGGGGCAAGCCGGGTTCGGCGGTGAAGGGCGAATTTGGCGAAAGCTCGCTCGAATTGCTGGTGATCGCCCATTACCGCGAGAATGAGGTGCTGATCCGCCTCAACGAAATCAGCCACGAGCAGAATGTCACCAAATTGCGCGACAGTCTGGAACTGACCCAGCGCGAGGCCGAGGTGCTGCTGTGGGTGGGCTATGGCAAGGCCAGCAACGATATTTCCGATGTGCTGGATATTTCGCCGCGCACGGTTCAAAAGCACCTGGAGCGGATTTACGTAAAGCTGGGCGTGGAAAAGCGCTCTGCCGCCGCGGCCATCGCGATCCGGATTATCGAACAGTAAGGGCTTGGGCGCGCTTTAGGCTTATGCCTGAAGCTGTCTGTTGGTTGGCAAATCGGCCTCCACGATTGGCCTGTGGCACCAGCCCTCTCCCCCGGCCTTGCCACCCATTGAGTGTACCCTGTGGGTGGCAAGGCCGGGGGAGAGGGCTGGTGCCGGGCGTGGCACGGATGTGTCATGCCCAACATCAAAAACTGTCGCCGCGCCACCTGAATGGCGAAGAATGACGCGGCGACAGGCACCGGTCCGACCATCGCGCCGGGACCGGTGCGGTCCTTAAAGGCTTACTTCTTGGCCTTGGGGGCGGGCGCAGGCTTCTTGGCGGCAATTGCCTCGATCTCGATCAGGAATTGCGGGGCCACCAGATTTGCCACCTGAAATGCCGAGCGGGCCACGGTGTCGGGGTTTTCCGCGCTGCCGAAGAATTCCTTGAAACCGGCGTTGGCCCCGGCAAAGTCGATCTTGCCCAGCTTGGGGTCGGCCGCGATGAACAGCGTCATCTTGACCACATCCTTGATCGAATAGCCTTGCGATTCCAGCTGTTTCTTAATCTTGTTCAGCACGCTGACGGTCTGGGTCTTGGTGTCGCCGAAATCTTCCATCGTGGTGGCCTTGGCCGGGTCGATGGGCGAGGCCAACTGGCCCGAGAGGAAGTAGATTTCATTGCCGGGCGCCACGCGCACGCCGTCCAGAATGAAGGCGCCGGGGTTGGTCTTGATGCGAGTCACCTGCGCCTGGGCCGGAGCGGCCGCCATCAGGATCGGCAGCAAAGCGGCACAGCCGGCGGTTTTCAGCATTTTACGCAGCATAATAGGCTTCCTCGTTTTACGTAACACGCGCCATTTCGGGCAGAAGAACTGTGTCCATATTGTCGCGATTTTGCGCGTTGAACAGTCCAGTTTCGCCACCTGACAGGTCGGTACGCAAATCGGCGTATGGGCATTTAGGACGGAAAATTGTGCATTTGCGAAAGGCGACGATGTAGAGGGAAACTGCATTGGCCGCCCTCGTCGCGAATGTTTTACGATTTTTGCCGCGTACCAGACCATAAGCGAAGGCGCTTTTGGTGATGGATGCTTGTTGCATTGCAGCATGCGTGGCCAGTTCAGGGGGACTTTCATGCAAGCCATCAAGAAGGTTGCGATTGCCGCACTTCTTTCCAGCACTGTTCTGGGCGCCACCTCGGCCTATGCCGCAGAGCCTGCCGCCGCCGCCGCGCCCGAGGAAGGCGCCGCGATCATCGTGACCGGCACGCGCACTACGGGCCTGAAGGCGGGTGACAGCCCGGCTCCGGTTCAGGTACTCAGCTCCGACCTGATGGCCCGCGCGGGCCGCTCGGACATCAACACCGCGCTCGCGCTCTCGGTGCCCAGCATCCAGATTCAGACCTTCGGCAATGATATGACCGCGTTCCACCCTTCGGTGAAGCTGCGCGGTTTGAACCCCAACCACACGCTGGTGATGATCAACGGCAAGCGCCGCCATGGCACCGCGAACGTTGTGGTGACCAATGCGATGTGGACGGGCGCTGCCGCTCCCGACATGGGCCTCATTCCCATGGAAGCGGTCGAGCATGTCGAAGTGCTGCAGGATGGCGCGGCGGCGCAGTACGGCACCGATGCGGTGGCGGGCGTGGTCAACCTGATCCTGAAAAAGAAGGACAAGGGCGGCTATATCAGCGGCTCGGTCGGCCAGTATTATGCCGGCGACGGGTTCAACTATGAACTGGCGGGTAATATCGGCATGGCGCCGGTCGAGAATATGTACCTGAACCTGACCGTGCAGCATAAGGTCAAGGATTACAGCTTCCGCGGCGATGTCGATCCGCGCGTGGTTTCGGGCACAACGCAGGGGGCCACGCTGCTCTCGCGCTTTCCGGGCCTGACCTCTGCGGCCAATTATCCCTATGTGAACCGCATCTTTGGCGATGGCCGCATGGCGCTCACCAACATGTTCTACAACATGGGCTATACCGGCATTCAGGACATCGAGATCTACTCTTTCGGTTCCTATTCGACCCGCACCGGCAGCACCTATCAGAACTATCGCCTGCCCAACGTGGTTTATGGGCAGAGCGCGGTGGTGGCGCCGTCCTCAGGCGTGGCCACGGGCGACATTCCCTTCCCCACCGGCTTCTCGCCGCTTGAAGCGCTGAAAGAAACCGACTTTGCCTGGACCGGCGGGATCAAGGGCACTTTCGGCAAGTCCACCGTCGATCTGTCGGCCACCTATGGCAAGGACATCAACAAGGTTTACGTGGTGAACTCGGCCAATGCCGCGCTTTACTACGATTCTTCGACGACCACCCGCGCCGGCTACACCCCGCGCGATGTGTTCGACGGTTCGTTCACCGCCTCGCAGTTCACCGTCAACCTCGACGGCACGCATGAGCTGGAAGTCGGCCTGTCCGAACCGGTCCATCTGGCTGCGGGCGGCGAATGGCGCCGCGACACCTATGCGCTGGGCGCGGGTGAAGTGGCCTCCTATTATGTCGGTACCGGCAAGCTGGGCGGCGGCATCCAGTCCTTCTTCGGCTATTCGCCAGCCAATGCCAGCAACAACAGCCGCACCAACTTCTCGCAATATTTCGATATTTCGTTGAAGCCGGTTGAAAAGTGGCTGGTCGATGGCGCGGTGCGCCACGAAAACTATTCCGACTTTGGCGACACCACCGTCTTCAAGCTGACCAGCCGCTATGACTTCAGCCCCGCGATTGCGGTGCGCGGCACGATTTCGACGGGCTTCCGTGCCCCCACGCTGGCCGAAGGTTTCTATTCGGGCATCAACGTGGGCCCGGCTTCGCTTTCGGGCATTTTCGCGCCCAACTCGGCGGGTGCCAAGGCGCTGGGCATTTCGGGCCTGAAGCCGGAAAAGTCGACCAACCTCAGCTTCGGTCTGGTGCTCAACCCGCTGCCCAAGCTGACGATCACGATCGACGCCTACTCGATCTATCTGCGCGACCGTATCGTGCAGTCCTCGGGCTTCCTGGGCTATTCGAACAACTGCAAATATCTGCCCGGCGGCTATTCGCCCTCGACCGATCTGAATGCGGCGCTCTCGGCGGCGGGTTGCTCCAGCAATGTGATCGTCTCGCCCTCGGTTCTGACCGCGCTGTATAACAACGGTGTGCCGATCACCTCGATCATCGACACGATCAACGGCGGCCAGTCGGGCTCGCTCACCATCAACTCCTTCGTCAACGGGTTGAGCACGCTGACGCGCGGGGTGGACTTCCTGGCGACCTATAACACCCATGCGGTTGGCGGGCGGGTCGATTTCTCACTGTCGGCCAATTACAACGAAACCTCGATCAAGGCGATCAACGCCCCGCCCTCGAACATCAATTCACGTCAGGGCATCTTCGACAAATATTCGCAATCGGCGCTGACCGACACCACGCCCAAATGGCGCGCAACGTTCAACACCTATTGGGAAAGCGGCAAGGTCAGCATCAACTTGCGCGAATCGGTCTATGGTCCGGCCAAGCTGCTGGCTCAGACCGCTCAGACCGCCGAAGATTACTATCAGCGCGTCGGCACCAAGTTCGTCACCGATCTTGAAGCCACCTATGCCTTTACCCGCGACATCAAGTTCTCGGTGGGCGCCAACAACCTGTTCGGCATCTATCCTGACAAGATCCCTGCTTTTGCCCGTCAGCAGCAGTTTAATGTCGCCTCGACCGCCTATGTCAGCCAGTATCCCTCCTTCTCCTCGGTGGGGATCAACGGCGGCTATTATTATGCCAAGCTGGGCGTGAAGTTCTGATCGGAAAGGGGGCCGCTTCTCGCGGCTCTCGTGCCTGCGCGAAAGGGCCGTCGGGGATCATCCCTCGACGGCCTTTGACGTGATTGCCTGAAAAGAAATGCACAAAAAGAAAGCAAGCCGGCAGCGATGGGGTCGATGCGTCGCTGCCGGCTTGTTCACTTGCGTAAAAACGCAAGTGAAGGGGGTGCAGCCACTTGGGGCTGCGATCGGAAAATTGTGGGTCCCACCGGCGGGGACGGCCAACTTTCCTTTTTCGCACATCCGGCATGCCGGAATGCCGGGAACGGAAGACGCATTCGCCTCGCGCCTGCTCTTCCGGTAATCCCACTGCCTTCAGCCGCTGAGCTGACAGGGGGCAAGCCAGCAGCGGCTGGACCCTGACGACCCCGGACGCAGTGGGCGTGGGTAATTTTTCTATTGAGCCGGTGCCTCCGCCCGGCCGCTCATGAACTGGTTCCTCAATGCGGCTTGCTGTCCGCATTCTGGCCAGGCGGACCAAACTCCATGGCAGCCGGGTTCATCCCCACCCACCGGCCCGCTGTCGCATCGGTGATGCGATCCGGGCATCTTGCTGTAACCGAGGCACAATGGGCCCCGGCCGCCGACAATGCGGCGAGCATGAAACGCATGGCATCTTCTCCTGCGAACAGTTGGTCTGTCCTTACCATCAGTGATTTACGAAAACCCGTGCCAAAGGCGAAGGTCTGGGCAAATCCTCTGTTGGTTGCCCTTATTGGGCTTGTCTTGGCAATTAATACAAATCCTCCCGATCTTCAACAGGAATTGCATGCTGCGCCGCAAAGTTGCGGTAAAATGCATTGCTGCACTTGCGAAATATTGGTGGATTTGTGATTCGCAGGCGATGGGCGGGCGGGCGCGCAAGGGGTGGATAGATGGGAAATGGAGGCAATAAACCGTCCCGTTTTGCGACGCCTTCCGCGAGAAAACTATGGATAACTACGTGTTAAGTCTCAAACCGGAACAGTTTATGCCCGTTTACTAGATCCGTTATCGTTGATTCCCTTTGCGCCGCGGCGGATGAGATGGACATGACCCAACGCACCAACACACCCACCAAGGCCCTGACCATGACAATCAGCGAATGGCGTTTGCGCCTTGCCGAATTGTGCCGTGATTGTGTGCTCTCCGAATCGGATGACGAAGGCGATTGCCTGCGCCTTGCCCATGCCCTGATGATGCAGGCCCCAGAAAGCCGCAGCGATGTCACCGGGCTCGATCTGAGCGTTATCCTGTCGCATCTGCCGCCCATGGCGCGGATCGAATGTCTGATCGAACAGGGCGCGCTGGACAGCGTGGCGCTGGCGCTGCTGCCCGAAGAGGCCAGCTATCTGATGTCGCGCTCGATTGACGGGGCCTGGCTGGCTTCGGTCTTCTTGCCCGGCATGGAGGAGGACATGACCTCGGAAGGCGGCAGTCTGGCCATGGCGCTGACCTCGGCGCTGCTGGCGTCGCTGGCCCATGTGGCCCAGCCTGCGGGCGCATCGGCGGTTCAGAGCGCGACGATCTCGGGCACGGCGCATTGCGATGGCGACGTCTGGCCTCAGGGCGGCGACGCCTATGCCGAGAGCATCTGGCAGCGGCCCGCCGGGACGCTGCTCAACTGATGCTCCATGCGCGCGGGGCGCCGGTCAATGTGCGCGGGGCGCAGCAAAGCGCGCCTTGAGCGCCTCGACCCCGATCGTATCGACCGCCGAAAGCGGGCAATCGGCGTGCAGCAACGTGGCCAGCCAGCGCTGCTTCTGCGCGATCAGATCGATGGACTGCAGCGTGCCCACATGATGGGCGATGATCGCCGGATCAAGGCAGAGCGTGGTGCCCAGATCCTCGATTTCGGCGGCCAGTTCGGTCAGCACATCGGCCACCGTGGTCAGATGGGCGGCGATGCGGGCGGGATCTGGTGTGGCGGGTTCCTCGGTCATGCTGCCTCGCCAAATTCCGCGCCATCGGCCAGAGCCGCCAGATTGAGCACCATCACCATGCGATCCTCGATCGCGGCCAGCCCTTCGAGGAAGGAAATGATGCTGTCATTGGCGGTGGTCGGCGGAGGTTGCAGCGCATCAGTGTTGAGCGTCACGATGTCGCTGACCGAATCGACGATCAGCCCGCAGACCTGTGCGCCCAATTGCGTCACGATGATCGCATGGCGCGGTGTCGGCTCGGTCGGTTCCCAGCCCAGCCGTGCAGCCAGATCGATCACCGGCAGCACAGAACCGCGCAGATTGACCACGCCCGCCACATAATGCGGCACGCGGGGCAGACGGGTGGCCGGGCTCCACGCGCGGATTTCGCGGATGGCCATGATGTCGATGCCGAAAACCTGCCCCCCGACTTCGAAAGTGATGAGTTCACGGTGCATGGGTCGCTCCTTTGCCAATATCAGTGGGAAACGCGGCGCACGGCGGCGACCAGCTTTTCCGGGTCAAACGGCTTGACGATCCAGCCGGTGGCCCCGGCCGCGCGGGCGCGGGCCTTCTTCTCCTCGCTGGATTCGGTGGTCAGCACCAGAATCGGGCGGTCGCGGTGGCGGTTGCCCTGACGCAGCTTTTCGATCAGGCCAAAGCCGTCGAGACGCGGCATGTTGATGTCGGTGATGACAACATCCACCTCGTTGAGCGCCAGCCATTCGAGGGCGACTTCGCCATCCTCGGCCTGCGCAACGTCAAAGCCCTGGCTGGTCAGCGCATGGTTCAGCAGGGCGCGCATGCTTGCGCTGTCGTCAACGGTCAGAATGCGGGTAGTCTTATCCATGGGCAGGGTCGCTTTCGTTAAAACAGTTCGACATCGCCGCGCGAAACGGCGGGGCGCGTGATGGGTTTGGGTTCGGGGGCCAGCGTGTTTTCCACCGTCCGGCAGCGCACCTGGCCGCGCGCCGGGCGGAAATCGACGCGGCGGGCGTTCATTCCGCCCAGATCCTCGCGCACCACGGTGATGCGTTCGCTGGCCAGAAAGGTGCGGGCAAATTCGGCGTTTTTGGTGCCGATCCGGGCAAAACCACTGTTCAGATTGGCGCCGCCATACAGATGGGCCCGCATCCGCGATTTGGCCGCGCCATGGGCCAGCATCTCGTTGATCAGCAGTTCCATGAGATAGACGCCGTAATGCTCGTCGAAATCGCCGCTGTGGGTATTGGGCGGCGGTTCGGCCAACAGGAAGTGGTTCATCCCGCCCACCTCGATTTCGGGATCGAACAGGCATGTGGCCACGCAACTGCCCAGCACGGTGGAAAATTCCACGCGCGGGCCCGCCGAAACGCGCGCCTGACCCTGAAGGATGTTGATCCGTGTGACCGGAGAAGCGGGGGAGGATTCAAAAGGCATGGTCGGTTTCCCCCGATTTACGAAAAGGTATGTTGGGCAATGCGGCCCAGCGGGGCGACAACCTGTGCCGCGCCCAAGGAAATGGCGACGCGCGGCATGCCAAAGACGGTGCAACTGGCCTCGTCCTGCGCAATGGTCAGCGCGCCTGCCTGACTCATGGCCAGCAGGCCTTTGGCACCATCGGCCCCCATGCCGGTCAGCAGGATGCCGATGGCATCGGCGCCGATACGCTGCGCCACCGAGGCGAAAAGTGCATCCACGCTGGGCCGATGGCCCGAAATCAGCTCGCCCGGACGCAGCTTGGCATGCAGGGTGTTGGCGCCCGCCACCATCAGATGGCGATCATCGCCGGGCGCCAGATAGATATGGCCGCGTTTGAGCGGCATGTCGGGTTCGGCCAGCTGGACCGTGGCGGGCGAGGCCTGATTGAGCGTGCGGGCGATGGCGGGGGCAAAGCGCGCATCGACATGCTGGACGATCAGCGTGGGTGGGCAATCCTCGGGAAAATTGCGCAGCAGCACCTGCAAAGCCTCGACCCCGCCGGTGGAGGAGCCGATGGCGATCACCCGCGTGTTGGTGCGGCCATGGCCGGCGCTGATCGCGCGGACCGGGTCGGCCATGTGGTGCACCTCGGGCGCGCGGCGGCGCACGGTCACTTGCGCTGCCTGTCGCACCATGGCGGCCAGCTTGCCGCCATCCTGCATCGCCGCGCCTGAATAGTCGGTTTTGCAATAGCAATCGACCGCGCCCAGCGCCAAGGCGCGCGCCGTGGAATCGCTGCCCGCTGCCGTCAGGCCCGAGACGATGATGACCGGCATGGGCCGCAGCGTCATGATCTTGTCAAGGAAATCGAGACCGTTCATGCCCGGCATCTCGATGTCCAGCGTCACCACATCGGGCTCCAGCTCTTTGATAAGCTGGCGCCCCTCGGCAGCATTGTTGGCAAGGCCCACCACCTGAATATCCGGATTGCCCGACAGGCGTGCGGCCAGCACCGCGCGCATCGTGGCCGAATCATCAATGATCAAGACGCGGATCGTCACCGACCTCTCCTGTGATAAATCGTGGGGCCGACCGGTTCGAGCAGGGCCTCGGCGGGCCCCGATACGCGCTCGGAATGGCCAATATAGAGGAACCCGCCCGGGCTGAGCGCTTCGGCAAGGCGGGCGACCAGCCGGTCCTTGGTCGGCTGGTCGAAATAGATCATCACATTGCGGCAGAAGATGACCTGAAACGGACGGCGCATCGGCCATTCGCCTTGCAGGTTCAGCCGCTTGAACTGCACCAGCGAACGCGCCTCCGGCCCGATCACCATCTCCTTGCCCTGTGTGCTGGTCCAGTTCTGGCGCAGATCGGCGGGCAAGGCGTCGCCATCGCTGGCTCCATAGCGTCCTTCGCTGGCCTTTTTCAGCGCATGGTCGGCAATGTCGCTGGCCAGAATGCGGATGTCGCGCCGGGCCAGTTGCACGCCTTCGTGGCGATCATGGCCCAGCAAGGTCATGGTCAGCGAGAATACCTCCTCGCCGCTGGAACATCCCGCCGACCACATGCGGACCGGCTCGCCATGTTGCAGATCGGCCAGCAATTGCGGGCGCGCCACGCGGGCGAAATGTTCGAAATGATGCGCCTCGCGGTAAAAGAACGTGTGGTTGGTGGTCAGCGCGTTGATCGTCTTGCGCCGTTCGCCTGCGTCAACCTCGACATGGCGGATATAGGCGGCAAAGGTGCCCAATCCGCTGGCACGCACCAGCGGGGCAAGGCGCGAATAGACCAGCATCGCCTTGCCCGCAGGCAGCATGATCCCCGCCTCGCGGTATACGATCGCCGCCACGGCCCGAAAGTCCCGTTCGTCATAGACGCCGGGGCTGATGCCGGGCATGGCATCGACAAAGGTGCTGGCAAGGTCGGGCGCCGTGCTCATGCGGCTTCCAGCCCATAGCCGGAGGAGACAGCACCCTGAACCAGCGTATCGACATTGAGGATCAGCGCCACACGCCCATCGCCCAGAATGGTTGCGCCCGCCACGCCGTCAACATTGCGGTAATGCGTGTCCAGGCTTTTGATGACGAACTGGCGCTGGTCCCAGATATTGTCGACCAGCAGCGCGGCCTGTCCCGCGCTTTCGGTGTCCACCACGATCAGCACGCCTTGCGAGGGGTTGTCCACCGCATCATAGGCGCCCACCGCCTCGGCCACCGAAACAACCGGAATGAACCGCCCGCGCACGTTGAGCATCTGGCGGCTGGCGCCAAGGCCCTGCACATCCTTGGGTTCGGGGCGCAGGCTTTCTACCACATGGGTCAGCGGCACCACCAGCGTCTGGTCGCCCACCTTGACGATCATGCCATCGGAAATGGCCAGCGTCAGCGGCAGGGTGAGGATGAAGGTCGTGCCCTTGTCCTCTTCGGATTCGATCGAGATGCGCCCACCCAGATCCTTGACGTTCTGGCGCACCACATCCATGCCCACGCCTCGGCCTGAAACATTGGTGATGCTGGCCGCGGTCGAAAAACCGGCGGCAAAGATCAGTTGCTCGATCTCTTCCTTGGACATGATGGCGTCGGGGGCGACGATGCCCTTTTCCACCGCCTTGGCAAAGACGCGGGCGCGGTTGATGCCCGCGCCATCGTCGGCGATCTTGATCAGGATGCGGCCCGAGCGATGTTCGGCCGACAGGGTCAGCGTGCCTTCCGCGCTCTTGCCCTTGGCCAGACGGTCTTCCGGGCTTTCTATGCCATGGTCCACCGCATTGCGGATCAGGTGAGTCAAAGGCTCGCCCAGCCGCTCGATGACGGTCTTGTCCAGCTCGGTCGTCTCACCAAAGACCTGAAGGTTCACATGCTTGCCCGTGCTGGCCGACAGTTCGCGCAGGATGCGCGGCACGCGGCTGAACACGCTGCCGATGGGCTGGGCGCGGATCGACATCGCGCTTTCCTGAATGTCGCGCGTCAGGCTTTCCAGCAGGGTCAGTTCCTCGACCGACTGGACGTTCTCGTTCTGAAGCCGCTGGGCCAGCATGGCCTGCGCGATCACCAGTTCGCCTACCGTGTCGATCAGCTTGTCCAGCTTGACCAGATCGATGCGGATCGACTGGCCCGGCGCGGGGGCAGCGGGCGGGGCGCCGCCGCCGGTTGCGGCGGGCGCATCGGGCGCAGGTGCGGCGGGCGACGGGGCGGGGGGGGCCGCAGCGGGTGCCTGAACCGGCGCGGCCACAGGCGCGGGCGCGGGAGCAACAGCTTTGGGCGCCGAAGGAGCAGGTGCGGGGCGCGTGCTGGACGGTTCGATCTGGGTCGGCGGGATCGTGGCATCCGTTCCGATGGCGATGGGGCAATCATCGCCCACGAAATCGAAAATATCGCGCACACTGGCCTCGGAGACATCCTGAGGAACCAGATAGGTCCAGCCCAGATAGCCCTGATGCGGATCGAAATCATCAAGGGCCGGGATCGAGGTCGTGTCGCATTCGCATGCCACCGCCCCCAGCGCGGCCAGTTCGCGCAGCAAAAGCAGCGGTTCGCCGCCATTGCGCATCGCGCCCGCATGGGGGCGCAGGTGGACCTTCCAGCCCATCGGTTCTTGCTCAGCCACCGGCGCGCTGCCCGCCAGATCGTTGAGCAGATCGTCAAGGTCGAGGTCGCTGGTCATGTCGTCTTCGTCAAACGTGACGGCATGGGTGGCGGCGGCCGGTTCGGGCTCGCTGGGCTGTGCATTCCCCTGAGCATTCGCCCCCTGAGCATTCGCCATCGCGCCTTCCATTTCGCGGATCAGCGAGGCGTCCTCGGGCGGGCTGCCGCCATCGCGCGCGGCGGTGACGTGATCGGAAAGCACATCGAGCGAGCGCAGCAACAGGTCGATCAACGCAGGCGTGATCGGCACCAGATTTTCGCGCACATCCGAGAGCAGCGTTTCAAACGTGTGGGTAAAGCCCTGAAGCGCCTCGAAGCCGAAAGCGCCCGCACCGCCCTTGATCGAATGGACCGCGCGGAAAATCGCGTTAACGGTGTCGCTGTCCTGCGTTCCGGCCTTGCACGCGGCCAGCCCCTGTTCGGCAGAGGCCAAAGATTCCTCGCATTCGAGGAAGAAAATCCCCTGAATTTCCTCCGGGCTCATGCCATGTTCCCTTCAAACAGCGCATTTTCCAGACCCGTCAGCCGGGCCGCATCGCGCAGGGCCTCCGAGGGGGCGATGGTCGCGCCTTCGCCCGTACGGCGGGCGCTGAGCAGCAGTTGCAGCATGGCCTGACCGATCTGCCTGGTTTCGCTGGCGTCGATGGAGAGCGGCCCGGCGCCCAGCGCGGCCTGAAATTCGGGCAACAGCGCCTCGGCGGCGGCCCGGTCGCATCGGGCAGGCAGGACAATCTTGCGCATCATGCAAATTCCCGTTTTGGATTGGGTCTGGGCCGGAAGGTTCAGAATTCCGACCAGTCATCAGTGGACACTTCGGCCTGCGGTTTGATGGCCAGATTGCCCTGCACCATGCCTGTTGCGCGCGGCGGCGGCGATGATGCGGCAAGGCGCGGCGCGTTGCGGGCGCTCTGGCGGACAAAGGGGATGGCGGCCTCCTGGGCATTGCTGTAGGCGCGCTCATCCTGCACGTCGGACTGGAACCGGCTGACCACGGTGTTCAATTCACGCGCCTCGTCGGCAAGGCTGCGCGCGGCGGCGGTGGCCTGTTCGACCATGGCCGCGTTCTGCTGGGTCACGCGGTCCATCTCGCCGACGGCGGTGTTGACCATTTCCAGCCCATCGGCCTGAATATTGGCGTTTGCGGCAATCTCGGCCACAAGCCCGGTGATTTCGCCCACGCGGTGAACGATCTTGCCCAGCAAGGTGCCGGTTTCGCGCACCAGCGTGACGCCTCCGGCGACCTGTTCGCTCGATGTGGTGATCAATGCCTTGATTTCTTTGGCGGCATCCGCGCTGCGCTGGGCCAGCGCGCGGACCTCGTTGGCCACGACTGCAAAGCCCTTGCCCGCGTCTCCTGCGCGCGCCGCCTCGACGCCCGCGTTCAGCGCGAGGAGGTTGGTCTGAAACGCGATGCCGTCGATCACGCCGATGATCTGGTTGATCTCCTGCGCGCTGCGTTCGATGGCGGCCATGGCCTCTACCGCGCGGCTGACCACGATGCCGCCTTCGGTGGCTTCCTCATGGGCCTCGGTGATCGACTTTTGCACGTCATGCGCGCTGCGGGCGCTTTCGCGCACGCCCTCGGTCACCTGATTCATCGCGGCGGCGGTTTCCTCCAGTGTGGCGGCCTGCTGCTCGTTGCGGTTCGACAGGTCGTTGGAGGCGGTGTGAATCTCGTTCGCGCCGTTCAGCACATGCAGCGCGCTGGCCGAAACCGAGGCAATCGCATCGGCCAGAGAGCCCACCGCGCTGTTGAAGTCTTTGCGCACCTCGTCATATTGACTGGGGAAGGGATCGCGGATCTGGCAGTCGAGCTGGTTGCGACCCATCTTTTTCAGCGCATCGCCCAGATGTTTGAACAGCACGGACAATTGCCGCTGTTGTTCAAGCTGGGCTTCGCGTTCCTGAGCATGGGCACGAAAGACTTCCATCGCGCGGGCAATGCGGCCCACGCAATCGGTCTGGTCGGTATAGCGGATCGGGCTGGTCAGATCGCGCGAGGCCAGTTCCTCCATCCGTTCAACCGTGGCGACATAGGGGGTCGAGATCATCGCGCCTGCCAGCGCCACGATCAGCACCGCCAGCGCCATCGCGCCCGCCGATACCGCCATCGCCGCGCCTGCCGAGAGCGATCCGCCGGTTCCCAGAACCGTGGCCGCCACACTGGCTCCACCCAACAGAGCGACCAGTGTCGTCATTGTATGAAATTTGGTCCTGATCGGAGCCTGCCTTGCAAACCAGTCGAGCATAGTCTGTTCCCTCGGCGTATCACATTCCGGGCGGTTCCTGAGGCCCGAAAGACACGCTTTCCCTTGTGGTTAATCATAGGCCCTGGTTGGCAACGTCATGTTTGCGCGGGCCTCGGTAGAATCGCGGGGAAATTGCGTGGCGATCTTCACGCAGCGGTAGAAAATTGCCCTCTCTCGCTCTCGCGTTCGCGCGCCCGTCCGCGCATAAAGGGCACAGGTTCTTCCCGGCTCCAATCCCGGCCCCAATCCCGCCTCCGGTGATCGGTGGTTTCAAACCGGCCCACCATCGCGTTCATGGCCTGGGCCTGCGTGGCCAGACTGCGCGCGGCGGCGGTGGCCTGTTCGGACATGGCCGCGTTTTGCTGGGTGATGCCGTCCATATGGGCGATCGCCTTGTTGATTTCGCCCAGATAAGTGGCCTGCAACTCGGTCGAGCTGGTCATGTCGCCGACCTGCGTGTTGATGAGGCCCACCTGTTCGACGATATTGCCCAGCACCGCGCCGGTTTCGCGCACCAGCGCCACCCCGCCCAGCACCTGATCGGTCGAGGCATGGATCAGCGCCTTGATGTCCTTGGCCGCGCCCGCGCTGCGCTGCGCCAGCGCGCGCACTTCATTGGCCACCACGGCAAAGCCCTTGCCTGCGTCGCCGGCGCGCGCGGCCTCAACCCCGGCGTTGAGCGCCAGCAGATTGGTCTGAAAGGCGATGCTGTCGATGACGTTGACGATCTGGCCGATTTCCTGCGAGGACCGCTCGATTCCCGTCATCGCGCTTGTGGCGCGGGCCACCACATCGCCCCCGGCCACGGCGGCCTGATGGGTCTGGGCGATGGAGCCTTGCACATGGGCAGCGTGGCTGGCTGATTCGCGGATCGTGTGAGTGACCTGATCCATCGTCGCCGCCATTTCCTCCAGCGTTCCGGCGTGGGCCTCGTTGCGGCGGGCCAGGTCGTCGGAGGCGCCGCGAATTTCAGAGGCGCCCTTTTCCACGCCCGCGGCCGTGGCCATCACGCCGCCGATGGCATCGCCCAGTTCCTGCAGCGCGTCGTTGAAATCCTGACGCAGCGACTCGTATTCCTCGCCCAGCGGCGTGTGGATGCGGTAATGCAATTGCCCGGCGGCCAGATGCTGCAACCCTTGCGATAGCGAATCGACCACGCGCCGCTGATGGGCGGCGGCTTCGCGCTCGGCGATGGCGGCGGCGCGGAACACTTCGATGGCGGCGCTCATCGCTCCGATCTCGTCCTCGCGGTGGTGGATATTGCGTCCGATTTCCAGATCGCCCGCAGCCATCCGGCTCATCACCTGCGCGGTTTGCGCCAGCGGTTCGAGCACATGGCGCCGTTGCCAGCGCAAAGCCCTAAGGATCAGCCCCAGCACGACCATGCCCAGCGCGCCAAGCACTGCTATAATCGCCCACATCATCGTCGCGCTGGAGGCAGCAATCTCTTTCTGGCGGCGCAGCGCGGCCTGTGTCAGTGCCTCGATCTGGCCGCGATGGGTGGCATAGATGGCGCTCAGCCGGTCATAGGCGGCCTGGGCAACGGGGGCATCGCCGCGCGACAGGGCAGGCAGATAGTCCTGATTGACGACGGCCCAGAACTCCTCGCCGCTGCGCTGGGCCTGCGCTGCCAATTGCTGTTTCAGATCGGCATCGAGGTCCGAGGCCGCCCAATCGCTGCTTCTTTGCCGAAAGGCCCTTTCCAGATCGCCAAGACGGCTGCGCTTTTCGATCATCAGCGCCGGATTGTTGTGCAGCAGGCTGGCTTCGAGGAAGCCTTCGATCACATATTCGGGTGGGGGCAGGATGTCGGCGACGAAATCGCTGACCTGTTGATTGCGGTGATGCAGCGGCCCGCCCAGCCTGATATCGTTAAAGCCTAGCCCCGCCAGCAACCCCGCCGCCAGAAGCACCAGCAGGATGACCATGGCACCGATGCGGTTATTTCGCGCGATGGATCGGTGTTTCATATGCGCTGCTGCCTTGCCTTTGTTAATGCCCAAAACCGGCGCGCGCGGGCAGATTTTTCCCGTTTTGCGTGGCTCTGACACAGGTTGCTACAGGCGCAGCGCTGAATAGTGATTAGGCGGTGCTTAGGCCTAAGCACTTAGTCAGGAGCAGGTATTTGCTTCGTGAATCACGGTTAAACATGATCGGTGGAGGCCGACATGGCCGGTTTATCAACGTAAGACGGGAAAGCTGCGACAATGAACGATGCACGTGTGCTGGTTGTGGACGATTCTGCCGCCATGCGAGCGCTGTTTTCCGATGTGTTGGAGCAGCAGCGCAATGTGACCGTGATCGGCACCGCCGCCAATGCCGACGAGGCACGCGACCAGATCGCCCAGCTCAAGCCCAATGTGGTGACGCTGGATGTGGAAATGCCCGGCATGAGCGGCATCGAATTTCTTGAAGAAATCATGGCGACCAACCCGTTGCCCGTGGTCATGCTCTCCTCGCTGACGCAGAGCGGGACCGAGACCTCGCTCAAGGCCTATGCGCTGGGGGCGGTGGAATGTTTTCCCAAGCCGCTCAAAGCCACGCCCGAGCAATTCGCCAAGACCGTGGGCAAGCTGGGCAAGATCGTGTTGGCGGCGGCCAATTCCAATGTGAAGGCGCAAAAGCCCAGCCACCGCGAAAGCCGCCATTCCGAGGTGCAGTTCACATGGAACGGTCACTATCTGGCCATGGCCACGTCGATGGGCGGCATTGATGCGTTAACGCAGATGCTGGGCGATTTCCCCGCCGAATGTCCGCCCACGGTGATCGTGCTGCAAAGCGAGCCGGCGCTGGTCGATACTTTCATCAACCGCATGGCGGGCGAGCTGAAATGCAAGATCGCCATGGCCAAGGATGGCGCGACGCTGACGCCGGGCATGATCCATATTGCCGCCGATCCGGAAAAGCATGTCGTGTTCGAGCCCGGCTCGCCGCCGCGCCTGCGCATGGTTCAGCGCGATCCTGTCGATGGCGCGCGCCCCTCGGCCACGCTGTTGTTCGGCACGATGGCGCGCGCGGGCGTGCCCTCGGTGGGGGCGATCCTGACGGGCATGGGCGGCGATGGGGCCAAGGGGCTGCGGCTGCTCCGCGATGCCGGGTCGCGCACCTTTGTCGAGGACCCCGCCACGGCCACCGTGGGCGAAACCCCGGCGGCGGCCGTGGCCGCCAATGCGGCGGAAAAGATCCTGTCTCTGGATGAATTGAGCGTGGCCCTTGTGGCCTCCTGCAATCAGGGCTGAGGCAAAAGAGCCGCCTCTCTGCCGCATTGGGACGGCGGCGGAGAGGCGGCAGAAAAGCGGCCGGGTCGGGCATTCCGGCGGCATGGCCGATAAGCAGCATGGGCCACGTTCGGGGTGTGGCGTTTGGGTGGCTGGATCGGGCTGGTCTGTTCCGGGCGGCTGTCCATAGGATGCCGTCTCGTCGTGCCGATCCTGCAAGCTGCTTATCGGAATTGAGGTTTGATCTGGGCGTTATTGCGGGGAAATTATTCCCGTTCTGCTGCACCGGCGAAAGCGCAGATCCCGCCATTCCGGACAGGCTTTGCCCCGATTACCCTCGAAATGAAAAACGGCGCCCCAATGGAGCGCCGTTTTTCATTTTATAACAGTATCAGCCTGATAGTTTAGCTCACCAAGGCCGCCTCAATGGCGATGCGGATCGCCTCGGACGTGTGATTGGCGCCCATCTTGGTCAGCATATTGGCGCGGTGAATTTCCACCGTGCGCGGCGAGATCGACAGCTTTTCCCCGATCATCCGGTTTGACAGGCCGCCCGCCACGCCCGCCAGCACTTCGCGCTCTCGCTTGGTCAGGCGGTCCACCCGGCTGCGGGCCAGTGCCTCGCGCAGCTTGGCGCTGCCAAAGACTTCGGCCTTGGCTTCGGCCTGTTCGACCACGCCGATGATTTCTTCGCGCGTAAAGGGCCATGAAACATAGTCGATCGCGCCTTCGAGCACGGCCCCCACGACCTGCCTCGTGCTGGGCTCCTGGGCAAAGCCGATGACCGGCAGCCATTGCCCCAGCCGTCCCATTTGCGCCAGCAACATGCCGATCGAGCGCCCATCGTCATGCACCAGCAACAGCCCGGTCTTGGGCCAGCGGGCGATGAGTTCTGACGGATCCTCGAAAGGTTCGACATGCACCGTGCTGCCGGCAAGGCAGTGTGAAATGGCGGCCCGACGCCGGACATCGCCATCGACGAGAAAAAGGCTGGTCCCGTTGTTCAATGTAACCTCACCCCCTGAAGTGATCTTGGTTAATGCCTAGCAAAACTTGCTTAGGCATTGGACGTTAACTGGCTCCGTTACGGCGTAGCGTTCGATCCGAAACCGTTTCATTCAAAGGGTAATAAGTATTGTGACGTAAGAGCTAATCCTTGGTTTTCAGGTATTGCTGTCATGAACTGTTATTTTACAGAATCGTGTCTGTATCATAATGATTTTTTCGTTCATTATGTGACGCATTCCAGCGTAAATTCGATGTAAAATTTTTATCCATTGGCTCGTATTTTTATACAGATTGCGCCCATTTGTCTGATCGCGTTCTCAACTGGCGGCGCGACTCATGCTTTCGGAAATGTCGATAAAGTCCTGCCGGATCTGGGCGATAGTATCGGCATCGAAATCCAGCACACTGTCCAGCACTGCGCGGCGGGTGGCCGTGTAGAAATGGATCAGCGCGCCGGCAACTCCACCATCGCCCGAAACGCCCATATGCAGCGCGTTGAGCGCGGAAATGGCGCGGGTCAGCATCTGGCTCTTCATCTGATTGTCGCCGCGCTGGACCGCGATCAAGGCCCCGCCCAGCGACGAGATCAATTGTTCATAGCACAGGCGCACCAGTTCGCCCGGCGTGGCCCCGGAAACACGAGCATCGAAATCCACCCGGCGATAGACTTCGCCAGGATTGCGGCGAGCGAGCATGTCGAGCGGTCCTTCTTAATTGCTTGTCTTGTTCCACGCGGCGATCTGATTTTTCAGATAGGTCAGCGTGGAATTGGACGCGGCCACCGCGGTGTTGGCGGCGGCATATTGCGTGATCAGCCTTGCGCGCAGCGCCGCCTGCTGATCGCTCAGCTTGCTCTTCTGCGTGGTCAGCGTGGTTTGCTGCGTGGTGTAGCGCGTGATTGATCCGGCCAGCGAACCGGTGTCGGTGCTGGTGGTCAGCGCCGAGGTCATTTTATAGACCGTGCTGTAGATCCCGTTGACGCCCTTGGTGAACATGGCGGCCACCCCGGCCGGATTGTCCGACAGCGCCTTGGCCAGCTTGGTCGTGTCCAGCGCGAATGTGCCGTCCTTCTTGGTCGAAACGCCAAGATCAGCCAGCGTCTTGGGCTCGCCATCGGCGGCATTCTTCATGATCGTGCTGCCCGCCAGTTGCGAAAAGGCGCGTGAGACGGCCTTGGCGCCCGAATCATTATACAGATTGCCGGTCGAGGCCGACATGTCGCTGTTCAATTCGGTCATGATCGCGTTGAGCGCGCTGACCAGATTGGACATTGTCGAGGTGACGCCGCTGGAGGGGTCGGAATAGGTGATCGTGGTGGGATTGCCGCTGTTGGTGCCCGTCAGCTTCAGCGAGAGGCCGGGGGCGGCATTGTCGATCGTGTTGCTGGTGCTGGTGCGGCTGATCCCGTCCAGCTTGTAGGCGGCATCGCCTGCCGATTGCTGGCGGGTGATCGTGGTCGAGGTCACCGCCGGATTATAGGCCAGCGTGCTCAGGCTGCTGGCGCCCGTGCTGCTGCTGGTCGATGTGTCATTGGCGGTGATGGTAAAGCCGTTGGCGGCCCCTTCCGATCCCTTGAACACCAGTTGCGACCCATTGGCGTTGGTGGCCACATAGGCGGTGACGCCGATCCGGGCGCTGTTGACGGCGCTGGCCACCTGGGCCAGCGTCGCGCCATCGGCGATGGTGATGGTCTTGCTGGCGTGGCTGGTGTCGGCGGTAAAGGTGCTGCCGCTGGACGTGCCGAAATCGAAGGTCAGCGTGCCCGCCTTCATCGTTGCGGCGCCGGCCGAAAAGCTGGTGGTGGCCAGTACCTGCGGCTGGGCCAGAGCGGTGACTTCGAGCGAATAGGTGCCGGTGATGCCGCTGCTGCCGCTGGGCAGGGTGGCGCTGGCCACCGAGGCATTGGTGACCGTGGGGGCGGGCAACAGATTGCCGCTGTCGATCAGCGTGGAAAAGGACGAGGAGAGCGTGAGAAGATCGCTCTTCAACTGCGAGGCCTGCGAGATCTGGAGCGCCACGTTCGACAGGCGGTTGTTCACCGCATCGGTCTGGGTGGCGAATTGCGCGGTGGCGATGTTGGTCGCCATCGCGGTCATGTCCACCCCGGTGCCAACGCCCAGCGAAGTGAGCAACTGGGAGCCTACCGAGCTGCTGGCCGATGAGCTGCTGGTCGTCGTGGTGGTCGACGCCGTGCTGGTGCTGGTTGTGGCGCTGGTCGTGGTCATGGTTGAAAGAACGTCCGTTGGGCGCGTGACTTAAGGGGCGGCGAAGGGATCATAATCATCGGCCGGATCGGGGCGGCCATCGCCGTCGAAGCGCAGCTCCGAGGGTACCTCGATGGTGGGGGCGGGGCGGTGTTCGCCGCGTTTCAGGGCATAGACGAAGGACAATACCGCCGCGACCGCGATATAGAGTTCCTCGCGGATCATCTGCTGTTCGCGGGTGGTGTAATAGATCGCGCGGGCAAGGCCGGGAAATTCCAGGCAGGGCAGCGCGCGTTCGGCTGCCAGTTCGCGGATCGCCAGCGCCTTTTCGCCTCGTCCCTTGGCCACAACGAAGGGCGCGGCGGCTGCTGCCGGATCATAGGTCAGCGCGACGGCGAAATGGGTGGGGTTGGTGACCACAAATTGCGCCTTGGCCATGGCGGTGGCGATGGCGCCCATGGCGATCTGGCGCTGACGGCGCTTTTGCGCGCCCTTGGCCTCGGGGCTGCCTTCCTGCTGCTTGTTCTCTTCCTTGATTTCCTCAAGGCTCATGCGCAACCGGCGCATCCGGCGTATCCATTGCACCGGAAAATCGAACAGCGCGATGATGATCAGCCCACCCGACAATTGAAACAACAGGCTGGTCAGCGCATCCCACGCAAAATTCAATTGCCCCGCCAGCCCCACCGCGCCCAGTTCGAGCATCGGCGCAACCCGCGACCCGGCCCAAAACCACGCGATGCTTCCCAGAAGCATCAGCTTGAGCAGGCCCTTGCCCACCTCGATCCAGCCATTGGCGCCGAACATCCGCTTAAAGCCTGACATCGGGTTCAACCGGCTGAATTTGGGCGCGACATTGCTCATCATGAAACGCCCGCCCGGTGATGGACCAAGCTGCGTTATCACCGCCATCGCCGCCATCAACAGGCCCAGCACCAGCACCGGCGGCGCGGTCAGCCGCAGCGCGGTGGAGGCCATGCCTGCGGGGTTGAAATCCTCGATGATGGCGCGGTCCCATACAAAACCCATCCGCATCACCCGCGATAGCCCGTCGAGCAGCCAAGGCCCCCCCGTCCGCAAAAACGCGGCGGCCAGCAGCATCGTGACCGCCACGCCCAGATCGCGCGAGCGCAGGACGTCGCCATTTTCGGCGGCCTCTTTCAGGCGTTTGGCGGTTGGTGCATGGGTCTTTTCGCCCGGTGATTCCTCGGCCATGGCGTCAGGCCCCGATCATGCGCGCGGCCGCGCGTATCGCATCGGCGGACAATTCGATCATTCGGTCGGTCAACATGGGCGTGGTGGCCAGCAGCGCGGCGAACCCGGCCGCGATGGCCGAGGGCAGGCCCAGCGAGAACAGATTGAGCGCCGGGGCCGAGCGTGACAGCACCCCCGCCAGCACCAGCACCAGCAGCAACAGCAGCGTCACCGGCAGCGCCATGGCGATGGCCGTGGCAAACAGCACCGAGCCGAAGGACAGGATCGCCTGTATCCGTTCCGGCCCGATCCATGTGTGGCCCGGCGCAAAGACCTCATAGCTTTTGACCACCAGCGCGATCCATTGGAGGTGGCACCCAAGGCCAAAGAACACCAGCGTCAGCACCACGGTGAAATATTGCCCCAGCGCGGGCGAATGCGCGCCATTTTGCGGGTCCACCGTCGAGGCCATCGCCAGGCCCATCGTCGATCCGATCAGTTCGGCCGCAATCGCGGGGGCGGCAAAGGCGAATTGCAGGACAAAGCCCATCACCGTTCCCACCAATATCTCACCCGCCAGCGCCAACATGCCGGGAAGGGAGAACATATGGGTGGGCATCGCCACATTGGTCCAGCCCGCCACCAGCACGGCAATCGCGCCCGCTGTGATCACGCGGACCTGCACCGGAATGTTCATCATGCCGAAAAAGGGCGCGGCCACCAGTGCGGCCCCGATCCGCGTCATCAGGAACATCCAGCGGAAAAACTCATCCTGAAGCGGGCCAAAGCCGAAATCGAGGCCGATCATCGCTTATGGCCCCCCTCTATTGACCGGGCGCCGCGCCCATATGGGCGATGGCGGCAAAGATCTCGCGCGCGAAATCCTCGATCAGCCCCAGCATCCCGGCCCCGAACAGCACCAGCACCAGCCCGGTGGCGACCACCTTGGGGATGAAGGTCAGGGTCTGTTCGTTGACCGAGGTGGCGGCCTGAAAGATCGAGACGACAAGGCCGACCGCAAGGCTGGTGAGCAGCACCGGCGCGCCGCACAGGGCCACCACATAAAGCATCCGGTCGGCCAGAGCGAGGAGGGGAGATGTCTCGTCCATCAGTTGAAGCTGGCCGCAAGGCTGCCCATCAACAGCGCCCAGCCGTCGACCAGAACAAAGAGCAACAGCTTGAAGGGCAAGGAGATCATCGCCGGACTGAGCATCATCATGCCAAGGCTCATCAGCACCGCCGAGACGACAAGGTCGATCACCAGAAAGGGCAGATAGAGCATGAAGCCGATCTGAAACGCGGTCTTGAGTTCAGACGTGACATAGGCTGGCAGCAGGATCGAGAAGGGCACGTCTTCGGGCCGGTTGAACTTGGGCGCCTTGGCCATATCGGCAAACATCTGCAGATCGGCGCGGCGGGTCTGGCGGATCATGAAGGCATGAAATTCCAGCCCCGATGCGGCAATCGCCTGCTCGGCATTGATCTTGCCCGCCGAATAGGGGGTGAGCGCATTGGCGGTCACCCTGTCCAGCGTCGGCGTCATGATGAAGAGCGAGAGAAACAGCGCCAGCCCGATCAGCACCTGATTGGGCGGCGATTGCTGCAGCCCCATCGCCTGACGCAGGATCGAAAAGACCACCAGCACGCGGGTAAAGCTGGTCATCATTAGGATCAGCGTAGGCAGCACCGAGAGCAGGCCCATGATGAGCAGCATCTGCATCGAGAGCGTCATGCTCCCGCCCGGTCCACCGTTCATCGAGGAAAAGGCGCGGTCCAGAGCGCCGGGAATGGCCGACCCCGGCGGGGCCGCCTGCGCCATCGCCGCGCCCGCATGGAACAGCATGGGCAGCGCGGGCAGGATGCGCATCATCCGCCTCACTTGTCGATCCTCCGCAAAGTCTGGGCGAAATCGGCGCCGTCGCGGAAATTTTCCTCAAAGGCCTCGCCGTCGATCACCTCGACCTCGGACAGGCGCGTCATGCCGTGGCGCGTGCTGGCCACCAGAATCTCGCGCCCGTGAAAGGCGATCACCGCCAGCTTCTGGGTCGGGCTGAGCATCACGGTTTCCACGATGCGGATGCGGCGGCCTTGTCCGGCGGCCATGAAGCGCGACTGGAATTTCTGCGACAGTTTCAGGCTGCCCCAGATCATGACGCCGATCAGCGGCAGAAGGATCAGCAGCTTGGCGACATACCAGAGCATTATTCGGGGTCCGCAGCCTTGCCACGGCCGCGCGCGGTGGGGGCGGGCATTTCGGGGCTGTCCTCGGCGCCCGCCATTTCCACGATGCGCAGGCCAAAGCGGTTGCCCTGCGCCACGATCTCGCCCTTGGCGATCACCTTGCCGTTGACCATCACATCCAGCAATTCATCGGTCAGCCGGTCGAGCAGCACCACGCTTTCCTCGCCCAGCGCCAGCACGTCTTTCAGCTTCATATCGGTGCGGCCCAATTCGACCGAAAGGCGCACATCGACATCCTTGAGGAAGTCAAATCCGCGCGCGCCAAAGCCTTGCGAAGTTTCGAAATTCATGGGTTATTCCTCTCATCGGTAAAGGCTTTGTCGATTTTTACGGCCACGCGGTCGTCCATCGTGCCCACGGTGCCATGGGCGATGGTGTTTTCGCCCACGCGCAGGGGAATCTGGCGCGAGACAGAGACCGGCAGGATGACGCCTGGCGCCAGTGCGGCAATCGCGGGGAAAGGCACGCGCATATCCACCAGCACTGCGCTGAGCGTGACGGGCACGTCGCCAAAGGGCGCGGCCATCGGATCGCCGCGGTAATAGGGCGCGGCGCGGCGGGCGGGCTTTTCGGCATAGCCAAAGATCCGCCCCAGCGTGGCAAAGGGCATCGCCACCGTCATCAGCCATGGCAGGACCCCGCCATCGTCCACCTCAAGGTTCAGCATCGCCAGCGGCAGATTGTCGTCGAAAGGCGAGAGGGCGGTCAGACTTCCATCGCGGCGGATGGCGGTGATGTCGGGCATGTCGCCGTCGCTCGCGCGCCCTGCGGTGGCCGAAACGGCGGCGATCAGATGTTCGGCCAGCAGCAGTTCGAGCCGGCCAATCATCAGATCGGCCGCGGGCGGAAATTGCTTGGGCAGGGGAGCCGGAGCCTCGCCCTTGCCGCCAAAGGCGCGATCAACGATGCGCAGCACCGGCTCGGCCTCGATGGACACCAGCATCGGCGTTTGCGCGCTGCCGATCGCCAGCAGGCTGTTGGCGGCCAGCGCGGCAATTGAGGAATTGAGGCTGACCAGCTTGGTTTCGCGCGGGCTGGTGCAACTGACAATCGGGGCCTCGCCGCCCATCAGCGGGGCAAAGGCGCCCGACAGGCGGCGGGCGAAACGCTGGCCCATTTTTTCCAGCAGATGCAGCAGATCTTCGGGCGCCGGGCCGCGCTTCAGCAGCTCGGGGCAATGCTCGGCCAGAGGGCGCTCGGCGACGAACTCGCGCTGCGGTTTCATGATGCGGATCTCCGGTCGGTCTGGCGGATCACTGGACGAGGAAGCTCTTGAAATAGACGGCGTCGATGCCGCCGAAGCCCTCTTCCTCTGTCAAAACATGGTTAATGGATGCGGTAAGCCGCTTTTGCAGTTTCTCCTTACCTTCCATGGTTGACACATCCTCTTCGGGCGTGTCGGCCAGCACTTTGAGCATTTCCGAACGGATGGCCAATTCGTGTTTTTTCAACCACATAAGAACGCGCCCATCACGATGTGTCGAACAGGCGATCGAGATCTGGACCAGCGCCGAGGAATTCTTGAGATTGGAGGTGAAATCCTCGGAGAACGTATAATACGAGGTTTTGTAGGGGCTGCCGCCTTCGCCTTCGACCTCCTTAACCGCGCCTTCGCCTTCCTTGCCGCCCTCGGCGGGTTTGGGGGCATAGGGGTCCTCCTGACCCTTGCGGATCAGCTTGGGCGAATTGTCTTCCTTGACATGTTCGCTCTTTCCACCGCCGATGATGCCCATCTTGACCATGGCAAAGGCCCCGCCCCCGCCCACCGCCAGCATCAGCACCGCCGTGATCGCGATCAGCAGAATCGGGCTTTTGCCCTTGGCCGGTTTATCGCCGGTCTCGGTCTTGTCTTTGCTCATGATGTCGGTCTCTGAATTGTTTCAAACGAGGGGCGGCGGATCAGGCCAGAATGCCGGAGCGACCCGACAGCGTGCGGACGGTGGATGGGGCGTTGGCCGCGTCGCGCAGGGCCTGAGCCTGTTGGGCGATCTGATTGTCGGCAAAGGGGGCCTGCTGGCGCGTGGACTGCTGGTTCTGCCCATTGGCCTGCCCGCCCGACTGTCCGTTGAAGGCTGGGCTGTTGCCTTGCCCCTGTTGCCGGTTGTCTTGTCCCGTGTTCTGGCTTGTATCCGCGCCGCTCTGGATGGCGGCGGCGGGGTGCAACAGGCTTTGCGAAGCGTTCAGCGCGGCCTGTGCGGCGGGGGCGAAATCGGGATCGCTGCTGGCCATCGCCACCGAGAGACTGTCGCCATCCTGACGGATCTGCAAAGCGACCCGGCCAAATTCGGCATGCTGGATCGATGTCTGCACCCATTGCGTCGAGGCCCCCGAACGCATCGCCGCGCGCGCCTCGACCAGCCGGTCGACCAGTGCGCTCATATCGCGTGAGGCGCCATTGTCCGAGGGCGCAGTGCGGGCGGCGGTGTCGATCAACGGCTGGCTGCCGGCGGCGGCGAGAGAGCCTGCCGATGTATCGGCGGGCGATGATGCATCCTGCATGGCGGCATGGATAGGCTGGTGGAGCGAAGCTGCCGAGAATGGAGATGCCGATACGGATGGCGCGGACACTTGGTCAGAGGTTTCGCTGTCGGATCGCGTTGCGGGCGATGATGCGGACAGATCGGCCTGTGCGGGGGCCTTGGCTGCCTTGACGGCGGTCTTGCTCAGTGCGGGCGCGATCTGCGCCGCGCTTTCCTTCACCGTCACTTCCGCCTGCTGCGCGCCCAGCCATTGCGGCAGGCCTGCGGGCAGAGCGGTGCCGGTTGCAGTTGTGGCAGAGGAAGCGGCCGCCGCTGTCCTATCCTGAACGTTCATGCCTGCCGGATCGACGGGCTGGGCGTTGGCGGCGCGGGACTGCGCATCGGCTGGCCCAGTTGCCGGTGTGGTGGGGGCGATTGTGCTGCTGGCCACACCGGACAAGCGCGACGGGGTGGACCGTCCGGCGGTATCATCCGTCACGTCCGGCGTGCCTTGCGCCGACCGGGCCGCAGGCCGGATCGTCAGCATGATGGCGGCCGGGCCACCGCCCAGACCGAGGGTGGCGGGCGCCACGGTGTCGGCGGCGGGCGTGGCCGGTGCGGCGGTATCCGAGACGCTCGTGTCATCGCCTTCATCGTCGCCGGTTTCATCGAGCTTCTTGTCGGCCTTTTCGGGGGCGGCCTGATCGCCTTGATCCCCGACGCCTTTGCGCAGACGCGGCGTCCAGATCATGGTCTGGGCAACCACCGGCTTTGCCGCTTCCTGCCAGTCGGCGGATGCGGCGTCGGGCAGAGTATCGGTCAGGGCATCGGCACTATCTTCGGGCGCGAGTCTCACCGGCAAGATTTTGCCGCCCACCGGCAAATTGCCGTTTGGCGTCGGCAGCGTCGCATTGGTCGGGGTTGTACCGGCTTCCGGCGTCACATCACTGCCAATGACCGAAGGTGTGGAGAGTGGGGCAGCCGTGATGGAAGCGGCATTGTTGCGCAGAGCCGTCATCGTCGCGATCACCGGCGGGGTGAGGGGACTCCGGCCAATATTCTGGCCGACACCCTGAATGATGCCTTGTGTCGGACTTTGCCCCGCGTTCTGGCCGCTTTGTGAGGCCAGCATCGCCTGAAAACCGCCCGCGTCGCCATCCTGCGCCGCCACGCCCGCCAGACCATCCGCCGACCGGACGCCGGACAGCGCGGCCAGAGGGCTGGGGCCGATGTTCAAACTGGTGGCTTCGGGCATGGATAGTGGCTCCGTTTCAGGCTTCACATTGAATTAAGCAAAACCCGTGCCAATCTCTGACGCGCGCCTCAGTCCTTGGAATCGCGGCGTTTCGCGCTCTGGATCTGTCCGGCCAGTGCGGCATAGGACTGCCGGGCGGCCATTTGCCGGGCTTGCGCATTGGCGCGATCCTCGACGGCGGCGCGGCGACGCTCGGCCATGGCCAGTTCCTGCTGGCGCTTGTCGGCAATGGCCTGTGCGCGGTTGGCATCGGCCTGCGTGGCGGCGCGTATGCCCTGCAATCCGGCGGCAAAGCGGTTCATTTCGCGCAGGGCCGCGCCATCGGTAATGTCGGTGCGCGCGGCATAATCGGCGGCCAGTTGCCCGGTCCGCCGGGCCAGTTGCATCAGTTGGGTATAGGTACCCTCGGCGCGGGCGGCCTCGGTGGCCACGGTCTGTTTGGCGATGGCGCGCACGCGCTCCAGCCTTTGCAAACGCTTCAGCTTGTCGCGCTCAGCCTTCATGACCCAGCAGCGCCCCCAGTTGCGCCACGGCCTGATCCAGCGTGACCACCGTGCCGCCCTCCTGCGTCAGGAATTGCACCAGCGCGGGATGCATGGCGATGGCGCGGTCCAGCTGTTGATCGGCCCCGGCGCGATAGGCGCCCATCAGCACCAGATCGCGGTTGGCCTCATAGGCGGCCACCAATGCGCGGAAGGCGCGGGCAAGGCGTTGATGATCGCGGCTGGTGATGTCGGTCATCACGCGGGACAGCGATGCGGCAATGTCGATGGCCGGATATTGCCCGCGCTGGGCCAGATCGCGCGAGAGGACGATATGGCCGTCAAGGATCGAGCGGGCCGTATCGACCACCGGATCATCCTGCGAATCGCCATCGGCCAGCACGGTATACAGGCCGGTGATCGAACCCCTGCTCTGGGCCGAATTGCCCGCGCGTTCGACCAGCTTGGTGATCGTGGCCAGCGCGGAAGGGGGATAGCCGCGCGCCGCGCCCGGTTCGCCCAGAAGCAAGCCGATCTCGCGCCCGGCATGGGCCACGCGGGTGAGGGAATCCATGATGAGCAGAACCTTGCGCCCCTGCGCGCGGAAATATTCGGCCATGGATGTGGCCAGCATCGCGCCGCGAATGCGCAGGTTGGGCGCATGGTCGGCAGGCACGGCAATGACGGCGGTGGTGGCGCGTTTGCTGCCCGCCATGTGGCGTTCGACAAAATCGGAAACCTCACGCGCGCGTTCACCGATCAGGCCGACGATGACGATTTCGGCCGATGCGCCATGGGCGATCATGTCGAGCAGCACCGATTTGCCCACGCCTGACCCGGCCATGATGCCGATACGCTGGCCCACGCCAAAGGTGGTGATGGCGTTGAGAGCGCGGATGCCGGTGTCGAAACTCTGGCGCACCGGGCTGCGGTCGAGCGCGCCCGCGCGCACGCCGCCCGCCGGCCACAGCGCGCGCGGGTGCAAGGGGCCAAGTCCGTCAATCGGCTTGCCCTCGCCATCGACCGCGCGGCCCAGAAACACCTCGCCCACCGGCAGCATTCCGGGCTTGCCCACCGGACGCACCCGCGCGCCGGGGCGCAGCAGCACCGTATCGCCCAGCAGCATCATCAGCGTGCGGCCATTGCGAAAACCGATCACTTCGGCGCAAAGCGATTGCCCGTTGCCATGGCTGATCCGACACAGCGCGCCCACCGGCACCGACAGGCCCGAAACCTCCAGCAAGCCGCCATCGCAGGCCACCACCACGCCATAACGGCGCGGGGTCAGATCAATCGGCTGGGGATCGCCCAGAAGATCGTTGAAAATGCGCAGCATCAGTCCAGCCCGCCCACATCGAGCGCCTCGGCGATGGCGCGGCGCCATTGGCGCGGGCCGTCCTCGGCGCCGCCATCCTCGCCGCCGCCGCTTTCCACGCGGATTGCGCCGCGCTCCATCGTCGGGTCGGCCTGAACATTCCAGTCCTCGGGCAGGCGCGCCTGAACTGCGGCCAGGTCATCCGGGTGCAGCCGGATCAGCCGTTCATCGTCGGCGCGGGAGAACATGGCCGCCGCGCGTTCAACCCGGCGCAGCAGCGCATCCTTGTCCAGCGCCAGCGGCGCAAGGCAGCTTTCGCACAGCGCGATCACTGTTTCCATCAGACGCTGGCGGAATTGTTCGGCCAGTTCGCCATCCAGCCGGTGAATGACCGTTTCCATCCGCCCGCGTGTCTTATCGGCCTGCACCGCGGCCATTTCTGCGGCCTCCTGCGCATCGGCCCAGCCTTGGGCATAGGCATCGGCGCGGGCTTCCTCCATCGGGTCTGGTTCGGCCGGGAATTCGGGCACCATGACCGGGGGCGGGGCGGCGGCGGGCACGACATCGGCGCCAAAACGCATCCGCATGACCGAGAGCGGGCGGGGCAGATCCTCCTTGATCCCGCGCAGCGCGGTAAAACGCGCGTCCGGCATGAAGCCCCCACCGCCGCTGCCCAGCATGGCGCCCAGATCAGACGCCATATCAGACATAATCGTCCTCGCCGCTGCCGAAGGAGATTACACCCTCTGCGGCCAGACGGCGCGCGGCGGTGACGATCTGTTTTTGCGCCTCGACGCAATCGGCCATTTTCAACCGGCCGCGGCTGGCGATCTCGTCCTTGACGCCATCGGCCGCGCGGCTGGACATGGCGGCGAAGAACACGTCGCGCTGATCCTCGGCAATGCCTTTGAGGGCGTTGATGAGAATGTCGCTCTCCACCTCGCGCAGCAGGGCGCCCATGGATTTGGGGTCGAGTTCGAAGAGATGCTCGAATTTGAACATCTCGTTCTCGATCGCGCGGGCCAGCGCCTTGTCCATCTTGGTGATCTCGGGGATGACGCGCTTTTCCACGGTCTTGGCCGAGTTGTTGATGATTTCGGCGGCGTTTTTCGCGCCTCCCATCGAGAGCGTGCCGCGCCCGTGAAACTCGATGATCCGGCGGCTGAGCAATTCCTCCAGCATCAAGAGCGCCTCGGGGCTGACCGGGCCCATGGTGGCCACGCGGTGGACCACCTGCGTCTGTTGCTCGGGCGGCAGCGAATGCAGCACCTTGGCCGCGACATCGGCCTCCAGCTGGATCAGCAGTACGGCAATCGCCTGCGGATGTTCGCCCCGCACCAGCGGCACGATGGCCGCAGGGTTGAGCCAGCGGGTGATGTCGAGCGGGCTGGCGGGCGGGGCCTCGGGGGCGATGCGCTCCATCAGATTGTCGGCCTTGATCGTGCCCACCGCGCGGCGCATCATGCCATGCACGCGGTCGGTGCGGCCCCATGCGTGGATGCCCAGCTTTTCGGTGCGCGCGGCAAAACCATCGACCGCGCGGCAGATCGCATCGGGCCCGATTTCGCCCAGAGCGCACATCTTTTGCCCCAGCAATTGCAATTCGGCCGGGCTCAATTGCCCCAGCATCCGGCTGGCCTGATCTTCATCCAGCAGCATCACCAGCACGGCGGCCGCCTCGGCATCGGAGAGCGGGGGCATGGCGAGCGTGGCGGCGTCTTGCATTTCGATGGAATTCATCTCGCTCATGGTGTGGGCGCCTCTTCATGGGTGGGCTGCTGCAACATCTGGCGCAGAGCGATGACCGCCGTGTCGGGCTTGGTGTCGACGATCTGCTGGGCCAGGCCGACCTGGCGCTCGATCATGCGGGCGTCGATGGGCTGCGGCTCGGGGTCGCGGCTGCGCGGCGAAATGGCGGCAAGGCCGGGCGGGTCGGCGGCAGGGGCGGCCTCGGCTGCTGCCGCCTCTTCCTGCGCTGCGGCCTGCGCCTTGGCCTTGTCGGCCTTGGACAGCTTTTTGGCGGCAGGCTTGTCGCCCCGGATCGCCTTGATCAGCGGGCGCACACCCAGCAGCAGCACCATCAGTGTACCCAGCAGCATGGCCCCGTAATGCAGCGCGCGGGCAAACCACGGCGCTTCATAGAAAGGCGCAGGCGCGTTGGTGATGGGCTCGAAGCTGCGCACCACCACGGCCACCTGATCGCCACGCGCCGGATCGGCACCCACGGCGGCCGAAACCAGCGACTTGATCTGGTCGATGTCGGTCTGCTTGGCCTTGGCCATCGCCTTGGAGGATAGCGCGACCGCCACTGACAGGCGCCGGATGCGGCCCGGCTCGCGGTTTGTCACGGCCACCTCGCGGCCCAGTTCGTAATTCTTGCTGGCGCTGGTTTCGCTGGCGGTGGGGCCTGGGCTGGCGGCGGATGTGGGCGTGCCTTGCGGCGCGCCGGGCGAAGGCTGGGTGACGGGCGGCGGCGTGTTCGACAGCGTGCCGGGTATGCCCGAGGCCTGCGGGGTGGCGGCCTGCTGGCTTTGCTGGCTCGTCTCGCTGCGCACGGCGCCCTGCTTGTCATAGGATTCGCGCGCGCTGGTCACCTGCTCCATATCCAGATCGATCTGGACCTCGCTGGTGAAATTGTCGTCGCCCAGCATCGGGGTCAGCAGCGCGGCAACCTGACCGTGCAGCTTGTCCTCCATGCGGGCCTGCATTTCCAGCCGGTCGCTGTCCGCGCCGCCGCGGTCGGTCAGCAGGCGGCCGCGTTGGTCGACCACCCGCACCGCATCGGGCGAAAGGCCGGGCACCGAGCCCGCCACCAGATTGACCACGGCCTGAACCTGTTTGTCCGAAAGCTGGCGCCCATCGGCAAGGCGCAGCATGACTGAGGCCGAAGGGGCGATCTGATCGCGCACGAAGACCGATTTCTCGCCCTCGGCAATGTGGACGCGCACCGACTGGACGCCTTCGATTTCCTTGAGAGAGAGCATCAGCTCATGTTCGCGCGCGGCGCGCAGGCGTTCGCCTTCCAGCGCGCGGCTGGCGCCCATCGGCAATTTATCGAGACTGTCATTGGCCGTATCGGGCATCGAGAGCGTCCCGCTCTGCGCCACGACCATGCGCGCCTTGTAGAGATTGCCTTCATCCACTGTCAGCGTGCCGGTGGCATTGTCGATCGCATAGGTGATCTTGGCCTTGTCGAGCTGTTCGGCGACATTGGCGCGTTCGCCATCGTCCAGATGCGAATAAAGCACACGCTGGGGCGGCTGGGCCAACATGCCCCAAGCCAACGCCCCCGCGCCCAGCAAGGAAACGCCGGCAAACCAAGGCAGCGCCTTTTTGACCGGCCCCTGACCCAGAAAAGCGCGTGCGCGCGCCATCGGCGGCCCGGCATCGGGCGCGGTCAGCGGGGTCAGGATGGAGCCCGGCGTCGTGGCGGGCAGCCCGCTCATTTCGGCGGCCGGAACAAGGTCAGCCATTTATCAGACCCCCATCTTCATGATGTCTTGATAGGCGGAGAGCAGCTTGTTGCGCACCTGAAGCGTGGCCTCGAAACCCACAGAGGCTTCCTGCCGGGCCAGCATCACCTTGGCGACATCCTGCGTCTGGCCGGTTTCATAGGCCGTGGTCAGCTGGTCGGCGCGCTGCTGGGTGGCGTTCACCGATTGCATCGCTTCGTTCAGCCTGTCGGTGAAATGGCCCTGACTCGATGCGTTTGCGCCGACAGACTGGGTCTGAGGCGAGTGGATCTGTTGCAGGATTTGTGATTTTTCGATGATCTGGGCGCGCAACTGCATGATTTCGCGCAGGCCCGATGCCCCGCCCCATGCGCTGCCGCTTGCTCCACCGATGCCCCCGATGCTGCTCATCTGCGGCCTCCACCCACGGCGGCCACCGGCATCCCGGCTTCACGCAGAGAGGCGAGCCGGTAGCGCAGCGTGCGTTCGGAAATGCCCAGCTGGCGTGCCGCAGCGATCCGGCTGCCGCCACAGGCCGCCAATGTTTCAAGGATTGCCTTGGCCTCGCTCACCTGCACAATGCTGGCCAGTTTGCGCCCGGTGGCGGCGGCCGGTTCGGGCATTTCAAGAGGGGGCATCGCCGGGGCAGGGACCGGCTCGCTTGCCGCCACCGGTTCTTCAACCAGCTTGGCCACGCAATCGAAGCGGATATGTTCGGGGCGGATTTCGGCGCTGGGCGAACCGCCCAGCCCTTCGGCCAGCAGCAGCGCGCGGCGGATGACATTTTCCAGCTCGCGCACATTGCCCGGCCAGCCATGGGTGCGCAGCAGGCTGATCGCCTCGGCGCTGATCCATGGCACGGCGCGATGCGCGGGCGTGTGGCGCTGGGCGAGGGCAAAGGCCAGCGGAGCGATGTCCTCCAGCCTTTCACGCAGCGGTTTGAGCGCCAGAGGAAAGACATTGAGGCGATAGAACAGATCGGCGCGAAACCGGCCCTGCGCCACTTCGGTGGGCAGATCGCGGTTGGCCGCGGCAATAATGCGCACATCGAAACGCACCGGCTGGGTCGCGCCGATGGGCACAACTTCGCCTTCCTGAAGCGCGCGCAGCAATTTGGCCTGAAGCGCCAGCGGCATTTCGGCAATCTCGTCGAGCAGCAGCGTGCCGCCGTCGGCCGCGCGGAAGAAACCCTCGTTGGTGCTGGTCGCCCCGGTGAAAGCGCCCTTGGTATGGCCGAACAACAGGGCTTCGAGCATGGCCTCGGGCATGGCGGCGCAATTGACCGCGATGAAGGGGCCGTTCTTGCGCGGGCTGCTGTCGTGAATGAAGCGGCTGAGCACTTCCTTGCCCGTGCCGGTGGGGCCGCCGATCAGGACGGGAATGTCGCTCATCGCCAGACGCTCGGCCAGCGCGAGAACCGAAAGCGAGTCCGGATCGGCCGCGACCGGACCTCCCAAAGTGGCACAAGAGATTAACGCGGCCAACGCATCTTCACTTGCCGGATCGGCATAGTTGAGCGCGAAACGCGGTTTGCGCCCGCCGCGCGGAACCGGCAGCCGGTCGAGCCGGTTGGTCCGGCCGTGAAACAGCAGGATTGTGGTGCGATCGTCGCCATGCACGCAGGCTTTGCCATCGGCCTCGCCCTCGATCAGGCGCAGCTTGCAGGTGCTGCCCATCGTGGCGATGACCGCCCCGGCACGCTGAACCAGCGGGGCGTGCCGCTGTGCCGTGCTGTTGGTGACGTCGATATAGTCCATTTTTTCCCAGTCCCGGATTTGACCATTCCCGAGGCTGTTTTTGCCATCGCAACGTCAACATCCGGCGTTATTTAAGTCCTCGTAACAATCCCTATTTTGCCGGATTCACCGCCCCGTTTTGCGGCCACTACGGGCTGCTTGCCCAACAAGGGGCGGAAAAAATTATTTCGGGGACTTAAAAACCGCGGGCGCCGACCGTCACATGCGGGTCGTGCGGGGTTTGATTCGTTACCGCGAGCGGGTCTGTACGAATCACCTGTTTGGCTAAATCGGGTTTGGTGGCCCCCGCGCACAAATTTTCGCAAAGGGCTTAAATTGGCGCTGCCCCAACCGCTCTAGTGGCTGGCAGCCAGTACCGGATGGACCGGCGGGCTGGCAACCTTCGGGACAAATCGGGAGTGAACCATGACTGTCATTAACACCAACGTTAACGCCCTCCAGGCGACCAATGCTTCGAACACCGCCGCCAACATGACCGCCAAGGCGATGACCCGCCTGTCGACCGGCACGCGCATCAACTCGGCCGCCGACGACGCGGCAGGTCTGGCGATTTCGACCTCGATGACCAGCCAGATCAACGGTATGAATCAGGGCATCAAGAACGCCAACGACGGCATCTCGCTGGCTCAGACGGCGCAAGGGTCGCTGACCGAAGTGACCAACATGATGCAGCGCGTTCGTGAACTGTCGGTTCAGTCGGCCTCGGGCACCTATCAGGACACCGACCGCGAGGACATGCAGCAGGAAGTCGACTCGCTCAAGACCCAGATCGGCTCGATCCTGTCGGACACCAAGTTCAACGGCAACGCGCTGTTCAACACCGCCGGCGCCGGTTCGGCCTCGACCACGACCTTCTCGATCCAGGCCGGCGCGAACAGCTCGGACACGATCACGCTGACCTCGAACGGCATCGACTGGGACGCCCAGACCGCCAACATCGACGTTTCGAGCAGCGGTTCGGCCTCGGCCACCATCGACACGATGGACACGCTGATCCGTCAGGTTTCGACCGCGGCCGCCGGTTTCGGCGCCGGTCAGAGCCAGCTTCAGTCGGCGGTCAACAACCTGACCAACAACTCGACCAACCTCTCGGCCGCCCGCAGCCGCATTCAGGACACCGACTATTCGGCTGAATCGACCGCGATGGCCAAGGCCCAGATCCTGAGCCAAGCATCGACCGCCATGATCGCTCAGGCCAACCAGAGCCAGCAGAATGTCCTCTCGCTGCTCAAGTAAGCCGCGATCCGGATAATTTCCGGACAGGCCCGGTGCTTCCCCGCAAGGGAAGCGCCGGGTTTTTCCGCGTTTCGCTTCCCGATTGCTGCCGGTCCATCAAGAAAAACGCCGCGTCCCGTTGGGGGCGCGGCGTTTTGCATTGGCGATGGGCCCTCAGGGATCAGGCTGCGCCTTCCTTCCATGTCACCGGGCGGAACACCACCAGCAACATCATCGGTGTATCATTGCGGCGCGGCGGCGGGTTGATCAGCGCAAAGCCGTGGGGCGATGTGCATTGCCACAGATTGCCCGAACGTGCCTCGATCCCTTCCAGCACCGGCGTCATCGCGATTTCGCGGCTGGCCGTGTCATGCGTGTTGTTCAGATGCTCATGCTGGGGCAGGGCGGTGATCGAATAGACTTCGACCCAATCGAAGAGCGCGCCAAACTGGATCGCGGCGGTATAGCGGCAGTCGCCGATCGGAATGCACAGGCTGTGATAGCCATTATGCGTGGGCAGCGCGTTAAAGCGGGTTTCGACCACTTCCTGCCCGTTGCTGTAGATCGTGGGGACAAGAAAGCCGCCCTCGGCGGTAAAGTCGCTGACATTGAGCATCATGCCGAAGCGACTGGAGGTCAGATAGGCAAGGCGGGTGGCCATGCCTTCTTCCGACAATTCGGCGGGCAGAAACATGCGCCGCGCGCCCTTCAGATAGAACAGGCCCTGTTGACGCAGCCCCTTTTGGGCGTGGCCCTTGTGAAACAGCGCCACCGTTTCGGCGGTGCCCAGATTGACGTCATGCTCGAAATTTTCAAATACGCCCAGTTCATAGGGCATGGGCAAAAACATCAGCCGCATCAGCGCGGCGGCATTGGCGCGGCGCCAGTGATCGGCGTCCATGGCCGCATCGCGGTGGGCGCGCCGGCTGGCGGCGGGCTGGGTTTGGGCGAAAAACAGGCATCCTTGCTGGGCCGCCTCGCGGATCGCGCTTTGCGCCTGTTTGATGTCATTGGCCCGGCGGATCGGTGCGCCGCGTTCGGTATAATCGACCACCGAACCGGCGGTGTTGGTGCAGAATTGTTCAAACACCGCGACATTGTTGGCCATCGCGTTCAGCGCGTCATGGTCATAATGCCGGTCGTCGAAATAGCCTGCCTTGTCCAGCCCGCTGACTTCCACCTCGCGCAGCAGCAGATAGCGCCCCGCGACATGCACCCCCAGCGCCTCGGCCAGCACTGCATCGATCCGGTTCTGCACCGAGCCGTTATAGCCAAGATCGACCAGCATCAGCGTATCGCCGGGCCGGGGGGCGGCGGCATGGCGGATATGGGCGATCATCCGGTCGGCCATGCGCCGCGCGGCCTTGTGGATGAAACGGCGGATCTCGCGCCGGTCGAGCAGACCATAAAGCGCCTGCGTGCCCTTGGTCTTGTCCGCAATAGCGGCCAGTTTCTTCACCTCTGCCGGCGGGATCTGCAACTGGTGGGCGATCACGGCGGGATCGGTGCCCAACTGGTCCTCGACATAAGCGTCAATGGCCGCATCGGTGGTGAAGATCGCAGCGGTGGCGGTAAAGCGGCTGATTTCGACGGCATGGCCATCGCCGCTGCCGCGCGCCTGATGGACCAGCAGCGGCAGGTGGCCGTCGCGCATCAGGAACAGCGGGTGGACCCTGCCGCCGCGTCGGCTTCCGATCACCTCGGCCTCGGCGCAGAGCCAGCGGTCATAGCCGGTGAAGATCGGGCCCAGCACGGCATAGCCGAAATGCTGCGCCGTATCGGTCAATTGCGGGGTCCATTGGGCCAGCGCGGCGCGGTGGGGCTGGGGCGCGCCCAGCGTGTCTGATCCATCACTCAAGAGCGTGTCGAGGCAGGCCTCCAGCCGCAACTGGCGCTCGATCTCGGCGTGGAATTGCTTGAGATGGACCGCCTGCACGCCAAAGGGGGCCACGCCTTTGACGTCGGCGTTCAGATTGTCGCCAATATGCAGCACCGCCCCGGCATCGACGCCCAGTTCGGGCAGCACATGGCGATAAAGCCCGCGCGCCTTGGGCAGGCGCCAATGCGAGGAAACGAACACGCGGTCGATCATGGCCGAGAGTTCCTCGCCCCCCGCCCGCGCGATCAGTTCGCGCAGCATCTCCTCGCTCAGATAGGTGTCCGACACGATCACCACCTGCATGCCCCGCGCCTTGGCCCGGCGGATCAGCTCGACCGTGGAGGTAAAGGCATAACAATGGGTGGCCTCGGCATCCAGCTCGGCGCGGATCGCGGCCTGCCGCACCTCGGGCGAGGCGGCGGGCATCAGCCTGTCATAGATCTCGGCAATGGTGATATCTTCGCCCCGCGCCAGAATGCGGGCGGCGCGGCGGGCGGTTTCCTCGGCGCGGGCGCGCTGGGGGCCGGCCATGCCGGGCAGCACCTTGAACACATCGACCGGGCGATAGGTGTCGCGCCAGATCAGCGTGTCGAAGCAGTCCAGACTGAGCACCTGCGCCTGCGGAAAATCGTCCAGCACATCGGGCAATTCGTGGGGCAGGACTTCGCTGCGGGCAGGGTTGACCTGATCGGATGCCAGCGTGGCGTGGTCGAGTGGCGCAGACATGACAAGGCTCCATAATTGGCGGAGCCGTGCCTTGGGCCGAATATAGCGCCAGACCTCGCCCCGTTCCTGTGTTGCCAAGAAGTAAATGGGCGAGGTGAAGGAGGTGTCGATGGGGCGCTATGTGGTCCTACTGATAATTGAGCAGGATCGACATGCGCCGGTTGCGCGCGTCATTGGGATTGTCGGCGATCAGCGGTTCGCGGTCGGCCACGCCCTCGATCCGGCGAAAGCGCGTCTCGCCCAACCCATCACGCATCAGCGCCTGCCGCGTCGCCTCGGCGCGCCCGGCCGACAGCGACCAGTTGTTGATCGTATCGGTGCGTTTCCATTTCAAACCATCGGTATGGCCGCGAATGGTGATCCCGCCTTCCTCATCCTTGAGCACCGAGCCGATGGCGTGGAGCAATTGCACCGCATCGGGGGTCAGGATCGTCGTACCCAATTGGAACATCGAGAAATCGGCGTCATCGACCAGATCAAGCCGGATGCCTTCGGGCGTGGCCGTGACCTTCAACGTGCGCGCCAGCTTTTGCAGCTTTTCGGTGGCCGAGAGGCGCTGTTGCAGCTTTTGCGTGACCGAGGCGACCTTCTTGACCTTGCTGCCGCCTTCCTTGGGGCCGCCGGTGGTGTCGCGCGGGATGGTCATGGCGCGGGTGCCGGTCTGACCCTGACGGTTGGGATAATCGTCGACATCGGTCAGCGAATTACCGTGCAGCAGCCCGTTTGAGCCCGCGCTGCCCTGTTTGGTCTTGACCAGCGTGGGGGTGAAATAATCGGCGATGCCCTTGCGCTGTTTTTCCGTTGTCGCGCCCAGCAGCCACATCAGCAGAAAGAAGGCCATCATCGCCGTCACAAAATCGGCATAGGCCACTTTCCACGCGCCGCCATGATGGCCGCCGGCCACAACGGTGATCTTCTTGACGATGATGGGGGCCGGGATTTCGTTTTTGCCGGGCTTTTTGGGCGGCGCCATGTCATGGATTCCTTGTCGGGTGCGCCTTGCCCATCCGGGCAAGGCTTACGGCACCAGCCCTCTCCCCCGGCCCTGCCACCCAATAGCCTAACCCGATAGGGCAGCAGGGCCGGGGGAGAGGGCTGGTGCCGGGCATGCTCAGCCTATCGCCCGCGCAGCGCGTCGAGCAGTTCGGACAGGCCAGGGCGATAATCATGCATCAGGCCGGAACGGGCGCTTTCCACCACCAGCGGCTGGGGCCAGCCATGCAAGGAAGCGATGATCACCTGCTTTACGCAGTTGAAGATCTGTGCGTCGGCCTCGTTGACCTGTTGCAGGCGTCCGGCCATCGGCCCCACGATGCCATAGGCCATCATAACGCCCATGAACGTGCCAACCAGCGCCGAACCGATCATGGCGCCCAGCACCGTTGGCGGCTTGTCGATCGAGCCCATTGTTTTCACCACGCCCAGCACCGCCGCCACGATGCCCAGTGCGGGCAGGGCGTCACCAAGCCCCGTAATGGCGTGCTGAGGATGTTCAAGCGAGGCGATATGGGTCTTGATGGCATTGTCCATCACGTCTTCGACCGCATGCACCTCCAGCGTGCCGGAGGACACTACGATCAGCGTCAGCGTATCACAGATCAGGTCGGTCAATTCATGATTGGCCAGCAGGCGCGGATATTCGGCAAAGATCGCAGAGCTTTTCGGGTCCTGCACATGGCTTTCCATCGCCACCGGGCCTTCGGTGCGCAGCAGCTTCATCAGTTTGGTGGTCAGGGCGATGACGTCAATATGGTCCTGCTTGTTATGGCGCGGCCCTTTGAACACCTTGGCAAACCCGGCGCCCAGCGCCTTGAGTCCATGCATGTCATTGCCGATGATAAGCGCCGCGATGCCTGCGCCGGCAATAGTCGCCACTTCGTGCGGGATGGCCTCGAACACCGGGCCAAGCGCGCCGCCGGTCATGGCGAAAACGCCAAAAACCGCAACGAAGAGAACGACTAAACCGATAACGGGAAACATGGTTAACGTCCTTTGTCGGGCAAAATATCGCCGGCGTCACGCGACCTGGCGAGAGAAGAAACTATGCGGACCAATCAGTTCAGCATCGAGAAGAGCGAAAGATTGGCCACTTTTACAAAGCTGGACTGCGCCGCCTCCAGCACGGTCATCTGCTGGCTCAGCTTGGCGATGGTCGCGGCCAGATCGGTGCCCCCCACATCGGCCTCGCGCGTGGCGCGCTGGGTGGCGGTCTGGGTTTGCATATTGGTGGTGGTGTTGATCCAGTCCAGCCGCGCGCCCACCACGGTCTGGCTGGCCGACACCGAGGATGTGGCCGCGCCCAGATCGTCGAGCGCGCTTTTGGCCGTGGCGACGGCGGCGGCGGTCGAGGCCGGGTTTTGCAGCGCATCGGCCAGCGATTTGACCGTGGTCAGCAGATTTTTCGACACGCCGCCCGATTGGAAATCCAGAAACTCCGGCCCCGTCACCCCGGTCGTCACCGAAAGCCCCGGCCCCAGCGAGAGCGTGGAGGCGGTGCCGGTTCCATTATAGGAGGGGGCGCCGGTGGTGGGGTCGAATGTATAGGCGTTGCCGGTGGCCTGTCCGCCAAACAGCGGGTTGCCCTGCGCGTCCTTGGTGTTGGCCAGGCTGGTCAGGCTTTCGTAAAAGGCGCCGATCTGCTGGCCCACCGAGGCGCGCTGGCTGTCATTCAGCGTCGAGGAAGCGGCCTGCGTGGTCAGCGTGGTGATCTGCGAGAGGATGTCGGTGAACTGGCTGAGCGTATCGTCGGTCTGGGTCAGCTGCGTCTTGGCCGCGTTCGCATTGGCCTTGTCGGCGCTTGCCAGCGTATCGGCGGCCTGAAGCGCGCGCATTTGGGCCGCAGCCAGCGGATTGTCGCGCGAATGCTGGATCGTGTTGCCGGTGCTGATCTGGGCCTGCAGCTTTTCGGTCTGCCTGCGCAGGTCCGTCATCGAGGAGATGGCGTTCTGGTAAAAGGCGCTGGTGCTGACATTGGTCATGGTGCTTGGCCTTCCCGTTACAGATTCAGCAATTGATCGAAGAGGGTCGATGCTATCTGAATAATCTTGCCCGAAGCCTGATAGGCCTGTTGGTATTTTATGAGAGCCGCCGCCTCGGTATCCAGATCGACCCCCGATGCCGCGGCCAGCGAGGTCTTGGCATTCGAGGCGATCGTGTCGAAGGCGTCGCGCATCGTGGTGTTGCTGGAAACCGCGCTCGACAGGCCGAACAGATAGTCGTTCATCTTGCCCGAGACATTGGCGCTGCCCAGAGAGCTGATCATCGCGCTCAGATTGGTGCCGTTCTGGCTGCTGGCGGTCGATCCGGCCGATGCGGCGGCCAATTGGCCGGGGCCGGTCAGCACCATGGCCATGTCGGCCGCGCCATTGCCGGTAAACATCGCCGTGCCGGGCGCCCCGGTCAGATCGACGCCATTGCCCTGCGCCGTGTTGATCGTGGACATCATCGACGTGGCCACCGTGTCCAGGCCGCCCAGCGCGGTCACGCCCGAACTGATCGCCTGCTGCTGTCCGGCCAGCGATCCGCCCGTGGGGGTGATCGCGGTGGTGGCGGCCGCCGTGTCGGTCAGCGTAAAGGAGACATTGCCGTCGCCGGCCTTGGCCATCGTCAGCGTGCCGGATTTGCCGTGATCGACCAGCGTGGTGCCCGTGCCGCTGCCCAGTTGCACGGTGACGGTGTTGTCCGAATTGACCGTGGTGCTGATATTGCTGATCGCGGCCATCTTTTGCAGGATGGTGTCGCGTTCGTCGAGCAGGCCCGCGCTGTTGTTGGCAGGGTCGGTATCGCCCGAGATGCGGATATTGACCTGGGCGAGATTGGCGGCCAGATCGTTGAGATCCTTGACCCCGCTGGCGGCCTCGTCCTGCATGCCCGTGACGGCTGATTGCAGCCCGCTGTTGGCCGCGTTGAAACTTTGCGCCATCGTGCGCGCGGCCTCGACCACATTGGCGCGCAGCGAGGAATTGGCCGGGCTGGCAGTCATTTGCGAGAGGGCTGACTGGAAACCGGTGATCGCGGTAAAAACGCCCGAATTGTCCGCCGTATCGGACAATTGGGTTAGTCCCTCGACCAGCGTGTCGGCGCGGGCCGCATCCGCCGTGGTGCGGCGCACCTCGGCCTGATCAAAGCCCGAGACATTGCGCGTGATCCCGCTGACTCGCACGCCCAGTTGCGAGACCTCGCCATAGCTGGAGCGCAGATTGCTGGCCGACAGTTCGCTCAGCGAGACGCTGCGCCGGACATAGCCTTCGGTGCCGGCATTGGCGATGTTCTGCGATGTCACTTCCAGCGCGGCGCGCGCGGCGCGCAGGCCGCTCGACGCAATGGCGATCATGTTGGCACTCATCGGCTCACTCTCCGTTGCCCGCGCCGGTCTGGCGGGCAAGTTGGGCCTCGATCATGCGCGCAAAGCCCAAAGTGCCCCGCTGCGCCATGGTGTCGGCCATTTTGCTGTCCTGCATGTCGCGAAAATTTTCGGTCGCTTTCTGGTCGAACAAGCTGTTGCCGAAATCGACCTTGCGCGCCTGCGCCAGCATTTGGCGCAGCATCAGCGCCTCGAACTTTTGCGCCGCCTCGTGGATCTGGGCCTTGGTCGGCTGGGGCGAGGCGCCGTTCGAGGACACTGACGCGGTGCCCGAGATGGTTGTATCGCTCATATCACCACCATTTCCGCCTTGAGCGCGCCGGCCTCTTTCAAGGCTTCGAGGATGGCCACCAGATCGGAGGGCGTGACGCCCAGCAGATTGAGCGCATCGACGATCTTTGACAGCGAGGCGCCGTTTTTGAGCAGCGCGACATGGGCCTTTTCTTCCTCGGCAGTGATATTGCTGTTGGGCGTGACGGCGGTGCGGCCGTTGGAAAAGGGCGCGGGCTGGGTCACGCGGGATTTCTCGTCAATGCGCACGGTCAGCTTGCCGTGGCTGACGGCGGCGGGCGACAGGCGCACCGCGCTGTTGATGACCACGGTGCCGGTGCGGCTGTTGACGATGACCTTGGCGGCGGCCTCGGCGGGGCTGACATTGATCATCTCGATCGCGGCCAGCATGGACGAGCGCGTATCGGCCCCATCGGGCATGCGCAGGGCAACCGTCACGGCATCCTCCGCGCTGGCCATGCCGGGATAGCGCAGGTTGATCGCATCGCGCACGCGCTGGGCGGTCAGGAAATCGGCGGTGTTGAGGTTATAGCGCAGGATGGGCGCCTTTTCGAACCCGGTGTTGACCGCGCGTTCGACGCTGGCCCCTTCGGCAATGCGGCCCGTGGTGGGAATATTGACAGAAAGCTGCGACCCGTCGCGCGCGGCAATGCCAAGGCCGCCCACCGCCAGATTGCCCTGCGCCATCGCATAGATCTGGCCGTCGGCGCCATACAGCGGCGTCAGGATCAGCGCCCCGCCGCGCAAGCTCTTGGCCTTGCCGATGGCCGAAACGGTGATGTCGATGCGCTGGCCCGGCTTGGAAAAGGCGGGCAGGTCGGCGGTCACCATCACGGCGGCGGCATTTTTCAGCCCCGGATTGACGCCGGGCGGCAATTGCAGGCCCATCCGGCCCGACACGCCCTTCATCGCCTGGGTCAGATAATCGAGCGTATCATCGCCGGTGCCGTCCAACCCGACCACGATGCCATAGCCGGTAAGCTGGTTGGAACGCACGCCCTGAAACGTGCCGATGTCGCGCACCCGTTCGGCATGAAGCGGGGCCGAGCAAAGCGCCAGAAGGGCGACAAGGAGAGAGATGATACGCATGATCGACCTCAAAACGGGCTGATATAGCTAAAAAATTTTGACAGCCAGCCTTCGCGCGCGCTCTGCGCCACGCTGCCGTTGCCTGCATATTCGATCCGCGCATCGGCCACCTGGCCCGACTGAATCTGATTGGCCGCGTCCACATCGGCAAGGCGCACGATGCCGGAAAACTGGATCCACTCCTTGCCCTGTGCCAGCAGCATGCGTTTTTCTCCTCGCACCAGCGCGGTGCCGTTGGGTCGAACCTCGGCAATGGTCACAGAGATCATTCCGTTGAAGGAATTGGTCTGCGTCGCATTGCCCTGACCATTGAACGACCCGGAGGACGAAGCATTAAGGGGCGTCGAGCTCATTGAGAGCGGACCGAGCGTGGGCGCGGCAATATTGGCGCTGCCGCTGCGCTGGGTCTTGTTGGTGCTGGTCTTGGCGGTGGATGTGTTCTCATTCAGGAGGATGGTCAGCACATCGCCCACCCGCTGTGCCCGTGCGCCCGACACCAGCGGGGCGTAACCGGCGGCGGCGATAAAGATCGCGCCCTCGGTAGGGGCCATGGCGGGGGGCGTGGGCAGCGTGGCCTCGAAGCCGGGCGCGGGGCGGCGCCCGGCCTGCGCAGGCGCGGGCATGGCCAGCGCCGCCGTCAGGACCAGCAGCAGGGGGCGCAGGGTCATGTCGTGCCTCACAGCGTCTGGTTCGCGTTCTTGAGCATGTCATCGACCGCCGAGATCATCTTGGAATTGATCTCATAGGCGCGCTGGCATTCGATCATGTCGACCAGCTCGGTGACGATGTTGACGTTGGAGGCTTCAAGGCTGCCCTGCGAAATGTCGCCGCGCCCCGCCGTGCCCGCCGCCCCGATCTGGGCCGGGCCGCTGGCCAGTGTTTCGGAATAGAGATTGTCGCTGGCGGCCTGAAGAGCGGCCGGATTGGCAAAACTGGCGATGGTCAACTGGCCCACCTGCGTTGCGGCCGTCGATCCGGGCAGCAGCGCGGAAACCGTGCCGTCCTTGGCCACGGTGATCGATCCGGCGCCATTGGGGATGGTGATCGCGGGCTGGACCACATAGCCCTGCGAGGTGACGAGCTGCCCTTCGGCCGAGAGGCTGAAATTGCCCGCGCGCGTATAGGATAATTGCCCTGAAGGCAGCAGGATCTGGAAATAGCCATTGCCCGAAATCGCCAGATCCAGCGCATTGCCGGTCGAATTGATCGTGCCTTGCTGATCCACGCGGGTGGTCGACTGCACGCCAACGCCCGTACCAAGGTTCAGCCCCGTGGCGTAATTGGTCTGGTTGGACGAGGCTTGCCCCGCCACGCGCATGTCCTGATAGGCCAGCGTGGCGAAATTGGCGCGGTCGCGTTTGAAGGCGGTGGTGCTGACATTGGCCAGATTGTTGGCAATGACGCGCATTCTGGTGTCTTGCGCATCCAGACCGGTGCGGGCGACTTGAAGAGCGGTTGAAGGCATCGGGCGCTTCCTTTCTTAAACGATTGAGGGCTTAGGAGCCGGAAAGACGCAGCAGCGAGGTGCCCGACTGGTCCACCTCCTTGGCCGTGGCGATCAGCTTGGTGCGGATGTCATACAGGCGCTGGGCCTGGATCATCTGGGTCAGCACCTCGGAAGGGTTGACGTTGGATTGTTCCAGAGCGCCCGCAACGGCCCGCGCATTTTCATCGGCGGGCAAGACGCCTCCGCCCACCACGCGAAACAGGCCGTCCAGCCCCTTGGCGATGGTGGTGCCTGATGTGCTGGCCAGCTTGATCCGGTCGGTGGGCTGGGGCGGCAGATTGGGGTTTTCGGTGTTGGCCACCAACACCATGCCGTCCGGGCCGATGGTGATCTGGGCGTCCAGCGGCACGGTGATGGGGCCGCCATTGCCGATCACCGGGCGCCCATCGCCATTTTCCAGAACGCCCGTGGGCGAAACAGTCAGATCGCCGCGCCTTGTATAGCTTTCGGTGCCGTCGGCCGATTGCACCGCCATCATCGCATCGCCCAGCAGCGCAATATCCAGCTTGCGCCCGGTCTGGTTGATGTCGCCCGCTGACATATCCGCGCTCTTGACCTGACCATCGGCCATGGCGCGCGCTTCCAGCGCCGGGCCTTTGAGCGTGATGGGCGTGGTGAAGAGCTTTTCGGCCTTGAAGCCGATGGTGCTGGTATTGGCCATGTTCGAGGCGATGACACGTTCGCGCGTCATCGAATCGGACATGCCCGAAACCGCCGTATAGATCAGCCGGTCCATCCCGATGCCTTTTTATATTTAGCTGGTGCGCAGGTTCATGATGTTTTGCGAAACCTGGGTGAAGGTGTCGATCGCCTTGGAATTGGCCTGGAAATAGCGCTGCGCGTCGATCAGCGAGACCATTTCGCTGGCCAGATCGACGTTGGACTGTTCCAGCGTGCCCGACATGATCGCGCCCCACGAACCGGTCTTGGGCTGGCCCAGCGAGGCATTGCCCGACAGGCCGGTGGCGGCCCAGACCGAACTGCCCTGCTGCTTCAGGCCGGTGTTGTTGGTAAAGGTGGCAAGGCCGATCACGCCCAGATATTGCGTGGTGCCATCGCCAAATGACGCAATGATCTGGCCGGTGTTCGACACGGTCATGCCCGAATAGGAGGATCCGGCCAGATTGGCCGTGGGGATCTGGCAATCGCCCAGCGTGGTCGAGGAGACTGCCCCGGTGGAGTCGGCGGTATAGACCTGAAGGCGGTCGCCCTGATCGGTCTTGATATAGCCGTCCTGGCTGACCGAGAGCGCGCCCGCGCGCGTGTAGCCGACATCACCCGAGAGCGGATTTTTGACCACGAAGAACCCGTCGCCGTTGATCGCCAGATCCAGCGTGTTGCCGGTCTGGGTCATCGAGCCCAGCGAGAATTGCTGTTTCACCGAAGACAGGCGCGAACCGATGCCGATGGTCAGGCTGGGGTCGGTCAGGATCGAGGAGGAGATGATGTCGGAAAACGAGGCCGTGCTTTTCTTGAAGCCGACTGTGCTGGAGTTGGCGATATTGTGCGAGAGCACGTCGAGTTCGGACTGGGCGTTTTTCAGGCCGGTGAGGCTGGTGTAGAAAGACATGAAGCGTCTCCGTCAAAAAGGGGCGTAGGCTTTAGGCAGTGGTCGAGCCGCCATTGGCTGCCTGCTGGGCGGCGAGGATCGAATCCAGCTTGGTGGAAATGGATTCCAGCGAGCTTCCCATCGAGGCCAGATTGTCGAGCGAACCCAGCTTGGACGCCACGGTGCTGGCGGTGGTGTTCAACTGGGTAATGCCCGACAGAGTCGAGAACTGGGCCATCTGGGCCACCATCTGGCTGTTGTCGGTGGGGGCGGTGGGATCCTGCGTGGTCAATTGCTTGGTCAGCAGGCTGATGAAATCCTTGAAGCCCAGCGTCGAGGCGCCGTTGCTGGACACCGTGCTGGAGGTCGAGGTGGTTGAATTGGTGGTGCCGGTTGAAGATACGGTGGTCATCACTTCATCCTTATGGTGTCGAGCATGAGCTGCTTGGCGGTGGAGAGGGTTTCGACGAGGTTCTGATACTGGCGCGAGGAATCGAGCATCTCGACCATCTCGGCGCTTTCATCGACCGGGGCTGCCCACACATCGCCGTTTTCATCGGCCAGGGGGTTGCCCGGATCATGCTGGCGCACCGGCGTGGCATTGGCGCGCACGACGCCCGCCACATTGACCGTGGACAGGCCGCTGGCTTGATCCATCTGCGTGGCAAAGACCGCCTTGATCGGGCGATAGGCATCGGCCTCTTTGCCGGATACCGCGCTGGCATTGGCCAGATTGGAGGCCGCCGTATTCATCCGCACCTGCTGGGCCGACATGGCCCGGCCCGCGACGGAAAAGATGTTAAGGTCGGTTCCGGCCATCTTTATTCTCCCTTGATCGCGCGCTTGACCTCGCCGACATCGTCGGAAAGGAAGGCGAGGGTGGAGGCATAGCCCACCGCATTCTGGGAAAAGGCGACCTGTTCATTGCCCATTTCCACTGTGTTGCCGTCCAGGCTGGGCATCACCGGCACGCGGTATTGCACGGCGGCGGCGGTGGCCTGATCCTGGCTGGCGCCCTTGATCCGGGCACCCAGCGCAGTGTTGAAGTCAATGTCGCGCGCCTTGTAATTGGGCGTGGCGGCATTGGCGATGTTGCTGGCAATCAGCCCCATGCGCTGGGACCGCAATTCCAGCGCCATGCCATGGACTCCGAACAGTCCGGTATTGCTGGCAGGATCGCTCATCAGGTGGCTCCACGGTTTGAAACGGGGGGCGGGACGCCCGGACCATCAGAACTGCAAAGCCCGTGCCAATTGCGGGACGCATGGGCAAAACACCGGGAAAACAACGATGGCGCAGGCCGGACGGCAAGCGCTCCATGCCGGGCGGCAAGGCTTTGCCGGGCGGCGGCAATTGCTGGCCGCGGGGTGAATTTGCGCTGATGGGCGCCGTTCTTGGCTGTGTATCGCAAAGGATTTGGACAGGCATGGATCTTACCGCCCTCTATGATGGCACCACGCTGGCGATTGTCGTGGGCGGCACGGCGCTGGCCACGGTGCTGCGCTGTGGGCGCGGGGATGTGGCGGCCACGATCCGCATCGCCACGCGCCAGCTATTCGCGCCCAGCCGCTTTGACAGCGAGGCGGTGCGCGCGGCTTTGGCCCGCGCGGCGCAGGATTTTCAACGCAATGGCCCGTTGCGCGCCGATCCGCGCAGCACCGGCGATGACGAATTTGACGATGCACTTCACGCGCTGCTGACCCACCGCTCGATGGCGCGTTTTGACGATGCGCTGGCCGATGCGCGCGAAAAGCGGCTCGGTCCGGTCGAGGCCGCGATCCGCACGCTGATGCAGGCCACCGAACTGGCCCCGGTCTTCGGTCTGGCCGGAACGCTGATTTCCCTGTCGCAAATGCCCGCGCAAGGGGTGGATCGCGGGGCCTATCTGGCCGTGATCGGCATGGCGGTCCATGCCACGCTCTATGGGTTGGTGCTGGCCAATCTGCTGCTGGCCCCGCTGGCGCGGATGGTCGAACGCCATGCCCGCGCCGAGGAAGCCGCGCGCTACGCGCTGGCCCAATGGTTTGAGGCCGAGATTGCCCCCGCCATGGTGCCACAGCATGAGGGGCGCGGCCATCACCATAATCCCGGCGTGGCGGCATGATCCAGTTGAGGCCGACCGAGCGCCCCGGCGACCGCCTGCGCGGCGGCGCCGTGTTTGTGCCCCGTTCGCCGGTCGGCTGGCAGACGATGCTGGCCGATCTCTCGCTGATCCTGTTCATGGTGACGGCCGCCGCGATGGCCGATGTGCCTGATCGCAAAACCGCTCCTCGGCTCGCTCCCCCGCCTGCGCCGCCTGCCTGCGCTGCGCCCGCCATCAGCGAGCCTCTGGCCATCTGGCGCCCCGCGCCCGGCGGCCCGCCGCTGGCGCGCTGGCTGGCCGAGCAGCAGGCGGACAGCCGTCAGTTGCTTTCGATCACCCTGCGCTATCCCCCCGCAGCGCAAGCCGAGGCGCTGCGCCTTGCCGCGCAGATGGCCGCGGCGGCGGGCGGCAAGGGTGCGCGGGCGCGCATTGTGATCGAACCGGTCGCCTCGGCGCCGGGCATTGAGGCGCTGGCGGCGCTTGCCTATGATAAAGGTCCGGCCTGATTGGCACAGAATATGCAGTGATTGCCCGTGAATCCGGCGTCTTTTCGCGCCGGGTGTCATTACACCGGGCAAGAACGATCATGCGAAACAAGGCTTTCATCCCCTTCACCCTGCGCACGGCGCTGCTGATGGCTGCTCTGGCCTGGATCGGCCCGGCCAGGGCGCAGGCCGCCAGTCCCTTTGCTGATCTGACCGCCATCGACCGCGAAGTGGCCGAATTTACCGGCAAGGCCATCGGCCAGAATGGCGGGGCGATGATGCCGGTGGATCGCCGGTTGCGGCTCAATGCCTGCATGTCCCCGCTCGCGCTCAGCTGGCGCACCAGCCGCCGCGATGCGGTGCTGGTGCAATGTCCCGATGCGGGCAGTTGGCGGGTTTTTGTGCCGGTGCGCATGGCCGAAACCGGCCCCTCGGCCATTGCGCGGGGCGAGGCGGTGACGATTGCCGTGGTGGGCGAGGGCTTTGCCGTATCGCAGCCGGGCGAGGCGCTGGACGCGGGCGCGGTGGGCGACTGGATCCGGGTGCGCACCCTGCGCAGCGGCGCGGGCGCCTATTCCCAGACCGACGCCGTGCGCGCGCGCATCACCCGCCCCGGCGAGGTTGAGGTGGAGTTGCGCGAATGACGCGCAGAAAGAGCAGCGCGAGTGATGCATTTTTTTGTCTCGACCGCCGTTTTAAGCGCTTTTTCACGATTGGCCGTCATTACGGCGCCCATCCTTGGGGCCTGTTGCGCCCCCATCCGGCAAAAACGCGCAAAATTTTGCCGCCCTCTCTTAAAACCGACAGACCGCCTCCGTTCTTGGCTTTGTAGAAAGCAAGGAGCGGTTCGATGTCGAGCATCGGTTCCGGCCCTGGCATTGGTTCAGGGCCTAAATTACAAGTGAATGCGGTGCGCCCCGTCACCACCTCGTCGGCTGCCTCGCCTTCGGTTTCCACCGATACGCGCAATGCATCCCAGACGGTTGGTGGGTCGGCCGCGAACGGCGATGGCGCCACCGTGGTCAGCACCACCGCGATCAGCGCGGGCGATCCCCCCGTGGACACCGATCGCGTGGCCTCGATCCGCAAGGCCATCGAGGACGGCAATTATCCCATCATCCCCACCAAGATCAGCGACGCCATGATCGCCGCTGGCATGATGTTGAGAGTTTGATCATGAGCCAGGCCCTTTCCCATTTCGATCTGCGTGACACGCTGCGGCAAATGGTTGCCGTCCTGCAAGAGGAGCGGCAGGCTTTGGCCGGGCTCGATCTGGATGGGATCATGGGGTCGGCCTCGGCCAAGAGCGCGATGTGCGACGCCATTGATCTGGCCGGGGTGACCGCGCTGGACGATGAATGCCGCGGTCTGCTCGAAGCGGCCAAAAAGATGAATGAAGTCAACCGTCAGGTGCGCAATCTGATCGCGGCCAACGTGGCCTCGCGGCTTGAGGCTTTTACCGGCGGTGCTTCGGTCTATCGCGCGCGGGCCAACACGCCCGCCTATGCCTATGCGGCGGCCCGAGGGTAGGGCCCGAGGGTAGGACATGGCCCCCCACGGCCCGCGTTGGCGCGGCTGTGGCACAATAAAGCGCCGCTTTGCCCGATGGGCGCGGTTTTCGGCCCAATTGGCACGGCTTTTGCAAAATCCACTCCCGAACCTTTTGCTTTGGGAGTTGGGCTTGAGCCAGCCAGATATGTCGCCTCCTTCGTGGGCGGCCAGCCTCGACAAGATCCAGTCAGCCCGCGGGGCGGCCAATGGCGCATCCGGCGGCAATGTCCGCGCGGCGATTGCCCGCGCGGCGGGGGCCACGGGGGTGGACTTCTCCTATCTGGCGGCGCAGGCGCGGCTGGAATCGGGGCTGAACCCTGCCGCCCGCAACGGCGCCTCCAGCGCCAGCGGCCTTTATCAGTTCACCAACAGCACATGGCTGCAAACGCTGCAAAAGCATGGCGACATGCTGGGGCTGGGCGATACGGGGGCGGCGATGACCGATCCGGCCCGGCGCATGGCGCTGCTGGGCCTGCGCGGCGATCCCCATGCCTCGGCGATGATGGCGGCCAGTCTGGCCAGCGACAATGCCGATGCGCTTTCCTCTGTGCTGGGCCGTGCGCCGGATGCCAGCGAATTGTATGTCGCGCATTTTCTGGGCGCGGATGGCGCGGCCAAATTCCTTTCGGCCCTGAGCACCAGCCCGGATCAGTCGGCAGCGGGCATCCTGCCCCGCGCGGCCGCGGCCAACCATTCGATCTTTTACGATGACGCCGGAAACCCGCGCAGCGTGGGCGCGGTCATGGGGCTGATCCGGGGCCGAATGGAAGGCGCGCTGGCCGCAGAGGGCATTAGCGCGGATGCGATGATGGCCAGCGGGATGGCCTATGGCGGGATGGATAATGGCGGAATGGCATGGAGCGCAACGGTCGATCCCATGCCCGCGCCCACCGCTCAGTCGCAGACGGGCGGGCCTCTCTCGCGCGAATTCAATGCGATGCAGGCGGCCGCGCCCGCCGCATCCTCGCGCTCGATGGCCGATACGTTGCAATCGACCTTTGGGCTGGGCGGCGAAAATGGCGCTACGCCCGAATTCGTGCGCAACGCCTATGGGCGCCTGCGCGCGATGGGGATGTAAGCGATGGAAAAACTGCTGACCATCGCCAGCCCGCGCCAGCTGGCGCTGCCTTTTGGCATTTTGACCATCATCGTGCTGATGGTGGTGCCGATCCCGGCGTTTATGCTGGACGTGTTTTTCGTGTTCAACATCGCGCTGTCGGTGGCGGTGCTGATGGCATCGATGAATGCGGAAAAGCCGCTAGACTTCTCCTCCTTCCCCACCGTCCTGCTGTTTGCCACGCTGCTGCGTCTGGCGCTCAATGTGGCATCGACCCGCGTGGTGCTGGTCCATGGCCATGAAGGGCCCGAGGCGGCGGGCCATGTGATCGAGGCCTTTGGCGCCTTCCTGATCGGCGGCAATTTCGCGGTCGGCCTGTTCGTGTTCATGATTCTGATGATCATCAACATGGTGGTCATCACCAAGGGGGCGGGGCGCGTTTCGGAAGTGTCGGCACGCTTCACGCTGGACGCGATGCCGGGCAAGCAGATGGCCATCGACGCCGATCTGGCGGGCGGACTGATCACTGCCGACGATGCCCGCGCGCGCCGCCGCGAAATCACCACCGAGGCCGATTTCTATGGCTCGATGGATGGCGCCAGCAAATTCGTGAAGGGCGATGCGATTGCCGCCTTGCTGATCCTCGGCGTCAATATCATCGCCGGTTTCTGCCTTGGCATGATCACCCACGGCCTCTCGGCCAGCGATGCGGCGAGCCGCTATATCAGCCTTTCCATCGGCGACGCGCTGGTGGCGCAGGTGCCCGCGCTGCTGCTCTCCATCGCCGCCGCCGTGATCGTCACCCGCGTCACCGACAGCCGCGATCTGGCAGGGCAGATCGGCGGACAATTTGCCGATTCGCGCACATGGTTGCCGGTGGCGGGCATTCTGGGGGCGATCGGTATGATCCCCGCCATGCCCCAGACGGTGTTCCTGCCCGCGGCGGGTCTGGCCTTCTTCCTCTGGAAAAAGCTGCGCGAGCGCGAGGCCAAGGGCAAGATTGCGCAGGCGGCCCCCGCGCCCGCCGTCAAGGCCGACCCCACGCGCATCGAACTGGAGGACGTGTCCGACCACACGCTTGTCACCATCGAGCTGGGCTACGGCCTTGTGCAGTTGGTTGACGAAAGGCGTGGGTCACCTCTGGTCAGCCGGGTAACGGGCGTGCGCAAGCAATTGTCGCAGAGCTTCGGCTTCATCGTGCCGCAATTCCGGGTGCGCGACTCGCTGGACATTTCGCCCAATGATTACCGCATCCTGCTGGGCGGCGTGCCGTTGGGCGGGGCGACGCTGCGGCCGGAAAAGGTGATGGCGATTGATGCCAGCGAGGCCAATCCCCACGCCCGCCTTCAGGGCGAACAGACCACCGATCCTACCTTCGGCTGTCCGGCATGGTGGATCGATCCGGCCAGCCGCGATCTGGCGATTGCCGAGGGTTTCCTGACGGTGGACGCCTCAACGATCATCGCCACGCAATTGAACCAGCTTTTGTCCGAACGCGCGCATCTGCTGATGGGGCCGGACGAGGTGAAAACCCTGCTGGAGGCGATCAAGACGCGCGCGGCGGGGCTGGTTGAAACGGTCTATCCCTCGCCGCTCGGTCTTGCCGCCGTGACGCGCCTGCTGCGTAATCTGCTGGAGGATGGCATTTCGGTGTCCCATCCGCTGCCGATTCTTTCCTCGATCTCGCAGGCGGTGCAGCAGACGCAGGACCATGACCGCATCGTCGATCTGGTGCGGGCCGATCTGGGCGGGTTGATCGTCGGGCGCATCTGTTCGCCGCGCGAACGCCTGCCGGTGGTCACGCTGGACGCCGGGCTGGAGGCGATGATCGCGGGCGGCCTTGTCGATCCGATCAGCGGCCAGCCCGTCATCGAGCCCGATCTTGCGCGCAACATTGGCGAGCAGGCCAGCGCCATCGTGGCCGAGCGCGGCACCGGGGCGACCATTGCCCTGATCGTCCAGCCGCGTTTGCGCCGCCCGCTGGCCGCGCTGCTGCGGCTGCGCGCCCCCGGATGCGTGGTGATGTCGATTGCCGAATTGCCCGAAACCCAGCCTGTCGAGGTGATCGCGGTGATCGGCGGAGCCGCCCCGCAAACGCTGGGCCTGCCATCGCCCGACTATGACCCTTCCAGCCAGACCTCTGAAAGTATGGCCGCATGAAACATGATCCTCAGTCTTTTGCGAAATCACGGCCCGCCGGTGAGGCAGTGCGCGCCTATGGCGGCGCGGCGCGGGCCTATGGCGGCGATATTGCCGACCGGGTTCGCCGCTTTATGCCGATGGTGCGCCGCCTTGCCTGGCACCTCCAATCCTCGGGCCGCGACGGCATAGAGGTCGAGGACCTGATGCAGGCGGGCCTTGTCGCCCTGACCGAATGCGCCCAGCGCCATCAGGGGCCGACCGAGGACGGCTTTGCCGCCTATGCCAAGATGCGGGTGAGGGGGGCGATGGTCGATCTGATCCGCCGCCATGTGCCTTTGTCGCGCGGGGCGGTCGAACGGCGGCGGCTGATGCGGGAAAAGACGCAGGAATTGACCGGGAAACTGGGGCGCGAACCCTATGATGTGGAATTGTCCGGCGCGCTGGGCATCACGCTGGGCGAGCTGGAAGCCTTGCGCAATTCTTCCGAGCCGCTGCGCTTCGAGGCCATCGACGACGCCTATTCCGACAGCAATATGGCCTTTGCCGACGATGCGCCAGACAGTCTGGCTCTCTTGGCCGACGAGGAATTGCGCCAGAGCGTGGCGGGCGCCATCGCCGAGCTGCCCGAACGATTGCAATTGGTGATCCAGCTCTACTTCGTCGAGGAACTCAACCTTGCCGAAATTGCCGAGGTCCTGTCCGTGTCTATCCCCCGCGTACATCAGCTAAAAGCGCAAGCTATCGAGAAATTGCGCCATGCGTTGCAGGATATGGCGGATATTTTGTAGGTTTTTTCGGGGGGTAAATGGCGCCTCCGGCGGGCAAAGGGCCGCCGGAGGCGCCATTTACACTTTACAGAAACTCTAAAATAAAACGCCCCGCGCCATACTCCACCAAAGTGCAGCATTGCCGGGAGGGGCCAAGGCTGTTAGATACGCATACATGTCTTCATGCGATCAATGCGTTGTCCGTAACCGGGCGATCTGTTCGGCCCTGGATAAGGATGAACTCTCCTCGCTCAACGGGATTGGGCGGCGGCGCAGCCTTGTCGCCGGCGAATCACTGATCTGGGAGGGTGAGGATTCTGTTCTGGTCGCCAATGTGATCGAGGGCGTGCTCAAGCTTTCGACCGGCACCGAGGATGGGCGCGAGCAGATTGTTGGCGTGGTTTACCCCAGCGATTTCATCGGCCGCCCCTTTGGCGGCACGACCAACCATGGCGTGACGGCGCTGACCGATGCGCGGGTCTGCGTGTTTTCGCGGGGCGATTTCGACAATTTCGCGCGTGAGCATCCCGGCCTTGAGCATAAGCTGCTGCAACGCACGCTTACCGAGCTGGACCGCACGCGGCGCTGGATGCTGCTGCTGGGCCGCAAGTCGGCCAGCGAGAAGGTGGCGAGTTTTCTGCTCGAATTGTCGGATCGTCTGGCCCCGGCCACGTGCGAACCGGGCGATGAGAGCAAGGCGAACCGATTTGTCCTGCCTTTCAGCCGTCAGCAGATTGCCGACGTGCTAGGTTTGACCATTGAGACGGTCAGCCGCCAGTTCACCCGTTTGCGCGGCGAGGGGATTATCGATCTGCCTTCGCGCCGCGAGGTCATCATCACCGATCGGTTTGCGCTGACCGCCGAAGCGGGCTGATCGGGTTTTCATCCGTCAGATTTGACGGGTGAAACATGCCTTCCCACATTTCACCCGTCCGGCCGCCTGTTGGGCAGACCTGTCTGTCTGCCCGCCGATTTGCGCCTGACCAGAGCCAGAAGATCAGGCGCAAGGACCACGGCGGGCAGAGCAGCCGTTAAGCCTTAGAAGCGATAGGACACGCCTGCGCTCAGCACCCAGGGGTCGAGCTTGTGGCGGGTCACCAGCGCCTGGGTCGAACCGGCATAGACGGTGGCATTGGTGCCGACCCAATATTTCTTGGCGTCGAACGACAGGCCATAGCCCTTGCCCAGCGCGATATCGATGCCGCCCTGAAGCGCCACGCCGAATTCGCTGCTCAGCTTGGTGCGGGTGACGGCGGGCAGCGCGGCTTTGAGCGCGGCGCTGGGTTCGTCGGCCAGCACGATGAAGAGGGCGGGACCGGCGCCGATATAGGGCTTGATGCCATGACCCAGCGGCAGGTGATACTTGGCGGTCAGCGTGGCCGGAACGATGTGGATCTTGCTGATCAGTTCGGTGCCCTTAAGCGCGCCTGCCGAGGCCGACACATGGTGCGCCGTCACGCCCGCAATGGTTTCCACCGAGATGTTGGGCGTGAAGAAATATTCGATCGCCACGGTCGGGGTTACGTTGTCGCTGGCCACGGTGTTGCCAACGGCGGCAGGCACGAGGCTCAGAACGTCGGTCTTGACCTGCTTCACCCCGCCATCCGGCAGCACAGCGGTTGCCAGCACCTTGAACTGGATCTTGCCATCTGCGTTGCCCTCGGCATGGGCGGCGCCCGCCATCGTGGCGGCGGCGGCAAGAGCGGTCAGGGCGGCCGCAGCCTTGGTGAAATTACGCATAGTCCCTCATCTTTCGCCGCCGAGCCCGCCCTGTGCGAGCCGTTCTTGTGCGGCGTTGATGCGTCTTTGGGCCTTTACTTGGCGCCGGGCATTGATCGCGGACAAGGGCGGAATTGATCCTGCGCAATTCATGCCGCAACTGCGGCAAATCGGGCCTCTACAGAGCCCTATATTAATAAGCAGGAATTTTTATGCTGCACCAATTCTGTCGGCGGCCACACCGGTTGGGAGCATGGCCGGCGGCGAATCGGCAAAATTCCATCAACTTGCGCTCAAGGGGGGCAAAGAGCGGCCGCCGGGCGGATAGGCGCCCTATCGCAGATGCACAATTGGACCAATTAACTATCTGCGCTGCTTCATAAATTTTCCGTTTTAGGATATTCTGAAAATGAATTCTCGCCGGCGCCCGCGCTTTTGACGGGAATCAATGTGATCCGGTCCGGCCCCGCTCATAGGCGAGGCTTCCACAAACCTGAGAGGGAAGGCTCATGGTTACCCTAGTCTCGCGAGCAGGCATCTGGCTGGTGCTTCTGCTTCTATCTATCATGGCCAGCGTGGCCGCGCATGACACCGCCTTTGCCATCCAGGCAGCGACGGTGGCTGTCGCCTGCCTTGTCGGTCTGATCTTCGCCATTCGTTCGCCCGACTATCAACGGGTGAGCCGTGGGCTGGCCGCCCCCACCGGGGACGCATCGAAATATGACGACGATGTGATCCGCTGGGGCGTGATCGCCACGGTTTTCTGGGGCGTTGCCGGTTTTCTGGTCGGCGTCGTCATCGCTTTTCAGCTGGCCTATCCGCAGATCAACCTTGAGCCCTGGTTCAATTTTGGCCGCATGCGCCCGCTGCATACTTCTGCGGTCATCTTCGCTTTTGGAGGCAACGCGCTGATCGCCACGTCGTTCTACGTCGTGCAGCGCACTTGCCGGGCGAGGCTGGCCTTCCCCGGCCTCGCCCGTTTCGTGTTCTGGGGTTATCAGCTTTTCATCGTGCTGGCGGCCACCGGATACCTGCTGGGCGTGACGCAGGGCAAGGAATACGCCGAGCCTGAATGGTACGTCGACCTTTGGCTGACGGTGGTCTGGGTGTCTTATCTGGTCGTCTATGGCGGCACGATCATCAAGCGGTCCGAACCGCATATCTATGTCGCCAACTGGTTCTATCTCTCCTTCATCATCACCGTGGCAATGCTGCATCTGGTCAACAACCTGACCATCCCCGTCAGCTTCCTTGGCAGCCAGTCGATCAGCTGGTTCGCGGGGGTTCAGGGCGCGCTGGTCCAATGGTGGTATGGCCATAATGCGGTGGGCTTCTTCCTGACCGCGGGCTTCCTTGGCATGATGTATTACTTCGTGCCGAAACAGGCCCAGCGTCCGGTCTATTCCTATCGCCTCTCGATCATCCACTTCTGGGCGCTGATCTTCCTTTATATCTGGGCCGGTCCCCACCACCTGCACTATACTGCGCTGCCCGACTGGGCGCAGACGCTGGGCATGGTGTTCTCTGTGATGCTGTGGATGCCGTCCTGGGGCGGGATGATCAACGGCCTGATGACGCTGAACGGCGCATGGGACAAGCTGCGTACCGATCCGGTCCTGCGCATGTTCGTGATGAGCCTTGCCTTCTACGGCATGTCCACGTTCGAAGGCCCGATGATGTCGGTCAAGAGCGTCAACTCGCTGTCGCACTACACCAACTGGACCATCGGCCATGTTCATTCGGGCGCGCTGGGCTGGAACGGCATGGTGACCTTTGGCGCCATCTATTACCTGACGCCGCGCCTGTGGAACCGCACGCAGCTCTATTCGCTGCGCATGGTCAACTGGCACTTCTGGACCGCCACGATCGGTATCGTGTTCTATGCCGCCTCGATGTGGGTGGCCGGGATCACGCAGGGTCTGATGTGGCGTGAATATGGCGCCGACGGCTATCTGCTCAACAGCTTTGCCGACGTGTTGCCCGCTATTCATCCGATGTATGTGCTGCGTGGCCTTGGCGGCGTGCTCTATCTGTCGGGGGCCTTCTTCATGGTGGTCAACGTCTGGAAGACCATCGCGGGCAGCCCGCTGCGCGCCGAAGCGCCGCTGTACAATATCGAACAGAACAAGGCGAACGACGTGCCTCTCGTCGCTCAGCCTGCCGAATAAGGGGGGGACCGATCATGGCTACCCAAGACAAGCAACCGTTTCACTGGCACGGCGCCATTGAAAAGAACATCACGTTGCTCGGTGTCCTCTCGCTGCTGGTGGTTCTGGTGGGCGGTATCGTGGAAATCGCGCCGCTGTTCTGGATCGACAACACCATCGAGAAGGTGAAGGGGGTTCGCCCCTACACCCCGCTCGAACAGGCCGGGCGCGACATTTATGTCCGCGAGGGCTGCTATCTGTGCCACAGCCAGATGATCCGTCCGTTCCGCGACGAGACCGAACGCTATGGCCATTACAGCCTTGCCGCCGAATCGATGTATGATCACCCGTTCCAGTGGGGGTCCGAACGTACCGGCCCCGATCTGGCCCGCGTGGGCGGCAAATATTCGGACGCATGGCATGTGCAGCATCTGACCGCGCCGCGCAGCGTTGTGCCTGAATCGATCATGCCCAACTATGCGTTCCTGGCCAAGAACGAGCTGACCAAGCCCGACATCGCCGCCGAGGTAAAGTCGCTCGCCATCACCGGCGTGCCCTATACCAAGGACGATATTGCCAAGGCTAAGGAAGACCTGTTCAATCAGGCCAACCCCGATGCCGACAACACCGACCTGATCAAGCGCTATCCCAAGGCGCAGGCGCGCGATTTTGACGGCAATCCGAAGAAGCTGACCGAAATGGACGCGCTGATCGCCTATCTTCAGGTGCTGGGCACCTTTGTGGATACCGAAAGCGCGGCGGCTCAGGAAGCTCTGGCCAAGGAGAAGGGGCGGTGAACGAGACCGAAACCTATCAGGCCCTGCGCCAGTTCGCCGACAGCTGGGGGCTGCTGGCGATGACGATCAGCTTTGTGGTGCTTTGCGCATGGCCCTTTCGCCCCGGCGGGCGCAAGAACAGCGACGAGGCCGCCACCATGATTTTCGAGGAGGACGATCATGTCCGCACCTGAAAACAATGAAACCGGTCCGCGCATCGACGAGCCGACCGGCACGGCAACCATGGGCCATGAATGGGATGGCATCGAGGAGTTGAACACTCCGCTGCCCACTTGGTGGCTCTACACGTTCTATGCCTGTATCGTGTTCGCGATTGGCTATTGCGTGGTCTATCCGGCCATTCCCGGCATCAAGGAAGGCAGCCACGGCACTTTCGGCTGGACCAGTCGCGGCCAGCTTGCCTCGGAAATGGACGCGGCCAAGGCGGCCCGCGCGCCGGTTCTGGCGGCATTGGACGCAACGCCGATTGAAGACCTGCCCAAGAACCCGGAACTGCTGGCCAAGGCGGTGGCGGGCGGCAAGGCGGCCTTCAAGGTCAATTGCGTGCCCTGTCACGGTTCGGGCGCGGCCGGGTCCATCGGCTATCCCAACCTGAACGACGATGACTGGCTGTGGGGCGGCACGCTGACCGACATCCAGACCACGCTGGAACACGGCATCCGCCAGCCCGGCGACGCGGCCACCCGCACCAGCATGATGCCCAGCTTTGGCCGTGACGGCATCCTGAAACCCGCCGATGTGCAGGACGTGGTCAGCTATGTCCGTCAGATCTCGGGTCAGGAACCGGGCAATGCCTCGGCTCAGCGCGGCGCGGCCCTGTTTGCGGCCAATTGCGTGGCCTGCCACAATCCCGACGGCAAGGGTAACCGCATGTTCGGCGCGCCGAACCTGACCGACAAGGTCTGGCTCTATGGCGGCAGCCGCACCGCGATTGCCGAAACGGTGACCAATGCCCATGCTGGCGTGATGCCCGCCTGGGGCAACCGTCTCAGCCCGGCCACGATCAAGATGCTGGCGGCCTATGTCCACAGCCTTGGTGGCGGTGAAGCCTTTGCCGCTCCGGCGGCCCCCGCGGCTGATGCTGCAAGTACAGGACAGTAAACAATGACCAACATGGACCCCAAAGGGCTGACCAGACAGCCTCCGAAGCGGCTCCATGCGGAAACCCAGGCCGTCTATCCGCGCGCGGTGGACGGCCGTTTCCGGCGCCTGAAATGGGCGGTGATGACCTTCTGCCTCGCCGTCTATTACATTACCCCGTGGCTGCGCTGGCATCGCGGGCCCTATTCCCCCGATCAGGCGGTGCTGATCGACCTTGAACACCGCCGTTTCTATATGTTCGCGATCGAGATCTGGCCGCAGGAGTTCTACTTCGTCGCGGGCCTGCTCATCATGGCCGGGATCGGCCTGTTTCTGGTCACATCGGCGGTGGGGCGCGCATGGTGCGGCTATGCCTGTCCGCAAACGGTGTGGACCGATTTGTTTCAGCATGTCGACCGCCTTATCGACGGCGACCGCAATGCGCAGATGAAGCTGGCCAAGGCCCCGTGGGGGCCGGGCAAGATCGTGCGGCGGCTGGGGAAATGGAGCATCTATCTGCTCATTTCCATTTCGACGGGCGGCGCATGGATTTTCTATTTTGCCGATGCGCCGACGTTGGCGCGCGAATTCGTCACGCTTCAGGCGCCCTCCATCGCCTATTCGACCGTCTTTGTGCTGACCGTGACGACCATGTGGTTCGGCGGTTTCATGCGCGAACAGGTCTGCATCTATATGTGCCCATGGCCGCGCATCCAATCGGCGATGCTGGACGAAAAATCGCTGCTGGTGACCTATAAGGACTGGCGCGGAGAGCCGCGAGGCAAGAAAAGCCCGACCGGCGCGCCGTTGGGCGATTGCATCGATTGCGGGCTTTGCGCGGCGGTTTGCCCCACCGGCATCGACATTCGCGAAGGGCCGCAGATCGGCTGCATCACCTGCGCGCTGTGCATCGATGCCTGCGACGGGGTGATGGCAAAGACGGGCCGCCCGCGCGGTTTGATCGACTATGTGACGCTGGAGGATTCGGCCCGCGAAAAGCAGGGGCAGAGCGCCACGCCGCATTGGAAGCTGATCTGGCATGCGCGCACGCTGATCTATCTTGGCATCTGGTCGGCGATTGGTGCGGCGCTGCTCTTTGCGCTGGGTACGCGCCAGCATATCTCCATCGCCGTCAGCAAGGATCGCAACCCGCCTTATATGATCCTGTCCTCGGGCGAAATCCGCAATGCCTATGCTGTGCGCTGGAAGAACATGGAAGGCCGCCCGCGCAAGATGCAGCTGGTGCTGGACGGGCCGGCGGGCGCAAAGATGTGGAGCGAGGACATGGCAAAAGACATGGCCGCGCGCGATTTGACACGGATCATTCCAGCCGACACCACATCGCCGCTAAGGATCTATGTGACGGCGCCTGCCGGGACCGCTGAGGGCAAGCTCAGCTTTACCCTGCGCGCGCTGGATCAGGATGGCGGTCAGGTCAGCTATGACACCCGCTTTGACGCCCCCGGCGCCGAATAATTATAGGAGTGCCCCCGCTATGACTGCTCCTGTTTCCCGCCCTGCCTTCCGGTTTACCGGATGGCATATGACCATGATCCTCGTGGCCTTTTTCGGCATCGTGATCGTCGTCAACGTCTATATGGCCACCCTTGCCAGCAGCAGCTTCAGTGGCGTGGTGGTCGATAATTCCTATGTCGCCAGCCAGCATTACAACACGTGGCTGAACGAGGCGGCGAAGGAAAAGGCGCTGGGCTGGCAGGTCAGCGCACTGCGTCAGGCCGATGGCCGGGTTGCGGCATCGCTGATCGGCGAGGCGCGGCCCGACCATGCGGTGCTGGGCGGCGAGGCATGGCATCCGCTGGGTCAGGAAGCCGACCGCACTGTTTCCTTCCGCAAGGCGGGCGATGGGCGCTGGATCTCGATTGATCCGCTGCCCGAAGGCCGCTGGCGCCTGCGTCTGAAGCTGGATGGCGATGATGCCGCGGGCCATCACACCGTCCGCCTGCAGCAGATGCTCTGATCAAGGAAGCATGAGATGGCCAGCGCCCCGCCCCTGACCCAGAGCGAGAGCATTGAGACCACCACGCTGGTGGTACCGGGGATGCATTGCGCCAGTTGCATGGGCAAGGTCGAGCGGGCGCTGGGCGCTTTGCCCGGCGTGCAATCGGCGCGGGTCAATCTGACGGCGCGGCAGGTCAATGTGGCGCATGATGCGGCGTTGGGCGTGCCGGATATGGTGGGGGCTCTCTCGGCCATCGGTTTTCCCAGCCAGCCCCGTGTTGAGGAGCTGGCCCCGCCGCCCTCGGCGGTCAAGCCCTTGCTGGCGCCGCTGGCGGTGGCCGGTTTTGCCTGCATGAATGTCATGCTGCTTTCGGTCAGCATCTGGTCGGGGGCCGAAGGATCGACGCGCGATCTGTTCCATCTGCTCTCAGCCGCGATCGGCATTCCCGCGATCCTCTATGCGGGGCGGGTGTTCTTTGTTTCGGCATGGGGCGCGCTGCGGCATGGGCGCACCAATATGGATGTGCCGATCTCCATCGGTGTGATCCTTGCCACGGGGCTCAGCCTGTATGAAACGCTGACGCATGGTGCCGAGGCGTGGTTTGACGGTACGCTGATGCTGCTCTTGTTCCTGCTGGCGGGGCGCGTGCTGGACGCGATGATGCGCGACCGCGCGCGGGCCGGGGTGGACGCGCTGCTGCGTCAGGCCGCTCCCGGTGCGATGATCGTGGCCAAGGGAGCCGTTGATTGGGTTGCCGCGCGCGATCTGTTGCCCGGCATGGTGATGCGTGTCGCCTCGGGCGAGCGGCTGGCCGCCGATGGTCAGATCGTTTCCGGCGCCAGCCGTTTCGACCGCAGCCTGCTGACCGGCGAGAGCGCGGCGGTGCCGGTGGCGCAGGGCGATGCCGTGCATGCGGGCATGTTGAACATGGATGCGCCGGTCGATGTGCGCGTGACGGCGGCGGGATCGGACACCACGCTGGCCGAAATCGCGCGCACGATGGAGGTGGCAGGCCAGCATCGCAGCGCCTATGTCCGCATCGCCGACCGCGCCAGCCGCCTTTACGCGCCCGCCGTGCATACGCTGGCCGCGCTTACCTTTGCCGGGTGGATGGCGGCGGGCGCGGGGGCCTATGAAAGCCTGAAGATCGCGATTGCGGTGCTGATCATCACCTGCCCCTGCGCGCTGGGTCTGGCCGTGCCGGTGGCGCAGGTGGTGGCCGCGGGCGCGCTGATGCGGCGCGGGATCATGGTCAAGGACGGCAGCGCGATGGAGCGCATGGCCCGTATCGACCGCGCGCTGCTGGACAAGACCGGCACGCTGACGCTGGGTCGCCCGACGCCCGATCCGCAGGCTTTGGATGCGCTGCCCGCGCAGGCCGCGCAGGTTGCCCTCGCGCTGGCCAGCCATTCGCGTCATCCGCTCAGCCGCGCGCTGGTTGAGGCGCTGGGCGCGCGGGGCGTGACGGCGGCGGAATTGACGCAGGTTGAGGAAGTGCCGGGGCAGGGCGTTCATGCGCTCTGGCATGGCAGTCCGGTGGCGCTGCGTCGCCCCGATGGGCCGACCGGCGGCATGGCCAGCGCGCTGGACATCGAAGGCATGCCGGTACGCCTGATCCTGTTTGCCGACCGTCTGCGCCCCGAGGCCAATCAGGCGCTGGGCTGGATGCGCGCCATGGGGGTTGAGCCTTCGATCCTGTCGGGCGATGCGATGGGCGCCGTGGCCGAGGTGGCCCGCGCGACGCATATGACCGCGCAAGGCCACGCCAGCCCCGCCGACAAGCTGGAGGCGATCCAGCGTTTGCAGGGCGCGGGGTATAATGTGCTGATGGCGGGCGATGGGCTCAATGATGGCCCGGCGCTGGCCGCCGCCCATGCTTCCATCGCGCCGGGCACGGCCAGCGATGTCGGGCGGCAGGCCGCGGATTTCGTGTTCCTCTCCGATTCGCTGTTGGCCATTCCGCGCGCCATGGCCACATCGCGGGCGACGATGCGTGTGGTGCGGCAGAATTTCGTGCTGGCGATCGGCTATAATGTGCTGGCTGTGCCAATGGCCATGGCGGGTCTGGTCACGCCTTTGATCGCGGCGGTGGCCATGTCCACCTCCTCGCTGATTGTGATCGGCAATTCGCTGCGTCTGGCGATGGCGGCACGGGAGCCTAAAGCATGACCGGTCTTGCTCTTCTGATCCCTGTGGCCCTGTTGATGGGGTTGAGCGGGCTAGTGGCTTTTTTCTGGTCGCTGCGCAATGGCCAGTTCGAGGATCTGGATGGGGCGGCCGCGCGCATCCTGATCGATGACGAGGAACTGCCGGTCGAAACCAAGGGCGTGCAGAAGGTCGAGCGCGGATGAGACGGATTTCGCTCTTTGCGCTGGTGGCGATGGCGCCGGCGGTGTTCAATGTGGCCCCGGCAGCGGCGAAGGGGGCGATTGTCGCCGCGATTTGCTCGGGCGATGGGGTGACGCGCACCGTCTCGGTGCCGGTTGGGCCGCAGGATATTCCCGGCAAACAGACCCCCGGCTGCTGTGTCAAAGGGTGCCATGGCGGCGAGCGCAAGCGCACGGGAAAGAAGTGCTGCTGAAAGTTTCGCACGCTTGATCGCGCGCAAAGAAAGCGGCCCGGCGCGCGGGCATTACGATCCCCATGTGGCCTTATCATCCTGAACTGCTGGAACGGCCTGTGCCGCGTTACACCAGCTATCCCACCGCAGCGGAGTTCACCCCCGCCATTGGCGCGGATGCGCTTGATGAGGCGTTGCGCGCCACGGTGGGCGAGGTTTCGCTCTATATCCACATCCCCTATTGTGAGCAGATCTGCTGGTATTGCGGGTGCAACACCGGGGCATCGGGCAAAAGGCAGAGGCTGGCCTCCTATCTGGACGCGCTGACGCGCGAGATCGCGATTGTCGGGCCTCGACTGGACGGGCGGATCAAGGTGCGCCGCATCGCCTTTGGCGGGGGCAGCCCCAATGCGATCAGCCCGACCGATTTCGTCCGGCTGGTCGATGCGATCACTGTGCATTTCAGTCTGGACAATCCGGTCTGGTCGATCGAACTCGATCCGCGTACGCTGACGCAGGATTGGGGCGATGTGCTGAGTTTCGTGGGCATCACGCGGGCGAGCCTTGGCGTGCAGACCTTTTCGCCCACGTTGCAGGCGGCCATCGGCCGGATCCAGCCGGGCGAGATGATCGAGCGAGCCACCACCATGCTGCGTCGTGCAGGGGTCAATTCGCTCAATTATGACCTGATGTATGGCCTGCCGGGGCAGGATTGGGACATGGTGGAGGAAAGCCTTGAGCGGGCCTGCGATCTGGGCGCGGACCGGATCGCGCTGTTCGGTTATGCCCATGTGCCGCATATGCTGCCGCGCCAGCGCCGGATCGACGCGCAGAACCTGCCGGGTCAGGACGAGCGTTTCATGATGGCCGCGCGCGGGCATGATTACCTTGTCGATGCCGGTTATCAGCCGGTGGGCTTCGACCATTTCGCATTGCCCGGCGATGCCATCGCGCAGGCGACCGTGGCGGGGCGGCTTCATCGCAATTTTCAGGGCTTTACCGAGGATACGGCGCCGGTTCTGATCGGGCTGGGGGCTTCGGCCATCTCCTGCTTCCCCGACCGGATCATCCAGAACGAGAAGAACGCCGGGCGCTATCGCATGCTTCTCTCACAGGACCGGCTGACGGGCGTTGGCGGTATCCGCCGCAGCGCCGACGACCAAAAGCGCGGCGCGATCATCGAGGCGCTGCTGTGTCAGGGCGAGGCTGAGATCGGCGGCGAACTGGCGGCGGCGCTGCGGGGGGCATTGGCACCCTTTATCGAGCGTGGGCTGGCGCGGCTGGATGCGGGGCGTCTGGCGATCCTGCCGGGCGGGCTGCCCTATGCGCGCACGATTGCGGCTTTGTTCGATCCCTATCGAGTGGATTCGGGGAAGAAGTTTTCTTCGGCGGTTTGAGGGTTTTGTGCCTCCGGCGGGTTAAGGGCGGGGGCCCTTAACAATCCCGATACTGTCTTTGTTGCGCTAAGCGGTCGGCCTTGGGTGTCGGACGCGGCGTATGAAATTCAAAGCCTGCGGCGCTGAACAGCGTAACCTTGCCGCGCCGCAGGCTTTTGCAACCATCGCACAACACGCAGCATCGCCAACCTCCCGCAACCCAGTAACGGGATTGCAAAGGGACAAGTCCCTTTGCCCGCCGGAGGCATAAATCCTCTAAGCCACATAAAAAGATGGGCGGCATCCGTAAAGGAAACCGCCCAAGGTGGGGAGAAAGTCTTAAAGTCTGGTGGAGTTTCAGTTCGAAACCCCGCCGGTCTTGATGCTTGATTAGCGAAAACCGCTGCTCCCCACCTTGATCGTTGTCAAAACATGATGGGCAATCTGCCCTGCTCTACGATTTTGCGCCGCGCGCCAGTTCGGCCAGTGTTTCGGGGCCCAGGACCTGCGGCAACTGGCTGGGTTGTTTCGCGCCCTTGGGATACCAGACGTAGAGCGGCACGCCGGCTGCGCCATGGGCGGTCAGGTATCGCGTGATGGCCGGGTCGCGGCGGGTCCAGTCGCCCTTGAACACTTTGACGCCCGCTTTGGCGAAGGCCTCGCGGGTTTCTTCGCGCTCGATGGCGACACGTTCGTTGACCTTGCATGTCAGGCACCAGTCGGCGGTGAAATAGACGAAGGCGGGCTGGCCGCTGCCCAGCGCGGCGCCAAGGGCGGCCTCGCTGAAGGCCTGCGCGCCCAGCAGGTCGGCGCCTTCATCGCCGGGGTGCTGGATCGTGCGCGGCATGATGATCGCCGCCGCGACCGCGCCCGCCGCGATCAGGCCCAGCGCCTTGACGCCCCGGCCCAGCCCCTTGCGCTGCCCATCGCCGAGCATGGCCAGCACCGCCAGCAAAACAATCGCCAGCACGAGGCAGAAGCCCGCAAAGCCATTGCCGCCCAGCCGCGAGGCCAGCCACAACAGGCCCAGCGCCGTCAGCCCCATCGGCACCGCCATCGCGCGGCGGAACCAGTTCATCCACGCTCCCGGACGCGGCAGCGCGCGGCGCAGCGCGGGCACAAAGGCAATCGCCAGAAACGGCAGCGCAATGCCCAGACCCAGCGAAGCGAAGAGCAGCATTGCCGCCGGGATCGGCAGAAGGAGCGCCGCGCCCATCGCGCTGGCCATGAACGGCCCGGTGCAGGGCGTGGCGACAAAGGCCGCCAGCAGGCCGGTGGCAAAGGCTGAGCGCGCCGAATTGCCTTTTGACACACCCGCGCCATGCGAGGCAAAGCCCGGCACCGAAAATTCAAACAGGCCCAGCAGATTGGCTGTGATCGCCACGGCCAGCATCAGCAGCGCGGCCACCACGCCCGGCTCCTGAAGCTGGAACGCCCAGCCGACTTGCTCGCCGCCCGCGCGCAGCGAGAGCAGCAGCGCGCCCAGCAACGAGCAGGCAACGATCACGCCTGCGGAATAGAAGATCCCCTCGGCGCGCGCCTCGGCCTGCGATTCGCCCGCGCGGGCCAGCGAGAGCGCCTTCAAGGAGAGGATCGGAAACACGCAGGGCATGATGTTGAGCAACAGCCCGCCCGCCAGCGCGGCAAGGATCAGCCATGGCAGCGCGGGCAGTTCCGGCCCCTTGCTCTCGCCCGTGGCGATGGGTTCGCCATCGGCGGGCACCGCGCCTTGCGAGGCCGATACCTCAACCCCATCGCCCGCGCCGTTCAGCCGCAGCACGCCCGACAGGTCTTTGAGAGCCCCTTGCCCTGCGCGTTTCAGCGTGACGATCAGCATGTCGCCCTTGCGCGAAAAGCTCTGCGGCGCGGCATAGGCGATGGCGTTTTCAGAAGCGGGGAAGAAATGCGGATTGTCCACCTTGCCGCTGGCGGGAAAGGGGATGGCGAGGCGTAAAGTGTCGCCCGCAATCGCCCAATGCGCCGCCGCACCCAGCGGGGCGGGCAATTTCGCGCGCCATGCATCAAAGCGCGGATCGGAGGCGCCTTCGGCCCCCGCCGCCGTGATTTTTACCACCGCGCTCATCTCGCCTGATTCGGGCACGCACATCGTATCGGTGCAGGCCAGCCAGTCGGCCTTGAGCTTCAGCGGCATCTCGCTGCCCGGTTTTGCATCGGCAGGCGCTGTATACGGCACCAGCAATGCGAAATCGGATTGATAGACATGATTCATCAGCCCGGAAATCAGCAGCGTTTCAGGCACCGGATAGGACGGCGTCCCCGCCTTGCCCGGCCCGGTCCATGTCAGAACCGTGCCCAGTCCCGCATCGCCGGGGTTCTGCCAATAGCCGTGATAGGTTTTTTCCGGCGTGAAATGGATGGCCAGCGTCACCGTGCCGCCCGGCGCGACGCCATGTTCGGCGATCAATTGCGCGGCAATATGATTGGCCGTCTGCGCATTGGGGGGCGCATCCGCCGCCCGCAAGGGCGCGCTCAATCCCAAAATCGCCAGCAAGAACAGGATGCCTTGCCATAAAGGCGCAACATGGCGATGCAAGGCGGGGGCGGTCATCAATCGTCTTCTCCGTCGGGGGCAGGCAGGCTTGTGGCAAAGGTGGTTCTCGCACTTGCGAAAATCCTGCCCACGCGCCATCACCTACCCCTGCCGCCGAACGAAACATTTTGCAAGGAAAGCCCCGTGGCCCGATCCATTGCCATTTCTCATAAGTCGTGTCTTGCCGCATTGGCGCTTTCTCTTGTCGCCGCCCCGGCCATGGCCAAGGAGGCACCGGCCCCCGCCGCCGATGCGCAATTGCCCGCGCCCAAGCTGATTGTCGCCATCTCGGTGGACCAGTTCAGCGCCGATCTGTTTGCCGAATATCGCGAACACTACACCGGCGGCCTCGCCCGCCTGCTGAAGGGTGCGGTGTTCCCCGCCGGTTTCCAGAGCCACGCGGCCACCGAAACCTGCCCCGGCCATTCGACGCTGATGACGGGCGCCCATCCGGCGCGCACGGGCATTATTGCCAATACATGGGTCGATCTGTCGGCGGCGCGCGCCGAAAAGAAGGTTTACTGCGTCGAGGATGAGAGCAAGCCCGAAAGCTCGACCTCGAAGCCCTTTGTTTCCTCGGTGCATCTCAAGGTGCCGACCTTGGGCGAATGGGCCAAGAAGCAATGGCCCGCCAGCCGCAATGTTGCCGTTTCGACCAAGGATCGCGCCGTGGTGATGATGGGCGGGCATCAGATCGATGCCGCCTTCTGGTATGATCGCGGGGCCTATACCAGCTTTGTCGGCGCGCCTTTGCCGCCCGAAGTGTTGAAATTGAACGATGGGCTCAAGGCGCTGCTGGCCAAGGGCGCGCCCGCGATGGCGGTTCCGGCGTGGTGCGGCTCGCGCGATCGGGCGGTTAACGCAGGGGCCGTGACGGTGGGCACCGGCCGCTTCGTGCTCGACCCCAAGGGCAAGGTGAAGCCCGCCGACCAGCTCCGCATCTCGCCGCGCGCCGATGCCGCCACGCTCGATCTGGCCGCCTCGCTGCTCACCTCGATGAAGTTGGGCAAGGGTGCTGCTCCCGATATTCTCTCGGTCAGCCTTTCGGCCAATGACTATGTCGGCCATGCCTATGGCACCGAGGGTCTGGAAATGTGCATCCAGCAGCATGAGCTGGACCAGAAGCTTGGCGCATTCTTTGCCAAGCTGGACGCTTCGGGCGTGGATTATGCCGTGATGCTCTCGGCCGACCATGGCGGGATCGACCTGCCCGAACGCCTGCGCGAACAGGGCGTGCCCGAGGCCGGGCGCGGCGATGCTGCGCTGAGCGGGGAAACTCTGGGCCGCGCGATTGCCGCCGAACTGGGCATCACCAAGCCTTTGCCTGCATGCAATCTCGGCCCCGATGTAGCGGGCAATATCGTCTGTTCGGACGGCGTGGGCGGCGATTACTGGATCAGCCCGCAATTGACGCCCGAGGAACGCGCCAAGGTCAGTGAGAAGCTGGTGGCCCGCTTGAAGGCCCATCCACAGGTCGAGGCCGTCTTTACCGCCGATGAGATTGCCGCGACCCCCTATCCCCATGGCCATCCCCAGGACTGGAGCCTGATCCAGCGCGCCCGCGCTTCGTTTGACCCGACCCGCTCGGGTCAGGTCTATGCCGCGCTGCGCCGCGCGATCATCGCCATGCCCAAGGCCGGCCCCGGCTATGTCACCACCCATGGCAGTATCTGGGACTATGACCGCCGCGTGCCGATGATCTTCTGGCGCAAGGGCGTGAAGGGTATGGAACAGCCTCAGCCGGTCGAAACGGTTGATATTGCCCCCACGCTGGCGGCAATGATCGGGCTGAAAGTGCCCGAAGGCTCGTTCGACGGGCGCTGTCTTGATGTTGACGGTGGCCCAGCGGACACTTGCCGCTGAGGCACAACAGGCGTAGCGGGATGGCATGAACAGCCATCCCGACTCCGCTCTCGAATCCGGCACCGTTTTGCCGTCCAAAGATCTGGTTATTCTGGGGGGCGGCCTTGTCGGCATGACGCTGGCGCTGGCCGCTGCCAAACAGGGTATCACATCCCATGTGGTTGAGCGCGAGGACCCCGCTGATCTGACCGCGGAGGGCGTCGATGGCCGCGCCTCGGCGATCAGCGCGGCAAGCTGGAACCTGTTTGCCAATATTGGTCTTGGCGATGTGCTGGCCCCGCTGGGCTGCCCGATTGAATCGATTGCCGTGACCGATCAACACAAGCCGGGCCGCATCGATTTCCGCCCCAAGGCTAATGAAGGCACACTGGGCCGGATGTATTCCAATCGCGACATCCGCCTCGCCCTGTTCGAGGCCGCACGGCATGAGCCCAATATCGCATGGCATACCAAGGCCGATGTGGTGAAGCGCGAGCGCGGGCCGCATGGCGTATCGGCCACCTTGTCGGACGGGCGCGTCCTGCCGGGCAATCTGCTGGTTGGCGCCGAGGGACGCCGCAGCCCGACCCGCGAGGAGGATGGCATCGGCCTGGTCGCATGGGATTATCACCACACCGCCATCGTCACCGCGCTGGCCCATGATCGGCCGCATGACAATGTGGCGTGGGAAATCTTCTATGCGGCGGGGCCTTTTGCGCTGCTGCCGCTGCTCGATCTGAAGAAACCGACCGCCTCGGGCCGCGTGCATCGCAGCGCTTTGGTCTGGACCGTGCCGACCAAGGATGCCGCCGGGGTCAAGGCGCTGTCTGACGCGACCTTTGTGGCCGAGATCGAAAAGCGGATGCAGGGCATGTTCGGCGGGATCGAACTGATCGCGCGGCGCATGGCCTATCCGCTGACCTATCAGAACGCCACGCGCATCGTGGGCGACCGTCTGGCGCTGGTGGGCGATGCGGCGCATGGGATGCACCCGATTGCCGGACAGGGGCTCAACCTTGGCCTGCGCGATGTGGGCGCTTTGGTCGAGGTCTTGGCGCAGAGCATGCGCCTTGGGCTGGAGCCGGGCGATGCGCAGGTGTTGAAGCGCTATGAAAACTGGCGCGCGCTGGACAATTTCACGACAATGAGCGTGATGGACGGCATCGTGCGCCTGTTCGGCGTGCCGGGGCGCACGGCCAGCGCGGTTCGCCGGCTTGGCATGGGCGCGGTGCAGCGGATGCCAAGCCTGAAAACCTTCTTCATGAACGAGGCGCGCGGCCTTTCGGGCCAGTTGCCCAGCCTGCTGCGTTAAGGCTTGGCAGGGGAGGGCGTAGGCGCCGGAGAGGGCGCTACCTGAGCAGGCCCCGCCAGCGGGCTGGCCTGTTCGATCAACCGCCCCTGACCATCGCGCAGCCCCTTGGGTTCGAGCAGCGCGGATGTATCCAAAGCATCAAGCGCATGCATCGCGGCGGCATAGCGCTGTGCGTCCGCAATCCAGCCCTGTGCGGCCTTGGCGCCCGGCAACAGGCGCACGTCGGCAATCGCGTCCTCGATCCGCCCCTCGCGCAGGCACAGGCGGGCATGGTCGAGCCGCATCCTGGGATCGGGCGCGGCGGGGCGCGTCTCGCTATGCAGCACAAACAGGCCCGACAGATCGCGCTGTACCTTGGACCATGTGCTTTGCTGCTCCTCGGGGCCCGTCAATTGCTGGGCCAGCACGTCAAGCTGGGCCGAGAGCCGGTCCTGCGTGATCGGCGCGCGGCCAAAGGCGATCACACCATTGACCACCTGAGGCAGCGCCTCGCCAAAGCGGATGCGCAATTGCCCCTCCAGATAGCCCAGCGGCGTGCCTCGTTCGATGGCGCGGCGCGTGGCGATGGAAACCAGCAGCGCTTCGGCGCGCCCGGCCTGACCGCTGGCCAGCGCGGCCTGCGTTTCGATGGCGCGCAGCTTTTGATCGAGCGTGGCGATGCGCGCATTCATCTGCGCCTCGCCAACGGGGCTGATGGTTGGCGCATTGGTGACCATCATCGGCATGATGCCATGATGCATCCAACCCATCTGCCACCCGGCAAAGCCCGTCACTCCCGCGCCCAGCGCAAAGACCAGCGCGAAAGCGACCGCCCGCCCGGCGCAGCCTGCCCGCTTTTCGGCGCGCGGCTGATTGGGATATTCCTCGTTCATTGTCCGGCCAGACCCCCATCCAAACCAGTGCCACCCAAACCCGTTTCAGTGTGGCACGTTTGCCGCGCCAATGCCAGCATGGCCGCATCGCTGGGCTCAGATGCAGTCAACACATCGCGCCAGCCCCCCGCTTCATCGCAGATTTGGGTGACGCGCGGTCCGATGGTGACCGCGAAGATCCGCGCCCGCGACAGGTCCAGCCGGGCGCATTCCGCGATAAAATGGCGCGCGGCCGCGCCCGAATGCAGCAGCACGACGATGGCGGGCAACGCCGCCACTGACAGCAGCCGTGCCAGCTCCGCCGGCATGGGCGCGGGCAGGCTGGCATAGACCACCCGCTCCTCCACCGTCACGCCGGGGGGAGGGGACAGCGCCACCCGCTCCTCGCCCGACAGGCGCAAAAGGCGGGGGTGGCCTGAAACCTTGTCCAGCACATCCTGAAGCCCGCCATGTCCCCTGCCTGCAATGGGGCCCGCGATGGTCAGCCCGTGCGACACCGCCGCCTGCGTGGTAACATCGCCCACGCAATAGGCCGGTTTGCCCGCATAGGCCGCCAGCCCCGCTCCGCCATGGCGCAGCGCATTGGCGCTGCCCAGCAGCAGCGCATCGAAGGTATCGGGCGCAGGGGCATCCCATGCGCGCTCCACGGTGGTGAACAGCGCAAAGGCATAGGCATCCAGCCCCAACGTCATCGCGGCCTGCAACGATGCGCTGGCGCCCGGTTCGGGGCGCAGGATCACGATGGGGGGATTCATAAAGTTGTGGCGGCTCCGGAAAAATGCATAGCAATCGTATCAGGCGCCCGTGACAGGAGATCGGCGGCCAGAGCGGTAATCGGGCTGTGGTCGAGCGCGGCAAAGGCGGTCTGTCCGTCGATTCGATCCGCGCCATCGGGGCTGAACAGGCTGGCTAGCAGATGCCAACTGCCGGATTGCTGAACGGTGCGCACGGCGATGGCCGAATGGCATGTGCCGCCAAGCCCTGCCAGTAAGGCGCGCTCGGCCAGCACGGCGATGCGGCTGTCGGCATGGTCAATGGCGGCCAGCAAGGCGCGCGTGGCGGCATCATCGGTGCGGCATTCGATGGCGATGGCCCCCTGGCCTGGCGCAGGCAGCCATTCGTCAGCCTCCAGCGGGGTGCCCGCATCGGCCTGATCCAGCCGGTTGAGGCCCGCCATGGCCAGCAGCGTGGCATCTGCCTCTCCGGCGGCCAGCTTGCCAAGGCGCGTAGCGACATTGCCGCGAAAGGGCACGATTTTGAGATCGGGCCGCAGGTTGAGCGCCTGCGCCGCGCGGCGCGGCGCGCTGGTGCCCAGCCGCGCCCCATGGGGCAGGGCCGCGATGCTGGCCGCGCCCACCAGACAGTCGCGCACATCCTCACGCGGGAGGATCGCGGCGATGGTCAGCCAGTCGGGGCGGATGGTTTCCACATCTTTGAGGCTGTGGACCGCAAAGTCGATCACGCCTTCGTGCAGCCACAGGTCCAGTTCCTTGGTCCACAGGGCTTTTCCGCCAATATCGGCCAACGGGCGGTCGAGCACCTTGTCCCCGCTGGCGGTGACGGGCACGATTTCCACTGCGCTTTCATCCCAGCCATGGGCGGCGCAAAGCCGGGCGCGTGTCTCATAGGCCTGGGCCATGGCGAGGGGGGAGGCACGGGTGCCAAGGCGCAAAATGCGGTTTTGGGTTTCTGGTGATTCAGGCATGGTGGGTTGTGCTAAACTGCAATCTCGCTAAGGGGAAGCGCAGAACGCATGAGGACGGGTGGCCAAACCCTTGAAGATTATTCTGGGTATCGAATCATCCTGCGATGAAACCGCGGTGGCGCTGGTCACCGATGGCCGGGTGATTCTGGCCCAGCGCATCGCCAGTCAGGACGAAGAGCATCGCCCCTATGGCGGCGTGGTGCCCGAAATCGCCGCGCGCGCCCATGCCGAAAGGCTGGCGCCGATGGTCGAGGGCACGCTGGCGGATGCCGGGTTGAGCCTTGGCGATGTTGATGCGATTGCGGCCACGGCGGGGCCGGGGCTGATAGGCGGGGTGATGGTCGGGCTGGTCACGGCCAAGGCGCTGGCGATGGCGGCGGACAAGCCGCTGCTGGCGATCAACCATTTGGAAGGCCACGCGCTCTCGCCGCGTCTGGCCGATAGCGAGCTTGCCTATCCCTATCTGCTGCTGCTGGTCAGCGGGGGGCATTGTCAATTGCTGCGCGTCAATGGCGTGGGCGATTACACCCGCCTTGCCACCACCATCGACGATGCGCTGGGCGAGGCGTTTGACAAGACCGCCAAGGTGCTGGGTCTGGGCTATCCGGGCGGGCCTGCGGTGGAAAGGCTGGCGCTGGAGGGCAATCCGCGCGCTGTGCCTCTGCCGCGTCCGCTGTTGGGCGGGGCCGAGCCGCATTTCTCCTTTGCGGGCCTGAAAAGCGCGGTTTTGCGCGCCTATGAAACGGGGCAGTATTCGCAGGCCGATCTGGCCGCGAGTTTCCAGCAGGCCGCTCTGGACTGCGTGGTGGATCGCACGAAGCGCGCGATGGCGGCCGCTGGCGATGTGACGGCGCTGGTCGTAGCCGGGGGCGTGGCGGCCAACAAGGCGGTGCGCGCCGCGCTCGAAGGCCTGGCGGCGGGGGCTGGTCTGCGCTTTGTCGCGCCGCCGTTGAAACTTTGCACCGATAATGCCGCGATGATCGCATGGGCGGGCGTTGAACGTTTCGCCATGGGGATCAGCGATCCGCTCGATTTTGCCGCAAGGCCGCGCTGGCCGCTTGACCCTGATGCCGCGCCTGCACGCGGGGCGGGGGTGAAGGCGTGAGCGCCGTTGGCATCATTGGCGCCGGCGCATGGGGCACGGCTTTGGCGCAAATGGTGGCCGGCGACGGCACGCCCGCGATCCTGTGGGCGCGTGAGGCCGCGCTGGTCGAGGAGATCAATGGGCGGCGGACCAATGCGACCTATCTGCCCGGCGTGACCATTGCTGCGTCTGTGCGCGCGACCTGCGATATGGGCGAACTGGCGGATCTGTCGACGATTCTGGTGGTGTGCCCGGCGCAGTTCATGGGGGGCGTGCTGGCCGGTCTGGCCGATGCCCCGCGCGATCTGGTGCTGTGTTCCAAGGGGATCGAGGCGGGCACGGGGCGGCTGATGGCCGATGTTGCCGCTGCGGTTCAGCCTTCGGCGCAGATCGCGGTCCTGTCCGGCCCCACTTTTGCCCGCGAGGTGGCGGTGGGATTGCCCACCGCGATCACGCTGGCCTGTTCGGGCGGCGAGGAACAATGGCAACGCCTTTCGCCAGTCATCGCCCGTGCAGCTTTCCGCCCGTATTATTCGCCCGACGTTGTGGGTGCGGAAATTGGCGGGGCGGTAAAAAACGTGTTGGCGATTGCTTGCGGTGTGGTCGAAGGTTTGGGGCTGGGCGAGAATGCGCGCGCGGCGCTGATCGCGCGCGGCTATGCCGAGATGCTGCGTTTTGGCGTGGCGCGCGGGGCGAGGGCCGAGACGCTTTCGGGCCTGTGCGGACTTGGCGATCTCATCCTGACCTGCGCCAGCACCGCCAGTCGCAATTATTCGCTTGGCAAGGCGTTGGGCCAAGGGCAGAGCGCTGCTCAGGCGCTTTCGGGGAAATCCAGCGTTGCGGAGGGCGCGCATACTGCCCCGGTTTTGGCGGATCTGGCCCATCGGGCCGGAATCGCCATGCCGATTGTCGATGCCGTCTGTCGTTTGCTTTCGGGGGAAGTGCCGGCAGGGGCGGTGGTGTCGGATCTGTTGGCAAGGCCTTTGAAGGCCGAGCTGGCGGATCGTTCCGAGCCGGGGGATGATACCCCGGCGCACGGGAGTTTTGCTTGAGTCAACCTGCTGCCCTCCCCCTGACCGATGCGGCCGCCCCGGGTGCCGCATCCTCGTCCGGCGCTGCGCTGGACGAAGTGGTCAACCGCGATCTCAACACGCTGGCGAAAGGCGGGCGGACCAATTTCTTTGGGTTCCTGCTGCGTCTGGCCGCGCGTCTGCCGTTTTTGTTTATCGCCGGGCGTTTGTATGGCGCCGATGCGCTGGGGCGGTTTGCCTCGGCGCTGGTGGTAATCGAACTGGCCTCGCAGCTTTGCACGCTGGGGCAAAAGCGCGGGATTGCGCAAAGATTGTCCGATGATGATCGCGATGCGGCCCATGTGATCGCCGATGGCGTGGTGCTGACCGTGCTGATCGCGCTGCCCGTCACGCTGGGGCTGTTCCTTTTCCCATGGCCGATGTTCCCCTCGGGCGAATTTTCCGCGCTGGATCGCTGGCTGGTGCTGGCCATCGCGCCAACGGCGTTGACCGACATTGCGCTGGCCGCGCTGGCCTATCGTTTTGACGTGGGCGCGACGGTGCGCGCGCGTTCGGTGATCGAGCCATGGACGCTCTCCATCGCGGCGGGCGTGTTCTGGGCGGCGGGCAAATGGGGCGGCACGCAAGGCTGGTGGACCCATCTGGGCGCGAGCGGGCTGACATTGTCCTATGTGGTTTCGGTGTCGGCTGCGATGCTCTCGGCGGCGCTGCCGCTGCTGCGTTCCTATGGCCTGCCGCTGGACTGGACGCCGCATCCGTTGCGGATCGGGCGGCTTGCGCTCAACACCATGCCGCTGGCCGTGGCCGATGCGGTGGAATGGGGCACGCGGCGTATCGACATCGCCATCCTTGGCATGTTCGCCACACCCACTTCGGTCGGCGTCTATTACGTGGCGCAGCAGGTCGCCAGCCTGCCGCAAAAGCTGAAAACCAGTTTCGAGCCGATCCTTGGCCCGGTCATCACGCGCAATCTGAAGGAAGGCAATCTGGAGGCGATTGCCCGGCAGGTGTGCCAGGTGGGCTTCTGGATCACGGCTGCTCAGGCGGGGATCGCGCTGGCGCTGGGCATTCCGGGGGACGGGGTGCTGGGGCTGGTGGGCCCGCAATTTACCGGCGGGATGCTGGCGCTGGCTTTTCTGCTGGGCGCTGAGGTCTGCGCCGCGCCAGCGGTCGTCAGTGAGGCGGCGCTGATCTATATCGCCCCCTTGCGCAATCTCTGGCTCTCGCTGGCCACGATCGGGCTTCAGGCGATTTTCACGCTGGCGGGCATGTTGATTTCGGGCGGCTTCTATTTCGACGAGATGGATCAGGCTGCCTCTGCCGCAGGCGCGCTGATGGTCACGCTCTCCATCGCCAGTCTGGTCAAGTCGCGGCTGCTGCAATGGCATCTGGGCTATAAGGTCGAGACGCTGCGCTGGTCGCTGTTTGCCGCCGCTGTGGCAGCAGGCGCGCTGGGCTGGGCGGTGGTGCGGTTTTTGCCGGAATGGGCACAGATTGCTCTGGGCATTCCGGCGATTCTGGGGCTTTACTGTCTGGTGATCTGGCGGCTCGGCTTTGGCCCGGCGGACCGCTTGCTGTTTCGCCGCCAGAAGGGCGAGCAGGCCGCGTAATTGATTGATGTGTGAGGCGTTTTGATGGTTGAGTTGTTCCAGTCCTATCCTCTGGTGATCGTCGGTGCGGTGGTTCTGCTGGTGCTGCTGGCGGGTCTGCTGCTGCGCGGGCGCGGCAAGACGCGCGAGCGCCATCGCGCGCCCGATGCTCTGGACGAGGGCGTGGGGCCGGCGCAGCGCAACTCCGCGCTGATCAATGCGCCGAGCGCCGCCTCGACCGTGTCGCTGGGCGCGGCCGAACCGGTGGCCGAAGTGGCGGTCAAAACCGAGGTTGAGCCGGATGCTTTCGGCGATCTGGCCGAGGCCGTGGCCGCGCAGGAAGCCGCAACCCAGACCGACGACCTGACCCGCATCAAGGGACTGGGGCCCAAGCTGAAAGCGCGTCTTGCCGAACTGGGCGTGGTCAGTTTTGCCCAGATCGCCGCGTGGAGCGAGGCTGATATCGTGGCGATCGATGCGCAGTTGGGCACCTTTGCCGGCCGCGCCACACGGGATCAGTGGGTGGCGCAGGCGGGGTTTCTGGCTGCCGGGGATGTGGCAGGGTATGAGGCGAAGTTTGGGAAGTTGTGAGGTTTGATGCCTCCGGCGGGTTAAGGGCGGGGGCCCTTAACAATCCCGGTATTGGTGGTGTGTGGCTTGTTGGGTGGCGTCTTTTGGCATGGTTTTAAAGCCTGCGGCGCGGGACGTTGCGCCGATCGGCGCCGTAGGCTTTCAATTCCAAGCCTCGCGTCCGGCACGCAAGGCCGAACCCGTAGCGCAACTCAGATATTAACGGGACTGCAAAGGGCCCCCGCCCTTTGCCCGCCGGAGGCCCCCTAACCTCTCACTTCCCCCACTTCTTCTGCTGCTTCCCATACCGCGTCTTGCGCGTCCCCGGCTTGCCCTCATTCGACCGCCCGACGATGGGCGCCTTGCGCTCACCCTCGGGCAGGCCAAGTTCGGTAGCCTCCAGCCGCCTGATTTCGTCGCGCAACCGGCCTGCTTCCTCGAATTCGAGGTCGGCGGCGGCGGTGCGCATGCGCTTTTCGAGGTCCTCGATATAGGCGCGCAGGTTGTGGCCGACGAGGTTGTTGACGCCATCATCCTCGATATCGACCAGCACCCCATCACGCGAGGCTGTATCGGCGACGATGTCGTGGATGTTGCGCTTGATGCTTTGGGGCGTGATGCCGTGGGCCTCGTTATAGGCCTGTTGCTTGGCGCGGCGGCGGTCGGTTTCGGCGATGGCGCGTTCCATGCTGCCGGTCATGCGGTCGGCATAGAGGATCACGCGGCCATCGATATTGCGCGCCGCACGCCCGATGGTCTGCACCAGCGAGGTTTCCGAGCGCAGAAAGCCTTCTTTATCCGCGTCGAGGATGCAGACCAGCCCGCATTCGGGAATGTCCAGTCCTTCGCGCAGCAGGTTGATGCCGATGAGGACATCATAGACCCCAAGGCGCAGGTCGCGGATCAGCTCGATACGTTCGAGCGTTTCGACATCGCTGTGCATATAGCGGACCCGAACGCCCGCCTCATGCATGAACTCGGTCAGATCCTCGGCCATACGTTTGGTCAGAGTGGTGACCAAAGTGCGATAGCCCAAGGCAGCGGCCTTGCCGCATTCCACGATGCAATCCTGCACCTGATCCTCGACCGGGCGGATTTCGACCGGCGGATCGATGAGGCCCGTGGGGCGGATCACCTGTTCGGCAAAGGCGCCGCCTGACTGTTCCATCTCCCATCCGCCCGGCGTGGCGGACACGGCCACGGTTTGCGGGCGCATCGCGTCCCATTCATTGAAGCGCAGCGGGCGGTTGTCGATGCAGGAGGGCAGGCGGAAGCCATATTCGGCCAGGGTGATCTTGCGCCGATGGTCCCCGCGCGCCATCGCGCTGATCTGGGGCACGGTCTGGTGGCTTTCGTCCACGAACAACAGCGCATTGTCGGGCAGATATTCGAACAGGGTCGGCGGCGGTTCGCCCGGCAGGCGGCCCGAGAGGAAGCGGGAGTAGTTCTCAACGCCTGCGCAACTGCCGGTCGCCGCGATCATCTCAAGGTCGAAATTGGTGCGCTGTTCAAGGCGCTGGGCCTCCAGCAATTTGCCTTCCGCGTTCAGCTCCTCCAGCCGCACCTGAAGCTCGAAACGGATCGCCTCCATCGCTTGCTTCATCGTCGGGCCGGGGGTGACGTGGTGGCTGTTGGCGTAAACGCGGATCTTGTCCAGTTTCGCCCCCGCCTTGCCGGTCAGGGGGTCGAATTCGCTGATCGCCTCAACCTCATCGCCAAAAAAGCTGATGCGCCACGCGATGTCTTCATAGTGGCTGGGGAAGATTTCCAGATTGTCGCCGCGCACGCGGAACGTGCCGCGCGCAAAGGCCACCTCATTGCGCTTGTACTGCATCGCAACCAGTTTGCGGATGATCTCACCCTGATCCTGCGATTCTCCGACCTTGAGGTCAAAGATCATCGCGGCATAGGTTTCCACCGAGCCGATGCCGTAAAGGCAGGACACCGAGGCGACGATGATGACATCCTCGCGTTCGAGCAGCGCGCGCGTGGCCGAGTGGCGCATCCGGTCGATGGCCTCGTTAACGCTGGATTCCTTTTCGATATAGGTGTCCGAACGCGCGACATAGGCTTCGGGCTGATAGTAATCGTAATAGGAGACGAAATATTCCACCGCATTGTCGGGGAAGAAGCTCTTCATCTCGCCATACAATTGCGCGGCCAGAATTTTGTTGGGCGCCAGGATCAGCGCGGGGCGCTGGGTCGCCTGAATGACCTGCGCCATGGTGAAGGTCTTGCCCGAGCCGGTAACGCCCAGCAAAACCTGCGTTTTATCGCCGCTCTCAATGCCCTGAACCAGTTCGGCAATCGCCGTGGGCTGGTCGCCGCTGGGCGTGTAATCGCTGATGATGCGCAAGGGCGGGCTGCCCTCGACCTTGGGCGGGCGGGCAGGGCGGTGGGGGACAAAGGTGCCGTCGGTGTCGGGTTCGGAAAGGCCCCGGCGGATGATGAGTTCAGCCATGGCCCATCTATGGGCGTTCGCGATGCGTTCTGCAAGGGCGGGGCCGCGCAAGAGGCGAACAAGGACGCTGCGCCGCGAACTTTAGAGCCAAATCGCGACTTGTCTATACATCGCTATTTTTTCTTTCGCATACGCAGCAAGGCGCTTGGCAATGGCACAAGTTTGTTGCAGCTTGAGCCTAGATAACCGGCCGTGGGTGTTCGAGCCGGACAGTATTCAAGGGGTGTTCTATGCCATCCACCACGATCTCGTCCTATGACGAGATGCTCGATGCCGAGGGGAATGTGCGTCCCGCCTATGCCGGCTATCGTGAGTGGTATCAGGCCCAAAGCCCCAAGTGGCTTGAGAAACAGGGCAAGAATGCCGAGGATGTGTTTCGCCGCACCGGCATCACCTTCAACGTCTATGGCGAAGATGCGGGGCAGGAACGGCTGATCCCCTTCGACATGATCCCGCGCATCATCACGGCAGATGAATGGAAGAAACTCTCGCGCGGGATTGACCAGCGGGTGCGCGCGCTCAACGCCTTCCTGCACGACCTTTATCACAAGCGCGAGATCGTCAAAGCCGGCAAGCTGCCCGAACGCCTGCTGGCCCAGAATGAGGCCTTTCTGCCCGAAATGGTGGGCTTTACGCCGCCGGGCGGGGTTTACACCCATATCGTGGGCATCGACCTTGTGCGCACCGGCCCCGATGATTTCATGGTGCTGGAGGATAATGCGCGCACGCCATCGGGCGTCTCCTATATGCTGGAGAACCGCGAGACGATGATGGCGATGTTCCCCGACCTGTTCACCAAGGTTCAGGTGCAGCCGGTGTCGGATTATCCGCGCGCGCTGGCCCGTTCGCTGGCCGCCTGCGCGCCGCCTGCCGCGCAAGGGTCCGACCGGCCGGTGCTGGCGGTGCTGACGCCGGGCATCTTCAATTCGGCCTATTACGAACACGCTTTCCTTGCCGATCAGATGGGAGCCGAACTGGTCGAGGCGGCCGATCTGCGCGTGGTCGACGGGCGCGTCTGCATGCGCACCACGCGTGGGTGGCGGGCGATCGATGTGCTCTATCGCCGGGTGGACGACAATTTCCTCGATCCGCTGACCTATAATCCCGATTCGATGCTGGGCGTGGCGGGCATCATGGATGTCTATCGCAGCGGGGGCATCACCATCGCCAATGCGCCCGGCACCGGCATTGCCGATGACAAGGCCATCTACAGCTTCATGCCCGAAATCGTCGAGTTTTATACCGGCGAAAAGCCGATCCTGAAGAATGTGCCGACATGGCGGTGCAGCGAGGCCGACGCGCTGGCCTATGTGCTCGATCACCTGTCCGAACTGGTGGTGAAAGAGGTGCATGGCAGCGGCGGTTATGGCATGTTGATCGGGCCGACCAGCAGCAAGGGAGAAATCGCCGCCTTTGAGAAGAAGCTGCGCGCCAACCCGGATAATTACATCGCCCAGCCCACGCTTTCGCTCTCGACCGTGCCGATCTTTACCAAGGCGGGTCTGGCCCCGCGCCATGTCGATCTGCGGCCATTCGTGCTGGTTTCGCCCCATGGCATCAACATCACGCCGGGCGGGCTGACCCGCGTGGCGCTTAAAAAGGGCTCGCTGGTGGTCAATTCGTCGCAGGGCGGGGGCACCAAGGACAGCTGGGTTCTGGCGGAATAAGGGATAGGATATGTTGGGACGTTCCGCCTGGGGCATTTTCTGGATGGCGCGCTATTTGGAGCGTGCCGAGAATACTGCGCGCTTGCTCGATGCCGGTTTTCGCATGGCGCTGACGCGCGGCAATACCGTGGCCAGCGATGAATGGCGCAGCGTGCTGGTCACGCTGGGGATGGATGATGGCTATACCGGCGATATGTCGGGCCCGGCGATCACCAACTGGCTGCTGCGCGGGGCGGGCAATGACGGATCTGTGCTGTCCATGATGGAGGCCGCGCGCACCAATGCGCGCATGGTGCGTACCGCCATCACCCGCGAGGTTTGGGAAGTGACCAATGAAAGCTGGATGCAGCTTCAGTCGCTGCTGGCCAAGCCTGTCAAGGAGGCCGACCTTGGCCATGTGCTGGATGTGATCCGCCGACAGGCCACCAGCGTGCGCGGCGCGATGGAAGGCACGATGCTGCGCAATGACATTTTCAACTTTGCCCGTATCGGCACCCATCTGGAGCGGGCGGACAATACCGCGCGCATTCTGGATGTGAAATATCATGTCCTGCTGCCCTCGGCCGCGTGGGTGGGGTCGCGGCTGGACAATGCGCAATGGGAAATGGTGCTGCGCTCGGTCGCGGGCGAGCGGGCGTTTCGCTGGCTTCATGCAGGCGCGCTTGATCCCAAGGGGATTGCGCAGTTCCTGATCCTTGACGGGCGTTTCCCGCGCAGCCTGACCTATTGCCTGCGTAAACTGACCAGCAATATGGAATGGCTTTGCCGCGATTATCATCAGGAAACCGCGGCCTATCGGATGCAGAAAGAGGCCAGCGACAAGCTGGGCAAGACCACGATCACCGATATTTTCGAACATGGCCTGCATGAATTCATCACCGAATTCCTCGCCACCAACCGTCTGGTGGCCGATGCCATTGCCGCCGATTACCGTTTCACCGAATAGGCCCGGAGCCCGCCCATGCGTATCTCGATCCAGCACCAGACGCATTACCGCTTTGACCAGCCGGTCTGGCATGGGGTGCAACGCCTGCGCCTGACGCCGCGCGATTGCGCGATGCAAAAAGTGCTGGGCTGGCAATTGTCGGTTCAGGGCGGGGCGATCGAATGTTCCTATGAGGATCACAACCGCAATCTGGTTTCGCTGATCTCGCTGGGCACGGGCAATGGCGAGATCACGATCACCGGGCAGGGGATGATCGAAACCTATGACAAGGCGGGCGTGGTGGGGACGCATACCGGCTTCATGCCGCTCTGGATCTTGGCCAATCCGACCGAATTGACCAAGCCGGGACCCAAGATCTGCGCTCTGGCCGCGAAATTCAGCCATGATGGCAGCAACACGATTGCCACGTTGCACGATCTGATGGCGGCGGTGAACAAGGCGGTGGTCTATGAGTCGGGGCATACCGGCGCGGCCACCACCGCCGAGGCCGCATTGGCGGTCGGCAAAGGCGTGTGTCAGGATCATGCGCAGGTGTTCATCGCGGTCGCGCGCCTGATGGGCCTGCCCGCGCGCTATGTCTCGGGCTATCTGGTGATCGAGGGGCGGGTGGATCAGGATGCCGGCCATGGCTGGGCCGAGGTGCATGTGCCGGGCCTGGGCTGGGTCGGATTTGACGCGGCCAATGACACCTGCCCGGATGACACCTATGTGCGCCTTGCCGTGGGCGCCGATTACCGCGACGCCGCACCTGTCACCAGCATGGCGCAGGGCGGGGGCGCGGCGGTGCTGTCGGTGGCGGTTCAGGTGGCCCAGCAGCAGGTGGTGGAACAGTAAAGGTTTCCCTAGTATTCGGCTTATCGGAGGCTACGCAGGGGAGCGGTGACGCGATCCTTGGTATTTTGCCATAGGGTCACGCTCTCAAGGCCATCTTTCCTTGACTGTTGCAGGCATTATTGTGCAACCGCAGCCTTAAGGATTCGCGCGGGGTATAGCGCTATAAGGGGAAACAAGTGACCTACTGTGTTGGCATGATGCTGGATGCCGGGCTGGTGTTGATGAGTGACACCCGCACCAATTCGGGCGTCGACAACATCTCGACCTTCCGCAAGCTGTTCCATTGGGAAGTGCCGGGCGAGCGGGTCGTAGCGCTGATGACCAGTGGGAATCTGGCGACAACTCAGGCGGTTGTCTCCAAGATCGAGGAACGTTTCAAGCTGCCCAGCGAACGGCACAATTGCGTGCTGGAGGCCTCGACCATGTTTCAGATGGCGGGCATCGTGGGCAAGACGCTGCGCGAGACGATTGCCGAGCGTGACGCCGATGTGGGGCCGCAGGCGGCGGGGCAATTTGGCGCAACGCTGATTCTGGCCGGACAGATCGAGGGGCAGGAGCCGCGCCTGTTCATGATCTATCCCGAAGGCAATTTTATCGAGGGCACGCTCGACACACCGTTTTTCCAGATTGGCGAGACGAAATATGGCCGTCCGATCATCCTGCGCGGCTATGACCGCAAGATGGCGTTTGAGGATGCGGTCAAATTGCTGATGGTCAGCTTTGATTCGACGCTCAAGGCCAATCTGTCGGTGGGTATGCCGCTCGATCTGGTGGTGATCGGGCGCGACGATTTGAGCATCAAGTATGAGCGCCGGATCGAGGCCAATGATCCGTGGTATCGCGTGATCTCGGCCAGTTGGAGCGACAGTCTCAAGGCCGCGCTCGACGGGCTGCCCGACTTTCCTTTTCACATCGCCCGGAACTGATCGCTACTTGCGACAAGCTCCGGCCGATTTGAGCGCTGCGCTCAATTCCGCGCTGGCCAGACGCACCCGCATCGCACCAAATTCGCGGCCGATGCGTGCGTTGGCCCCGGTGGGGTCGCCCGAATAGCCAAGGCCGTTGACCGGCCCGTTGCCGTCATTGTCGATCGTGCCGGGCAGATAGGGGCCGGGGCGCACCAGCGAGGGATCGACCGCCAGCGTTTCGGCCGTGTCCCACAATCCGCCATGTCCGCCGCCCACCTTGCCCTCGGCGCGGATGGCGGCTTCGATCTCGCGGCGGGCGCGGGTATAGCCATCGGCAATGTAAAAGACCTGCGCGCCCTTGTCGGCAAATTCGGTGTTCAATCGGGCCGCCACATCGGCCAGCGGCTTCTGGCTGGGGCCATGTTCGCTCATCAGCGCGATGCGGCGGAAACCGCCATTGATAAGGCTTCGCGCAACATCTTCGTTAACGGCGGCAAAGACTTCGGGCCTCAGGCTGATTGTGCCGGCAAAGGGCGTCACATAGGTCGGATTGGGCGCATAATGCAGTACCGGCGCGATCAACGCATCGCCCACATTGCGCGCAATCGCCTCACCATAGGCGCGGATGCGCGCGGCATGTTTGCCCAGCGCGACATAGGGGCCGGTTTCTTCGGTGCCGCCGCTGAATACGATAACCACCGGACAACCCTTGTCTATTCGGGCTTTCAGCTCTTGGGTAGTGTAATCATCGAGCCAGACGCTGGGCGGCCGCGGGATGACGCGGGGGGCGGCAAGCGCGGGCCCGGTGCAGGCCATCAGGCCCAGAGCAAATGACAGACGAAACATGGCCCAAACCCTCCCGAACAGCGGGCCAGATTGGGGCGAGGCCTCCCTTTGTCAAGCTGGACGATGGTTAACGACAGTCCCGTTTAGTGACAGACGCCATTGTTCATCAGATCCACATGCAAATGATTGCGGTGGGCGGCGTTGAAATCAGGTCCTAATGTGGTGCCAAAGCGGCGGCAGGCCGATTGGTGAACGGTGTGAAGAAATTCGCGTTCGGCCGGATCGTCCGAATTCCATCCGTTCAGCACGGTGATGCGCCGTCCGTCGGCCAGCACGAAGGCGGCCACATCGATGGCATTACCGGTGGCGTGGGCGCTGCGCTTGTCGGTGCCCGCCACGTTGCGACAGCTATAGCTGCCCATGGTTTCGATCCGCACCAGCGGACTGCCCAAAATCGCGCGGGCGGCGCGGTCCACCCCGAATCGCGCCCATCCGGCAAAGGTGTTGGCCAGCGGGCAGGTGACGGGGCCGAGATTGGAAATGTTGAACGACTGGCTGTCGCCCGACAGGCTGGCCAGACGCACCGCGTTGAAGGTCGCGCATCCCGCGCCGTAATATTGATCGGGCAGCGGCGTGAAACCGGCGGCCTTGGCGCCAAGGTCGGACAGGCATTGCCCCTCGTCCGGGCGGATGGGCTGATAAGCGATGGTGGGCTGGGGGCGGGCGCGATGGGGAGCGTCGGGAATCGCCCCGCCGCAACCGCTCAGTGCGAGGCTGAGGGCAAGACTGATCAGCAATGATCGTGAGCGAGGCTGTTCCATATGGCGTGATGAACCCTGCGGCGGCCTGACCTATGTAATGTTGCGTGGTTAAAGTGAGGTATATCATCGGTTTGAAAGTGCTGATATCTGCGCAGGAAAATGCCGCATTTTGGCCGAATTGGCGCGGGAATCTTCACAAGGCGCCGCGAATTTTCACATCTGTTGCAAAAAAGTCTGCTTGACTGTTGCGCGCCGATCTCTAGAGCGACCGGCGGGCCACGCGGTCCCAACGCCGCGCGTGCTCTCTGTAAGGAGAGACTACATGACTATCCAAGTTCCGGCTAAGAAGCCGGCTCGCCCCTTTTTCTCGTCGGGGCCCTGCGCCAAGCCGCCAGTCTACGATCTTTCCAAGCTCGCGACCGAGTCGCTGGGCCGTTCGCACCGCGCGAAGATCGGCAAGACGCGTTTGGCCTATTGCATCGATCTGATGCGCGAAATTCTCCAGCTCCCTGAAACGCACCGCATCGGCATCGTGCCCGGTTCGGACACGGGCGCTTTCGAAATGGCGATGTGGACCATGCTGGGCGCCAAGCCCGTCACCACGCTTGCATGGGAATCGTTCGGTGAGGGTTGGGTCACCGACGTTGCCAAGCAGCTCAAGCTGGACCCCACGATCATTCGCGCCGACTATGGCCAGATCCCCGATCTGAACACGATCGACTGGACCAATGACGTGCTGTTCACCTGGAACGGCACCACCAGCGGTGCGCGCGTTCCTAACGCCGATTTCATCCCCGCCGACCGCGAAGGTCTCAGCTTTGCCGACGCCACCAGCGCGGTCTTTGCCTATGACATCGACTGGTCGAAGATCGACGTAGCCACCTTCTCGTGGCAGAAGGTTCTGGGCGGCGAAGGTGGCCATGGCGTGCTGATCCTCGGCCCCCGCGCCGTTGAGCGCCTCGAAACCTACACGCCCGCATGGCCGCTGCCCAAGGTGTTCCGCCTTGTGTCGAAGGGCAAGCTGGCCGAAGGCGTGTTCAAGGGCGAAACCATCAACACCCCCTCGATGCTGGCCGTTGAAGACGCGATTTTCGCGCTGGAATGGGCCAAGGATCTGGGCGGTCTTGAAGGCCTCAAGGCGCGCAGCGATGCCAATGCCGCGGCGCTGAACAAGATCGTTGAAGAGCGTTCGTGGCTCTCGCACCTGGCCGCCGACGAAGCGACCCGTTCGAAGACCTCGGTTTGTCTGTCGGTCGAAGGCGCGGACGCGGACTTCATCAAGAAGTTTGCCGCTGTGCTGGAAAAGGCGGACGCCGCCTATGACATCGCGGGCTATCGCGATGCGCCTGCTGGTCTGCGCATCTGGTGCGGCGCCACGGTCAATGTCGAGGATATCGAAGACCTTGGCCCCTGGCTGGATTACGCCTACGCCACTGTAAAAGCTGGCTAACGTCAAGGCCGGCTAAGCCAAACTGATTTTGCAGGGACGCGCTAAAGCCGTCCCTGCACATTCTCCCCTATTCACATGAGGATACGATTCCCATGACCGAGACCCGTAAGCCCCGCGTCCTTATTTCGGACAAGATGGACCCCAACGCCGCCCGCATCTTTGCCGAAATGGGCTGCGATGTGGACGTCATCACCGGCGAAACCCCCGAACAGCTGATCGCCCGCATCGGCGATTATGATGGCCTTGCCATCCGTTCGTCGACCCGCGTGACCAAGGAAGTGCTGGACGCCGCCACCAACCTGAAGGTCATCGGCCGCGCCGGTATCGGCGTCGACAACGTTGATATTCCTTACGCCAGCGCCAAGGGCGTTGTCGTGATGAACACGCCTTTCGGCAACTCGATCACCACTGCCGAGCACGCGATTGCGATGATCTTCGCTCTGGCCCGCCAGATTCCCGAAGCCAACGAACAGACCCAGAAGGGCCTGTGGCCCAAGAACGGCTTCATGGGCGTTGAAGTCACCGGCAAGACGCTCGGCCTGATCGGCGCGGGCAACATCGGCTCGATCGTTGCCTCGCGCGCGCTGGGTCTGCGCATGAAGGTTGTGGCTTACGATCCGTTCCTGACGCCGGAACGCGCCGTGGAAATGGGTGTGGAGAAGGCCGACCTCGACACGCTGCTGGCTAAGGCTGACTTCATCACGCTGCACACCCCGCTGACGGCTGAGACCAAGAACATCCTGTCGAAGGAAAATCTGGCCAAGACCAAGAAGGGCGTGCGGATCGTCAACTGTGCCCGTGGCGGCCTGATCGACGAAGCGGCTCTCAAGGAAGCTCTGGATTCGGGCCATGTTGCGGGCGCTGCTCTCGACGTGTTCCAGACCGAACCGGCCAAGGAATCGCCGCTGTTCGGCACCAAGAACTTCATCTGCACCCCGCATCTTGGCGCTTCGACCACCGAAGCTCAGGTCAACGTGGCGCTTCAGGTTGCTGAACAGCTTGGCGAATATCTGACCACTGGCGGCGTGACCAACGCGCTGAACGTGCCTTCGCTCTCGGCTGAAGAAGCCCCCAAGCTGCGCCCCTACATGGCGCTGGCCGAAAAGCTGGGCAGCCTCGTGGGCCAGCTCACCCCCTCGGCCGTGGCCCGCATCTCGATCCACACCGAAGGCGCCGCCACCGAACTCAACGCCAAGCCCATCGTGGCTGCGGTTCTCTGCGGCTTCCTGCGCGTGCAGTCGGCCACCGTGAACATGGTCAACGCTCCGTTCCTCGCCAAGGAACGCGGCCTTGAAGTACGCGAAGTGAAGACCGAAAAGACCGGCGACTACCACACCCTTATCCGCGTCTCGGTCAAGACCGAAGCGGGCGAGCGCTCGGTGGCCGGTACGCTGTTCTCGAACGCCGAACCGCGCCTCGTTGAACTGTTCGGCATCAAGGTTGAGGCCGAATTGACCGGCGACATGATGTATATCGTCAACGAAGATGCCCCCGGCTTCATCGGCCGCATCGGCACGCTCCTTGGCGAAAACGGCATCAACATCGGCACGTTCAACCTCGGTCGCCGCGAAGCCGGCGGCGAGGCGGTTCTGCTGCTCTCGGTCGACAGCCCGGTTGCCGGCGATGTGCTCGAAGCCGCAGGCAAGCTGCCCGGCGTGAAGCGCGCCAAGGCGCTGGCGTTCTGATCTGAACCTTGGGGTTTGAAAGAATTGGGCGGGGTTCCGGTTGGAGCTCCGCCTTTTTCTTTGCCTCCGGCGGGCAAAGGGACTCGGTCCCTTTGCAATCCCATTTTTGGGGTAGCGCTAAGATGGCCGCGCCGCAGGCCATATATTTAAAGCCTGCGGCGCGGCAATGTTGCGCAACGGCGAAACCGTGGCGCGACATAGACAGCAAAGGGAGCGCGAGGGTCTAGACCCTCGCATCTATTCTACCTTCCTTAATTCCCAAACCCCCGCTAAAGCCCGCCCCATGATGGACACCGAAACCCGCGATTTGCTGCCCGAGGGGCTGGAAGACCGACTGCCGCAGGATACGGCAGCCGCGACGCGTATCACGCGCGCGATCATGGATGTGCTCGACAGCCATGGCTATGACCGGGTGCAGCCGCCGGGGGTTGAGTTCGAGCGCAGCCTTGCCAGCCGCATGGCGGGGATCGAGACGCGGCGCATGGTGCGCTTCATTGATCCCTCGTCCTTGCGTATGATGGCGCTGCGCAGCGATATTACGCCCCAGGTGGGACGCATTGCCGTGACGCGCCTTAAGGATGCCCCGCGCCCGCTGCGTCTGGCCTATGCCGGGCAGGTGACGGCGATCAAGGGTGACGGCCTCGACCCCACGCGCGAGCGTTTGCAGATCGGCGCGGAACTGATCGGCCACGCGGGCACGGCGGCGGCGGGCGAGGTGGTGGCCGTGGCCATCGAGGCGCTTCAGGCTGCGGGCGCCACGGGGATTTCGGTCGATTTCACGATGCCGGGTCTGGTCGATGCTCTGGCCGCCGGCCCTTGGCCGCTGACGCCTGCGCAGTTGGATGCCGTCCGCCGCGAGCTGGACGCCAAGGATGCGGGTGCGCTGGTGACCGAGGGCGGGGCGGCCTATCTGCCGCTGATCCACGCCACCGGGCCGCTGGACGCCGCGATTGCCCGTCTTGAGGCGCTGGCCTTGGGCAATGTGCTGGATGAACGCATCGCCGCGCTGCGCCAGATTGCCGCGCGCCTGCCTGCCGGTGTTCGCCTGACGCTGGACCCGACCGAGCGCCATGGGTTTGAATATCAAAGCTGGTTCGGCTTCCAGATTTTTGCCGATGGGGTGCGCGGCGCGGTGGCGCGTGGCGGGTCCTATTCGATTCTGGGCGAACCGGCCGAACCGGCGGTGGGCTTCTCGCTCTATCCCGATCCGCTGATTACGGCTCTTGCCGCGCATGAGGCGCCGCGTGATCTGCTGTTCCTGCCGCTGGGTCATGATGTGGGGGCGGCTGCGCGGCTGCGCGCGGTGGGCTGGCGCACGGTGGCGGCGCTGGGCGATGCCTGCGATGCGGCGATGCTGGGTTGCACCCACCGGCTTGAGGGCGACGAGGTAGTTGCGCTTTAACCTGCGCTGAGGAGGGCGTCGAACCGGCTTCGCGCTCCTTCCACCTCCTCCAGATGGGCTTCGGCCCATTGCCAGACCCCGCAGAACGCGGCGCTGAGGCTATGGCCCAGCGGCGTTAGCTCATAATCGACGCGCGGCGGGATGACCGGGTGGATGGTGCGCGTCACCAGTCCATCGCGTTCCATCGCGCGCAGGGTCTGCGTCAGCATCTTCTGGCTGATCCCCGGCACGGCGCGGCCCACTTGCGTAAATCGCAGAACCCCGCCTTCCTCCAGCACCTCCAGAATCAGCAGCGTCCATTTGTCGGCCACCCGGCCGATCAGATCGTTGACGAGTGCATCGACGCGCGGGTCGGTTGGGGGATAGTTACTCTCCATCGGGTAAGTATAAATCTTTTGGGTGCCTTCTTCAATCCGGAGAGCGAAGGCGTACATGGAGTGTCGCACCCTTAACAGGAGACATTCCATGCAGACCAGCGGCAACACCATCCTCATCACCGGCGGCACCTCGGGCATCGGGCGCGCTCTGGCCGAGAGGTTTCAGGCAGGCGGCAATCAGGTCATCATCGCCGGGCGGCGTCAGGCCCTGATCGACGAGATCATTGCGGCCAATCCCGGCATGGCGGGCTTTACGCTCAATATTGACGATCCGGCCGATATTGCCCGCGCCGCGCAAGAGATCATCGCCGCCTATCCTTCGCTCAACGTCCTTATCAACAATGCGGGCATCATGCGTTTCGAGGACGCGACCAGCGCGCGCGACCTGTCCGATGCGGAAGGGATGATCACCTCCAACCTGCTCGGCCCGATCCGCATGACCGACGCCTTGATCGACCATTTGAAAACACAGGCCAAACCGGCCATCGTCAATGTTACTTCGGGGCTGGCCTTTGTGCCGCTGCTCTCCACGCCCACCTATAATGCCACCAAGGCCGCGCTCCATTCCTATACGCTGGCCCTGCGCGCGCTGCTGGCCGGGCGGGTCGAGGTGATCGAACTGGCCCCGCCCGCCGTGCAGACCGACCTGACGCCGGGGCAGGCGACCCGCGAGGGCTATCTGCCGCTCACCGACTTTATCGACGAGGTGATGGGCCTGTTTGCGCAAGATCCCACCCCGGCCGAAATTAACGTCGAGCGCGTGCAATTCCTGCGCCGCGCCGAGATCGAGGGGCGGCTGGACCAGACCATCGTCATGATCAACGCGCATTGATACGTTCTGCGTTCAGTCTGACGCGAACGCAAAGCAACGCTCAATCGCCGGGCGGGTTTGGTCAACCGCCGAAAACCGCCTTCAACCAGCGGTCCACCACCGGCGTAGCGGCATAGTCGGGATCGCCCAGGCGCCGGTTGATCTCGACATGCCCCTGCAATCCGCGCCCGTCAAAGCTCTGGGTCTCCACCTGCGCGCCCGCGCCGCGCAGCGCCCCGGCCAGAGCTTTGGCCTGCGCCAGCCCATCCTCGCGCTGGACATTGATGAACAGAAAGCGCGAGGCATTGGGCGCTGCGGCATAGGTCAGCGGGGATAGCGCGCGCTGGCGGGCGGGGTCTTGCCCAAAGGCCTGCTGATACCGGCCCTGCATATAGGCCCCCGCCGCCGCCATTTGCGAGGGGACATCATAGGCCGCCCCGTCAATCGGCAGAACCCCGGCCAGATCCGCTTGTGAGAGGCCGACTCGCGCCAGATAGCGTTCGTCCGTACCCAGCAGCGCCACCAGATGCGCGCCCGCCGAATGACCCATCAGCACGATGCGATGCCGGTCGATCCCCAGCCTGTCCGCATCCCCGATCAACCGCGCGAGAGCGGCGGCCACATCGCCCGCCTCGTCTTCAACGCCCACATGCGGCACAAGGCGATAGTTGATGCTTGCAAAGGCATAGCCAAGCGACGTGTAATGCGGGGCTTTCCACCCGCCTGTCGCATTGTCCTTATTGCCCTGCGTCCAGCCGCCGCCATGCACGAATACCACCAGCGGCGCCTTGCCTCCGCTCCCTGCGGGCGGGGTAAAGTCCAGATTCTGCATCGGATCGGCGCCATAGGCGATGGTCTGATGCGCGGGCGCTGCGGGGGCGGGGGTGCCCTTGTTCGCCGCCCGTGCCATCCGCCGCATCATCATCGCGCCCATCAGCAATTGCGATTGCGCGGGCACGGATACGGCCAGCATGGCCATCATGCTCAGGCCGCCGATCATGCAACGAAGGGGGGATGTCATCGCAGGTCGATCCTTGTTCTGTGGGATGCTTTTCTCCCCATAACCCATCGTGCGCGCTAAGGCCATTGACGGCGCGCATCAGTCTGGCTAACGGCGCGGTCGAAATCGGGGCTTTTCTTCGGGAATCGCGCCCCATCGTCCCATCCGCTGCGCCGAGTCCTGTCGAAGGGCGCTTCCGGATTTACTTGGCAGGGTGAGGGATTCTATCCATGGCAAATGTGACCGTTGTCGGCGCCCAATGGGGCGACGAGGGCAAAGGCAAGATCGTCGACTGGCTGGCCAGCCGCGCCGATGTGGTGGTGCGTTTTCAGGGCGGCCATAATGCCGGCCACACGCTGGTCGTGGGCGAAAAGGTGTACAAGCTCTCGCTGCTGCCCAGCGGCATTGTGACCGGCACGCTCTCGATCATCGGCAATGGTGTGGTGCTCGACCCCTGGGCGCTCAAGGCCGAGATCGAGAAGCTGGAATCGCAGGGCGTTGTCATCAACACCGAGAATTTCTCGATTGCCGAAAACTGCCCGCTGATCCTGCCGATGCACCGCGATCTGGACGCTCTGCGCGAAACCGCTGCGGGCGCCGGCAAGATCGGCACCACCGGTCGCGGCATTGGCCCGGCCTATGAGGACAAGGTCGGCCGCCGCGCGATCCGCGTGTGCGATTTGGCGCATCTCGACTCGCTTGATGCCCAGCTTGACCGCCTTTGCGCCCATCACGATGCGCTGCGCGCCGGTTTCGGCCAGCCTGCGGTGGACCGTGAAGCGCTGATCGCGCAGCTGAAGGAAATCGCGCCTTTCGTGCTGCAATTTGCCGAACCGGTATGGAAGCGGTTGAACACGGTGAAGAAGGCGGGCGCCCGCGTGCTGTTCGAAGGCGCGCAGGGCGTGCTGCTCGACGTTGACCACGGCACCTATCCGTTTGTGACCAGCTCGAACACGGTGTCGGGCACGGCTGCTTCGGGCTCGGGCATGGGCCCGTCCTCGGCCGGTTTCGTGCTGGGCATTGTGAAGGCCTATACGACTCGGGTCGGCTCGGGCCCGTTCCCGACCGAACTGGAGGACGAAGTGGGCCAGCGTCTGGGCGAGCGCGGCCATGAATTCGGCACCGTCACGGGCCGCAAACGCCGCTGCGGCTGGTTCGACGCGGTGCTGGTGCGCCAGTCTTGCGCCATTTCGGGCGTAACCGGCATTGCGCTGACCAAGGTCGATGTTCTGGACGGGATGAAGACGGTCAAGATCTGCACCGGCTATCGCCTGCGCGGCAAGGTTTTGGATTATTATCCTTCGCACGCTGCCGATCAGGCTGCTGTTGAGCCGATCTATGAAGAAATGGAAGGTTGGGAAGGCACGACCGCCGGTGCGCGTTCGTGGGCTGATCTGCCCGCACAGGCGATCAAGTATATCCAGCGCGTGCAGGAATTGATCGAAACGCCGGTTGCACTGGTTTCGACCAGCCCCGAGCGTGAGGACACGATTCTGGTGCGCGATCCCTTTATCGATTGATATTGATTCCAAGGGTTTGAAAAGGGCCGTCCGGCTGCCTTTATGGGGCAGTCGGGCGGCCCTTTTCGTTTGGCGTGCCAATTGCCTCCGAAACGGATGATCTGTTCTTCCATGTTTTCCAAATGTTCCATTTTTGATCTTGACGATGTTCTGGTTTGTTCTAGGTTCTACGTATTCCTACTAGGAACTTGAAAGACGGAGTCGGATATCATGCTCAATGCGCCCTATGCTGGTTTTTCGGATGCCGCCGATGATTTCGCCTATGGTTCGAGCCATGATGTCTCGGGCCTGCGGATGAAGGTTTCGATCTTTGCCGATCGCCCGCATCTGCGCGATCAGATGCGCGAGGATGCCGAAGGCGCCGGTTTCCGTCTGGCTCAGGCCAGCCCGATTGCCCACCTGCTCTCGGGCGAGGCGATGCCGCTGGGCGATGTTGTGCTGCTCGATTGCCCGGTGGTCGATGGTGAAGTGCTGGCGGCGCTTTCGCGGCTGGATCTGCGCGCGGGCCATACCGGCGCGGCGCTGGTGGTGTCGACCAGTGTGGATGCGCTTGACGATGTGTTCGGTTGCCTCGATCAGTCAGACCCGCAAATTCTGGTCAATCCCAGCCGCGCCGAACGCCTGATCGCGCTGGGTCAGGTGATGGCGCGGATGCCGGCCAAGCGCGTCCGCGAATTGTCGGATGAGGATCGCATGGTGCTGCTGCGTCTGACCGAACAGGTCACGCAGATTGGCGAGCGGTTGAACACGCTGACGCCCGGCATGAGCGGCGCGGCAACACAGGCAACCCCAGCGCAGAATAACGCCGCCTTCCGCTTTGACGGCATCGCCAAGGATCCCGCAGGCGACAAGCTGGTGAATGCGCCGCGGCCGCAAATGCCCGATCCGCGCATGGTCCGCCGCATCATCCGCCAGCGTCAGATGCGCGCGCGCTTCTTCGACGGAGATCTGTTTGCCGATCCGGCATGGGATATGCTGCTCGACCTGACGGCGGCCCATGTAGAAAAGGCCAAGGTGTCGGTCACCAGCCTGTGCATCGCGTCGAGCGTGCCGCCCACCACCGCGCTGCGCTGGATCGGCCAGATGACCGAGGCGGGGCTGCTCAAGCGGATCGAGGATGAATCAGACCGTCGCCGTGCTTTCATCACCCTTACCGACAAGGCCGCCGATGCGATGGCGGGCTATTTCGCCGACCTTGGCAATTCGGCCAGCCGCGCGGTGTGAAGAAAAGGGGGCCGGGCGCCCCCTTCGTTCAGGGATGGGCGCTGACCGCGGGCTTGGGTTGAAAGCTCAGGCGCAGCGGGATGATTTCTCCATCGGGCTTGAGGCGAAAACGCAGGATCCCCTGTTGTGCCGGATTGCTCAGCGCGCGCTGCAATCCGGCGGCATCACTTTGGGGCACGAAGAGACGGCCTTCGCGTGGAACGGTTGAGGTCCGGCGCGGGCCTTGCGGGGGTGTTCGGGCGATGCCCTGACAATCCTTGGCCTGATCCTGATCGGTCATCGTGGTCGTGCGGCGGATGGCGGGGGCCTCGCCCTCGATACAGAGCCGGGTGAGGGAGGATGCGCCTTCGCCGGCAAAACCCGGCGTCAGGGAGGCCGCACTGTCCTCGGGCCAGATATAGGTGAAGCGGACATAATGCCCGCGCAGCAGGTCCCGCGGGTCATAGCCGGTCACGGCCACGTCCCATTCCACGCCCTGCGCCGCCGATTGCCGCGTTGCGAGCCAGCTGTAGCCAAGGCCCGCCAGCGGCAGCGCGATGGCCAATGTGCGCAGCAGACCGCGCATCACGCGATCCCCCGCGCCGGAGCAAAATGACGGGTGATGCGCAATGCTCCCCATGCCACGCCCAGCACCAGCAGCCCGCCAAGGATCAGCCCGACCCCACTGGCCAGCAATCCGCCCGCCTCTTCAAAAGCCAGAATGATCAGCCGCAGCGCTACCACCGCGACGGCCATCTGAAACGCCCAGCGCGTCTGGGCATGAAGCGCCGCCCCGGCCAGCCCGGCCCACAGCACCATGAACAGCAGCCCCACCGCCAACCCATGCCCGCCCAGTCGGTCCGCCGCCAGCATGGCCAGCGCCAGCATGCCGAAGACGGCGGCGCCGGCTTTGCCTTGCGCCGTGCGGTCTGCTTGCCAAAGCGCCAGCCCTGCCAGACCCAGCACCCCCGCCACCGCCATCAGTGCCGCATCGACATTGCCCTGCCGATCACCCGCCCCGTTCCCATGCCCCCAATCGCCAAAGCCCGAGATGATGACAAACAGGCTGACCGCGCCGATGGCATAGGCAAAGCCGATCTGGCCCAGCCGTCCCCAAAATCCCCCGCGCGCCGAACCGCCGATCATAAAGGCCGAAAGCGGTGTCAATAAAACAGGCAGCGCGCATTCGATGGCGCCCCGGATCACGCCCGGCCCGGCCTGTCCGGCCGAAAAGCCCAGCGCCGGATCGCCAAAGCGCATCCATGGCAGCGCGATGCATCCCCCCGCCAGCAACGTGGCCGAGAGCCAGCCTTGACCCGCGCCCAGCAGCAGCGGGGAAAACAGCCCCAGCCACAGGCCAATGGCCATCCATGTCGGCGAACTGGTCTGATAGACCTGTCCCAGATGGCCGATGAAGCCCAGACCCAGCACGGCAAAGACGAAGATCCCGACCTCGGCCCAGCGCCGCGCGGTATCGGCCCCCTGCGTCGGCAAGGCCCAGAGCGCAGCCCCCAGCCCCAGCAGCAGGGCGGCATGGAGCGCGAGTCGCGTTTCGCCATCGATGGCCGCCCAATTGGCCGCCACCAGCGAGATGATGCCCAGCCCTATCGACAATCCGGCCAGCCCCACCACCGCCCAGAGCGCGACCGGGCGGCTATGTTGCGCCTCCCATGCGCGGATGCGGTCGGCGGCGGCCGCGTCGATCAGTCCCGCCGCCACCCATGCCTTCAGTTTGCGTTCAGCCATAAAATCATCATGCTATGGCAGCAGTAAAGGTCAAGCTAACTTGGCACATAGATTATGGCGATAAGGGGCGATGCAAAGATGAAGCGGCAAGCGGCAAATTGGGCGCCTTTGTTGTTGGGCGCGATGACTTGTGGTGCAGGGGCATGGGGCGCCGGCGCCCATGCGGCTCCGGCCAGCGCGCAGGGTCAGGTGGCGATCACCATTTATAACAATGATCTGGCGCTGGTTCAGGATGTGCGGCAGCTTGATTTGCCCAAGGGGCGGGCCTTGACCGAATTCGCCGATGTCTCGGCCCAGATCCGGCCCGAAACGGTGACGATTGCCGCGCCGGGCGCGGGCGTGGTCGAACAGAATTTCGATTATGATCTGCTCAGCCCCGAAAGGCTGGTGGACAAGGGCGTGGGACAGGCGGTGACGATCATCCGCACCAACCGCGCCACGGGCGTGGAAACCACCGAGCGCGGCACGATCCTTGCCAATAATAACGGCACGCTGGTCCAGATCGGCAACCGGATCGAAGTGCTGGGCGATATGGATGCGCGCCTCGTGTTCGACCAGTTGCCCGAGGGCCTCAAGGCGCGGCCCACGCTCTCGGTCACGCTGGATGCGGCGCAGGCGGGGCGCAGGCCGGTGGCGCTCTCCTATCTCTCGCGCGGGTTCAGTTGGAAGGCTGATTACGTGGCCATGTTCGATGAAAAGGCGGGCAAGCTGGATGTGCAGGGCTGGGTCACGCTGAACAACACCAGCGGGACGACCTATCCGGCTGCCAAACTGCTGCTGGTGGCGGGCGCAGTGGGCGACGGCGCGCCACAGCCCCGTTTTCGCCCGGCCCGGCCCGTGGGCATTGTCGGCACGCAGGCCGCATCCCGCGAACAACTGGGCGATTTCTACCTCTACCCCATCGCCAACCCCACCACGCTGGCGCAGGCCCAGCAAAAGCAGGTCAGCTTTCTGGACGTGAAAGGCGCGAGCGCAACCAAGTCCTATTGGTATCGCAACGCATGGCTCGCCACCAACGACGAGGCGCAGAGCTTTGCCAGCGTCATCAACTTTTCCAATGCGCGCGAGGGTGGATTGGGCGATGCGCTGCCTGCGGGCACGGTGCGGGTCTATATGCGCGATGCATCCGGCGCACCGCAATTCGTGGGCGAGGACAATATTGGCCACACGCCGATGGGATCGACGCTGGCGCTGAAAACCGGCGATGCGTTTGATGTGAAGATCCAGCCCACGGTGGAAAAGCGCGAGAAGATCGACAGCGCCGAATGGGAGCGCGTGGCCCAATACCGCATCACCCGCGACGGCCAGAGCCAGATCGTTTCGGTGGACGCGCCCAAGACTTATTGGCGCACCCATATGGCCTATCGCCTGACCAATGCACGCGCCGTGCCGGTCACGGTCGAGGTGGTGCAGGCGGGGCTTGATCGCGGGTGGCACGACACACGCGTTTCGGCCGAGAGCGCCAAGGGCGAACAGCGCAATGCCGACGAGCGGGTCTGGAAGATCACCATCCCCGCGCAAGGCTCGGTCAACCTGACCGCGCAGATCGATGCGCGGTATTGATCGTGCGGGCGATGGTGCTGGGCGCGGCTCTGATGGCCGCCGCGCCCATTCAGGCGCAACAGATCGTGACATCACCCGCCCCGGCAAAGGTGGCGGTGACCATCTATCGCGCGCCCGACCGCGATGCGGGGCAGGCGATCGACCCGGCATGGCTGCGCGGCTATGCGCTGATTTCCGAAGAGCGCGAGGTGATGATCCCGGCGGGCGACGCCACGATCCGTTTCGAGGGCGTGGCGGCGGGGATGATGGCCGAAACCGCGCTGGTCGAAGGGCTGGGCGCGGGGGTCTCGGAAAAGAACCTTGATGCGGAGCTGCTCTCACCGCGCAATCTTTACGCGCGCGCCTTTGGCCGCCCGGTCACGCTGCGTCGCACTGATGCCAAGGGGCATACCCGCGAGGAGGAGGCGATCATCCGATCCGCGCCCGACGGCGCGGCGATTGTTCAGACCAAGGCGGGTTTCGAGATCGCCAATTGCGGGGGATTGAAGGATGCCATCGCCTATGACGGCCTGCCCGAGGGGCTGAACGCGCGGCCCACTCTGTCTATCGCCACCCATGCGGCTTTGGCGCAAAAGGCGCGAGTGCGGCTGACCTATCTGGCATGGGGTTTTGATTGGCAGGCGCATTATGTCGTCAAACTGGCCCCCGGTGCGCAGGCCGCAGAGATGACCGCATGGGTCACGCTGGCCAATGGCGACACGACCGGATTTGCGCAGGCGCAGGCGGCCGTTGTGGGCGGCAAGCCCAAATTCGAACAAAGCCGCGAGGAACCCGCCCAGACGCAGGAACTGGTGCTGCATTGCCAGCTTTCGCCGGTGCAGGCACCCTTGGTTGAAACCATGCCGGTCTATGCCCCCGCGCCGCCGCCCGCGCCGGTGGCGATGATGGCCGATGTTGTGGTCACGGCAAAAAGGATGATGGCCCCCGTTGTGGTGAAAGAGGAAGTGCTGGGCGATCTGCGGCTCTATCGCGTGCCTATGCCCACCAATGTGGCGGCCCATGCGCAAAAGCAGGTGGCGCTGATGGCCGCGCGGCGGGTGAAACTGGGGCTGATCCACCGGGCCGATGTGGATGTGGGCGCCCAAGATGGCGAGAGCCGGCAGGCGCGCATCCGGTTGCGCATGGCCAACCGCAAGGTCGACGGGCTGGGCCTTGCGCTGCCCGCTGGCGGGGTGGCGGTGGTGCAGCAGGTGGGCGCGGCGGCGCTGCCGGTGGGTGAGGGCGCGATGGACGATAAGGCTGTGGGCGAGACGGCCAATATCGAGATCGGCGCTTCGCCGCAGGTGCGGTTGGAAAGCAGGACGCGGCGGATCAATGATCGCGAGGAGGCGATCACTGCCACCGTGCGCAATGCCAACCGCTGGCCGGTGCATTTCGAATCGCAGCAACTGCTGCCCGACGGCGCGCGGATGGTTTCGGCCTCGGCAAAGCTGGGGCGGCAGGACGGGCATCCGCTTTGGGCGGTGACGATCCCGGCGGGGGGCAAGGTCAGCCTCCGTTATCGATTGCAGTTGCCGCGCTGAAGGACGCTTTGAAAAGCATCGGCTTTTTGTCCTGATCGGACCAATTGGGTGAAAACTCCGCGCAAACTGCAAGGCTCTGTGCATCTTTTGCATTCGCAAAATCGGCGCAAAGCCTTGCGTGCAACTGCACAAATTGGCATTGGCGCCCAATCTGTATATATTCCATACAGTCATTGGCACTACCACCCAGAAAGGTTCCCCCGCCCGTGCTCGATTCTCGCGCTCCTCGCCGCCGATTGAACGATGTCGATGTTGCCGAAATCGAAGTGCCCGAAACCGACGGGCTGGCGGGCGCGATCAATACGGCGGGGCTGGAAAGCCTGCTGGGTTTCAATCTGGGCATTGCCTATGCGGCGCTTTCGTTCGACCTTGATCCGGCGCTGCGGCTGATGGATCTGACCCCCAAGCAGACCTCGATCCTCTGGCTGGTTCAGGCCAATCCGGGCGTGACGCAATCCCAGCTTGCCCGCCTGTTCCGCATGCGCCGCGCCACCATCCACCAGATGATCGCCAGCCTGACGCGCAAAAGCCTGCTGGTGCTGGAAAGCATCGAGAGCGATCGGCGCGCGCAGGGCCTGTTCATCACCGAGGCGGGCAAGGTCGCCTTGGTCGAGGCGCAAAAGGTGGTGGTGCCCATCGAGAATGCCTTTGCGGGCGTGCTGACCGAGGCGGAAATGGGCATGGCGCTGGAACTGCTGCAAAAAATTCAGGCCGGGCGGAAGCTGGGCTAAGCCTCTTCCCACCGCCTCCGCGCAAGGTAATACGCCATTTGCGCGATTGCCGCGCTCGCGTCTGCGCGGCCATCTCTGCATTATAATAAGCAGGGGTGAACAAAGATGCCATTCGATCTGGATGAACTGCGCCGATTATACGCCGGGGCCGGAGGGGGCGATATGCATGACCCCCATTTGCGCGAAGTGGCAGGGCTGAATTTCAAGGATGGCGACAAACGCCAGTGGCCCTTTGCCAATCCTTCGACGCTGCTGGGTGCGCCCTATATGCCGGGCGGGCTGAATTACGAATTGCTGCGCGGGCTGGATGTGGCGCTGATCGGGGTGCCGATGGATCTGGGCGTGACCAACCGGCCCGGCGCGCGCTATGGCCCGCGCGCCTTGCGGGGCGTGGACCGGATCGGGCCTTATGAACATGCCTTGCGCATCGCGCCGATGAACATGCTGCGCGTGGCCGATCTGGGCGATGTGCCGATGAACAGCCGCTATGATCTGGCCGGATGCCATGCCGATATCGAGGCGGCCTATCGCACGATTGCGCGCACGCGGGCGGTGCCGCTTTCGGTGGGGGGCGATCATTCGATCACCGGCTCGATCATGAAGGGGCTGGCCGAACGCAGCGGGCCGATGGGGCTGGTCCAGATCGACGCCCATTGCGACACGGGCGGCATTTACGAAGGTTCGCGCTTTCACCACAGCGCGCCCTTTCGCGAGGCGGTGCTGGCGGGCGTGCTGGACCCGCGCCGCTGTGTTCAGATCGGCATTCGCGGCGGGGCGGCCTATCTCTGGGAATTTTCCCATGCCAGCGGGATGACCGTGATCCATGTCGAGGAGGTGCAGGAACGCGGCATCGACTGGGTCATCGCCAAGGCGCGCGAGGTGGTGGGCGACGGGCCGACCTATGTCAGCTTTGACGTGGACGCACTCGATCCGGCCTTTGCGCCGGGCACCGGCACGCCCGAGGTCGGCGGCCTGTCCACCCGGGAAGCGATTGCGATCCTGCGCGGGCTGGCGGGTATCGACATCGTCGGGGGCGATGTGGTCGAGGTGGCGCCCGAATATGACCATGGCACGATCACCGCGCAGGCGGGTGCGCAGATGCTGTTTCAACTGCTCTGTCTGGTTGCGTTAAGAACATGATCCATAGCCAGCGCCGCGCCGCCATGGCATGACCGGCCCCGAAAAAGGGGAGGGGCCATGCTTGGCGCGCGGGTGCTGGTTCTGGCGGTCATGCTTTATCTGGGCGCGCTGGCCTGGGTGGGCTGGCGCGCGGACCGGCTTTCGGGGCGCGAGGATCGCCGCTGGGGGGGCCTGCGCTATGGCCTGTCGCTGGCCACGCTCTGTTCGGCATGGACCTATTTCGGCGCGGTGGGCGATGCCAGCGGGGGCAGCTGGCTGTTTGTCGCCAATGCGCTGGGGCCGGTGCTGGCGCTGACGGTGTTTGCGCCGGTGTGGCGCCGCATCGCGGTGCTGGCCAAGCAGGAGAACGTCGGCTCGCTGGCCGATTTCCTCGCCGCGCGCTTTGGCAAGAGCCGCCCGCTGGGCATTGTCGTGACGCTGGTGGCAACGCTGGGCACGCTGCCCTATATCGCGCTGCAACTTGCGGTGTTGCGACAGGTGTGGGCCTATGCCGCAGGGCATGACAGCACGGCCAGCGTGACGGCATGGCCGCTGTTTCTGGCGCTGGTGGCGATGACCATCGTGTTCGGCACGCGCTCGCCCAATCTGACGCGCCACGCGCGCGGCTTTGTCAGCATGATCGCGGTGGAATCGCTGGTGAAGCTTTCGGGCCTGATCGCGGTGGCCGGTTTCTGCCTATGGTCGCTGGGCGGGATGCGGCCTCTTGCGCATCTCCCACCTTTCGCGGGCGGCTCGCTTTCCACCTTCCTCATCCTCACTTTCCTTTGCACCGTCACCAGCTTTACCCTGCCGCGCCAGTTCCACCTTGGCTTTGTCGCGCTGGAGCGGACCGAGGATATTGCCGGCGCGCGCTGGAGCGTGCCGGCCTATTTCGGCCTCTGGGTGCTGGCCACGATGGTGATTGCGGGGGGCATCCGCGGCGGGCTGGGCGTGGGCGGGGTCAGCCCCTATCTGCAAATGCTGGCCATGCCCGCCGCGCGGGGGGATTACGGCATTGCGCTGCTGGCATGGCTGGGCGGGGTGTCGGCGGGCGGGGCGATGGTGGTGGTCGAACTGACCGCGATTTCGGCCATGGTGTCGAACGAGATCGTGCTGCCGCTGCTGCACGGGCGGCTGCGCGAAAGATTGCTGATGCGGCCCGATCACGACGGCGTGGGGGGCGAGATCCTGCTGGTGCGGCGCATCACTGTGGTGGCGGTCGCGCTGATGGCATGGGCCTATTACATCGGGGTCAAGAGCATCGAGGGGCCGACCGAACTGGGCCTGACCGCGCTGACCGCCTTTGCGCAATTGGTGCCGCCGCTGATCGGGGGGATATACTGGCGGCGGGGTCATGCAAATGGCGCGCTGGCGGGGGTATGCGCGGGGGTGGCGGTCTGGACGGTGGCGATTGCTGCGCCTGCTTTCTTTGCTCCGCCCGATATGGGGGCTGATGTCTGGATGGCCCTGCCTTGGGAAATTGGGCGGGGAGGGCTGGCGCGCTGGGCCATCCTGCTCAGTCTGGTGGTCAATATCGCCTGTTATGTCGGCTTTTCGCTGCTGGCCCGCCCGCGCCTGATCGACCTGATACAGGCCGGCAGTTTCGTGGCCGCCGGCGATCCCGCGCGCGATTCGGGGCGTCTGGCGATTGATGCCAGCCTTGGCGATCTGCGCCGCCTGCTCCGGCAATTTCTGGGCGAGGAGGAGGCGGGGCGGGCGGTGCTGGACATTGCCATGGCGGCGCGGCGCGGGGCGATAGGCGATGATCAGCCCGTTTCGCCCAACATGGTCCGCGCGGCTGAAAGGGTGCTGGCGGGCGTGATCGGGGCGCCATCGGCGCGCAATGTGGTGGCCATCGCGCTGGCCTCGGGCGAGCGCGATGCGACCGAGATCGGACGCCTGCTGGACGAGGCGGGCCATGCCGTTCATTTCAGCCGCGAATTGTTGCAGACCACGCTGGAAAGCCTGCCCCAAGGGGTCTGCGTGGTCGATGACGGGGCGCGGGTGGTGGCGTGGAATGCGCGCTTCTTCGCGCTGCTGGGGCTGACGGGGCAGGGGATGGACCATCAGGGGCTGCATATGGGCCGCTCGCTGGAGGATGCGCTGGTGCAGGCGGGAGAGGCGGCGATGGTGGCCACCGGATGGCGCGCGGCGCAGGCCACCGGCAAGGCGCTGGCGCAGGAACTTGCGCTGGGCGACGGGCGCGTGGTCAGCCTTGCCGGGCGGGCGCTGGCGGGGGGTGATTACCTGCTGATCCTGACCGACATCACCGAGCAGAAACAGGCCGAACAGATGCTGGAAAGCCGGGTCGAGGAGCGCACTTCCGCGCTGAACGAGGCGCGCAGGCAGGCCGAGCAGGCATCAGGCTCGCAAAGGCGCTTTGTCGCGGCGGCCAGCCATGATCTGGTGCAACCGATGCATGCCGCGCGCCTGTTTATCGGCAATGCGCTGCTGTCGGTCGACGATCCCGAGCAGCGCGATCTGCTGACCAAGGCCGATCAGGCGGTCGAGGGTGCGCATCGCCTGCTTCACGCGCTGCTCAAACTCTCTCAGCTCGAACTGGGCGCGTTGCGGCCCCAGCCGCAGCCGGTCGATGCCGGGGCCTTGCTGCTCTCGCTGGGCGCCGAGTTTGAGCCGATGGCCAAGGCCCGCCATTTGCAGCTGGTGATCCTGCCCACCGCGCGCTGGATCAGGACCGACCGTGATCTGCTGCGCTCGATTCTGCAAAATCTGATCGTCAATGCGCTGCGCTATACGCCCCGTGGCCGCGTGGTGGTGCTGGCGCGGGTGCGCGGCGATCATCTGCGGCTAGAGGTGCGCGACAGCGGCGTTGGCATTGCCGATGAGCAATTGCCCGCCGCCTTCCGCGAATTCACCCGCCTGGCCCAGGGTCAGGATATGGCCGAGGGCGCGGGGCTGGGCCTGTCCATCGTGGCGCGCATCGCGCAGGCGCTGGGCCATGGGGTCGAGGTGGCATCGCGGCCCGGACGGGGCAGCACCTTTGCCGTCAGCGTGCCCCTGACCGCGCCCGCGCCGCGCCTTGCCCCCGCGCCCGCGCCCGCCTTTGACCTTGGCGGGATGAGCGTGCTGTGCCTTGACGATGACGAGGATGTGCTGGCGGGCACCAGCGCGCTGATCGCCCGCTGGGGCGCGATGGTCACGCCTTGCGCCAGCATCGCCGCCGTGCCGGGCGAAGGGCGGTGGGATGTGGCGATTGCCGATTACAAGCTGGGAGCCAGCAAAAGCGATGGCGACGGGCTGAGCCTGCTGCGCGCCATCGCGGACCGTTGCGGCGCGCGCATCCTGATGACCGCCACGCCCGAACCCGGCTGGGCCGAGACGCTCCCGCGTGAGGATATTCACCTGATGGCCAAGCCCTTGCCGCCGCTGGCCCTGCGCAGCCTGCTGGGCCGCGAGCGAGAACGGCTAATCTCTGGCTAGCGTGAGCAATTGCGCCCGCGTCTGCACCCCCATCTTGCGGAAAATTCCGGTCAGATGATATTTCACGGTCGCCTCGCTGATGCCCATTTCAAAGGCGATCTGCTTGTTCATCAATCCGCGATGCACGCCTTCAACAATGCGCGCCTGCGCCGCAGTCAACGGTTCGCGGCCATGGTCCGGCCCGGTTTCGGTGAACCATTCCGCCCCGGCCAGCAGCGTTTCAATCGCGGCGGCCAGTTCCTCGACGCTGGCGGCTTTCGAGATAAAGCCCGATGCGCCGCAGGCCTGCGCGGTCTGAACCGTTTCATGGTCGTCGCTGGCCGAAACAATCGCCACCGTGGCGGCGGGTGCCTGCGCCTTTAATCCCAGCAGGCCTGAAATCCCATGGCTGTCGGGCAATTTCAGGTCGAGCAGCACCAGCGCATCCTCGCCCGCGCCTAATGCCGCGCGTGCCTCGCCCAGTGTATCGTAATGTTCGACGCTGTGTTCGGGGGCGATCTGGCGCACCGTGGCCGCCAGCGCCTGTCGGAACAGGGGGTGGTCATCCACCAGCAGCACGCGCATTTTTCGCTCTCCTCTCATACGGGCACGGGTTTAAACCCGTGCGGGCGCGGCGCCAAGGGCAGCCCGGCTCGACCAACGTCTAGGCGCAAGGGGACGCATAGGCCACTAACGCTGGCATGGGGGATGACGGAAAGGAAGCAAAGATGCTGCGAAGGCTTTTATGGGCTTTCACGATTGTGGCGGTGTGGATGGGCATGGTCCCGGCGGCGCAGGCGGCCAATGGGCCGGGCGCGATGGCCAATCTGGCCCCGGTCGCGCCGGTCATGGCCTGCGCCGGCCTGGCAGCGATTGATCTGTCGGGGGCGACGGGGGCGAAAACCGATCTGGCCGCCAATGAAGTGGGCGGTGCCAAGCCCTATTGCCGTGTGACCGGCACCATCGCGCCTGCGATCCAATTCGAGGTGCGTCTGCCGCTGGCGGGCTGGACCCAGCGCTATCTGCAGACCGGCTGCGGCGGGCTTTGCGGCAATCTGCGCATTGATGCGGGCAAGGCCGAGAGCTGCACCCCGGTTACCGATGGCACCATCGTTCTGGCCAGCACCGATATGGGCCATTCGGGCATGGGCGGTGCATGGGGCGAAAGCGCGCAGGCCCGCGAGGATTTCGCCCATCGCGGCGTGCATCTGACCGCGCTGGCGGCCAAGGGGCTGATCCGCGCCTTTTACGGTCAGGCGCCGCGCTATGCCTATTTCTCGGGCTGTTCGGACGGCGGGCGCGAGGCCTTGATGGAGGCGCAGCGCTATCCGCAGGATTTCGACGGGATTGCGGCGGGCGCTCCGGCGCTCAATTTCACGGTGCAGAATTCCTTCCACCATGGCTGGCTGGCCAAGGTGAACACGGGCGCGGATGGCAAGGCGGTGCTGCTGGCCGATGATACCAAGGCGCTGCATGCGCTGGCGCTGAGCGCTTGCGACGCGATGGACGGGCTGGCCGATGGACAGATCACCGATCCGCGCGCCTGCCGCGTCAATCCGGCGCAGATCCTGTGCAAGGGCGCCTATGAGGCGGGCAAATGTCTGACACCGGCCAAGGCCGAGGCCGCGCGCCTCATCTATCAGGGCGCGCGCACGGCGGATGGCAAGGCGCTGGAGGTTGGCCCCCTGATGCCGGGCAGCGAGGAGGAATGGGTGGGCGTTTTCGTGCCGCGCACCCCCGACGGCATGATCGGCAGCGCGCATTTCGCCGATGATACGATCAACCATCTGCTCTTCACCCCCAATCCGGCCACACCCTTTACGCCCCAGAGCTTCCCCTTTACCGAGGCGATGTATCGCGCCGAAGAACCGGCCCGTGCGCTTTACAGCGCCGACAATCCCGACCTCTCCGCCTTCAATGCGCGGGGCGGGCGGCTGATCCTGTGGCATGGCTGGGCCGATCCGCATATCAGCCCCTTGAACACCATCGACTATTTCGAACGCGTCGGTGCAAAACTGGGCAAGGGGCCGCGCGATGGTTTCGTCCGCATGTTCCTGTTCCCCGGCATGGGCCATTGTTCGGGCGGCGACGGGCCGAGCGAATTTCCGCTGCTGGCCGATCTGATGGCATGGGTTGAGGGCGGCGAGGCCCCCCAGGCGATGATTGCCCACCGCGCGGGGCAAACCGCCGAGGGCGCGCCCGTGGGCATCAGCGGCGGGGCCAAGCCTGCGGCGGATGGCCCGCCTCCGGGCATGTTCCCCCCGCGCAAACTGCTGCCCCCGCGCAGCCGCCCGGTCTATGCCTATCCGCAGGTGGCGGCCTATAAGGGCGCAGGCCCGGTGGACGAAGCAGCCGGCTTTGCCGCTAAAACCCCGGCTCCGGTCAATGGCCCGATTGATGGCATTGCCGTATGGATCGGGGCAGGGCGCTAAAACCGACAGGGCGGCGGGGTGTTTCTATCCTGCCGCCGCTTGCGCGGCACGGTGGCCGAACACCATCGCCGGGCCAAGATTGATCCCGCCCGCCGGATAATGCCCGCCCATGATGCTGGCCATATCGGCGCCTGCGGCAAACAGGCCCGCGATGGGCGATCCATCCTCGCGCAATACCCGCGCATCGGCATCGGTGCGCAATCCGGCAAAGCTGCCGAAGCTGCCCGGAATGACCTCGATGGCGTAAAACGGCCCTTGCTCGATGGCGGCTACATTGGGGTTGGGTTGGCGTTCTGGATCGCCCTGATAGCGGTTATAGGGCGACCAGCCCCGGCCGAACTGATCGTCGCGGCCTTCGCGCGCGCCCTTGTTATATTTGGTCACCGTTTGAGCCAGTTGCGGTGCGATGCCCAGTTTCGCGGCCAGCGCCTCAATCGTGGGCGCGCAGTGCAGATAGCCGCTCTTGATCCAATATCCCATCGGCAGCGGGGCAGGGCGCACGATACCCAGACCCCAGCGGCGGATAAAGGCATGGTCGCAGATCATCCATGACCGTGCCGTCTCGCCATCGGGCGTGGCGGCCAGCAGCGCGCGGACATAATCGTGATAGCCGTTGGCCTCATTCACAAACCGCCGCCCATCGGCGCGCACGGCGATGACGCCGGGTTTGCCGCGCTCGATGATATGGGGGAAAATGCCGCGCGCGCCATCGCTCCATGTCACATGGCTGACCGGGCACCATGCGCCATTGGCGGCCAGATCATCGGCAAATGCCGCGCCCAGCGGCCGCGCCAGCGCCAGACCCGCGCCATCGGCCTCGGGCACGGCGAGCGTTTCGTGGTTTTCCGCATGGGGAAAATATTGCGCCCGCAGGGCCGCGCTGGCCGAGATACCGCCCGTGGCCAGCACCACCCCGCGCCGCGCATGGACCACCTCGCGCCCATGGGGCGTTTGCAGGATGGCGCCCGTCACGCGCCCGCCGCTCTCGATCAGTTCGACCGCAGGGCTGGACACCATCCACCGTGCCCCATGCCGGTCGGCCAGTTCAAACAGCCGCGCAATCAGCGCCACGCCGTTGAGCAAAGTCGTCGCCCGGCCATAACGCGCCATTTCCCAGCCATGGCGGATCAAACGTCGCGCCACATGGGCAAAGGCCGCCGGTTTGCGCGTGGCATTGAGGAAAGCGCCCAGATCCGGCCCAGCTTGAATCGGCATCCCCTGAAACGATGTTTCGCGCTTGGTAAGGCGCAGGAGGCCGAGTTTCTCGCCCAGCACGCTGGCGTCATAGGCGGCGGCGATCAGCGAGCGCCCGCCCGTCCCCGCGCCGGGCTGGTCGCCATAGATGTCGCAGATCCGGTTGCCCGCCTCGAACAGGAAGCCATGTTGGGTCAGGAAGGAGACCATCGCAGGCGCCGTGTCGATAAAGGCGTCGATGCGGGCCGGATCAAAGCGATTGCCCAGCACGGCGGCCAGATAATCGCGCGGGGCCTCACGCGGCTCGGCAATGCCCGCCGCGACGGCCAGTTCATTGCGCGGTAGCCACATCCAGCCGCCCGACCACGCCGTCGTCCCGCCCAGCACCGGCGCGCGTTCTGCCACCACCACGTCGAGGCCCAGAACCGCCCCCGTCGCCGCTGCGCACAGCCCCGCCGCGCCCGAGCCGATGACCAGCAGATCGCATTCAGCCATTCTGGCCCGCCTTTTCCAGCACGCGGCGCATCGCCGTGATGGCCAGAGCGGCGCGTTCGCGCGGGCCAACGCCCTGCAAGCGCAAGCGATCCGCCGGGATTTCCAGACTGATCGGTAGGGTGGGATAGCGTTGCAGGATGCCCGCCAGATCGACATCGCCCTCGCCGGGGAACAGGCGGTCGGCGCGGGCCTCGGTCAGGATAGCGTCCATATCGGGGGTCGGCCCGGCAATGTCGCAGAGCTGGAGGTAGGAAATCGCCGGATCGCCCGCCACCAGTTCATCGACCCGCCCGCCCGAGCGCACCAGATGGAAGGCGTCGATCAGCATGGCGACCCCGCGCAAGTCCTGCGTCCGCGCCCGGGCGGCGGCAAGATTGGGCGCATGGGTCCATGGCATGAATTCCAGCGCGACCACCGCGCCCGCGCCATCCGCAATCTCGCCCATGCGCGCCAGATTGTCGCGGCTGCGCCCCGCATCGGGGTCATTGTCGGCCACGAGGATGCGCTGCGCGCCTACGGCTGCGGCATAATCGGCAGTGGCGCGCACCTGATCCCAGTCGATCACGTCCGTCAGGCGCAGGATTTCCACATCCAGCACACCCACCCCTTCGCCATCGAGCGCGGCGCGGATTTCACCCGCCAGCGCGGCGTCGGCCATCATCGGCCAGTGCCGCTCCGTGGGCGTGGCCGCCACCGGGCGCAGGCCTACATGGGTATAGCCGCAGGCCGCCGCTATGCGGATCGTTTCGACCGGCCCCGCCTCCAGCACGGTGAGGGCGGCCAGCGAAATGGCACGTGTCATTTGAGGCACCTTTTCATCAGCGTCCGGATCACCTCGGCGCGGCGTTCTTCGACAAAGGCGGGGTTTTCGTAATCCACCGCGAAGATCGTGCCAAAGGTGTAGCGGTTGGAATGGAAGTGAAAGCACAGCGCGCTGAGCGACATATGCAGGTGGAGCGGGGTGGCATCATCGGCAAACATGCCCGCCTGTTTGCCCCGGTCAAGGATGCGGCGTGTGATGTCCAGCACCTTGGCGCGCTGAACCGTCTGATCGTCGGCGGCCAGATGGCTGCCCTGATCGAGGTTTTCCGACATGATGATGCGGATCACATGGGGGTTGGCGCGGTGCGTATCGAACGAAATGCCGATCAGCATTTCCAGCGCGGCGACCGGGTCCATCGCGTCATAATCGACCGCCGTTTCGGCGCTGCGGAAATCGGCATAGGCCTTTTCCAGTACAGCGCGATACAGGCCTTCTTTACTGCCAAAGTAGTAGTAAATCATATGCTTGGAGGTTGCCGTGCGCGAGGCGATTTCCTCGACTCGGGCCCCGTGCAGGCCAACGCGGGCATATTCCTCGGTGGCCACCTGAAGGATGGCTTCGCGTGTTGCTTCGGCATCGCGCTGTTTGCGCTTTTTGCCATCTGATGGGGCGGGTTTCATCGGCATTCTCTCCAAACCGTGGATTTATCTAGCCTCAAGCAATGCCGGATTGCAATAACATTCCAACCAGTATGTTTGTTGTTGACATACCAAACGGTCCGTATAGAAAAGGATCGTCAAGTGGCTCGACCTAAGGCTAGTCGCCCATCGGGGGGATTAGGCCTAGTCGGGCAAGGATGAGGATATCGGTGCGCCATGGGGGTGCGAGCCAAATGCTGGCCGCATCGGGGCGCCGTTAAACAGGGAGAGTGTGTATGAAGGCGTTTCACGCCCGGATTTCGTTCGTCTCGATGGCATGCGCTCTGGCGGTATCGGCTCCGGCCTTTGCCCAGGCTCCGGCCGCTGCCGAGAACGTGACCGGCGACATCATCGTGACCGCGCAAAAGCGCTCCGAGCGCCTGCAGTCGGTGCCGGTTTCCATTCAGGCGGTCGAGGCGGCCACCTTGCAGAAGATGGCGATCCAGAGCCCCAAGGAATTCGGCCAGATCTCGCCCACGCTGAACTTTCAGGCGGCCGATGAAGCGCGCCTGTTCAACTTCTCGATCCGCGGCATCGGCACCGAAACCTTCTCGGTGGGCGTCGAGCCTTCGGTTTCCACCATCGTCGATGGCGTGGTGTACACCCGCGTCGGCTCGGTCTTTGACGGTTTGAACGATCTGGAACGCGTCGAAGTGCTCAACGGGCCGCAGGGCACGCTTCAGGGCAAGAACGCTTCGGCCGGCGCGGTGGTGATCGTGACCAAGGGGCCGGACCGCAAGAAGCTGGGCGGCAAGGTCGAACTCGTGGCGGCGGCCAATAATGAATATGGCGTCAATGCCATGCTGACCGGGCCTTTGTCCGACACTACTGCTTTCCGCGTTTCGGGCTATTACCACACCGAAGACGGTCTGGTGATCAACAAGGCCACCAATTCGACGGTCAACAATTCGCAGTCTTATGGCGTGCGCGGCAAGTTCCTCTACGAGCCCTATGACGGCCTGACCTTCACGCTGGCGGGCGACTGGGCCTATCGCAAGGCCGATTGCTGCGGCGAACCGATCCGCGTGGCCGCGGCCAGCGGCAATGTGACCGCCGCCTATACCGGCACGCCCGTTGGCCCCGACAACCGCTATGTCAATTTCGACACGCAGCAGGTGGGCTGGCAGAAGAATCGCGGCGTTTCGCTGACCGCCGAGGCGAAGCTGGGCGAGTTTACGCTGACCAGCATCACCGCCTATCGCCAGTATCGCGACTTTGCCATCCGCGACCGCGACGGCACCAACGCACCTTTTACCGGCGTGACGCCCCAGCAATTGTTCAGCGCCACCAACCCCGGCATCACCGCCGATGCGGCGCTGGCCAAGATGCAGGCGCTGCTGCTCAACCCGCTCAGCTTTGCCTGCCGCACGGTCAACGGCAGCCTGACCTGCGGCGAGAGCAACAGCCTGGAAAAGAGCGACACGTTCAGCCAGGAACTGCGCCTTGCCTCGCCCACCGGCGGGTTTGCGGATTATATCCTCGGCGCCTTCTACTATAATTCGATGACCGAGCGCGATCTGACCATCGGCGGCGTGCGTTCGAACATCGCGGGCAATGTCGCCTTTCCGACGCCCACCACGGTGACCGTCACCAACCCGAACGCCTATGTCTTTGCCGACATGATCACCAAGGTGCAGAACATCAATTCGGCGGTTTTCGCCAACCTCAACCTGCACCCCACCTCCAAGCTGACGCTGACGGGCGGCGTGCGCTTTGTGCATGACGAGTTGAAGTGGAACCACAAGAAGGTGACCGGCCCCAATGGCGACCATATCGGTGCGGCCACGACCGGCGGCGCCAATGCGGGCACGCCCAACTGGGACTTCTATCGCACCTTCAGCGACAATGCGCTGCTGGGCCGCATCACCGCGCGCTATGAATTCAGCCGCGATTTCATGACCTACGCCTCCTTTGCCAAGGGCTATAAGGGGCAGGCGGTGGACGCCGACATGTTCGTGACGGCGGCCGGTATGGCGGCTCTGCCCGCTGCGCCCGAAACCTCGACCTCATATGAGATCGGCGTCAAGAGCCAGTGGTTCGACCGCAAGCTGACGATCAACCTGACCGGCTATAAGACCACTTTCGACGGCTATCAGACCTCGTCCTCGGGCACTGATGGTTCGGGCGCGCCGGTGCTGCGTTCGGCGGGCAAGCTCTATACCAAGGGCATCGAAGGCGACATCGTGCTGCGTCCGGTTCCGGCGCTGCGCCTGTCGGGCAACTTCCTGTTCTCGAAGAACGAGTTCGGCGATCTGTTCCTCAGCGCGACCCAGAACATCAAGGGCGGCATGCCTCTGAACGCGCCGGAAACCAAGTGGGGCCTGACAGGCAGTTATGACGTGCCGGTGGGCGGATGGGAGGCCAATGTGTCGACCAACTATACCTGGACCGGCAAGACGCTGTTCACCAATCTGGCCGATGCGACCAATCCGAACTCGCCCTGGTTGCGTCCTTCGTTCGGCGTTGCCAATGCCTCGATCACCTTCACTTCGCCCGAGGGCAAGTATAAGCTGGGCCTTTATGTGAAGAACCTGTTCGACCAGCGCTATGTGGCCGGTATGCGCCGCATTTCCGGCTCGGTGGGCGGCGCGGGCGCGGTGGCTCAGGCCCTGCCGCGTGACTTCTACCGCTATATCGGCGGCACTGTGTCGGTGTCCTTCTGATGCGCGCCCCGTCCGGCCGCCCGAACTCTGCTCTTGCCGTCAGGGCGGGGCTGGAAGGCGGGCTGCTGGGCGGGGTGGTGATCTGGATCTATGAGGCGGCGGTGTGGGTCGGCGTGCAGCATATGATGCCGCTTGCCGGAATTGCCCGCAACGCCACCGGTCTGGTGTTTGGCAAAGCCTTTCAGGAGGCCCTCGGGTCGCTTGCCTATCTGCTGGGGATTGCCATTCATTTTGGTTTCGCGCTGGTCTGGGGCGTTCTGTTTGCGACTGTGTGGCCGGGGCTGCGCCGTCGCGGATGGGAGGCCAGCCTTGCCGGGCTGCTGCTCGCGCCCGTCTTGTGGGTGGTGATGCATGTGGCCATTTCCATCGCGGGCCATGAACATCCCGATTACCTTGACCCTGCCATCATCATCGGCGGCATTTTCAGCCATATTTTCTATTCTGTTCCCATGGCGCTGTGGATCAGGCGGCGTATGGCGTAAATCTTCCCTACCCTGACTGCCGGGAGGGCGGCTCATGCCCTCCCGGTCTTTCTTTTTCCGAGATTGCTTTCATGACCCATGCTTCCCCCCCGTTTTCCTCCCACGCTGTCGGCCTGATCGGGCGGGGCATAAGCGCCAGCCGCTCGCCCGCGATCCATGAGGCCGAGGCGCGGGCTTTGGGCGTTCCGCTGACCTATCGCCTGTTCGATTTTGACGCGATGAAATGGGCGGATGAGGATCTGGGCCGGGCGGTGCGGCTGATGGCTGACATCGGCTATTCGGGCAGTAATGTGACCTTTCCCTTCAAGCAGCAGGTGATCGAGCATTGCGATGAATTGAGCGCGCAGGCGCGCGTGCTGGGTGCGGTCAACACGCTGGTGTTTCGAGATGGTCGTGTGATCGGTGAAAACACCGATTGGATCGGCTTTTCATGGCTGGTCGAACGCGCTTTCGGCTCGATTGCGGGCGTGTCGGTGGCCCAGATCGGCACCGGCGGCGCGGGCAGCGCGACCGCGCTGGCGCTGGGGCAGCTGGGCGCAGGCGAGGTGGTGCTGTTCGACCCCGAGGCCGCAAGGGCGCAGCGTCTGGCCGAGAGCCTGTCGCAGGCGGTGCCGTCCTGCCGCTTTACCGTGGCCGATGATGTGGGCGCCGCGATTGCCCCTTGCGCGGGCGTGGTCAATGCAACGCCGGTGGGCATGGCCAAATTGCCCGGCGTGCCGTTTGATCCGGCCTTGATGCGGGCCGATCAATGGCTGGCCGACATCATCTATTTTCCTTTGGAAACAGAGCTGTTGGCCGCCGCCCGCACGCAGGGGCAAAGGGTGGCCAATGGCGTGTCGATGGTGGTAGGACAGGCGGCCGAAGCCTTTCGCCACATCACCGGCATCGCTCCTGACCGGGAGCGGATGCTGGCGCGTCTGTTGGCGGATATTGCAGGAGAACAGGCTGCATGACCCCCACCTTCCGTTCCTCTATCGCCACGATCTCCATCAGCGGCACTTTGGCCGAGAAGCTGAATGCCATTGCGGCGGCGGGCTATCAGGCGGTGGAGATTTTCGAGAACGACCTGCTCAGCGCCCCGCAATCGGCGGTGGAGATCGGGGCCATGTGCCGCGATCTGGGGCTGGATGTGGCCATGCTCCAACCTTTCCGCGATTACGAAGGCTTGCCCGCAGACCAGCGCGCGCGGGCCGAGGAACGGATGCGCCGCAAATTCGCGGTGATGGAGGATCTGGGCACCGATCTGGTCCTGCTCTGCTCGAATTGTTCGCCCCATGCGGCGGGGGATCGCGACACGCTGCTTTCCGACCTTTCCCGCATCGCCGGGATCGCGGGCGAGCATGGCAAGCGCATTGCCTATGAGGCGCTGGCATGGGGCGCCCATGTCAACGATCACCGCGATGCGTGGAGCCTTGTGCGCGATGTCGATCACCCCGCGCTCGGCCTGACGCTCGACAGTTTCCACTCGCTTTCGCGCAATATCCCCAGCGCCAGCATCGGCGACATCCGCGCCGATAAGCTGTTCATCGTGCAATGGGCCGATGCGCCGCGTCTGCAAATGGACCTGCTCAACTGGAGCCGCCATTTTCGCTGTATGCCGGGCCAAGGCGATTTTGCGCTCGATGAATTTGCCGCGCAATTGCTGCGCATCGGCTATGACGGCTATTGGAGCCTCGAAATCTTCAACGACCGGTTCCGTGCAGGGTCGGCCAGTCAGGTCGCGCGCGATGGTCTGCGCGGATTGAAAGTGCTGCATGACGGTGCATCACGCGCGCTGGGCCGCACGCCTGAAATGCCCGCCGCCATTGCGCCTATGGGCGTGGAATTCATCGAATTTGCCGCCAGCCATGCCGAGGCGGAGGAATTTACCGGCATTTTCGCCGCGCTGGGCTTTGAACGCACCGGCCGCCATCGCTCCAAACAGGTCGAACGCTGGCAGCAGGGCGGGATCAACCTTGTCATCAATTCGGAGCCGGAAGGTCTCGCGCATAGTTTCGACATGGTGCACGGCGGCTCGGTCTGCGCCATCGGCCTTGCCGTGCCGGATCAATCCGCCGCCATTGCGCGAGCCGAAGCGCTCGACATTCCCCGCTTCAGCCAGAGCGTCGCGCCCGATGAATGGCAGATTCCGGCGGTGCGCGGGGTGGGCGGGTCGCTTTTCTATCTGGTTGATGCGGCCACCGATGCGGATATGTGGGCGCAGGAATTTCCGGGCAGCACTCTGCCCGGCACCACCGGCCTGACCCGCGTCGATCATATTGCCCAGACGATGCAATATGAGGAAATGCTGAGCTGGCTGCTCTATTACACCGCGCTGTTCGATTTTGCCAAAACGCCCCAACTCGAAATCTCCGATCCCATGGGCATCGTCTATTCGCAGGCGGTGGAAAGCCGCAACACGGCCAAACCGGTGCGTTTCACGCTCAATGGCTCGATGGCGGCCAATGCGCTTTCGACCCGCTTCCTGCACAATTACTTTGGCGCCGGGGTTCAGCATATCGCCTTTGCCTGCGACGACATTTTTGCAGTTGCCGCGCGGGCCAAGGCGGCGGGTCTGCCCTTCCTTGCCATCGGCCCCAATTATTACGAGGATCTGGAGGCCCGTTTTGGCCTTGCCCCCGAACTGGTGGCGCGGCTGGCCGAGCATAACATCCTCTATGACCGCGACGAGGCGGGCGAATATTTCCAGTTCTACAGCCGGGCTGTTGCCAAGCGCATCTTCTTCGAAGTGGTCCAGCGGCGCGGCTATGACGCCTATGGCGCAACCAATGCCTCGATCCGCCTGAACGCGCAGGCCGCCCACCGCGACCCTGTCCAATTCTGAAAAACCCCAAGGATAGACCCCCATGGCCTTCGTCTCCGCTGTCCCTGATGCTGCTTCTGATACGGCCCTCGATACGGCGGATGACCACTGGACTCGCAAGGCGATGGCGATTGTCGCGCTGTGCTTTGCGCTGAACATGGCCGATGGGATGGACGTGCTGGTCGTTTCCTTCATTGCGCCCTCGTTGCAGAATGAATGGGGCGTCTCGCCCGCCGAACTGGCCATCGTGTTCAGCACGGGCCTTGCGGGCATGGCGCTGGGCGGCCTTGGTCTTGCCCCCATGGCCGACCGGTTCGGGCGGCGGCGGATGGTGGCGCTGGCCATGGCGCTGATGGCGCTGGCCATGGCGGTGTCCAGCTTTACCCATTCGGTGCTGGAACTGGCCTTTGTGCGCTTTTTCATCGGCACAGGGATCGGCACGGTGCTGGCCTGCATTTCGGCCATTGCCGCGCGTGTCGCCCCGCGCAAGCATCGCAATTTTGCCGTGGGCGTGCTTCAGGCGGGCTATCCCATCGGCGCGATGTTTACCGGTTTCATCACCGCATGGGCGCTGCCGATCTTTGGCTGGCATGCGATTTTGCTGGGCACGGCGGCGGTTTCGGCGCTTTTGGTGCCGGTGATCCTCTCGATCCTGCCCTCCGGCCTTGACGCCGGCGCGCAGGGCCAGCACGCCAGCATCGGCGAAGTGGTCAGCGGCACGCGCCGCGCCAATTCGATCCGCCTGTGGGTGGCGACGATCTGCGGCTTCATGGCGCTCTATTTCATCACCAGCTGGATCACCAAACTCTCGATCGAGGCGGGCCTGCCCCAGACGCAGGCGATCATCGCCAGCGCGATCTACAATTTCGGTGCCTTTGCCGGGACCGTGGCGATGAGCATCGCGGGCACCCATTATGACGTGCGGCGCCTGTGCAGCGTGCTGCTGGCGGCGACGGCGGGGGTTTTCCTGTTCTTTGGCGGGGTGTCGATGCCGCTGTGGGGCGTGCTGGCCTCGGCCTTTGTCATGGGCGTGACGCTTCAGGGGGGCTTCAACATGCTTTATCCGCTGGCGGCGCAGGTCTATCCCGATGCGGTGCGCGCCACGGGCATCGGCTGGGCCTTTGGCATTGGCCGTATCGGCGCGTTCACCGGCCCGCTGCTGGGCGGCTGGGCACTGGGCCAGCATTGGCCGCTGGTGGCGATCTTTGCGCTGTTCTGCGGGCCGCTGCTGATCGCGGCCATCTCGGCCGCCGGGGTCAGCAAGGACGTATGATCCTATTCACGCCATGGATAGTTGCCCATCGGCGGATTGAAATAGAAGCCTCGCGCCAAAGCGCCTAATCAAGGGACAAGAGAAAATAGGCCCCAAAATCCGGGGCCGCGCATCGGGAGAATATGCAGGTGACAGGCCACCATCAGCCGGGTTTCATGACAGGCCTATCGCTGCTGATCCCGATAACGCTCTCCACCATGGCCATCGTGCTGCTGGCGCCGATCCTGCCGGGGTTGCTGAACGAATTTTCCCGGATTCCGGCGCATGAATATTGGGTGCCGATGATCCTGACGGTGCCCGCGCTCTGCGTGGCGCTGTTCTCGCCGGTGGCGGGGATGCTGGGCGACTGGTTCGGGCGGCGGCGTCTGCTGATCTGGGCGCTGGTGGCCTATGCGGCGGTGGGCATCGCGCCGGTTTTCCTGACCGATCTGACCGCGATCATCATCAGCCGCATCGGCGTAGGCGTGGCCGAAGCGCTGATTATGGTGCTGACCACGACGATGATCGGTGACTATTTCAAGGGCGCCGCACGCGACAAATGGCTGGCGGGACAGACGGCTTTCGCCTCGATGTCGGCGCTGCTGTTCTTCAACATTGGCGGACAACTGGGCCGCTTTGGCTGGCGCGCGCCGTTCTGGGTCTATGGCTCGGCGCTGGTCATGCTGGCGCTGGTGCTGATCTTCACCTGGGAACCGTCCGAGGCGGACGCCGAGGAAGAAGCCGATCACGCCCCGCATCACGGCGCGTGGGGCGGTTTTCCGTGGAGCCGGATGGCCGGGATCATCGCCATCACCATCTATGGCTCTGTGCTGTTCTATACGGTCCAGATTCAGGCCGGGCGCGGCATTGCCCTGCTGGGCGTGAGCGATCCGGGCCGGATCGGTTTCCTGACCTCGGTGGCCAGCATCGGCGTGCCGATCGGCACCTTCATCTATTCGCGGATCGGGCGGATGCGGGTGGCGCATCTGCTGCTGGGCGAATTTGCGTTTCTTACGGTCGGCTTCCTGCTGATGGGGCGCGCAGGGTCGACCACGCCCTTCCTGATCGGCTGTTTCATCAACCAATTGGGCGCAGGCGTGCTGCTGCCGACCTTGCTGGTCTGGGCGATGGACGGGCTGCCTTTCGACATTCGCGCCCGCGCGGCGGGCTTGTGGACCGGGGCCTTTTCCATCGGCCAATTCCTCTGCCCGGTGGTGGTGACCTTGGGCAGCAGCCATGCGGGCGGGCTGATGGGGGCGTTCAGCCTGCTGTCGGGCGCGGCATTGGTGGGCGCGATTGGCGCCTTGGTGGGGGCGCTGCGCAAGGGGGCGGTTCTGGTCGGCGGTGAAAAGGTAGCGCTTCATGGCTGATCGTCTGGCAGGCAAGGTGGCGGTGGTCACCGGGGCGGGCAATGGCATTGGCGCGGGCTGCGCCGCGCATTTCCGGGCGCAGGGGGCGACAGTCATCGGCGTCGATATTTCCGGCACGGACCGGGACTGCGATCTGACCGACGAGGGCGCGGTGGCCGATCTCTTCGCCGCGATTGGCGCGGAATATGGGCGGGTGGATATCCTGCTCAACGCCGCCGCTTTCGCCACTTTCGCATGGATCGAGGAAATGACCTATGCCCAGTGGAAGCGCACGTTGGTGGGTGAACTCGACATCGTGTTCCTGCCCACGCGCGCGGCATGGGGCCTGCTGAAGGCCAGCGGGCGGGCCAGCATCATCAATTTCGCCAGCGCCAATGCGGCCCATGCTCTGGAAGGTTCGGCCGCGCTGGCCCATTGCGCGGGCAAGGGCGGGGTGCTGGCCATGACGCGCCAATTGGCGATGGAGGGCGCCCTCCATGGCATCCGCGCCAACACAATCGCGCCGGGCTTCATCCTGACCGCCGCCACGCGCGCGCATATGGAAAGCGAACCTGCCCTGCGCGAGAAAGTGTTGGCCAAGAATATGGTCAAGATCCTTGGCGAGCCGCAGGATATTGCCCATGCCGCGACATGGCTGGCCAGCGACGAGGCACGCTATGTGACGGGCGCCAACATCGCGGTAGATGCGGGCGCCACGGCCTGGTGAATTAGCTGCCGTCCGTAATTAAAGTCCCGCCATCCACCACCAGATTGTGGCCGGTGACAAAACCGCCCGCTGCGCTGGACAAGAACACCGCCGCGCCCGCCACTTCCTCCGGCTTGCCGGGGCGGCGCAGCGGGGTCATCCCCATGCGCCGCGTCATAAAGGCCTCGTTGGCCAGCAGCGGCGCGGAGAGTTCGGTGGCGATGAAGCCGGGCGCAATCGCATTGGCGCGCACCCCATGCGGCCCCCATTCCACGGCCAGATTGCGCGCCAGTTGCGCCACGCCCGCCTTGGCCAGCGCATAGGCATTGATCGTCCCATTGCCGCGCAGGCCCGACAGGCTGGCGATCAGCACCGCATTGCCGCCCCGCGCCCGCAGATGCGGAAAGGCCAGATTGCACAGCACGACCTGAGAGCGCAGGTTGATCGCCATCACGCGGGCGTAATCGGCCATATCGATGGCGGCAAATGGGCCGGGTCGCCCGGTGATCCCGGCATTGCACACGACAATATCCAGCCTCCCCAGTGCCGCCACCGTGCCGTCGACCAGCCCGCCCAGCGCCGCATCATCGGTGACATCGCAAGGGATGCCCAGCGCGCCCATTTCCGCCGCCGCGCGGGCAGTGTCGGCGGGGTCTTCGCTGGATATCACCACGCGCGCGCCGGCATCCATCATCGCCTGCGCAATGGCGCGGCCGATCCCGCGTGTAGAGCCGGTGACAATCGCCACCTTGCCGGTCAGATCGAACATCATGGTTTTACTCCTGCTGCGGCTCGGCCCTGATGGCATGAAAGGGTGAGGCCATAGCCCCACCCCATCACGGCCAAAACCGTGGCTTGTTACTCGCCCATTTCCCCATAGGCGGGGTGAACCTGCTCGGGCTTGGCCTCGTTCAGCGCGACGCCATCATGCTTATACGCAGGGGCCTCGATCAGGATGAAGGCGATGCGGCAGACCGAATCGGTGGTGTTGCGCCACAGGTGGTTGGTGCCGCGCTGAACGATGATGCCGCCCTCGCGGATGGTCTTTTTGCGGCCATCGTCCAGTTCCAGCTCGATCTCGCCCTTGAGCACGATACCGTAATCGACGCTGTTGGTGCGGTGGAACGGGCTTTCCTTGCCGGGCAGCATGTCGGTGATGCGGATCACGCTGCCGCGCTCGAGCGTAAGCCCCGTGGGCAGGTCGCGCCCGTCGCGCTCATCGTTCAGGTCGGCCGGGACCGTTTCGGTGGACCAGATGGTGAGGAAGCTGGCGTCGCCGCTGGCGATCATCTTGGTGGGGGTCACATCTTCGGACTTGAAGATGGCGCGACCGTTTTCATCATGACCGGTGACCACGCGCTGGATCGGCGGCAGGCCGGAATCTGACATTTCCATGGTTTCAATCCTTTTGGCTGGAAACAAAAATCTTTGGGCTGGTGACCAGCACCGAGGCCGGGGCATCGGCAAAGCATGCCTGCGCCGCAGCGGTCAGGGCATCGGCCAGATCGGCGGGAATAGGGCCGCGCAGCGACACTTCGTCAAACAATTCGGCCGGGGCGGGGCCTTCCAATGTGCGCGCAACTGTGTTGATGCGCCAAGCCGCAATCGGCCCATCCTCGCCCTGTGCGGCAAGGATGGGAGCCAGTTTCGCGGCCCAGCTTTCCGCATCCTGCGCATCGGCGCCATGGCGAAAGATGAAGAGCTTGCGCGCAACATCCTCCGGCCCGGCCAGAACGATTGTTTCGGAAACCAGCATGGCCAGCGACCCGACCGGCTCACGAAAATTGTCCTCGTCCGGCCCGACGATTCGCGCATAGGCGGGTGAGGCCTTGGAGGCGGCCATGTCCTCGATACGGGCAAAGTGGATGATGGTCAGCGCATCGCGATCCGCCAGAGAGGCGCCCAGCGGTGAAGGCTCATCATGCACATAGTGATGGACATAACCGGCAAACATGCCGCTGACCTCGCCATGGGCCATGACCAGCGGCCCATGGGAATCCGCCAGATAGGCCTGCAAGCCTTCGCGGCCCAACCCCTCGCGCGTGCGGGGCAGGATCGTGAGCTTGATGCTCATGCCTGCACCACTTTTTGCTCCAGCACGCCAAAGGGCGCGTGCCCATCGGGCAATGTCGCCTCCATGCGGACGGTGTCGCCATAGGTCATGAATTCGGTGCGCGGCGCGCCTTCGTCCACGATCTCGATCCCACGCCGCTCAGCAATGCAGGAAGAGCCGACCTCGCGAAAATTCTCGTTCGAGACGGTGCCCGAGCCGATCACCGTGCCCGCCACCAGATTTCGGGTGCGCGCGCCATGGGCCAGCAGATCGTCGAAACCATAGGCCATCGGTTCGCCATAAGCATTGCCGAATTGCGCGCCGTTCCATTGCACGTTCAAGTGCAGCGCGGGGCGGAAATTGCGCCAGTTTTCGCCCAGTTCATCGGGCGTGACAGCAAAGGGGGCCATGCCGCAGGGGGGCTTGGCCTGGATCCAGCCAAAGCCGGTCTTCATTTCCGGCCCGGCCAGTTTACGCAGCGACCAGTCGTTGATTTGGACGATCAGCGCGATGTGATCACCGGCCTTGGCGGCGGGCGTGCCCATCGGGACGGCGGTGGTCAGGATGCCGAATTCACCCTCGAAATCAATGCCCAGCGCCTCATCGGCCATCGGCACTTCGGCGCGCGGGGCATAGAATGTGTCGGATACGCCCTGATACATCAGCGGCGCATTGGGCTTTTCCGGCTCGATGCCCAGCACCTTGTCCATCAACGCACCATGGCTGGGATAGACCGAGCCGTCGAGCCATTGCCACGCGCGCGGCAGGGGGGCGAGCAATTGTTCGATATCAAGGCTTTCGGGGAAATCCGTGATCGCGGCCAGCAAGGGTTTTGCATTGCCCCAATCCTCCAGCGCGGCCTGCATCGTTTCGATGGGCGCGGGCGCGTAATGGGCGCCATCGGGCGAAACCACGATCAGCCGCCCATCCTTTGTGCCATTATTCAGCGTTGCCAGACGCATCGCATATGTCTCCCGTAATTTATCATCTGGCGTGGAACCTAGCGCGCGGGCGCGAGGCGGCAACGGCATTTGGTCGATAGCAAGCCATCGATAACATGCGATGGTCGGGTGGCGGGGCGCGTGTCAGATGACAGCCAAACAGCCTTTCATGGGGAGATTTTTGCATGGCCATATGGCTGAAGCGCGGCGCGGCTGCGGAAGAGAAGGCGGCGTCGGATCGCAAGGTTCGTGATATTGTCGAGGCGGCGCTGGGCGATA
>NZ_JABGCB010000015.1 GCF_013149295.1 Novosphingobium sp. SG751A
TGAACCGGCACCTTCGTTCCGCGCCACGCTCCCTTGCGCCATTTATGATCGCCGCCCTGTTAGCGTAATCCGCGTGCTGTGAAATGCGCGCTTACCGTGAACCTGCGCGGATCGTATAGTTTCCCCGATGGCGGCGCACTGGGCGGCGTTCGCTTGTCGGTGAATGTGGACAACCTGTTCGATCAGGCGCCTCCCTATCAGGCCAACGCGACGGGTACGGTCAGCACGGCAAACCCGATCGGGCGTGCAGTGACGGTCGGACTTTCTAAGCGCTGGTAATTCGACCGCAGGTTGAATTGCACATCAATGCAGCGGGCTTGGCAACAGGCCCGCTGCTTTTATATTTTCGTCCGGAGTCGGCTGGCATGCCATGTCTCAACAGACCAGGCTGTCGGGGATTAACGCTAACGCGTATGTTGCCTTGCTTCAGTCTCGCGTTGCGGTCGGTTCGGCAAACCTTGTAAACTGGTCCGCGATATCCTTCAGAATTGCGAGAAGTGCCCCGCGGTTTTCCTGGCCCACAATGGCTTCAAACTGGGCGTCATGCGCTTCTGCATGGGCACGCAATGTTTGCAGATGGCTTTCCCCTTCCTGGCTGAGCGAAAGGCGGATGCGGCGCTGATCCTCCGGATCGCGATCTCTGACAATCAGGCCTTTGCGACTGAGTTCGCGAAGCGAGGCTGTAAGTGTGGATTTGTCCCGACCGCTGGCTTTGCTCAATTCTGTTTGGGAAATACCGGGATTGTTATGGACAATGGTGAGCAAGGCATACCACCCAGGCCAGATGTCTGATTCACCCACCTTTTGGGCGAAGGCTGCAAACGACGCTTCCTGCGCTCTGCGCAGTTGAAAGGCGAGAACTCCATCTAGACTCTTTGTAAGCTCGTTATGTGCCTGCGGGCTTTTGAGCCGGGCGCGGCTAGCGGGGCGCTTTGCCATTTCTGAAGATTTCCTGAGTGCCTGATCTGAAAACAGCTCTCGGGCATCTCGGAATGAAGCGCAAGAGATTTACAACTGATATATGGGGTTATGAGCGATGCAACTGGCGGTGGCTGGTGGAAACCGCATGCCTCTTCGAGGTTTGTTCCAAAGAGGCATGGCTTCGGTATCTTGCAGATCGAGTCTATCGCCTGGCCACAATTCGCGGCGCTGTTTCTCTCAGAAAAAGTGTCACTGCGGCTCCTGCCACCAACACAACATCAACCGTCAGCAGGGTCAGTTTCAGTCCGCCTGCCATCGCGATGGCGCCGCCGATCGAGGGGGCAACGCCTCCGCCGAAAATCTCTCCAAGACCGATGACCAAACCCATAGCGCTGGATGCCATGGTTGACGGCACACATTCGCCTGAAATGGGCCCGGCCAGCAGAGCATTGGCCCCGCAGCAGCAAAACGCAGCCATAAACAGCGCGGCGAAGATCGCCGACGGCGCTTGAACCCATAGAACAAGAGCCGCCAAAGCAGCCGCGCCCACAATAAAAGCGATGAAGAGTGAAGGCTTGCGTCCAATTCGGTCGGACAGAATACCCAGCAAAATCTGGCCCAAAAAGCCACCCAGACCAAAGCCCGACATCACGAAACCCATGGTCACACTGTCCAGTTTCACCACGTCCGTCAGATAGACCGGGGCCATCACACCAAGAACGAAGATGCCGCTCATCGAACAAAAGATGGCGGGAATGGCGACGCAGATGTTGCGATAGGCAAAAAGCGCAAGCCAGTTGGGTGAAGCGCCCTCGTGGTGAGCCGCCAGTCCGGGATTGACCGGATCACGCAGAGCACGCCAAAGCATAAATGCAAGGATCAGGCCCGGAATCGAAACAAGCATAAAGACATCGCGCCAGGACGGCAGGATGGCCGCCAGTTGCGTGGCGATGATCGGGCCAAGTGCGAGGCCGCCCAGTGCAAAAGCCCCCTGAATGATGCCCAGATTAATCCCGCGACGGCTTGCAGGCGACGCGTCAAGCGCGGCCGCATAACTGGTCGGGCAATAGGCGCCCTCGGCGACCCCCATCAGCAAACGTGCAATAAACAGTCCGGCAAATCCAGTGGCCAGACCGCTGACACCTGACAACAGCGAAAAGGCGATGACGGCCGGGATGATGATCTTGCGTCGACCTACCCGGTCGGACAGTCGCCCCATGATGATGGCGAAGACACCCCATGAGAGGCCGATGGCCGCCCCCAGATTGCCCAGATCCTGATAATCAAGGCGCAAATCATGCATAATCTGCGGGGCGAGCGGCATGATCAGCCAGCGATCAAGACCGACGAGGCCAAAGCCCGCCGCCAGCAGCCCCACGGCGCGCAGTTCGTAACTGAAATTTCCTGTCGTCGTTGCAGACGCTGCTGAAATTGATGGCATAGTCGTCGCCCCTGAATGCGCCATCGTGTCGCAACGATGGGCGGAAATGGAAATGGCAGATCAGCAAATGGGATTTCTAAGGAAGCAGCTTGAACGGCTCGTGGCCCGGTTTCATGCCGCAGCAGGATCGCCGCCCGGCTCTCCGCCGGATGGCACTGCGCTGCCCATTTTCACCACCGCCTGACGTGGCTCGGTGTTCAGCAAGAGCCGGGTGGCATCGGCGCGGCAATAGTGACCCGCCGGATCGAAAACCGATTTGGCCGCCACAATCGCGTCGATGTGGGCATCGGCATAAAGAATGCCCTCGGCATCCTCGGGCAAAAGCTCGACCAGCGGCTTGCCATCGGGGCCAAAGATCATGCTGCAGCCGCCACCTGCCACGGCGCCATCGGCATTCAGCAGCCGGACCTTGTCCTCGGTGTCGCACAGGAGTTCGATCATCTCCTTGCTGGTGATCGCGCTGGAATGGAGGACATAGCACCCCCCCTCGATGGCATGCACCTGGCTGACGGCCAGATTGGCCTGTGCGGTCAGGCCATAGGCAATTTCCTTGTACAGCGTGAAGGACGGCCAGGAGGCGACATGGATCTGTTCGTTCTGGGCAAACAGAGCGAATTTCGACAGGGGCTGGACATGTTCGGCGCAGCACAAGGCGCCAAGGCGGCCCAGTTTGGTGTCCACTACCGTCAGGTCGGAGCCATCGCCCTCGCCATAGACGGTACGCTCGACATGGGTGGGCTTGAGCTTGCGGCGGTGGAAGAGCAACTCGCCTTCGTCGCTATAGGCTACCTGCGAAATATAGAGGCTGGCGTCGGCCTTTTCGCTAAACCCAAGGACGACGTGGATCTTGTTGGCCAAGGCGGCCTGTCGCACGCGTTCAAGCTCTGGACCGTCGATGGCCACGGCGCTGGCATAGAGTCGCGGCAGGAACCGTGCGCCCCATGCCGGTGCCCCCAGCCAGGCCCACCATGGATAGCCAGAGATCCACACCTCGGGAAAAGCCAGCAGGTCCGCGCCATTGGCCGCGGCCTCCTCGATCAGCGCGATGGTCTTGTCGACCGTGGCATTGGCATCGAGATAAACAGGCGCAGCCTGAACAACGGCCAGCTTGACGGAATTATTGATCATGTTCGCTCCCACCCAAAAATCTGCGATTGATACGTGGCGATCCCGGTCTTTCGGGCCGCGCTGTCCTGCTATTTCTTCAAAGGCCAGACCGCCGGGTGACCGTCCGGGGTGATCATGAAGCATTCGATGTCCAGAATGCGCCCGTCGACGATCTTGAAAATCTCGTAAATGATGAAGCTGAAGGGGTGGTCGGATTTGGGGCCATTGTTGCTTTGCAGGCCCGGTTCAACATCAAGGCGGCTGATGCCTACCACAATCCCGCGCGCTTCATCGGTCAGCGGGTAGCGGCGTTCGCGCACATGGGGGATCCAGCCGAATTTGGTGACACCAATGTCGCAACTGTCCGAGGTGATGACGCCGGGCTTGTTGGTGTTGGTCGTGGGGGTGCCGTTTTCCGTGCGGTTGCAATCGGGATGAAAGGGCACAATCGCGGGATTATGCTCTTCGATGGACTGGAAATAGAGATCGGCGATGCGGCGCAATTCATGCGCAGGCACCCGCTCGCTCTGGGGCAGCACATCGCTCCACATCGGCTTTGGCGTGTGAACGCCCGAGGGATCGTAGAGCAGATCCTTGGGGCCGGCGATCAGTTCTTCCATTTCACTGATCTTGCGCCCCTCAAGCTTCAGGCGCAGAAAATAGAGCGCAGGATCGGCATCGCGCCGACGCACTACGCCCATGAACACAGCCTGATGGTCCTTGGGACTCACAAAAGTGGAGCGGCCGGTGATGATGGTCGCATCCTGCCATATCCCGCCCCTGAGATCCGTCTTGCTGCCGTTGCGATAGATCAGAGCGTTGGGGGTAAAGACCAGCTTCGATGCGTCATGTGCTTCCAACCCAAGCAGCACTTCATGCACTTTATCGAGCAGGCATCCCCTGTCACAGACCGCAGCCGCAGCGGCAACGGGCTTGGCCGCAACCGGAAGTGCCCACATCAGGCATCCCAACGCCGGGATCGCTCCCAGGATCCATCTTTTCATGCCCTGATCCTTTCAATCTGTATTCAAAAAGCGGCGGGCAGAACGACAGAGCCATCCCGCCCGCCCGAGGCAGGGTTTTTTAGAACTTGCCGCGGATGCCCACGGTGAAATAGCGACCCATCACGCTATGCACCGACTGAGCGGCGGGATAGAGCACGCCCGGAAAGTAGGACGCGTAAAGCGGGGCCTGGCGGTTGAAGAGATCCGAGACATTGAGGAACGGCTGGAAGCGCCCATCAGCAACGTCCACGCTCATGGTCACATCGGTATAGAACACATCAGGGATCTTGTTCGAGGCACTGTCGATCACGTAGGTCGGGCGCGTCGAGCGCTGATAGCTGCCGATCCAACGTTCCTGAATGAAGAGGTTGAACTTGTTCAGGTTGTAATTGATCGAGAAGTTGCCGCGCCACTTGGGATAGCCCGACGCATTGCCGTCTACCGACGTGTTGGCCGTGCCCGCCAGTTCTTCTTCGGCGGCCAGCGCGCTCGTTTTCAGCTTGATGTGCGGAACGTAGCTGGTCAGCGCGCGGAACGTGATATTGCCCGCGCCCAGCTTGTGACGATAGCTGGCTTCAAAGTCATAGCCCTCGGTCATCAGCGAAGCGCTGTTGACGGGCGAGAGCGCCACAGCGGTGGGCGTCTTGCCATCAGGACCATAGCTGATGAGAGCGCATACCGGTGATGTGCCGTTGCTGGCCACGCAGTCGTTATAGGTGGTCTGCGCGTCGTTGGTCGAGATCGCATCCTTCAGGCGCAGGTGATAGAAGTCGAGCGACATCCGCAGGCCCGGCACCTGATGCGGCGTATAGGCGATACCGATGCTGGTGGTGTCGCCCTTTTCCGGCTTGAGATTGCGGTTGCCGACGGTGGTCTGGGTCACGTTGACCGAGCCCGACGCGGTGGTGACAGCATTGGCGCTGACCGAGGCGGTGGCAAAGAGGTTATAAAGCGTGGGCGCCCGAATATCGCGCGACTGTGTCGCACGGATGCGCAGGTCGCTGAAAGGCTCGTAAACAAGCCCGGCCTTCCAGGTGACCACGCTGCCACTGGTCGAATAATCGGTGAAGCGGACAGCCCCGTTCAGCGTCAACGACTTGCCCAGCGGGCCTTCGTTGATCAGCGGCACCTCGGCTTCGCCAAAGACCTCCTTCACATTATAGCTGCCACGCGCCGATCCGACATTGGTCCAGTCATAGGCCGTGGCCCCGCCCGGAACGTTGCGAATGCCGGTAAAGTCCACCGGCAAAGCGGGGTCGGAATTGCTGGACTGGTTAAGCGATTGGTGGCGATATTCGCCGCCCACCGCCAAGGACACCGGACCCGCCCACAAAGAGAAGGGCGAGCCGGAAATGCTGCCCACGATGTCGTCCATCTGATTGACGATTTTGTAGGTCGAGGTGCCCCGCACATAGGCCACTGCGGCCGCCGAAGGTGCGCCTTCGCCAAAGAGGTTGAGCGGGCTGCATCCGGGATAGAGGCCGGGGTTGGTCAGCGCAACCCGGCAAACGGTATTGCCGCTGCCGTCTTTGACAGCGTCCAGCGCGGCATAAAGTTTGCGGTTGTCAATTTCATTGGCGTTCATCGAGAGGGTGTTGCGGCCGTGCTCATAGCTCACGTTCCACTTATACCCGCCCAACGAACCGGACAGGCCCGCAGTGATGTTGTAGTTGGTGTTGACCGCTTTCGAGGTGCGCAGGCCCAGATCGCGGTTATAGCGCGACATTGCCACCGCATTGCCACCATTGACGCCGGCCAGCTTGGCCTGATCCACGGGGGAGAGGAAGGCGTTGGTCGGCGAAATCAGCAGGCCGCCGAAATTGAAGTCATAGCCATATTGGCTGCCATTTTCTGCGCGGGCAAAGCTGCCCTGAATAAAGCCTTCGACATCAGGCGAAATGTCGTAGGACACGCGGCTGAAGGCCTGCGTGGTGTTGACGCTGCCGGTCAGGCCCAAACCGTCAAAATGCGCGCCGTCGCCGCCAACCGACTGGCCGGTGTTGCCAATGGGGGTGCCGGGGTTGAAAGTGCTGAGCTGACCATTCTTGAAGGTCTGACCCAAGGCCGGGATCAAACCCCCGAACGAAGAAAAGTTGAAACGCGCGTTGGCATAGGTCTTGAGCGGATCAGCCGCCGTGCCCGCGCCCACCAGCGTGTAGATGCCATCGCCAAAGCGGCGGGCCGAACGGTTGTTGATCGCGTCCTGCTGATAATGCTCGACGCTGGCGATGATGTGGCCCTTGCCTTCCGCAAAATCGGTGCCGCCTGCAACGCCGATCTTCCAGCTAGGCGCATCGCCATAGGTCGAAACGCCGGAGTTGGCCTCGTACTTCAACCCTTTGAACTTGCGATCGAGGACATAGTTGACCACGCCGCTGACCGCGTCCGAACCATAGGTGGCCGAGGCACCGGCGGTCACGATTTCAACGCGCTTGACCAGCATTTGCGGCAAGGTGTTCACGTCCACGCCGCCCGAAGAGCTGGTCTGGATGGCGCGTTGGCCATCGAACAGGATCAGCGCACGCGAAGTGCCGATGCCGCGCAGGTTGAGATAATTGCCGTTCGAGGGGGAATCGGCGTTGGTCTGAAAATAGCTGGTCGAGCTGGACGAGTTCGACAACTGGGGAAGCTGGTTCAGAGCGTCGGCCAGGCTGCCCGGCGATGCCTTGAGGAGTTGTTCGGTGGAAACAGCGGTAACCGGCGTTGGCGCCTTGATGCCATCGGTGGCCAGGCGCGTCCCCGTCACAACGATTTCGCCAGGCGTCGATGTCGCAGCGCCCTGCGCAGCCGTGGTTTCCTGCGCCATGGCCGCCGTCGCCGGGAAAGCCAGCGCGCTGCTTGCAAGCAGCGTAACTATAAAGGTCTGCTTCATAAAAATCCCTCAATTCGGATAGCCATTATCACTCCCGCTCCGCGCCCCCGGTTGGCGGAAATAGGGACACAGACTTGTACGCCGCGTCTTGCTTGAGATCCGCGCGCGGCTTTTCTCCGAGCAGGTCTAACGTGGAATTGGACGGAGGGATTTTGGCGGGCGGAACGAAATCTGGTCTATTCCGGCACAGGGCCTGACCCACTACCTATGCAGAGGCGCCGATGAGGCATGAGGAGCGCATCACACCTATGCGGCGCTCAAGCACATGCAATCGGGCAAATTTCGGGAAATGTTCTTTGTGTTGCACCATTGCAATGCCGGAAAGATTGCGTTGCGGGCGCCTTGCGGTTATGTTGGGCATCAAACCATCCGGTAAATGAGGTGGTCGGGGCAACCCAAATGATAAGCTTCGCAGGCGAATGGCATTTGTTTCAGAACTTTGGCGGTTTTGAAGTGAAATACGTGTGCGTAGCAGGGAGTGAAAAATGGGCTTGGCATCAGATACATTCCGTAACGAGTCGTCCGATTTCTCTCATTGGCGCGATGCGGTGTGCGATGCTGTGGTTGATCTGGACTGCGCCAAACCCAGCAATTCCCCGTTTCACGGTACGATCTTGTCTCTTCCGATGCGCGATCTGCGCATGATCAAGGTGGCCGCCACCCCGCATCAGGTTACACGCGACCGGCAACGGGCAAGCAAAGCGACTGAGGAATTCGTGCTGCTCAGTCAGGTCGTTTCGGGCAGCTCGACCTTGGTTCAGGGCGGGCGCGAGGCGCGTTTGCAGGCGGGTGATTTTGCAATTTATGACACCACCACGCCCTATCAGATGGTGCTTGACCGGCCCTTTGAAATGAATGTTGTGCGGATCGAGCGCAGCCGCTTTGCCCGCCATGTCAGCGACATCAGCAATCTGACGGCTTTGGCTGTTTCGGGCCGGCGTGGGACGGGCCGCATTGCATCGATGCTGATTGAGGAAACGCTGTCTCAGTTTGATGAGATAGGCGATCATGGGGTCAGGCAGCTCAATACCACCATGCTTGCGCTGATTGCGGCAGCTTTGACTGAGGCGGCGGGCGAGCATCCGGTCGACCGAATGAGCGAACCTCGCCATTTGCTGGTTCAACGTGTGATCCGTCTGGTGGAGGATGAGCTGGGCAATGAAGAGCTCAATTGCGACTATATCGCCCGCCGCCTGGGTATTTCGGACCGCTATCTGCGCAAGTTGTTTTCCGAGCGCGGGTCCAGTCTGTCTGATACGATTTGGGACCGCCGCCTGATCGAGGCGCAAAGACAGTTGGGTCAGGTCGTGACCGTGCAAAAATCGGTCACGACCATCGCCTATGAATGCGGATTCAAGGATTCCGCCCATTTCAGCCGTGCTTTTCGCAGTCGTTTTGGTATGAGCCCGCGTGAATTCCGCAATCAGCGGATCAAGGGTTAAACCCCTCTACGCGATATAGGTTTCATCCAGCATTCCGATGTCGGGACATCCGATCAGCGCCAACGTATTGTCGATTTGCTGACGCAGCAAGGCAAGTATCTCGTCAGCTCCGCGTTCGCCACGCGCCGCCAGGCCGTAAAGCAAAGGTCGACCGATCAGCGCCCCAGCCGCTCCCAGCGCCATAGCCTTAACGACATCTGCGCCGTGGCGAATGCCACTATCGAGCAGCAAGGGCAGTTGGCAAGCGCGCCGAATGGCGGGCAATGCATCGACGGGGGCCATCACATCCTCGATCTGACGGGCGCCATGGTTGGAAATGATGAGGCCGTCCACACCCAGTTTCTCGCAATGGCTGGCGTCGTCAGGAGCAAGAATGCCCTTGACCAAAAGCTTGCCCTGCCAGGCGTCTCGCAGCGCGGCCAGTGCTTCCCAATCAAAACTTGCGTCCATCTGGCGGCCCATCAATGCTGCCTGCGCCTCGACATCGCCCGTGCCCGCGACACGGAAATGGGCCAGTTCGGGCAATCCGGCGAGAACCTGACGCAGGCTCCACACTGGATGGGTGGCCGCGTCCCACATAATGCGCGGCGTATAGCGAAAGGGCACGCCAAAACCGCTGCGTTTGTCGCGTATGCGTTCACCATTGACCGCCACATCGACGGTCAGCACCAGTGTAGTGCATCCGGCCGCCGCGGCCCGACGGACAAGATCCTCCGCGAGCTTGCGCTGCACCACATAGAGCTGGAACCATATTTCGCCGGAGGTGGCCGCTGCCACTTCCTCAATCGTGCTCGTAGATGCGGTCGAAAGGCAAAAGGGGATGCCCATCCGCGCCGCGGCCTTAGCCAGCGCCAGATCACCGCCTGGCCGCACGACCCCATTCAGCCCCATCGGGGCAACCGCAAAAGGGGTTGCCCAGGAAGAACCCAGCGGAGCAACACTTTGCCTGCGTTGCTGCACATTGACGAGCCGACGCGGGCTTAACAAATATTTGGCGAAGGCGTCACGATTGCGGTCAAGACCTCGCTCGGATCCCGCGCCGCCTTCCACATAATCATAGACCATGCGTGGCAGGCGGCGCTTGGCTTCATGACGATAATCGTCAACCGTCGGAAGGGGGCGGGGCAGGGCCATCTCAGTGGTGATCCAGCCAAACGTCAAGCACGGCGCAACGCTTTTCCTCACGCACCACCCTGAGCGCTTCGGCAATGGCTTCATCCACCTGCACCGGGTCAACGATCTGGCGGCCCCACGCATTGCCAGAGGCCTTTGCAATGCCGACATAATCGGGGGCCGGGTCAAAAGAGGTGTCAAGGCCATTGGCATGCGCCGCATAGCCGTTCGGATGAACCGCCAGTGTCGAAAGCTTGGGCGATTTCCATCCTCGGTTGTTGAAGATCACCTGAAGGAAAGGTGCCTCATAACGCCGCGCCATCCAGTGCACCGAGCTCGGCACTGTGAACATGAAGGAACCATCACCTGTCAGCGCCACAACGGTCGCATTGGGCCGGGCCAGCTTGACGCCGATGGCCGCGCCGCCATTATAGCCCAGCGATCCACCGCCGCTGGTGAAGATCTGGCCGGGCGTGTTCAGGCTGAGATGGTTGAACACGGTGTGGTAATTCGAGATCGCCTCGTTCACGAAAAGCATTTCATCATCCTGCGCCGCGCGCAGTCGGGAAACGAAATATTCGGGCGTGATTGTGCCGCTTGGCATCGCCTCCAATGCGCCCAGCTCGGCATCGCGTTCCGCGTGACGGTCCGCGTAATGTTGCTGGCGCTCCGCCACCTGCGCCGCATCCACCATCTTGCCGTCCAGCCAATGCAGCAACTGCTCAAGCGCCGTGGCCGCATCCGCGCGGCAGACGGCCTCGGCGTCAATGCGCCACAAAGGCATCTGTTCCTTCAAGGGGTCCACGTCGATGTGGAAAATGCGGGCATCGTCGGCCGGTTTGGACACGGTGGGGATCCAGGGGACATCGCTGTCGATCACCAAAATGACATCGGCTTCGGCAAGATCCTGATTTTGCCGGGGCTGGTTCCACTGATTGCCCAGATAGAGCGGGTGATCATGGGGGAAATTCATAGCGTTGGGCACCGACTCCAGCACGCCAATCCCAAGCTTTTCGGTGAGGCGGACCAATGGAGTGACCGCTGCCGGATTGCGGCCCACAAATGAGGTGACGATCAGTGGGCGCTTGGCCGACAGCAGGGCTGATCCGATAGCGTCGAGCGATGACATCCCAAGCGCGGCCGGCTCGATCGCTTTCCAGCGCGCGGCATCATCGGGGGTGGGCGTGACTTCCTCTTCCATCACCTCACGCGCGCCCATCAGGTATGTCGGCCCTTTGGGATCGGAATTGGCGAATTGGAGAGCGCGGTGGACCAGTTCCTTCACATTCTTGCCAGTGCGCAGTTCGTTGTCATAGCGCATATAGCCGCGGACCAGTCCGCGCTGATCGTGAACATCCTGAATCCACTGGATGAATTCATTTCGGCTCCCTTTCATTTCACCATGCTGCGTAAAGGGAGATGCACCGGCAAAGATCAGCATTGGCACACGCCCCTTGGCTGCATTGTGTACGGCGCCTGCCAGAGCCTGCGTACCGCATTCCACATGTACAACCACAGCCTGCGCTACGCCACTGGCCTGCCAGAAACCATGCGCCGCGCTCATGCCTACCATTTCATTGGGGCAGGTCACCACGTCTGGAATTTTGCGTCCGGCAGCGCGCGCCTCGGCAATCGCCTCGACAAGGGCAGGGTGATCGCTGCCCAGATTGGCGAAGATATAGGAAACCCCATGTTCAATGAGGGCGTCGAGAAAGGCGCTGGACGTGGTGTACATAGAAAATCCCGAGGTTTGATGCGCGTTTCAGACAATGCCCGAGGTGCCTGTGTGAAGCGGCGTGACTAGACAATCTGGGTAGGCTGCCGCTCAGAGCGACCCTGAGCCCTTGGTAATGAGCGCCGGACAAATGCTCGGTTCATAGAGACAGAGCTTGCCGTTTCGCGGCTGGGTTCGGATCGCGGTATGGGCGTCAAAACCATCGACCTCGGTGACAGCGGGCGCATTTTGCGCGGGTTCGCGGCTCATAGTGTTTTCCTGTGGCGTTCTGCGTCAATATAGTTTGAAACAAAACTATATCAAGGCCGATTTATCATCTCGATTTTGCCGATAGGGCGCACCTAATATTAATATAAACATTTGATTTTATTTAACAAAAATCCTATTCAAAATCAAAATCTCAATTGCTGAAATGCAAGATAACGAACGATTTTATGATTTTCTCGCTTTTAGTCCGTGAAGAAGGCTGCGCATGTTGGCTGAGCCATTGCGTCGAAAGAGGCATTGGGGGCAGGCGCCGGAATCCCTGTTCCTTTGCAGTCAAAAAATAGCCTCGCCCTGAGCAATTACCGGACCGCATTATCACTCATGATCGCCCCGCCGCATGGACGGTTGCACTATGATTCAGGGGGATTTATGAGGAAGCACACACTGCTAATGTGTTCAATTCTCGGTGGTCTTTGCTCTTTGGCTGGGCAAGCGCAAGCGCAGGAAGAAGCGCCCAAGAAGGGAGCCGAGGTCGGCGAGATCGTTGTAACTGCGCAGCATCGCACTGAAAACATTCAAAAGGTTCCCATCGCTATCAGCGCCTTCAGCGGAGAATCGCTGCAGCGGCGCGGCCTTGGCAAGATCAGCCAAGTGGCGGCGTTCACACCCAACGTCGAAATCAAGACCAGCGCTGCTTTTGCTGGCTCCTCCCAGATTCTGGCTGCATCGATCCGCGGCATTGGCCAGAATGACTTCTCCTTCAACCTCGAGCCGGGCGTGGGTGTCTATATCGACGGCGTCTATTTTGCGCGTTCGCTGGGCGCGGTGGTTGACCTGCTCGACCTGCAGCAGATGGAAGTGCTCAAAGGCCCGCAGGGCACGCTGTTTGGCCGCAACACGATCGGCGGCGCGCTGAATATCACCACGCGCGCGCCCGACAAAAACTTCCGCTATGGCTTTGATGCCACCGTGGGCAGCTTCAGCCGCACCGATGTGCGCGGCTCGGTTGACCTGCCGCTTGTGGCGGACAAACTGCTTTCGCAGGTATCCTTCTCGGTCAAAAAGCGCGACGGCTATCAAAGGCAGATTGCCTTTCCGGGCGCTGCCGGCACGGTCAACGATCTGGGCAGCTATGTCACGGCCGGCAATCAGAGTGGCGGGACCACGCGCGGGGATGAAAATCAGGTCAATTTGCGCGGAAAGCTCAAGTGGATCGTTAACCCGGACCTGAATGTGCTGCTGGAAGGCGATTACACGCATGTCGATCAGGGCGCCCGCCCGATCACACTGATCAAGACATTTGGCGGGGGCAGCGACGGTACGCTCTTTTCAGCCTATAACGGTTGCGTTGCCGGTGCGGCGCCAGCCTTTTTGTGCAGCAAGCGCGGCACGGTGGGCACCAGCTTTTATGGGGCCACCAATCGGCTGTTCATCAGCGATGCCTTCGTAACGGGCAACATTGACACTACCTATGCCCGCGGCAGCAATTACGACAAGCTCAAGACATGGGGCGGCTCGGCCACGGTTGACTGGACGCTTTCACCCAATGCCGCGATCAAGTCGATTTCGGCCTACCGCGAACTGCATTCCTCATTTGGCAGCGAAAACGCAGGCACGCCTTTTGGCGCAGGCGATGCGTCCTTCACGATGAATCAGGCGCAGACTTCGCAGGAAATCCAGCTCATCAGCTCGGCATTTGACAATCGCCTGAAGAGCGTTGCGGGTCTTTATTATTTCAACGAAACCGGCAATTTGACCGATATGCCTGTGCTGGGCGAAGGTCTGGTGCAGATCTATGGCCGCAATTATTTCCGCAATGATGCCTATGCCGCCTTCGCACATGAGCATTTTGATGTGACCGATCGTCTGGGGGTCACCTTTGGCGTGCGTTACACCAAGGAAAACAAGCGGTTTGAAGGACAGCAGAAGGATCTCAATTCCTTCTTCCTGCGTTCGCGCGGCTATGACCCCAATCTGCCGCTTCCTGTGGCGGCCAAGGCTTTGCTGCCCGATCCCAGCGATCCCACGCGGATCTTCCCGCTGGGCGTCAATCGCCAGAGTTTCTCCAATGCCTCGATCAAGGCGGGCCTGGAATACAAGCTGGCCCCGGCGATCATGACATATTACTCCTATTCGCAAGGCTTCAAGTCGGGCGGATGGACCGCGCGCCTGACCGATGTCATCAGCCCGCCTAACGACATCTCGCAACTGACCTTCAAGCCCGAAAAGGCCCAAACGCATGAAATCGGCCTGAAAAGCACTCTTTTGGGCCGCAAACTGCGCCTGAACATTGCGGCCTTCAACACCGATTACACCGATATTCAGGTGACCCAGTTTGTCGGGATTTCGCCGGTTATCAAGAATGCCGGCAAGGCGCTGATCCGCGGCGCGGAAGCCGAGGCGCAAGGCCAATTCGGCGAATTCTCGATCAATGCCAGCCTTGGTTATATGGATGCCCATTACACCTATCTGGCGCCGGGCGTGACCTATTCGGTGCAGAGCGCGCTGGTTAATACGCCCAAATGGTCGGCAACCCTTGGCGGCCTGTGGCACCACGAGTTGGGCGATGGCAAAGCCATTTCGACGAACCTTGATTATACCTACAAGAGCAACAGCCACCCCGATGCTGAAAACTCGCCCTATTTGCAGTCGGGCAATGTCGGATTGCTCAATGGTTCGATTTCTTACACCGCTAAAGATGACCGCGTCGGACTGACCTTTGGCGTGCAGAATATGACCGACAAGCGCTATGTCACAGGTGGCTTCGACCAGTCGGGGCTTGGCCAGATCGGCTTTGTTTCGGCAACCTATAGCCCGCCGCGTCAGTGGTATCTGACGCTGCGTGTCAAGGGGTGACAATCTGAAATTCATCGAGAGGGGCCGCTGTGCTCCTCTCGATTTGTCACCATACTTCAATGTTTCGGCGAGAGTTACGCCACGGCGACTATGGTGTGAGGAGAAAATCCGCCTACATCGAAAAGAAAAGGCCCCGGCCATCCGTCTATGATGGTCGAGGCCTTCGATGAGTTCAGGCGGCATCAGCTTGAGGCATTGGGCAAGCCGGTGTCAGCACTTGCGCGGTTTCGCGCCGTCCCGCATCAAATCGGGAAATGCCCGTTTTGTGTTTCGACGGTGATCCACCGTGTCTCGGTGAAACTGTCGATGCCCTGGCGTCCGCCGAAGCGGCCGTAGCCTGAGGCGCCGACGCCGCCGAAGGGCATCTGGGCCTCGTCATGGACGGTCGGGCCGTTGACGTGGCAGATGCCGCTCTTGATCTGCTTGGCCAGGCGCAGGCCCTTGGCGATGTCACGCGTGAAGACGGCCGCCGAGAGGCCATATTCGGTGTCATTGGCCAGCTCGATCGCATGGGCCTCATCGCGCGCGCGGATGATGCCGACGACGGGGCCGAAGCTCTCATCGCGGAACAGCTTCATCTCCGGCGTGACCTTGTCGACCAGATGCGCGGGCATCACGACATTGAGCGTGGTTTCCCCGCCCGTCAGCAGCACCGCGCCCTTGGCCACAGCATCGTCCACAAGGCTGAGGCAATGCGCCACCGTTTTGGCATCGACCACCCCGCCCAGCGGCGTGTTGCCCAGACGCGGATCGTCCGCGGTCAAGGTCTTGACCTTGGCGGCGAATTTCTCGGCAAATTCATCGGCCACGGCGTCCACCACGATAATCCGCTCGGTGCTCATGCAGATCTGACCCTGGTTCATATAGGCCCCGAAAGCGGCCGCCTTGACCGCCTCGTCAAGGTCCGCGTCCGCGCAGATCACCAAAGGCGCCTTGCCGCCCAGTTCAAGCAGGCAGGGCTTGAGATGCTCGGCCGCGCGCTTGGCGATGATGCGGCCAACGGCGGTGCTGCCGGTAAAATTGATGCGCTTGACTTGCGGGGCATCGATCAGCGCGCCCACCACGTCTGCAGCATCGGCAGGCGCATTGGTGACGACATTGACCACGCCCTCGGGGAAACCGGCCTCGGCAAATGCCTCGATAATCAGCGCATGGGTGCGCGGGCACTGTTCGCTGGCCTTCAAAATCACCGCATTGCCGCAGGCCAAAGGCGTGGCAATCGCGCGCACGCCAAGGATGATCGGCGCATTCCACGGCGCAATGCCCAGGATCACGCCCACCGGTTCACGCAGCGCCATCGCCAGACAGCCGGGCTTGTCCGAGGGTATCACTTCACCCGAAATCTGGGTGGTCAGACTCGCTGCCTCGCGCACCATGGAAACGGCCAGGCCAAGGTTGAACATCGCCCAGCCGGCCGTCGCGCCGATCTCGCCCATCATCGCGGCGACGAAGTCATCCTTCTTGGCTGCAAGCGCATCGGCCGCCTTCTGCAGCACCGCGCGCCGCGCGTTCGGACCCATCGCGCCCCAGGCAGGCTGCGCCGCCGCAGCACGCGCCGCAAGGGTAGGAATGTCAGTGGCCTTCATGGCATGGGCGATCGACGCCACCTCACCCGTGATCGGGTTCTTGCGTTCAAAATTCATTGGTTTGACCTCTTCCCGAAACCATTTAACCGCACATTGGCTTAATTATAGTTTTATGTCAAACAAAATGCTCGCAGTCTGCCGCCCTCTGTGCTGCTGACCAACCACCTGAAGGCCCTCAAGCTGCCCACCCTCGCGCGCGAGCATGAGAAAGTGGCCTTCGAGGCCGGGCAGGATCGGGCCGAGTACCCGCGCTATCTGCTGCATATCCAATCCGGAAATCGGCCACCCACTGGCCCCCATCCTCGGCCATTGCACGACAATGATGCCTGAGGATCAACGCCAGAACGCACTACGTGGCCAGGCCGACGAAATCCTGGCTCAGTCATGGAAGGTCGTTCCAGAGCTGGTCGAGATGCTTCACGTCCGCATCGGCGGCGCCCGAAACGTCGAAATCCGATAACCAGCAGCGTCAACGTGGGGCTCTCGCACCGCTAACGCTTATTTTGGCCATCCTGCATGAAAAGATGGATCTGATCGCGCGGCTTGGCGACCGTTTAGGCTGAGGCGACCTTATGCAGATGCGGTTTTGCCGCAGCATCGAGATGCAGTGAAAACACGTCGGGCCGCGCATAATGGCCCGCCACATCCAGATCATAGCGCGCGCGCACCACATCCTCCATATCGATGGTTGCGGCCAACACGCCCTCACGCCCGCGCAGAGGCCCGGCCAAAATCTCGCCCATCGGGCTGACGATCATGCTGCCGCCTTTTATCAACTCCGTATCCTGAGCCATCTCGACAAAACCGGCATGGTCCTTGGGCGCATCGGCGCGGGTCATATATTGGCAGGCGCTCAGCACGAACATCCGCCCTTCATAGGCGATATGACGCATCGAGGATTGCCAGATCTCGCGCTCGTCGACGGTTGGGGCGCACCACAGATCGACGCCCTTGGCATACATCGTCTGGCGCAGCAGCGGCATGTAATTTTCCCAGCAGATTGCCGAACCGATCCTCCCCATAGGCGCTTCAATGACGGGCAGGGTGGAGCCATCGCCCTGCGCCCAGACAAGACGTTCGCTGGCCGTGGGCATCAGCTTGCGATGCTTGCCTATCAATGCGCCATCAGGTCCGAAAAACAGTGCCGAGCAATAAAGCGTGGTCCCCTCGCGCTCGATCACGCCGACCACCAGATACGCTTTCATCTCAGCGGCAAAGCCGCCCATGATACGGCATTCCGGCCCATCCACCTCGATGGCCGCGCGCCAGTAGCGCAGATAGTCCTCGCGCCCCTCGGGCGTGCGCGTGCCGATCCTTGCACCGAAATCCAGCCCTTTGGGATAGCCGCCGATATAGGCCTCGGGGAATACGGCCAGTTGCGCGCCTTCCTGTTTCACCGCCTCGCAATGGGCGGCCATGCGTTCGAGGGTGAGGGGGGTGTTGAACAACTGGCTGCCGGCCTGAACGACGGCGACGCGATGCTGGCGCATGAAATATCCTTTGCGAAGTGGCCGGTACAGTTTGACGCAAAGACCCATCATCGGGCAAACCGCATTTCATGAAGAAGATTATCGGTTTGAACGATATTGCTCGTCTCGATCTCAACCTCGCCACCAGCTTTCTGGCGATATGGGAGGAGCGCAGCGTGTCGCGCGCGGCCATCCGCCTGAACCTGAGCCAGTCGGCGGTGAGCGGCGCGCTGGCGCGGCTGCGGGCGATCACCGATGATCCGCTCTTTGTGCGCACGCGCATGGGCATGGAGCCGACCCCGCGCGCCATTGCCATGGCCCCGGTGCTGAGCGCTGCGCTGGATCGGATGAGCGAGGCCCTGACGCCGCTGTCGCCCTTTGTGCCCGAGGGCGTGGCGCGGGCGCTGGTGGTGGGCATGTCGGATGATTTCATGCTGGCCTGCGGCCCCGCGCTGGTCCGCCGCCTGCTGGCCGAGGCGCCGCAAGCCTCGGTGATCTTTCGCCAATGCAACAGCCGGACGGCGGCCGCGATGCTGGAATCGCGCGAGATCGACATGGCGATGATCGCCGGGGGGAGGGCGCAGGGGCGCGGGCAGGCGATCCGTTGTCAGGCGATTGGCCAGTCCTCCTACCTATGCCTTGCCGACCCGCTTGCCGATCCGTTTGCCAATGCCGCTCCGCTGACTGTAGAGAGCTATATCGCGCTGCCGCATGTGCTTGTGTCCTATTCCGGGCGCAGCGGCCTCATTGACGAGGCATTGCAGGCTCTGGGGCGCAAGCGGCGGGTGATTACCGCGCTGACGCAATTTGCCGCGCTGCCGCCGTTCCTGCAGGGGTCGGGCTGGATCGCCACCTTGCCCACCCATGCGGCGCTGGCGCTTGCGCGCTCGACGGGGCTGGCCACCTTTGCACCGCCGCTGGCGCTCGAACCCTATGAGGTGACGCTGTGCTGGCGGCGCGATGGCGATGCCGATCAGGTCTCGCAATGGCTGCGGGGCCTGATGGCCGATGTCTGGCAGGGGATTTAACGGCTCAGGATGCCCTTCAGCGCCTGCAACAGCGCGGAAACCTGATCGCCATTGCCCACGGTGATGCGCAGGAATGGATCGATCCGGGGCGCGTTGAAATGGCGCACGAGGATCTTTTCCGCCCGGAGGGCCTGCGCCAGTTCCGCCCCGCCGCGCGAGCTATGGCGGGCAAAAACGAAATTGGCCTGCGAGGGCAGGACGGCAAAGCCAAGGCACTCCAGCCCCGTCACCAGCCGCGCGCGATTTTCGATGATCGCTGCGCGCCCTTGCTGAAAATAATCCTCGTCGGCCAGTGAGGCCAGCGCCCCTGCTTGCGCCAGACGGTCGAGGGGATAGGAATTGAAACTGTCCTTCACCCGCACCAGCGCCTCGATCAGATGAGGCTGGCCCAGCGCATAGCCGACCCGCAGGCCCGCCAGCCCGCGCGATTTTGACATGGTGCGCACGATCAGCAGGTTGGGATGGCGCGCGATCAGGGGCAGGGCGCTCTGCGCGCCGAAATCAACATAGGCCTCGTCGATCACCACCGGCGCATCGGGATGCATGGCCAGCAGCTGCTCGATGGCCTCCAGAGCGATACCGACCCCGGTGGGCGCATTGGGATTGGGCAGGATCACGGCTCCGGCCGGGCGGCGATAGTCCTCGACCGAGATCCGCATTGCGCCATCGAGCAGCACCGTTTCATAGGCAATGTCGAACAGGCGGCAATAGGTGGGATAGAAACTATAGGTGATGTCGGGAAACAGCAGCGGGGCGTCATGCTTGAGCAAACCGGCAAAGGCATGGGCCAGCACCTCGTCCGAGCCGTTGCCCACGAACACATGATCGCGCGGCACCCTGTGATAGGCCGCCAAAGCTTCGCACAAAGCGCCTGACTGCGGATCGGGATAGAGCTGCAAACCCTCCCGCGCCGCTGCCTCAATCGCCCCCGCCACGGCGGGCGAGGGGCCAAAGGGCAATTCATTGGTGTTGAGTTTGATGAGGCCCTCAACGCGCGGCTGCTCGCCCGGAACATAGGGCGACAGGCAGTGGACCAACGGACTCCAGAACTGGCTCATGTGATTTCAACACTCCTCGCCGACAAGGCGGCGGCCCTTGTATTTGGTGGGCGGGACGGGGGCAACATGGAGGATGTTGTGTATGGCCAGATTCAAGCGATGACGGGTATGCAGACGCAGCTGAATCTGATCGCGGGGGCGTCCGGGACCTTCGATGACTGCTGCGCGGCAGCTAGCGGCGAAGGCTATTCTGGCGCTTATAGCGCGTTTAAGGTGATGTGATTTTCCCTGCGGGACGATCCGCCAGGTCGGCATCAGCGCATGATCTGGCGGCTTGGCATCATAAAACAGGATCGCATTCTCTATCCAGCCCGGCATCTAAACCGCAGGGCAGGGGTATTAGCCCTTTGGGCTTATCCCTTTGGCGATGGGCCTGATTGTCCCCAAAGCCATGAATTCTAGACTTTCCTTTTGCACAGCGAGCAGCCTGCACGAGCGCGGGCCGTTCCAAGGAAAGGTTTCGTCATGGACAATCGCATCGCGCCCCGGACCCCCGCGGCAGGCAGCCCGGCGCGTGAAACGGCGCGCGATGCCGCCCGTTCGGCCCCCCGCTTTCGCGGCCCCGCCGTGGCCCAGCCCGATTATGCCCGGCTGGGTCTGGGCAGCGCGTGGGAGGCCGAAGGGCGCAACTGATGCTCAGCGCTTGCGGGCGAAATAGCCGCTGAGCACCTGATATTTAACGGAGGTGGCCAACGGCTGGTCCTGCCAGTTGAGCAGGCCATGGCCCCCGGCGGCGGGCGGCATCACATCGCAAAAGTGATTGAACAGCGTGGTCCCTTGCGCGAACTGGATGTCGAGGAGGCGGCGATAGGCCGGACCTATCTGCGGATCAGCCTGTGCCGCGGCGAACAGGGCGTCGATTTTGGCCCGTGACGCGTTTGGAACCATGCCTGTTTCGAAATCAGTGCCGCCTTCATAGACGACCATTCCCAGACCATAGCGGCGCGCGATGTCGCGGTGGATGGCGATGGATGCGCCCGATGCGGCGATCGCCGTGTTCAGGCTGTCGAGCACCTGCGCCGGGGTGTGCGTGGCGATCTGGGCGGCGGTTTCAGGCTTGGCCATGTCGCGATAGGGATAGGGCGAGACATAGCCGCCCACCGCCAGCACATCGGCCCGGCGATAGGTGTCGCGATAGGAGAGGATGATCTCGGCCTCGCGCGGCCAGTTTTGCTGTCCGGCGATGACATGGGCGATTTTGCGCGCGTCGCGCCCATAGACTGCATTCCAGATGTCGAACATCTGCGTGGCGCGCAAGGCATACCAATAGAGCCCGGCATTGGCCTGATCGCGCCTGCTGTCCAGGCCCATGCTCGCGCCCATTTCGCGGGCATAGCGATAGTCGGAGGCAAAGCGACCGTTCCAGATCTCGTTGGAAAATTCGATATAAAGATGCAGGTCGGGGCGCAGATGGGCATGAACATAGGTGGCCATCTGGCGGATGTAATCGTCCGAGGCGCGGACAGGCACGTTGAGCCATGGATCGGCCCCCATCCGGTTGGCCAGAGCGATCTGATATTCCAACGCCACGCCGGTGCGCGTCACTGGCTCGGTCGTGGGTGAAAAGCTGAGTGCCTGCGTGGCGTAATCGGCGGGGCGGCGGTCGGCCCATTCCACCACTTCGGATCGCGCGATGCCGGCCCATGGCATGAACCGGATCGTGCCAAAGGGTTTGAGCGCGCGCAGAAAGGGCGGATAGAAGGGATCGCGCCGATAGGTCTGTTCAAAACCGGGCAGGATGACGCGGATGTTGCGGATGGGGTCATCGGGCGCCGTGGCGTTTTCAACCAGACAGATGCCGCTTTTGGCCGGATCGGCGCTGGGCGTGACATCGATCAGCAGGCGGCCGGGGCGGTCCTCCACGATCCGCAGGCTGCCCCGCGCGGTCAGTTCGCCGCGCCCGTCATAGAGCACCGTGTAGAGGCCCGCCGGATAATGCCCCTGATTAAAGCGCTGAAAGGCGCAGGCATGGGCGCTTTGCCCTTCGGCCAGCTCGGTGATCCAGCCATTGGCCAGCGTGGTCTTGCCCCGAAAGGCCGTGCCCCGGATGATCCACGGATCGAATTGCTTGAACACATCGACAAAGGGGATTTCGGGAAAGGGGCTACCCAGCATAGACAGGTTGATGCCGAGGCGGGGGCTGTCGGGGCGCCATCCGCGCGATGCGGCGGGCGATGGGCCGGACACCGTGCATGATACGCCGGCGGCAAGGGCCAGCAGGCAGGCGAGGCGGGTTCTGATCATGAAAAGTCCCAGTAAGGAAAAAGGGCACCGCAAGGGAATAACCCCCGCGATGCCCTCTTCAGACAGACATGTCGTGCAAGGAGCAGGTCACCCTATCAGGCGGCCAGACCCTTTGCCTTCATGCGATGACGGCCTGCGATAAGCAGCAGGACCATCAGCAACAACGCCAGCGGCAGTTTGGCGCCGTCGATTTCCGGCGCGGCCACGGTCGTGGTGAAGTTGGTGATGTTCAGGGTCGCCGTCGAGTTGGTGCTGCCCTTGGTATAGGTCAGCAGCCAGCCAAACGTATCGCCTTCGCTCAGATTGTACGAATAGTTGCCCGACGAGCCGGTAAGAGCCGTCGAAACACCGTTCACCACAAAGTTGAGCGTATAATTGACCGCCGAGGTCGAGTTGGTCACCACCGAATAATCGAAGCTGAACAACCCGTTGGCCAGCGCCGTATAGCTGACGCCCGTGACCGAGCTCCTGCTGGCGTTGGTCTTGGTGGCCGCCGCCGAAATCAGAGTATCGGTCGACGAGAGCGGCGCGGTCTTGTTGTTGTAGGTATTACGCGAGTAGGTGTAGTCGGTGAAGTCAAACAGCGGTGTGGTTGCTGCCGACGCCATCGACGGAAAGGCAACAGCAAGCGCCAGGAAAAACAGCGCCGCCAGCCTTGCAAAGATTCCATTTTTCATGAAAATCTCCCGATGGTTGGGTGGTTGGCCGGGGGAATTACAAGTAATTCCATTGGCCGGTGGATAGGGCATACAGGCACAGGCATGAATTGGTCACACAATGCGCCAGTATTGCGTCGGCGTATTGGCCACGGCGCATTTGGACTGCGCCATAGACCAGGCCTGCTGCAATCCCCGCCAAAACGTCTGCATGCACCAGGCCAAAGACGATCGACGTTGCCAGCAAAGCGCCGGCGCGGGCGATCGGGCGGGGAAGGGTGATCTGTGCGCGGTCCGCCAGCCAGGGCAGCAGAAAGCCGCGAAAGGCCATCTCCTCCACCAGCGGCGCCAGCAGCACCGATCCGGCCAGACGAAACGCCAGCCAGAGACAGCTTGCCACAACGGGCACACCGAAAAGCGTATCTTCGAAACGGGCCGAGACCAGCGGATCGGCAGGCACCAGCGCGATCCACAGGGCAAAGGCGACCAGCCCGGCCAGCACCGGCAAAGGCGTGACCTGCCACCCGGCCAGCGGACGCAGATCTTTCATCCGCCACAGCACAGCACCCACGACGATGACGCCGATCGGATAGGGCCAGTCGAATTCGCCCGAGATAAGCCCCAGCAGCAGCAGGCAGGCGATCATCGCCATTTGCGGCACGATCAGGCGAATGTTGTGATGCCCGGTTGGGGCGGGAGCATAGGCGGGGGCAGGGGCCACTTGCTGCGCGTGCGTCTGACCGTCAACCGGCGTCCGACTGGCAAAACGGCGGATCGCCATGGTAAAACCGGCGCAGACCACCACCAGCGTCAGCACGCCGAAATTGCTGTGAAACCCGTTGACCGCGATTTGCGGCGACCAGTGATCGCCAATATAAAACAACATCGCCAGACGCAGCGCGTTGATGACAAAGGTCAACCCTGCCGCCACCACGATCAGCGCCAGCGCGCGGCCCACATACAGGCGGCGGCGCTCCAGCGCGACCAGCGTGAGCAGCAATGCGGTGGTCAGCAACAGCCCCTCGATCCCGGCGCAGGACGGGGCGATCGACACGGTAATGTCGCCGGTCTGATAGAGCGGCCATCCCCGCTCGTTGATGCCGATCGGGTGGATGGGGTTGCCCGCCAGCAGGCTGAACCAAGAGGCGATGGTGACGCAGGCGTCGGTGATCGCATAGGAATTGGCGCTTTGCGTGCGGTCCACATAATGCCACGCGAACATTGCCAGCGTGATGGCGCCGCAAAGCGCGAGTATGTCGCCCAGACGCCGCCCGCCATCAAGCGCCCCGGCCGGGATCGCGACCAGCCAACCCGTGGCCAGATAGGCCAGCCACAGCGCCGGGGCGGCCAGATAGAACAACTGGGCCGCGTTCAGGCCGGATGTGTCGAGCGCCATCAGCGGCGGGCTTATCACCGATCCGGCCACCAGCATCAGGCCGATAGCGCCATGCCCCAGCGCCAGAGCGCGCGGCACCGGGGCATTCAGCACGCGCCCGATCAATCCCGCATCGCCCATGGCCGCATGGACCAGCCCCGCCGCTCCGCCCAGCACCAGCCCTTGAATGAGAGCGGGAAGCCACGTCAGCACCTGTTGCAGCAGACTGCCCGACAGGTTGGGGTTGGCATATTTCGTGTCCGAGGCCAACACGACCAGCCCCAGCAACGCGATCTGGCCCAGCGCGGTCAGGATGCGCGGAGCATGGGCGGCAAAGCTCGATGTGGCGGTGGCCGCCATGCTTGATTTAGGCGTGCTTTCAAGAGAGGCCCGCCCCATCAGAACACACTGGCCAGCAAGGCGCCCTGGGCGGCCAGCAGCAGCACCAGGCCATAGCGGCGGCGGCGCATCGCAAGGCGCAGATCGCGTGCATGACGCCATGTCATTACCGCCAGACCCGCCGCGCAAAGGGTCAGGCCGGCGATCACGGGCGTGTCGATGGCCGGCCTGACCATGGGGTTGGCTCCCAACACCACCAGCCCCAAAAAGCCCACGCCCAAGGGCAGCAGCAGCGCGCAGGTGATGCGCACATAGCGTTCATAACTGATGACCACGAGATAGGAGGGCGTGCGATATTTGTCGTTCTGCTTGGTAAAGATCAGCACCGCGCAGGCTACCGACCCCAGCAGGGCCAGGATTTGGGCCGACCAGATCAGTCGCCGCCGCATCGGATTTTCATCACGGGTCAGCGAGGAGGAGGCGCGCGCCATGGCTGCGGCCATGGCGGCATCGTCGACCTTCACATCGGCGCGGGCCAGCAGTTCGGCATTGGCCCGCTCGATCACCTGCGCCGATTTGACCTGCCGAAGCTGGGCTGCCAGCGCCTCGCGCAGCAGCGAGGGATCGACCGGATCGGCATAGGCGCCGTGCAGCACCAGCAGATGGCAGCTCTCGCCCTTGCATTGCACGCTGACCTTGCCGGGTGCGGCGTCGAGTTGCTTCAGCACGGCCAGATCCTCAGGCTGGATCTGTTCGCTGCCGTCCCAATTTCGCGACATGCCGATGCGAAAGGCCGGATTTTGCGCCCAGACCAGATTGAGCTGAAACTCGCCGGGGGTCATCCCGGCCTGTTTGCGCCATTCAGGCAGGCGGCTGGTCATTTCGGCCTGCGCATTGGGGGTCAAGGCGGTCAGATCGGCGCGCGAATAGTGATAGGTGCGCCGCCCGGCGAAATAATCGGGATGGGCGGCGATGAAATCGTCCACCTCGCGCGGGGAAACCTCCACCCCTTGCAGGCGGCTGCTGTCATAGGCGGCCAGCACGAATTTGCGCCGCTGGGATTCCAGCGCGGCCTGCAACTGGGGGTCGCTCCTGATTGCCTTGCCAAAGGCGGCATCGACCGCCACCTCGGCCATCATGGTCTTGAGCGTCTGCAGGCGCACGTCCTGCGAAACGCGGGTGGGCCCGTGTTCTTCCTGAAGGCGGCGCGAGAGATCCTCGTCAAAGATCCGGATACCGTTGACCGTGGCGATGACGGCCCCGTTACGTGCTCCATTATTGGCCGCAGTGCTCGTTACTCCGGTGGATACAGCATTGCCTTGGGCGCTGGCCCCATCATGGGCGCCAATCGACAAGAAAAAGGCGACCGTCGCCGTCAGCTTACGCAAATTGAACAAGACATCTCCATCCGCCTGGCTCAAAATCGTCGAGCTTCATCGACAGGGCCGCGTAAGGGCCTGCGATGATTGTGGCATCCGGGTGGCAAAGTAATGGACAATGAGGGTGCAGGGCTATTGCGCCCTCGGTTTAGTGCGTAGTCTTTCGGGTTATGCGGTGAGTGCGAAAAGGGGCAAATATGCCAAGAACAGGTCTTTAAAAGAATTGAGAAAATAATATTCCGCGCCGCAATAAGAATCACCAGAATCAACGACTCTTGGGAAAACTGGTCACAGTATAACCCATGATCCTGGTCTTGAGCGGGGTGACCGGATCGACCATCAGCCCAGCCAAGTCGGCCGTAGCCGAGGGTGCCACGGGCGGTTGCGACAAAGACAGGGTGGGCGCGGCGAAGGAGGCCGCGACAACCAGGGCAAACAGGGTGGTTCTGATGGTCATTGGGTCCTCCTTCGTCAAAAGGCCCGCGCGTGGATCAGCACGCGCAAAGTGCCAAGGATGATCGCCATGTCGCGCCAGATGGTCCAGCCATCCAGATATTCCAGATCGGCCTGCAAGCGGCGCGTCAGGTCGTTTTCGGTCTGGGTTGCCCCGCGCAGGCCGCGCATCTGGGCCAGCCCGGTCAGCCCCGGCTTGACCGCATGGCGCAGCCAGTAGCGCCGGTCGACATCCCAGAACAATTGCTCGCCTGCCAGCGAGCCAATGGCATGGGGGCGTGGGCCGACAATGCTCATATGCCCGCGCAGAACATTGAAAAGTTGCGGCAATTCATCAATGCTGCTGCGCCGGATCAGGCGTCCGACGGGGGTGATGCGGTCATCGTCGCGACTGGCCGAACGCGCGCCCATGGCATCGGATCGCTCCACCCGCATCGAGCGGAATTTATAGATGGGAAAGAAGCGGTTGTTGCGCCCGGTGCGGTTTTGCACAAACAGCACCGGCCCGCCATCGCCCAGCCGGATCAGCAAGGCGACCACCGCCAGCAAGGGCGCCAGAGCCAGAATGGCCATGCCCGCCACCGCCACGTCAAAGGCGCGCTTGGTCGCGCGCTGGCTCATCGACAAAGGCTGGATCGATACGACCAGCGCGCCGTAATCGGCCCCCCGGCGCGAACCCAGCACATCGAGCATCCGCACATCGGCATCAAGGATTTCGCCCGAGACATTGGCGCTCTTGAACACTAACGACCATGCCTCGCGTCGGCGCGGCGGACAGGAGACCAGCACACGGTCCATTCCCTCCATATAGCGACCAAGGCGGTCAAGCATATGCGGATCGGCCAGATCGGGGCGCAGGCCATGATCTTGCGCATTGATGCAAACGCCATGGGGGATGGCGGGCACTTCGCCGCCATCGTCGATGATCAGCAGATTTTGCGCATGGGTGCCGCACCGGCGCCGCACAACCGGGCGCAGCATCAGCCGCAGCGCGATCATCAGCGCCATCGTCAGCCCCAGCCCCGCGCCCACCGCCAGCACATCATTGCCCCGATGCGGCGCATCATGGCTCAGCAGCGTGGCCGAATGGGCCAGCAACAGCGCGGCATGGGCCATCAGCAAGGCGGCGATGGCCTTGCCCGGTGCGAGCAGGCGATTGGTCAGCGTGGCCAGCGCATAGGCGGGCAGGAGCAGTGCGATGGTCCAGTAGATCGGCACCAGCACGATGGCATGGAATGGGGGCGGCGGGGCGAGGCGTGCGGCTCCGGCATAGCCCAGCACAATGGCCAGCCCATCGCCCAACATCAGCGCCAGATAGGATTGCAGCCTCCTTTGCCGCATCGGGGGCAATCGGGGCGGCACGGCCGGGGCAGGTGTCAGGCGGGGCGGGGCGGCGGGGCGGATGATGCCGGGGCGCTCTTCGTCCAGCAGGCCGAATGAGGTGGGGCGCATGGGTCCTCTTTCCTGTGGTTGGGTTGAGGGGGATGCTCAGGGGTTCAATGCGGCCAGACTGGCCGGATCGGGATGCAGGATGGCGCGTTTGTCGCGCCGCCAGATCTCGGCCAGCGCGGGCAGATCCTTTTCCCACCAGCGCAAGGCCTCGATGGCGGCGATGGTTTCGGGATCGAAGCGCATCCGCATGAGGCGAGCAGGCACGCCTGCCACCACGCTGTAGGCGGGTACGTCGCGCGTGACGATAGAGCCCGCTCCGATCACTGCTCCGCGCCCGATGAATTTGCATCCCGGCAGGATAATCGCATGATGGCCGATCCACACATCATCCTCGATCACCAGCGTTTCGGCATGGATCGTATTATCCTCCACCACGCCGAAACGCGCCTCATAGACGAGAGGATGGGTGGTGAGGGCATCGAGATCGTGATTGGCATCGACCACCCGGCAGGTCTTGGAAAACGAGCAATAGCGTCCGATCCGCAAAGGCCCCGGAATCCGCCAGCGATCAAAGCAGCCATAGGAATAGAGGCCGACATCGATATTGTATTTCCGGCGAAATTCCTCGCGCACCCATGGGTCGAAGGGTTGCCGTTTGCGCCGCAGGAAGAATTTTGCGCGAAAGAGCAGATCTTTGATCAAGGCAGGGTCCTGAATTGGGGGCTTGGGGTGGCCAAGGGGGTTTGTGGGCCTGAGGGCCGCGTTCGACCCAGACGCATCGCGGGCTGTTCCACCAGCTTCCAGCTTATCCAGCCCGCCACCAGCGCGAGGCAGGCCGTTACGGCGGCATTGAGCCAGACATTCATGCCCGGCGCATAATGGAACAGCAGCTTGCCGATGGGCCAGGCATAGAGATAGACCCCATAGGAGATGTCCTCTCTGGCATTGATCCGCAGGAAGAGCGGGTTCTTGATGCCAAACGCCAGCCAGAGCAGCCCATAGCCCCCCAGCAGCACCAGCGCCGTTTCGGCGAGCGCATGGGAGAACATTGCCGGGATCAGCACGAGCGCCCCCGCCAGTGCCACCCTGCCGTTGAAAGCGGGCGACACGAGGCGAAAGCAACTGCCCGCCATATAGGCCAGTGTGAGCCGGACCAGATCTTCGGGCTTGCCCAGTAGCGCGACAACCACCTTTGGCGTGTTTGGCAGCGGATGGCCCTGCGCCCAGATATGGGTGAGCGCCAGCATGCCGGTGAGACCCAGCATCAGGCGGGGCCGTCTCAGCATGCCGACGAGACCCAGCAGGCAGGTCAGCAGGTAACAGGCGAATTCCAGACGGATGGTCCACATCGAACCGTTGAGGGCGGCATAATGCGATCCGGCAAAGGCATCATCCAATTGCGGCGGGCGCAGTCGCGCTATGTTCAAAACTGCCATCGCCCATTCCTGCGGACGCAGAGCGTTCAGATCGGCTCCTCCGAGCGGCCCCACGATGAACAGGCAGAAGGCGCTGGCCACCACAAAGCCGGGATAGATGCGCGCGAAGCGGCGGCGCAGAAAACCCTTGCTGTTCGAAAGCATGCTGGCCGAAATCAAATAGCCGCTGATGATGAAAAAGCCATCGACGGCCAGATCGCCGAAGCTGAGTGTGCCAAAGAGGCTGGTCAGGATTTCGCGATGGCGGTCGCCATAAGCCATTTCCGGCGCATGGCTCAGGATAACAAGCAGGGCGAGCATCAGGCGCAGCGCGCCAAAGCCATTCTGTCGGGACATGGATGAAGTTCCGATTATCAATAGAGTCTGGCGCGATGCTGCGGCGATGGACGCAGCCGGGCCAAAAGCGCGCAGGCGCCCACCGTAACGGTCAGGGCGAGGTCGATGATGTGATGCAGGTGCAGCGGGCCGATGGGGTAATAAAGAATGGCATCGGTGCCATGCAGCGAGATCGCGCGCATGACTGCCAGACCGGCAAGCGCCATGGCGGCCACCCATGCGGTTGTCGCCCGCCCCCGGCGCAGCGATCCGCCCCACCGGCGCCAGGCCAGATAAAGCCCTCCCAGCGTCAGATACAGCACCGGCACCTGCACCAGCCGCCGCTGGTCATAGAGCGCGGCGGCCTGGCTCCATCCGCGCAGCCATTGGATCATCCAGCCCTGCGCGCCCAGCAGCCGCCAGAACGCCAGCAACGCCATCAGTGCGGCGATCCGACGCCACAGTCGCCCGCCATGCGGCCCGCCCCGCCGCCCGGCGTTGAGCGCGGCCAGCAGTGCCACCAGCAGATAGATGCCGCACATCGCGGCAGCAGGCCCGGTCTGGCCCATGGCCGGTCACCCGGCCGCCTTGCCCGAGGGATAACCGTAGCGCCATTCCTCGCGCTGGGCCCATGCCGCGCGCCAGTTGGCCGCCACTTCGCCAAAGCGGGCCGGGCGCAGCCTTGCGGCCAGCCCGTAGCCGACGCGGCGGATCAGCACATTGGCCACGATGGTGGCCGCGCCGAAATTACGCCAGCCCCATGGATAATGCTGTTTGATGATGGCGATATGCGCGGCCGAGATCTGACAGATCTTGCGCGTATGGCTGCGTGTGCTGCCGCCGCCGTAATGGACGATGGTGGCCGAAGGGGTGATCATCGGCTTGGCCCCCAGACGGATCGCACGGGCGCAAAGGTCTGTGTCATCGCCATACATGAAATAGCCCGCGTTAAAGCCGCCAAGCTGCTCCCAGAAACGCTTTTCGATCAGCAGCAGACAGCCGGTGACGATATCGACCCGCCGCTCGCTGTCGCGCAGCCATCCGGGATAGGCGCGGGGGTTGAAGAAGGGCGAGCGCGGAAACAGCGCGGTAAGGCCCAGCGCCTGGCTCAGTTGGTTCCACGGTGTCAGGCGGCCATAGCACGAAGTGGGGTTGAGCGAGCGGTCGCCAAACAGCGTGCGCCCGCCCCAGATTTTCGCCTGCGGCTCACGGCGGCTGAAGGCCATCAGATTGTCGATCGCCCGGTCCAGCACCACCGTATCGGTGTTGAGCAGCAGGATCTTTTCGCCCTTGGCCTGCGGCACCTGCAGATTGGTGCCCACCGAAAAGCCGTGGTTGACCGTTTCGGCCATCACCACGACATCGGGAAATTGCTCGCGGATCGCCTCGACCGAGCCGTCCGAGGAGGCATTGTCCAGAACGATGATCTCAAAGCTGGTGTCATGGGTCTGTTCATAGACCGAGGCGATGCAGTCCAGCGTCATCTGCCTTGTGTTCCAGCTGATGAGCAGAATGGAGAGTTCGGGCGCGGGTGCGGTGTTCACGTCGGGCGTCCTTTCATGATGGGAATGCACGGCCGATCAGGCCGCGCGATAGATGCGGTTGCGATAGGCAAGGCGATAGGGAACGGTTTCCACCAGCCGATGGACCACCCAGCCCCCCGCCAGCGACAGGCCCAGCGCGAGGACGAGATAGACCGGCATGGTCAGCGCCCATGGCAGGCGTTCGACATGCAGCCTGTGTCCGGCCATGCGCAGCGCCATGTAGACATAGGGGTGAGTCAAATAGAGCGAGTAGCTGATCGTGCCGAGAAAGGTGAAAGGGCGACTCATCAGCAGGCGGGCCAGCGGGTTGCGCTCGTCGAGAACATCATGGACAGCAACCAGCGTGGCGGCCAGCAGCGCCAGTGCGATCAGTTGCAGGCCTGTCTGCGAGAAATAGGAGCGCGGGTCGAAATCGAAGAAGGTGGCAATGATGAGGATCGCCCCGAGCGCCAGCACAAAAGGCAGATTGCGACGCGGAGCAAGGGGACGCTCCATCTTGCTGGCCATGAAATAGAGCACCACGCCGCCGATGAAATAGGCGGTGATGTCATAGGCGGTCAGCACCAGCAAAGAGAGCGCCACGGCGCAAAGCGCGCGCACCGGATGAAAGGTATCACGCCGCCGGATAAAGGCGTCGATGACCAGATAGGTGCAGATATAATACCAGACTTCCAGCGTGATCGACCATGCATTGGGGCTAAGCGCCTGGGTGCCGGCGAAGATGTCGAGGAAGAACAGATTGGCGAGCAGGTCGGTGGTCGATCCTCGGTCGGGCGCGATGTGCAGCGCGCGATTGGCGAGGAAATAGAACAGGGTGAAAAGCGCAAAGACCGGATAGATGCGCATGAAGCGCCGTCCGGCAAATTCGCCGGGGCTGTATTTCAGACAGCTTTGCGTGATGACATAGCCGCTGATGACGAAGAACAGTTCGACGCCATAGGTGCCCAGATTGGCCAGACGCGGCATGACGGCGGCCAGCAAGGGGTCGTCATGATAGAAATGGTCGTAAAAGCCGAAGGAGACATGGGCGCACAGCACCATGAAGGTGGCCAGACCGCGAAGGCCGTGCAAGGGGCGGCTGAACATGGGGTGGGCTTTCCAAAATCAGGAGGCGGCGCGGCAGGAGGCGAGCAAGCGGTCCTGCTCGATCCTATGCGCCATGGCGCGGGCCATCTTATCGGCGCCGAGCGGGGTGAAATGGCGTGCGCCGGTGGTGTAAAACAGATGCTCGCCGTGCGCGGCGGCGGCGCGAAAATCGGCCAGCGGCGAGATAGGCGGCAATTGCTGCTGCACAGCTGTGGGCAGCAGTGCGTAGGATGAGGTCAGATCGCGGTTGGGTATGTCGAAGGTCGCAAACTGGGCGCCATTGCCGCGCACCACATCGCGCGCGTGCAGCAGCAGCGCTCCCGACAGGCGGATCTGGGCCGGGCTGATCGCATAATCGCCATTCTCAACCTCGCCGCCATCCTGCGCGGTGGCGGCCTGCTTCTTGCTGAACAGGGCCAGCAATTGCTTGCCGCGCCAACCGATCTGTTCGCGGGCGAAATTGTAGAACTGGCTGTGATCAGTCAGCAGGCGATAGAGCCGCCAGCGCATCAGCCGGTCCTGCACCGCCACGCCCGGCAGATAGGTCGCGCGGCCCGGCACCAGATGATCGCCGTCGAGCCGGTAAAGCCCGGCGCGCGAATTGTCGTCATAATCTGTAACCTGCCACTGCATCAGCACCAGATCGGGGTGAAACCGACGCCCGACGCTTTCATAGGCGCGCAGGTTTTCGGCCGTACCAAAGCCCGAGACGCCAAAGTTGAGCACTTCGACCGGGCGATCCGGGCGCGAGAGCAGGGCCTCCAGGCGCTTGGCATAGGTTGCCGCGAGGGGCAGTTCGTAACCGATCGTATAGCTGTCGCCGAACAGCGCGATGCGGCAGGTGCGCGGCGGCGTGGTCGGCGGATAGTCGCGGTCATCGCGCATCCCCTGCGAGTTAATGCGATAGGTGACATCGACCTCTGGGGTGACATGGGAATAGGTGGCGTTCGGGATATTGCCGCGAATGCCCGATGGCGTGCCGGTGACATAGCGCGGCATCAAGGCTTGCGGCGCGACAAGGCGCACGAAGACCTCGGCGACCAGCGCGGTCCACAGGGCCAGCGCCGCGATCCGGGCGATCCGGCCCAACAGGGAGGATGACATGAAAAAGCGCCCCGCTTGTCAGAAATCGAAATAGATGAATTGCTGGCCCGCCGAGGCCACCAGCACGAGATTGGCCAGCACCAGCAGCACGACGGCGGTATAGCGCAGCAAAAAGGGCAGCCGGACGAAGGCGAAGCTGCGATCCTCGGCCAGGCGCATCGCGCCTTCGACCGCAAAGAGCGGCAGCGCATAGAAGGCGAAACTGGCCCAAGGCCCCTGCGCCAGACCATGCAGGCCCAGAATGCCCGCCACGATAGCATTGCCCGTTTCCACCCCATTGGCGCGGAAATAGGTCCATGTCAGCGCGATCAGCGGCATCAGCACGGCCCATGCCGCCAGCCCCCGCAACCATGTGCGGTCAGGCCGGAACACGTAATCGTCCACCCGCGCCACGCGATAGAGCACCAGAATGAGGCCATGCAGAAAACCCCAGACGATGAAGGTCCACGCCGCCCCGTGCCACAGCCCGCCCAGCACCATCGTCAGCATCAGGTTGCGGCAGGTGTTCCACGCCCCGCCTCGATTGCCGCCCAGCGCAATGTAGAGATAGTCGCGCAGCCATTGCGACAGGCTGATATGCCACCGCCGCCAGAACTCGGACGGTGTGCGCGAGAAATAGGGCAGGGCAAAATTTATCCGCAGATCAAAGCCCATCAGTGCGGCAAGGCCTCGCGCCATATCGCTGTAGCCGGAAAAGTCGCCATAGATCTGGACACTGAAGGCCAGCACGCCCACCAGCAATTCGCCCGAGGACAGGCCGTGGGGCGCATGAAACACCGGATTGGCCAGCACCGCCAGATTGTCGGCCACCACCTGTTTCTTGAACAGGCCCCACAGGAACAGCAGGATGCCTTGTCGGGCCAGCGTCCAACTGATCGTCTGCACATGGCGGAACTGGGGCAGCATGTGGCTGGCGCGTTCGATGGGGCCGGCCAGGATCTGGGGGAAGAAGGTGAGGAAGGTGGCGAATTCGATGAAATCGTCCGAAGGCTCCAGCCGCCCGCGCGAGACGTCGATGGTCCGCCCGATCGACTGGAACGTGTGAAACGAGATGCCCAGCGGCAGGATGATCGCCAGCGAGACATAGCCCAGATGCACACCCAGCGCGGATAGCGCATGATCGAGCGATTCCCCGAAGAAGTTCATGTATTTGAAGAAACACAGCACCGCCAGATTGACGATCACGCAGGCATGCAGCCAGCGCCGCCGGCGCGTTGTCTCATCCTCGATCCGGTTCAGCGTAAAGGTCAGCGCCGTATAGAGCAGCAGCGCGGCCAGCACCGGCAGAGTCATCAGCGCCAACTGGCGCCCATGGTTGGCCGCCAGCGCCGCCAGCCCGACCCCGCCCAGAAACAGGCAGCTTTTGGCCCATTGATCGCGTGTGATCCGCCGCCCCGCCGCGCCCAGTGCGCTCAGGTAATCGAGCCCGACCGTGAAGGCCAGCAGCGTGGTGAAACGCACATCCCACCAGCCGTAAAAGATGAAGGCCGCCACGATCAGCAGCACGTTGCGCGCCCTGACCCGCCGCCGCAGCATCAGGAACGCCGGATAGAACAGCGCAAAGAAGACCGCGAAGGGCCATGTGAAGAACAGCATCCGGAATACGGCTTTCGGAAAAAAGAAGGATCAGCGGCAGGACGGATCGGGGCGGTGGCTGCTCATCCCGAAAGGATCGGGGCCATAGCGTACCTGAATGGGGCCGATCAGAACGCGGCGCTCGGCCACTTTCGGATCAGCGCCGTCATAGTGCCAGCTCGATTCATAGATCCCGGCCTTGAGATAAGGCCCCAGATAGTCGCGATGGGCATTGGGGCCTTTGTCGTCGGTGACGATCCGGTCGCCCAGCCACAGGCGCAGGCGGCCCTGACCGGTGCTGGACCACAAGGCGCTGATTGTCCAGCATTGCCAGCGGCCCGTGGCAAGGGGGGCCTGACCGATCTGGCTGATGCCCTGCACGGCGCCATGGGGCGGGGTGGCGATGCGGTCGTCCCAGCTCTTGTGGATTGTCCAGTGATCGCCCTCGATGCCTATGTCGAGCGGGGGATATTTGCCTGGTTCAAGCAGCAGGACATCGCGCGATCCATGCCATTGAAAGATGATCGAATGGCGCGATGAAGGCACCCAGTCTGCGGGAATGTAGGCCGAAATGCGATACCACACCTCTTGTCCCAGCGCGTTGGGGCGCAGGCGCAGCTCGGCGCGGTGGTTGCCTTTGACCAGAGGCTCGCCCGAAGCGACATGGAATTCGCGCACCGTCCGCGCCGGGTTCTGCGGATCGGCCACCAGCCGAGTCGATGTTGCGCAGCAATATTGCAGCGCATAATCGGCCTTGCCCAGCATCAGGTCTGTTTCACTGGTGCCTGCCGGTTCGCTCTTGCCAAAGGTGACATTGACCGGCTGTCCATAGGGCAACGTGAAATGATGCGCGGCCAACGCGCCGCCGCCCGCCAGCGCGAAACCGGCCACCACCCACGGGGTCAGGCGGCGCATACGAAAGGAAGCCATCGGATAAAGTCCCTTGGTGAAATGATTATCGCGCAGCGACGGGGCGGGCATGCTGCCGGGCGTTGCGGGCGCGCTGCTCGGCGATCACGCGGCTCTGGCGCAATTTGTCCTGGCCGCGGGCAAAGAGCGCGCAATTGGCCCCGCAGCCCAGCAGGACCGCAAACCAGATCTGCACCCCGCTGAACAAGGCCACGAAAAAGCCGCCCAGCGTTACAACGCTGATGGTCATGCACAGGCCGCGCAAAAAGCGCGAGTCCGTCCGGTCAACCAGACGGCTGCCTTGACCCAGTTGGAACATCACCGAGATCGTGGCCAGCAATTGTGCGGCGGGCACCGCATAGCCATAGCGGACGGCCAGCAGCAGCCAGTAATTGTCGATAGTGTCCGACACCATCCACACCGGCCGGGCAAAATGTCCGTCGCCCAGACCAAAGATCGGATGGGCGGCCACCGCGGCCCCGGCAAATTGCCAGGTCAGCGCGCGATAATAGGCCGTGTTGCCGTCCATCGCGAGCTTCACCGTCAGGCCGATCAAGCCATGCGTGCTGAACAACTGATAACCGGCAAGCCCCAGACCCACGACCAGCAACAGCCCCTGCCAACGGATGCCGCGCACCATGCGGGTCAGTCGGTCATAGAAGAGCAAGCCAAGGCTGAGCGCCAGCATCATGAAAGCGGTCGAACTGACCGTGAAAAAGGCAAGGCCACCGGCCAGCAAACCGAGTTTGCGCGGCCATCCGCGCAAATGGGAGGTGAAATACAGCGGCACCACCGAGGCCAGATACAGTCCGCCCAGAATGGGATGCGGAAAAGTCCCCACCCCGCGAAACAGCCCCATGCGCGTCTGATAATTGGCCAGCGAGGTTACCACGATGCCCATCGCCTCAATGTTGGGAAAGATCTTTTGCACGGCAGGCTGGATGATCAGCCCATGCGTCACGCTTTCGATCATCACCAGCAATCCGGCCAGCAGGAACATCGGTGCCATGATGACCAGCAGGCGGCGCAGATCGTTAATGCTGGCGATCGAGGCGCGCGCTACGACATAGCCCAGCAACAGATCCATCGCCACGGAAAGGCTGCGCTGGATGCCCGCAGCAAAACCCTGATTGGCGACCATCGCGGCTACCATCCAAAGGACGGAGAACAGCACCATCAGATCGGAAGGCACCGGCTTGCGCACATTGGCCGGAGCATGGCGCACGATAAAGGGCAACAGCAGCAGGAAAGCGAGGCGATAGGAGAACAGCTCAATCCCCCCCAGCGTCACGCGCACTTCGGGCGGCAACAGGGTGGTGAACAGGATGATCGCGGCGATCCAGACCGGCCCGCGAACCTCGGTCCGGGGCGACGTGGAGAAGGGGGTGGCGGGCGTCATGACGGGTTTCCAATCGGAGCGGAAATTCGGGCGGGGCGCAGCATCCTGCGCAGCGCTTGCGGCAGAGGCAGCCGGTCGAGCAGATCCTGAGGCATCACCAGCAGCGCGGCCAGCGTGCCGACCAGCCCCGCCAGCGCGGCAAGAGCGATCTGGGTGGGCAGGGCCGGCACCGGGCCAAGAGTGAGCCACGCCTCAAGGCCCAGCAGCGCGGCCAGCGTGCCCAGCATCAGGCGCAGGCGGGGAAAGCCGGTGTCGGCAAACCATGACAGCAACACGCCATCGACCACCATGCGAATGAAAAAGGCCCATGCGCCGCCCGCCAGCCCAAAGGTTTTCAGCGACCAGTAGAGCCCCGCGATGTAGGGCAGCAATTCGGCGGCCATGATCTTGGTGACCAGATCGGGGCGCCCGCCTGCCTGAAGCCGGGTGAAGGGGATTTGCAGAAAGGTGTTGAGCCAATAGGCCAGCATGAAAATCCGGGCGAGGGGAGCCGCCTGCGCCCCTATGTTCTGGCCCAGCCATAGCCGCATCAACGGGTCCATCAGCACCAGCCCCACCGCCATCGCGGGCGTGACCAGGGCATAGAGCAGATCCGCGCCATAGGTGGCCAGTTTGACCGCTTCCTCGCGCCCTTCGGTGGCGAACCGGGGAAACAACGCGCTGGCCACCGATCCGGCAACGCCGGTGATGCGCTTCACCGCCTCGCTGGGCACGTTATAGATCGTGACGGCCACCGGACCCAGGATCGAGCCGATCAGGAAGCGGTCGGTAAAGGCCAAAAACGGGATCGTCATGGACGAAAGCGTCATCCAACTGCCGTAACGCAGCAGGCGCATCAGCTGCGCGCGGTCCCATGCCACCGGCTCGTCCAGCGCGAATTCGCGCCCGCAGGCCCGCCACAGAGAAAAGACCGCAAAGCCGCGCGCCAGCAGCGAAGCTGTTACCAGCAGCCGCAGATCGACCCCGATACGCCATGCCACCAACAGCGGCAGGATCTGAAACAGCGTGGTCGAAGTGGCCGAGATGCGGTTGGTCAGCAGGAATTTCTCGCGCCCCATCAAGGCCCCGCTCAGTACGCCAAGGGTGGTGGCGATGGGCAACGCAAGGGCGACCAGCGGGGTGGCTGAAACCGCCTCGGCGCGCAGATCGGGGGTAAGGGAAACCACGCGGGAAAAGATGATATAGGCCGCGATCCACAGGATCAGACAACCCACCGCGCCAATCGCCAGATTGGTCACCAGCGCGGTGTGAAAGGCTTTGGCCCGCTCGGCGCGGGGCGCATCGCGCAATTCGGCGATGCGCTGGGTGGTGGCGCGGCCAAGGCCCAGATCGAACAGGCCGAAATAGCCAAGGATCAGCCAGACCAGCGAGAGCACGCCATAGCGCGCCGGGCCGATCAGATGGATATAGGCCGGCACCGTGGCCAGCCCCAACACTGTGGGAATGATGAAACCCACCAGATTATAGGCGGTATTCTTGCCGATACTCATAGAGCGGGTCCGTTTGTGGCGTAGGTGAAGGCAGAGCCAGAGGCATGGGTAGGGGCGAGGGAGAGCCCTTGGGCAAAAGTGTCGGCAATGGCGGCGCGGGTGAAACGGGCGGCCTCGCCCGAGGTCTGCCAGCGCGCCAGTGCGGTTTTGAGCGCGGCTTCGTCGCGCATCATGCGGGCCATGCCATCGGCTATCATGGCCGTGTCGAGCGGGTCGACCGCGATGGCGAAGGGCGCGCCGTCGAAATAACCGTCGATGGCGCGCCCTTGCGGATAGGCCACCGGCAGGCCCGCCATCAGCGCCTCGATAAAGACCATGCCAAAGCTTTCGCGCAGGCTGGGCAAGGCAAGGCCGATGGCGGCGTTGAATGTTTCGGGAATGGCCGCATTGGCCACCGCCCCGCGCAGCATAATGCCGGCATGGGCACCGACCATACGCTCGACCCGCGCCCGGTCATGCCCGCTGCCGCCGCCCAGAATATGCAGTTCAACATCCGGGCGATTGGTGCGCAGCGTCTGATGCGCAGCGATCAGCCGGACCAGATTCTTGCGCCGCGCATTGCGCAGGTGAAAGGCGGTGACGATGGCATCGCCCCCCATGCGCGGCGCGATAAAGCGGTCGGCGGCAAGCGGGCAGGGCAGCAGGATGGATTGCCCTGCCCGAGCGCCGAGCCTCGCCTCAACCGCGCGCAGCGACCATGGGGCCAGCGAAAAGACCACGCTGGCCCCATGGAAAACGCGGGCAAAGGCGGGGCGAAGATCGGGACGGGCGGCAAGAATTTTGGTGTCAGTGTCGCCCTGAATGGTCAGGCCATAGGGCACGCCCAGCGCCGCCGCGATGTGTGCGGCAACAAGGCCCTCGACTGTCAGCTTATGCCCCATGATCAGCCCCGGGCGAGGCCCTGCTGCGATCCGATCCAGCAGCGCATCGGCCAGACGGCGCAGCATTCCGTGATGCCACAGGCCCCGTCCCGGCGCGCGATAGGCCAGCGTGGTCAGCGGGCCGTCGATCTGAGCGCGGGCAATCGGATTGCCGCCCAGCAGCGTGGCGATGGCGCCCATCGGGCCGGGCGCGACGCGGTTGAGAGAAACAATCTGCTGATCGAACCGATCCCGGACCAGTTCGACCAGCGTCTGGATGGCGCGCGTCTTGGCCGGGTCGATCCGGTCGGGGAAATCGGCGGAAAGGTGAAGGATGGGGCCGTTCATCGGTGTGATCATCGCGCGGGGGCAATGGCGTGCAGCGTGGGGGCCGCAATCGGCCCTTCGCCGCCCGCCAGTGTCAGCCATGGGGTGGGACAGGCCGGGGCAATGATGAAGGTCTGGCGTGCGTACAGCGCTTCGGTGGGGGCGGGCATGGGATTGGGCCCGCAGGACAGGCCCCAGCGCCAGCCCTGTGCATCATCGCCGGGGGCGCCGGTGGACAGCAGATAGGCGCCGGGCGCCAGCAACAGCCGACGCACCGCCACGCCCACGCCTTCCGATCCGGGCGAGAGATGGCCGTCGGACAGCGCCATGTCGGGCGAGATCGTCCAGTCGAAGGCGGTGGGATAGAGCAAAGCCTGCGCGGCGGGCCAGTCGAGCCGGTTGGGGCCGGAGGCAGGCTCGACGGACTGTTGCCACAGGGCATGGGCCAGCGGGGCCTGCCCCTTGGCCAGACGCAGCGCGACCAGCGGGGCCCATGTTTCGCGGCCCGGATGGGTGGCGGCCATGACCTGTCCCTGCATCGCGGGGGGCAGGTCGAAGCCGTGGCGCCGCAGCCATGCCGGGGCCCATGGCTCGCCCTGACGCAGCAGCGCGAGCAGGGCGGGCTGGCAGGCGGGCAGGGTGGCCGCGCGCGTGATGGCCGGGGCCAGCGTGTCGAACCCCACGCCCTGACGCATCAGCGCCGAGGCATAGGAAAGCGCTGCCGGGCAATCGCCATGGCGCACCGCCATGGCATAAAGTCTGCGCTGGGTTTCGGCATCGCGCCAGCCCAGCCTTGCGCCCAGCGCCAGCAGCCTGTCGCCGCGCGGGCCGGGCGCGGCCATGGCGAGACGGGTCAGCGCGGGTTGCACGATGGTGCTTTCCTTCAAGGCCCGCCCCGACAATTCGACCGATAGATCGCGCGCATCGGCCGAGCGCGCCGCGATGGCCGCCCCCATTGGCAGGGCCGCGGCCGCATCGATCAGCTTTACACTGATCAGCGCATTGGCCAGCGACACGCTCAGCACCGCGGACAAAGCCGCGATGCCGACCGCGCCGGCCACCAGCCGACGGTTGCGCAAAGAGGGCGACGCCATGCTCATCAGGCCGTTTCGCCCTCGGGCAGGTTCCGCTCATAGCGATAGTTGTAGTAGTAGTAATAGCCGGTGCTTTGCCCATAGCCGGATTCGACCGGGTTGAACTTGGTCAGCACCGCGCCCAGCACGCGCGCGCCATTGTCGCGCAGGCGGCGCAGCGCGATCTTGGCCTGACCGTTATGTGCGCGGCCCGCCTCGGCGATGAAGATCACCGCGTCCATATGGCGCGCCAGCAGCGGCGCGTCGGCCAGACCCATCACCGGCGGCGCATCGACGATCACCACGTCGAACATTTCCTTCAACCGGTTCATAAAGGGGGCGATCACGTCCGAAGACAACAGATGGGCCGGATTGGCCGGACGCGCGCCCAGCGGCATGAAGAACAGGCCGGCGGTTTCGCTCTGGTGGATGGTCTCGCTGAAGGGCTTTTGATGCACCAGCCCCTCGGTCAGACCGCTCAGGTTGCGCGCATGTTTGAGCAGGCGGTGTTGAGACGGCGCGCGCGTATCGGCATCGACCAGCAGCACACGGCGTCCGGCGCGGGCAAAATCCTGCGCCAGCGCATAGGCAGTGGTCGATTTGCCCTCGGCGGGCGAGCTGGAGGTGACCAGGATCAGCTTTTTCACATCGCCGCCCGAGGCATAGTCGATCGTGCTGCGCACCGAATAATAGGCTTCGGCCAGACCCGATTTGCCGTCGTTCAGGCTGTCGAGCACATTGGTCATGCTGGCCGGAACCACACCCAGCAGCGGCAGGCGCAGCTTGTCCTCGACATCTTCGGGCCGTTGCAGCGTTTCGTCGAACAATTCGCGCAGCAGCGCCGTCGAAAGCGCCAGCGTTACCCCTGCAACCAGACCGATCAGCAGATTGCGCCACAGGATCGGCGAGACCGGATCCTCGGGCACGCGGGCCTTGTCGATGACGGCGATATTGTTGGTGTCGACATCCGCGGCGGATTCGATCTGGTTGAGGCGCGTCAGCAAGTCGCCCAACTGGCGGCGCAGCGTGTCGGCATCGCGCACGATCAGGTTGAGCTGGACCCGCCGTTCCTGTTCGCCCAGCGATTGGCTGGACAGATTGGTGCGGCTCTTGGCCAGATCCTGTTCTTTGTGCAGTGCGCCCTGATATTCGGCGCGGATCGAGGCACGGATGTTCTGGCCCACCGTAGCGATCTGGTTTTCGATCGAGGCAAGCTGCGCGGCGGCTTCCATCACTTCGGGGCGGTTGGCGGCATAGCGTTTGCGCAACTGGGCCAATTGGGCCGCCGTGGTGGCGCGGCTCTGCAACAGCCCCTGAATGCTGGGGCTGTTGCGACCTTCGGGCAGATCGAGCGGCGAGCTGGACTGGGCCACGCGCCAGCGGCCTTCGGCGGCGATGCGTTCGGCCTGCGCCTGGGCATAGGCATCGTTGATCGCGATCAGGTTGGCCGTGACGATCGAGCGGCCGTTGCCGGTGTCTTTGCTGCCGCCATTGCCCTTGCCTTCATCGGCGCCTGATGCGGCATCGCCAATGTCGATCAGGTGATACTGGCGGGCGTAATCGATGGCTTTCTGTTCGGCGCCGCGCAATTCCTGCTGGGTTTGGCTCACCTGATTTTTCAGGATTTTGCGGGCATAGGCGTTCATTTCATAACGCTGCAGCACGTTCTGGCCGATATATTTGTCGGCATAGGTGTTGGCCACTTGCGCCGCGATCTGCGGATTGCGGCTGCGGAAGGAAATGGTGGCGACGCGATTGTCGGTGGGGGTGGTCATCTTGACCGTCTGCTGCAACAGGGTGATGACCTGTTCGCGCCGGGCGGCATCGGCGTCCTTCTTGCTCAGCCCATCGCTTTTGACCTTCTTGCCCATGCTCAGCAAGAAGCGGTCATCGCGGGCCAGCGCCATTTCATCGGCCACCTGCGTTGCCAGTGTGCGGCTGGTTACGATGCTGCTCTGCGTGGCCAGATAGCGCCCGGTGTCACTGGTGGTCACGGTAGGGTCCAGATCCTGACCTTCCAGGATTTTGGCGCGTTCATTGTCGATCTTTACCGAGACCGTGCCTTCATAGATGGCGGGCATCATCCATGTGACGCCCAGCGCCAGCACCGGACCCGCCACGATCATCGGAAAGATCAGCTTGCGCTGGCGATAGAGCATCGCCCGGATTTCGGACATGGTGATGCCATTGTTTTCAAACGGTTCAGCCGAGGAGAAATTCGGCAGGAAACGGTCGATCAGGCTGGTAGCAAGCGAGGGTTCTTGGGCATTGGCCATGATGGAAATTCCTGTACCCGGTCAGAAACGGGTGAAGACGTTGAAGACGGGGGCGGCTTGCAGGAAGTCCTGCCAGGCTTGGGTCAGGCCCGAGAAGCCGACCTCGATCCGGTCGCCGGGCAACAGGCGCGGATTGGACATGCGTCCGGCCCGAACCAGTTTGAAATCGAACACGGCAACGCTGCGCACATCGCCTTCGGTGCGGAAAATCGCCACGCGGTCCAGCTTGGCCGCGCGCACCGGCCCATGGGCCAGCGCAATGGCATCGACCAGCGTGGCGCCCACCGGATATTGATAGATGCCCGGCTGTGTCACCGCGCCCTCCACCGTCACCCGGCGCGAGGCGCGTTCGACGATGTTGATCGAGACCTGCGGCTGGTTGATGTAATTTGCGGCCAGACTGGCGCTGATCTGTCTGGCCAGCTCGTCGGGCGTGTGGCCCACCGCTTTGATGCGGCCAACGCCGGGCATGGAGAACGTGCCGTTGGCGTCGATCATCACGCTGGCCGCGCTCAGATCGGGCTCACGCGCCACTACGATGGCGATCTTGTCATCGGGCCCCAGCGTGCCGGGATCAGCGGCAGGCAGGGGCATTTCGAGCGGGGCCGTCTGGCGCTGTGCCGCCTGTGGCGGGTCGGTCAGCTTGTACCTTGGCCCGGCCATGCATCCGGCCAGCAGGGGCAATGCGGTGCCAAGCAGCGCCAAGGATCGCAATGTCGCTAAGTGTTTCAAGGTATACGACCTCTTTTCAGGAACCGTGTTGTTCACGTGGACGGTTGGGGGTGGTGCGGTTGGCGGCCATTGCCCAGCACAGCAGCGCGAGCGCGCCGATGGCATGGGTGCGGGCCGGATAATCGACGAAGGAATGCAGCGCGATCAGCGCCGGGGGCAGCAGGGTGAGGATCACCTCCATCCGCTGGCGCCCGCCGCGAGCGCTGTGATTGTTGCGCCATGCTGCGGCCAACGTCAGCCACAGCGCGGCGGCCGCAAAGACCAGTCCGGGCAGGCCCGCCTCCAGCGCGATGTCGAGATAATCGTTATGGGCATGGTTGAGGTAACGCTCCGAAACGCTGACCAGCGGCTCGTGCATGGCAAAGGCCTCGACAAAGGTGCCGAGGCCCGACCCCACCGGCCAGAACGCGGCGGCGGCATGGGACACATCGCGCCAGAAGGTCCAGCGCTGGTCCTGCTCCACCGCGCCACGCAGGAAGGGCGTGGCGAGGCGTTCGACCCCGTTGGAGGTCATCAGCCAGATGCACAGCACGATCAGACCCATCGGCAGCAGGCTGCGCATGATCCATTGCGCGCCGGCCTGCGCCGACTGGCGCTGCCACGCCATGCTCGTGCCGGCCAGAGATAGGACCAGCAGGACCACGCCCGCGCGCGATCCGGTGACCAGACACAGCGCGGTGACCAGCCCGGCGGCGATCAGCAGCACGGTATCGGCGCTTTGCCCCATCAGCCGGGCGCGGCGGGCGGCCGGATCGAGCCGTCCCAGCCACAGCGCCAGCAGCGGCAGCATACAGGCGAGAAAGGCGGCCTGATGGTTGTGATTGGCGAAAAAGCCGATGGGAAAATCATAATCCCCCAGCGGATAGAGCCGCAGCCAGCCCCTCTGGCCCAGCGCCAGTTGGGCAAAGGCGACGATGGCCGAGGCGACAAAGGCGATGGGCAGCGCATCGAGCAGCGCGGCAATCCGTTCGCGCGGCGCGGTACGCACGGCCAGATAGATGCTGAGCGGCGGCAGCAGCGCGACCAGCGCCCCCAGCGTCGCCCCCGGATCGAGCGTCAAAGGCCGCCAGCGCGCGGCGGGCAGCAGCGCTTCGTCAATCGCACGCGCCACATCACGCCCCGGAAAAGCATGCCAAAGCGCAGGCGGCAGCGGCACAAGCTGTAGCGCGATCAGGCCCAGCACCGCGATCAGAAAGCGGTCCATCCCCACCATAGGGCGGGTCAGCACGCTGTGTCGCGAGCCCAGCGCACAGACAATCACCGCGCAGGCGGTCAACTGGGCCACGAAGCCGGGCAGCGGCATCGTCCAGTTGCCGCCGCCCATCAGGATGATGGTCAGCAGCGCCAGCGTCCATCCGCGCCGGGGCCAAGGAGAGGTGGGGGCCACAATCAGCCGGTCAGGAAGGCGAGCCGGGGAGCGGCTTGGCGGCGGCAGGGCGGGCGGCGGCGCGAGCGCGTCCTTTGCCCAGCGCATGCCAATAGGCCGCGATCAGCGGTGCCTTCTGGCGATCCCATGAAAATTCAGCTTCGACGCGGGCGCGGCCATAGCGGCCCATCTGTTCGCGCAATTCGGGATTATCGATCAGATGGAGGATCTTGTCGGCCATATCGAGCGCATCATTGGGCCGGGCATAAAGCGAGGCCTCGCCTGCCGAGAAGCGGCCTTCCTTGACGTCGAACTGTACCTGAGCCTTACCAAAGGCCATATATTCCAGAACTTTGTTCATGGTGGACTGGTCGTTCATCGGGTTCACCCGGTCCGGGTTCACACAGACGTCGGCGGTGGAAAGCACGCCAAAGAGCACGTCATCAGGCGCGCGGCCGGTGAAATGCACATAATCGCCAAGGCCCATATCCTGCGCCATCGCCTGCAAGTGCTTGAGGCTGGAGCCGCCGCCGACAAGGCAGAAGCCGATGTCCTGACGCCCGCGTTCCAGCACGATGTGGCGCGCAGCCTCCAGCAGCAGGTCGATGCCCTCCTGCTCGCCCATCACGCCGACATAGCCGATCAGATGCTTGCGTCCCTGCTTGAGGCTTTCCTCCGGCGGGCGCTGTTTCAGCCGGGCGAGGTTGGGGCCCGAGCGCACCACGAACACATCGCCCTCGGCCACGCCCCCGCGCCGCATGGCGATCGAGCGATAGGAATTGTTGGTCGAAATCACCACATCGGCGAAGCGGAAGTTCAGCTTTTCCGCCCAGCCGATCAGTTTCCAGCCAAAACCGCGCTTGCCGAATTTGGCCTCATACAGTTCCGGGTTGATGTCGTGATGGTCGAAGATATAGCGGCGGCCCAGCCAGCGAAACTGAAGCGCGATGACAAAGCCCAGATCGGGCGGATTGCACACTTGCAGCACATCAAAGCCGCGCCCGAAAAAGATCCGCCATGCCAGCAGGGTCTGCCAGAACAGGGCGATGCCATATTCCAGCAGATAGCCGCCCGCGCTGGCTGCATCGCGATAGAGCGGGTGGCGATGGATATGGATGCCGTCGCGCAGTTCATAGCGCGCCTCATAGCCCGGCGCCGTGGGGCAGATGATCGACACCGTGGCCCCGGCTTCCTGAAGCGTGGTCGCCTCCTGCCACACCCGCCGGTCAAAGGGGACCGGCAGGTTTTCAACGATGATCAGCAGGCGCTTGCCCTGCAATTCGCGGGTGTCCGATGGTCTGGCGGTGTCGGGCATGGGGCGGCGCTCCCTTAGATCTTGCTGAGATCGACGACCGGGCGGTCGGCAAGGTCGAGCTTCTTGCCCGTGCCGTTGCACATCACGATGCGGTCAAAACCGGTGGCATTGGCCTGCTCGGCGCTGAGCAGCAGGCGCTCGATCTGGGGGATGCGGGCATAGATATAGCCCAGATTGGCGCCCACCAGCTTGCCCCCGTCGATGGCGGGGTCGAAGATCGACAGGTCATAGCCGGCGCTCAGCAACATGCGGGCAAGGTCGACATTGGGGCTTTCGCGCAGGTCGTCGGTTTCCGCCTTGAAGGCCAGGCCTGCCAGCAGGATCTTGGCGCCCGGCTCCAGCCCTTCGCTGGCGCGGGCAAACATGCGGTGCTTATGCGCGTCGTTGGAGCGCAGCAGCGAGTCGACCAGATGGGTGTTGGCCCCGCATTCGGCGGCAATCCGTTGCAGCGCGCGCACGTCCTTGGGCAGGCACGAGCCGCCAAACGGGCTGCCGGGGCGCAGGTAATGCTTTGAGATGTTCAGCTTGGTGTCGGAAACGAAGATGTCATAGACATCCTGCGCATTGATCCCCAGCCCGAGGCACACCCGGCCGATCTCATTGCCAAACGCGACCTTGACCGCGTGCCATGTGTTGTCGACGAATTTGGTTGCTTCGGCCTCGCGGAAACGGACGTAGAAGCGCGGCGCTTCGATGGCCGCATAGAGCGCGTCCATCGTGGCCGAGGGCTTGCCGTCGGCGGTGCCGATGACGATCTTGGGCGGGGCGAAATAGTCGTAAACTGCGGTCGCCTCGCGCAGGAATTCGGGGTTATAAACCAGCTCGATCAGGCGGTCGGTGTCGGCCCCATGGCGCGCGGCAAAGATCGGGTGGACCAGATCGTCCATCGTGCCGGGACGGATGGTCGAGCGGAACACCACCGTCAGCGGCGTTTCGCGCGCGGTGTCCACCGCCGCCGCGATCTGGCGCGAGACATCGGCGATATAGCGCATGTCATGGCTGCCGTCCGGCCCGCTGGGCGTGCCCACGCAGACCAGCGCCAGATCGGTGTCCCGCAGCGCTTCGACGACATTGGTCGTGGCCGTGATCAGCCCATCGGCCAGACCTTGGGCCAGCATCTCATCGACCTTGGGCTCGGTGATGGGCGAGCGCCCGGCGAGGATGGCGGCGATCTTGGCATCGCTGACATCGACGCCAATGACATGGTGCCCTTCGCTGGCGATGCAGCAGGCGGCGGTGAAACCAACATAACCCAGACCGAAGATGGCGATTTTCACAGGATGGGAACCTTACGATAATAGAGCGGGACATCGCGGCGCGCACAGACAGGGGCCTTGCGCCCGTCTTTGCGCCGCGATTGCGTGATGGTGTGGGGGTGGGGCGGAGCCTTAGCCGACTGGGGCTTCTTCCTGCGCAAGCTGACGCAGATAGCGGCCATATTCGGACTTGCCCTGAAGGCGGGCGCCCGCATGAAGGCCTTCGGCGTCGATCCAGCCCTGACGGAAGGCTATTTCCTCCGGACAGCCCACCTGCATCCCCTGCCTTTCGCACAGCGTCCGCACGAAATTGCCCGCATCGAGCAGCGAGCCATGCGTGCCGGTGTCGAGCCATGCAAAACCGCGGCCCATCAGTTCAACCGACAGCGTGCCGTCGGCCAGATAGCTTTCGAGCAGCGAGGTGATCTCCAGCTCTCCGCGCGGGGAGGGGGCCACCTGACGCGCGCGCGCCGGGGCCTCGCCATCCAGCACGTAAAGGCCGGTGACCGCATAGGAGGAGGGCGGCGTCTCGGGCTTTTCGATGATCTGGTTGACCGTGCCGTCGCCGTCGAAACCGACCACGCCGTAGCGGTGCGGATCGGCCACGTGATAGCCAAAGACCGTGCCGCCCGCAGGCTTTTCATCGGCCGCGCGCAGCATGTCGGGCAATCCGTGGCCAAAGAAGATATTGTCGCCCAGCACCATGATCGAGGGCGCCCCGTCGAGGAAATCCTCGGCCAGAATATAGGCCTGCGCCAGCCCGTCGGGCGAGGGTTGGACGATATATTCCAGCCGCATCCCCCATTGCGATCCATCGCCCAGCAGGCGGCGGAACTGGTCCTGATCGGCGGGCGTGGTGATGATCGCCACCTCGCGCACGCCCGCCAGCATCAGCACCGAGAGCGGGTAATAGATCATCGGCTTGTCATAGATCGGCATGAGCTGTTTGGAGACAGCCAGCGTCAGCGGATACAGCCTCGTGCCGGAACCTCCGGCCAGAATGATGCCTTTGCGTTGGGTCATCGCGGTTCCCTTGCGGCAAGTGAAAAGGGGAAGATCAGACGTTCGTGCCCAGACGCCGGCCAACGCCGTGGCGTTGTTGCAGCGGGCGCCACCAGGCCTCATTGTCGAGATACCATTGCACCGTGCGCTCCAGTCCCTCGCTGACCGTGACCGAGGGGCTCCAGCCCAGCTCTTCGCGGATGCGGGCCGGGTCGATGGCATAGCGCGCATCATGGCCGGGGCGGTCGGTGACAAAGCGGATCTGATCGGCATAGGAGCCGGAGCCAAGCGGCCGCTTCGCATCAAGGATCGCGCAGATTTCCTGCACCAGTTCCAGATTGCTGCGCTCGTTCACGCCGCCGATATTATAGCTGCGCCCGATCTGGCCATTGGACAGCACCAGCAGCAGCGCGCGCGCGTGATCCTCGACATAGAGCCAGTCGCGCACGTTGCTGCCATCGCCGTAGACCGGGATGTCATGGCCCGCGATGGCGTTGAGGATGACTACCGGGATCAGCTTTTCGGGGAAATGATAAGGCCCGTAATTGTTCGAGCAATTGGTCAGCAGCACCGGCAGCCCGTAGGTTTCGTGCCATGCCCGCGCCAGATGATCCGATGACGCCTTGCTGGCCGAATAGGGCGAGCGCGGATCATAGGGCGTAGTTTCGGTAAACTTGCCTTCCTTGCCCAGCGAGCCGAACACCTCGTCGGTCGAGACATGCAGGAAGCGGAACGTGTCGGGCCGTCCGCGCGAGACCCAGTAATGGCGCGCAGCATTGAGCAGGTTGAACGTGCCCACGATATTGGTGGTGATGAAATCGCCCGGCCCGTCGATCGAACGGTCGACATGGCTTTCGGCGGCCAGATGAAGCACCGCGTCGGGTTCGACTTCCTCAAACACCCGCGCCAGCGCTTCGGGATCGCGGATATCGACATGGGCAAAACTATAGAGAGGGCTGTCGGCCACCGGCGCGACATTGTCCGGGCAGGCCGCATAGGTCAGAGCATCAAGGTTGACGACCTGAGCGCCGCGCGAGACGGCCAGACGGACCACCGCCGATCCGATGAAACCGGCGCCGCCGGTGACAAGAAGTTTCATGATGTTACGCGGCCTCATAGGTAAAGGGGCTGTCGAAACGGTCGAAGGGGGTGGCCGCCGCATCCTTGTCGGAGAGCGAGGGAGCAGGCAGGCCATCAAGCGGCCAGTCGATGCCGCAAGTGTCCCAGCGCACCGCACCGTCGCATTCGGGCGCGTAATAATCCGAGCATTTGTAGAGCAGCTCGCAATCGGCCTCGAGCGTGAGGAAACCATGCAGGAAACCGGCCGGGATGAAGAGCTGCAACCCGTTTTCCGCGCTCAGTTCGACGGCCACCGAGCGGCCATAGGTGGGCGATCCGCGGCGGATATCGACCGCCACGTCCAGCACGCGCCCGCGCCCGCAGCGCACCAGCTTGGCCTGGGCATGGGGCGGGCGCTGATAATGCAGGCCGCGCAGAGTGCCGGGCTGGGCGGAATAGGAATGGTTGTCCTGAACAAAGATCGCATCGATCCCGGCCCGGCGCAGGCTGCGCGGATTCCAGGTTTCGGTGAAATGGCCGCGCCCGTCGTAATGGCGGCGCGGGGCGACGATCATGACGCCATCTATCGCGGTGGCGGTGACGAATTCAGCAACGGGGATCATGGCGTGTTCTTCTGTTTAAACAGGAGGATGAGGGCGGGCATGAAGGTGGCAAAGCTACCGCACTGCGCGAGAATCACTCCGCGCAGGGCAGTTTTACCGAACCTCGCGCGCGCCCGATCAGGCGGCGGTGTCGATACAGTTTGTGGGCATGACCACCGCAACCTGGGTGTTCAGCCAGCTCAGCAGAACGCGGATGCGATCATGCGAGAGCATGTCCTCGAAGGTGGCCGGGATGCCTGCAAAGGCCCCGGTGATGACGTTGACGGGATCGCCGGAGCGAAAGCGGCATTCAGGCGCCGTGTGGACGCCCGTAGGAAAACGTTGAAACAATTCATCCATCACCGGCCCCGGCACCGCCGAGGGCAGCGCGCCGCGCGGGCCCACCAGATAACGGATGCCAAATGTGCCGTTGATCGATTGCCAGCGGGCAAGGCGCGGGTTCAGCCCGACGAAAATATAGCCGGGGAACAGTGGACTGACGGTCTTGGCGCCCCCGGTCGGCCGGTTGCGATGCAGCAGGGGATAGAAAGTGGCGAAGCCCTGATTATGCAGGTTCGCAAGCGCAAAACGTTCTTTGCGCGGCATGGCGGCGGCCACATACCAGTCGGTGCTCCCGGCCTCTGCGCGTGTTGCAGATGCGGCGTTGGCCCGCTGCCCCATACCCGAAATGGCGGGCACAAGGCATTCCAGAGTTCCGGGGAGGGGCCGTTTTATGGTCATGGCCTATGTCTAACTACGTAACTGGCGCAGGCTCAATAACCTCAAAAGCTGCTGATTTGCTTGGCTGGATTACTGACTAACCATCAGGTTTAGGCGATTCCGCCATAAGATTAGCGGCATAATTTTGTTGCGCTGCATCATGGTGGAAGAGGTGGCTTTTCGGATGAATAGAAAGCCTGACCCGACGATTTAAATGTCTGAATAAATTCGTTTGCATCGCATAATTGTGCGGATGCGAATGAATCGGGCAAACAATCCGCCACGCGCCAGACATGATCTGTCGGAAAGGCCATTGCCCGGTCATCACAAGCAGGCCTTTTGCGATACTATGTAAGACATACGTATTATTACATGTACGCTATCCACTGGCCGTCATTGTCCAATGACTTAGCGAGCATCTTCCCGGCTCTATATGTCTAAATCGAAAAATCGTTTCAAATGACGAGATTCCGACAAATATAGAGATTGTGGCATGAACAAAGCATCCGCCATTCTTAAAATGGACAGCGAGGTCTGTTGTTCCGATCATTCCGCCGATGGCGTCACAGGAGAATCGGTTCAGGGTCTTGATCTGTCAGATATTGCGTTTCGCGTTATGTCTCTTCAGGACAATGGTCGCGAAGATCGGATGAACTGGCTCAGGCAAGGTATCACCCAGCCGCAGGAATATGCCTATCGCGAAGGCGAAACCAATTTCCTGTCGGTTGCCGATCGCGATTACGATGTGATGATTGTGGCGGGTAATGATGTTCAGCGTATGAAGCGCATTATTACTCGCAACCGTGTCGCTCTTCATCGCAAGCTCAAGATCTGTGTTATGAATCAGAGCGTACCCGCCGACAGGGCCCAGTTGCTGATGGCGGGTTTTGACGATGTGGTCGATATCGGGCGTGTTTTCTGGCCCGAATTTGCCGCCAGAGTGCGCGCCATGCAGACTCGCATGATTACCGCCATCGGGCGACAGGACGCCAAGCAGCGCGAAATTTCGCAGTTGAGCCAAATCTGCAATCAACGGCGACTGACCTGGCGCGAGCAGGACATGTTGCTGAGCCTGCTGCACGCGCGTGACATGAGTGCCTCGCTGATGACCTTGCGGCGCAGCATCAGCCCCGCCGGGTCACTGGTCAGCGAATTGCATCTGCGCGTGCTGATCTCGCAATTGCGCCGCAAGCTCTTCGATCATGTCGAGATCAGCAATGTCCGCGGAGCCGGTTATCGGTTGGTAATTCACACCCGGTCAACCGACGGCGTAAGCTGAAAAGACAGTTAAGATATGCCGCGCCGGACAGGGCGGACAAAGGAGAGGTCGGGCCAAGCCCGACCTTTCTTATAATAGGCTGTTATCAGAAGATAAATTCTTCTTATCGCCCAGCATGGCGATCATCCGTACCAGCGCGGCCGAGGACGATGCGCCTACTTTGTTCATAATCCGGTAACGATGAATTTTTACCGTATTCTCGCTTCTCTCCATCATCGCGGCGATCTGTTTGGTCAGATATCCGCGCGCGATCAGATTGGCGACCTTGCGCTCGGTGGGCGTCAGGCGGGCGAGCACTTCCTCTATCTTGCCGGAATTGGAAATCTCGCAATAGCGCATCCGGGAACGCGAAATGGCCGAAATGACGGCCGAGCTGAGTTCGGCTTCCTTGGCGGGCTTGAGCAGGAAATTATGCGCCCCCAGACGCATGCAATCCACCGCTGTTGCCACATCGGCCGTGGCCGAAAGAAATACCGTGGGCGCGATGCAATGCACCGAGCGCAGCCAGTTATGCAGCGAAGGGCCGTCAAACTGGGGAATGCGCACGTCCAGAATGACGCAGCCCACAATCATGGAAGGCGCCGCTTTTTGAAATTCGAAAGGGTTGTCAAAACAGGCGACCGGCGTGCCGATCCATGCCAGCATCTCGCTAGCTTCTTTCAAAAAGCCAGTATCGCCGTCGACGATATAGATCTTTTCATTGGGACTGTGACAAATCGGATGCCGGGGGACCGGCAGATCCATATCCGCTCCGCGCGCCAGAGACTGGCAGGGACGGTTGATCGCATTGATCCCACAGCGGGTCGCCATGGTTCCTGATTTCAGGCTTGCATCATTCATTGTGTAAATGTCCCACTTTCACAGCTCACCATCCGTGGCTCGAAAGTTTAAGCCACCCTTCCTGATTCCGCATTAGGCTGAACCGTGACTATGATCAACTCTAACATAAGTATTACATCGTACCTAATTTCACTTACTATAAAGCTGGATTAATGATGGTTAATTATTTGTTATTGAATTTAACGGTGATTTAAATAAATACTATTAGAATATATTGTGAGTATGACTGAATTGATATTGATAAGTCCATAGAGGGATCAATTAACAAGTCTGCAAAATATCGATGATGGCCCTACTTGTTTCAGACGCAAATCGTTCGCATGAGCAAAAAAGGGAAGGATCATCTCCACCCAATACATGTTTCAGATTATCAGGATCTCGATTTTAATTAAGGACCTGCCCAGTTGGTTCATCGAAAATTAATGCTGTGCTGCAACGCATGACGCACTTGCGGGATAAAAAGGTTAAATTGTTGATTTACATCCTCTTGCAGCGCAGCACGGGCCACTCACTGCCTCTGGCGTTGCTGCTTTTCAGTAACCCGTTGGGGATGATCCTTCGAAGATCTTATAAAAATCACTGCCTTGTCAATAAATTCTCTTTTGATAAGTTTCGAAAAATAGATAGAAATATATCAAATTCGGAATAAATTTTGTAATTTAATCTGTACAATGTTTTGATTTTTAAAAAATAAGAAATATCAACGCCTACTTTCATTGATAATACAATTATTTACATAATTACCATTATTGGCGCAGGTCATCACTATTCCATCGCATGGACCGATCTACCCCGCATTAAGCGCTTAGGTTTAGGCCGCGCCACGAAGGCTTCCGACGACACCACTTTCGGTTCGTCGCATCGCGGATGGGTTTTCAACAGAGTTGATGCCGGGGCCGAGAGCGAATCTCGCCAGCAGCGGTCACCGATGCTCCTGCCAAAATCATACACGGTTCGTCTCAAAACCCCGCGCCGAAGGACGCGCATCGCCTCCTTCGTAACCTGCCTGTCAAACATGACCCGGCGCGCAAACTTCTCTCAGCCGCTCAACAGTTTACCCCCATCTCCCGCAGCGCACTATCGGCGAGATCCGCCTTTCATCGGCAACTTGTCGGGCTCATTCCATGTCGCAATTTCTGTATTACCACGGGGGTGTCTATTAAAATAAAAAAACCAAGAACGTGCCATAATGGCATCAATGGGAGAGATTAGGGCTGAATACTTATCTCGTAAAACGCTATGTATTTGTACGAGTTGTAAGTTTTCATCCGATCATTATCGACCCTGAAATATACTGCAATTCTGATGCCTTTCGCACTCTTGGCACCATCATTTTATAAGGATCTACACATGACCGTCGTCCTGCGTATCGCCTCGCATGAAACTGGACGCCACGTCACGAAGAAGCTGCGAAAGGGAATAAACGACGTCACGCTGCCGGCCGGCGCGCATGTCGAAGTAGTCGATTCCCAAGGCCATAACGCCCTGCGTCCGACCAAGGCCGAATTTGCCCAGGGCAAGCTGATCCTCGATTACAATCAGGGCGACGATACTGTTCAATTGCGGATCGCGGGCGAGGCGATTGAAGGGCTCGACAGCAACGGCCCGCTGGATCTGAACGCGATCAACGCTGCGTTCGACAGCGCCAATCCTGCCGAGGGCGCATGGGCCAGTGCCGATTGGGGCAATGCAGAGGCTGATGCTCAAGGTTCGGGCGGAACCGATAATTCCGATGATCGCCACCATGGCGTTTCTGGCACGCTGCTGCTTCTGCTGGGCCTTGGCGCGGCCGGGGGGCTGGCGGGCGCGCTGGCCGGTGGCGGCGGCGGCGGTGCGGCCGCCGCCACACCTGCGACCGCGCCTGCCGCGCCGGTCGTCGCGCTGGGCAATGGCGTAGGCACCAATGGCGCCAATGCCGCCGAAGCCACCCAGACCAGCGGCGTCGTCACCGTCAGCGCCGCCTCGGGCACGACAATCGACGTCACCTTCACCAATGGCACGCATACGCTGACCAAGACCGTGACCGGCACGGGTTCGGCGGTCGCCGTGGTGCTGACTTCGGCGGATCTGACCACGCTGGGCGATGGCGCGATTGCGGTCAGCGCCGTGGCCAAAGCCAATGGTCTGTCGAGCAGCGCTGCCACCAACAGCTTCACGCTGGACACCACTGGTCCAGTCGCGCCCACGCTGGCGCTCTCCGCCGACACCGGCGCCTCGAACAGCGACCATATCACCAGCAATGGCTCGGTCAGCCTTACCGCTGAAACCGGCGCTTCGGTCGTCCTCACCTTCACCAATGGCAGCCACTCGCTGACCAAGACCGTGACCGGTACGGGCAGCGCCCAGACCGTCACCCTGTCCTCCAGCGATATGGCCAGCCTTGGCGATGGCGCGGTCAGCGTTTCGGCGGTGGCCACCGATGTTGCGGGCAATGCAGGCCCGGCGGGCATGCTGTCCTACACGCTCGACACCGCCACCGTCGCCGGCATCACCAGCCAGCCCATTCTGGTGGGCGGCACGCCGGTTCTGACCGGCACCGCCGAGGCGGGCGATACCGTGATCGTCACCATCGCGGGCGCCACCTATCAGACCACGGCCATCGGCGGCACATGGTCGATTGACACCGCCACCGCCACGCCCAGCAGCGGGACGCTGGCGCTGAACACCAATGGTATCAACGCGGTGGGCGTGACCGCCACGGATGGGGCGGGCAACACCGCCACGGCGGCCCAAAACCTGCAACTGGTTTCCGCCAGCTCGGGCGTGGTCAACACCAATGCCACCAATGTCGCGGTGCAGGTCAATTCCATTGACGGCAATGTGCCGATCACGATCAACGCGCCCAACGCCACCTCGCTGACCATTACCGGCAATCCCAACGGCAGCCCGGTCGATGTCACCATCGTCGACAAGACCCCCGGCGCGGTCGATTCCTATCCGCTCACACTGATCACCAATGTCTCGCCCGCCGGCAATCCGGGCCAGCCCAACCTGCTGATCCTCGATTTTGCCTCGGCGCAGGACCGCGTGGTGCTGTCCTCGGCCAGCAGCGTGCAGGGTTTCAACCAGATTGAAGTGCGCAACGGCACGCTTGACCTTTCGGGCGTCAATCTGACCGGCATTGTCGATATTCAGATCAATTCGGGCGTGGTGCTCACGCTGGCCCAATTCGAGGCGCTGTCCTCGCTGGTAAGCCTGTCGGGTCTGGGGCAACTGACGATCCATCTCGACACGCAGAGCCAGATCAGCGACCTCATCACCTTCCTGCAAAGTCCGGGCAACCTGTTCCTGATGGGCACCACGGTGACCGTCGAATATGGCAGCAGCAACACGGTCATCAGCAACAGCACCGCAGCCAATCTGATTTCGGCGCTGAATTACCCTTCGATCCCCCAGATCACCAACGCGATCAGCGCCTTGCAGTCGGCGGTGGGCGGCAATACCGCGGCTATCGCCCTGCTTATCAACGATGCCTCGGCCCATGGCGGCACGGCGACCACCGCCTCGATCACCGGCATTCAGGCCGCCCTTGCCGCGCTTCAGGCGCAGGTGGCCCAGCAGCAGCTCGATCTTAACGCCATTGCGGCGCATAATCTGGATTCGCTCGAAACGTTGGTCAATAACCTGTCCTCGGCGATGACCTCGCTGACCGCGCAGGTGAACACGCAGGCCACCCAGATCGCCGCCAACACCAGCGATATCGCCACCCAGGCCACCCAGATCGCCGGGCTGCTCACCAATGTCGGCGCATTGCAGACCGCCGTGGCCGCGCTGCAGACCGGCAACAGCGACAATGCTGCCGCGATCACCGCCCTTCAGGCCGCCCATAACAGCCTGAGCGCCACCGTTTCGGCGCTGCAAACCACCCTGCAAAACGACATCGCCACCTTGCAGGGCGCCAATTACGCCAATGCGACCTATAAGGACATCGCCTCGCTCAGCGCCCAGATCGACGCGTTGAACAGCGCGGTGGCCGCCCTGCAGACGCTGGTGGGCCCGAGCAGCGTGGCCGACCAGATAAGCGCCGCCATCGGCCACCCGACCAACGGCAGCGGGGCCGCCACAGGCCTGTGGGCCGCGATCGAAAGCGCGATCAGCACGGCTGTCGCGGGCCTGCAAACCGAAATCGACAACACCAATGCCAATCTTGCGCTGGTCATCGATGATTCCAGCGCCAATGGCGGCACCGCCACGCTCAATTCCATCGCGGGCTTGCTGGCCGCGATCAACGTGCTGAACGGTTCGGGCGCAGGCTCGGTTGCCGCCCAGATCACCGCCGCCATCGGCCACCCGACCAACGGCAATGGCGCCGCCACCGGCCTGTGGGTCGGCATCGAAAGCGCGATCAGCGCTGCCACCGCCACACTGCAGACCGAAATCAACAACACCAATGCCAATCTTGCGCTGGTCATCGATGATTCCAGCGCCAATGGCGGCACGCCCACGCTCAATTCCATCGCGGGCCTGCTGGCCGCGATCAACGTGCTGAACGGTTCGGGCGCGGGCTCGGTTTCCTCGCAGATCGCGGCCGCGATCGGCCATCCCACCAATGGCAGCGGCGCGGCCACCGGCCTGTGGGCCGACATCGAAACCGCGATCAACACCGAAACCGCCTCGCTCAGCGCCCAGATCGCCGCGCTGCAAGGCAGCAATTACAACAGCGCCGCCTATCAGGACATCGCCTCGATCAGCGCAGCCATCACCAGCCTGCAATCTTTGGTGGGCAACACTTCCGTCTCCAGCCAGATCACCAATGCGATCAATGGCGTGACCAACAGCTTCAACACGCTGATCTCGGCGCTGCATGGCGCGGGCGTAGTGGTGACCGTGGCCGATACAGAGGCGCTGCTGGTCTCCGATCCGGCCCAGTTGCTGACCAATTACCGGCTGGTCGATACTTACGCCAACCTGCTGGCCGCGACGCAGAATGCGGCGGACGCCAATGTCTTTGCCTATGCCAAATCCATCGGCTTCACCTCTGCCGCCCCGCTGACCGTGGCGCAGGTGACGGGTCTGGAAAGCGCGATTGCCGCGATTGCCAATGCCGCCCCGATCAATGCCGCGCTCAACAGCTACAGCCTGAGCGATACGGTCGCGCACCTGGCGCTGGCCAATCCGGCGATTCTGTCGGGCGCCATCAACATCACTGCCACCCTGTCCGGGGCCAGCCTCGATCAGGTGGCCACCGTGCTGGCCGCGGCCAATGCGGGTGTCACGCTGCTCGATGCCGTGTCAGGCACGCCCGCCCAGATTCTGGGTCTGCCGCTGGGCGCGCATGACACGATCACCGCGATCACCGTCACCGGCCTTGCCAGCGCGCAACAGGCCGCCGATCTGGTCAGTCTGGCCACCGCCGGCAAGGCGGGCAGCGTCCAGCTTGGCGCGGTCAGCGACACCGCCGCCAATATTGAGGCCGTGATCGCCCATCAAAACGGCGCGACCTTCCTTTCCACCGCCACCCGCATCGACGTTTCGGGCACGCTGACCGTGGCCGAGGCCGAACAGCTTCAGGCGGTCAATGCCAATGTGCACATCACCGCCATTGCCGACAGCGCGGCCTCGATCACCAGCGCGCTCAGCGCCCATCAACTCAGCCTGACCTATGTGACCGCGCTGTCGACCACCGACACGGCCACCATCGCGCAGGCCAGCGCGCTTCAGGCCGCCCTGCCCGGCCATGTCTCGATCCTTGGCATCACCGACACCTCGGCCGACATCGGCGCGGCGGTACTGGCCGGCACGCTCAGCCTGACAGGCGTGGGCAGCGTGGCGATTGCCGATGGCTCCATCGCCGATTACGCCAGCGCCGCGCAGGCCGCCGCCCTTGGCCGCTCCACGCTCTCGCTGGCCTATGACATTGCCGACACTTCGGCCCATTACGCCTCGACCATCGCCACCTATGGCCAGAGCTTCCTTGGCAAGGCGGGTAATATCGTGCTGAGCGGCACCGCCTCGCTGGCGGTGGCCCGCTCCTTGCTGAGCGCGCATAACAGCGGCACGGTCACTATCGAGACGATCAACGCCACCGCCGCGCAGGTCGGCTCGCTCAACTTTGACGCGCATGATCTGGTCACAAATCTGAATGTCGCGGGCCTGACCTTCGGCAATCAGACCGTCGATCTGACCAATGTGCCCTTCTCGACCAACCTGACCTATAATGGCGCGGGGCTGGGCAGCAGCTACAGCCTGATGATCTATATGCCCGTGCCCGACGGGGTGAATGTTGACGGCAATGGCGTCAATCAGGCAGGGACCGTCACGATCAACGCGGGTTCGGGCAACAACACCTTTGTCTTTACCGACGATCTGACCGACGGCACCTATCTGCCCACCGCCTATGGCGTGGGCTCGTCGATCAATTACGCCACCTATGGCAACAACCAGCATGGCACCGAAACGCTCGTCATCATCGGCTCGGTCGATATTTCGAACATCGCGCTGGGCGGCGATCTCAACAGCTATGACCTCGAAGCCTTCGCCGGTTCGCCCTCCTCGGTCACGCTTTCGGCAACCCAGCTTAACAAGCTGCACAATTTCAACGGCGCCAGCGGCGGCACGATCATCAACATCACCAATGCCCCCGATCCGGCCACCGGCACCGTGGTGGTCACCAGCAGCAGCAACAACACACTGACGCAGAATATTAATTTCACCAATGTCATCGGCGTCAACATCGGCGTCAACGACAATCTCCAGATCGACTTCCTGCGCCTGCTCGGCCTTTCACATGTAACCACCGCCTCGGGCAGCGGCAGCAGCGCGCAGTCGGGCCTTGTCACGCCGATCTTCAACACCGCGGGCGGCCAGACCTATCTGACCACCGACGGCACGCAGAACGGCACGCCGATCTCCTCCAGCTTCCTCACCAACGCCTCGTATAATATCGACATGAGCGCGGCGGCGGGCCTGAGTCTGGGCAATGACGGCTCCGGTCATTATTACCTGCAGGACAGCCAGGGCAACCATCTCGACCTGCCGCAAACCCTCAACGGCAGCACGCTGGCGCTTTCGCCCGACGAGGTTTCGGGTTCGGGCGCGCCGCTGGTGATGGGCGCCACCAATGGCGGCATTCTGCAACTGACCGGTCTGGTCAATTCCGGTGGCGACGCGGTGGACATCACCCATGTCACCGCCCCGATCCGCGTCTCCATTGGCCAGAACGCCGATCTGACCGGCGTCGGCAACCCCTCGCAGATCACCACCGACCTTGCCCATATCGCCTCGATTCCGGGCAGCAGCATCACTGTCAACAATGTCGGCGGCGGCAATCCGCCCGTCACCCTGACGATGACCGCCGATCAGGCCAGCAACGTGGCCATTTCCGGCACCGGCGAGGTTAAAGTCATCGGCACGGCCACCGGCAATGAGGACTATTCCGGCCTGACCGCCACCACGGTCGACCTGTCGGGCATCGACCCCAACGGGCATACGATCACCCTGCCCGCCTCGATCCCCAGCGGCCATACGCTGATCCTCAATCAGGCCGAGGTGAACGGGGCCACCATCACCGGCACCGGCTCGCTCAACATTCTGGTCAACAGCGCGGCCACGATGGATCTGAGCCATATCGACACCAGTCATCTGTCGGTCTCGCTGGTGGTGCCCACCGGCACCAGCGCCACGGTGCCGTCCGGCTCAAACCTGGCCAATTTCCCGATTGTGGTGCAAAGCGGGGCCACGCTGACCATCGACGGCGATGTCGCCTCGGGCAAGACCATTTCCGGCGCGGGCACGGTGGTCGTCACCGGCACGGGCACGCTGAACGGCGGCGATGATTTCAGCCATATCACCGCCCATACGGTCGATCTGTCGGCCTACACCGGCACGATCGCTCATCTGCCCACACTTTCGCCCACGGGCGTTGCCGCGCTGGTGCTCAACACCGCCGAGGCCGATTTCGCCTCTGCTGCTGCGGGCAACAACCTGACCGTGCCCAGCGGCACCAGCCTGACCGTGGTGGTCCACGGCCCCGCCAGCGCGCCGGGCACCACGCTCGACATGTCGGGCATCAACACCACCGGCACCGGCACGCTGGCCGTGCATGTGACGGGCGACACGGTGCTTTCCAGCGCCAATCTGAACGGCGCGCCGGTTTCGGTCGATGCCGCCGTTACGCTGACCATGCCCGTGAACGCCGCCAGCGGCCTGCATATCACCGGCGCGGGCACGGTCGATCTGTTTGGCGGCGGCGCGGTTACGGCCGACCTGTCGAACCTGACCGCCGCCCATGTGAACTGGGAGGTGACGCAGGACGCGACCTTCACCGGCACGCTGGGCAGCGCGGTCGTCACCATCGACCATGACGTGACGCTCAGCGGCAGCGCGGCGCGCTTTGCGGGCGCCACCGTTCTGGCAGGCGCGGTCAACACCGGGCTTGGCGAGAGCCGGGGCGTGCTGAGCATCACCGGCGCCTTCACCACGCAGGATTTCAGCCTCGTGGGCGCCAGCCTCGACCTGTCGCATGCCACATCGGGCATCGTCACCAATCTGACCCTGCCCACATGGGTGGCGGGCCAGTCGCTGATCATGTCCTATGCGCAGGTGGACGGGCTGGTGCTGGACGTGGGCGCGGGCGATGCGCGCATCGTCAACATTGCCTCGAATACCAGTTCGGACCTCTCGACCATCACCTCGACCAGCGGCCATGTCACCGCCATCATCGACGCCACCGCCAGCTTTGGCGGCACGTTCAGCAGCGCGGCCAATGCCTCGATCCATTTCATCACCGGCACCAATGGCGCGACCTATACGCTCAGCCTCGACGCGGTCCTGCTCGACGGACGCAGCGTGGATGGCACCGGCACCGTCAATGTCACCACAGTCTCGGCCAGCACCGATCTGAGCGCCGTTCTGCCCAGCACGATTGATTTCACCCATGACAGCGCGCTCACCGTCGTCAGCGGCAACCTGACCGAGGGCAGCGCCACCGTCACCCTGCCCGCTCTGAGCGCGGGCCATGTGCTGGCGCTGACCGCCGCGCAGGCCAATACGCTGGTCGTTGCGGGCAGCGCAGGCACGGTCGACGTTCAGGGCGATGTCGCGGCCAATGCCGATCTGACTGCGATTGCGGCCGGCATCGCCATCAGCTTTGCCGATGCATCCGACCCGCAATCGGGCGCGCAGATCACCATCGCCGATGCCCACACCCTGACCATGGCCAGCGACCAGTTGACCGGACAGAAGGTGCTGGCCGACACCGCGCATAATGCGAGCGGCACGCTGGTCGTGCTGGGTCGCGGCGGCGCGGCAACGGCGCTGACCTCGGCGGCGGATCTCGGCGCGGTGGCGGCCACTATTGACCTGACGGGCATCACCAATCTGCATGTGGCGAGCGGCGTTTTGGAAGATGCCACCACGGCCTCTTATGCCCTCACCCTGCCCACGCTGGTTTCGAGCCAGACCTTGCTGGTCAATGCCGACCAACTGGGCGGCGGCGCGCTGACGCTTTCGGGCGTTGGCACGGCGGACGTCCGGGGCGATGTGGCCAGTGTATCGCTCAACCTTTCGGGTCTGGCCGATACGGTCCATCTCTCGCTGCTGGACAATCTCGACAATGCCATCGACATCGACACCGGCCTCGCCCTGACGGTCAAGGCGGCCCATGCCTCGAACCAGACGATCACCGGCAGCGGCAGTCTGATCGTGGTGGACGACAGCGCCCATGCCGCCGCGCTGGTGGCCGATCTCAGCCATGTTTCGGCCGAAACGATTGACCTGACCCAATTTGCCGGGCTGCATGTGGGCGGCGGGGCCGCGCTCGACCATCTGGTCGATGCGACCGGCACGCTGGCGCTGACCCTGCCGGTGCTGGCCAATGGGCAGACACTGGTGCTGACCACGGCGCAGCTTGACGGCGATCTGCCCTTGCAGGTGCTGGGCAGCGGCACGGTCGAAGTGACCGGCACGCTGGACGATCAGGCGATCAACCTGACCGGCATTGCCGCGGCCAACACAATCCTGTTCGACGGCGGTGCGCTGACCATGGACCATGGCGCGCATCTGACCGCCACCGCCGGACAGCTTGACGGCCAAACCATCGCCACCATCGATGCCGACAGCACGATCACGTTGGCCGATGCGGCGCCCGCCCCGGTGCTGAGCGCGGCAGACATTACCGCCGCGCTGACCGCGAACGCCAATGCCGCGATCCTTGGCAATGTGGTCGATACGGCGGCCAATCTGGCCACGCTGGATTGGGGTAATTACGGCTTCCTCACCAGCGTCCACGGCACGGTAACGGCCACCACCGCCGCCACGCTGGCGCAGGCCAGTGTGCTGTTCAACATCAACTATTACCGCGCGGGCATGGCCACTTTTTCGGTGGCCGACACGCTGGCCCATTTCACCGCCGCGCCGCAATGGCTGATCGATCAGGCGGTCGAGCGGGCCTCGTTCAATGGCGGCACCATCACCATCACCGATCCGGTCTCGCTGGCCGACGCCGCCGCGCTGGTGGCGGCCAATCTGGCCTATCAGACCAATGACCAGCAGCAGGTCGATGGCCAGAGCTGGAACGGTATCACCTTCACCGTCTCTGACAGCGCCTCGGCTCTGGCGGCGCTGAGCAACAGCGATGCCACCAGCCTGCATGACGCGCTGGCTTTTGGCGGCGGGTCGATCACCGTCACCGGCACGGCCACCGCCGCGCAGGCGTCAACGCTGGTCGCCGCCTATGGCGCTCTGGTGCATTACAGCGTGGCCGATACGGCCGCCGCCATCGTTGCGCGCCACACCGCCGACGGCAACTGGAACTTCCTGACCGATGCGGCCGCCGTGGAAGTGACGGGCGGCACCAGCGCGGCCAATGCCGCCACGCTGGAGGCCTCGGGCGTGTCTGGGCTGGCCATCGACATGGTCAGCGACAGCGCAGCCAATATCGCCTCGGCCATCACCGCCAATTCCCATTTCCTGGACAGTGTGGGCAGGGTCAGCCTGACCTCGGGCGTGGCGGTTGCCTCGCTGGGTTCGGCGGGCGCGCAGAGCGTCGATTTCGTGTCGGACACGGTTGCCAATCTGATGACCATGGTGCCCGGCTCTTATACCAAGCTGACCGCCAGCGCGGTGATCTCGGCCACCGGCACGGCCACCGCCGCGCAAGCCCAGACCATCCTGCAAAACTATTACAACTATCTGGGCGGCGGCAATAATTTCCCCAATGCCACCAATGAAAAGACCCATCTGCTGATCAGCATTGCCGATACGGCGGCGCATGTAACGGCGCTGGGCGTGGCCGATCTGGCGCGCCTGTCGGGCGGGGTGCATATCACCGATGCGGCCAATGCCACGCAGGGAGTCGAACTGGCATGGCTGGGCGCCAATTCGGGCGCGCATATCTATTATTCGGTGGCCGACAGCGCGGCCAATCTGACCGCGCAGATCACCGGCGCCATCGCCGCCCGCGTGACCGGCACGATCACCGCCACTACCGCCGCCACCGCCGAGCAGGCCTATACGCTCTATGGGCTGGCCACGGCCAATGGCGTGAGTGCGCCGGTGCTCTTCACGCTGAGCGACAGCGCGGCCAATGTTGCCGTCGCGATCACCGCCCATGGCGCTACCTTCCTTGGTGGGGCCGCGGCGATCATCGTGACCGATACGGTGACGGTCGCACAGGCCAGCGCGATCCTTGCCGCCGCCGGCCAGAACGCAAGTGTCAGCTTTGCCTCGCTGAGCGACACGGCCGCCGCCGTGAACGGCGCGAATGCGGGCCTGCTCGACCATGTGAGCGGCACGGTGACCAAGGTGTTGACCTCGGGCAGCACCGACCTGAGCGGGGTGAGCGCCAATATCGACCTGCGGGGCATGAGCGCGCAGGGTGTGGCGCTCGATGCCAACACGTCGCGCAACACGATCGTGCTGAACCAGTTGGTGAGCAGCGCGGGCAACACCTTGACGCGCGAAGCTTACAGCGTGCTGCTGCCCACTCTGGCCGCCACGCAGACGCTCTATGTCGATGCCGCGCAACTGGCCGGGGCGCTGGCCGCCGCGGTGGCGGGCAGCGGGCATCTCGTGCTTGCGGGCGATATTGCGGCCAACACCGACCTGACCGGCGTTGGCGCGACGATTGACGTCTCGTTCAAGGACGATGGCGAAAGCGGCACCTTTGGCACCGTGGCGCTGGGTATGGGCGCGCATCTGACCGCGCATGACGCTCAGATTTCGGCCCATGCCATCACCGGCGCAGGCACGCTGATCGTGCTGGGCGGAGGCAATGGCGGGCATCTGTCGGGCGCGCTCGACCTGTCCTCGATCAGCGCCGGCATCGACCTGACGCAGGCCCTGCTCTCGGTGGAAACCACGCCGGGTGCGCATCAGGGACAGTTGGTCGACAATGGCTATTACATCACCCTACCCGTCCTGACCGGCCAGACGGTCAGCCTGACGATTGCCGAACTGACCGGGCAACTGGCCATTACCGGCACCGGCACGCTCGATCTGCAAGGCGATATCACCAGCTCGCTCGACCTGACCTATCTGCCCGCCACGATCGCCCTGTCCTTCCTGGATGGCGCGGATGCGGGCGGTCTGGCCACGGTCAATGTCTCGGGTACGGCGCAGGCCGAGACGGTCCTGACGCTGAGCGCCGAGCAGGCCAGCGATCAATATATCACCGGCAATGCCTATGCCCGGATCGAGCTGCCCTATGCGGCATCGACCACAACCAACCTGTCGGACCAGACCGATCTGGCGCATGTGTTCTCCACCGCCTTTGCCACCAATGCGGCATGGGCGGGCGCATTGCAGGCGGCCAACAACGGCCTTGCCGGAAAAATCGCGGCGACCGATACCGGCGTGGTGCTGACAGGCGGCAACAGCGACGGGGCGTTCGAAAACTTCCAGTTCACGGCCAGCGCCACCGGCACCTATACGTTCACCGCCAATTTCCAGAACAATTACCACGGCGCCTACAGCTACACCGACTCCTATGGCACCCACACCTATAACCCCGACAGCGACCGCTATTATATCACCACCAACATCAATGGCGGCAACAATCAGGTCGTTGGCTGGACCAGCGCCTCGGGTTCGACCACCTATACGGTAACGATGGTGGAGGGCGAAACGCTCTCGATCTATCTCTACACGCCATCGGGTCGCACGGCGGGGCCCGATGGCGCGCTCACCTCGCCCAGCACGCTGACGCTTTCGGACGGCGGCTTCTCGACCGTGGGCGGCACGGCGGCGGAATTGAACGTCACCGTGGGTCAGGACACCGACCTTTCGGGCGCGGCCGATCCGCTGGCCTATGTGCCGGTCGATCTCTTCACGCTGGCCAACAATGCCGTGCTGACCATGACCGGGCTGGAGGCCAATGGCCACACCGTTTCGGGCAGCGGTGCGGTGGTGATCTCGGGCAATATCGTCTCGGGCTGGGTCGATCTGACCCATGTGATGACGCCCATGACCTTCACCAACTCGGTCAATGACGAAGAGGTGCTGGGCATCAATGGCGACAACTGGCTGCGCCTGACGGCCACGCAGGCCAACGGGCTGTTCACCAATGGCGGCACGGTCAATATCGGCGGCGATATCGCCGACGGCGCCAATGCGCTGATCGACCTCACGCATATCCAATCGACCCTGTCGTTCGAGGACACTTCGCTGACCTCGCGCGATGTCTCGGCCTATACGGCGCTGAACACGCCCACCACGATCAGCCGCAACGAGCTGAACACCCTGTCCTATACCAATGGCTGGAATTACGGTCAGCTCTATGTCGGCAGCAGCAACGAACTGGTGCTGCGCGCCGATCAGGCCAACTGGCATTCAGTATCGGGCTCGGGCATGACCTATGTTGTCGGCAATGTCGATGGCAGCGACCTCTCGCTGCTGGGCATCACCTCGGCGCTCAGCTTCTGGGACGGCATCGTGGCCAATCCCTATGGCGGCGATGATACCGAGGACGCGCGCTCGACCGGCAAGGGTTCGATCACCCTGGCGGATCAGTCCACCATGGAGGTGATCGGCAACCAGTTGGACGGCAATTACATTCTGGGCGATGGCTCGAATGTGGTGCGCGTCTATGGCGCGCTGGGCGATGCCGGCCACGCCATCGATCTGTCGCACATCACCACCAGCATCGACCTTGCCTATGCCTATGACCACAATGTCACGCTGGTCACCGGGCTGAACGGTCAGGGCAATGTCACCACCAACAACGGCTCGATCACGGTGGGCTTCAATGCGCTGACCGGCGGGCAAAAGATCACAATCGCCAATTCAATCTCCGGCACGTACAATACGCTGTCGGCCTATCTGCCGCAGACGTGGAATGCCGATCAGACCGTCACGATCTATTCGCGCGACGCCACCGACCTTTCGCTCGACACGCGCAATTATGACAATGGCTCGATCGTGCTGGACGAAGGCGGGAATGCGGTTGGCGCCAAAGTGCTGATCTCCCATGTCGAGGATCTGCTCAGCAATGGGCTGGTCAACGGCGACTTCTCGCAGATCAACGCCTCGCTGGTCACGCTCAATTTCGGCAGCCGTCAGGGCAGTGTCCTGAGCTATGCCGGCAGCTTCGGTTCGGCCACGGTGCTGATCGATGATGGCGTCAATGTAGTCATGGATGGCGCGGTGGCCAGCGGGGTCTATTTCGACACGCAATATAACGGCTATCGCTGGAACGGCAGCGGCTTTGGCGTGGTGGGCATCAACACGTTGACCGCCAATGCCGATCTGACCAACACGGTCAATGATCCCTCCAGCTTCAACCTGACGCTGCCCAACATCTATGGCCATGTGGACATTGACATCTCCTATGGCGCGGTGGGTTCGGCCTATCTGCCCAATGGCGCGGCTGCGATCACCTGGAACGCTGGCCTTGGCCAGTTCACCAACGGCACCTATGCGATCACCCTGCCGACCTTTGACGGCGAAAACGGGCTGATCGTCAACGCCAGCCAACTCAGCGGCGGCACCGGCTTCACGTTGGATGGCAGCGGCTTTGTCGGCGTTGAGGGCAATATCGCGGCCGACCTTGATCTGACCGCTCTCAACACTGATTTCGCGGTCTATTTTGGCTCGAACGCCACCAATATCCGCAATCTGGCGCACGGCCAGACCTATCCCGCCGGATGGGACAACTGGTCCGCCTATAGCGGCACCGCGGTCAGCACCGGCGTTGCGCTGACGCTGCGCCCGGATCAGGTCTATAACCATATCAACGTCTCAGGCGCAGGCACGCTGGCGCTGGCCTCGGGGGCCTTTGCCTATGAGGATGAGTTCGGCGATGTCGATCTGATCTCGGTCACGGCCAATATCGACCTGACCGCGCTGGGCAGCGACACCGGATCGAGCGGCGGCATCGCGCAGGACGGCACGCGCTATGGCACGATCGTCAACTATCGCGAGGGCAACAGCTGGATCAACTATACCGGCGGCTATCTGCTGGGTAACGGCGGCTATCAACTGCTGCTGCCCACGCTGGGTGCAACCCAGAACCTGACCGTCAATGCCGATCAACTGGCGGGCAACAACGGCTTCAACCTTTCGGGCACGGTCAATGGCGCAAACCGCTCGCTGCTCGACATCAAGGGCACGGTCAACAGCCATGTCGTACTGACCAATGTGACCAACAGCGTGACCGTCAGCTTTAAGGACGGCAGCGAAACCGGCCTGGGCGTGGCCACGGTCAATGCCTCGGGTCAGCTCGTTGCGCGCATCGACCAGCTCGACACGCAGAACATCAATGGCGCGGGCACGGTCTATGCCGGGATCACCGGCACCGTGCCGCAGATCAGCGCGGCGGATGCCAGCGCCCTGCAACAGATGGCCACCGGCCACACCGCCGACCTGACCGGCATCTCCGCCAATCTTGATCTGACCGCCCTGTCCACCACCAACACGCTGGCGGGCCTGACCATCAACGGCAGCGGCAAATTTGCCGATGGCACGGACGCGACCAAGCTGGTCGATCTGCCCGCGCTGGTCGCCGGACAGACGCTGACCGTGACGGCGCGCGAAATGACCGGGCAACTGGCGCTGACCAAGGCGGCGCAGAATGGCGGCGGCACGATCGACATTCAGGGCAACATGTCCGACACCACCGGCACGGTCGATCTGACCCATGTGCAGGATGGCATCGACGTTTCCTTTGCCGACAATGCCAATGCCGATCTGTCGATCGCCGGGTCCAGTGCCCAACTGGTCATCAAGGGCGATCAGGCCAGCGGCCTGACCATCACCGGCGACGGCACCAGCGCGGCGGCCTATAATAACGCGGGCAGCTCGGGCAGCCGCTTTACCGGGGCCGCCGTGGTGCTGGCCGATAACGACAATGGCACGCTTTCAACGCTTTCGGGCGCCAATTCGGCCACGGTGGATCTCTCGGGCATTTCGGCCAATCTCGATCTGACGGGGCTGACCGGCATGGCCGTGGATGGCAATGGCGCGCTTTCGGACGGCCAGGGCAAGCTCTCGCTGGGCACATTGCGCGCGCAGCAGACGGTCAAGGTCAATGCCGCACAGCTCGCCTCGCTCAGCGCAGGCGGCACCGGGCGCGTAATCCTCAACGGCCAGACCGGCAGTATCGTGGACGTGCGCGGCAATATCGCCTCGGGCCTGTCGGTCAATCTGACCGGCATCGTGGGGTCGACCGTCTCCTTCGTCGATACCGCCGATGTCACGGCCAATGCCATCTCGGTGACGGGCACGCTGACCATGCTGGCCGAACAGTTTGACGCGGCGGGCGGCATGAAGATCAGCGGCACCGGCGCGCTCTGGCTGAACGCCACGCAGGCCGTCACCACCGTCAACTGGACCGACAGCGCCCAGACGCCCAGCTATTACATCGCCAACACCGGCCTTTCCTCGACGCTGGATGTTCAGGCCAGCACCACGCTGGTGGCGGGCGGCGGCGGGCTGATGCCCACCACGATGCAGATCAAGGTGGAAAACAGCCAGACGCTCACCTCGGGCTATGCCTATGTCTCGGGCCGCACGATCTATGACGCGGGCCATGTGTACAGCTATGATGCGCAGACGGGCACCTATACCGTCACCGGCGGCGCACTGGTGGTGACAGGCGCCTCGGGCGGCACGCTGGATCTGAGCCATGTGACCGTCGGCACGCTGGACCTGACGCAATATAGCGGCACCAGCTTCAGCGGTCTTTGGACCGATCTGACTGATCACGCGCTGTTGATGAATGACAATCAGGCCAGCACCCATGCCTTTACCGCCGGCGGCAATGGCGGCGCGCTGACCGTGATGGCCACCGCGCCCGCGACCTATCATGACTTCAGCGGCATTGACGCCAGCGTCAACAGCCTGCTGGTGGTCAATGGAGCGGCCAACATGGCCGATGCGATCAGCGGGGGCAATCACACGCTGCTCAACGTGTTCAGCCATGTCGGGCTGGATTACACCACCGGACAACTCACCGTCTCGGCCGATCAGGTCAGCGGCATGAGCTGGTCGCGCTTTACCGGCACGGGCGGGCTCTATGTCCGCGACGATGCGGCCACCTATCACAGCGGGGCCGAAACGCTCTATGGCACCAACAACAATGACACGTTTGCGGGCGGCGGTTATGGCGACACGATCGACCTGACCGGCAGCACCAGCGCCAAGGGCGGCACCGATACGATCGCCTTCTCGACGCTGGCGGGCAGCAATGGGCATACGGTCGATTTCTCGATTTCCGGCTTCACCACCGGGGCGGGGCTTGGCCATGACATCCTGAACTTCTCGGCGCTGTCCTCGCACACGGCGCACAGCGGTGCGGGCGATATCTCGGCGGTCAGCCTTGGCGCAGTGCCTTCCACGCTCGCTCAGGAAGTGATCGTCGTCACCGACAGCTTTGGCGCGGATGCTTCGGGCGTGGCCTCGGTGTTCGGTGCGGGCAGCAATCTGCTCAACAAGGCGCTGGCCGCGGTGGGCAACACCGATGCGGTGTTCATCGTCGCCCTGTCCGACCCCAATGACGGCGGCAGCGGCGCGCCTGCGGTCAATTTCGGCATCTGGCACTGGCAGGCAACCAATGGCAGCAACGGCTATGTCCACGCGGGCGAGCTGACCGAAATCGGCGTGCTGCACGGCCTGACCCAGACCCAGATCGCGGCGATGACCAGCGCGAACGTTATCGGGTGATCGCGGGACATGGGGGACGGTGCAGATCGCAACGCCCCCCAGCCAGCCCCCCGCCCTGCGGTTGGGGCGGGATATGGAACGAAAACCGTTGGACATGGCCCTGCCGCGCCCTGCCCCCAGCCTCGCATCAAGGCATAGTATCTTGTGTTAAATCATTATCTTACCCTTAAGCGTCCTGCCATCCGGGTTGCGCCATTCTCGACCATTCGCGGCTTCACTTGAACAAGGCCCACGGGCACAAAATCAGGAACCGCCTGAAAGCCATGGGAAAGCGCGAATTTCAGACATTACCGGATCTTGCGACCCGTTCGGGACCGGTCGCGGGCGCACATGAGGGGATGGTGCAAGTGGGAAAGGGACAGAGGCCATGCGCGAGAACGCGGTGGCCCGGACAAGGATACAGGACGGCCCTGCATCTGGGCGCGGCCGGATTGCTGGCCATGGCGGGGCCCATGGTGGCGGCGCAGGAAAGGGCGCCGGACATTTTGCCGAGTCCGACCTATGGCCCGCCTGCTCCCGCGGCGCAGGAAATGGCGGCAGGCGGCGGCGCGGCCAACCGGGCGCCCGAGGCGGAAACGCCCGCTCTTGCCTTCAACCCCGAACTGACCGGCCTGATTGAGGAAGCGGTGCGCCATCACCCCTCGGTCGCCTCGCAGCGGGCGTCGCTGCGCGCGGCGGGGGTGGATGTGACGGCGGCGCGGCTGACCCGCCTGCCCACCATGTCGATCCAGTTCAACCAATATGGGGCCATTTTGCTCAGCCGTCAGGTGACGGCCAATGTCGATCTGCCGCTGTGGACCAATGGGCGAATTCCGGCCACGATCGACCGCGCCAAGGCCAATCGCGAGGCGCAGTTCTACCGCCTTGCCGAAACCGTGCTGGACCTCGAACTGGAGGTGAACCAGTCCTATCACGATGCCAAAAGGCTGGGCGAGCACGAGCAGGTGCTGGTCGGCATTCTGGCGGTGATGGACGATATGGTGGCCTCGATGCGCCGCCGCGTGGCGCAGGAGGTCAGCCCTGAGGCCGATCTGAAACTGGCCAATTCACGCCGGTTACAGGTGGCCCAGCAGCTCGATCTGGTCCGCGCGCAAAGGGGCAGCGCGCTGGGGCGGCTGTCGGGCCTCGTGCTGCGCGACGATATTGCGCTGGCGCCCGGCTTTGCCGAACCGGCCTCATGGCCGCATTGGACCTTGTCCAGCCTGACCGAGCGGATGATCGCCAGCAGCCCGCAGCGCCGCCGGGTTCAGGCCGAGGCGCAGGTGGCGCGCGATGATGCGCGGATCACCGCAGCCTCGCGCCTGCCGGGCCTCTTCGCCTCATACAGCTATGACGAGATTTACAAGCATCGTGTCGGCCTGTCGGTGCGGATGCAGACGGCGGGGGGCTTTTCGGAAATCTTTGCCACCCATGCCGCCCGCCTGCGCGAACAGGCCAGCGAGCTGCAGGCCCCCTCGGTGGCGCAGGATCTGAAGGCTACAGCCAGCAACGATCTGATCGAATATACCAGCGCGCGGGCGCGCGATGCGGGGGCAAGAGCGCTGGCCGGGGACAGCCACAAGATCACCGAAAGCTATGTCCGTCAGTTCGTCAGCGGGCGACGCACATGGCTCGATGTGATGAACGCCGTGCGCGAGGCGATGACCGCCGATCTGGACGCGATCGACGTGCGCTACAGCGCCTCGGCGGCGGCCATGCGGATTTTGCTGCGCAGCAATGACACGAATCCAATCGAAGAAGGACGACATAAGTGACGCTTCCCCTGCTCGATCTGGTCGGCGCACTGGCCCGCAGGCGGGGCATTCGCCTTGCGCCCGACTGGCAATCGGCGGTGGCCATCGACCTTGCACTTGATGACGCCGAGGCACCGTGGCGGCTGAGCGAGCTGGCCGGATGGGATGCGCCCGTGAGCGTCGATACCCGCCCCGGCCCGCAGGATTTCCCGATGCTGGTCTATGTGAACCAGCTTGGCTGGGCCATGGCCGAACAGTGGCAGGGGCCGGACCATATCCGCGCCATCACCGCCAGCGGTCTGGCCGAAGTGGAATGGGCGCCGGGGCTGCGGCTGGTGCAAATGTCCTTTCCCGATGCGGCGGGGGCGGAAAACCATCTGTCGGCCTTTGCGGTATTTCGCGCGGCCATTCTGGGGCGGCGACGGATGATCGTCGACGCCACGGCGGCAACGGTGGTCATCAATGTGCTGGCGCTGATCACTTCGATCTATTCGATGCAGGTCTATGACCGCGTGATCCCCCGCGCCAGCTATGACACGCTCTGGGTGCTGACGGTGGGCATGGCTTTTGCGCTGCTGGTCGATTTCCTGATCCGCAACACGCGGGCCTTTCTGATCGACGAGGAAGCATCGGGGATCGACGCGGAAGTGTCGGAATATTTCTTTGCCCGAATGCAATCGGTGCGACTGGATGCGCGCCCGCCCGGCGTCGGCACGATGGCGGCGCAATTGCGCGGGCTGGAACAGGTGCGCGCGGTGATGGCTTCGGCCTCGCTGTTCATTCTGGCCGATCTGCCCTTTGCGCTGCTGTTCATGGTGGTGATGTATGGCATCGGCGGGTCGGTGGTCATTGTGCCGGCGCTGACCTTTCCGCTGGCGATTGGCGCGGCGATGCTGTTTTCGCGCATGATCCGCGAGGATGCGCATAAGTCGCAGGTGTCGGGCAATCGCAAGAACGGCCTGCTGGTCGAGGCGCTGGGCGCGGCCGAGACGGTCAAAGCCAATCTGGGGGGCTGGCACATGCTGGCCGGGTGGAACCGGCTGGTCGATACGGTGCATCGCCATGACAATCGCGTGCGCCGCTGGTCCACCCTTTCGGGCAGCACGTTCAATGTGCTGCAACAGGTGGCCTATGTCGGGATCATCGTGCTGGGCGTGTATGAGGTGGCCGATCACCGGCTGACCATGGGCGGGCTGATTGCCTGCACCATCATCAGCGGGCGGATCAATGGGCCGCTGGTGGCGGCGCTGCCCAATCTGATCGTGCAATGGAGCTATGCGCGCTCCTCGCTTCAGGCGCTGGATTCGATCCTGCGCCTGCCCAGCGATCACCCCCATGACCGGCAGATGCTGCGCATGGGGCCGGTGCAGGCGGGGATGCGTCTGGCCAATGTGCAATTTGCCTATCCCGGCGCGCGTTCAGGGGTGGAAATCCCCGGCCTGTTCATCAATCGGGGTGAGAAAGTGGGCATCATCGGCTCGGTCGGTTCGGGCAAATCGACGCTGCTCAAGGTGATGGCCGGGCTCTATGCCCCCGCCGTGGGGCAGGTCACGCTGGACGGGGTGGAAATCTCGCAGATTGCCGAGGACGATTTGCGGCGACAGCTCATCTATCTGCCGCAATCCTTCGATCTGCTCAGCGGCTCGCTGCGCGACAATCTGGGGCTAGGCATCGCCAATCCCAATGACGAAAGGTTGCTGGCCGCAGCCCAGCGCACCGGATTGGCCGAATTGCTGCGCCAGCATCCGATGGGGCTGGACCTGCCGATTTCGGAGGGCGGCTTTGGCCTGTCGGGGGGGCAAAGGGCGCTGGTGGGGCTGACCCGGCTGTTGCTGACCGATCCTTCGATCCTGCTGCTGGACGAGCCGACGGCCAATCTGGACCCGGAAACGGAATTGCGCGCGCTGCAACAGATCTTCGGCCATTTCGCGGGCAAGACTGTGGTGATGGTCACGCATAAGCCGCAATTGCTCTCCTTTGTCGACCGGGTGCTGGTGGTGATCGACGGACGTCTGGCGCTGGATGGCAAGACCGCCGATGTGCTGAACCAGTTGCGCCCCAAACCGGCCCCCAATCCGGCGCGCGAAGTGCCGGGGCAAAGCCACCCTCAGGATAAGGAATAAAGTCATGGCAAACGGCGGCAATCTGCGCCTGACCGACACCGGCCATGCCCAGACGCCCAGCTCCGGGCGGCAACCCAAAGGCAGCCGGGTGATCTGGCTCTCGGTGGCCACGCTGGCGGGCGCGGTCGCATGGGCGAGCGTGGCCCATCTCGACCAGATCAGCCGCGCCACCGGGCAGGTGATCCCGGCGGGCCGCGTACAGGTGGTCCAGACCACCGATGGCGGGGTTATCAGCGCGATCCTCGTGCGCGAGGGCGACAGCGTGCGCAAGGGGCAAAAGCTGGTCACGCTGGATCAGGTCAAGGTGCGCGCGGCGGTCGATGAAGGCGCGGCCAAGGTCGGCGGGCTGGAGGCGCAGCAGGCGCGGATCAATGCCGAATTGTTTGACCGCCCCCTTGCTTTCACCGGCGAGGCGGAGAAATTCCCAAACCTTGTTGCCAGCCAACGCGCGCTTTTCGCCAAGCGGCGGATGGCTTTTAGCGATCAGATCGCCGCGCTGAACCATCAGCTCGATCTGGCCACGCGCGAACTGGAGATGAACCGGCCCCTGCTGCGTCAGGGCGATGTCAGCCGGTCCGAAATCCTGCGGCTGGAGCGACAGCAGAGCGATATTCAGAGCCAGATCGCCAATCTGCGCAACCGCTATTATCAGGAGCTTCAGACCGATTACGCCAAGAGCAACGAGGAACTGGTCACCGCGCGCGAGATCTTGACGCAGCGGCGCGCCTCGCTGGGCGAAACGCAATTTGTCGCGCCCACCGACGGCATTGTGAAGAATGTGCATCTCACCACCATCGGCGGCGTGCTGCGCCCCGGCGATGAAGTGTTGCAGATCGTGCCAACCGGACAGGAGCTGATCGTCGAGGCCAAGGTCTCGCCCACCGACATCGCCTATGTCCGCACCGGGCAAAGCGCCTCGGTCAAATTCGACGCCTATGATTCCAGCATCTTCGGTTCGGCCGAGGGCAAGGTCGGCTATATCAGCCCCGACACGCTGACCGAGAATGGTGCGGGTGCCGCGCAGGACCGCGTGTTCTACCGCGTCCACGTCCGGGTGGACACGCGCAGCATGGTCCGCCGCCCCGGTGAACCCATCGCCATCCAGCCCGGCATGACCGCCACGGTCGAGATCAAGACCGGCAGCAACACCGTGCTGCGCTATCTGTTAAAGCCGATCATCAAGACCATGTCGGGGGCGATGGGAGAGCATTAAGCCCTTTACGCCCGCCGCCCCGGTTTCGACCGGCGCGGGCGCATGGCGTCGCGCATCGAAATGCTCGAACTGATCCGCCGCACCCCCGGCAGGCGCGAGAGAATTTCGCCATGGATCGCCTCATAGGCCCGCACGCTCTCGGTGCGGATGCGCAGCCAGTAATCGACATCGCCGGTCATCAGAAAACATTCGCGCACCTCGGGGCATTGGCGCACGGCGGTTTCAAAGCGCATCAGATAATCCTCGGTCTGGCGGTCCAGCGTCACCTGCACCACGACATCGACGGCCTGCTCGCCCTCGCCCTCGCTGCCGGTAATGATGGTGTAGCCCTGAATGACGCCGTTGCTTTCCATCAGCCGGATACGCCGCAGACAGGCCGAGGGCGAGAGGCCGACCGTCTGGGCGATCTCGGAATTGGGCTTGCGGGCGTCCTGACGCAGGATGCGCAGGATGGCGCGGTCGATACCGTCCATGATGAATGACATGTTTGCGCGCTTTCGTCGTCAAATCTTGCGTGAATGGCGCATTATTAGCACAATCAACGACAGATTGGCCATAAATTCGACATAGGATGCGATAGCATCGACCCACGGAATTTCTGTGGAGGCGCAGATGGGCGCAGGGGCTAAGCTGACGATCGACTGGGGCGCGCTGGCGGCGAATTATCGCCTGCTGCGCGATGCGGTGGCCCCGGCGCAGGTGGCGGGCGTGGTCAAGGCCGATGGTTATGGGCTTGGCTCGGCGCGCGTGGCCGACGTGCTGCTGGCGCAGGGTTGCCGCCATCTCTTCGTCGCGCTGCTGTGCGAGGCCGAGCCGCTGATGGCCAAGGGCGTGCCGGTCTATGTCCTCAACGGGTTGTTGCCGGGCCAAGAGGCCGAATGCGAGGCGATGGGCGCAATCCCCGTACTCAATTCGCTCGATCAGGCGCGGCGCTGGGCCGATCTGGCGCGTAATCTGGGCCGCCCCCTGCCCGCGATCCTTCAGGTGGACACCGGCATGTCGCGCATGGGGATGGAGGCCGCCGAGGTCGACGAATTTCTGGCCGCCCCCGCCATGGCGCACTGGCTCGACCTGCGCTTCCTCATCAGCCATCTGGCCTGCGCCGATGAGCCGGATCACCCTGCCAACGCCGATCAGGCGGCGCGCTTTACCGCCATAGCCGAGCGTTTCCCCGGCCTGCCCCGCGCGCTCGACAACAGCGGCGGGTGTTTTCTGGAGCGCGGCCATTTCGACCTCGTGCGCGGCGGCATCGCGCTGTATGGCGGGGCGCCGCGCATGGGGGCCAACCCGATGCACCCCGTCGTCGCACTGGAAACCGCAATCGCCCAGTTGCGCAAAGTCCCCAAGGGCGCGGGCGTCGGCTATGGCATGAGCTTTCACACCTCGCGCGAAACACGCATCGCCACGATCCCGGTCGGCTATGCCGATGGCTGGCCCCGCTCGCTGAGCAATCGCGGGGCGGCGTGGATCGCGGGCCATCGCGCGCCCATCATCGGTCGGGTTTCAATGGACAGCATCACGTTGGACGTAACCGATGTTCCGGCCGAATATCTCTACCCCGGCGCGCCGGTCGAACTGATCGGCCCGCATCAGACCATCGACGATGTGGCGCACGACGCGGGCACCATCTCCTATGAAATCCTGACCCAATTGAGCCGCCGTTACGAGCGCCATTACATCAGCGCAGCGGCCCTGAACGAAAGCCTTGTTCCATGAAAATCGCAGTCCTTGGCAGCGGCGTCATCGGTGTCACCTCGGCATGGTATCTGCGCCAGGCGGGCCATGAGGTGGTGGTGATCGACCGGCAGGACGGGCCTGCGCTGGAAACCAGTTTCGGCAATGCGGGCGAGATTTCGCCCGGCTATGCCTCGCCATGGGCCGCGCCGGGCATTCCGATGAAGGCGCTTAAATGGCTGGCGATGAAGCATGCGCCGCTGATCCTGCGCCCGCGCCCGGATATGGCGATGCTCAAATGGCTGGTGGCGATGCTGGGCAATTGCAACGCGCGCGATTATGCCATCAACAAGAGCCGCATGGTGCGTTTGGCTGAATTCAGCCGCGATTGCCTGATCGAATTGCGCGCGCAGACCGGCATCACCTATGACGAGCGGATGCAGGGCACGCTGCAACTCTTCCGCGAGGAAAGCCAGCTGGCGGGCATCGCCAAGGATGTGGCGGTGTTGCAGGCGGACGGCGTGCCGTTTGAAGTGCTGGACAAAGCGGGCTGCATCGCCGCCGAACCCGGCCTTGCGGGCAGCGCCGCGCCGATTGCAGGGGGCCTGCGCCTGCCCAATGACGAGACGGGCGACTGCTTCAAATTCACCAATGCGCTGGCCGAAATGGCGCGGGCTGCGGGCGTCGAATTCATGACCGGCACCAAGATCACCCGCATCGTCGAAGAAGGCGGGCGCATCACCCGCGTCGACACCGATCGCGGCCCCGTCACGGCTGACGCTTATCTGGTGGCCATGGGCAGCTTTTCGCCGCATCTGGTCCGGCCGCTGGGGCTCAAAGTCCCGGTCTATCCGGTCAAGGGCTATTCGCTGACCGTGCCCATCGTCAATGAACCGCTGGCCCCCGTATCGACCCTGCTGGATGAAAGCTACAAGGTGGCGATCACCCGCCTTGGCGACCGCATCCGCATCGGCGGCATGGCGGAAATTTCGGGCTTCAACATGGATCTGCCGGAAGCGCGCCGCGCCACGCTCGAACATTCGGCCGGAACCCTCTTCCCCGGCGCTGGCGATTTTTCCGCCGCCGGCTTCTGGTGCGGATTGCGCCCGATGACGCCCGACAGCACGCCCGTCATCGGGCCCACACGCATCGGCAATCTGTTTCTCAACACCGGCCATGGTACGCTGGGCTGGACGATGGCCTGCGGTTCGGCCCATGTCATCGCCGACATCATCAGCGCGCGCCGCCCGGCCATCGAAACCGCCGACCTTGCCCTTTCGCGCTATTAATAGGACCCGACCCCATGACCATTACCCGTATCGAACCCGGCAAGCGCATGAGCCAGGCCGTGATCCATGGCGACACGATCTACCTTTCGGGCCAATGCGAGGAAGGCGAGACCGTTACCCAGCAGACACAGGCCGTGCTGGCCGAAATCGAGCGCCTGCTGGCCGAAGCCGGCAGTTCGAAGGCGCATATGCTGATGGCGCAGATCTGGCTGGCCGATATGGCCGACTTTGCCGAGATGAATGCGGTGTGGGATGCATGGGTGGCTGATATTGCCCCCCCGGCCCGCGCGACCGGCGAATCGAAACTGGCCACCCCCGATTACAAGGTCGAGATCATCGTCACCGCCGCCAAGGCGTAGAAAATGGCAGCTTGAGTATAGGCCGTCCATGCCCCATCATGGTCTTGGGAGATCAAGACCATGATGGATATCACATTGCGTTTTATCACTATTCTGGCCGCGCTGGCCGCTCCGCTGGCGGCCCATGCGGCAGAGCCAAGAGTGTGGCCCGCCCCCGCCCCGCCCGCCATCGCGGGCAGCAGCGGCTATGTCGAAATTCCCGGCGCCGCCGTCACCCGCGATCCCAAGCGCAGCTATAAGGCGCTGTTCAGCGCGGCGACGGGCGCGCCTGATCCGGCCCAACCCCTGCCCGCGTTTGGGCGGGTGGCCTTGCAGCTCAACGGGCTGATCGCGGCCAAGGTGGCGCCATCGCATATTTCCTTTGCGATGATCCTGTATGGAGCGGCAGCCGATGCGGTGCTGACCGATGCCGAATATCGCAAGAAATACAATATCGACAATCCGAACAAGGCAATCTTCAACGCGCTGCGCCAGGCGGGCGTGCGGATGATGGTCTGCGGCCAATGGGCGGCGGGGCGCAACATTGCCCGCGATCAGCTCCTGCCCGGCATCGAGGTGGCCGAGGCGGCAACGCTCGTGCAGATCACCTATGCCAATGACGGATACGCCGTACTGAACAACTGATCCGCCTCAGATGTCGGCCCGTTCCGCCGCCGCGCTTTCGCCGCGCACGGGGTTGAGCGGGCCTTTCACCGCGCCGATCCATTCGCGCCACAACAGCATCAGCACCGCCATCACCGCAGGCCCCATCACCAGCCCGATCAGCCCCCAGCCCTCGACCCCGCCCAGAATGCCCAGCAGCACCCAGATAAAGGGCAGCCGGGTCGATCCGCCGATGAACACCGGGCGCACGAAATGGTCGGCAATAAAGACAAGCGCCAGCCCGATCACCGCCACAACAGCGGCGGCCAGCAGCTTGCCCCCCGCCACCAGAATGGCCGCAGCCACCACCACGGCCACCGTTGCCCCAAATGGGATTGCCGAGAGCAGCCCCGTCAACAGCCCCAGCAGCGCGGCATGACTGGCCCCGGCAAGGCCATAGATCACGCCCAGAATCAGCCCCTCGCCAAAGCCCACGATAACCAGCCCGTTGACCGTGCCGCGAATGGCCAGCACCGCCTGATCGGCCACATTCTCGCCCGGCAGGCCAAAGGCGCGGCGCGTGGCCACGCGCATCGCCTGCGCCACGCTTTGCCCATCGCGCAGCAGGAAGAACAGCGTCATCAGCATGAAACCCACCAACAATAGCCGGTGCGCCAATCCACCAAGGATCTTTTCCCCCGTGCCCAGCGACAGGCCCGAGGAAGGCCCGGCATGCTGCGACAGGCGACTGATCCCTTCGGGCGTGCCCAGCGCCGATTGCCACCATACCGCCGCCTGCTCGCCATAAGGCAGATGGTGCAGCACTTCGGGCACCGGCACCCCCTGCACCCGCGCCACGGCCAGCCATTGCGCCAGCGAGATCGTGTCATGAAACACCGCATTGGCCACCATCACCAGCGGGATGACGAAGATCAGCAGGATGAACAGCGTAAAGGCGGCGGGCAGCGCCACCGATTGCCCCCTTGGCCAGCGCCGGACGCAACGCTGATAAAGCGGCCAGAGCGAGACGGCAAAAATCGCCGCCCAACCCAGCGCATGCCAAAAGGGAAGCAAGGTCCACCACCCCGCCAAGGCCAGCAGCGCAATGGCCACCAGCGCCGCAATCTTCTGCTCCCGCCGCCATGCGTGGGGCTTGGGCGAAATCCAGGTTCCGGGGGGCGCGGCGTGGGGCTCGTCTTGCATGGTGTCAGGCTAACCCAAGCCCGCGCCTTGCGCCAGATGGCGCAGATTACAACTGTGACGCGATGCCCGCGATGCCGTCGGCTGCGCATTTTTCCTCGATATGGGCGCTGGCCCCGCTGGTGGCTATGGCGCCAAGAAATGCGCCATGGCCAAAGATCGGCACCCCGCCGGGCAGCAATGACATGTTGGGCTTCACCTGATCGAGCAGCGCCGGATCCTTCTCGATCCTTTGCCGCAATTCCAGCGTGGAGATGCGAAAGCCGACCACGGTCAAGGTCTTGTGCATGGCCATGTAAATGCCATTCTCGCGCGGGCCGTCGGCGGCCAGCGCGGCTTTCAGCTGGCCCTGCGCATCGGTGACGGCCACAGTGATCGCATAGCCATCGGCGGCAAGGTCTGGCTGAGCGAGGAGGCGCGCCACGGGACCTTTCGCGCCAAGCCGCAGGCTGATATGCGAAGCACACCCTGATACCCGGAGAATGGATCCATGCGTCTTGCTTTCCGCGCCGCCCTGCTGGCTGCCCCGCTGTTGCTGGGCAGCGCCTATGCTCTGACCGCCGCCGGAAAGGCGCCAGGGGCCGGATGCGCAAAGGACAATGGCGGCCTGTCGCTGCCGCCCGGTTTCTGCGCCACGGTCTTTGCCGACAAACTGGGTCATACGCGCCACCTGGCCGTAGCGGGGGATGGCACGGTCTATGTCAATTCGTGGTCGGGCCGCTATTTCCGCAATGCGCCGCCCGCGCCCGGCGGCGGCTTTGTCATCGCCCTGCGCGACAGTAATGGCGACGGCGTGGCCGACAAGGTCGCGCGCTTTGGCACCAGCGAGGATAAGGGCGGCCATGGCGGCACCGGCATCGCCCTGTGGCATGGCGCGCTCTTTGTCGAAGAACATGACACGATTGTGCGCTATCCGATCAGGCCGGGCGCGCTGGCACCGGTGGGCGCGGGTTCGACTGTCCTGAGCGAACTGCCGCTCTCGGGCGATCACCCGATGCACCCCTTCGCCATTCAGGCCGACGGCACGCTGCTGGTCAATTCCGGTTCGGCCAGCAATGCCTGCGAAAGCCCCAACCGCCAACCCGGCGCCAAGGGCCTTGCCCCCTGCACCGAAGCGCTGACGCGGGCGGGGATCTGGGCCTATCGCGCCGACAAAACGGGGCAGGTCTTCAGCCCCGAGGCGCGCTGGGCCACCGGCATCCGCAACACCGGCGGCATCACCTTTGACAGCGCGGGCCGCATTTTTGCCACCCAGCATGGCCGCGACCAGTTGGGCCAGAACTGGAGCCAGTATTACACCGAGCAGCAGGGCGTCGAACTGCCCGCCGAAATCCTGTTCTCGCCCCACAAGGGGGCCGATTTCGGATGGCCGACCTGCTATTTCGATGGGTTTGAAAACCGCCACAAGCTGGCCCCCGAATATGGCGGCGACGGCAAGGCGCAGGGCGCCTGCGCGGGCAAGGATATGCCTGTGGCGGCCTTCCCCGCGCATTGGGCGCCCAATGACGTGGCGATCTACACCGGGCGGGCCTTCCCCGCCGCCTATCAACAGGGCGCCTTCATCGCCTTTCACGGTTCATGGAACCGCGCCCCCGCGCCGCAGGATGGCTATCTCGTGGCTTTCCAGCCCCTGCGCGAGGGCAAGGCGAGCGGAAAATGGATCCGCTTTGCCGATGGTTTTGCCGGGGGTTTCAAAGAGCCGGGCCGCGCACAGCATCGCCCCGCCGGGCTGGCCGTGGGGCCGGACGGTGCGCTCTATATTGCCGATGATGTGCGCGGGCGGATCTGGCGCATTACCTATCGCGGGGCGGCCAATGCGCCCCTGACGCCTGCACGCAAGGTCGAGCCAAAAGCGGCGCAGGCCTCCGCCACCGGGCGCAGCCTGCCTGCCGGGATCACCGCGCAGCAGATCACACAGGGCCGCGCCATCTATCTGGGTCAGGCCAAGGGCGGCACCTGCGTGGGATGCCATGGCAGCGATGGGCGCGGGTCGATGGCGGGCGGCTCGCTGGTCGGGCCGGAGTTCCTGTGGAGCGACGGTTCGCCCGAAGGGCTGGCCGCGACAATCGCCAAGGGCGTGGACAAGCCCAAGAAGGCCAGCGGTGCCATGCCCGCGCTGGGCGGGGCGGCGCTCTCACCGGCAGATGTAAAGGCGGTGGCGGCCTATGTCTGGACGCTGGCGCATCCATGACCCCCGGCCTCACTCACCGCGAAAGCATGGTCGTGGCCGAGCGTCACACCGTGCCCCATGTCACGCCCGACTGGGCCGGTTTTGCCGATATGCCCCCGGTGCTGGCCACGGCGATGATGGTGGGCTTTATCGAAAACACCTGCATAGAGGCCCTGCGCCCCCATCTGGCCCCCGGCCAGTGCAGCGTGGGCACACATGTCGATATCAGCCATGTCGCGGCAACGCTGGCGGGGGCGACCATCACGGCACAGGTCGAGCTGATCGCGGTGGAGGGGCGCAGGCTGGAGTTTCGCGTGGCCTGTCATGATGACTTCGGCCTGATCGGTGAAGGCAGGCACCGCCGCGCGATCATCGACACCAAGCGCTTTATGGAGCGTCTTGAGCAGAACCGCGCAATTCGCTGACCAGCACGCCGACAAGGATCAGCAACCCGCCCAGCATGGCCATCGCGGGCAGCCTGTCGCCCGCGATGCGCCCGACGATCCCGCCCCACACCGGCTCGCCCGCATAGATCACGGTGGCGCGCGTGGGCGACACCGTCTTTTGCGCCCAGTTCATCGCCAGCTGGATCAGCGTGCTGGCAAGGCCAAGCCCGACCCCGGCCACCAGCCAGACCGGCGAGAAGACGGGAACCCCCTCGCCCGCCAGCGGCATGGCGGCCAGGGAGAAAAGCCCGGCGGCCAGCAATTGCACCACCGTGACGCGGCGGCTGTCCACCCCTGCGGCAAAGCGGCTGATCAGGATAATCTCGGCGGCAATCGCCACGGCGCTGAGCAAAGTGGCCATCTCGCCCGCGCTCAAGCCGATATGCCCCGCCTTGGGCCCGGCCAGCAGGATCAGCCCGGCAAAGGCCAGCGCAATACCGATCCAGCTCATGATATGCGGCATCCGGCGCAGCACCACCAGTTGCAGCAACGGCACCATCGGCACATAGAGCGCGGTGATAAAGGCCGACTGGCTGCTGGTGATCGTGCGCAGGCCGTAGGTTTGCAGGCCATAGCCAAGGAAGATCGCAAAGCCGATCAGCGCCCCCGCGCCCAGTTCGCGGCGGTTGAGATCGCGCATCGTCCGGGCAAACAGCAGCCAGCCCCCTGCCCCCGCCACCATGAAGCGCAGGCCGACGAAAAACAGCGCCCCGCTGTACTGCATCGCGGTATGAACGATCAGAAAAGTCGTGCCCCACAGCATGGTGATGCCGATAAGGACCATTTCCTCGCGGCTGATCGACCATGATGCGGGCCTGCGCTGGGGCTTGTCTTGAGCGGCGATGTGCAACATAATGCACAACTAGCAATGAGCAATATACTGCACAACCCCAAATCGCACGGGCCAACGCCCGATGGGCAAAAATCCGACGTGCTCGTCCATGTCAGCCAGAATCTGCGCCGGTTCCGCCATGCCGCGGGGATGAGCCAGCAGACGCTGGCCGATGCCTCGGGCATCAGCCGCCGGATGATCGTGGGCGTTGAAAATGGCGAGGCCAATGTCAGTCTGGCCAGCCTCGACAGGCTGGCCATCGCGCTGGGGGTCGATTTCACTGCCATGGTCAAAGCGCCGGGCGCCGAGATGCGCAATGTCAACGAAACCATGTGGCGCGGCGCCGATCCGGCCGACTTCGCCCTGTTGCTGGGCTCCGCCCCCGCGCAGCAGGAGGCCCAGCTCTGGGTCTGGTCGCTGGCGCCGGGCCATCGCTATCAGGCAGAGCCGGACCCCGCCGGATGGCACGAAATCATCTATGTCACGCAGGGCCGCCTCACCCTTGAACTGGAGGGCGAAACGGTCCTGCTGAACCCCGGCGATTTCCGCGTCTTTGCCAGCGATCAGCACTATGCCTATGCCAATGCGGGCGAGGACGTGACGCATTTCCTGCGCAACAGCGTGCTCTAGCCTCTCACGGCTTGCGCTGCGCCTTGGCGATCAGCTCCTCCACCGTGAAGGGGCGACCATTGGTGATCACCTGTTTCACCCGGAAAGTGGCGGCAATATCCTTGCGCGGATCGCCCTCGACCAGAATGATGTCGGCCAGCTTGCCCGGCTCGATCGTCCCCGCGTCCAGATTGAGCGCTTTGGCCGAATTGACCGTGGCGGTTTGCAGCGCCTCGAAAGGCGTAAAGCCGCCATCGACATAGGAGGAAATTTCCGCCTGAAGATTGGGGGCGATCATCGTGTCGGTGCCCGCCGCGATTCTCGTGCCCGCCGCCTTCATGGCCTTCAGCCCCTCCAACTGCCCCGCCTGCATGGACAGCAAGGCAGGCGGCAACGCCTCGCCCTCGCTCACCGTCTTGCGCGCCCATTCGGGATAGAGCGCAAGGCGCGGGTCCTTGCGGAATTCGGGATGCTTGGCCAGAAACGTGTTGATCGCCCCGAAATTGGTGGGCGTCAGCGTCCGGCCCGACCGGCCGAAGAGCTGGATCACATCCTCATAGACCTTGCCCTGCGGCCCCTGCTTGGGCGAGAAACCGCGCCTGCTGGTCGCGCCCAGATGCTCGGTATTGTCCACGCCCGTATAGGCTGCGGGGAAGATCTCATGGGTGGCCACCGGCACGCCCATGTCATGGGCCGCCTCAACCAGACGGCGCTGGCCGAAATCGGGCATGCGGACATAGGATTTGATAAGGTCATATTTGAGCGCCCGCGCGCGGACGATCTCGCGTTCCAGATGCGCCGGGCCGGAAACGGCCACGCCCATCCGGTAAAACACCCGCCGCCATTCCAGCAGCGGCCCGGTGGTGTAAATGCGCGGCCCGATCCGCACGCCCGCCTCGGATGCCTCGCGGTCCTCGATGCCGTCATAGGGCTGGTTGCCCGGATCGCGCACAGTAGTGATGCCATAGGACAGCCATGCCAGATGCAGGTTGGCCCCGAAATCCTTTTGCGCATGGGCATGATGGTCGATCAGGCCGGGAATGGCGGTCAGGGTGGGCGCCTCGATCACCTTGTCCGCCCCCGCATAATGGGCCGGGTCATGGTCCAGCACGGCTGCAATGCGGTTGCCCTCGATCACGATGTCCTTGTCGGCCTGCGTTGCGTCGCGTACCGCATCGACCATAGCGCCCGCATGGATCACGATCTTCGTCTTGGGAATGTCCAGCGTATAGGTGAAATCGAGCGGCACCTCGCGGATCGCGCCGGTTTCCACGCTAACGATCTTCAGCTTGTCCGCCGCCTGAAACAGCACGGATTTGGCGTCACCGCTCCAAGTCGGATAATGCGATATTTCCGACGTATAGGCGCGCGGGCTACCCAGCGCCGTGCCGTCGGGCGCGACCGGCCAGATTTTCAGCACGCCATCCTGAATGGCGGCCATCTTCTGTCCATCGGGCGACCAGACCGGGCCGCCACCGCCTCGCGAATCCAGCGAGGCCTTGTCCGCATCGCGCCAGAAGGGCGCGCCCTTTCCATCGGACGGCACCATCCAGATCTGGTTGTTGCCCTCGCGGAAACTGGTGGAATAGGGCTTGGACAGAGCCACTGCGACATAGCGTCCATCGGGCGACCACGTGGGCTTGCCCGGTTGCGGCAGGCTGGGTTGCAGGCGGGTCATCACCCCGCTTTCCACATCGACCACCTGCAATCCGGCCACGCCCCAGCGGCCATCGGTGTCGAGGAAAGCAATGCGCCGCCCATCGGGCGACCATGCAGCGCCCAACGGCTGGTTGGGGCTGCTCGTCACCTGCCGATCCTTGCCGGTGGAGAGGTCGCGCACCCAGATCTGAGGCAGGCCGCCGCCCTTGTCCGAAGTATAGGCAAGGCTGCGCCCATCGGGCGACCATGCAGCATCGGCCTCCAGCGCCTCGTCATGGGTCAATTGCTGCGGCTTGCCGCCCGCCGAGGAGACGGCATAGAGATCGCCCAGCGCAACAAAGGCGATGCTCTTGCCATCGGGCGAAAGCGCGGGATGCTGAATGCCCAGCACGCGACGCGGGGCGGTGCTGGTGAAATCACGTTTCGCGCGGGTGTAAACCGGCTTCACCACTTCCAGCCGCGCGGTAAAGGGGATGGTGGCCAGTTTCGCTCCGTTGCGGCGGCGGATCAGCCCATCGGAAATGTAATAGGCATCGCTCCCCACCCATGATGGGCGGAAGGGAAAGACATTCTCCTTGCCCGATACCTGCTTGCCGTCGATTTCCAGATGGCTGCCCGCGCCATCGGCCACGACATAAGCCAGTTCACCTTTGGCGCTGAGCGAGGGGCTGTCATAGCGGGTGCCGGTGGGGGCGTTGCGCAGGGCGGTCACTTCCCCGCCATGCGCGGAGACGGAATAGAGGCTGCCTGCGCCGGAAAAAACGATCGTGGCGCTGTCGGCGGACCATGACGGGGCGCGGTCCTCGCGCGGGCCTTTGGTCAATTGAGTCATCGCCCCGGTGGCGATGTCGATGGTCCAGATGTCATAGCCGCCGCCCCGCTCGCTGGCAAAGGCGATGGTCTTGCCGTCAGGCGACCAGCTCGGTTCGCGGTCGTCAAATTCGCCATGGGTCAGTTGGCGGGCATCGCTGCCATCGGGCCGAGCGGTCCACAGGTCATAATCGCCATCGCGATAGGCGTAATAGGCGATGCGCGACCCATCGGGCGACCATGTCGGCAGATGCGCATCGTTGAAATAATCGGTGATGCGTTTCGCCTCGCCGCCCTTGGCCGGGATGGTCCAGAGGCTGCCCTGAAGATCGAAGGCCAGCCATTGGCCATCGGGCGAGGCGGCCACGGCATAAGATGTGCCCGCATGGACATCAAAGGCTTGCGGAGTCTCCCCCCCCGGCGGCGGCAGATTGGCAGGCGCGGCCATCGCGGGCGCCCCGAACAGCGCAAGAGCCAGCGCGACAGGCGAAGCCAGAAGGAGGGGCCGCTTGGCAAAACTCATGGGATACTCCACGCAAGAAGACGCGGGGCCGCCACCATGGACGGCCCCGCAAACATCATCAGAAACCGAAGCTGAGACGGGCGTAATAGAAGCCGCCGCTGACCCCATAGGGCGAATAGGCGTTGTAGAGCGAGAAGCCGTTGCCCTGAAGCGAGGTGGGCAAGGTGTTTGGATAGATGTTGAACATATTGTTTGCGCCCACGCCAATCTTGATGCCGCTGGTCAGCTTATAGCTGGCGTCGATATCGAAGATCACCTTGGGGTCGATCCGCGCATCAGGCCCGGCCGCGCTGGCGTTCACCTGGGTCACGCTGCCATAGCGGGTGGCGCGCAGATTGATGGCGGCGGGGCCTTTTTCCCATGCGACATTGGCGATGAATTTGTTGCGGGGGGTGCCCACGGTAAAGTCGCCCTGACGGTCGCGCCCGATCAGCACGAGGCCCGCCGAGGACAGAACCGCCGGGACCGAATCGACGCGGGTGAACACCGTTTCAGTGAAATTGGCCGAGAGGCTGAGATTGGCATTGCCCAGATCACCAAGGTCGGCGCGATAGGTGCCCACAACATCGATGCCGCGCGTGCGCGTGTCGGTGGAATTGCCGAAATAGAAGCCGCCCGCCGAAGAAGTGATCCCCGCCGAGGCCAACACCTGTCGCACCACCGCGCCTTGCAGCGTGCTGGAGAGCAGGATGCGGTCCTTCAGCTTGATCTGATAGGCGTCCACCGTCAGGTTGAAGCGCGGGATGGCGTTGAACACAAAGCCCAGCGAATAGTTGGTGGACCGTTCAGGCTTGAGCGGTTTGGCCCCCAGCGCGATGCCCGCGGGCGAATCCACCGGCAGCGCTGAAACGGGCAGCAGAACGCCGCTGACATTGATCGTGCTGGCCGAAGAATAGTGTTGCTGTTGCAGCGTGGGGGCGCGAAAACCCGTGCTGACCGTGCCGCGCAGGGCAAAGCCCTTGGTCGGTTCGATGCGGGCCGAAACCTTGCCCGTGTCGGTTTTGCCAAAGTCGGAATAATCCTCATGGCGACCGGCCAACGCGACTTCGACACCGGGCAGGATCTTTTGCTCAAGGTTGACATAGGCGCTCCACGCCCTGCGCTTCCAGCTGCCCGCCATGCTGGGGGCAAAGCCGGTCACGCCCTGCGAGCCGCTGGTGCGCAGCACGCCCGCATTGGCCCCCGTGGTCGATTTATAGCCGCCATCAATATAGGAGGCCGCCTCGCCCGCCTCGATGCCATAGGTGCTTTGCCGATATTCCGCGCCGATCGCCACCGAGAGCGGCTGATATAGGCCCAGATTGACGTCTTTTTGCAGGTCGAGGTTGTTGGTCCATTCGGTGCTCTTGGTGCGCCCGATATAGAAGGTGGTCGGACTGTTCGGCCCCATCGAGGCGTTGAGCGCAGTGCTTTCCACCAGCGAAACGAGGCTGACGCCATAGGAGGAGGAGAAGTCGAAATTGATCGCGGCGCCCTTCTGGCTCTTGATGCCCGCGGTCACCTGATAGTCATGGTCGCTGATATGCAGATGGGGCGAATAGCCGTTGGGGTAAATCTCGGGGATGTTGTTCGAGGCATCGGGGAAGCGATAGGTCAGCCATGCATCATTGTTGCGGTGGCTGAAGGTGCCGAAGCTGTAGAATTTGACCACGCCGACCGGAATGTTGAGGTCATAGCCAAGATTGAAGCCTTCACTGGCCGGTTGGCCCGCCTTGTTGACATTGCGGTCGACGGTCGCCTCGCGCGGGTCGAGCGCGCCGGTGGTGGCGCTGTAAAGCTGGCCCACGCGGGCGTAGAATTGGCCCGGATTGAGCGCCGAGCGGATCGTGCGCGCCTGAAGCCAGCTTTCCGCCGACAGGTGCAGGCTCGCCTCGCCCAACTTGAAGCCCTTATCCACCGAGATGCGGCCCGTCTCGCCGCCGCCATCCTTGGTCATGCCGCCCAGCATCGTGGCCGTGCCGGAGGTGTCCTCTTTCAGGATGACATTGACCACGCCCGCAATCGCGTCCGAGCCATATTGCGCCGAGGCGCCGTCGCGCAACACTTCGACCCGCGCGATGGAGTTCGAAGGGATCAGGTCAAGGTCGGCGGGCGATTGGCCGTTTTGGGTGGTGCCGTTGATGAACATCGTGGCGGTGTTGTGACGGCGCTTGCCATTGACCAGGATCAGCACATGATCGCCCGCAAGTCCGCGCAGCGACAGGGTTTTGACCGCGAAACTGGCGCCCGCGCCGCTGTTCGACACGTTGATCGAGGGGACCAGCGTGCCCAGCAGGTCGCGCACCGATTGCTTGCCGCTGGCCTGAAGATCCTTGGTGGACAGCACGTCGATGGGCGCCAAGCTTTCGGTGGCGCTTCGGGCCACCTGTCGCGTCCCGGTGACGATGATCGTGCCTGCATCCGGTTCTCCGTCGGCGGCCAGTGCCGGACTGGCCAGCGCGGCCAGCGCGCAGGAAGCGGTAAGGGCAAGTTTGCGCCCGTGGCGGATGTTCATGATTGTGTCCCCTGTTGCCGCGGGCAGGTGCGGCGCTATTCACTGTCGGATGAGAACCGAATGTTCTGGCGGGCGAAGTAAACGCGCAGACGCGAACGCCTCTAATGCGTAATCGACGCGGTTTTATTGGAAGTATTCATACCGGTGGCGCAAAAGGCCCGATGTTACGATAGGGCGCCTGGCGGCGGATCGCGGCCACTTGATGCATGCTCCATATTTCCCCCTGTCTGGTTGGCTTTGCCTGCCTTGCGGGGGCATCCTCCCTGCGGTGCAAAGGGGCTGAGCGGCTCGACAACTGCCCAATCCTTCACACTTGTCCAAAAAGTTTCACACTGGCCGCAGGGTGTCAAACAAGGGGGCAGCGCAGATTGACGTATTGCCTGAAACCCGGTCGTGCCGGGCGATTGCGCAGGGATCGGGCGCGTTTACGAAAGCTGCGCCGGCATGAGGCATGGGGGAAAGCCGCGACGCAATTCGCGCGCGAGAGCGGCTTGATTGATGCAATCGAGCATTTATCCCGGCTCGGTGCCCCGGTTGCAAATCGGCGGGAGGCAAAGGGCACGGTTTGCATATAGGCCCGCCCTATCGGGCAGGTTATGAACTCACCACGATTGATCCATCAGGTTTGACTTTGGTGCAAAAATATGCACATCAAACCCAAACCGGCTCTTGGGGGAGCCGAATCTCTGAGAGGTCGATGGGCGATGTCCTATACTGTAAATACGCTTCGCTCACTCACCCGTTCTTGCGAACAGATGCGCGACCGCGTCAAGTCGGTCGTGTTCAAGCCCGAAGACCGGAAGGTTCTCGACCTGACCTTTGGGCCGGGCGTTGCCGCCGAACTGGTGGGCCGCACGCCCGAAGCGCTGGCCAAGGCCGAGAAGGAAGGCCGCCTGCCCGCCCCCAAGCAGTTGAACAACGGCCGCCGGTTCTACACGCTGGAAGATCTGACCCAGATCCGCGAGGCGCTGGGCATCAAGGTGGGCAAGGCGCCGCATGAGGATGCGGTCATCATCGCGGTCCAGAATTTCAAGGGCGGCGTGGGCAAAAGCACGATCACCAAGCATTTCGCCGATTTTCTGGCGCTGCGCGGCTATAGCGTGCTGGTCATCGACTGCGACCCGCAAGCGTCGACGACGACCATGTTCGACATTCAGCCCGAAACACTGATCGACAAGGAAGAAACGCTGGGCAACTATCTCTCGCCCCGTTCGGTCTTTGACGACTTCCCTGCCGCGATCCACGACACCGCATGGCCCACAATCAAGATCGTGCCCTCCAGCCTTGGCCTTCAGGATGCCGAATGGGATCTGACCTCGACCCTGCGCGAGGGCGGGCAGGCGGTGCGCGAGGGGCTGCAACGGCTGCGCATTGGTATATCAAGCGTTGTCAAAGACTTCGATGTCATTTTGCTCGATCCGCCGCCGGCGATGGGCTTTCTGGGCCTGAATGTGATGGCGGCTGCCACGGGGATGCTGGTGCCTGTCCCCGCGCGCCAGCTCGACTATCTCTCGACGATCCATTTCATGGACACGATTGCCGACAATATCGAAGTGCTGGAAGCCAATGGCACGCCGGTCGATTATGGTTTCATCCGCATCGTCTGCTCGGCCTATACGCCCAGCAAGCCGGGCGAAAACGACATGTGGAAGATGATGCAGGCCACTTACGCCAATTTCATGCTCAGTCAGCCGGTGCTGGCTTCTGAGGAAATCAAGAACGCCACGCAGGCCTTCCGCTCGGTCTATGAGAGCAAGCCCTCGGCCTCGCATGGCACCTATCAGCGCTGCCGCGAGAATCTGGACGCGGTGTTTGGCGAGGTGCTGCAACAGGTGCGCGAGCAATGGCCCTCCAAGAGCATTTCGGGCATGCCGGTTGAAGCCAACGCCAATGCAGGTAGCGGGAGTGTGCTGGCATGAGCCGCCGTTCGCTGATCGGCGAGGCTTTGGCCTCGGCCCCTGCCCCAGCACAGCCGGCGGCGGCGGAGGCCAAGGCCGCCCCTCGCGCGACCTTTACCAGCAAGCGGTTGGAGGCTTTTGGCGAGGCGGCGCGGATGCTCAAGCGGCCGACCATCCGGCTCAAGCCTGCGGAATGTTCGATCTGGGCGGGCAATGCGCGCGACTATGCGCTGCTGACCGAGGACCGGGTGCGCAGCCTGATCGATTCCATCCATGCCGAAAACGGCAATCGCATCCCGGTCGTGGTGCGCCGCACTCCGAATGGCGAACTGCCCTATGAACTGGTGATCGGCACGCGGCGGCATTGGGCGATTTCCTGGCTCAACGCCAACCATTATCCCGACATCGAACTGGTCGCGATCATCGACGATCTCGACGATGAGGCTGCGTTCCGTCTGGCCGATGTCGAGAACCGCGAGCGCGAGGATATTTCCGACCTCGAACGCGGGCAGAATTACAAGCACGCGGTCGATGCCTATTATGACGGTGTGCAGAGCCGGATGGCCGACCGGGTCAAGCTGTCGAAATCGATGCTGGCGCGCTATATCGGCCTGACCGAGATCCCGCAGACCATCATCAGCGCGTTCAATTCGCCTATGGATTTGCAGGTGCGCCATGGCGATAAGCTCTTGCCGCTGATCCGCCAACCGGCATTGCGCGGCAAAATGGAGGAAGCGGCCCGCACCATCGCCGCGGAACAGAGCTTTCGCCAGTCGGGCGACGAGCCGCCGATTGGCGGGGCCGATGTGGTGGCGCGGCTGATCAAGGCGGCCACGCTGCGTCCGGGACGCAACCAGAAGGCGGTGATCGAGGCCCAGGGTTTGACTATCGGCCAAGTTGACCGCGACCGCGCGCGCGAATGGAGCATCACGCTCAACCCCAGCGACCTGTCGGTGGACGAGATGCTGGAGGCTTTGCGGCCCTTGCTGGAAAATGCCAAGATCCTGAAGAAATCAATGCGATGACCCCTACCCTATGCGCCTGTTTTCCCACTCTGAAAATTGAAGAAAAACGCATGTTTTTCAAATTATTGGCGCGCATTTCCCACGCGTGGGACGGATGGCTTTCGCAAAGGGTTTCGGCATGAGCGACGAGCCGGTATCATCCCTACCCAGTGGTCGGCGGGTGCAGATGGAGATGTTCTTCACCCTGCCCGACTTCAGCGACATTTCGCTGCGTGACTATCAGGAAACGATGCAAAGGCCCTTCTTCAGCCTGTCGAAGAAGAAGCGGTTGAAGCCCATCGAATATGTCAGCCCCGACAAATCGGTGACCGTCCATGTCTCGGCCAATCCGGCCTATGGCATGGCGACGATCTGGGATGCGGACATCATGATCTACCTTGCCTCGCATCTCAACGAGCTGCGCGAGCGGGGAGAGAATGACATTTCGCCCACGATCCGGGTCCAGCCGGGCGATATGCTCAAGCGCATTTGCTGGGGGGTCAGCGGGCGGGCCTATGAGCGACTGTTGCAGGCGCTCGACCGGTTACAGGCGACCACGATCAAGACCAACCTGCGCGCCAATTCCAAATCGCGCGAGACGACTTTTTCATGGATCGACAGCTATACCCATCTGGTCGATGAACGCACGCAGCGGTCCTTGGGCATGGAAATCACCCTGTCCAAATGGTTCTTTGACGGGGTGATGGACAAGCGCAATGTGCTGGCCATTTCCCCGCTCTATTTCGAGATCACCAGCGGGCTTGCCAAATGGCTCTATCGCGCAAGCCGCAAACATGCCGGGGGCAATGGGGCTGAGGGCTTCACCATCGGCTTTGAAACGCTGCACCAGAAAAGCGGGAGCGAAAGCTCGTTGCCCTCGTTCAAGAACAAGATTCTTGAGCTGGCGCGGGCGAACAATATGCCCGAGATCAACCTAGAGGTGATCGGAGCCGAGACGCCCCGGCCCAAGCTGAAAATGGTGATGCGGCGCTATCTGGAAGATGGGGCGGCCAAGGTGGCCGAAACGCCCCCCTCCCCTCCCCCGTCGCGCAAACCGGCCGTCAAGGCGCCTGATGAGGCCGACTATGTCGATCCGGCCATGGCGCGCAGCCTGATCGCCCGGACGATCACCGATCTAGCCTCGAACAAGGACGAGGAATGCCGTCCGCGCAAAGCCTCTGCGCCCTATGGCCGTGCGCAAAGAGTGCTGGACGCCGAGATCTATCAGGCGATCCGTGCAGAATGTCCGGGATGGGACCTGGACGTGCTGATGCAGCAGTTCGACGCCTTTTTGAACGCCAACCCCGACGAATTGCCGCGCAACTATTCCAAGCGCTTCTATGGCTTCGTCAAACGCCATCATGAGCGTAACAAGTTCCAGCTTCCTGGCAATTAAGCCTCCCGCCCTCGGATCATCGACGCGATAAAAGCCTTCCAGCGGAAGGTTCGGCGTTCAAACGTGTTTTCAGAAATCAGGTGGATTGGAGCGGCAGGTCAGGTCCGTCGCCGCGCCATGGGTTGCGCGCAGAAGAAATGTGCAGGGCCATCGCGGAGCCGATTTGAGGCAATGAAAAGCGCCTCAGCGCCCCTCAAGCGCCCTGTTTTGCGCAAAACCGGAGGCTGCCCGGCTTTTAAGCCCCTGACCTCAGACAGGTCGCATCGCGCTATGCAGCAAAGCCTTGCTGCTCCCAAAATCGCATTCCTGAAAACACGTGGGCCGCCGGTGCAGGCCATTTCTAAAAACACGTCGAATTTTCGCGCAACGGGGAAATGCCGGTTAGCCTGCTCTGCTGCGACTCGAAACCCATGGGCGGATGGACCAAATCAGGCTAAAATCCCCCTTCCCCGGCTTATCCACAGGCTCAAAATCCGGCAACGTGTTTTCAGATCGGAACCAACGTGTTTTTAGAATCGGATCATCGTGTTTTCAGATCGCATTCTTCGTGTTTTCAGATTCTATCCACAGGCTGCGACTCGGCAAAAAACCTCACCTTTTTCTCTCCGGCGGCCTCTTTAACTTTTTAATCTAATAGATAACTCCCTAATGCGCCGCCTGCGGCGGGAATTTTGATTGTTGATTCAAAAAGGAGAAAAGAGCCTGAGCATCAGATCTATGGCCAAAAACCGATTACGACGCTATCCTGTCCCAACCACGCCCCTATCGAGGTTTCCATGAGCCGTCTGACCATCGACATCACCAGCCAGCAGCACCAGAGCCTTAAGGCGCTGGCAGCTCTGCATGGTAAGACGGTCAGGCAATATGCGCTCGAACGCCTGTTTCCGCAGGACAGCGAGGCGGCGTGGGGCGAATTGCAAACCTTGTTGGGCGAACGGATCGAACAAGGGCTCAACGGGCAGCTTTCCACCAAGAGCATCGGCGCGATTGTCGATGAGGAATTGGGCGCAGGCAACCCTTCTTGAGCGCTGCCTATGTTCTGACCAGCGCGGCGGAACAGGATGTCCGCTCGATCCTGCGCTATACTCGCCAGCAATGGGGCGATGCGCAGGTGCGCGCCTATATGGAGAGCCTGGAGCAGGGCATCGCTCGACTGGCGGCAGGGCAGGGGGCCTATCGTGATATGGGCGCCATGCATAAGGGTCTGCGTATGGCGCGATGTCGGCATCACTATGTCTTCTGTCTGAGCCGTGAGGATGGCCCGGCGCTGGTGCTGGCCATCCTGCACGAAAAGATGGATCTGATCGCCCGGCTTGGCGACCGCCTAGGCTGACCGATCAAGATGCAGATGCGGTTTGGGGGCCGCATCCAGATGCAGTGAAAATACGTCCGGCCGCGCATAATGGCCCGCCACATCCAGATCATAGCGCGCACGCACCACATCCTCCATATCGATGGTTGCGGCCAACACGCCCTCACGCCCGCGCAGAGGCCCGGCCAAAATCTCGCCCATCGGGCTGACGATCATGCTGCCGCCTTTTATCAACTCCGTATCCTGAGCCATCTCGACAAAACCGGCATGGTCCTTGGGCGCATCGGCGCGGGTCATATATTGGCAGGCGCTGAGCACGAACATCCGCCCTTCATAGGCGATATGACGCATCGAGGATTGCCAGATCTCGCGCTCGTCGACGGTTGGGGCGCACCACAGATCGACGCCCTTGGCATACATCGTCTGGCGCAGCAGCGGCATGTAATTTTCCCAGCAGATTGCCGAACCGATCCTCCCCATAGGCGCTTCAATGACGGGCAGGGTGGAGCCATCGCCCTGCGCCCAGACAAGACGTTCGCTGGCCGTGGGCATCAGCTTGCGATGCTTGCCTATCAATGCGCCATCAGGTCCGAAAAACAGCGCCGAGCAATATAGCGTCGCGCCCTCGCGCTCAATCACGCCGACCACCAGATACGCTTTCATCTCGGCGGCAAAACCGCCCATGATCCGGCATTCCGGCCCGTCCACCTCGATGGCCGCGCGCCAGTAGCGCAGATAGTCCTCGCGCCCCTCGGCCGTGCGGGTGCCGATCCTCGCGCCGAAATCCAGCCCCTTGGGATAGCCGCCGATATAGGCTTCGGGAAAGACCGCCAGTTCCGCGCCCTCCCGCTTCACATCCTCGCAATGGGCGGCCATGCGGTCGAGGGTGAGGGGGGTGTTGAACAATTGGCTGCCGGCCTGAACGACGGCGACGCGATGTTGAGGCATGAAAAATCCTTTGCAGATGACCGGCGCCATTTGACGTAAAGCCCAATCATCAGGCAAACCACATTTCATGAACAAGATTATCGGTCTAAACGATATTGCTCGTCTCGATCTCAACCTCGCCACCAGCTTTCTGGCGATATGGGAGGAACGCAGCGTGTCGCGGGCCGCCCTCCGCCTGAACCTGAGCCAGTCGGCGCTGAGCGGCTCTCTGGCGCGACTTAGGGGGATCACCGGGGATCCGCTCTTTGTGCGCAGCCGCATGGGCATGGAGCCGACCCCGCGCGCCATCGCCATGGCTCCGGTGCTGAGCGCCGCGCTCGACCGGATGAGCGAGGCGCTGGCCCCGCTGCCGCCTTTTGCGCCCGGCGGGATCGCGCGGGCGCTGGTGGTGGGCATGTCGGATGACTTCATGCTGGCCTGCGGGCCCGCGCTGGTCCGCCGCCTGCTGGCTGAGGCGCCGCAAGCCTCGGTGATCTTTCGCCAATGCAACAGCCAGACCGCCGCCGCGATGCTGGAATCGCGCGAGATCGACATGGCGATGATCGCGGGCGGCAGGGGGAGGGGACAAACCATCCGCCATCAGGCCATCGGCCGCTCTTCCTACCTGTGCCTTGGCGATGGCGATGCGCTGGCGCCCCATCTGCCGCTGACGCTGGAGGGCTACACTGCGCTGCCGCATGTGCTGGTGTCCTTTTCCGGGCGCAGCGGCATCATTGATGAGGCATTGCAGGATCTGGGCCGCAAGCGGCGGATCATCACCGCGCTGACGCAATTTGCCGCCCTGCCGCCCTTTTTGCAGGACTCGGGCTGGATTGCGACCTTGCCCGGCCATGCCGCGCGGGCGCTGGCGCGTTCAACGGGACTGTCAACATTCGCGCCGCCGCTGACGCTCGCCCCCTATGAGGTGAGGCTGTGCTGGCGGCGCGATGGTGATGCCGATCCGATCTCGCAATGGCTGCGCGGCCTGCTGGCCGATGTATGGCAGGGCCTTAACCCGCCAGAATAGACCCAAGCGCCTGCAGCAGCGCGGACACCTGATCGGCATCGCCCACGGTGATGCGCAGGAAATCCTCGATCCGGGGCGCGTTGAAATGGCGCACAAGGATCTTTTCCGCCCGCAAGGCCTGCGCCAGTTCGGCCCCGCCGCGCGCGCCATGGCGGGCAAAGACGAAATTGGCCTGAGAGGGCAGAACGACAAAGCCCAACCCCTCCAGCCCCGCCACCAGCCGCGCGCGGTTTGCGATGATCGCCGCCCGGCCTTGCTGAAACCAGGCTTCGTCGCCCAGCGAGGCCAGCGCCCCGGCCTGCGCCAGACGGTCGAGCGGATAGGAGTTGAAACTGTCCTTCACCCGCACCAGCGCTTCGATCAGATGGGGCTGGCCCAGCGCATAGCCCACGCGCAGCCCCGCCAGCCCGCGCGATTTCGACATGGTGCGCACGATCAGCAGATTGGGATGGCGCGCGATCAGGGGCAGGGCGCTCTGGGCGCCGAAATCGACATAGGCCTCGTCGATCACCACCGGGGCATCGGGATGCATGGCCAGCAGCCGCTCGACCGCATCCAGCCCCACCCCCACCCCTGTGGGCGCATTGGGATTGGGCAGGATCACCGCTCCGGCTGGGCGCCGGTAATCCTCGACCGAAATGCGCATCTCTCCGTCCAGCGGCACGGGTTCATAGGCGATGTCGAACAGGCGACAATAGGTGGGATAAAAGCTGTAGGTGATATCGGGAAACAGCAGCGGCGCGTCATGCTTGAGCAAACCGGCAAAGGCATGGGCCAGCACCTCGTCCGAACCATTGCCGACGAACACATGGTCGCGAGCAACCCCGTGATAGGCCGCCAAAGCCTGGCACAAGGCGCCCGACTGCGGATCAGGGTAGAGCTGCAACCCCGCGCGCGCAGCCGCCTCGATCGCCGGGGCCACGGCGGGCGAGGGGCCAAAGGGCAATTCATTGGTGTTCAGCTTGATAAGGCCCTCAACGCGCGGCTGCTCGCCCGGCACATAGGGCGAAAGGCGGTGGACCAGATCGCTCCAGAACTGGCTCATGGCCTCAGCACTCCTCGCCGACAAGGCGGCGACCCTTGTATTTGGTGGGCGGGGTGGGGGCGACATAAAGGATCTTGTGCATGGCCAGCGCGATCTGCACCTCGCGCGTGTCGTCGGACTGGCCCGCCTCGACATAGGCGGCATCCGCGCCATAGCCCTGCGCGCGCAGATATTGGGCGGCGGCGGCGCGGGCGGCGATCAGGCTTTTGTCTTCGGTCATGGCTTGGGGTCCTATACGATCAGATTGGCCAGCGTGGGCGACTGACAGGCCAAATCGGCAATTTCGCGCAGGCCGGTTTCCAGCGTGGCGCGCTCGAGCGGGGCGGCAAAGCCGATGCGCAGGGCTTCGGGCGCGGGGCCAACGGCAAAGGCGTCGCTGGTCACGACGCTGATGCCCGCCTGACGCAGGCGCGAGGCGAAATCGCCCCGGCTCCAGCCATGGTCGAGCGGCAGCCATGCATGATAGGCGCGCGGATCGCCGCGCAGGCCGTCCTGACCCAGCAGGTGATGGGCAAGGGCATGGCGGGCCTCCGTCTCGGCGCGAATGGCGGCCAATGTCTGCTCGGCCAAGCCCGTTTCGATCCAGCGCGTGGCGATGGCCGCGCCCAGCGGCGAGGCCATTGAGGTCGTCGCCCGCACCGCCCCCGTCAGCCGGGCCGCGCCCCGCGCATCCGGGCAGACGACATAGGCCATGCGCAGAGCCGGGGCCAAGGCCTTGGAAAGGCTGGCGATATGGTAGGTCCGTTCGGGCGCCAGCGCGGCCAGCGGGGGCAAGCCATTGCCCGCAAGCCTGCCATAGGCGTCGTCCTCAAGGATGATGACATCGTGCTTGCGCGCGATGTCGGCAATCGCCTCGCGCCGGTCCAGCGGGATCGTCGCGGTGGTGGGATTGTGCAAATTGGGCGTGCAGCAAAGCAGAGCTGGGCGGTGGCGCGCGCATTGCGCGTCCAGATCCTCGGGGATCAGCCCGTCCCCGTCCATTGCCACCGGCACCAGCCCCGTGCCCATATGGCCCGCCAGCGAGCGGAAACCGGGATAGCACAACGCCTCGACCGCCACGGGCCGGTCGGGATGTTTGAGCAGCGTGAGCAGCGCGAGCAGCGCCCCTTGCGCGCCGGGGGTGATGACAAGCCGGTCGGATGCCAGATCGGGCAGGCATGGGCCGAGCCATTGCACACCCGCCTCACGGTCGGCGCGGGTGCCGCCGACCTCCTGATAGCGCAGCAGAAGGTCCATGCCGCCGGTGTTTTCCAGCCCGGCCACCTCGGCCCAAAGGCGCGAGGTCAAAGCGGCATCCGCCATGCGCGGGGGAAAGTTCATCGTCAGATCGACGATGCCCGACGCCGGGGCGGAAGCGGGCGCCGATGCGGCCGGGGGGGATTTTGCGCCGGGGGCCTGAACAAAGGTGCCCATGCCCACGCGCCCCTCGACCAGAGCGCGCCGCCGTGCCTCGGCATAGGCGCGGCTGACGGTGGTGAAATCGATCCCCAGCCGGTCGGCCAGCGCACGCTGCGGGGGCAGGCGGTCGCCATGGCGCAGGGCGCCGGCGCGGATGTCGGCTTCAATGGCATCGGCAATGGCCAGATAGAGCGGAGCGGCCCCTTTGACCATCTGCGGCGTCCATTCAATATCTCTGCCTGTTTCGTTCTCTGCCATGCTTCTATCCATATATATGTATATTGTATGTTGCAAGCGCTCGATGCAAGCATTATGGGGCGCCGCATCCCGTCACGATAGCACATGTGAGGCGTTCGTATGGATTATGTCGGCAAATTTGAGCAAATTGTAGGGCGTATGCGGCATGAGGGGCGCTATCGCACCTTCATCGAACTGGAGCGACTCGCCGGAGAATTCCCTCAGGCGCTCTGGCGCGCCGGGGCAGAGCGCCAGCGCCGCGTCACCATCTGGTGCAGCAATGACTATCTGGGCATGGGCCAGCATGGCGATGTTCTGGCCGCCATGCACCGCTCTATCGACGCCCATGGCGCGGGGGCAGGGGGCACACGCAACATCTCCGGCACGCATCACGCCCATGTCGCGCTGGAGGCCGAACTGGCCGATCTGCATGGCAAGGAAGCCGCGCTGGTGTTCACCTCGGGCTGGATTTCCAATCTGGCGGCGCTGGGGGTTCTGGGGCGGGTGCTGCATGATTGCGCGATCTTTTCCGATGCGCTGAACCATAATTCGATGATCGAGGGCATCCGCCGTTCGGGCGCTGAAAGGTTCATTTTCCGCCATAATGATGTGGCGCATCTGGAGGAATTGCTGGCCTCGGTGGCCCCTGATCGGCCCAAGATCATCGCCTTTGAAAGCGTCTATTCGATGGATGGCGATGTCGCGCCGATCGCGCAAATCTGCGATCTGGCAGACCGTTACGGCGCCTTGACCTATCTGGATGAGGTCCATGCGGTGGGGCTTTACGGCCCGCGCGGCGGCGGTATTGCCGAGCGTGAAGGGCTGGCCCATCGCCTGACGCTGATTGAGGGGACGCTGGCCAAGGCGTTTGGCGTGATGGGTGGTTACGTGGCTGGGCGCGCTCCTGTGGTCGATTTGATCCGGTCCTGCGCCGACAGTTTCATTTTCACCACCTCGCTGCCTCCGCATCTGGCCGAAGGGGCGGTGGCGGCGATCCGGCATCTCAAGCTGTCCTCGCTGGAACGGATGCGCCAACAGGCGATCGCGGCCTATCTGCTCGACCGTTTGCGGCAGGAAGGGTTCAGTCTGGGCGCCACGCAAAGCCATATTGTCCCGTTGCTCGTGGGCGAGGCGCATCTTTGCAAGGCGATCAGCGACCGGCTGCTCAGCACCCACGCCATCTATGCCCAGCCCATCAACTATCCCACCGTGCCCAGGGGGCAGGAGCGGCTGCGGCTGACGCCCACGCCTTTCCATACAAGGGAGCATGTCGAGGCGCTGATCGCCGCGCTGATCGAGGTTCGGGATGCGCTGAAGTGGGATGTGAAGCGTCATGCCGCCTAATGATTGCATGCGATCAATCTTGACTCTGTGAAAATTGATGGCAACTGCGCTGCCGTCAATTCCTGCGATACATACAATCGCTTCCGATTCCCGACGTGCCTTGCGCGCCGTTTGCAAAGGGGATGATCCTTGCCAATCCTTTCCCGCCCGTCTGGTGGCCGACGTTTGCTGGCCATCATTCCGCTTTTATCGCTGCTCTCCGGCTGTGCGCCTTGGGCCTTGCTCGACCCCAAGGGCCATATCGCGACGCAGGAGCGCGACCTGATCCTGCTCTCCACCGGCCTCATGCTGCTGGTGGTGATCCCGGTGATCGGTCTGACGTTATATTTCGCCTGGCGCTATCGCGAGACGAATGAGGCCGCCGTTTATAAACCCAAATGGGCGCATTCGATGACCATCGAATTGGTGGTCTGGACGATCCCCTGCGCGATCATCATCGCGCTCGGCTCGATCATCTGGGTCAGCACGCACCAGCTTGACCCGTATAAACCGCTCAAATCCGCGCAAAAGCCGTTTGAGGTCGAGGTGGTCGCGCTCAACTGGAAATGGCTTTTCATCTATCCCGAACTGGGCGTGGCCAGCGTCAATGAACTGACCATTCCAGCGGGCCACCCGGTCCATTTCCGCCTGACGGCCGAGCGAATGATGAACTCCTTTTTCATCCCCCGCCTCGGCGGCCAGATTTACGCGATGACCGGGATGCAGACCCAACTGAACCTGATCGCGGATGCGCCCGGCACTTTCGACGGCCGCTCGGCAGCCTTCAGCGGCAAGGGCTTTTCCGACATGCATTTCAAGACCCGCGCGTTGGGCCAAAGCGATTTCACCGCATGGGCCGTGCAGGCCGCAAAGGCCCCCAAACCCCTCGACCTTGCCGCCTATAACGCGCTGCGCCGGCCCTCCACGGCCAACGCGCCCGCGCTTTATGCCCATGTCGAGCCCGGACTTTTCGACCGGACGGTCAACACATTCATGATCGGCCGCATGTCGGCGCAGGAGGCCAAGCGCGCCCTGTGTCTGCCGCCCGCTACCATGGGCGAAAGGAACTGAGCCATGCTTTTAGGAAAACTCACTCTCGACGCCATTCCGTGGCACGAACCGATCATCATGGGCACGGGCGCGGCTGTCGCGCTAGGCGGTCTGGCCATGGTGGCGCTGCTCACGCATTTCCGCCTCTGGGCCTATTTGTGGCGCGAATGGATCACCTCGGTCGATCATAAAAAGATCGGGGTGATGTATTTCATCCTTGGCCTTGTCATGCTGCTGCGCGGCTTTGCCGATGCGATCATGATGCGCGCACAACAAGCCATGGCCGTTGGCGCCAATCCCGGCTTCTTGCCCCCGCATCACTATGACCAGATCTTTACCGCGCACGGCGTCATCATGATCTTCTTCGTGGCCACGCCCTTTATCCTTGGCCTGATGAATGTGGTCGTGCCGCTGCAACTGGGCGCGCGCGATGTGGCCTATCCCTTTGTCAATTCGCTGGGCTTCTGGCTCTCGGCCTTTGGCGCGGTGCTGGTGATGGTCTCGATGTGGGTGGGCGATTTCGCGGCCACGGGCTGGGTGGCCTATCCACCCTTGTCCGAAATGGGATATAGCCCGACCACAGGCGTCGATTATTACATATGGTCGCTGCAGATTTCCGGCCTTGGCACGACGCTGGCGGGGATCAATTTCGTCGTCACCATCCTGAAGATGCGTGCGCCGGGCATGGATCTGATGAAGATGCCGGTGTTCTGCTGGACCTCGCTCATCACCAATATTCTGATCGTCGCCATCTTCCCGGTGCTGACGGCCACGCTCGCCATGCTTAGCGTCGACCGCATCTTCGACATGCACTTCTTCACCAATGAAGGCGGCGGCAATGCGATGATGTATATCAACCTGATCTGGGTCTGGGGTCATCCAGAGGTCTATGTGCTGATCCTGCCGGCCTTTGGCGTCTATTCCGAGGTTATCGCCACTTTCTCGCGCAAGCCTTTGTTCGGCTATTCCTCGATGGTTTACGCCACTTCGTCCATCGGACTGCTTTCCTTCCTCGTCTGGCTGCACCACTTTTTCACCATGGGGTCGGGGGCCAATGTGAACGCCTTTTTCGGCATCACCACCTCGATCATCTCGATCCCCACCGGGGTCAAACTGTTCAACTGGCTCTTCACGATGTTTCGTGGGCGCATTCAATTCCATTCCTGCACGCTTTGGACCATCGGTTTCATGGTCACCTTTGCCGTGGGGGGAATGACGGGCGTGCTGCTGGCGGTGCCGGGCGCGGATTTCATGTTGCATAATTCGCTGTTTCTGGTGGCGCATTTCCACAATGTCATCATCGGCGGCGTGGTCTATGGCTGCCTTGCGGGCATGACCTTCTGGTTCCCCAAGGTCTTTGGCTTCACCCTAAACGAGTTTTGGGGCAAGGTGGCCTTCTGGTTCTGGCTGATCGGCTACTGGCTGGCCTTTACGCCGCTTTATGTGCTGGGCCTGATGGGCATGACGCGGCGCATGAACCATTACGAGGATCTGAGCTGGCAGCCGTGGTTGCTGGTGGCTCTGGTGGGCGCGGTGTTTGTGGGGCTGGGGATTCTGGCGATCCTGGTGCAACTGGCCGTCTCGATCCGCGACCGTGCGAAGAACCGCGACACCACCGGCGACCCGTGGAACGCGCGCAGCCTGGAATGGTCTACGGCCAGCCCTGCGCCCTTCTACAATTTCGCCCATGTGCCCACGATCACCTCGCTGGAGCAGCATTGGGAGGACAAGGAAACGGGCCGCGCATGGGTGCCGTCCGCCGCCTATGAGGACATCCATATGCCGCGCAACACCGGCGCCGGTTTCATCATCAGCGCCTTTGCCTTCGTCCTTGGCTTTGCCGTCATCTGGAACATCTGGTGGCTGGCCGCGCTGGGGCTTTTCGGCATGATCGGCACCTTCATCGCGCGCAGCTATGACCGCGACACCGATTACTGGGTGCCTGCCGCGCAGGTCGAACAGATCGAAAAGGCCCGTTACGCCCTGATGCAGGAGGCCCGCCCATGAGCGCACACCACGATGACGGGTCCAGGACCACGCTGGGTTTCTGGATCTATCTGATGAGCGATTGCCTCATCTTCGCCAGCCTGTTCGCCACCTTCGTCGTGCTGGCGGGCAATGTGGCGGGCGGGCCGGAGGGGCGCGAATTGTTCGATCTGCCCTATGTCGGCTGGGAAACGCTGCTGCTGTTGGTGTCGAGCGCGACTTTCGGCTTTGCCATGCTGGCGATGGAGCGCGAAGACCGCCGCGCCCTGCGCCAATGGCTGGTGTTGACATGGCTGCTGGGCGCGGGCTTCATCGCGATGGAGCTGCATGAATTTGCCGCCCTCATCGCCGAGGGGGCGGGGCCCCAGCGCAGCGCCTTCCTCTCGGCCTATTTCACACTGGTGGGCACGCATGGGCTGCATGTCACGGCGGGGCTGCTGTGGCTGGCGGTGATGATCCATCAGCTTTCGGTTTTTGGCATCGACGCGATGGTGCGCCGCCGCCTCGCCTGCCTCTCGCTGTTCTGGCACTTCCTCGATCTGGTCTGGATCTGCGTCTTCACCTTCGTCTATCTGCGAGGAGCCGTCTGATGGCCCACACCTCTTCTCATGGCACCGCCGCCTCGATCCTGTGGGGCTTCCTGCTCTCGCTGATCCTTACCGCGCTGGCCTTTGGCGCGGTGATGGGGGGCGCGGTGCCGCGCGGGGCGGTCCTGCCCGCCATCACGCTTCTCGCCGTGGCGCAACTGATCGTGCAACTGGTGTTCTTCCTCCACCTGGGCCCCCGTCAGGGCCAGCGCGGCAACACCGCCATCTTCCTGATGACCGCCATGCTGATCGGCATCGTGGTCAGCGGCTCGCTCTGGGTCATGTATAACGCCAATCACAACATGAGCCCGACCCAGATGACCATCGCTGCGGCCCGCAACCGTGACTGACCTCTGACCCTATCCGCCCCCCTCCCCCGCGCGGGGCTTGAGTGGAGTTTGTTTCCATGTCCAATGTTGACCTCAAGCCCCGTGGCCCCAAGGGCCGCGCCGGGAAAATGCAGCCTGTCGCCGAGCCCAAAAGGCTACATGCCGCAACGCAGGCCATCCATCCGCGCGCGGTGGACGGTCCTTTCCGGCGGATGAAATGGGCGATCATGGCGGCCTGTCTGGCGCTTTATTATCTTGCGCCATGGCTACGCTGGGATCGCGGGCCGGGCGCGCCCGATCAGGCGGTGCTGATCGATCTGGTCAACTGCCGCTTCTATCTGTTCGCCATCGAGATCTGGCCGCAGGAATTCTATTTCGTGGCGGGCTTGCTCATCATGGCGGGCATCGGCCTGTTTTTGCTGACCACGATGGTGGGGCGGGCATGGTGCGGCTATGCCTGTCCGCAAACGGTGTGGACCGATCTGTTCCAGCATGTTGATCGACTGATCGACGGCGACCGCAACGCCCAGATGCGTCTGGCGGCGCAGCCGTGGGATGCGGGCAAGATCGCCAGACGCCTTGCCAAATGGTCGATCTATCTGGCCATCAGCTTTGCCACGGGCGGTGCATGCATCCTCTATTTCGCCGATGCGCCCCGGCTCTGGCATGAGTTCTTTGTCGGGCAAGCCTCGGCCATCGCCTATTCCACCGTGCTGATCCTGACGGGCACAACGCTGTGGCTGGGCGGGTTCATGCGCGAGCAGGTCTGCCTCTATATGTGCCCATGGCCGCGCATCCAGTCGGCCATGCTCGATGAACGCTCGTTGCTCGTCACCTACAAGGACTGGCGCGGCGAGGAGCGGGGCAAAACCGGGGGCGGAGATTGCGTCGATTGCGGCCTGTGCGCGGCGGTATGCCCTACCGGCATCGACATCCGCGATGGGGCGCAGATGGCCTGCATCAACTGCGCGCTGTGCATCGACGCCTGCGATGGGGTGATGGCGCGGCTCGGCCGCCCGCGCGGGCTGATCGATTATTCCACGCTCGAGGCCGATGAGGCCGGGCGCAAAGGTTTGGCCGCCTCCACGACCATCTGGCGGGGGCGCAGCTTGGCCTATCTGGCGCTGTGGCTGGCCATCGGGGCAGGGCTGCTCTTTGCGCTGGCCATGCGCCCGCGTCTGGCCATCTCGGTCGCCAAGGATCGCAACCCGCCCTTCATGGTGATGAGCGACGGTTCGATCCGCAACGCCTATCTGGTCAAATGGCGCAATATGGAAGGGCGCCCGCGCCCGATGCGCCTGAGCATTGCGGGCGCGCGCGGCATGGTCATGTGGAGCGAGGATATGGACAAGACCAGAGCCTCGACCAGCCTTGAGCGCGTTATCCCCGCCGATCAGAGCAAGGCCCTCCGCGTCTATGTCCTGTCACCTGCCCAGACCCGCACCGACAGTCTGCAATTCCGTCTGAACGCGTTGGACAAACAGGGCGGCGAGGCAGTCTATGGCGCGCGTCTGGATGGCCCGCCTTTATAGACCCTATGAGCGAGCATTTACCGCGCAATCCCTGGGCGGCGCAGGGAAAAGGCCACCGCAATCAGCTTGTCATCGCTTTCGCGCCGCATTTCGACCCAATGGTCGCGGCCCTTGTCATGGATGTTTGTGCCGCATAGCACCATGATGATCCGGTCGCCCAGTTCGGCATTGCCCAGATAGAAGATCCGCCGCCCTTCGGTGACAAACAACGGCGCGGGCTGACGAAACCAGCTCCATTCGGCCCGGTCGAGCATGGCCTGAAAGGCGGAGAAATAGAGAAATTCCGCCCTGTTGAAATCCTCATGCGGCGATGGGTCCAGCACCAGTCGCGCCAGTTCGGCCCGCTCGCCACGCGTAAAACCCAGCATCGCCTCCCAGCCATCGGGGCGAAAGGGTGGCTCCTTCAGCCCTTGCGCAGGCAGCAGGCCGCAAGGCCGCGCCACCATCGCCCGCGTGGCCGAACGGTTCACCCCCGGAACGGCGCGATGGACAAAGATCGAGGTCATTTCCACCGTGGCGACGGGGCGCGTATTGGCGAAAACCTTGATCCGGCTGCGAAACCGCGTCCGCCCCTTCCGTTCCAGCCGCAGGGCGAAATCAAGCATGTCATTCTCGCCCACGCTGCCCAGTCCCGCGCCCCGGCCCGCCACATCCACCGCGACAAAGGCGGGATAGAGCCTTTCTCCCTTGGCTCCCCGAAAATCGGGCGTTTCCATCCCATGCGCGGCGGCCAGCGCCAGCCAGTGGCGATGCCCGCAGGCCTTGAGCAGCCAGTTTTCCGACAGACCCGCGCGGCACAATTGCGGCATACCGGCGCGCACCGGCTCGAAGGAAGGCCATTCGAGCCGGGCCGCGGCGGGGGCTTGCGCCAGATCGGCAAAGGCACCCGCCATCGGTTTAGAACCCCACGCTCACGCCGATGCCGAATTGCACCTGATCGCGGGCATGATCGCCCCGGTTGATCGCGGATTTGACCGCGACCAGATTGTCATTGGCCAGATGGTAATATTGGGCATTGGCATAGAGCGTCCACTTGCCCGCCCTTGCCCCCAGATCGAGCGGCGTGGCCGCTTTCAGCCCGGTGGTGACAAGGCCCAGATTGCCATCATCAATCCGACCGAAAAAGCTCTTGGGCGCCAGCGTGATCCAACTCGGCGCGGAGAGCGTCAGCTTTTTCAGCTTTAGCGTCGGCGTTGCCCCCAGCCAGACATCCCACGTGTTGCCCGGCTTGCCCACGCCGATCACCGAACTGCCGTCGAACTCATAGAAGAACACGGCATAGGGATTGATCGTGAAGGCCTGCCCGCTCTTGCCATCGGCATAGCTGGCCACCAGCGCGACATTGTTGGCCGTGCGCGGCAGGTTGTTGCCCACAAAGGCGACATATTTGCCCGTCAGCGACAGGCGCTTTGTCACCGGGACCGTGACGGCCACAAAGGGATCGGTTTCATTGACCGTGCGCGTGGCATTGCCGATGGCGTCATAGCCGGGGTTGAAATCGGTCCACACGCCCGCCGTCACCGCCACGCCGCTGGGCATGGTCATCGTGGCCGAGGCCGTGGTCTGGATCGAGGCACCGCGCGTGGTGGCGACAAGGCCGTGGGGCGTGACATAGGCATTGCCTACCCATGTGTCGAAAGCGCCGCTCAGCACCGGCCCGTCGGATGCGGTTTGGGCATGAGCGCTATTGGCCAGCATAAGCGCGAGAATGGAGGGCGCAAGGATGCGCCCGAAGAATGGCCTCATGGTAATCTCCCCAGATGGCATGGATGATGGTGTGGATGCTTGCCCTCGCCTCTTCGGGCGCTGTTGGGGCATCCTCTCCCGTATCGGTTCAGGCCGTGGCGGTCTGGCGCAGGGCGGGCGCCATGGCCCCGGCGATATGTTCCACAATATGGGCGGCATCGCGCGCAACCCCGGCAAAGCGCCCCGAACCCCATGTGTGCAACCATGGCAGGCCGATGAAATAAAGCCCGTCATGCGCGGCAATACCTCGATCATGCCCCGGATAGCCGCGCCCGTCGAAAACCGGCGCGTCGATAAAGCCGAAATCCATGCGGAAGCCGGTCGACCAGATGACGCTGCCAATACCCTGCGCGGCCAGATCAAGGCTTTCGGGATCGCGTTCCGGCGCCCAGCAGGGGGCGTAATCGGCCTCTTGCGGCGCATCGATGCCTTCGCGTTCGATGTAATCGTCGATGGTTTTGCGGATGCGCAGATAGGTGGCGTCCGCCGCGTCGAGATGCGCGGTCAGATCCTGACGGAAACGCACGGTATGGCCTTCCACCCCGTCGAGCATTCCGTACAGCTTCATGCCGCGCAGCGCGAATTTGCGCAGGTCGATCTCGCGCCCGCCATCGCGCCCGGTCAGGTAGTGGTTCTCGTTCTGGCGCACCTTTTCGCTGGAGGGGTGTTCGGTGATGGGCATGTCATAATGGCCCATTTCCTCTAGCCAGTCGGTGGCATCACGCCCGCGATAGACGCGCGGCGCGCGCGGAGCATCGCCCACGGCCAGATGTACCTGACGCCCGGCCAGCATCAGGTCCTCGGCGATCTGACAGCCCGACTGGCCCGATCCGACCACCAGCACGCCGCCTTCGGGCAGATCCTGCGGGTTGCGGTAATCAAGCGAATGGATCTGAGGCAGAGTGGCGGGCATCGCCGCCCCGACGCGGGGGACGATGGGCGTGTGATAGCCGCTGATCGCCACGATCACCTTGTCGGCGGTATAGGCGCCGTCGCTGGTTTCCACTACAAAGCCGCCCTGCGCGCGCGGCTTGACCCGCGTGACGGCCACGCCCTCGCGGATGGGGGGATTGACTAGCCGGGCGTAGGCTTCGAGAAAATCGACGATCTCGTGCTTCAGCATGAAACCGTGAGGGTCCTTGCCACCATATTCGCCGACATAGCTGAAGCCGGGAAGACGGCACTGGCGGTTGGGCGTGACAAGACAGAAACTGTCCCAACGCTCGGAGCGCCATGCGTGGGCGATGCGATGCTTTTCAAGGATCAGATGCTCGATGCCTTGCTGCTGCAACAGAAAGCTGAGCGAGAGGCCGCCTTGCCCGCCGCCCACGATGATGACGGGAACATGGGCGGGCGCAGTGTCGATGGAGGTAAGCATATCTGTCTCCGGAAAAATGGGGTTCAGGGAAGGAAGGCTTCGACATGAACGAGCGCTTCGGGATGGCCGGCAAAACGGATGGCGGCGGCCCTGATCGCGGCCATCTGTATCAGCGCCTGCGAACAGCCCATGCCAAAGCGGGCGCGCACGCGGGCATTTGCCGCCTGCAGTCCGGCAAGGGCCAGTTCGGCAAAGCGCGCGACCGGATAGGCATCGCCCGCATTCAGATGATCACGGATGATGGTGGAGGGGGAATAGCATTCCTCCACCGCGCCATCGGGCCAGCGGATGCGGAAACGCGTTTCAGGCATGGGTTTTCTCCATGGAGGCATGACAGCCGGTCAGCGGCGCATCGGCGCTCCAGACGATGACCTCCTGACCATCCATCCGAAGGCGGATCTGCGCAGCGGCGGTGGCCGTGCCGATCCGGGCGCAGGCCACGCCAGTGTTTTTGAACCGGGCGATGATGGCCGGGGCATTGTCCGGCGGCGCGGTCATCACAAAACCGAAGCTGGGAAAGGCGCTGAGCCAGCGCTCCCATGCCACGCCGACCGGGCGGGGCGCGGCGTCGAGGTCGATCTCCAGCCCTACCTTTGACGCTTCAGCCAGCATGATGGCGGTGCCGATGGGGCCCGCCATGCTGATGTCCTTGGCGGCCGTCAGGCGCCTCTGCGATGCCAGATCGGGCATGACCGACAAGAGCGCGCGCAAATGCTCGTCGCCGGCCCCGGTGCTGGCATCCCACCATGGGAAGGGATCACGAAAGCGCCCATTCATATCGACCGCCATCAGCAAGGCATCGCCCGGCTGCGCATCGAAACTGGTGATTACATGGTCGGCCCGGCCCAGAATGGCGACGGCCAATTGCCCGCCCTTGGCCTTTAAGTTGGAATGGCCGCCCACAATCGGCACGCCATAGCGCCGCGCCGCCTCGCGCATCCCGGCCAGCATGGGGGAGGCTGAGCCTTCGCCATCGGCCCACAACGCATCGACCACCGCCAGCGGGCGGCCACCCATGGCTAAGATGTCGCTGACATTGACCATCACGCCGCAATAACCGGCAAACCACGGGTCGGCCGTGATGAAGTCCTCGACGAACCCTTCGATGGCCAGCAACAGGTGGCCGTCGCCATCGGGGATCGCGGCGGCATCGTCACCCACCGGAACGCCGCCGCCGCTGTTCAGGCCCAGCGCGCGCATCACCGGGGCGATGTCGGCCTTATGGGCCATGCCCCGACTGTCACGGATCATTGCTGCGAGGGCTGCAACCCGGCTCATGCCGCGCGCCTTGTTTCGGTGCGCAAACCCGTGATGCCATCGGCGATGGGGGGATAATGCGAGAGATCGGCCTGCATCAGCGCATGGGGGCTGTCGTGCAGATCGAGCATGTCGATCCTTTCCCATTTCATCCGGCGAAACAGCAATTCGTTGCGTGCCTGCACATGGGCGAGAAAGCGGGTGCAGCCGCGCGCATGGGCGGTGCTGACAGCCAGACGGATCAAGGCCGGGCCGATCGTCCCCACCGTCCGGTGCGAGGCGGCCACGGCCAGGCGTGAACCCCACCACAGGCCCGGTTCGGGCGAGTGGATGCGCACCGTGCCGATCACCTCGTCGGGCTGTCCGCCGATCATCGAGAGGGCAACGATGGGCGTGGCCAGCGCGTCCACATCGTCGCGATCATGATGGGCAAACAGACCCTGTTCGGCGCAGAAGACGGCATGGCGCAGCGCGGCAGCCCCGGCCAGTTCCCAGCTTTGCGTGGCATAGCGCACGATATAATCGGGCGAGCGGAAGGGGGCGGGGGAGGCCAGGTCCATTATACCACCTGCGCTGCGGGCCGGCGCAGCTTTTCAAAGGTGGAGAGCGCCGAGCAGGCGCCGCAGCGCGCGCAGCCCGCCTTGACCTTTTCCGCCGCCATCCCGCCCTGGGCCAGCATCGCGGCCAGAGGTTCGAGCACCGAGGCCATGAATTCGGGCGTGGGCGAGGGGTGGCTTTCGAGCGGCGTGCCCGAAATAGGCACAAAGGGCACGACAAAGGGATAGACGCCGATTGCGATCAGTTCCTGCGCGATGGCGAGCAGCGCCTCGCGGCTGTCCCCAAGGCCTGCAAGGATATAGGTCGAAACCTGCCCCCGGCCAAAGACCGGCACGGCGGCGCGGAAGGCATCCATATAGCGATCAATCGGCACGCTGGCCTTGCCGGGCATGATGCGGGCGCGCAAGTCGGGGGTGACTACCTCCAGATGCATACCCAAAGTGTCGATCCCGGCCTCGCGCATGGTGGTGAACCAGCCATCATGATCGGGCGGCTCGCACTGGGCCTGAATGGGCAGATCGACGGCGGCGCGGATGGCGCGGGCGCTTTCCACCAGAACCCCGGCGCCGCGATCGGGCGTGGCGGGCGTGCCTGTGGTCATCACCATATGTTTGACGCCATCCAACTCGACGGCGGCTTTGGCCACTTCGGCCAGTTGCGCGGGCGTTTTGTGCGCGATGGTGCGCCCCGCCGCCAGCGATTGCCCGATGGCGCAGAACTGGCACGTCTTGGCGCGGCTTTGATAGCGGATGCAGGTTTGCAGCACGGTGGTGGCCAGCACATCGCGGCCATGCAGCGTGGCGATCTGCGAATAGGGGATGCCGTCTGCGGTTGTCAGGCCATAGAATTTGGGTTGGGGCGGAAAGGCGATGATGCCCAGATCCTGTCCGCCGCAGCTCAGCGCGCTGTTACCCTGTGCATCGGGGCGTCCGGCCTCAAAGGGGCTGTCGAAGGCGCCATGGGTGTGAACCGGAACCATGACCGTCACGCCGTCGATAGTAACAGCCTTATGATCCGATGGCCCGGCGCCGCCGCGACGGCTCGATGCGCCTGCGCGTGGATCAGACAGCCGAATGCCGAAGGACTGCAACTGCGCGATCATCGTTGCTGTTTTCGTCGGTGTCATCTTGGTTCTCCGTGGTGGCAAGGTGCAGGGCTGGGGCGGGGCGGTTGTCGAGATGCAGGCGGAGCAATTCGGGGCGGGCGTAATGGCCCACGCTGTCCATCATCCGCTTGCGCTTCATCACCAGAGCTAGGTCGCAATCGGCGATCAGTAGCCCTTCGCCCTGCGTCATGGGGGGCACAACATGCTGCCCCTCGGGCGAGATGATGGCGGTGCAGCAGCCACCCGAGAGCGCCTTGTGATGGGCGCCGGTGGGGTCGATGGCCGTGCGCTGTTCCTCGGTCAGCCAGCCTGTGGCATTGACCACGAAGCAGGCGCTTTCGGCGGCATGGTGGCGGATGGCGGCCTCGATCTGATCGTGAAAGATCGGACCGACCAGCGAGCCGGGAAACTGGCTGGCGTGGATCTGTTCGCCGTCGGCCATCAGCGCATAGCGGGCCAGCGGATTGTAATGTTCCCAGCAGGCCAGCGCGCCAACCCGGCCCACGGATGTATCGACAGCCCGCAGGCCCGATCCATCACCTTGCCCCCAGACCATGCGTTCGTGATAGGTGGGGGTGATCTTGCGGCGTTTATGCGCCAGCGTGCCATCGGCATCAAAGATCAGTTGGGTATTGTAGAGCGATCCGCCATCGCGCTCGTTCACGCCCATCACCAGCACCATCGCATGGCGCCGTGCGGCGGCGGATAGGGCCTGTGTGACCGGGCCGGGGACCGTTACGGCCTGATCGTAGAGCGCCAGATGTTTGGCGCCCATGCGATAGGGCGGATCGATGAAGGAGAAATAGGGGTAATAGGGCAGGAAGGTCTCGGGAAAGACCATGAATTGCACGCCCTTGCCCGCGCCCTCGGCGATGGCGTTCAGCACGCGTTCCAATGTGCCCCCTGCGTGGTCCAGCACCGGGGCGATCTGAACCGCGGCGGCGCGGATGACCCGCTTGTCGTAGCCATTCTCCTCCATCGACCCGATCTCCCTTAAAGCGTCCAGGTGTCGAGGATGAAGGCGTTGTCGCGGCGGTGGAGCAGGATGAGGTCCAGCACGTCCTGCGGCGCGATGGGGCGGATGCCGGGGATCAGCGCGCCTTCGCCGTGGCCATAGAGCGCCTGAAGGCCAAAGCGGCAGGCATAGACCTTGCCGCCTTCCTTCATGAATTTTTCGATCTGGTTGTTTATGGCCAGATGGCCGGGGAACGCTTCATCGCCCAGCTTGGGAAAGCCGCGCTGGATACCCAGCGTGACGCCCGGGCCATAGAGCAGCACGCTGGTTTCGAAACCCTTGCGCTGCAGGCGGGTGGCCTGAAGCAGGTTCACAAGGCCGACCGATCCTTCAAACGCGACGGTGTGGAAGGTAACCAGCGCCTTTTCACCGGGCTCGGCCTTGACGTCCTCAAAGACCTTCTCCTCGTAATCGACAAGGAAATCACCCTTTTGGTTGGGGGCGGCAGTGACGGTGGGCATGGTCTTTCTCCAGATTCTGTTTCGGGGTCCCGTTCGGGATGGATACAGGCTGTCGAAAGGAAGTTTTACAGTCAATTGGCCGAAATGAATGCAGTCATGAAATGCATTCAATATCGCTTTTGTTGCGCGGCAAAGAGTTCTATTTGAGCGGTGAATGGAAATTGGTGGAAACATAAAATCGCGAATGAGAGGGCGAATTCATTGAAAAATGCTGAATTTATAGGCACCAGCTACAGCTGGCTGCATAAATATGAGGCGTATGTTGCGAAATCATCGATCGCCCGTGATTCGCAGATTGACTGCATTTTGACTGCAAGTTATGAGGGGCCTCCACCCAAGGAGGGACCATGCCCGATTCCTGGACGCCCGATCTCGAACGCTTTGGCAAACCGCATTACAAGGCCATTGCCGATGCCATCGCCCATGACATGCAGGAGGGGCGCCTGCGCGTGTCTGACCGCCTGCCGCCCCAGCGCGATCTGGCCAAAAGGCTGGGGATCAATTTCACCACCGTCGCGCGCGGCTATGTCGAGGCGCAGAAGCGCGGCCTGATCGAATCGCGCACTGGGCAGGGCACTTTCGTGGCTGGTCAGCCCCGCAGGTTGCGTCCGGCCCAGCGCCCCTCGGTGGCCGACCTGACCATGAACCTTGCGCCGGAGCCTGAGGATCGCGTTCTGGCGGACCGAATGCAGGCCGGGTTCGTCAAGATTTCCCGCGATCTGCCCACTCTGCTGCGTTATCAGGCCTTTGGTGGCACCTATGTTCAGCGCGAGGTCGCCGGGCATTTTCTGGCGGAGCGCGGATTAACGATCCCGCCGGAAAGACTGGTGATCTGTCCCGGCACGCATCTGGCCTTTCAGGCGATCCTCCAGACGCTGACCCAGCCGGGTGATGGGCTGATGTGCGAGGCGCTGACCTATCCCGGCATCAAGGCGGTGGCGGGGCGGCTGGGGCTGCAGCTGATCGGCCTGCCGATAGACGATGAGGGGATCGAGCCGGACGCTTTCGAGGAAGCCTGCCGGATGCGCAGCGCGCGGGTGCTTTATCTCAACCCCACCCTGCTCAACCCCACCACCTCGACCTGTGGGCAGGAGCGCCGTCTGGCCATAATCGAGGTGGCGCGGCGCCATCATGTGACGATCATCGAGGACGATGCCTATAGTTCGCTTTTGCTGCGCCCGCCGCCCGCTTTTGCCACGCTGGCGCCTGATATCACGTGGTATGTGGCCAGCTTGTCGAAATGCATCGGGGCGGGGTTGCGCATCGCCCATCTGGTCGCGCCCGATCAGCGCCAGCTCTGGCCGGTCAGCGCGATCCTGCGCACCGCCGCCGTCATGGCCTCGCCGTTGACCACCGCGCTTTCGACCCAGTGGATCGAGGACGGGACGGCGTGGCAAGTAGTTCATGCCTTACGCAGGGAATGTGCGGCAAGGCAGAAGCTCGTTGCTGAGATTCTTCCCGCCGGCACATATGTTACCAATCGGGAAGGCTTCCATCTATGGATGGCTTTGCCTGAACCATGGCAACGCTCAGCTTTCGCCGCGCGGATGCGGACCTCGGATCTGAGTGTAGTTGTCAGCGATGCCTTCACCGTTGCCGATATGCCGGTCGAAGCGGTGCGAATCTCACTCGGCGGTGTCCTAAGCCGGGCTGAATTGAGCACCGCACTGCAATTCGTCAGCCATGTTTTGGAGCATGAAACGCAAGGAGGCGTAGACTTCGCCTGATCGTCTGCGGAGGAGGTTGGATACGGTGCTGCTGCACTTCACCTCCATTCCAAGGATTGGCACGGTCAAGCTCTGCAATGACAGGTCCTGAAGCTAGTCACCTGGAACTGAAGCAAGCTACATTGCATATGCTTTCTGGTGGTAGCAGGAGGCATGGATGGTTGGTCGTCCGGCGGATGTGTTGGCGTTGAGTGCAGGCGATCGTGCGTTCCTTGAAACGCAGGTGCGGCGTCACAAAGCCCCGCGCTGTTATCAGACCGCTGCCGTATGATCCTGCTGTGCGCGGACGGGTTGCAAAGCAAGGAGGTTGCCGAGTGACTCGTGGTTCACGAACACACGGTCAGCAAGTGGCGCAAGTGATTGAGCGCACGCTGAACACCACGCCCAAGAATACCACGCACTGGTCGATCCGGTCGATGGCGGCCGAGGCCGCGCTGTCGCACACAACAATCCGTCGGATTTGGGGCGCATTCGGCCTGCAGCCACATCGGTCGGAGACGTTCAAGCTGTCGAGCGATCCGCTGTTCGTCGACAAGGTGCAGGACATTGTCGGTCTTTACCTGTCGCCTCCGAACCGTGCGGTGGTACTGTGCGTGGACGAGAAATCGCAGATCTAGGCGCTTGATCGCGAACAGCCGCTGCTGCCCATGGCGCTTGGCGTCCCGGAGCGGCGCACCCATACCTACATCCGCAACGGCACGACATCGCTGTTCGCCGCGCTCGACATTGCCACGGGTGCCGTGATCGAAAAATGTTACAAGCGGCATCACGCGACCGAGTTCCTCGACTTTCTCAAGCAGATCGATGCGGCAATGCCCGAAGGTCCCGAGGTCCACCTCGTGATGGACAACTATGCCACCCACAAGACGCCCCGGATCAAGGCCTGACTCGCGCGTCGTCCGCACTGGCACGTGCACTTCACGCCGACATCGGCATCCTGGATCAATCAGGTCGAACGCTGGTTCGCCGAACTGACGTGCAAGCAATTGCAGCGAGGCGTCCACCGATCAACGGTAAGCGCCGATGGAATGCGGCGTTGACGTGGCCTTTTTGGCCTTTCGTGTGCGAGGCGCCCATTTCTTTGCCAGTGCCGCAAAGCTGTCGTGGATCATATCGATGTTGGGCTTAGCATTTGGATCATGGTCGTCGCCCAGGGCATCGAGAACCTCTTCGTGATGCTCATGGGCCGGATCTGCAAGCGCTTCCAGCTTCTCGACGTAACCCCAAGGACCGCCTGAATCCTCTGGTGGCCGCATGCCGGTGGCGTCGAGCAGGCGCGGATAGCTGCCGTGGGGATCGGCAGGGGCGATGCCCTGGATCTTGACGCTGTGCTCCCACGTATCGCCAAAGTCATAGAGGTAACGGAAGGTCTTGCCTCGCATGCCCTCGAGTGCCTGAGCCAAGGTCGTTTTGTGGGCATTAAGCGGGCCGTCAAAGCCGTAAGACGGATCGTGGATCCCGAAGCCCGTATGGCCAAAGGTCAATTCCCACAGGTGGCTGTCCGTCCACGCCAGCGCTGCCTGGAAGACGCTGTGCAGCCGGTCAAGGCGGATGCCCAACGGCACTTCGATCACGCGGCTCACCACCGGCGTCGCATCATCCAGCGTGATCGTCATCCGTGCGACGAAGGCGTTGCTCAAGCGGCATGCTCCAAGTTCTGGATCTCTTGAGCTGCCTGCCAGTTCCAAGGGAGCAATTCGTCGATCCGGTTGATGGGATGATTGCCGATACGCGCGATGACATCGGTGAACCAGGCCTCGGGCTCCACACCGTTAAGGCTAGGTCTCGACGAGGGAATAGAACAGCGCCGAGGCATCTCCGCCCTTGGCCGAGACGACGAACATCCAGTTGCGGCGGCTAAGAGCAACACCGCGCAGGGCATTCTCGACAAGGTTGTTGCTGATCTCAAGCAGGCCATTGTCACAATAGCGGGCCATCGGCGTCCAGCGATTGAGCGGATAACGGCATGCCTTGGCCAGCGCGCTGTCCGAAGACAGCCCGCGCATCTGTGCTTCGAGCCATGGCCGCAAGGCAGCCAGCTTCGGGGCGGCCAGTTGCTGGCGGACGCGCCGCCGTTCGTCGGGTGGCGCGCCCTTGATGTCGCGCTCGATCGCGAACAACTCGCCGATCCTCACGACGGCCTCTGCCGCGACCGGCGACGGGTTCTTGGCCAGGATATCGGTAAACTTGCGCCGTGCGCGCGCCTTATGTCGAGTTCGACATAAGGCGCGCGCACGGCGCAAGATATTCGAGAACCATCAGACCAGCCCGATGCCGCTCACCACGGCGCTGCTCGACCTTTACGCTATCGAGGCTGCCTCGTTCTGGCTGCGGACATGGGAGTAGCCCGTCCAAATTCTTGCCCGAGGACTCCTTCACCGCTCCCTTACCATCTTCCTCTGCCGAAGGCGGCATGCACCCGTTTTCAGGCGGGCGCCGCTCCCGGCGCCGGCTCGTACCGGCGCGCAAGATCCCAGATGAAGCCGACGAGCTCTCGGGCGACAGCTGTGACCGCGACGTTGCTCTTCTTCCCGCGGCCGACCAGCATTCGATACCGGCCGTTGAGGCGAAGCTGGGCTTTCCATGCTATGTCTTTGGCTTCTTGCGGCACGTCTGTCTTTTGCTTTTCCATGAACTGGCCGACCTTTGGCGTCGTTCGGTAGCACCGAGCGGCTTCGAACAGCAGCGCCCGCATATCCGTGTTGCCTGCCTTTGTGATTCCGCGGGGCCGAATGGAGCCACCGCTAGAGTGCTCGCCGGGAACCAACCCCAGATACGCCATGAGTTTGCGCGGGCTGGCAAAGCGGGAGAACTCACCGACCTCCGCCACGATAGTCGCCGCGATAACCATCCCGACCACCTTTAGTCCCTACAATGCAGTGACCACAGGTCCCAGAGACCAGTCAGGTATGATGGCCGCGATTTGATCTTCCAGTTCTTTTTTGCGTGAGTCAGCCTGGGCAAGGCGATTCAGATAGCTCTGGAATGCGATTTGCTGGCCCCTGTGCTCAAAACGCCGATCTGCAAGCCAAGATCTGTGGCGACAGGACCACGGCTTCCCTTTGTAACGCAGGCCATGTTTGAGTAAAAACATCTGAATCTGGGCACGGGCCTTCCGGGCATCATGAGATGCTAAATGCCGAGCTCTAACCAGGTCGCGCATGGCCTCATGAGTGGGGTCGGGCACCCAAACGTACGTCAGTTCGCCAGCCCGAAGAAGACGGGCAAGCATCATCGCGTCACCCGTATCGTTCTTTTGGCGATTGCCCGGACGAACGGGAGTATGGCTGGGAGCAACAATCCGACAGTCGAAACCCAGATCCGCAAGTTGGCGATATACGCCGTACCCGCATGGGCCAGCCTCGTACACAAATTCCATCCGATTATGGCGACCCGTCAGCTTCCGAGCCAATTTGGCAATCGCGTCGGGTTCATTGGGGATAACGCCGATAAGGCGAACCTCCCCGTCTCGCCCAGCCATCGCATCACTTCAGAAGTCCGTCGCCCCTGCCTGTGAGCATCACGGGTTAAGCGAGCGCCGGGTGTGCCAACTGGGCGGTGTGATCCGCAGAGTGGTTCGGTATCGCTCCACGAGACCGGACGATGGGCCCTTGAGACAGCGGTTGCGCGAACTGGCGGCTGAACGTCGCCGGTTCGGTTGTCGCCGTCTGGGCTATCTGCTGGCGCGAAGGGGCATGACGCCCAATCACAAGAAACTGCTGCGCATCTACCGCGAGGGAGGATTGCGCGTGCGACGTCTTGGCGGCCGCAAGCTGGCGCTGGGTACGTGCAGGTCGATGGTGCTGCCAGATGGGGCGAGCCAGCGGTGATCGTTCGACTTCGTCTCTGACAGCCTGATCTGCGGTCTGCGCTTCCGCATCCTGTGCGGGGGTAATGGACGCCCGCCGATGTCTACTTCGGCCGCGATCAGCAGGTCCACGCCCAACGCGCCGCCAGCAAGAAGCAGACCATCGAACATCGGCGCTTGCAGCACCGCAAACTCGCCGCCTGAAAGACAGCCCCAGACGAGGCCTGCTCTCCGTTACAGTGCTGCCCATTTTGCGCCAAATGTTTCGACGACAGACATAAAAATAGTTTGCTATAAAACAAAAATGCCGTATTGATGGGCTAAGGCTATAATAGCGCCGGCGATAAGGAGTTTGGGGAAATGAGGCTTGCAGGGATGGTGGCAAATCTCGATGAATCTGTCTGCGATGGGTATGAATGAGCCATGGCTTGTGTTGGTTCGGCTCAACGCAATGTAACGGATGTCGAAGGCGCTTCTACATTGCGGGGCCCGATGACGATCGCTCCACGTGGTGCTGCCAACAACACAGTCAAACTCATGCCAGTCAAATCGATAGCGGCCGTTGGTTTTCAAGGTGCATTGCATATGGTGACGGCACTTGGTTTGCTGCAATGGCTCTGCCTCAAATGCATGCGCTCACTTAAGAAAATTGGCGCGAAGGCGAGCCTGAGGGGGCTTTGCGGAGAGAGGTGCGGCCTGGAAATAATCCCCAACCTCAAGCATCTTGAAGTCCACTCCCCGATCCCGACGCAGCATATTGGCGCGACGTGTGAGGCCAAATCCGCGATCAAGGGCACCTCATTCAGCAGCCAATATACCAAGATATCGCAGTCCAACTGCACGCACAAAACATTTATCCTTGAGATCAACGTGGTCCGTCAAGACATGCCATGCCAGTGGGCCAGTGGCTTGTGACAGTTCTGACCCGAAAGGCATCGGCATGAAGATCGTGGTTGTGGGTGCAGGGGCGATGGGCACCCTGTTTGGAGGGCGTCTTGCACGGGCCGGGCATCAGGTGGTGTTTGTGGACACCGATCCGGCCCGCGTTGCCGCCATTGCCGTCGATGGGGTGTGGGAAAACGACAGCCCCGCCCTCTGCGAGGCAGCCTTGCCCGGCGTGGTGCAGGGCGAGGCCGACCTGCTGATCCTGTTCACCAAGGCCCAACATACCGCCGCCGCCATGGCGCAGAATGCGGGAGCTTTGCGGCCCGATGGCATGGTGCTGACGCTGCAAAATGGCCTTGGTAATGATGTGGCAATCGCTGGCGTGGTGGGGGACGAGCGGGTGCTGGTGGGGATCACCAATTGGCCCGCCGATTTGCTGGGCCATGGCCGCATCCACGTTGTGGGCCGTGGTATGGTCAAATTCTGGAGCCTGACGGGCGAGGATAACCCTTTTATTCACAAGCTTGCCGCCGCTTTGGACGAGGCGGGCCTCGGAGCGAGCGCTGAACCTTCGGTCAAGGTTGCCATCTGGGAGAAGGTGATCTTCAATGCCGCCCTCAACGGCATCTGTGCCCTCACGCGGATGACGGTGGGGCAAGTTGGCGACTTCCTCCCCGCCCGCAGTCTTGCATTTCGGGTGGTGGAGGAAGGGATCGCCACCGCGCTAGCCAATGGTGTGGCTGTCGATGGTGACAGGGTGCGCCAATCCGTTGAATTCGCCATGGCTAACCACCGCGCTCACAAGCCCTCAATGCTTCAGGATGTCGAGGCAGGCCGTCCTACCGAAGTTGATGCCATTCAAGGCGGCTTGCTGGCTGCGGCCGATCGCCATGGCGTGGCATCGCCTGCCCTTGCCCATTGCACCGCGCTGTTGCGCAGCCTCGACCACGTCGTCCGGAGTTCTTGATGTATAACACCGCCACCGCCTTTCTCGAAGCCCTTGTCGAGCAAGCCATCACCCACGCTTTCGTCAATCTGGGCAGCGACCATCCCGGACTGGTCGAGGCAATCGCAGAAGCGCGAGCCAACGGGCGCCCGGTGCCCACCATGATCACCTGCCCCAACGAGATGGTGGCGCTGACCATCGCCCATGGCCACACCCAGATCAGAGGCCAGCCGCAGGCGGTGATCATCCACGTTGAATGCGGCACACAGGCGCTGGCGTGCGCGGTGCACAATGCCGCCATGGCGCGCTTCCCGTGCTGATCTTCGCAGGCTCCTCGCCTTTTACGCAGCAAGGCGAGATGTTGGGCAGCCGCAATGAATTCATCCAGCGGATTCAGTACGTGCATGACCAGCGAGGACTGGTGCGCGGCTATATGCGCTATGACAATGAAATCCGCACCGGCGCCAACGTGAAGCAAGTGGTGCACCGCGCCATACAATTCGCCAAGTCGGACCCCAAGGGCCCGGTCTATCTGATGGCCCCGCGCGAAGTGCTCGAAGCGCCTTGCGAGCCGGTGACGCCGCCCGCGCTTGCAGCGCAGGATGCACGTTTTCTGGCCGAACGACTGGCTGCGGCCAAGCGACCGCTGATCGTCACCTCCTATTTGGGGCGCAACACGGCGGCGGTCGCGGCCCTGGAAGTGCTTTGTACGCAAGCGGGCGTGGGCGTGGTGGAATCGGTGCCCAGCTACGTCGACCTGCCGCATGACAGCCCGTTTTATCTTGGCAATTACTGGAACAATCCTGAGCAAAACGCAGACCTTGCCGCCGCCGATCTGGTGCTGGTGGTGGACAGCGATGTGCCGTGGATACCGATCAAGAGCAAGCCGTCAGACAGCGCAGAGATCTATGACATCGCCATCGACCCGCTGAAGGAGCAGATGCCATTGTGGTATATCGAGCCGCATCGCAGTTTTCGTGCCGATGCCGCTCAGGCCTTGCAGGCGATTGGTGAGGCGCTGGCCGCGCTGGCGCCCGATGCCGATGCGCTGGCGGAAAAGACTGGTCACTACGCCGCACGCGGCGCCGCACGCCGCGCCCGCGTGGCGCAGGAAGAAACGCAGGGCGCGGGTTTGACCACTGCCTGCCCGATTGCGGCTTTGCGCGGCCAGTTTGATGATCAGACCATCGTGATGGACGAGGGGATCACCAACTATCGGCCGGTGTTCGACCATCTGGCCCCCGCCCACGCCGGCAGCATGTTTGCCAGCGGCGGCGGTTCGCTGGGCTGGAACGCGCCGCGCCATTCCGCTTTGGCCGTTCATCCCGACGGCTATGCCAGCAAGGCCAATGACCTTGACCTCAGCTTTTCGCCAGCGCCCGATTATGGCGCGATCGCGGCGGCGTCAGGCGGCGCGGCGACCTTTGTGGTTGACCACGACAGCGATCTTGATGCGGTGTTGAGCCAAGCTTTCGCCGTGTTGACGAATGAGCATCGAACCGTGGTTGTTGAGGCGAGGTTGGGTTAATGGCGTTTGCAGAGGAACCATCGGCTGTTGCCACTTTGATCGATGAGCGCTCTTGGGGCCTGCGGCAAAAGCTGCTGCTGGCGCTGGTGTCGCTGGCCATCCTGCTGGATGGGTTTGATAACCAATCGCTTGGCTTTGCCTTGCCTGTGCTGATGAAGGACTGGGGGGTCGCCAAGGCGGCGCTGGGCGGGGCGCTGGCGGCCGCGCAGTTCGGTATGCTGATCGGTGCGATCAGCGGCGGCATGGTGGGCGACAGGTTCGGCCGCAAGCTGGCTCTGGTCGCCAGCGTCGTGCTGTTTGGTGTCGGCACCTTGCTGATCGGGTTTGTCCATACGCCGATGCAACTGGCAGGCTTGCGCTTTGCTGCGGGTCTTGGGCTGGGGGCGGCTTTCCCCAATGTGGCGGCCTTGGCGGCGGAATTCACGCCTACGCGCTATCGCAGCCTTGCGGTCATTCTCTCGATCGTCTGCGTGCCGTTGGGCGGCGTGGTGGGCGGCATGGCGGCCGCGGCGGTATTGCCCGTGATGGGCTGGCAGGCCTTGTTTGTGCTGGCGGGGGGCTGCACGCTGGCGCTGGCGGTAGTCTTGGCGCTGATCTTGCCGGAATCGCTGACCTTTTTGATCGCGCGCGGAGCAGATTCGGTTCAGATCGCGCGCAGCCTGCGCCGTATGGGGCTGGATGATGGAGCCAGCTTGCTCCCGCCTTCCACCGGTACGGGAGAGGAGCGCTCAATGCCGCTCTCCACCGTCTTGGCGCCCGGATGGCGGGCAGACAGCCTTCTGCTGTGGACCGCTTTCTTCTTCTCACTGATCTCGGTTTATGCGGCGTTCAACTGGCTGCCCACACTGCTGGCCGAAAACGGGCTCGACGTGGCTCAGGCCGCGCAGGGGTTGGCGGCCTTCAATATGGGCGGCGTTATCACGGCGCTGGTTTGTGGCGCCCTGATGGGACGCTATGGCTCGCTTCGAGTGATGGGGGGGATGGCGCTGTTGGCGGTGGGCGTGGCGGCCTTGCTGGCGATGCTGGCGCATACAGCGCTGCCGCCGGCGGGCCTTTTTGCCCTGATTGCGTTGGAAGGCGGCTGTGTGAATGGGGTGCAAACCAGCCTCTATGCACTGGCGGCAAACGTCTATCCTGCCGCCTTGCGCGCGCGCGGCGTGGGGCTGGCCACCGGCATCGGGCGGCTGGGCGCCATGGCCAGCGCGCTGCTGGGCGCGATGGTGATAGGCCGGTTGGGCCTGCCCGGTTTTCATGGAGCGATTGGCGTTGGGATGGCGGTGGTGGTGCTCTGCCTGAGCCTGTTGACAAGGCATGTGCCCCGCCGCTGATTGTTCGCCCTTTGCTTTCAACTGGTTGCCTGAGCAACCGATCCGGGCTTTTCGCTGATCTGGAACCCTTGATGCCCCTATGCCGCCGTTATCAGGTTGATCACATGCTTGGCGCTGGCCGGGGGCAAGGGGCGGTCCATGGCCGCTAAGAAGCGGCGTAGCGGCGCGTCCGCTTCGGTCGAAGCGCCCAACTGGACGCGCGGGTTCAATGACGTCATCGCCTATCATTTGCGCCGGGCACAGGAAAGCCTCGTTTGCCGCCTATTCGCGCAGCTTGGGCGAAATTCATATCTGGCCGGGCTGGTATGCGCTGTTGCGCATCATCCATGACAACCCCGGCATCAACCAGACCGAACTGAGCGCGGCCAGCGGGCGCGACAAATCGACGCTGACGGCATCCTTGCGCGAATTGGGCAAGGCCGATCTGGTGCTGCGCGAACGCGACGAAATGAACAGGCGCAACTTCCGTCTGGCACTGACCGCTTGCGGGCGAGGCGCTGCTGGCCGAGCTGGGTGCCAAGGCCAATGCGCACAACGCCAGGATCGATGACATCGTGGGGCCGGAGTATCGGGATATAGTTCTGGCAATTCTGAAGGAACTGTCCGCGAAATTATGAACGGCGGCCCCCCGCGCTTTGGTCGACTTTGGCAGATGGATCAAACCGAATAGATGTCCGATGATGTCGCGATGACATCGTTCAACAGGATGATCTTCTTTCGGGCGATGCGGATGTTGCCATTCTCAAAGCTCAACCGATGCTCATACCGGCCAAACACGTAATCGGTGCGGTTCATCCGCGTGTCATGACGGTGGCACACGAAGGCTGAACAGACATCGGCAATCTGTCCCTCGCTGCGGGCTATGCGCACATTGCTGATCAGGTGCAGAACCCGTGCAGGTGGCCAAGAGGCGGTGGAATGGCCTGAGGTCAGGCGCATCACCCGGTCTTCCAGATTACGCCGTCCCCTGTAGTAGATCAGGGAGAGTTCACGGTCCGGGTCTTGCGTGGTCGAGACTTCGTCGCGCCAGGCGGGCATCCAGAATTCGGCATCCGGCAGATAGAGATCGAGCCAAGCGTCAAACTGCCACGTATCGAGCAGATGGGCCTCGCGGTGGAGCAGGTCTTGTGCCGCGTCGAGCGTGATGGTCGTGGTCATGCCTGCAACTCCTGCGCGATGCGGTTTGCCCATGCGCGGTAATAGCTGTGATAAAGCGTCTCGTCACAAAGTTGGGGATCGGCCAGCACGCTGCGCTCTGGCCCTAGGCCGATGAGATCGCCAAACCGATTGCCCCCCGCGATGCTGGCGGTCATGCCGCGCGCATAGCCTTGGAGCCATCTCGACATGCCTCCACCGTAGCCCATTTGACAGTTTTCGTAGGACACAGTGTCATCTGGCGTTGCCATGCCTGTCGGGTTGAAGAAATCTTCATATTGCCGGATGCGCTGGCGGCGAGCGGCGGCGCTTTCACCCTTGGGGGCCAGACACCATGTTCTCATTTCGGTCAGGTTGGGGGCCAGGGGGCGGATTATGCGCAATTGGCTCGATGCGTTTTCCGCGATTTGCAGATTGGGAAAGATGGTGAGGTTGCGCATGTTGAACATCCAGTCGCGCTTTGCCTCGCCATGGCGCTCGGCCAGCGGACCGGCCTGTTCAAACAGCGGCGAGGCTGGCGTCACCCCGAATACGCCCCAATTCAACACGTGCCCGTTGGCGAAGCTGAAGCTGCCCCCGCCGATGCCGGTGGCATCATCCTTCCAATAATCGCTGTTTTCCCAGACCGAGGCGACCACGTCTTGGCTGAAGGTCTGCTGGCGCCGCTCCAGCACGCGGATATAGGATGGGTGGGTGGAGGTGAAATGATAGGCATCGGAACAGTTTTCCAGCTGCAGTTTCCAGTTGGCGGCATAGGTGAAGGTGACTTGTCCGGGCACCAGTTCCGTCCCCGCTTCACCCTGATCGGCCACCAGATCGAGCAATTGGACCGCCCCGCCCAGATATTCGGCCAGCGGGGGCACATCCGCAGTCAGGCTGCCAAACAGAAAGTCGCGGTATTGCCCAAAGTGCGGCAGGCGAGCCAGACCGTGGTCATCCTGATCGAAAGCGGCTGAATAGCAACCGGCCCGCTTGCTCTTGATGGCCTTGTTTCGGCCCGCACTATCAAAGCTCCAGCTGTGATAGGGGCAAACATGTAGCGGCGCGTGACCTTGGCGAAGCTGGGCCAATCGCGCGCCCTTGTGCGGGCACGCATTGATGAAAGCGCCAAGTTCTCCTTGCCCATCGCGCTGGACCAACACCGGAAAGCGACCGATCTGGGTGGTGAAATAATCATGCGGCTGTTCGGCCTGTGACGAGAGGCCCAGAAAAACCCAACCGCCTTCGAAAATCGCCTTGATCTCGGCATCGAAGACAGATTGATCGGTGAAGATCGCCGGGTTTACGCGAAACACACCGTCGGCCGGGCGGTCATCGATATAGTCGGTGAGTGCCATGTTTCTCTCCCCAATGCACCATACTGCCCGGTTGATCGGGCGTCATTGGCATTTTGCTGGCCGCATGGATGGCATGACAGAGCATCAGCGCAATTGCATATTTTACCAGAAGTCATACACCATATGCATGACTTTCTCCGAACGCGAAATGCAGTGCTTTGTCGCGGTTGCCGAAACGGGCAGTCTTGGGCGGGCAGCGGCGCATGTCCACCTCGCGCAACCTTCGCTCAGCCGCCTTGTGCAGCGCATGGAAGCGCAATCGGGCCAACCTCTGTTCGACCGCACAACTCGCGGCATGGTGCTCACCGATGCGGGCGACGTGCTATTTCGCCATGCGCGGCACATGCTGGCCGACATGGAAAACCTGCGTGATGAACTGGCGGCCTTGCGGGGGCTGCGTCGCGGCGTTGTGCGGGTGGGGGCGGTCGCGGCGGTGATGCGGGGGCTGGTGGTGCGCGCGTCTGCCCAGATGCTGGAGCTTTGTCCGGGCCTGCGGATTGAAGCGCGCGAGGATGTCAACAGCGTCCTCTTGCAGGCGTTGGAACAGCGAGAACTCGATATTGTGCTGACTGCCGGAGAAGTGGGCGACGAGGCGGTCCGCTGTGTCGGATGCTGTGATTACAGCGACAGCTTCGCGGTGTTCTGCGCGCAGAATCATCCGATTTCAGCCAAACCATCGCTGGATGAACTCTTTGCCTGCCAATGGGTGATGCCCGGCCCCGCGTTCAGTCCGCGTGTACGTTTCGAGGTGCTTGCCCGCCCCTTGGGCTATGCGGTGTCGGTCGGCATGGAAACCAACTCGGTGGAGACCATGGCGACCATGTGTGCGGCCAGCCGCTTGCTGAGCTGGCTGCCCGTGCCGCTGATGAAGGCTCGTGTCGATGAGGGCGTGGTCAGGCGGCTTGAAGTGCCCGCGCTGGAATTGCGACGCCATTTCTGGGTATATTGTCGCAATCGTGGTCTGTTGAGCGAAGCGGCGCGAGAATTTTTGCGCCACCTGCCTTTGTGCGGCGGCCCCGGCGCGGATTGCGTCAACCTGTTCTGATCGTCGCGAGCCGAGAGCGGTCGCCAAAGTGCGGCTCAGGCCGGGCGTGAGTGCCTAACCGGCGGACGGGATTTGATTGTATACCTCTGATTTCGCGAATGCATTCTTCGCCCTTTGAAAAGTTCGAAACATTCGAAAAACGCCTTAAATCCCTGCGTGGGCCGGATCCGGCGCTTCACGTGGCGGTGCTCCTGTTCGATGATGTTGTTCTTGTATTTGTTCTGGCGCAGGATCACTGGCTCAATGGCGGAGCTGGTCTTCATCCGGACCTCACAATGCGCCTTGTGGGGCGCCATTCAGGTTGGCCTAGCTGCCGTCGATGGGACCTGCACCGGCAGGCGGTGTTGCTTCATCGCCTGGCGAAAGAACCGTTTGGTATTCTTGCGATTTCGGGTCCGTAAATACATGAAATCCACCGTTACCCCCGCCCTTGTCGATCACTCGGTAGAGATAGACGTCTTGGCCCTTCGTCTTGATGTAAGTCTCATCAACATGCCACTTCGACAAAACGGGCCGCTTACGTTGACGGAATACCTCCAACAGCAGCGGTCTATAGCGCAGAACCCAGCGATGGACCGTCGAATGATCGACTGACAGCACACGCTCGGCCATCATCTCCTCTAGGTTCCGCAGGCTCAATCCGTAGGCCAAGTACCACCGCAGACACGGTGAGATCACCGTTCCCTTAGTGTCTGACTTGAAAGTTCGTTGAAGCACTTTAACCTGTTGAAATTCGTAGGGTTAGCATACGGATTGAGGCTATGGTGGCCCAAGCCGCTGAGCTTTAGATGGATTGTTCCCAGTCCTTGGCGAGCTGACGGCATCGACCGAGCCATGCGAATGTGCGTTCCATGACCCATCGCCTTGGGAGCACTTCGAAACCTCGGGTCTTTTCGGATCGCTTGATGATTTCGAGGCTCCAGTCGCGGTTGCCTCGCGAGGCGTTTGCGGAGTTTGTCGTCCGCATAGCCGCCATCGGCAAAGACATGGCGCCGTACACCTCCCTGCGTCCGCCCGCCTTCCTCAAGGATCGACTTCAACCAGCGAGCCAGCGAAGTGCTCGTGGCCCGTCTCGCGATAGAGCATGCCCCAATGAGCGAAAAGACCATGCGGCAAGTCTTCAGACGCAATCCGTTTAGGAATTCCCGATCTGGTGGAAAAGTAGGCTGGTTCAGGGCGATCAGACCTTTGAACCATTGCAGGGCAGGGAAGGGCCCGATGGCAAGTTCCATATACGTCAAACAACGCACTAGGTGACTCAATAGTTTGATGCAAAACTATATGGCGAGTTAGGCAGGTGTCATGAAGGGGGAGGCGTAATGCGTAAGGAAAAGCAATCAAACTTCGCGAATTTGTATTGGTATAAAAATTATATAAAGACATCGGTTGGTACTATCCTTGTTTCATCAACAATATTCGTGTCGAATGCTTCTGCCCAATCGGAAGGCGGCTCAAACATCGGTATTCAATCCCGAGAAGTATCTCAGGGCAGCGATGCAATCGTCGTAACCGGGTCAAGAATTTCACGGCGGGATTACACGGCCACAAGCCCAATCGTCACGGTTTCGGCGGAAGCCCTGTCGAAAAATGCGAACGCCGAGCTCGAAGCATCACTTAACAAAATGCCCCAGTTCAATGCCGGCCAGACAGCATTCTCGGCCTCCTTCAATTCCCCGGGCATCGCTACTCTTAACCTGCGCGGATTGGGGGCATCGCGCAATCTGGTCCTGCTCGATGGCAAGCGGCTGCAACCGGCTACTGCCGCCGTCGAGATTGACGTCAACACCATTCCATCAGTGCTCATCGGCAACATCGAGGTGATTACGGGAGGCGCATCCGCTGTTTACGGGTCCGACGCCATTTCAGGCGTCGTGAATTTTCAGTTAAGGCGCGATCTGAAGGGTTTTGTTGGGTCGCTTCGGTCGGGTGTCACCTCACGGGGAGATGGGCGCAATACCGATGTCTCTCTGGGCGGCGGCTTCAATTTCGCTGAAGGCAGGGGCAAGTTCATCGGCGCGGTCGAATATTACAAGCGTGATGGTATCTATCGCCGCGATCGTCCGTTCTTCCGGTCCGGCTTCAATGGCGGCGGGGGGGCCTCTTCCAACGTCACACCTTTGGGCACGCTGATCACGGATTCGAGCAATTTACCCTCTGCTGCCGCGCTCTCAGGTGTCTTTGCACGATATGGCTATTCAGGATCGTTTCCGGGTTCCGCATCCTATGGTTTTAACCCGGATGGCACACTGTTCAAGGCGAGCGGCGGGGTCGTCAATTACCGAGGGCCGGGGGTTGATTCCGGCTACTCGACCAATGCTGCGGGATCGCTTTATTACAATCCGGATGCCGAGCAGATCCTTCAGTCGCCAATGGAACGCTTTGCCGCCTTTGGCCGGGCCGAATTCGATGTTGGCGGAGACATAACGGCTTATGCGCAAGGACAGTTCACCTATTACACGACGACCGTGAACGGTTCGGGTGCCTTGTCCATATCGCCGACAAACCCGATCCTGCCGGTGACCAATCCCTTCATTCCTAAGGACCTGGCGGCAGTGCTTGCCTCGCGCCCAAGGCCGACAGCCGATTTCGGTATCACAAAGCGCTTTACCGATATTTTGGGGCAGAGGACAGCGAAGAATGACACCTATACCTATCAGGTGATCGCAGGTCTGCGCGGCAAGATCAATGGCGGTGCGCTGACCTGGGATGTCTACGGTTCGCATGGCCATACGTCGATGACGGCGAACATGTACAATGGCGCCTTCAGCCTGCCGGCGCTCGAGATTTTGCTGAGGGCGCCCGATGGCGGTGCTTCGATCTGCAGCGGTGGATTTAACATTTTTGGTTCGGCAAGCGTTTCCCAGTCGTGCAAGGATTATATCCGCCGCTCTCTTATCAGTCGTACCAGCCTTACCCAAGACGTTGTGGAGGGCACCATTCAGGGCGGTCTCTTTAAGCTGCCCGCCGGCAATATGCGTTTCGCCGCCGGTGCAAGCTATCGGCGCAATAGTTACGCGATCGATCCCGATCCGGCGCTTCTGGACAATCCGCCGCTGGTGGTGGCTTCCTTGTCGATGGCCCCGACCAGGGGAAGCACTGCGGTCAAGGAAATCTATGGGGAACTACTGGTCCCGGTATTTGCGGACATGCCGGGGGTCAAATCGCTCGAACTGGATCTGGCCGGCCGCTACTCGCATTACGATACCAGCGGCACGATCTGGACTTATAAGGGTGATGTGAATTGGGCTGTCGCAGGCGGGTTCGCGCTACGGGCGGGGTATCAGCGCGCGGTTCGCGCGCCCAATGTCGGCGAGTTGTTCCTCGGGCGCCAGGCTGGCTCTGTGGGCACGAACCTTGGCAGCCCCACCAGCGGTGGTGGTGACCCTTGCGACGTGCGGTCATCCTATCGCCGGGGAACGAATGCCTCGCAGGTTCGCGCCTTGTGTCTTGCGCAAGGCGTGCCGGCCAGCTCGGTCGATAGCTATATTCTTGAGTACAACCAGATTACCGCTGTTGCCCAAGGCAATAAGGCTCTCAAACCTGAAAGTGCCGATACCTATACGGCAGGAATTACTTGGCAGTCGCCGTTCCACAGTGTGGGACTTAAAAACCTCCAGCTCTCGATTGATTACTATAATATCAAGTTGAAGGATGCCATCGGTGTCATCGGTGCGAACACCACGCTCTATAACTGCTTCAATGCTAACAACAGCAATCCGACCTATTCATCTGACAATGTCTATTGTCGTCTTGTGCCTCGTTATGCGGATGGAAGTGTCGCGGAAGTTAGCCAGACCTACCTCAACCTGGGTGGCTATCAGGTGAGTGGCGTCGATGGGCAGGTTAATTGGGCTCTCAACCTTGCCGATGCAGGGATTGCGAGTGCAGGTAAAATTCGGATTGGTTCTGTCATTTCCTATCTCGACAGATTCATCATCAGAGACCTGCCCACCGGACCGGGGCTCAATTATGCGGGAACGATACGAAGCGGCATTGGCAATCTTGCCAGATGGCGTGCCACCAGCACCTTCTCTTATGACCTCGAACAATTCGGCATCGGTGCGCGCTGGCGATATCTGTCGGGCATGAAGGATGTGACTGCGGTCACGACGCCGCAGAATGTGCAGCCTGGAGTTTCCGCCTATAGCATCTTCGATGTCTTCGGCAGCGTTACTGTCAATAAAAAGTTCAAGATCAGCGCGGGCATCGACAACATCACCGACAGAAGTCCCGAAGCACTGGCCGGGGTGTCCGGCTCCACTGACTCGGGTACCTACGATCCGCTAGGTCGGCGGTTCTATATCGATTTGCGATTGAATTTTTAATGCGCTGGCGCACCGTTTTCGTCGCAATCTCTGGCGGCTCTCTTCTGGGGGCCGCCAGTCCTTGCTGGGCCAAAGGAGGGTCAGCGGCGCAGGAGGTGATCAATCCAGCGGATAAATGCTCGGCGCTTGCCGTCCTGACTCTGCGCGATGGCCGCGTCACGCAGGTTTCGCACCGCGCCGCCTCGGCGGGGCAAGCTGGGTTCTGCGAAGTATATGCCACTGTCGCGCCCGAGCATGACGTGATCGTGCGGCTGCCCGACCGCTGGCGGGGCCGCTATGTCCAGTTCGGCGGCGGCGGCTTTGATGGCTTCATCCCCTCGGTCTCCACACCCAGCAGCGGGATCATTGCCAGCGGGCATAATCTGGCGGAGGAGGGCTATGCTGTGGCAGTCTCCAACGGCGGGCATCGGCGCGAACATTTCGCGCAGGGCAGCTTTTCCTCGGATCGCGGCCTCTCGCTCAGCTATGCCACGGCCAAGATTTTTGACACCGATCAGGTCAGCCAGCAGTTGATCGAAGCTTACTATGGCTCGGCGGCGTCCTACCGCTATTTCGCGGGCTGTTCCAACGGAGGGAAGAATGCTTCGGTGGCGGCGGCTTATTTCTCCGGCCAATATGACGGGGTCATCGGCGGGGACGGTCCGTTGGGGCTGGCAGGAGATGAGGCGGGCGGGGGCGATCTGACGGGCTACACCGTCAAATGGATCGATACATTCCAGCAGGGCATGACCATCTCCCCTGCCATAGGCAATCTGATCTACGCCGAGCAATTGCGTCAATGCGATGGCCTTGATGGGCTGAAGGACGGGATCATTGCCGATCCGGCGCGCTGTGCCCGCCAGCTGGATCTGTCGGTCCTTTCCTGCAAGCCGAGCGGCGGCTCCGCTCTGTGTCTTTCGCCTCAGGATCTTGCGGTGATCGCGCGCAGACGGCAGCCCTACAGGCTGAACGGCAAGGTGGTCGGCGCGCCATGGGGCATTGATAATCCGGGCGAAACCGGCGGGCCCGAGGTTGCCGCAGCCAATGTGGCGATCGCCTTTCATCTAGCCAGTCCTGTCGAGTTGGATCGCTTCCCTGTCGCGGAGAGCTATGCTGACATAGCGGCAGGCCTTGACGGGGTCTATCACATGACCGGCGGTCTGGACGCGGTGGCGCGCTATATCGACCGGGGCGGCAAGCTGATGCTCTTCCACGGCTGGGAAGACACCGGTGTTCCACCACAGGGCAGCGTGGATTTCTACCGGAAACTGCGTCAGGTTGCCACCGTGAAGGGGCGTGACAATGCCCGCCTCTACATGGTTCCAGGCATGAAACACTGCCGCGGGGGTAATGGCGCGGATTCCGCCGAACTGCTGCCTGTCATGGCGCGCTGGGTCGAAGAGGTCATAGCGCCCGGCTCGCCGAATAATCCGATGCTGGCATGGAAGCGGCAGGAGGGCGTCGCTTCGGGCGATGTAGTGCGCAACCGGCTCGAACAGTCCGTCATGTCACGCCCGCTCTGTGCCTATCCACTCGTGGCCATCTACAAGGGGGGCGCCGTGATGTCCCATCACAGTTTTGTCTGCAGAAAGGACTGACGTCATGAGTTTATTCAAGATCATCAAACTGGGTATGGCGGTCAGCCTTGGCGCTATCGCGTGGAGCGGGGCGCAATCCTCAGTCGATGCACCAACCTCCGATCAGTTCAGACAGCGTTGCGAAACATTGTCGTCGCTGAAGCTTCGACACGGTACGCTCACATCGACCCGATACGTGCCAGCAAAAGGGGAAGCGGGCGGCTATTGCGACGTAGCGGCGACTGTAGCTCCTTCAACCGACATTGTGGTGCGGCTGCCCGATCATTGGGCCGGACGCTATCTCCATCTCGGCGGTGGGGGGATGGACGGCTTTCTGCCCAAGCTCGATGTGCCGAGCAGCCCGATGGTATCGAGCGGGCGCAATCTCGCCGATTCCGGCTATGCGGTGATTGCCTCGAATGGTGGTCATCGGAGGGAGGATTTTCCGGACGCCAGCTTCGCAGGAGACCGCGGGCTGCTGCTGAGCTATGCCAACGGCAAGATTTATGACACTGATATGGTCGGCTCCGAGGTCGTGAAGGCTATTTACGGCGAAGACCCCAGATATCGCTATTTCGCAGGATGTTCAAATGGCGGGCGAAATGCCTCCACGGTGGCAGCCGATAATGGCGATTTCTATGATGGCATCATCGGCGGTGATGGCATATGGGGTGAAGCGGCTGACGATGTTGGGGGAGCTGACCTTGCTGGCGCGGTAACAAAATGGGTGCAGACAGCTCAAATCGGCAAGGTCTTCTCGGCGGCACAGGGCGCGGCGGTGGTACAGGAGCAACTGCGCCTGTGTGATCCGTCCGATGGGCTGAAGGATGGCATCATCGCAGATCCCGAGTCATGTCGCATCGATATGAGGCGCTTGCAGTGCAAGCCCGGAGAAGCTGGCGCCTGTCTGGGCGATGCACAGATCGAGGCCTTGAAGCTCTATAGGACGGATCTTGTCCTCAATGGCAAGATTACCGGCGCCCGCTTCGGACTCGTCGACCCCTCTTTTCTCAATGACGGGCTTGCCCGCTCACATCTCTCGATGATTTCTCAGGGCGGCGCCGGTTCTCGACCGGGCGACGTGGATCTGGCTAGGGAGTATCCCAATTTCAAGCGCTTTTTCGAAGGGATGCTGCATATGAGCGGCAGCTTGCCTAAGATTGCGCATTACCTCGATCGCGGCGGCAAGTTGATGATCTTTCATGGCTGGGATGACGCAGAAGTTCCACCCTATACCAGCGTGAACGCGTTCAAGGCCTTGAACAGAAGTTATCGAAAAGCGGCTGGGAATGCCCGACTCTACATGGTTCCATCGATGGCTCATTGCCGCGGCGGAGACGGTGCGGATGCTTCCGATCTGATCGGCGCCATGACGCTCTGGGTGGAAAAGGGTATCGCGCCTGGGACTGCTGCCAATCCCTTGGTGGCCTGGAAGCGCCCTCCGGCAGGGGCTACTCCGCGCCCGGGTATGGTCGGAGATCCGCTATTCCAGTCCCGCAGGACCGCAGTTTTGGAGCGGCCTCTTTGCGAGTACCCGAGGACCCCGCGCTACATTAAAGGCGACCACAATCAGGCCGCGAGCTTCAGCTGCGTCATGCCAAAGGGAACCGCGACTTGACAATGGCTTGTGCGATCTAATGCACCGGAATGTAGCGGCCCAAGCCACGGCCACCCTAAGGGTGAGGTGGTGCCGCTTTTCTGGCCAGGGTGATAAGCTCAGCCTGACCTGAGGAATGGATTGGAATAAAGACGACGAGAAAGCGCTACAGTGCGGAGTTCAAGGCCAAGGTAGCGATGGAGGCGATCCGCGGCGATCTGACGCTGGCGGAACTGGCGGCCAAGCATGGCTACACCATACCATGATCGGCACGTGGAAACGGCAGGCGATAGAAGGCATGGCCAGCCTGTTTGACGGTGGCGACCAGGCTGGCCATGGCTGCCGGCGACGCCGAGATCGAGAAATTGCATGCCAAGATCGGTCAGTTGCTGGTGGAGCGAGATTTATATGTGGGCTGTTTTGTCAATGAGGACGTAGCCGAATAACAGCGGTCTCGACGGGGCCGCTTTGCCCGTGTGATGGAAATCAGCGGGGCGATCATCGGTGTGCAGTCGCGCGCCGGGCGCATCAACTTATATCCGGCAGTTCCATGACGGCTTGCCACAATCCTGTATGCACAGCACAGACGATCAAGGGAACGGTCTCATACTTTTTGCCGGTGCATGGCACCAATCGCGCTCTCGGGTCCCGTCTCCCCCGCATTCAGGCCCCGGCCAGGGCCCGAAACTCCAAAGCTCTCGTGTCCAATTCGACGCCGTCTGGTACCACACCGGCTTCAACGTATCGCCATAAGGCAATTGCCAACTTACGGGCCATAGCTACCAGCATGATACGACGGATCCTTGGCGACTGCACTTTCGTGCGCGCCTTGTACCATTGTGTGAGTGGACTGTCCGGATGTCGGCTTTGCCATATCCATGCAATCTCGATGAAAATGCGCCGCGCCCAACTGTTCCCGGCTTTGGAAATGCCCTGACATCGAGATGTTGATCCGCTGTCAAACGCGCTGGGGGTCATCCCAAGGTAAGATCCCAGATGTGATCGGCTTTTGAACGTCCTGGCCAAAACCTCGCGAGCCATAACTGCGGCAGTTGTACCGCCAATGCCTGGTATCAAGCGGAGCATCTGGCGATTGGCTTCCACTCGGGGGGCCTGTGCGTCGGCAAGATCCCGTTCTTTCTCTACAGAACGGATTTGATCTTCCACACGGCAAGGCGGTCGTATTCGCGCTCAAATTCCTTGCGCAATCGGTCAGGTAAAGGCTGGCCTTCAGCGGTGATGAAGCATTTACACTCGCGGCATGATAACATCGGCCTGAGCTTAACTTCGCCGCAAATCTGTCCAGAAAGACGAGACCACCTCAGATGGACACATGGCGATCGTCGTTCATGAGCCCACCCCAATTTCGTCAAGCGGGACCATAAGCTCGGGAAAGGAAGCCATGATCGCCGCTTGACGATAGAAAAGATCAGAACTTGTAGCTCAAACGAACACCATAGGTACGCGGAGCCGAATTGATACCGGTGACGGTTGAGGTCGGCGAATTGTAGTAGCTAAGCACCCCGCGCCGCTTGTTCTCGATGTTGTTGGCGAAAGCCGAGATGCTCCATGCTCCGCCAGTTGGCTGGAAGGTCAGCCCGGCATTCGTTGTCCAATAGGCACTCTGGGTCTGCGAGGGCAGGTACTCGAAGCCGATGAAGCTCTTGCTCTGATAATGTGTGGAGGCCCTCGCGATCAGCTCATAATCGCCGATTTTGACGTTTTGCTCGCCGCCAAAGTTGATTGTCCATTGCGGCGCCTGAAACGCCGATTGGCCAGAGCAATCAATGGTGTAATTGGAGCCTGCGGTAAAGGCTGCCGGGGACGTAACGCCGCATGCCACATAGGGCGGTGGGTTCGCGGTGCCGTTGGTGACGGCCGGAGATGTATATTTGAACGAGTCGAGCTTGGTTTCGAGATATTGCACATCGGCAAACAGGCGTGTTCCCTGCGCGGGCTTGACCTGCAATTCAACCTCGATGCCCTTGTTGGTCGAACGACCGATGTTCTCGGTGTAGAAGGTTGAGCCCAGTTGCGGGTCGGGGCCGAGGTGTGAAACCTGCTGGTCTGTGTATTTCCACAGGAAGGCCTCGACATTGAGCTGGACGCGGTTGTTGAAGAAGCGGTTCTTCGAACCCAATGTCCATGCCCGAATGTTTTCAGGGCCGAACGTGGGGCGGAAGCCGGAAAAGGCAAAGCCGCCCGAACGGAACCCAGTATCATACGAGAGATAGAGCAAGGAGCTGGGCGCAAGATCATACTCAGCGCCAAGATGGTAGGTGAACCTGCCATCGGTGCGAGACTGGTCAAGCGTAGTCGTGCCTTGCAGAAAGATGGTGTTCGCAGCAGCTGCACTGGGTTGGATGTAAACCGCCGGGGAATTGGCCGTCGGCGGCGCGACCTGGATCAGCCCCAGTTGCGCAACCGTGTCTGCCACCGATGAGGCAAAAGGCAGCAAGGGCGCGTTTGCGCAGACATGGGTGGGCGAAGCGCAAACATCGAGCAAGACGTTCGCCGTCCCCGCGAAGGAGCGATGATCGTTGGTGTATCGGCCGGACGCAACCAGTCGGAAGCGGTCGGTAACCTTGAAGCCGAGGCGGCCAAATGCGGCCAGCGATTCGGTTTCGAGCTTATACTTCTGGAAGGAGTCGAGCACCTGCATGGTAACCCGGAAGTCGGGTGCGTCGACGGTGTCCTTGAAATAGAACCCGCCCACCAGCCAGGACAGCCGCGCGCTGGGGTCGCCCGACAGGCGCGTTTCGAGGCTGAATTGTTTGTCCGAATCGCGCGTATAATTGGTGAAGCCACCGCCACCTGTCGTGGCTTCCTGTTTGAATTGGCGATAGGACGGGATGACCGTCAGGGTGCCAATCCCGGTCTTCCAGGTCAATTCGGCATTGATGCCCCAGTTTTCATTGTTGACGCGTGGCGAGGATAGCAGCGGGCCAAGCGTCCGGCCCGAGACGCCGGAAAATGCCGTGCCCAGAAAAGCCGCCGAGCGCCTGTCAAACGTGCCGACCGAGCTGTCCAGTCCTGATGGAATGGCTGTATAGCTGTTATTGGCAGGATTGAAGGCAACGGCGTGGGTGAAGGTTCCGCCGCCGCCTTTACCGCGCTGCTGATAATAGTCCGCGGCGATGCGCAGGCTGAAGTCATCGGAGGGCTGGAACAGCAACTGGGGCCGAATTGCCCAGCCTTTGTCATCGTCGGTCCCGTCCGAATTATAGCCTTTGCGATCAACGCCCATGGCGGCGATGCGAAGCGCGGTTATCTGGCCAAGCGGCACGTTGATGGCACCTTGCACATTGAGCGCGTCGTAGTTGCCATAGCTTAGGTCGACGAAGCCACTCGTTTTGCCCAGTTCGGGGCGTTGCGGCAGCACGTTGATGGCGCCGCCCGTCGAGTTGCGGCCATAAAGGGTGCCCTGCGGGCCCTTGAGCACTTCCACCCGCCCGAGGTCGTAAAATACGCCCGATGTGGATGCGGGACGGGCCAGATACACGCCGTCATAGTTGAACGATACAGCTCCGTCCGTGTAAGAATTGGCGACAAAGGCGCCAACGCCACGAACATAAAAGCTCGCCGTTGTGCCGCCGGCGCTTGACGCTTGCAGAGCCGGAACGAGGGCTGCGAGATCTGTCGCCTTGGTTACCCCGGCGCGGACAATATCTTCACTGCTGACCACAGACACGGCGACGGCTGCACGTTGCAGCGGCTCGGGCCGCCGCTGAGCTGTCACGATGATATCAGTTAACCCCTGGCCTGGCGCCGTTGCGGGGTTTTCCTGCGCCAACGCAGGAAAGGAGCCAAGCGCGCTAATTAAGCCGGTTCCCAGGAAAAGGGACTTCTTCATTTTAATCCTCCCTATTGTTCTTATTTGAATATTACGGTGTTGCAGACGATGAGATTATCGACCGGCTTGCCACCCGAACTGTCGTTGGCCGCAGCAATGGCACCAAGAAACGCGCGCAGATCCTCACGGTTGGCAAAGCTGATTTCGTCAAACTGGTTGAAGTCGCACGTAACCTTGTCCGAAGCCGCAGAGTTGATCACCAGTCTGTCGGGCTTGGGGATGGCTCCGGTTTTGATGACGTCATGAAGCCGGGCCGCATGTTCTGCGGCGAACGCCTTGGGGTCGCCAGCCACTTCGCGCAGGACGAATGCCTTATGCGTCTCGGCCTCGATACCATCGATAATGACGTTTTCGTCGACCATGAGCGCCTGCGAGCCCGCCTCATCTCGGAAGTTGTCTTCGTCGGGGCCGACAACTTCGATATAGGCGGTTGATTGCTTACTGGCGACCAAACCAGCCATGTCGGCGAAGCTGATCAGAGTGACCGCGCCTCTTTCCAGAGGGGTATAGCCGTCCGGAAACGGAAAAGTTTCGTCGACATAATGATGGATGTAACGCTGGAATGGGCCTGAAACGTCCGGGTGTGCAAGGCACAGCGGTCCATGATGACGTTCAAGGTATTCACGCAATTGTGCATGCGACATGCCGCTGCGGTTCTGCGGTATGATTGCCAGTTTGATCGGCATCGAACTCCCCTTGTTTGGCCCTTCGACGGGACGATAGGCTGTGGCCCAAGGTCGTCACGGTGGCTTGTGGAGTCCGCATAGTTCGAATTATAGCATAACGGTAATGTATTTAAATTATACGATGCAATGAAAATTTGTGATACAGCATCGACGATGCGATAGGGTGGTTGGGGATTAAGGGCATGCGTTTCAAGGGGCTGGACCTTAACTTGCTGCAAGCGCTGGACGTGCTGCTGACCGACCGCAGCGTCTCTTCCGCTGCCCGGAAGCTGGCGGTGACTCAGCCGGCAATGAGCGCGATCCTGGCACGTCTGCGCGAGTTTTTTGGCGACGACCTGCTAACCGTTCACAATCGGCGGATGTATCCTACCGCATTCGCGCAAAGCATTTGGCCGCGGGTTCGCGAATTTCTGTTGGTGGCGGATAGCCTGGTTTCGGACACGTCGCTTTTTGATCCGGCGACTTCTGAGCGAGCCTTTATAATTGGCGCCTCAGATTACCTCCAGCATACGCTTGTTTTTGAATGGATTCGTTCGATACGAGCTTCGGCACCCAATGTTCGCTTCGAGCTTTCCAGCATCGACGAGATGCTGCTGCGAAAATTCGAACTCGCCGAAGCCGACCTCATGGTTCTTCCCGAAGAGTACGCATCGGAACGGCATCCACTGCAACCTCTCTTTGAGGAGACCCATGTGGTGTTGGGCAGGTGCGACGATCCGCGGTTTGCTCACCCCATTACCGAAGAAGTTCTGTTGGAGGCACAGCATGTTTCGTGCATGATTGGGCCATGGAGGAGGCCGTCGTTTGCCGACCGGAATTTGGAACACCTTCATAAAGTTCGGCGCATTGGGGTGGTCGTGGATACTTTCATGGCCGTGGCCCCAGCGGTACTCGCGACGAATTGTCTCGCTATTGTACAGCGACGCCTTGCAGAGCGAATTTGCGAATTATACCCGACCATCTGGGTACCATTACCATTCAAATTTCCCAGAATGCGCGAGGTCTTGCAGTTCCACCATAGCCGCGTCGACGACGAGGGGATTACTTGGTTGCGCCAGAGTCTCAAAGAAGTAGCCGATAAGACAAGAATCGCGTCAGCCCATGCTAAGCTAGGGTGACAACCCATGCACAGATCTGATTTGGCTCTGGTCTGATCTGATCTGATCAAAGATTGCTCTTCCCATCAGATTATGTGATGATCTAACGCCTTTATAATAATTTTAAATTTCTCGCTTGCCGACAGTGCGGGCAAAAACGCGGCGATTGGGAGGGGAGTGGATCGCATAAACACAGCCGTGCGGTGCCGCAGTATGAAGACTGGACGCGGTCGTAAGCGTCCGGTTCACCCCTTCTTGGTATGGGCTCGATGGATTTTAGCTTCGAGCTCGGAGGCACCTTTTAGCCAAGTGCTAAAATATACCGG
>NZ_JABGCB010000016.1 GCF_013149295.1 Novosphingobium sp. SG751A
GGCTTCATCTGCATTCCTTCGTCATTACGACGAAGCCCCAATCCTCCTTAAATCACAACATCAAATCTGTGCCATGGGTGCTGACGGGGGACAGAAGCCAGCAGTACCACTGTCAAATATGACAACTTTTACTTGACTATCCTGCGACAGCTTCAGGACGACGTCGTTTAGCTGAACCAACGTCTCCGGCTCAATGAAATTGAAAGGCCCATTGAGATAAGTCACCTCACGTATTTCCGGCGAGATGGATTTTACGGTGAACAGGCTTTTGTCCGCCTTGCTGGTAGTAGTTGACACTGCGGGCTGCTGAGCTTGAGCTGGCGCGGTTGAACTGAGCGCAGCCGCTGACAACAGCATGACGGTAAACGCAAGGCGCTTCATGAACGTCTCCATTTAATCTGTATGAGGCACTCGCATTTGCACAGCGCGAAAGACTTTCGGTATTGCAATGCGACAGGACATCGATCGCGAGCCTGGGAGACGTTATGACCGCTGACAGAGAAAAACTCTCTAGCTGATCACGCCAACCAACGCGCAGATGGCGCCAATTCTTTCAAATGGAGCTCATTATTTAGGCAGATCCGCAGGCAAGGCGCTCAGTCCCTGAAGAGGTTGCAAGCTGCAAAACACTCTCGAGCGTGACGCAGGCCGTTTCGTCGGTCGTTGCCTACTCATCCGGTGAAGCGCAGCATTCCACGGCGACCCAACACGTCCGAATTGCACGCTATGGCACGATATCACCGCACCCGGTCATTCCAGGTCTTCCAAATTTCGATGGCTATCGCTCTCTATTGAAAGTCGAGAAGCGAAAGGACCTGATTTTGAGAACCCAATCCTTGATAAGCGAACTGCGCAGGACCATCAGGCGTCAACAGCTGCGTGAGATGATCCCGCTTGCTGACAGCACTATCTACGAAATGGAACAGCGTGGTGAATTCCCGCAACGCTTTGCGCTTTCTGCCCGATGTGTTGTTTGGGATCTGGCCGAGGTTGAAGCTTGGCTGCAGCAGCGCCGCACCACACCCATTCGTCGAGCTCAGCATCCAGATGTCGCGAAGCGAAAGACACGACCGGTCAAAGGGCGGGATCGAGTTCCATAAGGGGCATGGCTGGCGGCAGGAGAACGGGCGTGTGCTTACGTCCCTCCACCCACGCATCCACGATGTCTGACCATTCCTGCATCATATGACGGCGCTGAACTTCATACTCAGCCTTGTTGTAGACGCCGCGCGACGATCGGCCATCCTCGTGCGCCAAGCACTTTTCGATCCAGTCGCTATTGAAGCCCAACTCGTTAAGTAGCGTCGACCCAGTGCGACGAAGGTCGTGAACGGTAAACGCCTGTAACGGAAGCCCCTCCTTTGCCGCTTGCTCAACGACAGCATAGGTCACCCGGTTAAACGTGGCGCGCGACATGGGCGCGTCGGCATCGTACCTGGACGGCAGAAGGTATCGCGAGTTGCCGGCACAGGTCTTCAACGCAATCATGATGTCGAGGGTTTGGCGCGAGAGATAAACATTATGCGCCTTCGATCGTTTCATGCGCTCCTTCGGGATCGTCCAGACTGCGTTCTCGAAGTCCACCTCGTCCCAGACCGCGTCTTGCAACTCGCTCTTGCGGACCATCGTCAGCAAATAGAGCCTCATCCCCAGTCGGATTGTCGGCAGTGTCGCAACCTTCTCAAGCTGTCGAAACATGATCCGAATCTCGGTGGGAGATAGCGAGCGATCCTTCGGTGTGAAAGTCGCGATCGATGCCGGGCCGACATCGTCGGCCGGGTTTGCGACCTTCTCCCCATGCAGGATCGCGAACCCATAAATTTGCTTCAGGATGTCGCGCACATGGATCGCGGTAGCGGGTGCGCCGCGATCAACTATCTTCCCGCAATGTGCGCGCAGGTCGTCCGGTGTGATCTCAGTGAGAAGCCGATTACGCCATACAGGCAGTAGCTCCCTCTCGAAGATTGATCGTCTCATGGCTCGAGTGCTATCGGCCATCGGCGCATTCACGAGCCATTTCTCGCCGAACTCGCCGAAGCTCTTAGCCTCCTTGATCCGTCGCTTCTCGCGCTGTTTCTCGATCGCGGGAGACCGCCCTTCGCTGACGGCCCTTTTTGCGTCGATGCAGAGTTCGCGAGCACGTGCCAGTGAGATCCCGTCGCGGCCGTACTTTCCAAGGTAGACGGTCTCGCGGCGCCCATTCAGGCGATAATCGAGGCGAAACGATACCGCTCCCGACGGCATAACGCGGACGTACATGCCGTCGCGATCTGAAACTTTGTACATCTTGCTTTGCGGCTTCAGCGCCTTGATCGCAGCATCCGTCAACATTTCCGTATTACCTCCAAAAAGTACCGTCATGCGATTTCGGGCATGCCTAGACGGAGATTTCTGCGTATTTTCAAACGCTTAAATCAAAAAAAGTACCGTCAAGGACCTTCTCTCCCTGACGGTACTTCGGATTTTGGAGCTGATCAATATGAGCAAGGCCCGTCACACGGACCGTCAATGCCGATCTCTACCCACCGATAGCTATCGATAGATGTCGACAGCTTTTTTATTATTTATCATAGGGTTAGAGCGTAATATAGCGTGCTTCTGGATACGCCCGGATAGGCGAAAATCATTCCCACTCAATCGTGCCGGGCGGCTTCGACGTATAGTCATAGACCACACGGTTGATGCCCTTGACCTCGTTGATGATCCGGGTCGCCACGCGCGACAGGAAGGCCGCGTCGAAGGGATAGATGTCGGCGGTCATGCCATCGGTGCTGGTCACGGCGCGCAGCGCGCAGACATGGTCATAGGTGCGCCCGTCGCCCATCACCCCCACGGTCTTGACCGGGAGCAGCACGGCAAAAGCCTGCCAGATGGCGTCATAGAGGCCCGCATTGCGGATTTCCTCAAGATAGACCGCATCGGCCTTGCGCAGAATGTCGGCGCGCTCGCGGCTGACTTCGCCGGGGATGCGGATGGCCAGACCCGGCCCGGGGAACGGGTGGCGGCCCACGAAAATGTCGGGCAGGCCCAGTTCGCGGCCCAGATCGCGCACTTCGTCCTTGAAGAGTTCACGCAAAGGCTCGACCAGCTTCATGTTCATGCGCTCGGGCAGGCCGCCGACATTGTGGTGGCTCTTGATCGTCACGCTCGGCCCGCCGGTGAAGCTGACCGATTCGATCACGTCAGGATAGAGAGTACCTTGCGCAAGGAAGTCGGCGCCGCCGATCTTCTTGGCCTCATCCTCGAACACGTCGATGAAGGTCTTGCCGATGAACTTGCGCTTGGCTTCGGGGTCGGAAACCCCTTCCAGACCCTTCATGAACAGGGTCGAGGCATCGACATGGACCAGCGGAATGTTGAAATGGCCGCGGAACAGGCTGACCACCTGCTCGCTCTCGCCCATGCGCATCAGGCCATGGTCGACATAAACGCAGGTGAGCTGCTCGCCGATCGCTTCGTGGATCAGCACCGCCGCCACCGCCGAATCGACGCCGCCCGACAGGCCGCAGATCACGCGGCCGCTGCCGACCTGTTCGCGGATTTCCGCGATCTTGGTCTTGCGGAATTCCGCCATCGTCCAGTCGCCGGTCAGACCGCAGACGTGACGCACGAAATTCTTCAGCAGCTTGCCGCCATCGGGGGTGTGGACCACCTCAGGGTGGAACTGCATCGCATAGATGCGCTTTTCATCATTGGCGATCACAGCAAAGGGCGCGCCCGCGCTGGAAGCCACCGGGCGGAAGCCGGGGGCAAGGCTGGTCACCTTGTCGCCATGGCTCATCCACACCTGATGCTTTTCGCCCACCGACCACAGGCCGTTGAACAGAGCGCAAGTGTCATTGATGTCGATGAAGGCGCGGCCGAATTCGCCCGAATCGCCGCCGGTCACTTCGCCGCCCAACTGGTGCATCAGGCTTTGCTGGCCATAGCAGATGCCAAGGATCGGCAATCCGCTGTCGAGCAGCACCTGCGGGATGCGCGGGCCATTGGCGTCAAGCACGCTGGCGGGCGAACCCGACAGGATGATGCCTTTTGGCTGCATCCGCGCAAAGGCGGCCTCGGCCATGGTGAAGGGGGCGATTTCGGAATAGACGCCCGCCTCGCGCACGCGGCGCGCGATCAGCTGGGTCACCTGGCTGCCGAAATCGACAATGAGGATGGAGTCGGAGGGCTGGACAGTCATGGCAGGCCCGTAAGGTTTGCGGGGGCAAATGTCCAGATAGGGCGGGACGCAGGCGTCAGAAAAGCGTTGGTGCGGGCCATGCATGCGGCAGTTGCGTAAAACGCAATCGCGTGCGCCCTCTTCGCACGTGCAAAATAAAACTTTGGTCGTATATGCCACCTCACAGACGGCAGTCACTACGCCAAACAGCGTAAGCAGACGCCGCCATAACAACAAACCAGGAGTAATCCCATGTCGCGCAATATCGTGGCTTTTGCCGCAGCTATCAGCGTCAGCGGCCTGTTTTTCGCCGCTGTTCTGGCTTGATCGCCGGCACAAAACTATAGCTTCAATGGTCCTCTCACCCAATGAAGCATCAAAGGGCTGCCCCGCTTCGGCGAGGCAGCCATTCGCATTTGCAGCATAGAAATCCGCCGCAGCGCAACAATCACACCGTCAGGCGCACCGACAGGCGAATGTCACGCCCGGCCAGCGGGGCATAATCTTTCAGGAAACTGGCGGCGCGGCGCGCATCGACATTGAACAGATTGCGCGCGCCCAGCGTAAAAGACACCCGCCCGTCCTTGCCGCCCGGCTTATAGCCAAACTCGGCATTGACCAACGTATAGGCTGCCGTGGGGGTTTCCTGCTCGGCAATGCGGTTTTGCGCCGTCACATGCTCGACCTCGCCGCGCAGATCCCAGCGCGGATCGCTCAGCGTTACGCCGCCCAGCACGCGCAGGGGGGGAATGCGCGGGGCCGGGCCAACGCCCGAAATCGTCGCCTTGACCGCATCGCCCATCGCATCGGCCTGCAAACGCCACGCCCCGATTTCGGCCAGCGTGACCGCGCCCTGCAATTCGAAGCCGTAATAGCGCGCCGGGGCCTGACGCATCTGATAGACGGGCAGGCCATCCTCGACGGCGCCGGTGGGGTCTTCATAGATGAAATTGCCGAACCAGCTGTGATAGACCGAGGCCTCGATCGAATAGCCCTTGCCGCCGCCGCGCAAAATCGCCTCGACGCTGGTTGATCGCTCGGTTTTCAGGTTCACATCGCCGATTTCAAACGCCTGCGTCCCCGCATGCGGCCCATTGGCGAACATTTCCTCGGCCGAGGGCGCGCGCTCGGTGCGCGAGGCCGAGAGGCCCAGCGTCCAGGCCGGATTGACCCGCCATGTCGCCCCGCCCGAGAAGGAGAAAGTGTCAAAACTGCGCTGGCCGCCCCAGAATTGCGTCTGGTCGGGCAGAGGCATCGCGGAGAGCTTGGAATGCTCATAGCGCCCGCCCGCCTCGAATTTCACCGCGCCCGCGTCATAGCTTTGCAGCGTAAAGAGGCCCAGTTGCTGGGTGCTGTTGCGCGGCAGGAAGGCCTCATCACCGATCACGTTAAAATCGCGGTTGACGAATTGCACCCCGCTTGCCCCCTGCCAGCCCCCCATTTTGGTCTGGGTGACTTCGAGACGGCCCTCGATACCGTGATTAAAAAATCGCGTGCCGACCGATCCATCGGGGGCCAATTCGGCATGCTGATAGGCGGCATAGCCGAAACGCGCGGCGATCTTGTCGATTGCGCCGCCGACCGGGCGGATTTCCGCACGCGCGTCCCAGCGGTCCTGTTGCAGCTTGATGCGCGGGCTTTCCTGATCCTGATCCGCCGCCGTGGCCAGACGGCTGGGGACGCCATAGAGGCTGTCCTTGTGGCTATAGGCGATGCCGATGCTGCCCTGCGCGCCAATGTAGGCCAGACCCGCGCCCGCATCCCAGCTTTTCGCCGCCGTATTGGCCAATCGCCCCTTGGCATTGGCATTGGCGGTGTAATCAATGTCGGGATTGCCCGCGCTGCTGGCCGCCGTGGCCAAGGCCTGCGCCCGCAAGGCCGGGGTCAGCGCATAGCCCGCGATCTTCATGTCATCCGACACCGCGCGGCTGCCATCGGCATGGGCCACCCAGCCACCGCCCAGCGGCACATCCACTGTCCCGGCAAACGACTTTTCATTGGCCGCCGAACCATAGGAGGCCAGCGCACCGATATGGATCGGCTCCTTGGGCACTTCGGTCGGGATGCGGCGGTCGATCACATTGACCACGCCGCCCACCGCCGCCGAACCATAGAGCAAAGCCTGAGGCCCGCGCAGCACCTCGATCCGTTCGGCCAGCAAGGGGTTGACCGCAGGCGCATGGTCGGCGCTGGTGTTCGACACGTCGATCGAGCCGATGCCGTCGACCAGCACGCGCACCCGCTCTCCCTGCATCCCGCGCAGCACGGGGCGCGAGGCGGTGGGGCCGAAAGAGGTGGCCGTCACGCCCGGCGTATGGGCCAGCGTTTCGCCGATGGAGGAGCGCAGGGCCTGATCGAGATGGGCGCCTTTCAGCACGGCCACGCCCGAAAGCACGTCCTGCTGGTTGCGGGGCAGCACACCCGAGACGACGATTTCAGCAGGGGGTGCGGAATGGATGGCGTCCTGTGGGGCGTCGGCGGCGGTATCATCCGCGGCAAGGGCGGGAAATGCCAGACCGGCGGCGATGGCCGCAATTGCGCAGGCGGGGGTGTTGCGCGTGAATTTCATGGGGAAAGCCAGACCCTTGTTCTTGTTGCAGCGCAGCTTCGCCGCGCCCTCATGCGCGCCTTCCTAACAGCCCCCCGAAAATGATACAATATTACATATCGTAAAATCTGCCCATTCGCCGCCATCCTGCGGCCAATCGAGGATCGGGGGCGGAATTCGGCCCGCCCCCGGCCCCGCAGATCACTTGTTGGCGTATTCCGTCACCAGTTCGTTGAGGAATTCGCGCCCCGTATAGACCGCCTTCACAATCGCACGTTCGTTGAGCCCATGCGCCCCGCTGCCATCGGGATCGCCATAAAGGCCCGGAGGACCATAGGAGGGAATGCCCACCGCCTCCAGATAGATGCCATCAGTGGCCCCGGTCGACATCACCGGCACCAGCGGCACGCCGGGGTAATATTTGGCCACCAGACGCTCCGCAGGCCCGACGATAAAGGGCGTGAGCGGCGGCGATTTGGCCAGCGGGCCGCGATCATCGACCTGCTTCACCGTCATTTTCGGATCGGCGATCACCTTGGCCAGCGTGGCGCGGACTTCCTCGGCGGGCACGCCGGGGAAGATGCGGCAATTGACATTGGCCCCGGCGCGCTGGGGCAGCGCATTATTGGCATGGCCGCCGTCGAGCAGCGTCGCCACGCAGGTGGTGCGCAGCATCGAGTGATAGGAGCGGTCGGTGTTCAGCAGGGTTTCGGCGGCTTTCGATTCCGGGCTGCCGATGGGGGCGGTGGCGATGGTCACCATGGCCTTGCCCATATCGCCGCCCCGCGCGGGGCCTGCCTTAGAGAAAAACGCCTTGGTCGTGTCGTTCAGCATCAGCGGAAAATCGAAGGCGCGCAATTTAACCAGCGCGTCGGACAATTCATAGATCGCATTGTCGGGGATCGGGATCGAGGAGTGGCCGCCCGGATTGGTCGCCTCGATGCGATAGTTCACGACCGTCTTTTCGCCGACATGCATGTTCTGCACGATGACCTTGCCGCCCGACCCGCTGGTGCGCCCGCCGCCGCCTTCGTTCAGGGCGAATTCGGCGTCAATCAGGTCACGCTTGTTATTGGCCAGATATTGCGCGCCATTAAATGCCCAGCTCGTTTCCTCGCCGCAGGTCAGCGCCAGTTTGAGCGTGCGCTTGTTCTTGGCGCCTTCTTTCTTCATCCGCGCCATCATGTCGATCCAGATGGCGTCCATCGCCTTCATGTCGGACGTGCCGCGACCATAGAAATAGCCGCCCTCCTCGATGAATTCATAAGGATTGCGGGTCCAGTCCTCACGCTTGGCCACCACCACGTCGAGATGGCCCAGCAGCAGGATCGGCTTCAAGGTCTTGGACGTGCCGGGCAGGATCACCACCAGCCCGCCCTCCTTGGGATGATCGGGCACGGCAAAGCGGGTGATGTCGCCGTCGCCATAACCGGCGGCGCGCAGATGCTTTTCCACCTTGTCGGCCAGCAGCGTGCAGGAGCCGGTGGTGATCGAACTGTCGGTTTCCACCAGCTCCTTATAAAGCGCGCGGAAGGCTGCCTGATCGGGGCGCAGAGGCGCTTCCTGAGCCGCAGCGATCCCGCCCGCCATCACCCCCGCCAGAGCCGCCGCGTATCCAAGCCCCTGGGCCAGCAACTGCCTACCATGCTTCATTGATGCCTCCTGCTTCGCCCATTTGCGAGTTTCGCGGCAATTCAGCAGGAAAACTCTGTGGAAGGAAGAGGTGAAAGCGCCTTTCGGTCCTGCGCCAAAATGCCTATAGGCCATCTATGAGCACCGAAAATCCGAACACCGGCCAGTCAGGCACCAATCAGTCCAGCATGGGTCAGCCCAACACCAACGCCTATGGCGCAGACTCGATCAAGGTCCTCAAGGGGCTGGATGCGGTGCGCAAGCGGCCCGGCATGTATATCGGCGACACGGATGACGGCAGCGGCCTGCACCACATGGTGTTCGAAGTGTCGGACAATGCCATTGACGAGGCCTTGGCCGGCCATTGCGATCTGGTGCTGATCGAGATCAACCCGGACGGGTCGGTGTCGGTCGAGGACAATGGCCGCGGCATTCCCACCGGCCTGCACTCCGAAGAAGGCGTCTCGGCGGCCGAGGTCATCATGACCCAGCTGCACGCGGGCGGCAAATTCGAGAACACCAGCGACGACAATGCCTATAAGGTTTCAGGCGGTCTGCATGGCGTGGGCGTTTCGGTGGTCAACGCGCTTTCGGAATGGCTCGAACTGACCATCTGGCGCGAGGGTCTCGAACATTGGATGCGCTTCCGCCACGGCGATGCGGAAAATCCGCTGATCGTCAAGGGCGAGGCGCCGATCTATGACTCGGGCACCCGCAAGGGGCAGAAGAAGAACGGCACCCGCGTGACCTTCCTGGCCAGCGACGAGACGTTCAAGAATGTCACCGTCTATGATTTCGACAAGCTGGAGCATCGCTACCGCGAACTGGCATTTCTGAACAGCGGCGTGCGCATCCTGCTGCGCGATCTGCGCGGCGAGGAGGTCAAGGAACATGACCTCTATTACGAGGGCGGCATCGCAGCCTTTGTGCGCTACCTTGATCGCAACAAGCAGGCGCTGATCCCCGAACCTATCGCCATCACGGCGGACAAGGACGGGATCGGCATCGACGTGGCGCTGCAATGGAACGATTCCTATTACGAAAACGTCCTGTGCTTCACCAACAACATTCCCCAGCGCGACGGCGGCACGCATCTGGCCGCCTTCCGCGCCGCGCTGACGCGCACGCTCAACAATTATGCCGAGCGTTCGGGCATGTTGAAGAAGGAAAAGGTCTCGCTTTCGGGTGAGGATATGCGTGAGGGCCTGACCGCGATCGTTTCGGTCAAGCTGCCCGATCCCAAGTTCTCTTCGCAGACCAAGGACAAGCTGGTCTCCTCCGAAGTGCGTCAGCCGCTGGAAGCGCTGATGGCTGACAAGATGACGCAGTGGCTGGAGGAAAACCCCGCCCATGCCAAGTCGATCATCCAGAAGGTGATTGATGCCGCCGCCGCGCGCGAGGCGGCCAAGCGCGCCCGCGAACTGACCCGCCGCAAGGGGGTGATGGACATCGCCAGCCTGCCCGGCAAGCTGGCCGACTGTCAGGAGCGCGATCCCAGCAAGTGCGAACTCTTCCTGGTCGAAGGTGACTCGGCAGGCGGATCGGCCAAGCAGGGGCGTGACCGCCATTATCAGGCGATTCTGCCGCTCAAGGGCAAGATCCTCAATGTCGAGCGCGCGCGTTTCGACCGGATCATCTCGTCCAAGGAAGTCGGCACGCTGATTCAGGCGATGGGCACCGGCATCCGCGATGAATTCAATCTTGAGAAGCTGCGCTATCACAAGATCGTCATCATGACCGACGCCGACGTCGACGGCGCGCATATCCGCACGCTGCTGCTGACCTTCTTCCACCGGCAGATGCCCGACATCATCCGCGCGGGCCACCTCTTCATCGCCCAGCCGCCTTTGTACAAGGTCGCCAAGGGCAGGTCCGAGGTTTACCTCAAAGACAATGCCGCGCTCGACCGCTATCTGGTCGAAGCGGGTCTGGCGGGCCGGATGCTGGAGACGGGAACGGGCGCGCGCTCGGGCCGCGATCTGGAGGATCTGGTCGAACATGCGCTGCGTTTCCGCAACCTCATGGCCTTTGTTCAGCGCAAATATAACCCCGCCGTCATCGAAGCGATGGCCCTGGCCGGGTCGCTCGAACATGGGATGGCGCCCGATGAACGCAAGGTCGCGCTGGACAAGGCCGCAGCATGGCTGGGCCGCGCCGACCGCGAGGCCAAGTGGGAAGCGGTGCTGACCGAGGATGGCCATGTCGAGTTCCTGCGCCATTGGCGCGGCGTGACCGATTATCACAAGATCGAGGCATCCTTCCTGATCAGCGCCGAAGCGCGCAAGCTGGCGCGCCTCGCCGCAGAGCAGGCCGAAGTCTATTCCACCCCGGCCAAGTTCAGCCGGTCGAGCGCGGCCGTCGCCGAACCCGAACCGGTGGTCGAGGAAAACGAGGATGCCCCCATCGCCGCCCGCCCGGTCGATCTGGACGGATCGATCACGCGCCCCTCGCAATTGCTCGAAGCCGTGCTGGCCACCGGCCGCAAGGGCCTCTCGATCCAGCGCTACAAAGGCCTTGGCGAGATGAACGCGGAACAGCTCTGGGAAACCACGCTCGACCCGAACAACCGCGCCCTGCTTCAGGTCAAGGTCGAAGACGCCGACGTGACCGACGAAATCTTTACCCGCCTGATGGGCGATATCGTCGAACCGCGCCGCGAATTCATTCAGGAAAATGCTCTTAACGTGGCCAATCTCGATGTCTGACGAAGAAACCCCCAAGCGCGACTTCACCCACGCGGAGGCCTATATGCCCAGCGAAAGCAACCGTGCGACCATCGACAATATCCCGTGGGACCAGCCCGCGACGATGATCGACCTCGAAGGCCGCGTGCCGGTGATCGCCCATGTGCGCGAATGCGTGACCCATTTCACGCTGTATAAGCCCCATGCGCGCGAAAACGCCCGCCTGCTGCTGACCGCGCCGGTGCATCGCGCCGGGCGGATCACGCGGACCTGGCTGCTGGAGCCGGTCGAACTGGAGGCTTTGGCCGAGAGGTTGAAGCGGGAGACGCATTAAGGGGTGTGCGGGGATTGGTGTGCCTCCGGCGGGCAAAGGGTCTCGACCCTTTGCAATCCCATTACTGTAAATGTTACGCTATAAATTCGGCCTTGGGTGCCGGACTCAAATGTTTGGTATTGAAAGCCTGCGGCGCCGATCGGCCCGACATGGCGCCGCAGGCTTTATAAACCACTTCAAGCGCCCGTTTCTTCGCCATCCATGCACAACCCATTAACGGGATTGCAAAGGGCCCCGCCCTTTGCCCGCCGGAGGCATAAAACCGCCCCCAAAAATCACCCCTTGGTGAAATCAAACCTGATCCGCACCCATGTTCCGATCTGCGGTTTGCCATCCACGCGCGGCGGCCAGACGAGGAACTGCCACGAGGCGCGACGCAATCCGCGCGCAAGGCCGGAACCCAGCGGATATTCGTCCAGCTCCTGACAATTCTCGACATGGAAATGGTCGATGGTCTGGCAGGCGATGGTGGCCCATGATCCGGGCGGCGCATTGGCCCCGGCCAGAAAGGGTCGCAATTCGGCGTCGTTGGGCTCACGATACCACTGCGCGGCATAGAGATGGACGCCCTTGGGGCCTTCGCCCGGCCCGGTGGCGGCGGCGCGCGCGGCGGCGGCATCGGCGGCCGCGACCGCCTCGGTGCGGCGCCCGATCGCGCCAATGTCCGAGGCCATGAAATCCTCGTGGCTCAGCTTGATATAGTTGGGCGGCGGGGGCGTGGTGGGCACGGGCTGCGGCGGGCTGGGCACCGGGGTTTTGGGCGGCTCGGCCATTTTTGCCACTTTGGGCGATGACACCTGCTGCTGTGCCTTGGCCTGTGCCTGCTGCTTGCCATCGTCCATCTGGATCGAGACCAGACGCGGCTCGCCCGGCTGCTTGTTCGCTCCCGCCAGCCCGAGGCTGAGCAAAGCCGCGATGAACAACGCCATGATCGCCAGCGACAAGCCGATGGCTGTCGCGCGGCTGCGCAACCGCGATTGCTGGGCAAAGGAAGGCTGGGCAGAGATGGCGGGACTTTCGGAGCAGGATTCGGTCGGTAAGCGCGGGAGTCTATGCGCAGGTAAAGCTGTATCGCAGATTTACGAAACCGGCGCAGCAGGCCCAAATCCTGCGCCATCGGGCCATTCGCGCCCCGCCAGCCCCAGCACTTTGAACAAAACGCCCATATGATCGGGCGCGGTCAACCGGTGATAGGCCGCCTCAACCTCCTTGGCCTGATCGGGTGCGGCCCTAGCCAGCGCCGCTGCCCGCTCGGCCATGCCCAGCGCCATCAGCCATCCGCCCTGCCCGGCAATCCCCATCACGCGCGCGCCCTGCACCTGCGCCACCTGCGCCGCGGTGACGAAATCGACCAGACAGGTCAGATCCGCCTCGCCCGGCGCTTTGAACGGATCGACATGGGCATGGGCGCGCAGGGCCTGAAAGGTCGAGCCCATCTGCCTTGGCGCATAGCCATAATCGATAATCAGCGCCGCCCCGCCTTGCGCGGCCAGCCTCGCGCCGATTTCGCCCATCACCGCGCCGGCGGCGGGGCTGGTTTCGACAATCGCCCCCGCCTCGGCCTCGCGCCATGCCTGCGGCACCGCGCTGTCCATCGGCAATCCGCCCGAGACGGGGACGAAACGATCCCCATCCAGCCCGACCATCCGCTCGCGCCAGCCCTGCGGCGTTTTCACCAGTTGGCGCACCGGCAGCGCGTCGAGAAATTCATTGGCCACCAACAGGATCGGCGCATCATCGGGCAGGGTCGAGAGATCCTCATGCCACACCGCCTGTGGGAAAGCGGCAGCCTGCGCGCGGCGCAATTCGGGCGAGCCTTCGATGAAATGCACCTCCGGCACCAATCCAAAACGCGCCGCCACGCGCAAGGCATCGCGCGCCAGCGTGCCGCGCCCCGGCCCCGGCTCGGCATAGATCACGCGCGCGGGCGATCCCGCCCGCCGCCACACATCGGCGATCCACACCCCCACCATCTCGCCAAACATCTGGCTGATTTCGGGCGCGGTGATGAAATCGCCGCCCGCGCCCAACGGATCGCGCGTGGAGTAATAATGGGCATTGGCCTGCGCCATGTAGAGCGCGAGCGGGATCGGCCCCTGCATCGCGATCAGGCGGCGCAGACTGTCCGACAGATCAGCCATCGGCGCCCGACCGCACCGGCACCCGCGCCCCCAGCATCGGCCGCGTCAGCGCCCGCACGATCAGGAACAAGCCCAAGAGGATCATCGGCACCGTCAGCCATTGTCCCATCGACATATGGGTGCGGGCGGCGAAATCCTGCAATTGCTGATCCGGCTCGCGGAAAAATTCGACGATGAAGCGCGCCAGACCATAGCCCAGCGAGAAAGTGCCCATCAGCATCCCCGGCCGCCAGCGCGCCCGCGTCAGCCAGAACAGCGCAAACAGCACCGCCCCAAGCGTCAGCCCCTCAAGGCCCGCCTCGTAGAGCTGGCTGGGATGGCGGGCGAAATTGCCTGCTGCCTCATCGGGAAAGACCATCGCCCAAGGCACATCGGGGCCTGCCACCCTGCCCCACAATTCGCCATTGATGAAATTGGCGATGCGCCCAAAAAACAGCCCTACCGGCGCGCAGGGCGCGACATAATCCATCACCCGGATAAAGGACAGGCCGCCCGCCCGGCACACGCCCCAGACCGCCACCAGCACGCCAATCAGTCCGCCGTGAAAACTCATGCCGCCCTCCCACAAGCGCAGCATTTTCAACGGTTCAGTATAAAGCGTGTGGTCATAGAAGGTGGCATAGCCCAGACGCCCGCCCAGAATGATGCCCAGCGTGCACCAGAAGAACAGGTCATCGACATGGCGCTGCGCCAGCGGGCTGCCCGGTTGGCGGATCATCCGCGTCATGTGCCAATAGCCGAACACGATCCCCGCCAGATAGGCCAGCGAGTAGAAGCGCAGGGTGAAAAACCCCAGACTGATCCCCTTTTTCAGCCCCAGATCGGCCCAGAAGATCGGCTGCTTCACCGCGCTGGCCCCGGCGGACAGGACATCGGCCAGAGGCAGAATATGCGGCAGCGAGGCATGCACAAGGTCGCTCAACATGGGAAACAGGGTCCGTGGCTGGGGCAAAAAGCCCATTTTTTTCCTAATGAGCCGCGCGATACAACAAGGCGATGACAGAAGTCACCTTTTTCTGCGTCAAACCTCTGGCGCGGCCATGGTCCCACGGGGTAGAGTGATAAGTGTCGCTTAAGTAGAGATGTTTAGACTTGGCCTGCAAGCCTCCTGTTGAAAGCCGCCGATGAACGCCATTCGCATCCCCAACCAACGCGCGGTGATCGACCGCCGCGCTTTGACCATCGCCATTGCCGATGCGATGGATGCGGCGGGCAACAAGGCCAGTGCCGCGCGTCAGCCCATCGTCGAACTGTTGCGCAAGGCGCTGGCCGATGGGCGCGAGGAGATCAACCGCCGCCTGATGGAACGCCCCGGCGCGGGCCATGATTGCGCCGAGGCGCAGGCTTTCCTGACCGACCAATTGCTGCGCGTAATCCACGATCATGTGATTTCCGATGTCTATCCTTCGGTCAACCGCACCACGGGCGAGCGGCTGACGATCATGGCCGTGGGCGGCTATGGGCGCGGGGAAATGGCGCCCCATTCCGACGTCGACGTGGCCTTCATCACGCCGTCCAAACAGACCCACTGGTGCGAGCAGGTGATCGAGGCCATGCTCTATTTCCTGTGGGATCTGGGGCTGAAAGTCGGTCATTCCAGCCGCAGCCTGGACGATACGGTCCGCATGGCCAAATCGGACATCACGATCTGCACCGCCCTGCTCGAAGGGCGTTATGTCTGGGGCGATCAGGCGCTGTTCGACGAATCCCGCCGCCGGTTCTTCGCCGAGGTGGTCGAGGGCAGCGAGCGCAATTTCGTCACCGAGAAACTGGCCGAGCGCAACGAGCGGCACAAAAGGCTGGGCGACAGCCGCTATGTGGTCGAGCCCAATGTGAAAGAGGGTAAGGGCGGCCTGCGCGATCTCCACACGCTCTACTGGATCGGCAAATATCTGCACAAGGTGCGCAGCCCGGCCGAGCTGGTCGATGTGGGCCTTTTGACACAGGACGAATATCGCGCCTTCCGCCGCGCCGAGAGCTTTTTCTGGGCCGTGCGCTGCCATCTGCACACGATCACCAACCGCGCCGAGGACCGGCTGACCTTCGACCTGCAACGCCAGGTGGCCCAGCGCATGGCCTTTGCCGACCGGCCGGGCAAAAGCGCGGTCGAGCGTTTCATGCAATATTTCTTCCTTCAGGCCAAACAGGTCGGCAGCCTGACCGGCGTGTTTCTGGCCCAGTTGGAGGAGCAGACCGAGAAGAAGAAGCGCAAGGGCTTCCTTGCCTCGTTTCGCGGGCGCACACGCACGATCAAGGGCTATAAGGTTTCCCATGGCCGCATCGCCGCGCCATCCGACGACTGGTTCGAGGCCGATCCGGTGCGTTTGCTCGAAATCTTCACGATTGCGGACGCGGAAAGTTTCGAGATCCACCCCGAAACCATGCGCCACATCGCCCGCGACGCGAAGCTGATCGACGCCGAGGTGCGCAAAAACCCGCGCGCCAATGAATTGTTCATGGAATTGCTGACCAGCCGCCATGATCCCGAAACGGTGCTGCGCTGGCTGAACGAGGCAGGCGTGTTCGGCCGCTTCATTCCCGATTTCGGCAGGGTCAATGCCCAGATGCAGTTCGATATGTATCACCACTATACGGTGGACGAACATACGATCCGCGCGATCGGCCTGCTGGCCAAGATCGAAAAGGGCGAGCTGGCCGAGGACCATCCGCTGGCCACCGCGATCATCGGCAAGGTGCATCACCGCCGCGCGCTTTATGCCAGCGTGCTGATGCATGACATCGCCAAGGGGCGCGGGGGCGACCATTCGGTGCTGGGCGCGGAAATCGCGCTGCGCCTGTGTCCGCGGCTGGGCATGACCAGCGAGGAGACCGAACTGGTCAGCTGGCTGGTACGCCAGCATCTGTTGATGAGCGCGACCGCGATGAAGCGCGATCTGGCCGACTGGAAGACGATCACCGATTTCGTCGCCGTGGTGCAATCGCTCGAACGGTTGCGGCAATTGACGCTGCTGACCATTGTGGACATTCGCGCGGTGGGTCCGGGCGTGTGGAACGGGTGGAAGCGCCAGTTGCTGACCGAACTCTTCGCCAGCGCCGAGGAACGGTTGCGTCTAGGCCATGTCGAACGCCACCGCGTCGAGCGCATCGCGGCCAAGCAGAAGATCGTCACCGAAAGGATGGGGGAGCAAGGCTCGCTGGTGGCGCGCTATGGCAAGCAGTTCACCGACGCCTACTGGATCGCCGAACCAGACGATGTGATCGCGCGCAACCTTGTGCAATTGCATGAGGCCAAGGGCGCGCCTTTGTCGATCACCACCAGCTATGACGAAACGCGCGGCGCCACGCTGGTCATGGTCATCGCCTCGGATCACCCCGGCCTGTTCTATCGCATCGCGGGCGGCATCCACCTTGCGGGCGGCAACATCATCGACGCGCGCATCCACACCACGCGCAGCGGCACGGCGGTGGACAATTTCCTTGTGCAGGACCCGCTGGGAAGGCCGTTTTCGGAACAGTCGCAGTTGGAGCGTCTGCAAAAAGCCATCGGCGATGCGCTGGCCAACCGGGTCAAGCTGCTGCCTCAACTCGTCGCCCGGCCCCTGCCCCGCCCGCGTCAGGAAGCGTTTGAAGTGCGCCCGCGCGTCGAATTCGACAATGACGCCTCCAACCGCTTCACCGTGGTCGAAATCTCGGCCCGCGACCGGCCTGCGCTTTTGAACAGACTGGCCCGCGCGCTGTTCGAATCGCGCCTCATCGTCCATTCCGCCCATATCGCCACCTATGGCGAGCGCGCCGTCGACACCTTCTATGTCACCGACCTGTTCGGCGGAAAGGTCGATGGCGGCGGACGGCAGAAGACGGTTGAGAAGCGGTTGCTGGAAGCGGCAAGCGAGGAAGTGGTGGAGGTGGTTGCCTGATGATGCCTCCGGCGGGTTAAGGGCGGGGGCCCTTAACAATCCCGATACTGTCATTGTTGCGCCGAGGGATCGGCCTTGAGTGTCGGACGCGACGTTAGAATTTGAAAGCCTGCGGCGCTTTTGGGCTGAGCTTGCCGCGCCGCAGGCTTTCATCCCATCGGATAAACACCCCACCAGCGAACCATCTGCCCCCCATTAACGGGATTGCAAAGGGCCCCCGCCCTTTGCCCGCCGGAGGCAAATCTTACCCCTTCAACCGCGCAACAACCTCATCCCGCCCGATCAGCGGCAAAAGCGCCCCCATATCCGGCCCATGCTCCATGCCGGTGATGGCCAGACGCAGCGGCAGGAACAGGGCCTTGCCCTTGCGCCCGGTGGCTTCCTTCAGCGCGCCGGTCAACGCGGCCCATGGCCCCTCGGCCCAATCGAGCGTGGCAGCAACCCCGGCGGCCTGAGACAGGAACGCGCGGGCTTCATCGTCCTGCGCGGGGGCATTGATCGGTCCCTTGACCACAGCCCACCAATCCGCCGCCTCGGCCACGGTGTTGAGGTTGGGGCGGATCGCCTCCCACGCCTCCTCGCCCACGCCCTCGGGCAGGCGGTCGGCCACGCGGGCATAGGGCATGCGGTGGATGATCTGGGCGTTGAGACGCGCCAGTTCGGCCTCGTCAAAGCGGGCGGGGGCGCGGCCAAAGCGCGAGAGGTCAAACGCCGCGCACAATTCCTCGACCGAGAGCGCCGCATCGACCGGATCGCTGGTGCCAAGGCGGGCCAGCAGGCTGATGATCGCTTCGGGCTCGATGCCCTGCTCGCGCAATTCGGCCACGCCCAGCGACCCCAGACGCTTCGAGAGCTTGCCCTCGGTCCCGGTCAGCAGCGCGCTATGGGCAAAGGCGGGCACGGGCGCGCCAAGGGCGGTGAACATCTGCACCTGCGTTGCAGTGTTCGACACATGGTCCTCGCCGCGCAGGATCTGGGTCACGCCCATGTCGATATCGTCAATGACCGAGGGCAGCATATAGAGCCACGACCCATCGGCGCGGCGGATGACCGGATCGGACATGGTGGCGGGGTCGAAATTCTGCGCGCCGCGCACGCCATCCTCCCACGTGATCGGCTCGTCACGGTCCAGCAGGAAGCGCCAGTGCGGCGCCTCGCCTGCCGCCGCCTTGGCCTCATGATCTGCCTCGGTCAGCGCCAGCGCGCCGCGATCATAAATCGGCGGCAGGCCCCGACTGAGCAGCACCTTGCGCTTGAGATCCAGCTCCTGCGCCGTCTCATAGCAGCGATAGACACGGCCGCCTTCGATCAGCTTGGCAAATTCGCGCTCATACAGGGCAAAGCGCGCCGACTGCCGCTCCTCGCCCTCATAATTCAGGCCCAGCCACGCCAGATCGGCGCGGATACCATCGACATAGTCCTCGCGGCTGCGCGCGGCATCGGTATCATCGATGCGCAGCAGGAACTTGCCCCCGCTCTTTTGCGCCAGCATCCAGTTGTGCAGCGCGGTGCGGATATTGCCGATGTGAAGCATCCCCGTGGGGCTGGGGGCGAAGCGGGTTACGGTGGTCATGGGGGGGCGTATAGGGGGGATCGGAGGGAGAGGGAAGATGCCTCCGGCGGGCAAAGGGCGGGGGCCCTTTGCAATCCCGATACTGTCGATGTTGCGTGTGCGCCGCAGCCTCGTGCAAAATGGAGGTTTTTCGATTTTAAAGCCTGCGGCGCTTTTAAGGATAAGCTCACCGCGCCGCAGGCTTTCAAAACCATCACCAATAGCGCCGTGCCACGAATCAGGCACAACCCATGGACGGGATTGTTAAGGGCCCCCGCCCTTAACCCGCCGGAGGCAAACCTTTCTAAGCCGTCCGAAACGCCTGCGTTATCGGATAGCGCCGATCCCGCCCAAAATTGCGCGAGCCCAGCTTGACCCCCGGAGGCGCCTGCCGCCTTTTATATTCGGCCAGATGGAGCAGACGCTCGATCCGCCCCACCACGTCGCGGTCGAACCCTTCGCTCACCAGTTGCTCGACCGACTTTTCATGCTCGACCAATCCGAGGAGGATCGCGTCCAGCACGTCATAGGGCGGCAGGGAATCGGAATCCTTTTGATCCGGGCGCAGCTCTGCGCTGGGCGGCTTGGAGATGATATTTTCGGGCATCACCGGCCCATCAGGGCCAAGGCCGATGCGCGGCTTGTTCCAGTTGCGCCATTTCGACAGGGCAAAGACGGTCATTTTATAGACGTCTTTCAGCGGGTTATAGCCGCCGTTCATGTCGCCATAGATCGTGGCGTAACCCACGCTCATCTCGCTCTTGTTGCCCGTGGTCAGCAGCATCGGCCCGAACTTGTTCGACAGCGCCATCAGCGTCACGCCCCGAATGCGGCTCTGGATATTCTCCTCGGCCAAATCGGGCGCACGGCCCGCAAAGGGGCTGGAGAGCATCTCGTCAAAGGCCTTTACCGCAGGGACGATCGGCACCGTGTCATATTTCACGCCCAGCATATGCGCGCATTCGGTCGCATCGATCAGGCTCTCGGTGCTGGTATAGCGGCTGGGCAGCATCACGCACCACACGCGGTCCGCGCCCAGAGCATCGACCGCAATCGCCGCGCACAGCGCCGAATCGATCCCGCCCGACAGGCCCAGCACCACGCCGGGAAACTTGTTGCGGTTCACATAATCGCGCAGCGCCAGCACCATCGCGCAATAGACATCCTCGGGATGCTCGGCCTGCGGCTCGATCTCGCCCCGGTCACAGCGCCAGCCCTTGGCGGTCTTGGTCCAACGGGTCAGAACCTCCTGCTCCTCCCAGTCCTTCATCTGGACCGCAAGACTGCCATCGCCATTGACCACGAAACTGGCCCCGTCGAACACCAGCTCATCCTGCCCGCCCACGCGGTTCAGATAGGCCAACGGCACCCCCGCCGCCGAGGCGCGACGCTTGGCCACGCCGTCGATACGGAGCGTGTCCTTGTCGATCTCATAAGGACTGCCATTGGGGCACAGGAAAATCTCGGCCCCGAAATCAGCCAGGTGGCGGCAGACATTGGGGTGCCAGATGTCCTCACAGATCGGCACGCCGATCATCGTCCCGCGAAAGATGATCGGCTCGGGCAAAGGACCGGGCTGAAACAGGCGCATCTCGTCAAACGTGCCGTAATTGGGCAGCTCATGCTTGAAGCGGATCGCCGCCACCTTGCCCTGATCCAGCAAGGCCACGCCATTATGCAGCGCTCCATCGGCCACGAACACGCTGCCTACCAGCATCGCCGGGCCGCCGGCCGCCGTGGTCTCGGCCATCTTCTGCAACTCGGCCGCCGCGCGCTCCACCAGGCTGGGTTTCAGCACCAGATCCTCGGGCGGGTAGCCAACCAACTGCAATTCCGGGAAAGCGATCAGATCCGCCCCCGCCTCTTTCGCACGGTCGCGCGCAGCCAACATGCCTGCAGCATTGCCGGCCAAATCGCCAACGGACTGGTTCAACTGGGCGAGGGTGATTTTCAACGTATCGGGCATAGGCGCAGGTTTAGGAGGGGTTTGCGCGAATGGGAAGGGTGCAAGAGGGATTTATGGGTTCAATGGATTCATGCCTCCGGCGGGCAAAGGGCGGCGGCGCTTCTAAGGACGATTTCGCCGCGCCGCAGGCTTTAAACCACCGCCCAGGACACCCCGCTGCGAACCTGGCGCCACCCCATTAACGGGATTGTTAAGGGCCCCCGCCCTTAACCCGCGGGAGGCAAAACGCCCCCTTTCTCCAAACAACAGAAACCCCGCCGGATCGCTCCAGCGGGGTCTTCTGTTTCAACCCTGAGGGTCAGAACGCTTATTCAGCGCCGTCGTTCAGGTAATCGCCTGCATCGGCGTCCAGACCATGGGTTTCGCCCTCGATCGGCGCCAGCGGATCGACCAGACCAGCAGCCTCAGGCCCCTGTGCCAGTTCGGCCGCATGCTCTTCGGCTGCGGTTGCCGGAGCGATCAGGTGCTCCTGCAGCTTGCGATACGAGGCGCGCAGCGCAGCATCGCGGCTGGAGGCGGCCACGCGGATACGGTTCATGCCCGCGCCGGTACCGGCGGGGATGAGACGACCCACGATGACGTTTTCCTTCAGACCGATCAGGCTGTCCTTCTTGCCTTCGACCGCCGCCTGCGTGAGCACGCGGGTGGTTTCCTGGAACGAGGCCGCCGAGATGAACGAACGCGTCTGGAGCGAAGCCTTGGTGATGCCAAGCAGCACCGGCTTGCCTTCGGCGGGACGCTGACCTTCGGTCAGCTTGCCGTTGGTTTCCAGCATCTCTTCCAGATCGACCTGCTCGCCCGGCAGCAACGTGGTGTCGCCACCAAACGTGATCTCGACCTTTTGCAGCATCTGGCGAACGATCACCTCGATGTGCTTGTCGTTGATCTTCACGCCCTGCAAGCGATAGACTTCCTGAATTTCCGCGACGAGATATTCGGCCAGAGCCTCCACGCCGAGAACTTCGAGAATGTCATGCGGGTTGGGCGAGCCCGAGATCAGGTTGTCGCCCTTCTTGACCCAGTCGCCTTCCTGAACGTCGATCACCTTGCTCTTGGGGATCAGGTATTCGACGGGTTCGCCTTCCTGCGGCACAATGGCGATCTTACGCTTCGCCTTGTAATCGCGAACAAATTCAATGCGGCCGGCGATCTTGGCGATCACCGCATTGTCCTTGGGAATGCGCGCTTCGAACAGCTCGGCCACACGCGGCAGACCACCGGTGATGTCGCGGGTCTTGGCAGCTTCGCGCGAGGCACGGGCGATAACGTCGCCCGATTCCACGAACTGACCATCCTCGACCGAAAGCGTCGTGCCCGGCGCCAGCATATAGCGTGCCGCCTCGCCCGAACCTTCGTCCAGCAGGGTCAGACGAGGACGCAGATCCTCCTTCTTGCCGCGGCTGGTCGAGCGGTTTTCGGTGATGATGCGCTGAGTCATACCCGTCGCTTCGTCCACCTGTTCGGTCAGCGTACGGCCGTCGATCAGGTCCTGATACTTCACGCTGCCCGACTTTTCGGTGATGATCGGCGTGGTGAACGGATCCCATTCGGCCAGACGTTCGCCCTGCTTCACGGTCGCGCCGGTCTTGTGCAGCAGATGCGTACCGTAAGGCACGCGGTGCATAGCGCGCTCGCGGCCGTCGGTGTCGATCAGCGCGATTTCGCCATTACGGGCCAGCGAGAGCAGGCGCCCGCGCTTGTCCACGATGGTCGGAATGTCGCGATATTCGACGTGACCGTCGCACAGCGCCTCAAGGTTCGACTGCTCGTTCACCTGCGCCGCGCCACCGATGTGGAACGTACGCATGGTCAGCTGCGTGCCGGGTTCACCGATCGACTGGGCGGCGATAACGCCGACCGCTTCACCGATGTTGACCGGCGTACCGCGCGCAAGGTCACGACCATAGCAGGTGCCGCAAACGCCCTGAGTCGCCTCGCAGACCAGCGGCGAGCGAATGCGCGCCGATTGGATGCCATGCGATTCGATCAGCGCTACCGCCGGCTCGTCCAGCAGCGTGCCCTTGGCCACGATCACACTGCCGTCCTTGGCAAGGATATCATCGGCCAGAGTACGGCCAAGGATACGCTCGCCCAGCGAAGCGATGGTGCTGCCGCCCTGAACGATCGCGCGCATTTCCAGCGCGCGTTCGGTGCCGCAATCGTTGATGACCACGACGCAATCCTGCGACACGTCCACCAGACGACGGGTCAGGTAACCCGAGTTCGCCGTCTTCAACGCGGTATCCGCCAGGCCCTTACGAGCGCCGTGGGTCGAGTTGAAGTATTCAAGAACGGTCAGACCTTCCTTGAAGTTCGAGATGATCGGCGTTTCGATGATTTCGCCCGAAGGCTTGGCCATCAGACCGCGCATACCGGCCAGCTGCTTCATCTGGGTCGGCGAACCACGCGCGCCCGAGTGGCTCATCATGTAGATCGCGTTGATCGGCTTTTGACGGCCGGTTTCCGGATCAATCGGGCTGGACTTCAGCTCTTCCATCATGGCCGCAGCCACCTGATCGCCGCAACGGCTCCAGGCGTCGATGACCTTGTTGTACTTTTCCTGCTGCGTGATCAGACCGTCCTGATACTGCTGCTCATAGTCAGCCACCAGTTCCTTCGTCTCGGCAACCAGCGCATCCTTGCTGTCGGGGATGATCATGTCATCCTTGCCGAAGGAGATGCCCGCCTTGAACGCGTGACGGAAGCCGAGGCTCATGATGGCGTCGGCAAACAGCACCGTGTCCTTCTGGCCGGTGTGACGATAGACCTCGTCGATCACGTCGCCCACGTCCTTCTTGGTCAGAAGACGGTTGACGACGTCGAAGGGCACCTTGTGGCTCTTGGGCAGGCATTCGCCGATCAGCATACGGCCCGGAGTCGTTTCGAAACGCTTCAGGTAGGTCTTGCCGTCTTCGTCGGTCTGCGGAACGCGGGCGATGACCTTCGAGTGCAGCGTGACGGCCTTGGCCTCCAGCGCCTGATGCACTTCGGCCATATCGGCCAGCAGCATGCCCTCGCCCGGCTCGCCTGCGCGGTCCATCGAGAGGTAATAGATGCCCAGCACCATGTCCTGCGACGGCACGATGATCGGCTTGCCGTTCGCGGGGCTCAGGATGTTGTTGGTCGACATCATCAGCACGCGCGCTTCCAGCTGGGCCTCAAGGCTCAGCGGAACGTGAACGGCCATCTGGTCACCGTCAAAGTCGGCGTTGAAGGCCGAGCAGACCAGCGGGTGAAGCTGGATCGCCTTGCCCTCGATCAGCACGGGCTCGAACGCCTGAATGCCCAGACGGTGCAGCGTGGGCGCACGGTTGAGCATGACGGGGTGTTCGCGGATCACCTCGTCCAGGATGTCCCAGACTTCCTTGCGTTCCTTTTCCACCCACTTCTTGGCCTGCTTCAGGGTCATCGACAGACCCTTGGCATCCAGGCGGGCGTAGATGAACGGCTTGAACAGTTCGAGCGCCATCTTCTTGGGCAGACCGCACTGGTGCAGCTTCAATTCCGGACCGGTCACGATGACCGAACGGCCCGAATAGTCCACGCGCTTGCCAAGCAGGTTCTGACGGAAACGGCCCTGCTTGCCCTTGAGCATGTCGGACAGCGACTTCAGAGGACGCTTGTTGGCACCCGTGATGACGCGGCCGCGACGGCCATTGTCAAACAGGGCGTCAACCGCTTCCTGCAACATGCGCTTTTCGTTACGCACGATGATGTCGGGCGCGCGCAGTTCGATCAGGCGCTTCAGGCGGTTGTTACGGTTGATCACGCGGCGATACAGATCGTTGAGATCCGAGGTCGCGAAACGGCCACCGTCCAGCGGCACCAGCGGGCGCAGATCTGGCGGAATGACCGGCACCACGTCGAGGATCATCCATTCGGGGCGGTTGCCCGAATCGATGAAGCTTTCCACGACCTTGAGGCGCTTGATGATCTTCTTGGGCTTCAGTTCCGACTTCGTCTCGGCCAGTTCCTTGAGAAGGTCTTCCTTCTCCTGAACCATGTCGAGGCTCATCAGCATGTGCTTGACCGCCTCGGCGCCGATCCCGGCGCTGAACGCGTCCTCGCCATACTCGTCCTGATAGTCGAGCAGCTCGTCTTCGGTCAGCAACTGGTACTTTTCAAGCGGGGTCAGGCCCGGCTCGATCACCACATAGGATTCAAAGTACAGGATGCGTTCCAGCTGCTTCAACTGCATGTCAAGCAGCAGGCCGATGCGCGAGGGCAGCGACTTGAGGAACCAGATATGCGCAACCGGGGCGGCCAGTTCGATATGACCCATGCGCTCGCGGCGCACCTTGGTCACGGTCACTTCGACGCCGCACTTTTCGCAGACGACGCCCTTGTACTTCATGCGCTTATACTTACCGCAAAGGCACTCATAGTCCTTCACGGGGCCGAAGATGCGCGCGCAGAACAGGCCGTCACGTTCGGGCTTGAACGTGCGATAGTTGATCGTTTCCGGCTTCTTGATTTCGCCGAAGGACCAGCTGCGGATGCGCTCGGGCGAGGCCAGACCGATCTGGATCTGGTCGAAGGTTTCCGGCTTCGCCATCTGATTGGTAAATTTGGTCAGGTCGTTCATATGTCGTCCCTCTAAGGGGTCAAATCTCTGGGGCAAAGGACGGGCGGCCCGTTAAGGCCGCCCGGTCCCCTCACTCCGCCGCGTCGGCCAGATCGTCGCCATCCTCGTCAGTCAACGAAGACAGTTCCACGTTCAGGCCCAGCGAGCGCATTTCCTTGACGAGCACGTTGAAGCTTTCAGGGATACCGGCCTCGAACGTGTCGTCGCCCTTGACGATGGCTTCATACACCTTGGTGCGGCCCACCACGTCGTCCGACTTGACGGTGAGCATTTCCTGAAGCGTGTAGGCGGCGCCATAAGCCTGAAGCGCCCACACTTCCATTTCACCAAAGCGCTGACCACCGAACTGCGCCTTACCGCCCAGCGGCTGCTGGGTAACAAGCGAGTAGGGCCCGATCGAACGGGCGTGGATCTTGTCGTCGACAAGGTGGTGCAGCTTGAGCACATACTTCATGCCCACGGTCACCTTGCGGTCGAACGCCTCGCCGGTGCGGCCGTCGAACAGGGTCACCTGACCCGATTCATCCAGCCCAGCCTTGCGCAGCATCGCGGTCACATCAGCTTCCACCGCGCCGTCGAACACCGGCGAACCCATCGGCACGCCGTTGCGCACGCTCTGGGCCAGCTCGACGATTTCCAGATCACTGCGCGAGCTCAGCTCGGCCGTGTAGTTGTCGCCATAGATGTCCTTGAGCAATTCGCGCACCGCTTCGGGGGGCTCGCCCGCCTGCGGGTTCGGATTGGCTTCGCGCCATGCATCCAGTGCAGCACCGATCTTGCGACCCAGACCGCGAGCGGCCCAGCCCAGATGGGTTTCGAAGATCTGACCCACGTTCATGCGCGAAGGCACGCCCAGCGGGTTGAGCACGAAGTCCACCGGAGTGCCGTCCTCGAGGAAGGGCATGTCTTCCTGCGGCAGGATGCGGCTGATGATACCCTTGTTGCCGTGACGGCCGGCCATCTTGTCGCCCGGCTGAAGCTTGCGCTTCACGGCCACAAAGACCTTGACCATCTTGAGGACGCCCGGAGCCAGCTCGTCGCCGCGTTCCAGCTTTTCCTTGCGATCTTCGAACTTCTCGACGATCGCCTTGATGGCCGTGTCATACTGCGCCTTGGTCGCTTCCAGCTGCTGCTGGCGCGCATCATCGGCCACGGCGAACTTCCACCATTCGTAGCGCTCGACCTCGGCCAGCACTTCTTCGGTGATCTCGATGCCCTTCTTCAGCCCCTTGGGAGCAGCCGCAGCCACCTGGCCCAGCAGCATGTCCTTGAGACGGTTGAAGGTGGCGCGGTTCAGAATCGCGCGCTCGTCCTCACGGTCCTTGGCGAGGCGTTCGATTTCCTCGTTCTGGATCGCGCGGGTACGGTCGTCGATTTCGATACCGTGACGGTTGAAGACGCGAACGTCGACAATGGTCCCTGCCACGCCCGGCGGCAGACGCAGCGAGGTGTCGCGCACGTCGCTGGCCTTTTCACCGAAGATCGCGCGCAGCAGCTTTTCTTCCGGCGTCATCGGGCTTTCGCCCTTGGGCGTGATCTTGCCGACGAGGATATCGCCCGGATGCACTTCGGCGCCGATATAGACGATGCCCGCTTCGTCGAGGTTGCGCAGCGATTCTTCGCCCACATTCGGGATGTCGCGGGTGATGTCTTCAGGCCCAAGCTTGGTATCGCGGGCCATGACTTCAAATTCCTCGATATGGATCGAGGTAAAGACGTCTTCCTTCACGATGCGTTCGCTGATCAGGATGGAGTCTTCGTAATTGTAGCCATTCCAGGGCATGAACGCGACCAGCACGTTGCGGCCCAGCGCCAGTTCACCCAGCTCGGTGCTGGGGCCATCGGCAATGATGTCGCCCTTTTCGACGCTGTCGCCAACCTTCACCAGCGGACGCTGGTTGATGCAGGTCGACTGGTTCGAACGCTCAAACTTCTGCAGCGTATAGATGTCCACGCCAGACTTGCCCGGCTCGATATCGCCCGACACGCGGATCACGATACGGGTGGCGTCCACCTGATCGACGATGCCCGCGCGGGCAGCAGCGATCGCGGCACCCGAATCGCGCGCCACGGTTTCTTCCATGCCCGTGCCGACGAAAGGCGCATCGGCCTTCACCAGCGGCACAGCCTGACGCTGCATGTTCGAGCCCATGAGCGCGCGGTTGGCGTCGTCATTTTCCAGGAAGGGAATGAGCGAGGCGGCCACCGAAACGAGCTGCTTGGGGCTGACGTCCATCAGCGTGATGGTTTCACGCGGAGCCATCACGAATTCGCCGTTCTGACGTGCGCTGACCAGTTCCTCGACGAACGAACCATCACCGTTGGTCGCGGCCGAAGCCTGCGCCACCGTGTGCTTCTGCTCTTCCATCGCGGACAGGTAAACCACGTCCTTGGTCACATGACCGTCGATCACCTTGCGATAAGGCGTTTCGATGAAGCCATACTTGTTGACCCGCGCGAAGGTCGAGAGCGAGTTGATCAGACCGATGTTCGGGCCTTCAGGCGTTTCAATCGGGCAGATACGGCCATAGTGGGTCGGGTGAACGTCGCGGACTTCAAAGCCTGCGCGCTCACGCGTCAGACCGCCCGGCCCGAGCGCCGAAACGCGGCGCTTGTGGGTGACTTCCGAGAGCGGGTTGGTCTGGTCCATGAACTGCGAGAGCTGCGAGGAGCCAAAGAACTCGCGCACAGCCGCCACGGCGGGCTTGGCGTTGATGAGGTCGTTGGGCATCACGGTCGAGACGTCAACCGAGCTCATGCGCTCCTTGACGGCACGCTCCATGCGCAGCAGGCCGACGCGATACTGGTTTTCCAGCAGTTCGCCCACCGAACGCACGCGGCGGTTACCAAGGTTGTCGATGTCGTCGACTTCGCCCTTGCCATCCTTCAGGTTCACCAGTTCCTTCACAACGGCAAGAATGTCGTTGGTTTCCAGCGTGGTGACCGTATCTTCGACGTTCAGGCCAAGACGCATGTTCAGCTTGACGCGGCCCACGGCCGAGAGGTCATAGCGGTCGGCGTCAAAGAACAGGCCTGCAAACAGCGCTTCGGCGGTTTCGCGCGTCGGCGGCTCGCCGGGGCGCATCACGCGATAGATGTCGGCCAGAGCGTGATCGCGGTCCTCGGCCTTGTCGGCCTTCAGCGTGTTGCGGATCCACGGACCGGTCGACACGTGATCGATGTCGAGCAGTTCGAAAGCGTCGATCCCGGCAGCGTCGAGCGCCGCGACATTCTCCGCCGTCACTTCCTCGCCGGCCTCAATATAGATGCGGCCGGTCGATTCGTTGATGACGTCATTGGCGCTGTAACGGCCAAAGATTTCCTCGGTCGGGATCAGCAGGGTCTTGAGACCATCCTTCTCGGCCTTGTTGGCAGCGCGAGGAGAGATCTTGGTTCCGGCGGCAAACACCACCTCGCCACTGGTCGCATCGACAATGTCGAAGGTCGGCTTGGCGCCGCGCCATGCTTCGGCCACGTAGGGGATCTTCCAGCCACCGCTCGCGCGGTTCCAGACGATCGTCTGATAGAAGTAATGCAGGATCTCTTCGTCGTTCAGACCCAGCGCATGCAGCAGCGCCGTCACGGGCAGCTTGCGCTTGCGGTCGATACGGACGTTGACGATGTCCTTGGCGTCAAATTCAAAGTCCAGCCACGAACCGCGATACGGGATCACGCGGGCGGCGAACAGGAACTTGCCCGACGAGTGCGTCTTGCCGCGGTCATGGTCGAACAGAACGCCCGGCGAACGGTGCATCTGCGACACGATCACGCGCTCGGTGCCGTTGATGACGAAAGTGCCGTTCTCGGTCATGAGCGGCATGTCGCCCATGTACACGTCCTGCTCCTTGATATCGAGCACCGACCGGGTTTCGGTCTCGGCGTCGACTTCAAACACGATCAGGCGCAGCGTCACCTTCATCGGAGCGGCATAGGTGATCCCGCGCTGACGACATTCGGTGATGTCGTACTTGGGCTCTTCCAGCTCGTAATGCACAAAGTCCAGCTCGCTGGTGCCGGCAAAGTCGCGGATCGGGAACACCGAACGCAGCGTCTTTTCCAGACCCGAGACGTAACCCACAGCGGGGTTCGAGCGCAGGAACTGCTCATAGGATTCGCGCTGAACCTGAATCAGGTTCGGCATCTGCGTCACTTCGTGAATATCACCGAAGATCTTGCGGATCCGGCGCTTGGCCGAAGCGCGGGAGATGGGCTGGGTTGCCATAGGGCTTGACTTTGCCTCTTTCGTTGGTGGCCTTCGCGGATCTTTTTCGCGGAAAAAAGAGCCGTTAAGCCGAAAAATAATGCCATGCGCGGGGTAAATGGCGGCACCGTTAAACGCACAAAAGGCCGCTGGCGAATCACCCCGCAATCGAGATGAAGGCCCGCAGCCCCTGGCGTCAGATGCAACACCACCGCCTCCTTTCGTGGATGACCCCCGCGCTGGGCCGCCCTTGCTCGAAGCGATGGAACCGGCGGGCATTAGGCGCGTGGGGGCGGTTTGTCAATTGTCGGAGGAAAGGAAGGGTTGCCTCCGGCGGGCAAAGGGCGGGGGCCCTTTGCAATCCCGTTATTTGGGGGTGTGCCCGGTTGGCAGGGTGGCTTTTATCCCATCAAAGCCTGCGGCGCGGGCAAGCAGCGCTGATCGGCGCCGCAGGCTTTCAAATTCAAACGCCGCGCCCAACACCAAAGGCCGAACCCATAACGCGACATCGACAGTAACAGGATTGCAAAGGGTCGAGGCCCTTCGCCCGCCGGAGGCAAACCTTCACCCCCCCAAAAAAACCTACCCCCGCAAATCCTCGATCATCAGCCCAGCGGTCGCCTTGGCGCTGCCCACAACGCCCGGAATCCCCGCCCCCGGATGCGTCCCCGCGCCCACCAGATAGAGGTTGGGGATCACATCGTCGCGATTATGCCCCCGGAACCACGCGCTTTGCGTCAGGATCGGTTCGAGGCTGAAGGCGCTGCCCATATAGGCCGAGAGGTCGGTTTCGAAATCGGTGGGGGCATAGTGGAACTTGGTGGCGATGCGGTCGTGGATGTCGGGGATCAAGCGGCGCCCCACCTCGTCCAATATCCGCTTTTCCAGGATCGGCCCGACCTGATCCCAATCCACCGCCAGCTTGCCGCGATGGGCCACCGGCACCAGCGCGTAAAAGGTCGAACGCCCCTCCGGCGCCATGGACGGATCAGACGCGGTGGGATGGTGCAGATAGATCGAGAAATCGCGCGGCAGCACGCCATTCTCGAAAATATCCTCCAGCAGGCCCTTATAGCGCGGCCCGAACAGGATCATGTGGTGGGGGATATGGGGAAATTGCCCCTCCAGTCCGAAATGGACGACGAACAGGCTGGGCGACCAGCGTTTGCGCGCCAGCGACCGAGCATATTCCACCCCGCGCGGCGTATCGCCCAGCAGGTCGCGATAGGTGTGCATCAGATCGCCATTGCTGGCCACCGCATCAAATCTTTCGCGCCACCCGCTCTTGGTTTCGACCTCATGCGCGCGATTGCCGATCGTGTGGATCTTGACCGCCCCATCGCCCAGCCGCACCGTTCCGCCCAGCCGTTCAAACAGCGCGACCATGCCCGCCACCAGTCGATTGGTGCCGCCCCGTGCCCACCACACGCCGCCATCCTTTTCCAGCTTGTGGATCAGAGCATAGATGCTGCTGGTGCTCATCGGATTGCCGCCGACCAGCAGGGTGTGGAAGGACAAAGCCTCGCGCAGCTTTTCCGACTGAACAAAGCCCGAAACGCGCGAATAAACGCTGCGCCACGCCTGATGCTTCATCAGCGCGGGGGCCGCCTTGATCATGCTCTTGAAGTCAAGGAAAGGCACATGGCCCAGCTTGACGTAGCCCTCGCGATAGACCTCGCCCGCGAAATCGAGGAATTGCTGATAGCCGGCCAGATCGCCCGGCGCCACGCGGTTGATCTCGCTGCGCAATTTGGCTTCATCGTTGGAATAGTCGAAATGGCTGCCGTCGGTCCATTGCAGGCGATAAAAGGGCATCACCGGCATCAGATCAACATCGCCCGCCATGTCCTGACCCGTCAGCGCCCACAGTTCCGACAGGCAGGACGGATCGGTGATCACCGTGGGGCCCGCGTCGAACGTATGCCCTTCACGCTCCCACACATAAGCGCGCCCACCCGGACGCTCGCGCGCCTCGACCAGCGTCGTGGCAATTCCGGAGGATTGCAACCGGATGGCCAGAGCCAGACCGCCGAATCCGGCGCCAATCACACAGGCCTTTTTCATGTTCCCTCGGTTTCCCCGGCAAAGGCCGGTATCGTGGTATCGTGCGAAAGGCGCCCGGGCGCCCCCAGATCAGCCAGCACCCGCCCCCGCCCGACCAGACAGGCCAGCGCCGCGATCAGCGGCACCGGCGGACGCCCGATCAGCAGACGGAGCCGGTCCTTCCAGGTCGATTGCCCGGCATAGAAACGTTCAATCAACCTGTCATTGAGGCGATAGAAGCGGGCGAACACCCGGTACCGCTTGTCCGGCGGCGCCGCGCCAAACAGCATCCGAGCCAGCAGCCGATAAAACCGCCCCGAGCGCCAATGGGCCCGCGCATAATTCTCGACCGCCCCGGCAATCGCCTCGCCCGACATATCGGGCAGATCGGCAATCATCATCGCCACGCGCACCGCCGTAGGCAGCGAATAGCCGGTCAGCGGATGAAACAACCCAGCCGCCACGCCGATCCGCGCCGCGCCATGCATGCCCTCGATCAGGGCATGAGGCTCGCCATCGGCCACCACCGGCAAAACGCCCTGCTCCTCATCCAGCACCTCGGCAATGGTCCAGCTGCGACTGCGCGCATAGGCCGCGATGCGTTCGCGCAGGGCCGGGGCATCAATGTCGGGCGTGTCGGAATAATAGGTGTCCTCGATGAACACCGTATCCTCCGAAAAGGGCAGGACATAGACAAAGCGGAACCCGTCATATTGGGCCCGGTTGCCATCCATGATGATCGGCGAGGTGAGGCCATGGGGGGCCCCGGTCCGCACCATCTGGCCCACGAATTTCTGCCATCCGCCGCGCAGCCCCGGAAAAGCCGCCGCGCCGCGCGCATCGATCACCGCCCCGGCGCGAAACTGCCGCCCATCGGCCAGCGTAAAGCCGCGTCGGTCAAAAGCCGTCACCGTCGCTCCGGTCAGGATCGAGCCGGCGGGCAAAGCCTCTCGCAGGGCCGCATCGAAGCGAGGGCTGGAAATCGTGCGATAGGGATTGCCCAGATGGCGGCGGTTACCGGAAAAGCGCACGCTGTGGCTGTTCCATTTTCCCGCCACTAAAGGTTTGAGCAACCAACGCGCAGCCACCGGAATATCACTGAGAAAAAAGGACCAGAGGTGATGCCCCCCCAGCTTCTCCTCACGCTCAACCAACAGGATGCGCAAATCGGGCCGTCGCGCCGCCAGAGCCAGCGCTACCAGCCCGCCTGCCAATCCCCCCCCGAGGATGGCAATATCCGTGTCATTTCCCGCCATGGCCCAAGTCTATGTTAGCAACCGCTTTCCGGCAACCGACCATACGGGCATATCCGGGAGAAATTTCCCGATGGCCGGACCAGCGCCAAAACCGCGCCCAAAACCGGGAGCCGGCGCTTGCCAAGGCCATCGCCTTCGCATAACCTGCCCTGCATATCCCCGGGGAGCCATGTGGCTGAGAGGTGGGCGTCACGCCCCACGACCCGCTGAACCTGAACCCGTTAATCCGGGCGTAGGGAGGGAAGCGTCTGTCGGCCCGGTATGGTGCCCCCCGCTCCTCCTCTCCTGACGCCGCAGAACATGAAGGCGAGATAAAACGATAAAAAACAGGAGAAGGTATGCAAGAAGCTGGAGATCCGACTGCATGGAGCGCCCTCATTCTTGGTCTGGCCGCGCTGGCCGCGGGAGCAGGGGCACTTAGGCAACCGGGAGTTTGGCAAACCATGATCGGCGAGGTGGAAGGCTCGCCCGCCCTGCAATTCCTATGCGGAATGCTCGAATTGCTGGTGGGCAGCGTGGTCTATCTGGCCAACCCATGGATACCGCATGACCTTCTCACCTGCATCATCAAGGCGCTGGGCGGATTGATGATGGCCGAAAGTCTGGCCATCCTGTTCGCTTGTGATCTTTACACCCAGATGTGGCTGAAAACCCTTGGCAATTTTCACAAGGGCTGGGCCGGCATCACCACTCTCATCGGGCTGGCTCTGACCGTGATTGGCATGGCCCGCTTCGGATAAACAGCAGAAAGCACCCCATGGCCGACATCAACTCCCCCCTTGAAATAGGCGTCACCACCGGCGCGATCCGTGGCTCGAAAAAGATCTACGTCCCCTCGCCCAGTCACCCCGAAATCAAGGTTGCCATGCGCGAAATCGCGCTGGAGTCGTCGGCCAAGGAACCAGCCGTGCGCGTCTATGACACGTCCGGCCCCTATACCGATCCCAATGCCACGATCGACATTTCGGCGGGCCTTGCCCCGCTGCGCCGCGAATGGATCATCGCGCGCGGCGATGTTGAGGAATATGACGCCCGTGCGGTCAAGCCCGAGGACAATGGCCTGAAAGGGCCTGATCGCAGCGGCGGTGTCCCCGCCTTCCCGGCGGTTAACCCCCGCCCCCTGCGCGCCAAGGCGGGCGCCAATGTATCGCAGATGCATTATGCCCGCCGCGGCATCGTCACGCCCGAAATGGAATATGTGGCGCAGCGCGAAAACCTTGGCCGCGCGATCCTGAAGGAAAAGCTGGAGCGGGACGGCGAAAGCTGGGGCGCGGAAATCCCCGATTTCGTCACCGGCGAATTCGTGCGCGATGAAGTGGCCCGCGGCCGCGCCATCATCCCCAACAACATCAACCACCCCGAATCCGAACCGATGGCGATTGGCCGCAATTTCCTGGTCAAGATCAACGCCAATATCGGCAATTCGGCGGTGGCCTCCGATGTCGCCGCCGAAGTGGACAAGATGGTCTGGGCCATCCGCCACGGCGCGGACACGGTGATGGACCTGTCCACCGGGCGCAACATTCACGACACGCGCGAATGGATCCTGCGCAATTCGCCCGTTCCCATCGGCACCGTGCCGATCTATCAGGCGCTGGAAAAGGTCGGCGGTATTGCCGAAGACCTGAACTGGGAAATCTTCCGCGACACGCTGATCGAACAGGCCGAGCAGGGCGTCGACTATTTCACCATCCATGCGGGCGTGCGCCTGCCCTATATCCCGCTGACCGCCAAGCGCGTGACGGGCATCGTGTCGCGCGGCGGTTCGATCATGGCCAAGTGGTGTCTGGCGCATCACAAGGAATCGTTCCTTTACGAGCGTTTCGACGAAATCACCGAGATCATGAAGGCCTATGACGTGGCCTATTCGCTCGGCGATGGTCTGCGCCCCGGCTCGATTGCCGATGCCAATGACGAGGCGCAGTTTGCAGAACTCTATACCCTTGGCGAGTTGACCAAGCGCGCTTGGGAGCAGGACGTTCAGGTGATGATCGAAGGCCCCGGCCACGTGCCGATGCACAAGATCAAGGAAAACATGGACAAGCAGCTTAAGGCCTGCGGTGAAGCTCCGTTCTACACGCTCGGGCCGCTCGTCACCGACATTGCGCCGGGTTATGACCACATCACCAGCGGCATTGGCGCGGCGATGATCGGCTGGTTCGGCACGGCGATGCTCTGCTATGTCACGCCCAAGGAGCACCTTGGCCTGCCCGACCGCGATGACGTCAAGGTCGGCGTGGTGACCTACAAGCTGGCCGCCCATGCAGCCGACCTTGCCAAGGGCCACCCGGCGGCCAAGCTGCGCGACGACGCTCTGTCGCGCGCGCGCTTCGAATTCCGCTGGCGCGATCAGTTCAACCTGTCGCTCGACCCGGATACCGCCGAGCAGTATCATGACCAGACCCTGCCCGCCGAAGGGGCTAAGACCGCCCACTTCTGCTCGATGTGCGGGCCCAAGTTCTGCTCGATGAAGATCACGCAGGAAGTGCGCGAATTCGCCGCCAAGCAGAACGCTCCGATTGAAACGTTTGCCGCCGCAGAGGACGCCGAAGCGGGCATGGCGCAGATGAGCGAGAAGTATAAGGAAGCGGGCGATCTCTACATTCCGGCTGCGGAATAAGGGCACGTTTGGGATTAACGGAAGGGTCGGGGGCCGGGGTGGCTCTCGGCCTTTTTTTGGGGGCGAAAGGGGGCCTCCGGCGGGCAAAGGGCGGGGGCCCTTTGCAATCCCATTAATGTCTAGGTTACGCTATGGGTTCGACCTTTTGTGCTGGGTGCGGCGTTGGGGAATTTAAAGCTTGCGGCGCTTTTGGCGCTTCTTGGCCGCGCCGCAGGCTTTATGAACCATCGCGCATGGCGCCACCTCGCAAACCTGCCCCACCCAATTAATGGGATTGCAAAGGGCCCCCGCCCTTTGCCCGCCGGAGGCAAACCTGCCCCCCCCAAAAAAACACCCCTTTCATAAACCCGAAAAATCGCGCAGCGATGACACCCATGCATAGCCCCACCGCCGACCTCGCCATCCGCCTTGCCCGCGCGGAATTCAACCGCGCGCTGGAACAGGGCGATCTCAACGCTATTACGCCTTTGCTGGCCCCGAATGTGACGCTGATCACGGGGACGGACAGCGCGCTGCTGAACGGGCGCAAGGCGCAATTGCTGGCATGGAAGCGCGAGTTTTCCGCTCCGCTTGCCCAGCGTACGACCTATGCACGAACCACTGAGGCGATTACAATTAGCCGAGTTGAACCAATCGCGATGGAGCATGGCGCATGGCAGGGCGTGGGCGCTAATGGCAAAATTCAGGCTTCGGGCACTTATGCGGCGAAGTGGCGCAATCTGGCGGCCAATGCCCCGCAACCGCGCTGGGTGCTTGAGGCCGAGATTTTCGTTACGCTGAAGTGATCAATCGGCTCGCGCGGCCCTTCAACCAACCCCGTCATAAAAATTCATAAAATTCGCCAATGTGGCCATTTCATTCATGGATTTGTCAGACGCGCCCTGCCATATCGACCTCGCGGCCTAGCCGGCTCTTTTAGAAGAGGCTACCAACCCGGCTGGGCCGCAACTCCCCCATATGCGCATATGCAAAAGGGCGGCCGGAATGATCCAGCCGCCCCTTGCGTATCTCAGCATTCAGAACCGGCCCAGTGACGGGCCTAGCCCTTACTGGCCTTCAACAACGTCCTTGTTGTCGAGGTGCTGGACTTCGTGCATGTCGAAGTTGACGGGAGCGCGGTTGAACGTGCCCGACACGCCGTTCTTGGTCACCTTCAGTTCGAAAGGCACCTTGCCGTTATAGGCCGAGCCCTTGAGAACCTTGACGCCGTTCTGCACTTCCGAGGTGTAGGTGTAGGTCACGCCCTGATAGGTGAAGCTCTGCTTGGGTGCTTCTTCAGCGAAAGCGACGGTGGGCAGAAGAGCGAAAGCAGCGGCAGCGATAACAGTCTTGATCATGGCAATATTCCCTATTTGGTTAGGAGCAATTGCCTCGAAGCACCCTTTATGTTGTTGAATACCGTTTAACGTGAATGGTGGGAATGTAGCAATTGCATTCACCAACGATATGATTGCATTTTTTGCAATTTTGTCAAAGCTTACCGATGAAGAATCTCCACCTATCCCATTATAATTCGGCATATTTCCGCTAAATGCCCGAGATTGCGGGCCTGAAACGCCCCACCGCCCCGCATCGACCTTGAATAGGAATGCATACAAGTTCGCCCTGCCTGTTCCGACGAAAAGTGCCAGAACCACCCCGACATTCCTGCGGCGAATCACACCACAGGGATCATCGAAAAACCATTATGGAATGATGAGGCGCAACATCGAACCATTACCCACCCGGATGCCACCCCGGCGGCGCCAATTCGAACCCGTCAAAGGTGAAACCCGGCGCCACCACGCAACTGACCAACGCCCAGCCATCGCCCGCCCGCGCCGATTGCCAATGCCCGGTCGGGATCACCCCCTGCGGAGCCTCGCCGTTCAGCACATCGCCGCCCAGACGAATCCAGCGTACCGGCCCTTCATCCCCCGGCGCCACGCCCAGATCCAGCGCCGAGCCGCCATGCCACAGCCAGAGCTCGGCCGCGTCGATGCGATGCCAATGCGAGGTCTGCCCCGCCTCCAGCAGGAAATAGATCGTGCTGACGCTCCCTCGCCCATCGGCCCCGCGATCCGCGCCCTCGCGCCATAATTCAACATACCATCCGCCTTCGGGGTGCGGCTGCATCCCCAATCGCTCGATAATCGCCACAGCCTGCGGATCACGCATCTCCCAAAGCCTCCCACATCTGCCGCACCGCCTCCGGGTGGCACAGGTCGGTGCCCGGCGACATCACCGCCGCCGTCCCCGCCGCCATGCCCCAGCGGAATGCGCCCGCCGCATCCTCGCCGCGCAAAAAGCCATGGACCATCCCGCCCACGAAACTGTCGCCCGCCCCGGTCGCGCTTTTGACCGGCACGTCCAGCGCAGACCGTACAATCACCCCGCCTGCGTGGGCCAGCACCGCGCCCTCATGCCCCATGGACACGGCTACATGCGCCGCCTTGCCGCTGCGCACCATCTCCATCGCCGCCTCGCCCACGGCCTGCGCATCGGGCAACTTGCGCCCGATCAGCGCCTCAAACTCGCCCTGGCTGGGCTTGACCAGATAGAGCCCGCCCTGATCCAGCGCCGCCGCCAGCGCCGGGCCGGACGTATCGACCACCACCCGCACATCGCGCCCGGCCAGAGCCGCCGCCATCCGCGCATAGAAATCCACCGGCACCCCGCGCGGCAAAGACCCGCTGGCCACCAGCCAGCCATGACCGAGCCGACTCACATGATCGAAAGCCGCCTGCCACTCTGCCTCATTCACCAGCGGGCCATCGGGGACAAAGCGGAACTCCTTGCCGCTCGACCTTTCATAGACCGCCAGCGATTGCCGCGTATGGTCATGGATGGCGATGCGGTGCCGATCCAGCCCATGCTGGTCCAGCAATTCGTCAAGCAAGGCCCCGGTGGCCCCGCCCGCCAGATAGATCACCTCGACCGCGCCAAGAGATGAAGCATGGCCCATCCGCGCCAGCACGCGCGCCACATTGATCCCGCCCCCGCCCGGATCGTAACGCTCGTCATGCGTACGGATCTTGTGGGTGGGAAACACCGCCTCGGCCTCGCAGGCGCCGTCGATGGCGGGGTTCATCGTCAATGTGGTGACGCGCATCCTTACCTCTTGCGCCTTATCTCTTGCGGACGAATTCGGCGCGCAGCACCAGACCCTTGATCCCGTCATAGCGGCAGTCGATCTCCTGCGGGTCGCCCGTCAGGCGGATCGATTTGATCAAGGTGCCGCGCTTCAACGTCTGGCCCGCGCCTTTAACCTCCAGATCCTTGATCAGCGTCACCTGATCGCCATCGGCCAGCAGATTGCCCACCGCATCGCGCACCTCGACCGTATTGGCGGCGGCCTGTTTCGCAGCCAGTTCGGAAGCCGACATCCATTCGCCGCTTTCTTCGTCATACACATAGTCTTCATCAGCGCTCATCGTCTGGCTCCTTTCATTCGGCCCTTGGCACGCCATCGCGGCCTTGGCCATCGGCTCCTTAATCATCCGGCCTCTAACGGGTAACAAATTGTCGCGCTTTGCGCTGTGTCAGCCTGTGTTCACGCGGATCATGGCAAATGTTACAGCAGAATTTCAGACAGGCCACCAATGGCCGATCACCGAGGATAGGCACATGACCCATTCTTTGCAAAAAACCCTGATCGCCGCCAGCGCGATTGCGGTCGGCCTTTCGCCGTTCGCGGCCAGCTATGCCTCGGCCCAGATCGGCGCGCCCTATCCATCCGCGTCGACGGGCCAGCCCTATTCCAATCAGGGGACCTATTCCAATCAGGGCAACTATCCCACTCAGGGCGGTTATCCCAATCAGGCCCCCTATCCCAATCAGGGCGCCAATGCCCAGCAGGGCGGTTATGATTACCGCAATCCCCCGCCCGAACCCGGCGAGCCGCAGGGCTATGACGGCCGCACCCCGCCCCCGCCCCCGCAAGGCTATGTCTCGGGCGGCGAGGATTATGGCGCGGATGCCCGCTATGCCGCCGACGCGGAAAACTGGGCGCGCAACAATTGTGTGAAGTCGCGCGGAAACACCGGTGCGGGCGCCTTGGTGGGCGGCGTGCTGGGCGCGATCATCGGCGGCGGATTGGCCGGGCGCCATGACACGGGCGTGGGCATGGCGGCGGGCGCAGCCATCGGCGCCGTGGGCGGCGCGGCCGTGGCCAGCAGCAGCGGCGGAGAAACCAGCCCCGGTTGCCCTCCGGGCTATGTCACGCGCAATGGCGCCCCCGCCTATGCCTATGCCCAAAGCGATTATGTCTATGCCGCGCCGGGCTGGTATCGCCCGTGGGTCTATGTCGACAATGCCTGGGTCTATCGCCCCTATCCCTATCACAGCTGGTATGCCCGTACCTATCGCCCGATGCCGCGCGCCTATTATGGCGGGCCGGGCCGGGGCTATTATGGCGGGCGCGGCGGATATGGCTGGCGCGGCGGTTATGGCGGCCATCATCGCTGATCGTTGAAAGCCAGTTCGTCAGAAGGCGGAGGGCCGGTCATCGCGCCCTCCCCCTTTTTGTATCATCCCTTGGTTGCTCCCCGATTGCTATCGCGCAGGCCATGGTTTGGATTGGCCGCGCAATGCCTGTATCCCTAACGCTCCCCCCTTGCCCGATCCGTGATGAGGGGGCCATCATGGCCGGATCGGCACAGTTCCTCCTCGACGCGGCCTGCCCGCGCTGATAGCCGGACGACCATGACGCAAGCGCCAAAGCATCCGCTGCATTACCGCGATTTCCAATTCTACTGGCTGGCCCGGCTGACCGCCATGCTGGGGCATAATGCGATGGTGATGGCGCTGGGCTGGGCGGTCTATGACGTGGCGCGCAGCACGTATGGCGTACGCGCCGCCGCGCTGCGGCTGGGGCTGGTTGGGTTGGCCCAATTCCTGCCTTTCCTGATCTGCAACCCGATGGCCGGGCTGGTGGCCGACCGGCATGACCGGCGCAAAGTGGTGCGCGGCGCGCTGATCGGGCAATTGTGCTTTCTGATCCCGCTGTGCCTGCTGGCGGCGCGGGGCGGCCTGTCGTTGATGGTGCTCTATATTGTCGCTGCGGGCTTTGCCGCCTCGCGCGCCTTTTACATGCCGGCGATGAATGCGCTGCTCTCGGCCACGGTGCCGCCCGAAACATTGCCGCGCGCGATTGCGCTGGGGGCGATTGCCGGGCGCGTGGGGGGCATTCTGGGGCCGGTGCTGGGCGGCTATGCCTATGCGGTGTCACCCGGCGCAGCGTTTGGCTTTGCCGCGGTGCTGCTGGTGCTGTCGCTGGCCGCGCAAATGCTGATCAGCGCGGACGCCAGCCATTCGCGCGGTTCGCGGGGGCGCCCGCTCGACCTGATGCGCGAGGGGCTGGCCTATGTCCGTTCGAACCGGCTGCTGTTCGGCACGATCACGCTCGATATGTTCGCCACGCTGCTGGGCGGGGTGACAGCGCTGCTGCCGGTCTATGCGCGCGATATTCTCCATGTCGGGCCCGACGGGCTGGGACTGCTGCGGGCGGCCTCGTCGGTGGGGGCGCTGGGCACGGCGCTGTTCGTGTCATGGCGGCCGGTGGGCAGCCATGTCGGGGCCAAGATGCTGGGGGCCGTGGGCATTTACGGGGCGGGCACGGTGGTGTTCGGCCTGTCCACCTCGTTTTGGCTCTCGGCGGGCTGTCTGGCGCTGCTGGGGGCGGCCGATATGGTCTCGGTGCTGATCCGGCAGACCTTGATGCAGCTTTCCACCCCCGATGAGATGCGCGGGCGGGTGGGGGCGATCTCGACGCTGTTCGTTTCGGCCTCGAATGAATTGGGAGAGATGGAATCGGGTCTTGCCGCCGCGCTGCTGGGGCCGGTGGGGGCGGTGGTGTTTGGCGGGATCGCCTCGATCGCGATTGCGGCGGGATGGGCGCGGCTGTTCCCCTCGCTGCTCGGCGCCCATGGGTTTGAAAACCGCCCGGTGGCCTAGGACCGGGCGGTTTCCCGCCTTATTTCAACACGCCATCAAAAAACGGGATCAATGTCTGCCAATGGCGCTCGGCCTGCTCCGGGTTATGCACGGGCATATCCTCGGGCACCCAGCCATGGCGCGCGGGATAGGTTTCCACCGTAAAATCCGCCCCGGCCTGCTCCATCGCGGCGATCAGGCGGGCCTTTTGCGCATCGTCGAAATTGGCATCCTCAATGGCGCCCGCGACATAGATCTTCGCCCTGATCCGCCCGGCCAGCAGATGCGGGCTGGTGGGCGTGTCATTGGCCAATCCGCCGCCGTGAAACGAGGCCACCGCCGCGATCTGCTCCGGATAGGTGCCCGCCGCGATCAGCGCCAGACGCCCGCCCATGCAATAGCCGGTCACACCATAGCCGCCCGGTGCCACATCGCCGCGCGCATCCAGAACCGCAAGGAAGGCCGGAAAATCGGCCATCACCGCCTTGGGCCCGGCCTTGGCCATGAAACGCTCGCGATGCGCCTCGCGCAGGGTCTTGTCGGTGAACACCACCTTGGGATCGACCGGATCATAGGGCCCCGAACGATAGAACAGATCGGGCAGCAACACGACATAGCCATGGCCCGACAATCTTTGCGCCATATGATGCACCGCAGGGCGCATGCCCGGCCCGTCCATCAACAGGATCACCCCCGGCCATGGGCCTTTGCCCTCGGGGGTATAGGCCCATGCCGGGGCGGTTCCCTCCGCCGCTGTCACCGCGATCTGTTCAACAGCCATGTCTTGCGCCTTCCTCATGAAACCTTGCGGGCGGAATATCGATCAGCCCGCCCGCAGAAGCGATAAGGTTGCCAAAGCGCGCGCGCTCATAGACACCGCCCCACGAGCTATTGAATCTGCGAAGGAGCCATCATGTCGTCTGCCTATCTGATCGGGGCGCAGCGCCGCACCGGTGCCGCCAGCTTTACCGGAATCGAGGCCGCCACCGGCAAGGCGCTGGACGGCGATTTCGCGATCACCACCCCCGATGATATTGCCGAGGCCTGCGCGCTGGCCGGGGCGGATTTCGACGCCTATCGCGAAACCACCCCCGAGGCGCGGGCCGCATTCCTTGAAGCCATCGCCGCCGCGCTGGAGGCCCGCGCCGAGGCGATCGTGGCCCGCGCAATGCTGGAAAGCGGATTGCCGCAAGGCCGCCTGAATGGCGAACTGGGCCGCACCACCGGCCAATTGCGTATGTTTGCCAAGGTCTTGCGCGAAGGCGACTGGGCGGGCGCGATCATCGAACCGGCGCTGCCGCAACGCCAGCCCCTGCCCCGCCCCGACCTGCGCGCGCGCCAGATTGCCGTCGGCCCGGTCGCGGTTTTCGGCGCCTCGAACTTCCCTCTGGCCTTTTCGGTGGCCGGCGGCGACGCGGCTTCGGCGCTGGCCGCCGGTTGCCCGGTAGTGGTCAAAGCCCATCCGGCCCATCCCGGAACCTCGCTTCTGGCGGGCGAGGCGATTGCCGAAGCGGTCGCCGCCTGCGGCCTGCCCGAAGGCGTTTTCAGCCTGATCCAGGGGCCGGGCAACGACATCGGCACCGCCCTTGTCGCGAATCCCCATATCAAGGCAGTGGGCTTTACCGGCTCGCGCGGGGGCGGTTTGGCGCTGATGACGGTGGCTGCAAGCCGTGCGGAGCCCATTCCGGTCTATGCTGAAATGTCATCGATCAATCCGGTTTTGCTCTTCCCCGCCGCTCTGGCCGCTCGCGCCGAAGATCTGGGCCGCGCCTATGTCGGCTCGCTCAGCCTGTTTGCGGGCCAGTTCTGCACCAACCCCGGCGTGGTGGTGGCGCTAGACAGCCCCGACCTCGACCGCTTCCTTGGCGCGGCCTCCGAAGCGCTCAAGGGCGTTGCCCCTCAGGTGATGCTGACGGGCGGGATCGCGGCCGCCTATGCGCGCGGGATCGAGGCGCTGAGCGGGGCCGATGGTGTGGCCGTGCTGGCCGCAGGGCCGGATGGGGATACGCAATGCGGCGCGGCGCGCCTGCTGGCGGTCGATGCCGATGATCTGCTGAGCAATCCGGTGCTCACGCATGAGGTTTTCGGCCCCTCCTCGCTGGTCATCCGCTGCAAGGATGCAGAACAGATCGTCGCGGTTCTCGAAGGGCTGGAAGGGCAGTTGACCGCCACGCTGCATATTGACGAGGCCGACTATCCGCTGGCCGCCCCCCTGCTGCCCATTCTTGAGCGCAAGGTCGGGCGCATCCTTGCCAATGGCTGGCCCACGGGGGTCGAGGTTTCGCGCTCCATGGTTCATGGCGGGCCGTTCCCGGCCACGTCCGACCCGCGCACAACATCGGTGGGGGCCATGGCGATCCACCGCTTCCTGCGCCCGGTCTGTTATCAGGCGCTGCCCGATGCGTTGTTGCCCGATGCGTTGAAGGCGGCCAACCCCCTGGGCCTGCCCCGCCGCCAGTTCGATTGATAGAGAGAGGCCCCGCAACGCCAATTGCGGGGCCTTTTTTTAGATACTTTCCATTTCCAGCGCGGCGGCGGCATTAAGCCGGGCATTCACACTCGACACCGCCATCTGATCGCGGATGATCTGCATGAACATGGCATGGGCGCGCGTGGGCAGCCACCCCGCGCGAGTGGTGATGCCAAAGGCGGGCACCGGCACGATCGGCCCAAAAGGCAGCGCGACCAGACCTTCGCCCTCATGCTGGATCTCGAAAGATGTCATCAGCGTCAGCCGGTCGCTGCCCTTTAACAGATGTTTGATGATTGAGAGGGCCGAAGTCGCCACCGGCGCGCGCGCCTCGGTCCGCCCTTCGAACAGATTGGCGAAACAGGTGCGGCGGCTCGACCCCGGCGCGCCGACCAGCCATTCATAACCGGCCAGATCATCGAGCGTCACCTTCTCACGCGCGGCCAGCGGGTGGTCCTTGCGCGCAACAATCGCATGGGGGGTCCGCGTCAGCGCCTCATGCGCCAGATCATCGGGCGTGTCGGCCGGGATCAGGCCCACCACCATATCGACATCGCCCGCGCGCAGGCTCTTGATCATTTCCACCGCGCTTTCATTGCGCACCAGCACCTGCGCGCGCGGCTCGCGCGCCAGATAGGCCTCCAGCACCGCCCCCAGCAGCACATTGCCGCCCAACGGCATCGCGCCCATGGTGATCGGGGTGATCGCCTCGCCCTGCGCGGCGTTCAGCTCGCGGATGCCCCATTCGATTTCCTGAAGCGCCAGTTTGAAGCGGCGGCCCAGTTCGATCGCCTCGACCGTGGGCACGGTGCCCGCTGCCGTGCGATAGAACAGGGGCTTGCGCAGATTGCTTTCCAGATCGCGCGCGGCGCGTTGGAGCGTGGCGGGTGAAAGGCACAACTGTTCGGCGGCGGGGCCGATATTGCCCGCCTCGACAATGGCGATCAGCACGCGCACCTGCGAGCGCAGCAGCCGGGCCGCTGCCGAGCGCGCTCCGTTGCGCCCGCCCTCGACGTTGAACACGCTGAGCGCTTCCTCGAACTGGGTCAGAAAGCGCGAGACGCGGGCGTAGAAGGCCTCGCCCTCTTTGTTGAGATAGCTGCCGCTGGCCCGCCTTTCGACCAGTCGCGCGCCCACCAGCACCTCCAGCTTGGACAAGGATTGCGTGACCGCCGGCTGCGATAAGTTGCAGTCCTCCGAGGCCCGGCGGACACTCTGCAATCTGCCGATGCTTTCGAACAGTCGCAACTGCCTGAAACTGATCGCATCAATGGCCCCAAAATCATAATTTTTTGTGCTTTTCATGGCCTAAACAACCTGACTCCCCACATCCTTTTTATACCTATTCAAAAGAATGCGCCAGCCCCGATGCGTAAACATCCCGATGGGCGGTTTCGGCAAGGGACGGGAATTGGCAACGAATTGAATTTGCGAAACATCTTTTTCCACCCCTTCGCGCGCCATGCGCAAGGCCCCGCGTCGGCCCGGTCGATTCTCCCCATCCGCGATAAGGATCATTCCCTGAATCGCAACGCCTCCCACGCGCCCGCGCATCACGCGCCTTTCGACGCACCAGAGCGAAACCAGCGAAAATCAGCGCCTAAACGCAGAGGCCCTCGTGCCTACCTCGCGCATTACGGGCCATAATAGGGTGATTGAAAATCCGCCGCGGGTCTTTGGTATCGAGGCACCCACGATTGCCTTTGACGCGGGCTGAGAGGAAGGCATTCTGCAAGTCAGATCAGGAGAGCCTCGTGTCTAAAGTCCACCTGAAAATCGCGGTTGCCGAACATCCGCACACCGCCGCGATCCGCAGCGGCGAAATCGCCATCGAAGGCGTCGATGCCGAAATCGTCACCGTCAAGCCGCAGATCGGCGCGTTCCGCCGCATGGTGCGCGACCTTGAATTCGACGTCTGCGAAATCGCGCCCACGACCTATATTATCGCGCGCGCCTATGGAAAGAAGTTCAAGGCGCTGCCGATCTTTGTCGTGCGCCGTTTCCACCATTCGGGCCTGCTGGTGCGCCCCGATGCGGGCATCAAGACCCCCAAGGATCTGGAAGGCAAGAATGTCGGCGTGCGCGCCTATTCGGTGACCACGGGCGTGTGGACCCGTCAGGTGCTGATCGACGAATTTGGCGTCGATAACAACAAGATCAACTGGTTCGTTGACGACGAAGAACACGTTCAGGAACTCCAGCTCCCCGCCAATGTTTCCCATGTGGCCGCAGGCGACAGCCTTGCCGACATGATGGCGCGCGGCGACATCGTCGCCGGTTTCGATGCCGCCGCCGGCATCGGCCGCACCGGCGCGCCCACGGGCGGATGGCAGGAAGTGGAAACCAACTATCCCGACCTGTTCCCCAATGCGGTCGAACTGGAAGCGGAATATTACGCGCGCACCAAGATCTATCCGATGCACGGCACGATCGTGGTCAAGGATTCGGTGCTGGAGGAACACCCCTGGGTCGCCCGCTCGATCTATGACGCCTTCACCAAGGCCAAGAACGCCTATCTGGAAAAGCTGAATTCGGGCGAGGCCACCGGCCCCACCGCCGACAAACATCGCGCGATCCAGAGCATCGTCGGCCCCGACCCGCTGCCCTATGGCATCGAGGAAAACCGCGCGACCATCGAGGCGCTGGAAAAGACCGCCTTCGATCAGGGCCTGACCCCGCGCCGCATGAGCATGGACGAACTCTTCGTCGATCCCACCAAGATTGCGGCGCTCGCCTAAATTCGGGGCGTAAATTCGGAGCCTTTCCCAATGATTATCGATTGCCACGGCCATTTCACCACCGTGCCCAAGTCGTTCCGCGATTTCCGGGCGGCGCAGGTGGCCAATGCCGAAACCCCCAGCAGCGCCCCGCCGCTCTCGGCAGCCCATGTCTCGGACGATGAAATCCGCGAAGGCGTGGGCAATGGCCAGTTGAAGCTGCAACAGGAACGGGGGTCCGACATCACCCTGTTCTCGCCCATCGCCGGCCTGATGAGCCACCATCTGGGCAATGAACGCACCAGCCTTGAATGGGCCACGATCAGCAATGATCTGGTCCGCCGGGTGTGCGACATCTATCCCGAGAATTTCGTGCCGGTGGGCATGTTGCCCCAGTCGCCCTATGCCCCGCCCAAGAATTCGGTGCCGGAATTGAAACGCATCGTGAATGAGCTGGGCTTTGTCGGCGTCAATGTGAACCCCGATCCCACGGGCGGCTACTGGACCGGCAAGCCGTTCACCGACAAGGAATGGTATCCCCTGTTCGAGGCTCTGTGCGAGCTGGACGTACCCGCGATGGTGCATGTGGCGGCCTCGTGCAACCCGAACTTCCACGGCACGGGCGCGCATTATCTGAACGCCGATACCTCGGTGTTCATGCAGATCCTGCAATCGAACCTGTTTCAGGATTTCCCGACGCTGCGTCTGGTGATCCCGCATGGCGGCGGCGCGGTGCCCTATCACTGGGGGCGCTATCGCGGCATGTCGCTGGAGATGATGGACCGCCCGCTTGAAGGGCTGCTCGACAACATCTTCTTCGACACCTGCGTCTATCATCACCCGGGCGTTGAACTCCTCACCAAGGTTGTTCCCACCAGCAACGTGATGTTCGGCAGCGAAATGATCGGCGCGGTGCGCGGCAAGGACCCCTGCACCGGCCATTATTTCGACGACACCAAGCGTTACGTGGACGCCTGCGAGGCGCTCTCCGAAGCCGACCGCCACGCGATCTACGAGGGCAATGCCCGCCGCGTCTATCCGCGCCTCGACGCGCATCTCAAGGCCAAGGGCCTGTGATGAACCGGGCGGGGCGCGCGATAGCCGCCCCGCCCCACACCATAATTTCCGGGAGGGAAATTCCATGTCCTCTATCTGCGATATTCACCCGCATATCATCTCGGACGATGAAAACCGCTATCCGCCCGCGCCTCTGTTCGGCAAGCGTTCGGACTGGTCGCAGGAGCGGCCCAATACGGTGGAAGCCCTGATCGCGGCGATGGATGAGGCCGGCGTGCACAAGGCCGCCGTGGTCCATTCCTCGACCACCTATGGTTTTGACAATGCCTATGTGGTCGATGGCTGCAACGCATACAAGGACCGCCTGATCGCGGTGGGCAGCGTGGATGTGGCCGCCCCCGATGCGGTGGCCACGATCAAGGACTGGGTGGGCAAGGGGCTGAAGGGCCTGCGCATCTTCACCGGCGGTTCGACCAAGGATTTCGACCCCACCGAGCTGGAAAACCCCACCGCCTATCCCGCATGGGAATTGCTGGGCGAGTTGGGCATTCCGATGTGCATCCAGACCGGCCCCATCGGCCTGCCGCAGGTGCGCGATCTGGCCACGCGGTTTGGCAATGTGAACATCATCCTGGACCATCTGGCCCGCCCCGATGTGCTCGACGGCCCGCCCTATGCCAATGCGCAGAGCCTGTGGGACATGGGCGACCTGCCCAATATCTACATGAAGCTGACGCCGCGCATCATGGGCGATGTCAAAAAGGGCGAGGCCAGCCCCGAGACTTTCTTCCCCAAGGTGGTGGAAGTGTTTGGCGCGGACCGACTGGCATGGGGCTCGAATTTCCCCACTTCGCCCGGCACGCTGAGCGAAATTCGCGCCACGGCTGAAAATCGCCTCGCCTGCCTGTCGGATGAGGATCGCACATGGATCTTCGGCAAGACCGCGCAGAAGCTCTATCCCGATCTGGCCGACTGAACATAACACAAGAGAGGTCCTGCAATGGCTGCGTCCCTTAATTCCCCGGCAACGGAAACGACAGAAACGGACGAAGCCGCAGGCCTCTCCGAAACTTCATCCGGCCCGCGCTGGTTCATCCTGTTCCTGCTGGCGCTGGGGGTGCTGATCTCCTTCATCGACCGCACCAGCATCGGTTCGGCCATTGCCGACAAGGGGTTCGTCAAGGAATTCGGCCTGTCCAACGTGGGCCGGGGCTGGATCAATTCGGCCTTCTTCTGGTCCTATGGCATCGCGCAGGTGCCGATGGGCTGGCTGGTGGACCGCTATGGGGTCAAGCGCCCCTATGCGATCTTCTTTGCCCTGTGGTGCGTGATCAGCGCGATCACCGGCACGATCACGCTGCTGCCGGTGCTGTTCGGCGCGCGCCTGCTGGTGGGCGTGGCCGAGGCCATCGTGATCCCGGCCTCCTATCGCTGGATCCGCAACAATTTCGAGGAAGGCCGCAGCGGTCTGGCCGTGGGCATCTTTGCCATGGGCAACAAGTTCGGCCCGGCGATCGGCGCTCCGGCGGCGGCATGGCTGATCTATAATTATTCTTGGCGCGCGGTGTTTTACGCCATGTGTGCGGTGGGCGTGCTGTGGCTGGCCTCGTGGGTGTTTCTGGTGCGCGATGACATGCCGCGCCCAGAGGAGCGCGCCGCCATCGCCAAGCGCGCCTCGGGCATCACGCTGGGCGGGGCGCTCAAAAGCCCGGTCGTGTGGGGCGGGATGCTCACCAATTTCTGCTATGGCTATTTCACCTTCTACTGCATGACCTGGATGCCCGCCTATCTGGTGGAAAAGCGCGGGCTTTCCTTGGCCAAATCGGGCGTGTTCACCTTCTTCAGCTTTGCCGGGATCGCCATCATGGCGGCCATCGCGGGCTGGGCGGCGGATTACCTGATTTCCAAGGGGCGCGATCCGGTGCTGGTGCGCAAGGGCTTTGTCATCGCCGGTTTCTTCGGCGGCTGCACCGTGCTGCTGGGGTCCACAGCGTCTGACCTCAACACCGCGCTGTTCTGGAATGTCACCTCGCTCACCCTGCTGGGTCTGGCCACGGCCAACAATCTGGCGCTGTGCCGCCTGACGCTGATCCCCAAGCAGGCGGTCGGTCTGGTGACGGGCATTCAACAGGTCGCCACCAGTCTGGCGGGCGGCGTTTCGGCCAGCCTGTCGGGTTGGCTGCTGGCGATCAGCGGCTCCTATGATCTGCCGATGAAGGTGATCTTCGTGTTCCTGCTGATCGGAGCGGCGGGCACATGGGTTCTGCTGCGCCCCGAATGGGCGCCCAAAGTGACCGAAAACTGATCCCCCACAAGCCAATCGCGCCCGCAGGCCCATCGACAGGTGCCGGGCGCGCCCAAGATCAAACAAGAGGATATCATGGCCAAGATCGTATTTGGTATGGCGGTGCCGCACAGCGGGATGCTGGGGCAAAAGCCTGAAGACTGGCTGACCAATGGCGACCGGGACCGCAAAAACCCGGCGCTGTGGTACAAGGGCAAGACCTATACCTATCCCGAGCTGGAGGCCCTGCGCGGGGCCGCCTTTGCCCCCTTCCTGACGCTTGAGGAACGCACCGAGCGCGCCGCCCGTTGCCGCGCCGCTCTGGATGAAATGGCCGAGGCCTATGCCCGCGCAAACTGCGATGTGGTGATCGTGCTGGGCAAGGATCAGAAGGAAATCTGGCCCGACCAGTCGCCCTCGATCACCATCTATTCCGGCGAGGAAGTGCATAACGGCCCGCCCCAGCGCCCGGTCTATGCGCCCGACCACCATGTCGTGCATCAGGCCTATCCCGAATTTGCCACCTATCTGATCAACAAGTTTCAGGCCGAGAGCTTCGACCTCAACGATCTGATGGCATGGCCGCAGAACACCTGGATGGAAGCGCGTCAGGGCTATGCCCCCGATTATCCGGTCGTGCCCCATGCCTACAGCTTCGTCTATCACCAGATCATGGGCGATGATGTGCCGCGCCATGTGCCGGTGCTGTTCAACCTGTTCTATCCGCCCACCCAGCCTTCGATGAAGCGCTGCATCGAATTTGGCCGCGTCTTGCGTGAGGCCATCGAGGCATGGCCCGAAGATGTCCGGGTGGGCGTGATCGCATCGGGCGGCCTGACCCACTTCGTCAACGATGAAGAGTTCGATCGCGATGTGATGGGTAAGCTGGCCGCCTATGATTACGAAGGCCTGATGACCTATGACGACAGCTGGTATCAGTCCGGCACGTCGGAAGTGAAGATCTACTCCATTGTCATGATGGCCCTGCAAGCCACTGGCGCCCAGATGACGCTGGTCGATTACGTCCCCTGCTGGCGCACCGAGGCCGGCACCGGCGAGGGCATGGGCTTCATGTACTGGGCCGCGCCCGAAACCAACTGATCTTCAAGGAACATTCCCATGACCACCCGCCTCAACGGCATCATCCGCGCGTTCGAATCCGGCAAGCCCGCCTTCACTTGCTTTGCCAAGTCGGACAAGCAGAGCGCCATCGACCTTCAGGACAGCCCCTATGACGGCCTCGTCGTCGAAATGGAGCATAATCCTTTCGACATGAACGCGCTGGGCGATTTCCTCCAGTATCTTCTGAACCGCAAGCAGATCTTCAAGGCCGAGAGCCTCACCCCCGCCGTCACGCCCATCGTCCGCATCCCCGCCAATGGCGCCGAGATGGACCAGTGGCAGGCCAAGCAGGCTTTGGACCGCGGCGTTTATGGCGTCATCACGCCCCATGTCAAAACCGTGGAGCAGGCCTATAATGCGGTCGCCGCCTGCCGCTATGCGAGGCCCAAGAACGTGCCTTTGTATGAACCCAAGGGCCTGCGCGGCGATGGTCCGGCCACGGCTGCGCGCTATTGGGGCGTGTCTCAGGCCGAATATTACGAGCGCGCCGATGTCTGGCCGCTGGCCCCCCAAGGCGAATTGCTGGTGGGCCTGATGATCGAAAGCACCGAGGCCATCGAGAACCTCGACGATATGCTGGCCAATGTGCCCGGCATCGGCTTCTGCCTGATCGGCGAGGGCGATCTGTCTCAGGAACTGGGCTATGCGCGCCAGTATGAGCACCCCGAAGTGCTGGGCGCGATGGCCAAGATCGTTGAGACCTGCAAAAAGCACAATGTGGTGGTGGGCAATCCCCACACCAATGCCAAGAATGTCGAACGCCTGATTTCCGAAGGCTATGGCTTCCTGATGTCGGCGCCCCAGCGTTCCTATGGCGTCATCGGTCAGGCGCGCGAAATGGCGGGGTATTAACGCCATGACCCAGCCCCGGAACGGCGCGACAACGCTGGTCAACACGCTGGTCGATGGCGGCGTCGACATCTGCTTTGCCAATCCCGGCACGTCGGAAATGCATTTCCTCGCCGCCCTCGACAATCCCCGGATGCGCTCGGTGCTGTGCCTGTTCGAAGGCGTGGCAACCGGGGCGGCGGACGGCTGGTATCGCATGAAGGAAACGCCCGCCTCCACCCTGCTTCATCTGGGGCCGGGTCTGGCCAATGGGCTTGCCAATATCCACAATGCCAAACGCGCCAACAGCGGCATGGTCAATATCGTGGGCGAGCATTCGATCTCGCACCTCAAATATAACCCGCCGCTGTCTTCGGATATCGAGGGTCTGGCGCGCCCGCTCTCGCACTGGGTCCGCCGCGCCGACAGCGCCGACACCATCGCATGGGACGCAACGCAGGCCGTGCAGGTGGCCAGCGAGCATCCCGGCAAGATTTCCACGCTGATCCTGCCCGGCGATGTCTCGTGGCAGAGCGTAAACAACCCCATCGTGCCTCCGGCGCGCGGGCCCTCGCGCAAGGCCCCGCTTCAGGCCCGCATCGACCATATCGCAAAGGTGCTCAAATCGGGCGAACCGGCGATGATCATCCTCGCCAATCGCGCCACGCGGGGGCGGGCTTTGGATCTGGCGGGCCGGGTCGCACGGGCCACCGGCGCGCGTCTGGGTTCGCAATTCTTCACCGCGCGGATCGAGCGCGGCGCGGGCCGCACGCCTATCGAGCGCATCCCCTATGCCGTCGCGCAGGCCACTGCCTTCCTTTCCGATTTCCAGCACCTGATCACCGTGGAAACGGTAGAGCCGGTCGCCTTCTTCTCCTATCCCGACAAGCCCAGCCTGATGAAAAAGGAAGGCACCAGCGTCCACGCGCTGGCCGAGGCCGATGAGAACAGCGAGCTGGCGTTTGAAATGCTGCTCGACGCGCTGGGCGTGAGCGCGGATGCGCCGCAACTGATCCAGCCGGCGCTGGAAACCGTGCCGCCCACAGGGCCGCTCAACCCGATCAGCATCGCCCATGCGCTGGCCGTAGCGATCCCGGAAAACGCCATTGTGGTGGACGAAAGCCTGACCACCGGGCGCGAGAGCATGGGCCTGACCATGGGCGCGGCGCCGCATGATCTGATCAACAATATGGGCGGCTCGATCGGCTATTCGACGCCGGTTGCCACCGGCGCGGCGCTGGCCTGCCCGGACCGGCCCGTCATCTGCATGGTGGGCGATGGGTCCGCGATGTACACGATCCAGTCGCTCTGGACGCAGGCCCGCGAGGGGCTGAACATCACCACGATCATCTTTGCCAACAACAGCTACGCCATCCTCAAGGCCGAATATGCCAACATGGGCGCCGGTACGCCGGGGCCTCAGGCGATGGCGATGATCGACATCGGCAATCCGCGCATTGACTGGCTGGCCATGGCCAAAAGCATGGGCGTGCCTTCGCAGCCGGTGGAAACGGCCGAGGATTTCACCCGCGCGCTGGCCGATGCGGTCCGGCAGCCGGGGCCGAAACTGATCGAAGTTCGACTGTAATTTCAGGGAGAGACAAACCATGGCAACCGTGGAAAACGGCATGCTGAGCCTGCGCACCAATCTGGCGGAATCGCCCTATACCAAGGCGATCCACGATGGACGCGTGATCTCGGATATCGTGAAGCTGGATCTGTGCGGGCCCAACCCCGCGCAGGGCGGGTTCAAGGACATGCTGCGCCGCAATATGTACGATTGCGGCGAACTGGCCATCGTCACCTATCTTCAGGCCAAATGCTACAACAAGCCATGGGTGCTGCTGCCCGCGCCCGTTTCGGGCCGGTTTCAACACCATTGCGCGGGCTTCAACCGCGAGCTTGGCCATCTGAACCCCAAGGATATCGAGGGCCGCAAGGTCGGCGTGCGCACCTATGCCCAGACCACCGGATTGTGGGTACGCGGCATTTTGCAGCATGAGTATGGTGTCGATCTCAACAAGGTGAATTTCTACACCGTGGGCGAGGGCCACCTTGAAGAATATACCGACCCGGAAAACTGCACCCGCCTGCCCAAGGGCAGCGACATCGGCCAGATGATGCTGGACGGCGAACTGGCCGCCACGCTGCAGGGCGTCGACCTGCCCAAGGATCCGCGTGTCGAACGCCTCATCCCAGATCCCTTCAACGCGGCCAAGGCATGGTTCGCGCGCGAAGGCGTGGTGCCCATCAACCACATCTTCGTCGTCCACCAAGACCTGACCCGCGACAACCCCGAGGCCGTGCGCGAAATCTATCGCATGATCTGCGAAAGCCGCGATCTGACCGAGGGTGGCCTGCCCGATCCCTTCCCGCCGATGGGCGTGGAGGCCAATCGCAAGGGGCTGGAACTGGCCGTGGAATGGGCGTTTGAGCAAAAGATCATTCCACGCAAGCTGAGCGTGGATGAATTGTTCGACGATGTGACGGCGGCTTTGGGGTGATTTTGGGGGTGATTTTTTGATGCCTCCGGCGGGCAAAGAGACTTGTCCCTTTGCAATCCCGTTACTGTCCTTGCCCCGCTGTGAATTCGGCCAAGGCTGATCTGCGCAGCGTTGAATGTTCAAAGCCTGCGGCGCCAAACAGTGTAACCTCGCCGCGCCGCAGGCCATCAAACCCCCGCCCCATGCGCGCCATGGCCAATCCGGCCCCACCCCATAACGGGATTGCAAAGGGCCCCGCCCTTTGCCCGCCGGAGGCCCCCTTCCTCCCTTTTTAAACCCACACCTCACAAGACAGGTAATCAATCCGTCCCGCCGTCAAATTGATCGGCCCGCAACCGCGTGAGCGGATATGTAACGTTTCAAGGGCGGGTCGCCGCTCTGGAGGCAAACGGGCCATGGAGGCGTCATCCAAAGCGATGGCGATGGCCCACAAGATATAAACACAGGTAGAGAGAGCAAAATGCCGAAAATTCTAGCCGCCCTGATGGCGGGCACCAGCTTTGTGACGCTTGTCGGCGCCGCGCAGGCGCAGGACGCCACCCCGGCACAGGATATCATCGTCACCGGTTCGCGCGTGGTCAAGAATGGCGATAACAGCCCGACCCCGGTAACCGTGGTCAGCACCGAGAGCCTTAGCAATCTGCGCCCGACCAGCCTGACGGAATCGATCAACACGCTGCCGGTTTTCTCCGGTTCGCGCGGTCAGTTCAGCAATCCGGGCGTATCGGGCGGCGTTTCGGGCGGCAATGGCAGCGCGGCCCAGCTGAACCTGCGCAATCTGGGCGGGGTGCGCAACCTGGTGCTGCTCGACGGGCGCCGCGTGCCGCCCACGTCCTATACCAACATCGTTGACGCCGACGTGATCCCGCAATTGCTGGTCAAGCGCGTCGACACGGTGACGGGCGGCGTTTCGGCGGTTTACGGTTCGGACGCGGTTTCGGGCGTGGTCAATTTCGTCACCGACACGAAGTTCGAAGGGCTCAAGGTTCAGGCGCAATATGGCCTTTCAACCTATAGCGACGACCCTTCAATGAATGCGGCCATCGCATGGGGAAGCAAGTTTGCCGGCGGGCGCGGCCATTTCGAGATCAGCTATGAATATCGCAACGATGACGGCATCATGCGCCGCTCGCAGCGCAGCTGGTTCAACCGCGCGGTCGTCGTGGGCAATGGCACGACCATCCCCTATTCGCTGATTACCAACGGCACGCTTTCGGCCCAGCCCTTTGGCGGCAAGATCATCTCCTGCGGCACGGGCTGCGCGCTGGCGGGGCAATATTTCGCCAGCAACGGGGTGCTCTCCAGCTTTACCAACGGCACGACCTATAGCGGCACGACCACGCAGAGCGGGGGCGCGGGCGGCTATCTCGACATGTCGCTCAAGGCTTCGCAGCGTTCGCATCAGGTCTATGCCCGCACCGATTATGATTTCAGCGACAATGTGCACGGCTTCCTGACGCTGAGCGGCAATTTCAAGAAGAACGTGTCCTATGGCAGCGACATCAGCCTGGCCAATTACACGCTCTCGACCGGCAATGCCTTCCTGCCCTCGGCCTATGCCTCGCAGATGACCGGTTCGACCTTTGTGCTGAGCGAGATCAACACCCAGATCGAACGTGCCCGTTTCGAGCCGCAAACCCGCCAGTTGATGGCCATCGCGGGCCTCGAAGGCAAGCTGGGCGAGTATAACTGGAACGTCTCCTATGTGTATGGAGACTCGCGCCTGTCGACCACCAGCTATAACACCGTCAACAACCAGAAGCTCTCGGCCGCGCTTGACGCGGTCAGCACCGCCAGCGGCCCGGCCTGCTATGCCGCAACACAGGCCGCCACCGCATCGGCCTATGCCAATTGCGTGCCGCTCAACCTGTTCGGCCCCAGTGCGTCCAGCCAGGCCGCGCTCAACTACATCATGGACACCACCCATTATGTGGCCACCACGCGCCAGAACGACCTCAACGCCGCCATTTCGGGCAGCCCCTTCAGCACATGGGCGGGCGAGGTAACCGCCGCGCTCTCGGGCGAATGGCGCGCGCAGTCGTTTATCTCGCAGAGCGACGCGACGCCCTCGATGTATGCCGACTGCACCAATCTGCGCTACAATTGCGTGGCGACCGGATCGCGCACCCTGCTCTATGCCGGGACGCTGGCGTCGAACCCGCATGTCTCGCAATCAGTGTGGGAGGTCGCGGGCGAAGTGAACGTGCCGCTGCTCAAGGACGTGGCGCTGGCCAAATCCCTGGCGATCAATGCGGCGGCGCGCTACACCAAATATAACACGGTCGGCACCTACTGGACGTGGAAGCTGGGCGCGGACTGGCACATCATCGAGGGCCTGCGTTTTCGCGGCACGATTTCGCGCGACATCCGGGCGCCCACTCTGAACGACCTGTTCTCCTCGACCGCGATCACCATGGTCAACAATCAGGATCTGAAGACCGGCGCCACCAACCTGCTGCCATCGGTCAATGTGTCGAACCCGAACCTGACGGCCGAAATCGGCAATACGTGGACGGCGGGCCTTGTGGCCAAGCCCTCCTTCCTGCCCGGTTTCAGCCTTGCGGTCGATTATTACGACATCAAGGTCAGCAATGCGATCACCACGGTTCAGGGTTTCCAGCCCACGATCCAGCAGGGCTGCAACACCGGCGGCCTGTCGATCTATTGCAACCTGATCCAGCGTGACAGCAGCGGCAATGTGACGGCATGGTATGTCCAGCCGATCAACCTGTCGAAGATCACCACCTATGGTCTGGATGTCGAGGCCAACTATGTCGGCGCGATTGCCGGGCATAAGCTGGCCCTGCGCGGTCTGGCCGCCTATCAGCCCCATATCCGCTATATCCAGCCCGGCGTTGCCACGGTGGATCAGGGCGGCGTGGCCTTTGGCACCAATGGTCTGACGGCCAGCCCCTCGTGGCGCCTGACCGGCACGGCCAGCTTCAACGTCACCGACACCCTGCGCGTCGATGCCATCTATCGCTGGCGCAATGCGATGAAGCTGTGGGGCGACCCCTCGGTGATCTGGGCCACGGGTCAGGGCACGGTGGCGCCCTTCGGGCAACTGGGCATGAACATTTCCAAGACCGTCACCCTGCCCCACAATGGCAAGGCGGATCTGTTCTTCAACGTCCAGAACCTGTTCAACGCCACCCCGCCCGCGGCCAATGCGCCGGGCACCTCGACCGCGCCGGGCGGCTTTGGCGGCTTCTCGGTGGTGGACGATGCGGTGGGCCGCTACTTCACCGCCGGTTTCCGCGCCAAGTTCTAACATAGCCCCTAGGCCCCCCGGTCCCATCGCGGATCGGGGGGCGCTTTTTGTCTTTTATTCTGATGCGGGGCCCTTTCGGCATTGCCCATGGCCCTTGCCGAAAGGGCCTTTTCTATGTCCGCCTTTAAACATGGCCTGCGCCGCGCGCTCCTGCCTTTAAGCCTCGCTCTGGCCGCCCCTGCCGCCGCGCAAACGCCCATGGCCGCGCCCATCACCACACAGTTCATCCGCATCGCGCCGGGCGTTCCGGGCGTGCTTTATGCGCCCGCGCAATCGGGGCCGAAATCCTCCACCGGCGTGCTGATCATGCATTCGGCGGCCGATTATCTGGCTTTTCCCGGCTGCACCGAACTGGCGCGGCGCGGCTATCGCGCGCTTTGCGTCAACAACAGCACCAGCAAATCGGGCGCCTTCAACGATGGCATGATCGATCAGGTGGTGCTGGAGATCAAGGCGGCGATGCTGGCCCTGCGCGCCCAGCCGGGGATCCGCCGCGTGGTCCTGCTGGGCCACAGCGGCGGCGGCACGGTGATGAGCGCCTACCAGATGATAGCCGAGGGCGGGGTCAAATCCTGTCAGGGCGCGGAAAAGATCTGGAAATGCCCCGATACGCTGGCGGGCCTGCCTGCGGCGGATGGGTTAATGCTGGTCGATTCCAATTGGGGCCTTGGCGCGATGACGCTCTTCAGCCTCGACCCGGCGGTGACCAGCGAGGAGGACGCCACCCGGCTCAACCCCGCGCTGGATATGTTCAATCCGGCCAATGGGTTCAAACCGGCCGGATCGACCTATTCCCCCGCCTTCGTCCAGACATTCCTGCGTGCCGAGGGCCAGCGCAGCCGCGCCATCACCGCCAAAGCGCAGGCCGCCTTGGCCAATATCACGGCGGGCAAAGGCCCCTATCAGGATGACGCCCCCTTCACCGTGGCCGGGGCCAGCCTGTTGGGCGGCAACAACAAGCTGTTTTCGCAGGATATCACCCTGATGGCCCAGACCAGGGCGCCCCATCCCCTGATCCATCCCGATGGCTCGGTCACGACGCAGGTGGTCAAAACCGTGCGCGTGCCGGAAAACACCGAAAATCTCTCGCCCTCCTATCGGCGCGGGGCGCTGCGCACCTCGGTGCGCTCCTATCTGTCGACCTATGCGATCCGCGTCGGCGAGGATTTTGCCTATGATGCCACCGGGGTGAAGGGCGTGGACTGGGCCTCGACCTATGCCGGCCCGCCGGGCAATGTTCAGGGGATTTCCGCGCCCCTGCTGGTGATGGGTATGACCGCGCATTGGGAATTTCTGGCCGCCGAAACGATCTACAATCTGGCCGCCTCGCGCGACAAATCGCTCGCCTTTGTCGAGGGGGCCGATCACCTCTATGCCACCTGCCGCCCTTGCGAAAAGGTGCCGGGCCAATATGGCGATACGCAAAAGACCACCTATGATTACATCGACCGCTGGCTGAGCGCGCCCGGCCGGTTCTGATATAGTGGGGCGCTGCCTTCAACGGGCAGCGCCCTTTCCTCATGCCGCCCGGCGGCGCCAGACCGGATAGCCCAGCAGGCTGAGCACCCCGCCGACAAGGAAGAAGGCAAGCAAGCCGCGAGACCCCAGTCCTAAACTGGCAAAGGCAGCGGGCGGGCCGAACAGGACGCCCAGCAGTGTGATCTGCGTCACCATCCCGCTGGTCGCCCCCATCGAGGCAGGCGAAGGCGCCACCAGCGGCAAAAGCGCCCACATCCCCACCAGAATGCCCAGCCCCACCATCATCCCGCAATCGAGCAGCACCGCGCCCGCCAGACCCGTGCGCAGCAACACCAGCCCCGCCCCGCAGCCCAGCACCAGCCCAACCGCGCCAAAGCCCAGCACAGCGGCCCGCGCCCCGCGCCCATAAGCCACGCCAAACAGCGCCGCCCCGGCAATATTGGCCGCCATCGCGGGCAGGGTGAAGGAATGCACCACCGCCTCGTCCACGCCGGTGGTGGCCCCCAACAGGCGCGGCAAGGTGGCCACCAGCCCGGTCTGGACAAAGGCCGCTGCCGCGAAACACAGGCCCAACTGATACGTGCCGCCGCTGCGCAGCACCGCGCCCAGACCATCGAGCCGCGAGGCCCGCGCCCCGCCCTCACGCGCAGGCAGCAGCAGCCGCGCCATCAGCCCCAGCATCGCCACCAATGCGGCATGGACGCCAAAGCCCATCCGCCAGCCCACATGCGGCCCCACCAGCGCGCCATAGAGGCCCGAGACGATGAAGCTGGCCGGGATGACCGTGGACCACAGCGTCAGCGCGGCCACTCTCTGGCGGCCCTGCGTCAGGCGCAGGATCATCGCCACCGCGCCCACCACCATGCAGACATAGCCCAGCCCGCCGACCACGCGCCAGGCCAGCAACGTCGCCAGCCCGCCCGCCATCATCACCCCCGCCCCGGCCAGCGCCACCAGCGCGGCCCCCGCGATCATCACCGGGCGGTCGCCGATCCGGTCCACCATCGCCCCGATCAGCAACGAGGCCAGCGCCGCCGCCAGCGCCGGGATCGACATCACCCAGCCGATGATCGCGGGGGAGCGGGGATGAAACTCCGCCGCGATCCCGCCCAGCGCGGGCACGGCGATGCTGACCACCAGCATGCCGAAAACGCCGATCAGATAGATCAGGATGATGCGCGGCCATGGCGCGGCTTGCGCGCCTTCCTGTTGCAACCTGGCCGATTGCGGCGCCGTTATATATGCCTCTGTCACGGACAGAATTCTCCCAAGGATAATGTTCTTGGCGCGCAGCGTCGCCCGGCGCGGCGCGCGTGGCAACCGGGCGTGCCCTCACCGCAGTGTCGCGGAATCCGCAACAATGTGCCGCTTGCGCGCGGCCCCCCGCTTTGTCACGCTTTGGGCGAAAATGCGGGCGCCGATGTTGGGCATGGGCCCCGCGCATGACCATCGCCAAGGCGCGATGCGGGAGAAATAATGTGAGCGAGCGTTTGTCGGCCCTTGTCGGGGGGAAATCCATGCTGGTTTCCCTGATCGTGGCGATTGCCTTTTTCATGGAGACGCTGGACGCGACGATCATCGTCACCGCCCTGCCGCAAATGGCGCGGGATTTCGGCGTCGATCCGGCGCGGATGAGCATGGGGATCACCGCCTATCTGATGGCGGCGGCCTGTTTCGTCACGGCCTCCGGCTGGCTGGCGGATCGGGTGGGCACGCGAACTTTGTTTGCGGGGGCGATCGGCCTGTTTGCCATCGCCTCGCTGATCTGCGGCTTTGCGGGCGATTTCACGGTCTTTGTCGGCGGGCGGGCGTTGCAGGGGGCAGCAGCAGCCATGATGTCGCCGGTCGGGCGGCTGGTGGTGCTGCGAACCTCGGAAAAGAAGGATCTGATGCGCGCGCTTTCGGCGCTGATCTGGCCGGGACTGGTGGCGCCGGTGCTGGGGCCGCCGCTGGGCGGGTGGATCATGGCAATGGCATCGTGGCACTGGATCTTCTTCGTCAACGTGCCGGTGGCGCTGGTGGGCATTGCGCTGGTGCTGGCCTATGTGCCCAATGAGGTGCAGACGCGCACCAAGTTCGACTTCAAGGGCTTTGTCCTGACCGCGCTGGCGCTGGCATGCCTGACCTATGGGTTCGATCTGCTGGGGCTGCGCGATATGCGACATCTGGTGATCGGGCTGGGGCTGATGACGATGGCAGGCGCGATCGGGGTGGCGGCGCTGCGGCATATGCGCGCGGCGCCTGCGCCGCTGGTGCGGCTCGATGCGTTGCGGGTGCGTTCCTTTTTCATCTCCAGCGTGACGGGCGGCGTCCTTTCGCGCGCGGCGATCAGCGCAACACCCTTTCTTCTGCCGCTGATGTTCCAGCTCGCCTTTGGCCTGTCCCCGCTGGAGGCAGGGGGCATGCTGATGCTCTATATGCTGGCCAATCTGGCCATGAAGACGATCACCAATCCGATCATCGCACGCTATGGCATCCGTGCCGTGCTGGTATGGAGCAGCCTGATCGCGGGGGTCACCATCGCGCTTTGCGCCTTTATCGTGCCGGGCAACCATTATGCCTTCAACGCGGCGGTGCTGGCGCTGGCGGGCGCGGGGCGCTCGATGCAGCTGACCGCGATCACCATGGTCAATTTCGCCGATATTCCCCCGCCCCAGCGCCAGCCCGCATCGGTGCTGTCATCCCTGACCCAGCAGATCGGCATGGGCGGCGGGGTGGCCGTGGGGGCGCTGCTGCTCACCCTGTCTCAGGCCGCGCGGGGAGCCCCCGTATTGGGCATCGAGGATTTCCGCATCGCCCTGGTGCTGGCAGGCGTCATGAGCGCGAGCGCGGCGATCTTCTACCTCTCGCTGGCCCATGATGTCGGCGATGAAATCAGCGGCCACGGCAAACGAAAGGGACAGGGCGCCTGATCCGGGCTAAGAGCATGTTTGAAAATCCGCCGAAAAAGGCGGATTTTACCCGGCACCATAATAAAAACGGGAGAGAGCGATGGACCGGCTGACCACGATGACGACCTTCCTCAAAGTGGTGAAATGCGCCAATTTCACCAGCGCGGCCGAGGAATTGTCGATCTCGCGCACGCTGGTCTCGCGCCATGTCGCCGATCTGGAGGCGCATCTGGGCATCAAACTGCTCAACCGCACCACGCGGCAGGTGACGCCCACCGAGGCCGGGATCCGTTATAGCGAACTGTGCCAGCGGGTGCTGGGCGATATACGCATGGGCGAGGAGCAGATTTCGGCCATCAAGAACGAGGTCGAAGGCGAAATCTCGATCCTCTGCCCGATCTGGTTGGGCAGTTTTGGGATCTCCTCGGCCACAGCGGAATTTTGCGCGGCCTATCCCAAGGTCTCGATCAGACTGCATTTCGAGGAACCATCGGCCAATCCGCATGAATTCCTCACGCTTGGCCATGACCTGTGCATCCAGCCCAACGCGCTGCGCGACAGCTCGATCATGGTCAAGAAAATCGGGCGGATCGAACATCTCCTCGTCGCCTCGCCCGCCTATCTGGCCGCGCGAGGCACGCCCGAAACCATTGCCGATCTGGAAAGCCACGAATGCCTCGGCAAGCTGGGCGATACGCAATGGGTGCTGGCCAATGGCGACAGGCTGCCCCTGCGCCTGCCCCCGAAATTCGCCTCCAACAGCGTCTTTGCCCTGCGCGAGGCCGCCGAGGTGGGGCTGGGCATCGCCATGCTGCCGCGCGGGATCATGTGGCGCGCGCTCGAACAAGGCGCTCTGGTCGAAGTCATGGCGCATAATCCGCCCGAGTTGCGTCCGCTCTATGTCGCCTTTCCGCCGGGCGGGGATGCGCCGCGCAAAACGCGGGCATTGATCTCGTTTCTGGGCGAGAAGTTTAAGGGGCGGGGGTGAATTAAGTTCAGGTGCCTCCGGCGGGCAAAGGGACTCGGTCCCTTTGCAATCCCGCTACTGTCTGTGTTGTGCATCGATTTCGGCCAAGGCGCTCTATAGCGGCGTCTGAATGTAAAAGCCTGCGGCGCGGATAGGGATCACCTTACCGCGCCGCAGGCTTTTCAACCATCAGGTCAACACCCCGTCCTCCAACCAAACGCCACCCATTAACGGGATTGTTAAGGGCCCCCGCCCTTAACCCGCCGGAGGCCCCTTAAACCTAAAAAAGGGGGAACCGAAACCGGTCCCCCTCCCCAATTTAATCCTTCCGATACTCCCCCCGCGCATGGTCATTATAGGGAGAAGGCGCCACGGTGACTTTCAACCGCTCGAACCCGTAATCGCCGCCCGCATCATGCCCCGGCCCCGGATGCTCGCCCCAGACAAACTCGAGCTGCGTGCCGGGGGCGGCATGTTCCTTGTCCACCAGCCCCAGCGAGAGGATCGTGTTCAGCGGCCCGATCAGGCCGGTCTGGAAGGACATGCCGACCATCTTGCCATCCTTCTCGACACGATAGCGGCCATAGGTGTTGAGATAATCGGGCCGGCCGAACACGCGGGCCAAATCGGCCTCGTCGAACACGAAGGTCACCTTGCGGCGGCGATAATCGCCCTTGGCCTTTTCCAGCGCCTCGCGGCCAAGGTAATCATGGGTAAAGCTGATCGACTTGCCATAGCCCAGTTCGAAGGGCGAGACGTAGTAATCCTCGATATTGTCGGAATAAAAGCTGCCGTGGAGCGGCTTTTGCCCTTCATAGGAAAAGACCGAGAGCCATTCGCGGTAATCGCGCAATTCGGGATCGGTGAACACGCCGGGCGTAGGCGTGGGGATCCATCCGCTCTCGATACCATTGGTGTAATAGGCCTTGCCGCCCACGTGATGCAGGCCAAACTCTTCGCCTGCCTTCAGGATGGCTTCCTTAACGGCGGCGGCATCCTTCCAGTCGCCGATGAATTCATAGCCCGGCATGCCCGCCATGCCATGACGAAACGCGCGGAAATGCGCCCCGCCCAGCTCGACCGGCGTCGAGTGGAAGAACTTGGTCGAGGGTAGCGGCCCGCCAAACAGCTTTTCCGACAGCGCCATGGCCAACGGCCCCTGAATCTGGAAGCGGAAGATAAGCGGATCGCCTTCCTTGCGCAGGCCCGAATCCGGGTCCACCGTCATGGCCACATCATAGCCGCCCTTTTCGCCCTGATACCGGATCCAGCTTTGCGAAGCAGGCACGCCCGACAGGTTGAAGCGTTCGGGCGCATCGCGCATCAGGATGCCATCGGTGATCAAATTGCCCCGCGCCGTGACGGGCACAAATTGCTTGGCCTGACCCACCACGAAATTTTCGTAATTGTTGGCGCTGTAGTCTTTCAGCAGGCGCAGTGCGTCCGGCCCCTCGATCCACAGATCCCACATATGATGCGACAGATCCGACAGCGCCACGCCATCGCGCCACGCCGCCTGTTCGGCCCGCCATCCGGCATATTCGGGCGCAATCACCGGCACGCTCCACGCCTTGGCATCGGGTTTCCACACCACGCCCATCGGCGAACCGGCATCGTCAATGGCCTGTTGCAGGCTCTTGGGTTTCATCGGGCAATCCTCTTGTCTTCACGGGGCCGCAAGAGCGCGGCGCAAGCCAAGGATTAGCAAGCCCCACCGGGGCCAAGGTATTGCCTAAATCGGGGCAACATTGTCGCGGGAACGGGCACAATCGTCCCCGGCCCAAAAGCGCGAAATTGCGCCACTTGCCGTCATGGCGGCACGGGATTGTTGCAGGTTCGGATGCTACCGCCCCGCCCGCAACAATGGCAGGCGAAAAGGATCAACCCAAGGAACGATCCTAGCCATGAACGCCCTTTTCAACGCCTATAGTATCGAAGCCACGACAAAGGATGTCGCCACGCTGGGCGCGCTGGATGCCGATGGCCTGCGCCCCGCGCAGGTCTTTGTCCCATGGCTGCCCGAGGAAGGCGATGAGGCCCGCATTGCCGCCTGCGCCGCTGTGGCGCGGGCCGGTTTTGCGCCTGTGCCGCATCTCTCGGCCCGCCGCATTGCCGGCCTTGATGCGCTCGATGGCCTGCTGGCCGCGCTGCGCCCGCATTCCTCCTCGCTGTTCCTGATCGCGGGCGACCTTTCCGCGCCCATCGGCCCCTTTACCGACAGTCTCTCGGTCATCCGTTCGGGCCTGATCGAGCGGCATGGCTTCGCCCATGTCGGCCTTGCGGGCCACCCCGACGGCCATCCCGATGTTGCCCCCGCCATCCTGTGGGCCGCGATGGAGGATAAGATCGAGGCCCTGCGCCAGCACGGGATCGAGGCGCAGATCGTCACGCAATTCTCCTTTGACGCGGGCCAGGTCCTGCGCTGGCTCCACGAACTGCGCGCGCGCGGGATCACCGCTCCGGTACGCATCGGCATTCCGGGCCCAGCCAGCGTACGCACCCTGCTGCGCTTTGCCGCGCGCTGCGGGGTGGCGGCTTCGGCCGGGGTGGTGGGCAAATATGGCCTCTCGCTCACCCGCCTGCTGGGCAACGCCGGGCCGGACCGCTTTCTGGGCCAGTTGCAGGACGGGCTGAGCGCACAGGCTCTCGGCCCGGTCCATCTGCATGTGTTTCCCTTTGGCGGCTTTGCCCAATTCGCAGGCTGGCTCGACGGCGCCCGCGCGCCGCTGGCCCGTTCGGCCTGATCCCCCATTCAGACATAATATTCAGGAGAGAGAGCATGACCCAGTCCTTCACCCTCACGCTGAGCTGTCCCGACCGGCCCGGCATTGTCCATGGCGTATCGGGCGCGATCCTGACGCATGGCGGCAATATCCTCGATTCGCGCCAGTTCGATGATCGCGAAACAGGGCGGTTCTTCCTGCGCGTGGTGTTCGAGGCAGAGGGCGATGGCGCAGGGCTGGAGGCGGCGATGCGCGATCTGGCGGCGCAATTTGCGATGGACTGGCGCCTGACGCCCAGCGAACGCCCGGTTCGGACGCTGATTCTGGTGTCGAAATTCGACCATTGCCTTGGTTATCTGCTGTATAAACAGCGCATGGGCGAATTGCCGATGGAGATCGTCGCCATCGCGGGCAACCATCCCAAGGACGCGATGACCGTCAGCCAGATCGGCGACATCCCCTTCCACCACCTGCCCATCACCCGCGACACCAAGGCGAGGCAGGAGGCCCGCATCAAGGCGCTGGTCGAGGAAACCGGGGCCGAACTGGTCATCCTTGCCCGCTATATGCAGATCCTGTCGGACGATCTGGCCGCCTTCCTCTCGGGCCGCTGCATCAACATCCACCATTCCTTCCTGCCCAGCTTCAAGGGCGCCAAACCCTATCATCAAGCCCATGCGCGCGGGGTCAAGATGATCGGCGCGACGGCCCATTATGTCACCGCCGACCTGGACGAGGGGCCGATCATCCATCAGGCCGTCGAAGCGGTATCGCATGAAGACACGCCCGAGGATCTGGTGCGCAAGGGCCGCGAAATCGAAAGCCGCGTGCTGGGCCGGGCGGTGGGCTGGCATCTGACGCATCGGGTGTTCCTCAACGGCGCGCGCACCGTGGTTTTCGGAAACTGACGATGGTGCAGGTGCTCAGGGGCGACCTTCTGGCCCGCGAGATCGAGGAGGAATTGCGCGGCATCGTGGCAACGATGGATACGTCCCCCGCGCTGGCGGTGGTGCTGGTGGGCGATGATCCCGCCAGCCACATCTATGTATCGCGCAAGCGCAAGGCGGCGGCGCGGGTGGGGATTGTCTCGATCGAACATCGCCTGCCCGCCACCACCGATGAGGCGCGATTGCTGGCGCTGATCGGTGCGCTCAATGACGATCCGGGGGTGCATGGCATTCTGGTGCAATTGCCGCTGCCAGCCGGAATGGCGGCAGACCGGGTGCTGGATGCCATCGCGCCGGGCAAGGATGTCGATGGGTTCCATCCGGTCAATGTCGGGCGCCTCTCCACCGGCAAGCAAGGCGGACTGGTGCCCTGCACGCCTCTGGGCTGCATGTTGCTGCTCGAACAGGTGGTGGAGGATTTCCGGGGTTTGAAGGCCGTGGTGATCGGCAAATCGAACATCGTGGGCAAACCTGCCGCGCTGCTGCTGCTCGAACGCGAATGCACGGTAACGGTGACGCATATTCACACGCGCGGATTGCCGGAGATATGCCGGGGCGCCGACATCATCATCGCAGCGGCAGGCGTTGCACATCTGGTGCGGGGGAATTGGGTGAAGACCGGCGCGATCATCATCGACGTGGGCATCAACCGCACTCCCGGCCCGGATGGCCGCGCGATGATCGTGGGCGATGTGGCGGCGGATGAATGCGATCACGCCGCCGTCATCACCCCGGTTCCGGGCGGCGTGGGGCCGATGACCATCGCCTGCCTGCTGCGCAACACGCTGGATGCGGCCCGACGCCTTACCCCAGCGGGATTTCCAGCAGATCGCGCCCCAGAATAATCTCACCCTTGGGGAAGGCACGGCGCAGCGGTGCAAGCAGGCTTTCCCCCTCTCCACCTTTGCCCATCACGAAATGGGTCAACACCAGCTTCTTCACCCCCGCCGCGCTGGCCATCGTGCCCAAGGCCTCGGGGGTCAGGTGTTGATGCGCCATATGCTGCATCAACATATCCAGCGCCGCGCCAGCCGTGCCATTGGCCACCAATCCCGCACGGATCGATTCCAGATCGACGATTTCCGACACCATCACATCGGCCCCCCTGGCCAGTTCGCCCAGCGCAGGCGAAGGCCCGGTGTCGCCGGTGAACACCACGCTGCCGGCCGACGTGTCGAAGCGATAGGCATAGGCCTTGTCCACGCCGTAATCATGGGGGGCGCTGCGGATCTGCGCAAAATGGCTGTTGGCCACCGCGCTGATCTTTACCCCGTCCTGCTCGGCAATCACCTGCGGCGCGCTCACATCGAACTCGCGCGGAGGATAGAGCCCGGCCAAAGGCGGGCGGGCGGCGGCCTGCGCGCGGAAAATATCCTCGCCAACGCCAATGGCCAAGGCGGTGCGTTCGACCAGCTTGCGCGTGCCGGGCGGGCCCCAGATCGGCATGGGCACGCTGCGCCCCAGCATCCAGCCCGTCGCCATCAGATAATCCAGCCCCAGCGTGTGATCCCAATGCAGATGGGTCAGCAAGGTCAGATCCACCTTCGAGGGCTGGACCCCGGCGCGCAGCAATTGCTGGCCCGCATTCTCGCCCGCATCGATCAGGTATCGCTTGCCGCCCACCTCCAGCAGGGTTGCGGGCTGGCTGCGCGCCAGATGCGGCGGCGGGCCGCCCGCCGTGCCGAGCAGGACGATGCGGGCCTTGGGGCTTTGTGCCCGTAATCCGCCCGCCATCATGGCCAGAGCAACACCCCCGGCCTTCAACATCATCCGACGCTGCATCACGTCCTCTCCAAATCTATGCTCTGATTGCGGCCCTCATCCAGATAGGGAAAGCGCGCGATTCTGGCTCTCACCTCCTTGATAGGCCCGCCATGATCGCCCCACAGCACCGTGACCGCGTTTCCGATCACCGCCTGCGCCCTATCGATCGTGGCGTGGGAAATGACCTTGCGGAAATGATAGCTGTAGACCGTGCCGGAGGAGACGCCCACGGCCCGATCCCCCTTCATCACATGATCGGCATGGCCGCAGACCCCACGATTGGCGGGGGAAACCGGGATCTCCAGATATTTATACTCCGCCCCTTCGCGAAAATGCGAGGCATAGATGTCGATCACATCGTCCGCTTCCCATTCCAGCGTCACCACCGTGCGGCGTGGGTTGGCCAGTTCCTCTTCCACCGCCGAGCGGCCGGTGAAATCATGGTCGAGCCGCACCGACTTTTCCCAGCCCACCTCGACGGGCGTGCGGCAACGGGCGCGTGTGTCATCAGGCGCAATGCTGCCCGCCATCTGCGGATCGGGGAAACGGCCCCCCATAAACGCCCGCCAACCTGCGTCCCAATGCATCGATGAGGAAAAGGTCCAGAACTGCTGGGGAAAGCCGCCCTCGACATGGTTCACCTGAAACGTCTGCCAGCCGAGCGGCTCGATGCCATGGGGGGCGCCTGCACGCAGGATCGCATCATAGATTTCGGGCGAATGGGCCATGGGGCCATGCAGTTCAAACGCCAGCGTCCCCGCCATGCCCAACCGCATGATCTGCACGCCGTGCCCCGCCACCTGCGTCTGGCGATAGCGTAGGAAGGCAATGTCGCGCAGGGATTCGCCCGTTGCCGCCTCCAGCGCCGCCAGCGCGGTCGGCCCGGCGATCTGGAACAGGAAATCATCGCTGACCACCTGCTCCACATCGCCCGAAAAGCGCGAAAAGGCATAGGGCGCCCAAGCCCCGGCAACATAGAGTTTGAACTCCTCCTCGCCCAATTTCTGCAACACGCCATGACCCGCGATTCTGCCATTCCCATCGCAGGCGATCGCATGTTTGGCCGTGCCCACCCGGAACTTGGCAAAGCCGTTCACAAAGGTCTGCGCCAGGAACGCCCCGGCATCGCGCCCGCGATAGGTGATCTGGCCCATGCCCGAGAGGCCTGCGTGGATATAGCAGGAGCGCTTCCACGACAGGCTTTCCGGCTTCCAGCCATTATACTCCCATTGCCGCACCAGCCCGCCCGCCACGCTGAACAGGCCGAATTGCGGATAGAAGGGGATCGCGGCGGGCAAAGCGAAAGGATTATGCACGAGAGCCCCCCCGATCAGTATTTGAAGCCCAGCGTCACCCCATAGGTGCGCGGCGGAGCAGCCACCCGGTTATCGCCCACATCCAGTGCATTCTGCTGCTGCGAGTAAAAGGCGTCGGCCAGATTCTTGCCCCATGCCTTGGCGTACCAGCGATCCCCCGGCGCGCTATAGGTCAGCGAGGCGTCAAGCAGGGTATAATGGCGCTGTTGCAGCCGGTTTTGCGGATCATCGTAATAGCCGCCATTGTAATAGGCATTGCCCGCAAGGCTGATCGTGCCATTGCCCAGTGCGGTGGTGTAATCGAACCCGGCGTTGAGCGTGACATCAGGCGTGTTCTGCACATGGCGCCCCGATGCATCGCAAGGGGCAAAGACCGTGCCCGCATAATTCGTCCCCGCCACGCACTGGATCACCGAATTGCCGCCCACCGCGTGGAAGAACGGATTGGCATTCGAGGCCGCATTGGGAATCGGCACCGACCAGAAGGGCGTGTTGAACCCGTTCTTATACCGCGCATGCAGCCATGCCGCGCTGGCGGTCAGCGTCAGCTCGGGCGTGACCTTCACCGCCAGATCCGCGTCGAGGCCATAATTGATCGAGCCGGGGGCGTTATAGACGTAGAGCTGACCCTGAATGATCTGGTTCGCCTGAATATTGGTGTAATCGTAATAGAAGGCCGAAAGGTTCAACCGCACCCGGCGATCCATCAGATCGGTTTTCAGCCCCACCTCGAAAGCATCGACCGTTTCGGGCTGCAACACCTGCGGCGGGAAGCTGTCGGGCTGATAGGACCCGCTCTTGAAGCCGCGATTATAAGAAGCGTAAGCCATGGCCTGCGGCGAGAAGCGGTGATCCAGCGCCGCCCGCCATGTCAGCTTGGGAAAAGTCTTGCTGACCAAGGGAGCGTTGACATTGACCACGCTGGTCGCGCCGAAGAAGGGGACGGTGGTGATGGTCTGGCTTTCCTCCATCTGGCGCCGGTCGCCGGTATAGCGCAGGCCCAGCGTCAGATTGGTGGCCGGGTCGATGGCATAGGAGCCTTGCGCGAAGGCAGCATAGGAGTTGAGCGTCTGTTTGACCTTCTGGTTGATGCTGAAATCGGCGCAGGCATAGCCGCAGGCCAGTACGCCGCGCGTGGTGATCGGGTCATATTTGCCCTGTGACCACATATAAAACCCGCCCAGCACCCATTTGAACGGCCCCTTGGCGGTGGAGAGTAATTGCACCTCCTGCGTGAACTGGCGGTCCTTCTGGATCTCGCTGAAGGTCAGGCTGCCCGCCGGTGTTTGATCCGCATCGATGATGGTGAAAAGCTGGGCCTCGCGATAGGCGGTGATGCTGACCAGTTGCATGGCCGCGAAATCATGGCGGATGTTCATCATCCCCCCGCCCTGCCGCGTGTTGACGCGCGGATCGACGTTCAGGTTGATGTCGCGCGGCCCGCCCGGCGTCGGCGTTCCCAGGATGGTCAGCCCCTGATAGGTGCGGATCGCCGGATCGCTGCGGCTCAGTTTGGCATAATCGCCCGCCAGCGTGATCGAGGTGGCGCCATCCTCGGACGCCCAGTGCAGCTTGGCGCGCAACCCGTAATCCCAGCCCTTCTGCACCTGATGGCCGGTGGCAAGGTTCATGCCATAGCCTTTGTCCTGCTGGTTGAAGACGCCCGCGATGCTGGCGGTCAGCCCCTGCGCCAGCCCGCCCGACAGATAGGCCGACCCGCCCCACGTATCGTAATTGCCATAACGGATCTGGCCCGAGGCGTGGAAATCCTGACTGGGCGCCTTGGTCGTCACCTGTATCACGCCGCCCGTGGCGTTGCGGCCGAACAGCGTGCCTTGCGGGCCTTTCAAAATATCGACCTGCTGTACATCGGCCAGTTGAAAGATCGCACCGGTGGATGATCCGATATAAACCCCGTCCACATAGGTCGCGACCGGGTTTTCAATGCCCGGCCCGGTGGCGGTGGTGCCGATGCCGCGAATGCGCGGTTGGCCAAACCCGCCAAGGTTGGTGTTGAAATTGAGCGCGGGGCTAAGCTGCTTCAACTCGGTCGTATCGGTGATCGAGGCGCGCTCCAGCCGGACGGGATCGAGCGAGGAAATCGCCACCGGCACATTCTGCGCGGTTTCGGACCGCTTTTGCGCGGTGACGATGATCTCGCCCAATTGACCGCTTTGCTGCGCGTGGGCAGCGATGGGGGCGGCGACGGGCGCGATCAACATGGTGCAGGACAGCGCAAGGCTGCGCATGCGCGAAATGGCGCTCTGATGGCTCATAAACTCTCCCATTGTTCGTCTCTTTGCCCGGCGCCATGGCAGCGCGGGTGGACGGTTCCGATCATGGGAGAATGCTTAACCGAGCGCCCCGCCCGGTTCGATAGCCGCGCCTGCAATGCACTGTCGCGGGTTTAGCGACAATCCATGTCACGCCGCGGGTTTGGCGACAATCCATGTCGCGCCGCAGGTTTGCCGACAAGGGCGCGCCTTGGGCGTGCGGAATGCGCAACATTGCCGTTCGGAACCGCGCCTTTTTCACGCGGAAGCGCGCGCCTATCCTTGGCCCATATTCGAATAATGGGACGAGGAAATGCTATGTCGATCAAGGCCGATTTCACGCAGGGCTTTGTCCGCAACCACTGGTACGCCGCGGCATGGAGCCAGGAGATCACCGAACGCCCGCTGGCCCGCCGGTTGCTGGGCGAACGCATCGTGCTGTTTCGCGCGCCCGATGGCGCGGTGGGCGCGCTGGAGGATCGCTGTCCGCACCGGCTTGCCCCGCTGTCCATGGGCGAGTGCGCCGATGGGGGCCTGCGCTGCGGCTATCACGGCATGGTGTTCGACACACAGGGCGCCTGTATCGCCATCCCCGGACAGGACATCATCCCCCCCACCGCGCGCACCCGCGCCTATCCGGCGGTCGAACGCTATGGTCTGGTCTGGATCTGGACCGGGGTGGGACGGGCCGATCCGGCGCGCCTGCCCCGGATCGCAGGGTATGGGGAAGAAGGCTGGGCCGCGATCACCGGGGGCTATCAGCATCACAATGGCAATTACCGGATCGAGATCGAAAACCTGATGGACCCGGCCCACACCACCTTTCTGCACAAGGAAACCATCGGCAATCGCGCGGCCAAGGATGTGCCGGTGCAGGTGGCGCAGGGCGAGCATGGGTTGAAAGCCTATCGCTGGATCGAGGATGTGCCGCCCACCCCGCTCGACCGCAAAAGCCGCGATTTTGGCGATTCCCATGTAGACCGCCAAGTCTCGTTCCATTTCGAACTGCCCGCCACCAGCTTTGTCGATATTGCCGTGATCCCGGCGGGCATGGAGCGCTCCGAGCATAATCTGATGCATGGGGGCCTGCGCAATTTCAGCTATAAGTTCCTCACCCCCGAAACCGACAGCTCGACCCATTTCTTCTGGCTCCACCTGCGCAATTTCCGGCAGGATGACGCCGAATTCGAGGCGGGTTTGCGCGCCAGTCTGGAAAAGACCTTCAACGAGGACAAGGACATGGTGACCGCCATCCAGCGCGAGCAGGAGGAAACCGGATTGCGCCAGCGCACCGCCATCGCCATCGACCGCGCGCCGATCATGGCGCTGCGCATGATCGACCGGATGATCGAGCGGGAAAAGAACCCGCAACTGGCGCACTAGAGCGCGGCCCCGGCCTCCGGCGGGCGATCCAAAGGTGATGCAACGGGATAAGATCGCCGCCATGGGGGGTGCAATTCCCCCCGCACTCTGCCCATAGATCATCCACGGCCCGGACAACGGGCGCCCGATGCGGCATAAATTCGGAGACATGTCTGATGGATCGACGTAAATTTCTGGGCGCCTCGCTGGCGTCTCTGGCCACGGCGGCCGGCGGCGCGGCGCAGGCCGCCGTGGCGGGCAAAAAGGGCGTGATGTTCATGAACCGCATCGCCCCCTCGATCTCGCAGCTTTTCATCGCCAATCTCGACGGCACGGGCGAACGCAAGCTGCTGGGCGAGAGCCAGTATGATTACAATGGCGCCCCCAGCGCCAAGGGCGATTTCGTGACCTTCACCTCCGAACGCCGGGGCGATGGGCAAAGCGATATCTATCGTGCCAAAATCGACGGCACGGGTATCGAGCCGCTGGTCGCCTCGGACAATGTGGATGATGCGGGCGTGCTTTCGCCCGATGGGACGAAGCTGGCCTTTGTGTCCACCCGCAATGGCTATCGCGCCAATATCTGGGTGCTGGACATCGCCAGCGGCGCGCTCAGGCAATTGACCGGCATTGGCGACATCCATGGCGAGCTTGGCATGCCCGATGGCTATTTCCGCCCGGCATGGTCGCCCGACGGGCAATGGCTGGCGTTCTCGTCCGATCGCAACACACGCTGGTACGGCCATGATGGCGGCGCGGGATGGGAGCATACGCAGGAGCTGGCGATCTATCGCATCCGCGTCGATGGCACCGGCTTTGAAAAGCTGGCCCAGCGCCCCGAATATTGCCTCGGCTCGCCCAAATTCTCGCCCGATGGCACGCGGATTGTTTTCCACGAACTCAGCCGCGAGGCGACATGGGGCGCCCGCCGTCCGAACTATGTCGGCAAGACGCCCTCGCAGATCGTCTCGATGGATCTGGCCAGCCGCGAATGGACCTATCACACCAGCGGCAACGATCTGAAGCTGCAACCGCAATTCATCAATGACACCGAGATCGGCTATCTGGTCAAATACGGGCCGAACGAAGGGCTGCATTACACATCGGACCGCGCGCCGGTGCTGGGCAAGTTCCGTTCGCCCCGCTGGAGCGCGGATAGCAAGAGCGTGATCTACGAAAAGACCTCGTTCCAGCCGATCCGCCCGCTGGGCAAGGAGCTGTTCAGTTGGGACAAGGACTGGGATTACCGCCACATGGACGTGTTCCCGATTATCGGACGCGATGGCTGGCTGGTCTATACCGAAAAGCAGTTGGGCAATTCCTCGATCTTTATCATGCGCCCCGATGGCAGCGGCAAATTGAAGGTGTTTGAATCCTCCGGCCACGGGCTCGACATTGCCCGCGTCAAAATGGGGCTGGCGGGCGCGTTTCAGCCCAGTTGGTCGGGTGACGGCAAATGGATCGTCTTCGGCCTCGGCTATTGGTTTGCCGAGCGGGGCCATGAGACCGCCGCCATCTGGCGCGTGCGCCGCGACGGCACCGGGGCCGAACAGATGACCGACGGCACCGTCCATTCCGGCTTCCCCAGCGTCGATCCCACCAACCCCAACCGCATCGTGTTCCGCGTGTGGAGCGAGAAGGAGAAGGGCCTGCGCCTGATGGACCTGACCACCAAGAAGGTCACCGTGCTGACGCAGGAGGCCGACAATCTTCCCGGCTGGTCGCCCAACGGCAAGTGGATCGTGTTCACCCGCAAGCGCGCCGACAGCAATTTCGACGTTTACACGATCGAACCCGACACCGGCAAATTGCACCGCATCACCACCCATGAGGGTTCGGACGGCCATGCGGTGTGGTCCTATGACAATCGCATCCTGTGGTCGGGATCGGAACAGGGCTTCCGCGACGAGGCGGCGCTCTATGAAATGACCTTCCAGCAATATGGCCAGATCTGGGTGTGCGACTGGGATGGCGGCAACAAGCGCATCGTCACCGACAGCAAATGGGAGGATTCGATGCCCATTTACGTGCCGGGCAATTACTTCCCCCGGAAATGATGATCGGGGCGGCCTGCGACCATCCGCAGGCCGCCCGAATGAGATTGCTCCATGGTTTGTTGTTTTTTCCCGAAGTGCCGGGGGGCCCTTGCCCCGGCGCTGCTGGCCCTTGCCTGCTCTACGCTTGCCTGGCCCGTCCATGCGCAGGAAGCCAGTCCCACCCCGCGCGACCTGCTGGCCCGCGAATTTGGCGCCTCGGGCCTGACCGTGGATATGAACAGCGACGAATTGTTCGGCGCGGTTCAGGCGCGGCTGGGGGCCTATGGCGCGCCGGGGGCTCCGGCCAGCCCCGCGCTGTCGCTGAGCAATCTGGTGCTGCCCAGCCATGTCACCCTGCCCATAAGCGAAGATGGCCACTGGTTCATCAAACTGGGCGCGGCCGAGATTGTGGGCACGGCGGCCGATCATGGCATCCGCATCAGCGACAGCGCCAGCACCACCAGTCTGGCCCAGATCCAGTATCGTCCATGGGCCGGAACGCTGATCGGCATCGGCGCGACCTATGAAAGCAATGTGGTCCATACCAGCGGCGGCGCGCGCATCACGATGGCAGGCGCGGGGGTCCGCTTCGATCTGCTGCAAAGGCTGCGCGCCAATGTCGCCGAATTGCTGGCCGGCTTCACCTTTTAATCCCGCCTCTGGAATTAGGCGCCCGCCGCGCTACATGGGAGGGATGACAAGCGAGATCGTGATCTGTCCGCATTGCGGGGGCGCCAACCGCGTGGCGCGCGAAAGGCTGGGCGATGGGCCGCAATGCGGCAAATGCCACAAGGGCCTGTTCACCGGCCATCCTTTGGCATTGGACGCCGCCGGTTTTGCGGCCCATGTCCATCGCGGCACGCTGCCGGTGCTGGTCGATTTCTGGGCGCCGTGGTGCGGGCCGTGCCGGGCGATGGCGCCCGCCTATGAACAGGCCGCCGCCGCGCTCGAACCCTTTATCCGCGTGGTCAAGGTCGATACCGAGGCCGAACAGGGACTGGGCGCGACCTATGGCATCCGCTCGATCCCCACGCTGATGCTGATCCGCGGCGGGCGCGAGATCAAGCGGCAGGCGGGCGCGATGGATGCGCGCCGGATTATCGAATGGGCGCGCGCATGAGCCAGACACCTTACGATGCCTTTGGCGGCGAGCCGGTCGTGCGGGCGCTGGTCGCGCGTTTCTATGCGCTGATGGACACGCTGCCCGAGGCCAAGGCCTGCCGCGATGTGCATCCGCCTTCCCTTGCGCGGGCGGAGGAGAAATTGTTCGAATATCTGACCGGCTGGCTGGGCGGACCGCCGCTTTATACCGACAAATATGGCCATCCGCGCCTGCGTATGCGCCATTTCGTCGCCCCCATCGGCGCGGCGGAGATCGAGGGCTGGCTTTTGTGCTTTCACCGCGCATGGGGCGAGGTGATCCCGCCATCGCCTCTGGCCGACACTATTTTGGAAAAGGTCGAGGCGCTGGGCTGGCATATGGCGAACAAGCCGGAGCAGGCCGGGTGAGCTAATTTACGCCTATCTCCCTGCGCGATACCGGATTATCACCCTTGGTCTGCCCATCACCGGGCGCAAAGGCTGAACCGATGACCGATCTTGCCGGGCTGATCGCCCCTCTGGTGGCGCTGCGCCGCGATATTCATGCCCATCCCGAACTGGGCTTTGCCGAACATCGCACGGCTGGGGTACTGGCGCAGCAATTGCGCGCCATCGGGCTGGAGGTGCATGAGGGCATCGGCGGGACCGGGGTGGTGGCCAGCTTGCGCGCAGGGAATGGCCCCCGCTCGATAGGCCTGCGCGCGGATATGGACGCGCTGCCCATCGATGAGAAAACCGGCCTGCCCTATGCCAGCACCATTCCGGGATGTTTCCACGGCTGCGGGCATGATGGGCATATGGCGATGCTGCTGGGCGCGGCGCAGGCTTTGGCCGCCGATCACAGCGGCATCAACGGCACGATCCATTTCATTTTCCAGCCCGCCGAGGAAGGGCAAGGCGGCGCCAAGGCGATGATCGAGGACGGGCTGTTCGAGCGTTTCCCCTGCGATCGGGTCTATGCGCTGCACAATTGGCCCAGCCTGCCCGCAGGCACGATCGCCACGCGCGCCGGGCCGATCATGGGCGCGGCGGACCGGTTCACGATTGTGCTGTCGGGCAAGGGCGGCCATGCGGCCATCCCCCATGACGCCCATGACGTGGTGCTGGCCAGCGCCGCTCTGGTGCAGCAATTGCACTCCATCGTCGCGCGCAACATCCCGGCCAGCGCGAATGCCGTTCTCTCCATCACCCAGATCCGCGGCGGACAGGCGTTCAACGTGATCCCCGATGAGGTGAGCGTGGGCGGCACCGTGCGGACCTTTGACCCGGCTGTGCAGGACCGGATCGAACAGCGCCTGCGTCAGATCGCGGCGGGCATTGCGGCCAGTTTCGAGGTCGAGGCCAGCGTGGACTATACCCGCTATTACCCCGCCACGATCAATGATCCCGCCGCCGCGCAGGATGCTTTGGCCGTGGCTGCGACCGTGGGAACGGCCCTGCGCGCGCCTGAACCTGCGGCGACCTCGGAGGATTTCTCCTTCATGCTTCAGGTCCGCCCCGGCGCCTATATCTGGCTGGGGCAAGGGGTGGGCGACAATCCGCCGCCGCTGCACAATCCGCATTATGATTTCAACGATGGGGTGATGGAAACCGGCATTCGGCTGCATCTGGCGCTGGTTCGGCATTGGTTGGGGCCATTGGGGTTGGAGGATGCTGCGTGAGCCGCAAGCAGGGCAGCATCGCCGCGATTGTCGCGGCCTCCAGCGGCAATCTGGTCGAATGGTTTGATTTTTACATCTACGCCTTCTGCTCGATCTATTTCGCCGGAGCCTTCTTTCCAAAGGCCGACCCCACCGGGCAATTGCTCAACACGGCGGGGGTGTTTGCGGCGGGCTTTCTGATGCGGCCCATCGGAGGCTGGTGGTTTGGCCGCTTTGCCGACCGGCATGGGCGCCGCCTGGCGCTGGTGATCTCGGTGGTGACGATGGCGGCCGGGTCTTTGGCCATCGCCTGCCTGCCCACCTATGCCAGCATCGGCACGCTGGCGCCCGCCCTGCTGGTGGCCGCGCGACTGGTGCAGGGTTTTGCGCTGGGCGGCGAATATGGCACGGCGGCCACTTATATGAGCGAGATCGCGACAGAAGGGCGGCGCGGTTTTCTCTCATCCTTTCAATATGTCACGCTGGTGGGCGGACAATTGCTGGCCGCGCTGCTGGTAGTGATCCTGCAATCGCTCCTGCCTGAGGCGGAGTTAAAGGCATGGGGCTGGCGCATTCCCTTTGTGATCGGGGCGCTGGCGGCGCTGGTGGCCTTGGCGGCGCGATCAAGGCTGGAGGAAAGCGGCAGCGCCGAGGCACGCCAAGCCCAAGAGGCGGGCAGCCTGATCGCTCTGCTGCGCCAATATCCGCGCGCGTTCCTTTCGGTGCTGGGGTTCACGGCGGGCGGGTCTTTGGCCTTTTACACCTTCACCACCTATATGCAGAAATATCTGGTCAATTCCGCAGGTCTGCCGATCACCACGGCCAGTCGGGTGATGACGGTCAGCCTGTTTCTGTTCATGATTATCCAGCCGGTGATGGGTGCGCTGTCGGACCGGATCGGGCGGCGGGCCAATATGCTGATTTTCAGCGGCGGGCTGGCGGTACTGACGGTGCCGCTGATCGCGCTGCTGCAAAAGGCCGGATCGCCGGTGATGGCGGGGGCGCTGATCTGCGTCGCCATGCTGCTGATGAGTTTCTACACCTCGATTTCGGGCATCATCAAGGCCGAGCTGTTCCCCACGCAGGTGCGCGCGCTGGGCGTGGGATTTTCCTATGCGCTGGCCAACGCGATCTTTGGCGGGACGGCCGAATATGCCGCGCTCTGGGCCAAGCAGGCGGGCCATGAGGGCGCGTTCTACTGGTATGTCAGCGCGATGATGGTGATGGTTTTCCTCGTCAGCCTGAGCCTGCCGCGCCGCGCGCCCTATCTGGGTGATTGAGCAGAGCTCATAAGCGTAACCAAAACGCAAAAGATAGCTTTGGGCCGCGATAGAAAAGCCATGGGGCCAATTGCGCCTTGCCGCGTGTAGTAGGCTGCCCAAGCCGTTTGGCGCCTTATTGCAATTCCCGGAGTGAACCCATGTCCCAAGGTTTGGCCCGATCCACGCTCACGCATTTGGAGCGTCTGGAGGCCGAGAGCATTCACATCATCCGCGAGGTGGTGGCCGAGGCGGAAAACCCGGTGATGCTCTATTCGGTGGGCAAGGATTCGGCCGTGATGCTGCATCTGGCGCGCAAGGCGTTCTATCCCGCGCCGCCGCCCTTCCCGCTGCTGCATGTGGACACGACGTGGAAATTCCGCGCCATGTATGATTTGCGCGACAAGATGGCGGAACTCTCAGGGATGGACCTCCTGGTCTATCACAACCCCGAGGCGCAGGAGCGCGGGATCAACCCGTTTGACCATGGCGCGCTGCACACCGACATGTGGAAGACCGAAGGGTTGAAGCAGGCGCTGGACAAGTATGGTTTCGACGCAGCCTTTGGCGGCGCGCGGCGCGACGAGGAAAAGAGCCGCGCCAAGGAGCGCATCTTCTCCTTCCGCACCGCTTCGCACGGCTGGGACCCGAAGAACCAGCGCCCGGAACTGTGGAACCTTTACAACGCCAAGAAGGCCAAGGGCGAGTCCATCCGCGTCTTCCCGATCAGCAACTGGACCGAGCTGGACGTGTGGCAGTACATCCATCTCAACGACATCCCCATCGTGCCTTTGTATTTTGCGGAGGAGCGCCCGACCGTTGAACGCGACGGGATGCTGCTGATGGTGGACGATGATCGCTTTCCCCTTCAGCCGGGCGAGACCCCGGTGATGCGTTCGATCCGGTTCCGCACACTGGGTTGCTATCCGCTGACGGGCGCTGTGGAGAGCAGCGCCAAGACCCTGCCTGAGGTCATTCAGGAAACCTTGCTGACCACCACCAGCGAGCGGCAGGGGCGCGCCATCGACAAGGATGCAGGCGGCGCAGGCATGGAAGTCAAAAAGCAGCAGGGGTATTTCTGATGACCGACACCACCCATCCGGAACCGGTTTACGTCGTCGACTCGCTGATTGCCGAGGACATCGACGCCTATCTCGACACGCATCAGCACAAGACGATGCTGCGCTTCATCACCTGCGGGTCGGTGGACGACGGCAAATCGACGCTGATCGGGCGGTTGCTCTATGATTCGAAGATGATCTTTGAGGATCAGCTCGCCGCCCTTGAGGCCGATTCCAAGCGCGTGGGCACGCAGGGTCAGGGCATTGACTTTGCCCTGCTGGTCGATGGTCTGGCCGCCGAGCGCGAACAGGGCATCACGATCGATGTGGCCTATCGCTTCTTCAACACCGAAAAGCGCAAGTTCATCGTGGCCGATACGCCCGGCCATGAACAATATACGCGCAACATGGTGACGGGCGCCAGCACCGCCGACCTCGCCGTGATCCTGATCGATGCGCGCAAGGGTGTGCTCACGCAAACCCGCCGCCACTCGTTCCTTGCCCATCTCATCGGCATCCGCAACATCGTGCTGGCGGTCAACAAGATGGATCTGGTCGATTATTCCCAGACCCGCTTTGACGAAATCGTCGCCGATTACCGCGCCTTTGCCTCCAGCATCGGCATCGAGGATTTTGTCGCCCTGCCGATCTCGGGCTATATGGGCGACAATATCACCACCCTGTCGGACAACACACCGTGGTATCAGGCCCCCGCCTATTTCGGGCGCAGTCTGGTCGATCATCTCGAAACGGTCGAGGTGGACACCACGCGCGATTCCGCCAAGCCTTTCCGCATGCCGGTGCAATGGGTCAACCGCCCCAACCTCGATTTCCGCGGCTTTGCAGGCCTGATCGCCAGCGGCAGCGTGAAACCGGGCGACGCCATCCGAGTCCTGCCCAGCGGCAAGACCAGCACGGTCGAACGCATCGTCACGCTGGACGGCGATCTGGATCAGGCGGTCGCGGGTCAATCGGTCACGCTGACCTTTGCCGATGAGATCGACTGCTCGCGCGGCGATGTCATCGCGCTGGCCGGCAATCCCCCGCAGGTGGCCGATCAGTTCGAGGCCAGCGTGGTGTGGATGGCCGATCATGCGCTGATCCCGGGCCGCGCCTATTGGCTGAAGATCGGCACCCAGATGGTTTCGGCCACGGTGCAGGCGCCCAAATACACCATCAACGTCAACACGATGGAACATTGCGCGGCCAAGACGCTGGAGCTGAATGCCATCGGCGTGGCCGAAATCACCACCGACCGCCCGATCACCTTCGAACCCTATGCGGAAAACCGCGCGCTGGGCGGCTTCATCCTGATCGACAAGATCGGCAATGGCACGGTGGCCGCCGGCATGCTGCATTTCAGCCTGCGCCGCGCCCAGAACGTCCATTGGCAGGCGCTGGACGTGACCCGCGAGGCCCGCGCCGAAATCAAGAACCAGCGCCCCGGCGTGCTGTGGTTCACCGGCCTGTCGGGTTCGGGCAAATCGACCATCGCCAATCTGGTCGAAAAGAAGCTGCACGCGCTGGGCAAGCACACGTTCCTGCTCGATGGCGACAATGTGCGCCATGGCCTGAACAAGGATCTGGGCTTTACCGAGGCCGACCGCATCGAAAACATCCGCCGCGTGGGCGAGGTGTCGCGTCTGATGACCGATGCGGGCCTGATCGTGCTGACCGCCTTTATCAGCCCGTTCCGCGCCGAACGCGATCTGGCGCGCAGCCTGACGCCCGAAGGCGAATTCTTCGAGGTCTTCATCGACACGCCGCTGGACGTGGCCGAGGCGCGCGATGTGAAGGGCCTGTATAAGAAGGCCCGGTCGGGGGCGCTGAAAAACTTCACCGGGATCGACAGCCCCTATGAAGCACCGGAAAACCCCGAAATCCGCATCGACACGACCAAGATCAGCCCGCAAGATGCCGCCGAAATGATCGTGGCAAAATTGCTCGGCGATTACTGGATGCCGGAAATCTGAGCCGCTATGGTCAAAGCCGGTGCGGCGCATGAGCCTTTCCAAGGCTTGATGCGCCAGCATCTCGGAGCCTTGGCAAAAACGCGATAAAATAACGCTGGGAGTGAAGTAGAAGATGTTGCTCTTCAATGGCCATGAAACCCATAGCCGCTCGCTGATCAAGGGCATCAGCTGGCGCGTGTTGGGCAGCATCGACACCTTCATTCTCAGTTGGCTGTTTTCCGGCAATGCCAAAACGGCAGGCGCCATCGCCAGCACCGAGATCATCACCAAGGTGGCGCTCTATTATTTCCACGAACGCGTGTGGAGCTCGATCAACTGGGGCGCAGAGCGCGCTGCCCCCAACGATCCGGCGGCGGAAATCTGATGTTGAACGATGCCGATCTGGCCGCCCAACTGGCGCATGTTGCCGGGCAATTGCTGATCACCGTGCGCGACAGCGGGCTGGTGACGGGCAAGGATCTGGGCAAGGCGGGCGACGCCACGGCCAACCAGTTCCTCGTCCACGCCCTGCGTCAGCAGCGGGCGGAGGACGGGTTGCTGTCCGAAGAGGAAAAGGACAATTTCGAGCGGCTCGACCAGTCGCGCGTTTGGATCGTCGATCCGGTCGACGGCACCCGCGAATATGGTGAGGCGCGGGCCGATTGGGCGGTGCATGTGGGTCTGGCGGTCAATGGCGCGCCGGTGCTGGGCGCGGTGGCGCTGCCGGGCGCGGATGGAGGCCAAGGCGTGGTGTATCGCAGCGATGCGCCCGTCGCCGTCCCCCCCGCCCCTTCGGTCCTGCGCATGGTGGTCAGCCGCACCCGCCCCGCCGCCGAGGCAGTCTTCGTGGCCAAGGAACTGAGCGCCGAACTGGTCCCCATGGGCAGCGCGGGCGCGAAGGCCATGGCCGTGATTCGCGGCGAGGCCGACATTTACCTGCATTCGGGCGGACAATTCGAATGGGACAGTTGCGCACCGGTCGCCGTCGCTCTGGCCCATGGTTTCCATTGCAGCCGGATCGACGGATCACCGCTGGTCTATAATCAGCGCGACACCTATCTGCCCGACCTGCTGATCTGCCGCCCCGAACATGCGCCGCGCGTTCTGGCCGAAGTGGCGCGCTTTCAGGCTGAGGGCTGAAGCACCACCAGCCGGAAATCGCCGCGCTCGACCTCGGCCAAAGTGTGCTGGGTAAAGCATAGCGCCCCGTGCGTGGGGTGCTGGAATCGGCGCGCGCCGCCCTCGCGCGCCAGCACCTTTTGCTGTGCCCAAGCCTCGCGGAAATCGGCGCTCTGGGCCATCAGCGCCTCCACCATCGCCCCCACGCGCGGATCGCCCAGCACCCGCCCGTAATCGCGCCGAAATTCGGCCAGCGCCCGGTGGCACCGCTCGTCCCAATCGGGCAGCAGCGCGCGCGCCTGGGGATGGGTGAAGATATAGCGCAGCAGATTGGCCGGTTCGGTCTCAAACAGACCCACGAACAGATCGCGCGCGCCCGAATTGGCGCAGCACACGCTCCACGCCGGGTCCAGCCCATAGGCGGGCCAGGGCAGCGCCTCGACCATGGCCGCAATTGCCGCCGGGGCCTGCGTGGCGGGCATAAAGGGATCGCGCGGGTCCTCCCGCCCGGCCAGCGTGAAGAGATAGGCCCGCTCCGCCCCGGTCAGGCTCAGCCCCTCGGCCAGGCGCGCCAGCGTTGGCGCTGAAGCGCGCACCTCGCGGCCCTGCTCGATCCACGTCACCCATGTCACGCTGATCCCAGCGCGCGCGGCCAGTTCCTCGCGGCGCAGGCCCGGCGTACGGCGGCGGCGCTCTGGCATGGCGGGCGTATCGGGCGCGATGCTCTCCCGGCGAGCGCGGACAAAGGCGCCCAGCAGATTGCGATGTTCATCATCCAGCATGGCAAGCTTTATAACAGGATAATTATGTCCATTGTAACAGGTTAAATCCCGCGCCATCCCGGCGGCGAAGGAGAAAGTCATGACCACCCGCCACGACACTTTGGTCCAGCACCAGTTCGGCGCCACCGCGCAGGATTACGTTTCCAGCACCACCCATGCGCAGGGCGCGGACCTGATCCATATCGCCGCCATGGCCGCCGAGGCGCGCCCTGTTCACGCGCTCGATCTGGGCTGCGGCGGGGGGCATGTCGCCTATGCGATGGCGCCCCATGCCGCGCGCGTCACCGCCTGCGACCTGTCGGCCGACATGCTGGCCGCCGTGGAGGCGGAAAGCGCCCGGCGCGGCATCGCCCATATCGTCACCGCCCGCGCCGCCGCCGAAGCCCTGCCCTTTGCCGATGCCAGCTTCGATTTCATCGGTTGCCGTTTTTCCGCGCATCATTGGCGCGATGTGGCGCGCGGTCTGGCTGAGGCGCGCCGTGTGCTGCGACCGGGAGGGCGGGCGGTGTTTGCCGATGTGATCGCCCCGTCGCCGGCCGCCGCCGACACCCATTTGCAGGCCATCGAAGTGCTGCGTGACCCCTCGCACGGGCGCAATTACAGCGCGCACCAATGGGCCGCAATGCTGGCCGAGGCGGGCTTCACGGTGACGGATGAGCAGCAAGGCCGCCTGCGCATGGAATTTGCCGCATGGACCGCCCGGATGCGCACCCCCACGTCGGCCATCTCCGCGATTCGCCTCATCCAGGCGCGCGCCAGTCAGGAAGTGGCCGATCATTTCGGGATCGAGGAGGACGGGTCCTATACGCTGGACACGATCATGCTGACCGCGGCCTGAGGCCGGGAATGTTGTCACTGATTTGAGAAGAACTGGATGCCCTGCAAGGATTCGAACCTCGATAGACGGAATCAGAATCCGTAGTCTTACCATTAGACGACAGGGCAATGCCGTTCGGTGGAGCGGGCCTCTAATGCCCTGTTATCAACCCGTCAAGAGGAAAATGACAGGGCATCGCCCCCCCATGCGACAATCCTCCTTATCAACCATTGCTCCGAAGGCCGCTCGGCGCTAGCATGGAGGGCAACATTACCCGCGTATCTCGCGGGATACAGATTTTTGAGAATTACACATGGCGGATCACACTCCGCCGGACACGCCAGCAAAGGTTCAAAGGCGCGGGGAAAAAGCAAGGCGCCGGGCACGCAAAAGTCGCGCTGCCGCCCCGCGCAAGGACCAGAGAGTAGACGTAACCGGCGGTAAGCCCGAAGGCGCAGTCGTGCCTGCGGAGCAGAGCAATTCCGGGGCGGCAGCGCCCCCCACTTCGCGGCGCGGCGCAAGGCGCAGGCGCGGGGCAAAGGCGCGCGAACGCGGCGTGGCGGCAAAATCGGCACAAGCGAAATCGGCACAGGCAAAATCCGGCGCCAAGGCTCCTGCCAAAACGCCCGATGCCTCCGCCCCCCGGCCCGCGCCCTATTTTCATGGGCCGTTTGGCCAATCCTATGCCGCCATCGACCTTGGCACCAACAATTGTCGCCTGCTGATCGCGCGGCCTGCGGGCGACAGTTTCGTGGTGGTCGATGCCTTCAGCCGGGTCGTACGCCTTGGCGAAGGGCTGGCGCAAACCGGGCAATTGTCGGATGCGGCGATGGAGCGGGCAATGGGCGCGCTGCGGATCTGTGCAGATAAATTGCGCCGCCGGGGCGTAGCGCTGGCCCGCTCGGTCGCCACCGAGGCATGCCGCCGCGCCACCAACGGTCCGGAATTCATCGAGCGCGTGCGCCGCGAAACGGGGATCGCGCTCGACATCATTTCGGCGCGTGAGGAAGCGCGGCTTGCGGTGCTGGGCTGTCATATCCTGATCGAGCCCGGCCCCGGCCCGGCGCTGGTGTTCGACATTGGCGGCGGCTCGACCGAATTGGTGCTGATCGAGCATCAGGACGATGGCGGCGTGCCGCTGATCCGCGATTTCGTGTCGATCCCCTATGGCGTCGTCTCGCTGACCGAAAGCTGTCGGCCCGAACTCGATTCGCCGCAGGACCGGGCCGAGCGCTATGCCGAAATGCGCGCGCTGGTGGACGATGGCTTTGCCGCTTTTGCCGCGCGCATCGCTCCTTTGCGCGAAGAACTGGTCCACGATCACCTTGAGCATAAAGGGGGGCCCTTGCGCCTGCTGGGCACCAGCGGGACGGTGACCACGCTGGCCAGCGTCCATCTCGACCTGCCCCATTATGACCGCAGCGCGGTGGACGGCTGCATCGTGCCCGCCACCAGCATGCGCGCGATCAGCCAGCGTCTGTCGAGCCTGAGCGTGGCCGGGCGGCGCGAAGTGGCGTGCATCGGGCGCGAGCGGGCCGATCTGGTGGTGGCGGGTTGCGCTATCCTCGAATCGATTCTCGATCTATGGCCGGCGGCGCGCCTCGGCGTAGCCGACCGCGGCATCCGTGAAGGCATTTTGCGCAGCCTGATCGGCATCACTCACAATAAAGGAGGCCCGGCATGAGCCGTTCCGGCCGCGATCCCGGCACCCGACTGAAAAGCGCCAAGGGCCGTACCGCGTCGCAGACCCGCTGGCTGCAACGCCAGTTGAACGACCCTTATGTGAAAAAAGCCAAGGCGGACGGCTATCGCAGCCGCGCCGCCTATAAGCTCATCGAACTGGACGATAAATTCGGTCTGGTGAAGGGCTCTCGGCGGGTGGTTGACCTTGGCGTGGCGCCCGGCGGGTGGACCCAGGTGGTACGCCAGCGCGCGCCTCAGGCGGGCGTGGTCGGCATCGACCTGCTGCCCACCGACCCCATCGAGGGCGCGATCCTGTTCGAAATGGACTTCATGGCCGACGAGGCCCCCGATGCGCTGATGGAGGCGCTGGGCGGGCGGCCGGATCTGGTGATCTGCGATATGGCCGCCAACACCGTGGGTCATAAGCAAACCGACCACCTGCGCACCATGGGCCTTGTGGAAACGGCTGTGGACTTCGCTGTGCATAACCTGTCGAAAGGCGGTGCATTCGTGGCGAAAGTCTTTGCAGGCGGGACCGATCCGGGGCTTTTGAATATCCTCAAGCGCCATTTCACCGCCGTGAAGCACGCCAAACCGCCTGCGAGTCGGAAGGATTCGTCGGAGTGGTATGTGATTGCTCAGGGGTTCAAGGGGACGGTTGAGGAATTGGAGGCCGGTAAGGAAGAAGGATGAAATGCGAGGGTCTAGGCCCTCGCGCTCCCGTTACTGTCTTTGTCGCGCTATGGGTTCGACCGATGGCTATCGGACGCGGCGTTGAATTTCTAAAGCCTGCGGCGCCAAAACGGCGTGAGGCCGCCGCGCCGCAGGCTTTAACACAATCACACACCTGCGATTCTGCCCCACCCCATTATCGGGATTGCAAAGGGCCCCCGCCCTTTGCCCGCCGGAGGCAAAACTCCCTTAATCCTCAATCCCCCCATGGCTGTCCGCCACCCCGCGCGTCCAGTAACCGGCGGCCTTCACCCATTCGCGCGGATGGCCGAGTGTATCGACGACATAAGCCTTCAAGGCCCGCGCCATTTCGGTTTCGCCCGCGATAAAGACGAAGCCATCGCCAGCGGGCAGATCCACCCCGCCCAGCGCCGCGATCAGGCGGGCGGCGTCTTCCTTGCCCCCGCTTTGCGCGCTCCCGTTTTGCACACCGCCGCGATGGGCCCAGAGGCCCTGCCAGGCCGATTTGGCCTCGAACACCTGCTCGCTGTCGGGCCCATCGACCACCACGGCGGTGATGACGGGAACGCCTGCGCGCAATTCCTCGGTGCGGCGGCCGATGGAGGGGAGCGCGGCCTCGTCGCCGATCAGGAGATACCAGTCGAAATCGTCAGGGACGACCGCCGAGCCGCGCGGGCCGCCGATGTCCAGCGTGTCGCCGGGCTTGGCGTCAATGGCCCATTGGGTGGCCGGGCCTGCCTCGTGGAGGGCAAAGTCGATGACCAGCACGCCTGCGGCCTTGTCGAAGCGGCGGGGGGTGTAATCGCGCATCAGCGGTTTTTCTTCACCGGGCGCGGGGAAGAACAGCTTGATGTGGTCGTCCGGCGAGGCGCTGGCGAAATCATGCAGGTCCTCGCAGGAGAAGGTGATGCGGCGCATGTTGGGACCGAGCGCTTCGATGGTTTGGACGGTCAGCATGCGGCGGCGGATTTCGTGGCGCATGCGGGTGATCTGGTGGCGGGGGGCGGTTTCTGTGCTCATGATGGCTTTCCCTTTTGGCGGAAGGTGGGAGGGCAGGTGGCGGCGGCGCAAGATTTCGAGATGAGTCATCATGGAGCGGCCTATTCCCGAATCGCTATGTTGCGGTCAAGATATATCTTACTGCACAAAACACAAGTCCCCCCGCGCGGTTTTTTGCGATGGACTCGCAAAAACAAAAACGGCGCCCGAAGGCGCCGTTCCCGTGTCCTGTAAAAATTTTTTTCCGATCAGCGCAGATCGGGCGGGGTCGCCTCGCCCTTCAGCATGGCAATCGCCTCAGCCAGCGGCATGAACTTCTGCTGCTGCTCGCCAAGGATGCGGACCGCCACGGTGCCTTCCTCGGCCTCGCGCTTGCCCACAACCAACAGATAAGGCACCTTTTTCAAGGAATGCTCGCGCACCTTGTAGTTGATCTTCTCGTTGCGCAGATCGCTTTCCACGCGGATGCCGGCCGCCTTCAATTGCGCCACCGCATCCTGCGCATAGTCGTCGGCGTCCGAAACGATCGTGGCCACCACCGCCTGCACCGGGGCCAGCCACACCGGCAGCTTGCCCGCGAAATGTTCGATCAGGATGCCGATGAAACGCTCATATGAGCCAAGGATCGCGCGGTGCAGCATGACCGGGCGATGCTTTTCGCCATCCTCGGCAATATAGGCGGCGTCGAGTCGCTCGGGCAGCACGCGGTCCGACTGGATCGTGCCGCACTGCCACGTACGGCCGATGGCGTCGGTCAGATGCCATTCCAGCTTGGGCGCATAGAAAGCCCCCTCGCCCGGCAGCTCTTCCCAGCCATATTCCTCGGTGGCAAGACCCGCATTGACCACCGCATTGCGCAGTTCCGTCTCAGCCAGATCCCACATTTCCTCGCTGCCGAAACGCTTTTCAGGGCGCAGCGCCAGCTTGATTTCATAGCGGAAGCCGAAATCCTTATACACGCGGTCGGCCAGTTCGCAGAAGGCGCGAACCTCCTCGACGATCTGGTCCTCGCGGCAGAAGATGTGGCCATCGTCCTGCGTGAACTGGCGCACGCGCATGATGCCGTGCAGCGCGCCATGCGGCTCGTTGCGGTGGCAGCAGCCCATTTCGGCCAGACGCAGCGGCAATTCGCGGTACGACTTGATGCCCTGACGGAAGATCAGCACATGCGCCGGGCAATTCATCGGCTTGAGCGCCATCCAGTCGGCGTCCTTCGAGACGATGGGGCCATCGTCCTCGGTGTTGGGCGCCTCGTCGGGGATGACGAACATGTTTTCGCGGTACTTGCCCCAGTGGCCCGATTGCTCCCACTGCTTGGCGTCCATCACCTGCGGGGTCTTGACCTCCTGATAGCCCGTGCCGTCAATGGCTCGGCGCATATAGGCCTCCAGCTCGCGCCAGATGAGATAGCCCTTGGGGTGCCAGAACACGCTGCCATGCGCTTCGGATTGCAGGTGGAACAGGTCCATTTCCGCGCCCAGCTTGCGGTGGTCGCGCTTGGCCGCTTCCTCAAGGCGCAGCAGATGCGCATCGAGCTGCTTCTTGTTGAGCCAGCCCGTGCCATAGATGCGGCTGAGCATCGCGTTCTTCTGATCGCCGCGCCAATAGGCGCCCGACACGCGGGTCAGCTTGAAGGCCGCCGGGTCCAGCTTGCCGGTGCTGGGCAGATGCGGCCCCTTGCACATGTCCAGCCAGTCGTCGCCCGACCAGTAAACAGTCAGTTCCTCATCCTCGGGCAATTCGGCGGCCCATTCGGCCTTGAAGCTCTCGCCTTGCTGCTTCCAGCGGCTGATCAATTGCTCGCGGCTCCACACCTCGCGGCGCAGCACCTTGTTGGCGGCGATGATCTTGCGCATCTCCGCCTCGATCAGCGGCAGGTCTTCATCGGTAAAGGGACGCGCCTTGCCATCCACAACGGCGGGCGCGAAATCATAATAGAAGCCATCATCGGTCGAGGGACCAAACGTGATCTGCGTGCCGGGAAACAGCGCCTGCACCGCTTCGGCCAGAACGTGGGCGAAATCGTGGCGCGCCAGTTCCAGCGCGTCCTTTTCATCCTTGCCCGTCACCAGCGCCAGCGCCGCATCGCCCGTGAAAGTTCGGGTGAGATCGACCAGTTCGCCATCGATGCGCGCCGCAATCGCGGCCTTGGCCAGGCCAGGACCGATCGCGGCGGCCACATCATAGGGGGTCGAGCCCGGCGCCATCTCGCGCACAGAGCCATCGGGAAGGGTGATCTTGAGCATGGTGGACATGGGCCAAGCCCTTAGCGCCCGCGCGGCCAAGGCTCAACAGCAAAGGCGCATGGCTTGTGCCGCGGGAAAAACAGGCCCATCTGATGCGCCATGATCCAGACCCATGTGATGCCCGACGGCCGTGCCATCGCCTATCGCCACACGCCCGGAACGGGGCCGACCATCGTCTTCCTGCCGGGCTATATGTCCGATATGGCCGGGAGCAAGGCCAGCGCCGTGTTCGACTGGGCGGCAACAAACGGGCGGGCTTGTCTGTTGGTGGACTATTCGGGATGCGGGCAATCACCGGGAGATTTTGCCGATGGCACACTCTCTCGCTGGCGCGATGAAGTGCTCTCGATCATCGCGGCCCATATCGCGGGGCCTGTCGTGTTGGTCGGGTCCAGCATGGGCGGATGGCTGATGCTGCTGATTGCCCGCGCAATTCCGGACCGCATCGCCGGATTGGTGGGCATTGCCGCCGCGCCCGATTTCACAGCATGGGGCTATAGCGAGGCGCAAAAGGCGGAGCTCACCGCAGGGCAAACCATCCTGGAACCCAACCCCTATGGCCCCGAACCCACGCCGACCCACGCCGCCTTCTGGGCCGATGGCCAATCGCAGTTGCAGCTCGACGCCCCCATCCCCATCGACGCCCCGGTCCGTCTGCTGCACGGGATCGAGGATGCCGATGTCCCGCCCGCCATCGGCCATCGCCTGCTGGAGGCGCTGCGTTCGGGCGATGTTCAGCTAACGCTTGTCAAAGGCGGCGATCATCGTCTCAGCCGGGATGAGGACATCGCCCTGCTGCTGCGCACCCTTGCTTCTTTTGCAGATTGATCGCCCATGGCTCTCGTTTTCCTGATCCCCCTCGTCGCTCAGGCCGCCGCTCTCAATGGTCAGGGCGTGGCCGGGCTGAACCTGCCCCAGATCGACCGGCCCAAGCCCGCAGCGCCCCGCCCGCGCGGCATTGTTTTCGACTGGCCCACGCAGACCAGCCATTTCCGCAAATGCATGGATGCGGCCGAAAGCGATCCGGTCGGCGGTCTGGCCGATGCGCGCCAATGGGTCAAGGACGCGGCCAAGGAGCATGAGATCGCCCGCGCGCAGGCCAATGTCTGCCTGGGCAGCGCGCTGGCCCGGCAGGAGCAATGGAGTTCGGCCCGCGCCGCCTTTGTCGCCGCGCGCGAGGCGACCACCGATCAGCTCTGGCGCGCGCAGGCGGGCGCCATGGCGGGCAATGCCGCGCTGGCGCAGGGGGTGGCCGATGATGCGCTGCCGCTGCTTGATGCGGCGCTGGCCGATGCGCGCGCGGTGAACAAGCCGGTGCTGGCGGGCGGCATTATGGTGGACCGCGCCCGCGCGCTGGTCGCGCTGAACCGCGCGGTCGAGGCCGAGCCGGTGCTGGCCGATGCCCGCGCCGCCCTGCCCGATGATGCGCAGGTCTGGCTGCTTTCGGCCACGCTCTCGCGCCGGATGAACAAATTACCCGAGGCGCAGGTCCAGATCGAGAATGCCGCGCGGATCGAGCCGCGCGACGGCGAAATCGGGCTCGAGGCGGGCGTGATCGCCATGCTCTCCGGCCGCGAGGATGCGGCGCGCAAAAGCTGGGAGTCGGTGGTCAAGACCAGCCCCGATTCGGACAGCGCCGCACGCGCAAAAGCCTATCTGGCGCAGATCGGCCCGCAAACCCCACCCCAAACGGCAGGAAAATAAAGTGTATAAGTGCGATCCTGTCTTGGCGGCATTACGGTAATAAAATAACACAAATGCGTAACCTCTGATGGCTAGACCAGAAGGGGCGAAACAAGACCTAGTCGTATAATACAGGCCCGGGCAGCCGGGAATCCCCCCCTGCCCCGGCCGCATCCCCGGCTACGGGGGGAGAGTGTGTCCGACAATGACCAAAACTGTTCGTAAGCCCGAATCCCTTTCACAAACCTCTGCTATCGACCCGCGCGAGGCCGCGCTGGCCCGCCATCTGGCCGAGGCGCAATTGCCCGGCGACGGCGATCTGGACGCCGATGGCCTGATCGCGGCGGCGCGTTTCCTGCTCTCTGCCGGGGGGCGGCGCGAAAGGGCGCGTACCGCGCTCTCCATCGAAAATGTCGGGCGCGAGGGCGGCGGACGCTTTATGCGCATCGCCATCGTTAACGAGGACATGCCGTTTCTCGTCGATTCGATCGCCACGACGATCTCGGCCCATGGGCTGGTGATCGACCGCCTGCTGCATCCGGTGGTGCCGGTGCTGCGTGACGGGCGGGGCGAGATCAGCGAGATCCCCGAGGATCACGGCCCGGGCATTCCGCGCGAATCGATGATCTATCTGGAAACTGCGCGGGCGGACGCGCGCACGCGCTCGGCCATTTCGGCAGCATTGGGCGTGACGCTGGGCGATGTCCGCGCGGCGGTGGGCGACTGGGGCGCGATTCAGCGCGCGATGGTCGATGATGCCGCCACATTGAACGCGATGGATCGGAACGAGGGCGCGGCCCTGCTGCGCTGGTTCAACGATGGGATGCTGACGCAACTGGGCCATGTGATCCGGCGGCGCGACGGCACGCAGACCGGCGCGTTGGGCATTTGCCGCAAGAGCACATGGGAATTGCTCTCCTCGCCCGCCTATGATCGCTGTTTTGCCTGGTTCGATCAGTTTCTGGCGCGGGGCGGGGCGGGGCGCCTGCCGCTGATCGTCAAATCGAACCGGATCGCTCATGTGCATCGTCGGGTGCCGCTCGACCTGTTCATTCTGCCGGTGATAGAGAATGGCAAACTGGCCGCGCTTTCGGTCCATGCCGGCGTGTGGACCAGCGCCGCGCTGGCGACCGCGCCGGGGCAGGTACCGCTGATGCGCGCGCAACTCTCCGCGCTGCTGGAAAAGCACGAGTTCAGCTCCAATGGCCATGCGGGCAAGGTGCTGACCCATGCGATGACCAGCCTGCCCCATGACCTGCTGATCGCCTTTGGCGATGCGGATATGGAACGCGTGGCGCTGGCGCTGATGAGCCTGATCGACCGGCCGCGCCCGCGCATCGCACTGGTCTGCGCGCCGCTCGAAAGGCACATCCATGCCTTCGTCTGGCTGCCGCGCGATGCGGTGGCCACCGAGGTCCGCCACGAAATCGCCCAGATGCTGAGCGAGGCCACGCAGGGCCACGTGATCGACTGGAGCCTTGAGGTCGAGGGATCGAATCTGGCCCAGTTGCGCTTTACGCTCTCGGTGGACGAGAGCCACGAGGCCTGCCCCGAACCCGATGAGGCGGCATTGGACGCGCGCCTTCGCGCGATGCTGCGCGGATGGGGCGATGCGGTCGAGGCCGAGATCGCCCGCACCGAGGAACCGGGCCGCGCCGCCGCGATCGCCGCGCGCTATGCGGGGGCATTCCCCATCGCCTATCGCAACACCTATGGCGCCGCCGAGGCCGCGCAGGACATCGCCCATCTGCGCCGGATCGCCGCCGCCCCCGATGACGAGGCCCATCAGCGCGGCGTGCGCCTCTATCGCCTGCCGGGCGACGAGGAAGGGCAATTGCGCCTCAAGCTCTATCAGCGTCACGGTTCGCTGGTCCTGTCCGATGTCGTGCCCGCGCTGGAAAATTTCGGCTTCCGCGTGATCGACACGATCCCCACCGCACTGGGATCGGGCGATGGTTCGCTGGGCTCGATCCACGATTTCGTGCTGACGCTGCGCGGCGGCCAATCGCTGGGCGAAGTGCTGGGCCATGCGCCGATCATCGAGGATGCGTTAACCGCCATGCTGCATGGCGCGGGCGAGAATGACGGGTTCAACCGGCTGATCGTGGGCGTGGGCCTGTCCGCGCGCGAAGCCAACTGGCTGCGCGCCTTCTATCGCTATCTGCGGCAAACCGGCCTGTCCTATGGCATAGACACCGCGGTTGACGCGCTGCTGGGCGCGCCGATGGTCACGCTGGGCTTGGTCGATCTGCTGCGCGCGCGACATCAGCCGGGCATCGAGAACCGCGACAAGGCCGAAGCGCTGGCCGAAGAATCGATCCGCGACGGTCTGGCGGGCGTGACGGCGATCAATCAGGACCGCCTGCTGCGCGCGTTCCGTGCGGTGGTCCATGCGTGCCTGCGCACCAATGCCTTTGTCGATGCGGGACGCGAGGCGCTGGCCTTCAAATTCGATTCCGAACTGGTGCCGGGCCTGCCCAAGCCTGTGCCGTGGCGCGAGATCTTCGTCTATTCACCGCGCGTCGAGGGCATCCACCTGCGCGCCGGGCCGGTGGCGCGCGGGGGCCTGCGCTGGTCCGACCGGCGCGACGATTTCCGCACCGAGGTGCTGGGCCTGATGAAGGCGCAGCGGGTGAAGAACGCCGTGATCGTGCCCACCGGGGCCAAAGGCGGTTTCTATCCCAAGCAATTGCCCGATCCGGCGCAAAACCGCGATGCATGGGCCAATGAAGGGCGCGAAAGCTACAAGCTCTTCATCCGCACCCTGCTCTCGCTCACCGACAATATCGTCGATGGCGCGGTGGTGCATCCGGCGGGCATGGTGGTGCGCGACGGCGAGGACCCCTATTTCGTGGTCGCCGCCGACAAGGGCACCGCGACCTTCTCCGACACGGCCAACGCGCTGGCGGCGGAAAAAGACTTCTGGCTGGACGATGCCTTCGCCAGCGGCGGGTCCAAGGGCTATGACCACAAGGCAATGGGCATCACCGCGCGCGGGGCATGGATTTCGGTCCAGCGCCATTTCCGCGAAATGGGCGTGGATGTGCAGACCGACCCCGTCCGCGTGGTGGGCGTGGGCGATATGTCGGGCGATGTGTTCGGCAACGGGATGCTGTTGTCGCGCTCGATCCGGCTGGTGGCGGCCTTTGACCACCGGCATATCTTTATCGACCCCGCGCCCGATGCGGAAAAATCGTGGGAGGAGCGCAATCGCCTCTTCGCCCTGCCCCGGTCGAGCTGGGACGATTATGACAAGAGTCTGATTTCGCAAGGCGGCGGGGTTTTCCCACGCACCCAGAAGTCGATCCCCCTTTCCCCCGAAATCTGCGAGGCCTTAGGCATCGAGGGCGAGAGCATCGACCCCGACAGCCTGATGACCGCGATTCTCAAGGCGCCGGTCGATCTGCTCTGGTTTGGCGGCATCGGCACCTATGTAAAGGCCCCGCATGAGGCCCATGCCGATGTGGGCGATCCGGCCAATGATGCGATCCGGGTGAACGGCGCGGATGTGCGCGCCCGCGTGATCGGCGAGGGCGGCAATCTGGGCTGCACCCAGGCGGGACGCATCGACTATGGCCTGCATGGCGCGCAGGGTGTTGGCGGACGCGACAACCCGGACTTCATCGACAATTCGGCGGGCGTCGATTGCTCGGACAAGGAGGTCAACATCAAGATCGCGCTGGCCAGCGCCAAGCGCGCGGGCCGGCTGGACGAGGATGGCCGCGTGGCCCTGCTCTCCTCGATGACCGACGATGTGGCGGCCCTCGTGCTGGAGGATAACCGCTTGCAGGCGCTGGGCCTCTCGATCGCCGAAAGCGGCGGGGCCGCCGCGGTGCCGGGCTATGTCCGGCTGATCGAGGTGCTGGAGGATGGCGGCCATCTGGACCGCCGCACCGAGGGACTGGCGGACGCTGACACATTCCACCGCCGAGCCGAGGATGGTGATGGCTTTACCCGCCCCGAACTGGCCGTGCTGCTCTCCAGCGCCAAGCTGGTGCTTCAGGATGCGCTGGAACGCTCGGGCGTGCTGGACGATCCGGGGCTGGAGGAGGATCTGATGGCCGCCTTCCCGCCCGCCATGCGCGAGACATACCGCGAGGACATCCTGAACCACCGCCTGCGCCGGGAAATTCTGGCCACGCGGATCGCCAACCGGCTGGTCAACAGGATGGGCTTTATCCACCCCTTCGAACTGGCCGAAGAGGAAGGCGTGAGCCTTGCCGATGTGGCCGCCGCTTTCCTTGCCGCCGAAAGGCTGTTTGCCATGGGGCCGGTGTGGAACGATATCGAAAGCGGGCAAATGGAGGAACCCGCGCGCATCCTGCTGTTCGAACGCGCGGCCCATGCATTGCGCGGGCATATGGCCGACCTGCTGCGCGCGGGCGCGGCGCAGGAATTCCCCTCGGTGCTGGCCCATGCGCTGGCCCCGGCGTTGGAGGAAATGGCCAATGCGCTCGACGGACTGCTGGTGTCCGAGGCGCGCAGCGGTTCGGCCCGCCTGCGCGCCGAACTTTCGGTGGCGGGGGCCAATGAGGCCGAATTGAGCAGCGTCGTGCGCCTGTTCGACCTTGACGGCGCGGTGGGCATTGCCGCGCTGGCCCATGGCGCCGGGCTGGAAGCCGTCTCGCTGGCCCGGGCCTTTACCAGCCTTGGCGCGGCGCTCGGCCTCGACTGGGCGCAGGCCACCGCCGCGCGCCTCTCGTCCTCCGATCCGTGGGAACGTCTGCTGGTGGGAGGCCTCGCGCGCGATTTCCAGCAGATGCGGCTCGACGCGCTGCGCCGCTGGAATGGCGGTGATCCCCAGGAAGCGGTCAATGGCTGGCTGGTCGCGCAGACCGAAGGCGTGGCGCGTTTTTGCGGCATGATCGACCGGGCACGCAAGGTGGTGCCCACCAGCCCCGCCCTCTTGGCGCAGATTGCCGGGCAGGCGCGCGGGTTGTTGATGCGGTGAGGTTTTAAGAAAAGGGGTGATGCGAGGGTCTAGACCCTCGCGCTCCCATTACTGTCTGCGTTGCGCAAGGGGTTCGGTGTTTGGTGTCGAACTCGCCATTTGAGATTTCAAAGCCTGCGGCGCGGACAGGAATGCCTTCGCCGCGCCGCAGGCTTTATTTTTATCAACGCCGCCAACCACACCCCCATTAACGGGATTGCAAAGGGCCCCCGCCCTTTGCCCGCCGGAGGCATAAGCCCTCAAAACTCTACCTCAACCTCTCCAAAGCCCACACCGCCGCCTCGGCCACCGCCTCATCCTCATCGCCCAGCAAAGCCTCGACCGCCCCGATCAGCGCCGCATCCCCGCTGTTCCCTGCCGCATAGAGACAGTTGCGGACGAAGCGATTGCGTCCGATCCGTTTGATCGGCGAGCCGGAGAAGAGCAGCCGAAACCCGGCATCATCGAGCGCGAGCAGTTCGCCGATGCGCGGCGCGACCAGTTCGGCGCGGGGCAGGAAGGCACGGTGGCGCGCGGCGGCATCGGCAAATTTGTTCCACGGGCAGACGGCGAGGCAATCGTCGCAGCCATAGATGCGATTGCCCAGCGCCGCACGGAATTGCTCCGGGATCGGCCCTTTATGCTCGATGGTCAGATAAGACACGCAGCGCCGTGCATCCAGTTGATAGGGCGCGGGAAAGGCCGCGGTGGGGCAGGCATCCTGACAGGCATGGCATGATCCGCAGCGGTCGCGCCCCTGCTTGTCCGGCTCAAAGGTCAGCGTGGTATAGATCGCGCCGAGGAACAGCCATGAACCATGCTCGCGGCTGACCACATTGGTGTGCTTGCCCTGCCACCCCAGCCCTGCGGCGGCGGCCAGCGGTTTTTCCATCACCGGGGCGGTATCGACAAAGACCTTGACCCCGATCTCGCCCAATCCTGCCTTGGCCGCCGCATCGACCAGCCAGCGGGCCAGCGCCTTGAGCGCCTTTTTGACCACATCGTGATAATCGGTCCCTTGCGAATAGACCGAAATCCGCGCCCGATCCCTATGTTCGGCCAGCGCGAGCGGATCATGGGCAGGCGCATAGCTCATGCCCAGCGCGATCACGCTTTGCGCCTCGGGCCACAATCCTTGCGGGGATCGGCGGTGGTGCAGTCGGTCCGCCATCCAGCCCATCTGGCCATAGGCCCCGGCCTCCAGCCATTGTTCGAGGCGGGCCGCGCGGGTTGCATCCTCCTGCGCCGCCGCCACGCCAAACGCGGCAAAGCCCAGACGCGCCGCTTCTTGGCTCAAGGCTTTTTGCAGAGAGGGGATGGCATTGTTAATCAAGGGAAGGCTAGATCCTGTTACGGGCATGACCCGGAGGCTTAGGGGAACCGCAAGTGCTGAGCAATGATTGGGCCATTGAGGCACGCGGCCTCGTCAAACGATTTGACGGGTTCACCGCCGTCGATGGCGTCGATCTGTCCGTGCCGCAAGGGGCGATTTACGGTATCCTTGGCCCCAATGGCGCGGGCAAGACCACGACCTTGCGCATGTTGCAAGGCATCATCGACCCCGATTCGGGGATGCGCCGCATTCTGGGGGCCGACCGGCCGCATGATGTGGCCCATCGCATCGGATACCTGCCCGAGGAGCGCGGGCTTTACCCCACGATGAAGACCTATGAGGCGATCGCCTTCATGGGCGCGCTGCGCGGCCTGCCTCTGGCCGAGGGGCGCAGGCGGGGCAAGGCGATGATGGAAGAGCACGGCCTGTCCTATGCCATCGACCGCCAGATCCGCCAGCTTTCCAAAGGCATGGCGCAACAGGTGCAGATCCTTGGCACGCTGGTTCATAATCCCGATCTGGTGATCTTTGACGAACCTTTCTCCGGCCTCGACGCGCTCAATCAGGGCAAGCTGGAAAAGATGATCCGCGCGCTGGCCGCGGGTGGGACGACGGTGATCTTTTCCACCCATGTCATCGCCCATGCCGAAAGATTATGCGACGAAGTGGCGATCATCGCCGGGGGCCGGGTGCCTTTCGCTGGACCGGTGGACGTGGCGCGCGACCGCATCCCGGCACAGGTGCGCCTTGAAACCCGCCAGACGCAAGGGCCGTGGCGCGCCGCCTTGCCGCCCGATGCGCGCCCGGACCATAAGGCCGACCGGGGCGCCTTGTGGTCCTTCCCCCTGCCCGACAGCGGGGTCGAGCCCTTGCTGCGCGCGCTTATCGAGGGTGAGGCGGGCATTCTCTCGCTCTCCATCGAGCGCGCAGGGCTCCACGACGCCTTCGTCGCCATTGCCGGAGAGGCCGCCGCCCGCGCCCTTGGCCAATCGAGCGAAGAGGAAGCGGCATGATGCATCCCCCCCGCCATCAGGGTCGCCTTTCCACCCTTGCGGGCGCCTTCGTCGTCGCCCGCCGTGATTTCGTCGCCATCCTGTGGAGCCGCAGCTTCATCTTCTTTCTGCTGGGGCCTTTATTCCCGTTGTTTGTGGGGGCCATGGCGGGCAGCATCGGAGCCCATGTAGAAAATGCCGTCGATACGCCGCAAATCGGCCTGATGATGGCGGGCGAGGATATTGATGCGATGCTGACCGCGCGCCATGCGCTTGAACCGGCGCTGCGCGATGATCTGCCCGATCTGGTGGTGGTGGCGCGGCTGCGCCCGGGCGAAAAAGCCGATCCACGCGGGGCGCTGGCGGATAAGAGCATCAATGGCGGGAATCTCTCGGCCATCATCTCCGGCACGGCCAAGGCGCCGGTGCTGACCGGTACGCCGGGGCGTCTGGCCGCATGGCAGGGGCCGGTGGCCCTGATCGCGGCGCGCGCCACGGGCCATGGGCCGGATGTGCTGCCCGATGTGGCGCTGGCCCCCACGGCCACCTCCACCGCCGCGCAGGCGCATAATCGCGTACTGACCGCGCAGGGCGGGCAGACCTTGCTGTTCCTTTTGACCATGCTGCTGGCGGGCATGGTGCTGTCCAATCTGATGGAGGAAAAGGGCAACAAGGTCATCGAGATACTGGCCGCCGCCATCCCGATGGAATCGGTGTTTTTCGGCAAGCTCTTCGCCATGCTGGCGATCAGCTTTGTCGGGATCGGCGTCTGGGCGGTGTCGGGGGCGGCGCTCTCGATGCTGGGCTGGGTGCATATTCCCGAGCTGGTGACGCCTGCTCTGGGCTGGCCTTTGTTCATCGCGCTGGGGGTGGCCTATTTCGCCATGGCCTATCTGGTGCTGGGCTCGATCTTTCTGGCCATCGGCTCGATGGCCAATTCAGTGCGCGAGATCCAGACGCTGAACATGCCCGTCACGATGGGGCAGTTGATGGTGTTCTTCTTTGCCTCCTATGCGATGGCGCGCCCCGGATCGGGGATCGAGATCGCGGCGATGGTGGTGCCCTTCTCCTCGCCCTTTGCCATGCTGGCGCGCGCGGCGATGCAGGAGGGGCTGTGGCTGCATCTGGCGGCCTTGGGCTGGCAGGCTTTGTGGGTGGCGATCTTTGTGCGCGGCGGTGCGGCGCTGTTCCGCAAGCGGGTGATGAAAAGCGGGCCGCAGGGGACGGGGCAAAAGCGAGGCCTGATCGCGGCCTTGCGCGGAAAAAAGTGAGCGCTTGAAACTTTCTCGCTTTCCACCACGTATAAGAAGCAAAGGGAGAAATGCCATGCGCCCCACCCGCCGCCAACTGATGATCGGCCTTGCCGCCGCCGCGCTGATGCCCGCGCGCGCATGGGCTGCTTTTCCGCTGACCCTGCCCGATGCCGAATGGCGCAAGCGGCTGACGCCCCAGCAATATAATGTGCTGCGCGGCAAACAGACCGAATATCCCTTCACTTCGCCGCTGCTGAAAGAGCATCGCAAGGGCACCTTCGTCTGCGCGGCGGACAATCACCCGCTCTTCGCCTCCTTCACCAAATTCGATTCGGGCACAGGCTGGCCCAGTTTCTGGAAACCGCTCGACGGCGCGGTGGGCACCAGCACCGATCACGAACTGGGCTATGCCCGCACCGAGGTCCATTGCGCGCAATGCGGGGGCCATCTGGGCCATGTGTTCGACGATGGGCCGCGCCCCACGGGGCTGCGCTATTGCATGAACGGTGCGGCGATGAAATTCGTCCCGGCCTAGAGAACCCGCCAGACCTGCAAGCCATCGCCCCGCGCCGCCGCCGGCACCAGCCATGACGGCACCCGCCCCGCCAGCAATTGCGCCGCCAGCCCCTGTGGAGCCTCGCGCGCATAGATCTGCGGCTCGCCCAGATCGGGGCAGAGCGCGACATAAGCGATATGATTGGCCCGGATGATGCCGCGCGCCTGATCGGGCGCGGCGACAAAGGCGGCAATCACATCATGCATCCCGCGCGCGCCGCGATGATGGCCGGTGGCCAGCACGCTGTCCCGGCTGCCCAAGAGCAGGTCCGGCCCGATGTCGAGCGGGGCCAGAATGGTCCCCTGCGGCAAGGCGTTCAGCACGGCGGCATGGCGCCGCGCCTCGCAGGCCGAAACGCGCTGCGCCGATGGAGCCGCAGGGCCTGACACCTTATGCGGCACCATGCCCCAGACCGTGATCGGCGCGGATGGCACCATGGCCGCGACAATCCCCAAAACCGCGATCGGCCGCCCCCGCCGCGCCGCACTCAACCATTCTCCCACCAGCCAGGCCAGCGGCACCGCCGCAAAGGCCCCCGCCACAGCCCCGGCCCGCGTCACCAGCAAGGCCACGCCCAGCGCCCCGCCAAGGAGCAGCGTATATTCCTGCCACCATACGCGCTCCTCGCCCGCGCTGCGCCGGATCAGTTGCACGCAGGCGAAAAGCGCGAAGAGCGGCGGCACCACGGTCTGTAAAGCGGTCGCCCAATCCTGCCGCCATACCGGCAGCCCCTCGGCCACCTGCTGATACCACAGGCGCTGGACCAGCGGGTCGAGCATGTTGAAACTGCCCCCCCGGCATTGCGGGGCAAGGCCGAAATAGAGCGCCAAAGCGCCCGCGCCCGTGACGGCAAAGCCCATCAGCGCCGGGCCGCGCCACACACGCAAAACCACCGCAGCCCAGACGAACATGGCCAGATGCACCGGCGCAATCGCATCGCAATGCTGCGCCCAGTCGCCCCAGCGCGTGACCGCGAAGCAAGCCAGCGACGCGCCCGCCAGCCCGGTGGCGAAATGCGCCAGCCAATATTTCGTCTCGCCAGCGCGCAGCCAGCGCCACGCGCCCAGCGCGCCAAACACCACCGTCAGCGGCAATCCCTCAAGGCTGATCGACAGGCCGATGGCCAGCGCCGCGCCCGAAATCCATCCGCCGATCCGCGCATGGCGCGTCATCAGCCCTTGCAGCGCCAGCATCGCGGCGGCCACCTGCCAGCCATGATGGTCGATCCGCATGGGCCTGATCTGCGTCACCACCGGCACCGACATGGCCAGCGTCAGGCAAGAGAGCGTCGCGGCTTCCGCCCCCAGCCTTTCCCACGCCACCCGCGCCACCAGCACCAGCACCACAGCCAAAGTCACCATCGGCACGATCAAAAGCGCCGCCATTTCCGCGCCCACCCCGCCCAGCAGGGGTCGCAAGGCCAGCACCACCATCGCCAGCGGCACATCGACAAGGCGCGACCAATGCATCGCCACCCCGCCATGGGCCGGGTCGATCCGGTGCTGGGTAACGTCAAACCAGCCTTGTCCGCCCAGCCAATCGCGCAATTCGACCAGCCGCAACGCATCGTCAGGATCGGGGAAACGCCCCGCCGCAATTGCCCCTGCATTGGTCAGCAGCAGCAGCAAAACCACCAGCCCGTAGGCCAGCGCCGCCCGTTTCAGGAAATCGCGAATATCGCCCCTCATGCCGCCGCCAACCGGGGTTTGAAGATCACCAGCGAACGCAGCAGCCATGTGGCGATAAAACTGACGCCCACCGCCACGATTTTGGCGAGGCGCGGATCGAACCCGGCCCTTGCGCCGATCCCGACAATCCCCACCGTCAAGCCCAGCCCGACCAGCGCCGAGCCCACAAAAAGCAGCTTTTGCACCCAGCGCGCCGGGCCATCCGCCACCGCAAACACCGCCCGCGCGCAAAGGCACCAATGCACCGCCACCCCCAGCCCATAGGCCAGCGCCGAGGCTGGAGCCGCCATCACGCCAAGATGCAGCAGCAGCATAAAACTGCCCATATCCGCCCCCAGCGCCACCACGCTGACCCCCAGATAGCGCAGCGCCCGCGCCCCCAAGAGGACAGGAATCAGGTCACGCATCAGGCCGCACGTTGCCTGTCATCGGCCAGCCTTTGCGGCACATCGCGGACCGAGGCCAGCGCGGCGGCCTGATCGGGGGTCGGGGCCACGCTGGTCTGCGCGCCTTCATCGCCCGCTTCGTGATATTCGGCATCCTCATTCACGCGCCAGATGTCATAGACCCGCGCGCCCGCCTTGATATTTTCCACTGTCAGCATCGCGGTCATCATCGCGTGATCCTGATTGTTGTATCTGTGCATGCCGTTGCGCCCCACCATATGCAGCGTGGGGAAGCGCGCCTCAAGATCAGCGCGCATGGCGGACACATGCTCGGCATAAGTCTCGTCATAGACCGGATAGGCCTTTTCCTGACGCACGACCGCGCCGCCGATCACCTGATCCGCGCGGACAAGGCCAAGGATCTCCATTTCGCGCGTGGCAAGGGCGATCAGATCCTCATCGCTTTGCGACCACAGGCCATCGCCTTCAAAACAGAAATATTCCAGGCCCACGCAGGCCACCCCGGCATCGGGCACCATTTCTGGCGACCAGCTGCGGAAATTCTGGATGCGACCGACCTGAACCTTGGAATCATGGATATAGATCCAGTTGTCCGGAAACAGATCGTCCGACCGGATCTTCAGCGCCACGGTCAGGAAGTCGCGATATTTCAGCTCCATTGCCTCAGGCAGGCTGACAGGCAGAGGATGGATGCGCCCGGCCAGTTCGCGCATCGGCGCGCTAGAAATGACATGGGCGGCATGGATCACCGTTTCGCCCTCGCCGTGGCCGGCCGAAACGCGCCATCGCCCGTCGGCGCCTTGCGAAAGCTGTTTGAGGCTATGCCCCATCAACACCTGCCCGTTCCCGCTGGCGATCACATGGTCGCGCGCGGCCTCCCACATCATGCCCGGCCCAAGGCGGGGATAGCGGAAGCTTTCCAGCAGCGTCTTGGTCGCCATCCCGTCATTGGGGCGCCGGTTCAGGCCAAGGCTGCGCTTCAGCCCATCGACCACCGCCCCCCAGAGCGACAGCCCCTTGATCCGCTGGGCCGCCCAATCCGCGCTCATCTCGTCGCAGGGCATGCCCCAGACCTTTTCGGTATAGGTCTTGAAGAAGATCGAGAACAGCTTCTGCCCGAACTGGTTGACGGTCCAGTCCTCAAAGGATTTGACACTCTTGCGCGGAAACACCTGCGCCCGCGCGAAGCTGGCCATGCAGGCCGCGCTGCGCCAGAGGCCCAGATTGCGCAAAGCCTCAAACGCGCGCAGCGGATAGGAGTAGAATTTGCCCTCGTAATAGATCCGGCTCATGCGCGGGCGCTGGATAAAGTCATCAGGCAGGATCTCGTTCCACAGATCGACCACCGCCTGCGATTTCGAAAAGAACCGGTGGCCGCCGATGTCGAAGCGATAGCCTTCATGCTCGACCGTGCGCGAAATGCCGCCGACATAGCGCTCATCCTTTTCGATGACCGCCACGCGAAACCCCGCCTTGGTGAGCAGATAGGCAGAGGTCAGCCCGGCCGGACCTGCGCCGATGATCGCCACATCGACCATCGCGCCCTTGCCAGTCCCACCCGTTTCAAGGCCGCCCAAAACCATCTGATTCCCCAATTTCCGTCCTCTTTCGGGGTGAAGGAAAATGGGAAACATTTCGTTAAGCAGCCCCTTGGACCCACGCAAATATGCCTAATTCCGCCGCCGCAAGCGACCGCTGGCCATTTGCCCCGCGCTGGGGCAGGATGGGGTCGGTTGGGTAATATAGGGCGGGTCGGATGGGGAATGATGCCGCGCCGGGGGGCCGATGGCTGCCGGTGTTGATGGTTGGGTGGGCGCTGGTGGTGGCGGGCCTGTGGCTGGCCGCGCCGCCCGCGCATCCCGAAATCACCGTGTTCTATCGCAAGCTGCAGGATCAATGGCTGCTGCTGGCGATGCTCTGGGCATGGGCCGGGGCGGGACTGGCAGTGTGGCGCGGGCCGATCGCAAAGCCGTGGCGGATCGGCGCGCGCGGGGTCTGGGCATTGGCGGCGCTGGCCGCGCTGACGGCGGCGGCGGGGCATTATATGGTGCTGTCGGGCTATGACCTGAGCCGCGATGAGCAGATGGTCAGTTTCGATGCTGCGATCTATCGCGCGGGGCGACTGGCATGGCCGGTGCCGGTGGAATGGCGGGGCGATATCCCCGCGCTCAACACTTTGTTCATGATGCCGCTGGCGCGGCCTGCGGCATGGGTTTCGACCTATCTGCCGGGCAATGCGATGCTGGAGGCGCTGCTGGGCCCGATCAAGACGCCGCTGTTGATGGCGGTCTCGGTGCTGGCGCTCTGGCGCGTGGGGCGACGGTTGCTGGGGCCGGATCAGGACGCGCTGGCGGTCATGATGGCGCTGTTCCTGCTTTCGGGTCAGGTGCTGTTTTCGGCCATGAGCCGCTTTGCCATGCCCGCCCATCTGGCCTTCAATCTGGTCTGGCTGTGGCTGTTCCTGCGCGACACGCGGCGCTGTGATCTGGCGGCGCTGGCGGTGGGCTTTGTCGCCACGGGGCTGCACCAACCGCTGTTTCATCCGATGTTCGTGGCGCCATGGCTGGCGCTCCTGCTGTGGGAGCGGCGCTGGGGGCGGCTTGCACTGTTTGTCGGGGGCTATCTGGCGGCGGGCCTGTTCTGGCTGTGGTGGCCGCATATTACGCTCGATGCGGTGCGCGGGCCGGATTCGGTGCTGGTCGAGGCCGGCAGCGATTATGTTTCGCGCCTGATGGAAACGCTGGCGCAGAACAGCGACAATGGCACGCTGATGGCGGCCAATCTGCTGCGCATGGCGGCTTGGACACATCCCGCGCTCTGGGTGCTGGCGGCTATCGGCGCATGGGCTGGGCGGCGCGACGGGCGGGTGCTGGCGCTGCTGGGCGGGGCGGTGATCGTGGTCGCGGTGATGGGGCTGATCCTGCCCTATCAGGGCCATGGCTTTGGCTATCGCTATCTGCACCCCATGCTGGGCAATGTGGCGCTGCTGGGCGCGCTGGGCTGGCAAAGTCTGGGGACGGCGTGGCGTGACCGGCTGCGCGGGGGGTTGGTGGCCCTGTCGGCGCTGACGCTGCTGGTGCTGATCCCGATGCAGGGCTGGTTTGCCCATCGCCTTTATGGCGCCTTTGCCGATGCCAGCGCGAAGATCGACGCGGTCCATGCCGATTACATCATCATCGGCAATTATGACGCGCCGCTCGCGCTCGATCTGGGGATCAACCGGCCCGATCTGTCAAACCGCCCGCTGCGGCTGATCGAATATGGCTATGACGATCTGGAAGAGATGGCCCCGCGCCTTTGCGCCCATGGCGAGACGGTGGCCCTGCCCGCGCGCAGCTTCTATTTCGGCATCGGCCGCGCTCTCAACATGATGCCCGGTCGCACCACGGAGCGTCGCCGCGCATGGCACACGCAGGAATTCACCGATGCCGGGTGCAAGGTGGTCAGCCTGCCATAAGCCTCATGATCGCGCGCGCCATCGCCGCCCATGAATAGCGCTCGGCCGCCCATGCCGCCATTTGCGCGCGTTCGGGCAAGGTAAGGCCGGGCGCATCCAGCATCGCGGCCATGCGCGCCGCGCTGCCGTCAGGATCGCCCAGATCGACCGCAACCCCGCGCAGGAATTGCCCCGCCTCCGGGTCGGCCAGATGCGTGGGCGCACCGCAGATCACCGGCAGACCGCAAGCCATCGCCTCCTGAATCACCAGCGGATAGCCCTCGCCCACGCTGGGCAGCAGCAGGCAATCGGCGCTGCGATAAAGCGCGGCCAATTGCGCAGGGCTTTGCGGCCCCAGATCATGGACATTGGCCAGCCCCCATGAAGATGGCTGGATCGGTCCGGCGCCTGCCAGCATAAAGCTGATGTCCGGGCGCATCGCCGCCACCGCGCGCAGGATCGAGAGGCCCTTCTTTTCCACAAAGCGGCCCACGAACAGCACCCGCCTTTTGCCTTCGGGCAGGCCCTGCGCCGCCGCGCCAAGGCGCGAAAAGACCTCGCCATCCACTCCGTTGAACAGCAACGCATAATCGCGCCGCGCCGGATCGCCCAGCAAATCGCGCCGCACCGTGTCCGAAATGAACACCACCCGGTCCGCCGCGCGCAGCATCGGGCGGGTCACCACCGCATTGGCCAGCGCCATCACCCCCCGCATCACGCGCGAGGCAAAGGGAATGCCCGCAATATGCTGGATCAGCACGGTGCGGCGCCCGCGCAACTTGGCCATCACCATCGCCAGTATCGAAGTCACATAAAGCGCATCATGCACCACCACCGCATCGGAGCGCCCCACCGCGCGCCACAGCGCCGCCATAGCCCCCGGCCCCGGAATCGGCATGGGCAGGCCCGTCAGCTTCTCCGTGGGGTTTGCGCAGGCCAGAGAAAGAGCGGGAATATCCGCAGGCGGCGCATCCTGCGCGCTGGCCGCCCATGTCACACCCGCCCCCTGCGCCGCCATCTGCCGCGACAGATGCCCCGCCACGCGCTCTATCCCGCCAAGGTGGCTTTCGAAAAAATGGCTGACCATGAGGATGTGCATATGTGGGCTTTAATCGGTTTGCCTCCGGCGGGCAAAGGGACTTGTCCCTTTGCAATCCCGTTAATGGAGTGGCGCATGGTCGGCGGCGATAGGTTTGAGCCATTGTTGATAAAGCCTGCGGCGCCAGTCAGCGCAATCTCTCCGCGCCGCAGGCAGTAAAACCCTTGCGCAGCACGCAACAACCCAGCGCATCCCCATAATGGGATTGCAAAGGGCCCCCGCCCTTTGCCCGCCGGAGGCAAAACCTACTTCTTCACAATCGCCCACCGCGAGAGCAGAAAATTCGCCCCCACCATCAGACAGGAGGCCAAAGGCGCGGCATAAACCATGGCCAGCCCCACCGGCCCACGCAACACCCATGTCACGCCAAGGGCCAGCGGGGTGTTGGTGCTCATGGCCAGAGCATAGCGGCCATAGCGGCCAAGGCTCATCGGTTCACGAAAGGTCAGATGGGAGTGGAGCGCATAGCCGACGAGGGAAACGAGGACGAAGGACAAAGCAAACCCCACGCTGGAGATGGCCAGCGGCCCCTGCCCTCGCATCGCCCAATCGGTCGCGATCATTACACCGTTATGCAGGGCAAGGCATGTGGCCGCGACAAAACCATAGGCCAGCCCGGTCCGAAGGCTCATGAAGCCACATGCGCCCGGACAAGATAGACGCAGGCATTGTCATCACGCATGGTCGCAGGCGTAATCGCATCCTCGACCACGGCGCGCGCGTTCATCACCACCGCCAGCGCGCCCGCGATCAAAGGCCCGACCACCGGCACTTTCTTCAGCACAAAGGCAAAGGCCGTCAGCCGGATCATCGTCGTAGTGGCCAGCGGGCCGCAGATCGAGTGCATTTCCTCGGTCACGATGCCGCGCGTTTCAAGGTCCAGCACAAGGCCCGTGCGGGTCCAGCGGCGGTGGTCCTCCGGGTGCGGGTGATAGAACCAGCTGCCATGAGTGGACAGGATGAGCGTGCCGCCGTGCTTCAGCAAACGGCGGATTTCCGCGCAATAGGCGTCCAGATCAGGCACATGCTCGAAAACCTGCGCCGAAAGGATTGCGTCCACGCTGTGATCGGGCAATGGCACCCGCCCGTCCGGCCCGATCGGCAGCTTGCCCTTGGCCACGGCGTCCGCGTCAATATCGGCCGGGAGATAATCCAGCCCCAGCCCGCGCAGCAGCGTGGCATAGGGCATATCGCCACAGCCCAGATCGACGATGCTGGCCCCCTTGGGCAAACGTTCGGCCTGCGCCCGGATCAGTTTCGACAAAGGCCCCAGTTGCAGCCAGTCGGTATGCCACATCGAGGGCGAAACGCGGCGCGCATCATGCATCACAGATCTTCCTCACCCGGCACAAAGGCCGCATCATGGCCCGCGATGATCGCCAGCAGAAACCCGCCCAGCGCGGTCTGCACCCCGATGGCGCCCGCCGCTGCCGCCACCACCAGCGGCAGCACCGAGGGCAGCGGCAGATAGCCCCCCGCCCGCCAGTTGATGCCGATCACCGCCAGCGCCGCGCCCGAAAACACCATCAGCCCCAGCCCCAGCACCAGCGCATGTTCGAGCGTCAATATCGGGCTGAACCGGTCGAACCAGTTGTTGAGATCGCGATAGCCGGTGCGTACGCCATAGAAATGGGTGGCCATGGCCATGATCGCGGCAAAATGGCCCACCGTCAGCAGGAACCCGGACAGAATGGTCCAGCCTGCGCCCACCACCGGATTGCCCGCCAGCCAGCCCATGTCAAAAGCCATGGCCACGCCCAGAATGACCACCGCCGCCAGCATCGCGATCAGCGCGGGCACGCCAAACACCCATGTGGGGCTGAGCATCAGCAGATAGCGCAAATGCCGCCACCCATCGCGCCAAGGCCGCAAATGCGGCGCCCGGTCGCGCAGATCGGGTTGCAGCTTGGCCGGCACCTGTTCGATATGCAGCCCGCGCAAAGAGGCCTTGATCACCATCTCGCTGGCAAATTCCATGCCGGTCGAGGAAAGCGCGCATTCCTGAAAGGCGCGCTTCGTGATCGCGCGGATGCCGCAATGCGCGTCATCAATCCCGCTGCGATAAAACAGGTTCAAAATGCCCGTCAGCACCGGATTGCCGATATAGCGGTTTTTCCATGGCATCGCGCCCTTGGCGATGCCCCCGGCAAAGCGCGACCCCATGCAAAGGTCCGCGCCCTCGACCAGTTGCCCGATCATCGCCACGCCATCGTTGAAATCATACGAGCCATCCGCATCGCCCATCAGCAGATAGCGGCCATAGCCCCCTTCGCATCCGCCGATCAGCGCCGCGCCATAGCCGCGCCGGGGCACTGCCACCACGCGCGCGCCCTGCGCCGTGGCATAGGCCTGCGACCCATCAGTGCTGCCATTGTCGGCGATCACGATTTCGCTGCGCAATCCATAGGCCACCTCGATCCGGTGGGCGGCTTCCTTGGCATTGGCGATGCAATGCGGCAGGCTCTGAATCTCATTGAGACAGGGCATGATGATCGAAACATCCACGCCCCCATCGGCTACTGATCTACCCGCCGCTGGATCGCCCGCCACCGGGCCGCCTGCTTGCTCGTTCACCGCATCACCCCGACCCTTATGGCGCATCTGCGCTGGTACGGACGGCGGGACTCGAACCCGCACGAGCAAAGCTCAAGGGATTTTAAGTCCCTGGCGTCTACCATTCCGCCACGTCCGCAAGGCAGGACCACGGCTCTGGCAGATCGGCGGGCAAACGGCAAGGGGGCCAAGATCACCCACCCATTCGACCAAATAAAAAGCGCAGGCACGCCCCCCGGCCGCCTGCGCCTTTTACATCCCTGTGCGGTTACGCTGTCTCAGACGTTGAGCCGCGCGCGCATTTCCTTACCCGGCTTGAAGAAGGGCACCTTCTTGCCCGGTACATCCACCGCCTCGCCGGTGCGCGGGTTGCGCCCCTTGCGCGGATCGCGTTCGCGCGTCGAAAAGGCGCCAAAGCCGCGCAATTCCACCCGGCCGCCATCGGCCAGACGCTGGGCGATTTCATCAAAAAACACATCCACGATGCGTTCCACATCGTCGGTGCGCAATTCAGGATTGGCCTTTGCCAGTGCCTGCAACAGTTCAGATCTGATCATGAACAAACCCCCTCTGGGCCGCGGTCCCATTCCAATGGCCCGACCGTTCAAACAACCTCTCTCCGGCGCGAGTCTTTTTGCCCGGCTCGGAAGGGTTTATGTACAGAACTTCAAGACTTTGTACAATAGCGCCCCTAGGTGCAATACGGTAGGGCGCCTTTGGCCAGCGATGATCCCGGCGCGGCGCGTCAGGCCAAAGGAACGCTATCGTCCAACAGGTCGTTAACGCGCAGGCCCAACCGGGCGATCCGCGCCATCACCTCGGGCCATTCATTCTGCAAAAACCGTTTTTTTTCAGCCGCAAGCAGCCATTCGCGCGCGCCCGGCGCAACAATCATGCCCACCCCGCGCTGCACCTCGACCAGGCCATCAAGCTGAAATTGCTGATAAGCCTTGGCCACGGTCAGCGGATTGGCCCCCTGTTCGGCCGCCAGCGCGCGCACCGATGGAAGCATCGCCCCTTCGGGATAGGTGCCGTCGATAATGGCCGCGGCGATCATGTCGCGCAGCTTGAGATAGACCGGGCGGGTGCTGGCTGTCATGGCGCATCACTGCCATAATACAGCGCCTCACACAAGCGCGACCATCGCAGACACCGGGCAACTTGGCGCTTTCCTTTGCTTACTTCGATGTTAATTTGCGCCCCCATGACGACACCTTCCGACGCCGCCCCATCAGGCGCCACAGGCCCGACCGCCGGCCCCACATGGATGGGCCATCCGCGCCCGCTGGCCCGCCTGTTCGCCATCGAGATGTGGGAACGCTTTGGCTATTACGGCATGCGCGCGCTGCTCATGCTCTACCTTACCAAACACTTCCTGCTGGGGGATCGGGTCTCGGCGGGGATCTATGGCGGCTATACCGCGCTGGTTTACCTGACGCCGCTGATCGGGGGGCTGCTGGCGGATCAGTATCTGGGGTCGAAACGGGCGGTCAAATTCGGCGCGCTGATTATGGCGGCGGGCTATTTCGCGCTGGCGCTGGGGGGGGCTCCGGCCCGGCCATGGGCCGAATATGACGGCGTGCGCCACCCGATCGAGGTGGCCCATTACCGCGACGGGCCGACCAGCGCGGCCAATGAAACCCGCGCGGTGATCGACCATGGCCGCCCCCTGCTCATCAAAGGGCAGGAGGACGGCAGCATCGACCTGATCGCGCCCGATGGTTCGCCAGAGGGTTTGATCGTGCGCCATCTGGCCCCCGGCGTGCTGCACGAAGGCGCGGACCGCGACGAGCTGCGTCTGGCGATCACGCTGATGGCGCTCTCGGCGGTGGCGGTGGGCAATGGCTTTTTCAAACCCAATATCGCCACCATCGTCGGCCTGCTCTATGCCGATGGGGACCAACGCCGCGATGCGGGTTTCAGCATCTTCTATATGGGCATCAACCTTGGCTCATGGCTGGGGCAAATGGCCTGCCCTATACTGGCCGACCATTTCGGCTGGGGGACGGGGCTGGCCTCGGCAGGCGCAGTGATGCTGATCGCATGGGCGATGATGCATTACAGCCAGCGCAGCCTTGGCGGATTGGGCGAGCCGCCCGTGACAGCGGGGCGCGATCCGGCGCTCTGGATCTATCCGGCGGCGATATTGGCGATTCCGGCCTGCTATTTCCTCTTCACCAATCTGATGCATGCCCCGGCCCCGGCGGCGGGCGAAGGCTTTGTCGGCTATCTGATGGGCCTGCCGGTGATGGGCAAATTGCTCTGCGCCACATTCGGCATCAGCCTGCCCGCGATCCTGATCTGGTCCTGGCGCGCGGGCAGCCGGGCCGAATTCGAGATGATGCTGGCCGCGATCATCCTGATGGTGTTCAACACCGTGTTCTGGAGCCTGTTCGAACAGGCTGGATCGTCGTTAACACTGTTTGCCGACCGCAATGTGGATCGCTCGGTGTTTGGCTGGTTCGAAATGTCAGCGCCCGGCACCCAACAGTTCAATGCCATCGGCATCATCTCGCTGGCCCCGGTGATGGGAGCTTTGTGGTCGGTGCTGGCCCGGCGCGGGTGGGAGCCTTCGATTCCGGTCAAGTTCAGCATGGGGCTGATCGGCGTGGGGGCGGGGTTTCTGTTCCTCGTGCTGGGCACGCATTTTGCCGGGGCCGATTACCGGGTCGGGCTGGGCTGGCTGGCGGGGCTTTATCTGATTCATTCGGTGGCCGAATTGTGCATCTCGCCCGTCGGCATGTCGATGATCACCAAACTTTCCATCGCGCGCGTGGTGGGGCTGATGATGGGGGCGTGGTATCTCTCGCTGGCCATGGGACAATATGGCGCGGGCCTCTTGGCGCAAATGGCGACGGTGGAAACCGTGGGCGGTCAGGTCACCAATCTGAAGCTCAGCCTCGATACCTATGTCGGCGTGTTTACCCAGATCGGGATCGTGACCATCGGCGTGGGGCTGGTGCTGCTGGCTCTGTCGGGGGCGATCAGGAAATTGATGCATGGGGTTAGCTGAGCGGGAGTGAGCTGAGATGGATCAGGCGTTTTCATGGCTGCTGACCGGGGCGATGGCCTTTGTCGGATCGCATCTGCTGATGTCGCACCCGTGGCGCGCGGGACTGCTGGCGCGGCTGGGCGAAAAGGGCTTTATGGGGCTCTACTCAGTGACCTCCTTTGCCACGCTGGGCTGGACGATTGCCGGTTTTCGCAGCGTCGGGCCGGGCGGCGTGCCGCTCTGGGACGGCACGGGCGAGGCGCTCTGGATCATCGCCAGCCTGCTCTCGCTGATCGGCATCACGCTGCTGCTGGGGTCTTTGCACGGCAATCCCGCCATGCCCCAGGTGCCGGGCGAGAAAATCGCCGCCGCGCGCGCCACAGGCGTGTTCGCCGTCACCCGCCACCCGATGATGTGGGGCATCGCGCTCTGGGCGCTGGCGCATATTCTGGTGGCGCCCACGCCCCGCGTCATCGTGCTGATGGTGGCTATGGCCGCGCTGGCGCTGATCGGCGCGCGGCTTCAGGATGGGAAAAAGGCCCTGCTGCTGGGCGCGGCATGGGAAAGCTGGAGCGGGCAGACATCCTACTGCCCGCGCTGGGTCGCTTTGGCGCGGATTTCTCCGCTGCTGTGGGGGATCGGGATCGTGGTCTGGCTGGGGGCTACGTTTGGGCATGTGCATGCCAACCATGTGCTGGCGGGGGTTTGGCGGTGGGTTTTGTGAGGTTTATGCCTCCGGCGGGCAAAGGGCGGGGGCCCTTTGCAATCCCGTTACTGTCGGCGTGGCGTAATGGCTCGGGGTTTGGTGTCAGACGCGGCGTTTGAATTTTTAAAGCCTGCGGCGCCAATCAGCGCAACCTCGCCGCGCCGCAGGCTTTCAAACCCATCACGCCCCGCCGCAAACCTCACGCCACCCCATTAATGGGATTGCAAAGGGACGAGTCCCTTTGCCCGCCGGAGGCACCTTAAAACCCCTCACTCCGCGCCTGAAGAACACTCCCCACACATCCCCCGCAATTCCACCACCGGCCGTACATCGGCAAACCCGGCCTCGCGCGCGGCCTGAATCAGCGCCCCGGTCAGGCGGTCATCGTCGATATGCACGGCCTTTCCGCATCCGTCGCAGATGAGGAAGATGCAGTCGTGGCGGCATCCGGGGTGGGGGTTGGCGATATAGGCATTGGCGCTTTCGACCCGGCGGGCCAGATTGGTGCGCACGAACAGGTCGAGGATGCGATAGACGCTGTTGGCGGCCACGCGCTTGTCGCGGGCTTTGGAAACGGCCTCGGCGATGTCATAGGCGCTGGCGGGTTTGGCACGTCCGGCAAGGGCGTCGAACACATCGCCGCGCATTTCGGTCCATTGCTCGCCTGCGGTTTCCAGCGCGTTGCGCGCGGCGATGACAAGGCCCTCGCCACTGTATTCGCGATGGCGGGGATGCTCGTGGGCCTGTTCGTGGGCGTGATCGTGGGTAGCGCTCATGACGCACCTATAGCCCAAATCAGTTGCGGGTGAAATCAGCCTTATATTCGTCCGGGAACATCTGTTTGAGCGCAGCCACCTTGGGCACGTCCCAATAGGCGATATAGGGGTGGGTGGGGTTGAGGACCGCGAAATCCTGATGATATTTCTCGGCCGGATAGAACTGGCGCAAGGGTTCGATTTTGGTGGCGATCCGGCCATGCCACAGGCCCGATGCGGCAATCTGGGCCAGATAGGCGCGGGCGGCCTTGTCCTGTTCGGGACCGGTGGGGATCAGCGCGCTGCGATATTGCGGGCCGATGTCGGGGCCTTGGCCATTGGCCTGCGTGGGGTCGATGATGACGGAGAAGAAGATGCGCAGCAGTTCGTCATAGCGCACCTGCGCCGGGTCATAGGTGACGCGCACCGCCTCGGCATGGCCGGTGTTGCCTTGGCCCACATCGTCATAATGCGCGGTATTGGCCGCCCCGCCGTGATAGCCCGAGACCGCGCTGGTCACGCCCTTCACATGGCTGAACACCGCCTCGACGCCCCAAAAGCAGCCGCCGGCAAAGACCGCCTGTTTCAGACCGGGCGTTTCCTGCGCCGGGGCAGATGCCACGGGGGCCGCTATCGTGTGGGTATTGGCCGCATCGGCGTTCTGGCATGCGGCCAGCGCCATCGCGAAAGGCAGGGCAAAGAGGAAGCCCCGCACCATGCTACTGGCTTGCGTGAGCCGGGGCGGCGATCGCCTGCCCCACAAGACCGGTCAGGCCACCGGGCCCGGCGGACATCACAGCAACAATCAGAGCGCCCCCCAGCGCAAAGCCAATAGCGAAAGAGCGAAACAAATCGCGGTTCAAGAGGCGCATCAGAATAGTCCGGGAAATTGACTGTCGGCCAGCCAGATGGGGATGATTCCCGAAATGTCTAGACCATCCCACCTGAACCTTGCGCAACACCGCGACCAAGTGAGGGCAGTTTGCGACGAAATGCTGCAACGCAAAGGTGCGTTGCAGCATTGCATCAGATCAAGCTCTTAATGGCGGAAATGGCGCATCCCGGTAAAGACCATGGCAAGGCCCGCTTCATCGGCGGCCTTGATGACTTCATCGTCGCGCATCGATCCGCCCGGCTGGATCACCATGGTCGCGCCCGCTTCCACCGCAGCCAGCAGGCCGTCGGCAAAGGGGAAGAACGCGTCGGAAGCCACCGCGCTGCCCTTGGTGCGGGCCTCGGCAAAGCCGTGGGTTTCCGCCGCTTCGGCGGCCTTGGCGGCGGCGATGCGGCTCGAATCGCGACGGTTCATCTGGCCCGCACCGATCCCGGCGGTCACGCCTTCCTTGGCATAAACGATGGCGTTCGACTTCACATGCTTGGCCACGGTCCAGGCAAACAGCGCGTCCTGCAATTCCTGTTCGCTGGGCTGGCGCTGGGTCACGACCTTGAGATCATCAAGGGTGATGGCGCCATTGTCGCGGTTCTGAACCAGCAGACCGCCCGCAATCGGCTTGGCGATCAACCCGCCACGCTTGGCATCGGGGATTTCGCCGATCAGCAGCAGGCGCAGGTTCTTCTTCTTGGCAAACACCGCCTTGGCATCGTCATTGGCGTCGGGCGCGACGACCACTTCGGTGAAAATGCCGCTGATCGCTTCGGCGGTCGGGCCGTCAAGCGGGCGGTTGACGGCGATGATGCCGCCGAAAGCCGAAACGCTGTCGCACTTGAACGCCGCCTCATAGGCCTCAACCAGCGTTGCCGCCGTGGCGACGCCGCAGGGGTTGGCGTGCTTGACGATCACCACGGTCGGCTCGGCATCGCGGAATTCGGCCAGCAATTCGAGCGCGGCATCGGCGTCGTTATAATTGTTGTAGCTCAGTTCCTTGCCCTGAACCTGCACGGCCTGGGCCAGACCTTTTTCCTTGGCGCCATGGGGCACATAAAGCGCGGCGGCCTGATGCGGATTTTCGCCATAGCGCAGCTCCGAAACACGCGCGCCGGTGATGGCGATCGTCTCGGGGAAGGTCTCGCCCTGATCGACAGTGGCAAACCACTGGCTGATCGCGCCGTCATAGGCGGCGGTCAGCGCGTAAGCCTTGGCGGCAAACTTGCGGCGCTGGGCCAGCGTGGTTTCGCCACCCGCCACGATGGCATAGTCGGCCGGATCGGTGACGATGGCGACGAAATCGTGGTTCTTGGCCGCGCTGCGCACCATCGAAGGGCCGCCGATGTCGATGTTCTCGATGATCTCTTCGCGCGTGCCGCCCTTGGCCACCGTCTGAACGAAGGGATAGAGGTTGACCACCACCAGATCGATCGCGCCGATCTCATGCTCGTTCATGCTGGCCACATGCTCTGCATTGTCGCGCACGGCCAGCAGGCCGCCGTGAACCTTGGGGTGCAGCGTCTTGACGCGGCCGTCCATCATTTCAGGGAAACCAGTCAGCTCGGAAATGTCCTTCACATCCAGCCCGGCATCGCGCAGCGCCTTGGCCGTGCCGCCGGTCGAAACCAGCTCAACACCCTTGGCGGCCAAGGCCTTACCCAGATCAACAAGGCCCGTCTTGTCCGAAACAGAGAGCAAAGCCCGGCGAATGGTGACAGTGTCAGTCATGGGTGGAGTCGTCCTGTGAAGCTGCGTGTTTGGCGCGGCCCTTAAGGATTTTGGCGGTTTTGGGAAGGGTGAAGGGGGATTTTTTGATAAGAAAGGAAGGATTGAATGCGAGGGTCTAGACCCTCGCGCTCCCATAACTGTCTTCGTTGCACCACAGGTTCGGCCGTAGGTATCGGACGCGGCGTTAGAATTTTGGAATAACGCGCCCTCTCCGCGCCGCAGGCATTAAATTAAACCGCTTCGCGGATCAGCCCACCCCCGCAAACCTAGCGCCACCCCAATAATGGGATTGCAAAGGGCCCCCGCCCTTTGCCCGCCGGAGGCAAAAAACCTATCCCAATCACCCCATCTTCTTCAAAATCCACGAGAAGCTCCCGCCCCCGCGCGACACCATGCCCTGAATGACCAATTGCTGCACCGGCACCGGGCGCCCCTGCCCATCGGCCCAGATCGATTCCTCAATGGCGATTTCGCCCCCGCCGCTGCGGAACTGCCAGTACGATCCATCGGGCAGCGCCATGCCCACGCCCTGCTTGTCGTCGGACAGGCCGACCTCGATGCCGGGGCCGAGGTGAAAGCGCAGCGCATAAGAGACCATGCCGCGCTTGCCCTTGCGCCCGGTGGGCACCAGCAGATCCTCGCCGCGCAGTTCGGTGCCGTCGTCGCGCAGAATCAGGATGCGGCGATGCGTCAGGCCATAGCGCCCGGCATAGCCGTCGTGGCTGGCCTCCAGCCGTGTCGCGCCCCATGTCCGCCCGGATGTGCCGTTGCGTTCGCCCTCGATGCTGCGGCGGTCGACCTCGACCTCGGCCACGCCCGAGCCAAGCCCGCCGTTGATCAGCACCGCCGTCGAATTGGCGTCGTCCAGCACCAGCGTCGAATGCGCCGCCGTGGCGCGCAACCCCTGTTCCAGCCGCACCGGCATCAGGCCGCCCGCCGCCGCGCCGCCGCCGCAATTGATGATCACGCGCTGTCCGGCATGGCTCAATTCGAACGCCAGCGTCGAGGCGCAGCCATTGCGCGCATGGCGCGTCAGCGGCGGGGGCGCGGCGTCGAACTGCAACACGCTCTTGCCGGCCACCACGCGCTGATAACCCCATTGCCGCACCTCGCGCAGGGGCCTTGTGCGCACGCCCGTCGCCGCGATCAGCGAGGAAACGTCCGAGGCCGACACCGCCCATCCGCCCTGCCAACTGCCCAATGCGCCATCGCCATGCGTCAGCGCCAGCAAGGGCGGCACCATCAGCGAGAGGATCGATTCCAGCGCAGCGGGCGGTTCGCGCCGCGTCGCGCGATAACAGGCGATCAATTGCACCAGGAGCGCAATCGCCTCCATCTGGCCCAGCGGGCTGCGCGCCATGCAGCCGCCATCATCGCCCAGCAATTCACCCAGCGAAGCGATCAGTCCGGCCTCGCCATAAAGCCTGCGCGGGCGGCCATCGGGCAGCAGCAGTCCGGCCCCGACAATCGCGCACCAGCCCGCCACCTGCGCCAGCGTATCCTCGCCCTTGGTCACATGCCGGTCCAGCCAGCGCGCATGATCGGCCATCGCCCCCAGCGTCTGCACCCGCAGCGTCTTGTCGCCGCCCGAAAGCAGCAGCGGCGCATGGACCAGCCAGCCCAGCAGCCGCGCGCCCGTATAGGCCACTGTCCACGCCGGGCCCTTGCCGGGGCGCGAGGGCGGCTTGGGATTAGCCATCAGCCAGGCGGCCAGAATCCGTTCGGCCACCGGAGAGACCTGTTCACGCGGCCCCGCCGCCTCCAGATCGGCCATCCAGTGAAACCCATGGACCATGCGCTCGAGCGGAGGCACCAACCGGCCCGCGCCGGCCAGATCAAGCTGAGCAATCGGCTGTTTCAGCCCATGGACCAGAAAATGCCCGGAGCGCAGCGCAGCGCCCGCCGCTTTGTCGCCCGCCAGCGGATTCGTCACCGTGGCCAGCAATTTGGGCCGCGCGGGCTTGCGAAACGGCGCCGTCAGCACCTGTCCCGGAACGCCGATGCGATAGGCCAGCCGGATCAGCCTTTCGCCCGCGCCCAGCGAAGGCGGCGTAAAATCGGCCAGCGCCAGCGCGCGGCCCGGTTCGACCACCTGCGCTGACGCCTCGTTGGTTTCGACGCTTTCGCCTTCGTCCAGTGTCGGTAATGGGATAGCCTGCCCCTTGCCCTTCCCCGCCTTGCGGGGCTTGCCCTGTGCAGACATATCCAGGTTCATGGTTCAGCCCAACCCTTTCAGCGCCGCGATATTGGCGGCATAGTGATCCGGCCCGCCCCGGAATGTGGCCGTGCCCGCCACCAGAGCATTGGCCCCGGCCGAAACGGCCAGCGGCGCGGTGGTGGTGTCAATGCCGCCATCCACCTCCAGATGGATCTCGCGCCCCGTCTTGTCGATCATCTTGCGGATCGCCTCGATCTTGCGCAACTGGCTGGAGATGAACTTTTGCCCGCCAAAGCCGGGGTTGACGCTCATCACCAGCACCAGATCGATGTCATCGATCAGATAGTCGAGCATCTTGGCAGGCGTGGCCGGGTTGAGCGAGACGCCCGCCTTGCAGCCTGCGGCATGGATCGCCTGCACGGTGCGGTGGCTGTGCGGCCCGGCCTCGGGGTGGAAGGTGATGATGTCGGCGCCCGCATCGGCAAAGGCCTGAATGTAGGGATCGACCGGCTGGATCATCAGGTGGACGTCGAAGATCTTCTTTGTATGGGGGCGCAGCGCCTTGACCACCATCGGCCCGATGGTGATGTTGGGCACGAAATGGCCGTCCATAACGTCGACATGGATCCAGTCGGCACCGGCCGCGTCAATCGCGCGCACTTCCTCGCCCAGCCGGGAAAAATCGGCGGAAAGGATCGAAGGGGCAATCAGAGGCAAGCTCATCACACCAGTTCCACACAAGTTGATGCGGCGATAAACGCCATGATTCGCGCAGTCACAAGCACGTACTTCTCCATTTTCCACACACTTATCGCCGCAGGGCGGCTTGGTGCAGGCAAAAGCTGCGGATTTATGCGCCTTTCGGCGCGTCAAGCCTCCGTTATTCCCGGCAAAGCGACATAAACCAGACCTGCTTGCAGTTTTCTGGGGAAAAACCGCCAGGCCCGCCGTCGGGCATCGGCGCCAAGCTGATGGGGTGGACGCCCCCCGACGGCATCGATGTGCCATAGTGGAGGTGTTGAACACCACTGAAGGAGGCGTCCGTGTCGGAGGTTATCA
>NZ_JABGCB010000017.1 GCF_013149295.1 Novosphingobium sp. SG751A
GATATCATGGGACCCGTCCTCTTCCTCGCCAGCGATGCCTCCGCCCTCATCACAGGAACCTCCCTCATCGTCGATGGCGGCTGGACTGCGGATTAGTGAAAATCGCGTGATTTCGGTAGGATGCGGACATTGCGTGGATGGTTATGCGCCGAGGGGCGGTGAGTTTCTCCCACGACCATTTCCGTCAGCCCGGTCAGCATCGCGGTGCGGTCGATCACCCGGTCGACCATCACATGCACCACGCCCTCCTTGCTGCGCTGGACCACGCCCTCGATCACCATCAGCCGCGCGGCCATCACCGCGCTGCGCTGCTTTTCCAGATCGCGGGCCCAGAGCAGCGCATTGGCAATGCCGGTTTCATCCTCGATGGTGATGAAAACGGCATTGCCCTTGCCGGGCCGCTGACGGGTCAGGACCACACCCGCCACGCGGATCTTGCGCCCATCTTTCAGCTCTTGCGTATGCGAGCAAGGCGACACGCCCTCCTGTTTGAAAGCATCGCGCAGGAACCGCATCGGATGGTTTTTGAGTGACAGGCGCAGCGTTTGATAATCGGCCAGCACGTCTTCGGCAGGCGGCATGGCGGGCAGGGGAGCATCGGCCTCCTCGCCCAGTTCGGGCGCTCCTGCATGGGCGAAAAGCGGCAATTGCGCGGGCGGCTTGCGGCGCACCTCCCACAATCCGCTGCGCCGCGAATGGCCCAAAGATTTCAGCGCATCGGCATCGGCCAGTTTGCGCAAGGCCGCAGGCGGCAGGGCGGCGCGCTGGGCCAGATCCTCAACCGATTGATAAGGCCCGCCGCCGCGCTGATCGGCAATCGCATCGGCCCATTCGCGGCGAAACCCGTCCAGCCGCGAAAAACCCAATCGCAACACCCGCGCCTCATCCTCCAGTGTGCAATCCCATGCGCTGTGTCCCACGTCGATGCGGCGCACCAGCACGCCATGCTCCTGGCAATCGCGAACCAACTGGGCCGGGGCGTAAAAGCCCATGGGCTGGCTGTTGAGCAGCGCGCAGGTGAAGACCGCCGGATGCCGACATTTCAGCCATGAGGACACATAGGCCAGCCAAGCAAAGGCCTGCGCATGGCTTTCAGGAAAGCCATAGTCGCCAAAGCCTTCGATCTGTTTGAAACATCTTTCGGCAAATTCAGGGTCATAACCGCGCGCCGTCATACCGCCCACCAGCCTTTCCTTATAACGGTCCACCGTGCCCTTGTGGCGAAAGGCGGCCATGGCGCGGCGCAGTCCATCGGCCTCGGCCGGCGTGAAGGCCGCTGCCACGATGGCCAGCTTCATGGCCTGTTCCTGAAACAGGGGGACCCCCTCTGTCTTGCTCAACACCTCCTCCAGTTCATTTGGAGGATATCCCGGACCCGGGCTGGGCAGGACCGCTTTTTCCTCACCGGTGCGGCGGCGCAGATAGGGATGGACCATGCCTCCCTGAATTGGGCCGGGCCGCACAATCGCCACCTGAATCACCAGATCATAGAGTTTGGTCGGCCTCATGCGCGGCAACATCGCGATCTGCGCCCGGCTCTCGACCTGAAACGTGCCGATGCTGTCGCCTTTGGACAGCATCTTGTACACGCCCGGATCCTCCAGCGGCACAGTGCGCAGCGAATAATCGCCCAGCCCATGCCGGCGCAGCAGATCGAAACTCTTGCGGATACAGGTCAGCATCCCCAGCGCCAGCACATCGACCTTCATCAGGCCCAGTTCGTTGATGTCATCCTTGTCCCATTCGATGAAGGTGCGGTCGGGCATCGCGGCATTATGGATCGGCACCATTTCGTCCAGCCGCCCTTGGGTCAGCACGAAGCCGCCCACATGCTGCGAAAGATGGCGTGGAAATTCCAGCAATTGATCAACCAGATGCTTCATCCGCGCGATCACCGGATTGGCCGGATCAAAGCCCGCCTGCGTCACGCGCGCCTCGGGCACATCGCCGCCCCAACTGCCCCAGATCGTTGATGACAGGCGCGCGGTCACATCCTCGCTCATGCCCAGCGCCTTGCCCACCTCGCGGATCGTGCTGCGCGGGCGGTAATGGATGACGGTGGCGGCAATCCCGGCGCGATCCCGGCCATAGCGGGCATAGATATATTGCATGACCTCCTCGCGGCGCTCATGCTCGAAATCGACGTCAATGTCGGGCGGTTCGTCGCGCGCCTCGGACAGAAAGCGCGAGAAGAGCAGTTTTGCGCGCACCGGATCAATCGGCGTGATGCCCAGAAAATAGCAGACCAGCGAATTGGCCGCGCTGCCGCGCCCCTGACACAGGATGGGGGGATCAAGGCTGCGCGCATGATGCACGATGTCATGCACGGTCAGGAAGTAGGGGGCATAGTTGCGCGACCGGATCAGGCCGAATTCTTCCTGCAAAACAGCCATATATTCCTTGGGCAGGCCATTGGCGAAGTGATTTTTGATGCCCCGCATCACCAGATGTTCCAGCCACGCCTGCGGTTGCCACCCGTCGGGCACCGGTTCATGCGGATATTCATAGCGCAGCTCGTCCAATGTGAACTGCACCCGCGAGAGCAGGTCCATGCTGGCCTCCACCGCCGCCGGACAGACGCGGAACAGGCGCGCCATTTCGGCGGGGCCTTTCAGATGGCGCTCCGCATTGATGGCAAGGCGCCGCCCGGCGCTCTGGATCGTCACGCCCTCGCGGATACAAGTGAGGATGTCGTGCAGGGGCCGCGCCTGCGGACTGTCGTAAAGCGCATCATTGCTGGCCAGCAGGGGCACGCCGGTGGCCGCCGATAAAGCCTGCGCCTGCGCCAGACGCCGCGCATCGGCCCCGCTGCGCAACATATGCGCCGCCAGCCAGACCGCGCCGGGCCGCGCCTCCTGCAAGCGCTCCAGCACACCGCGATCCTGCCCTATGGCTATCAGCAGCAGATCATCGGCATGATCGAGCAGATCGGGCAGGCGCAGGATACAATCGCCCTTTTCCGCCCGCCGATTGCCCAAAGTCAGCAGCCGCGTCAGCCGCCCCCAGCCATGCCGCGTGGCCGGATAGGCGATGATATCGGGCGTGTCATCGGCAAAGACCAGCCGCGCCCCCACCACCAGTTTCAGCCCGCAGGCCTCGCGCCCCAGATCTTTCCACGCCTTATGCGCGCGCACTACGCCCGCCACGCTGTTGCGGTCGGCCATGCCCAGTCCGGCCAGCCCCAGCAGCACCGCGCGCGTCACCATGTCCGCCGGATGCGAGGCCCCGCGCAGAAAACTGTAATTGCTGGCCGCGATCAGCTCGGCAAAAGCGGGAGTCGGGGCGGGCGTTTTCATGCGAAAAGCCCATGCATATACCAATGCGGATCGGACTTTTCCTCATACAACCCATGGCGGAAAATCCAGTAGCGCCGCCCATGTCGATCCTCGACCCGGTAATAGTCGCGGGTCAGCCCGCCCATGCCGGGGATCTCGCCCTCCTTGCGCCGCCACCATTGCGCGGCGATGCGTTCCGGCCCTTCAAACCGGCGGACTTCATAAAGGATGCTTCGCCAGCGGAAACGATGGGGCGGGCCGTCGGGTACTTCGGCAATGACATCAACCTGTTGCGGCGGATCGAACAGGAACAGGGGGCGCAAAGGCGGCTCTCCCTCCGCCGGGGCGGGCCATGGGATCGGCGCATGATGGATAGCCGGAAGTGCCAGTTGCGCCTGCTCGGGCATATGGCTGTCCTGCGGCACAAGGCGGCGCAAGGCCTGCGGCCCCAACCGCGTGCTCAGCCGGTCGATCAGTTCGGCCAGCGCGGCTTCCTGCCTCTCTTCGCCATCCAGCGCGCTCTGGCTGGCCAACAGCGGTTCGGCCAGAGGCACCAGCAGCGCAATCCGGTCATAGCCAAAACCGGGGTCGAGCGGATCGGCCAGCGCCGCGATGCGTTCATCGAACAGGCGCAGCACCAGCGCCGGATCGCGCGTGGGCAGACCGGTTTCGATCATCAGCCGATGCCGCGCCCCATCGCTGCGAAACAGGGTGAGGGCAAAGCGCCGCCCGCCCAGATCGCGCTGCGCCATCTCGCCCGCAGCCTGATGCATCAGGTCGAGGAAGCAGGCCGCGATGGAGGATTGCAGGCCGATGGGTTCGGGAAATCGCCGCTCGAAGCGCAGCGGGCGCGGGCGAAGGATGGGCGCAATCGGCGCCTGCTCCTCGCCCAGCAGGCGGCGCAGGGCGGTGACCGTTTGCCCACCGAAACGCGCGGCGATGGCGGCCATCGACCGCCCCGCCACATCGCCCACCGTTTTCAGCCCCGCGCGCGAAAGCGCCAGCGCCGCCTCATGTTCCAGCCCCAGCGCAGCCATCGGCAGGGCGCGGATCGCGCGGCCTTCATCGGCCACGGGCCCCTGGCCATAATGCACCCCATAACGAACCAGAGCCTGCGCCGCCTCAGACGTTGCAGCCATGGCCACCCGCGTGGTCATGCCGATGTCGGCCATCGCATCCTCGACCTGAGCGGCCAAACCGGCCTCGCCGCCGAACAGGTGATCGACCCCGGTGCTTTCCATCACCAGCCCGTCGGGCGGCGTCACCATCACATGGGGCGACCATGCGCCGCAGCGCCGCGCCAGACGCATCAGCCAGTGTGCATCGGCTTCCTCGTCCATTTCGGCCACGATCAGATCGGGCAAAACCGCCCGCGCATCGGCCAAAGCCATGCCCACCACCATGCCTTGATCCCGCGCCGCGCCATTCACCGCGCCCAGCCGCAAGGCCCCGCGCACCTTGGCCACCATGGCCAGAGGCGCGTCATGCAGCGTGCCGCTCTCCTGCTCGATCCCCCGCTCGACCTTGAGCCGGTCGGTCGAGAGGAACGGGAACCACAGCGCCAGATAGCGCTTCATGGTTTTGCCCTTTACGGAACTGGCATTTTTCACGGTCCCACTCCAGCCGCCAGCTCTGGCCGGACGGGCCGGAGCGCTGGCGCAACAAGGTCACATCGAAACAGGGTGCGCCCGGCGCATTGCCCAATAAGGCTTGCGAGGGCGCAGCCGTCACCTGCCATCGCGTGCGCGCCGCGCTGGGCGTTGGTGCGGCATCCATGCGCAGCAGCAGCAAAGGCACGCCCGATTGCTCTGCCGCCAGCGCAAAGCGGCGGCTCGCCGTCAGGTCCAGCTCGCGCATAGCCCCCCAGCTTTCCACCACCACCGCCCCCAGCGCCGCGCAGCGCAAGCCATCGACCGCCGCGCGCAGCAGCCCCATCGTATCGCCCACCACGCCGACCAATCCGCCATCGGGCGCGCCGCCCAGCTCGGCCCAGCCCGCACCCTGAAACACGCCCAGCGCGCCCACCGCCCGCCGCGAACGCAGCCAGAGCAAGGGCCGCGCGCCGGACATGCCCCCCCCGCACATCCCCATCGCGGCGCCCAGCGTGAAACCCGCCGCCGCCGCTGCATCGCCCACCTCGGCCGCATAGATCTCGTGCAGGCAGCCATGAGCCAGCCCGCCGCCCAGCGCGGCGTCCATAGGCTCCATGCCGCTGCTCCACCGGGATAGGGGCGGCGCATCAGGCATGGGCGAGGGGGCGTTTATGATTCTCATGTGTTCTTATTATGTTCCAATCGAGGTGAAGATCAAGCCCCCGCTTGCCCCCTTGCAAACCAAGGATTTGACACAGGTTGACCGCTAAAGCGTTGCCTACGCGCGATGGATGGAGCGGGCTTTCACTACGGTCCATCCCCGCTTCTGCTAAGCAGCGAAGGTGCACAAGTTCATGTTTCTTCACGAACGGACCCGTTTCACAGGGCTGGTTCCGGCGCTCGTCCTTGCCTGCGCGGCCTGTACGCCGCAGACGGGGCTTCATACGCAGGCGCCGGCACAGGCCGAGCCATCGATGGCGGGGGATTGGTGGCATCAATCGGGCGACGCGCTGCTGGATGAAATGGTGGCGCAGGCATTGAGCGCCCTGCCGCCCGTCTGCGCCGCGCCGGAGAGGGGGATTCGCGGCGGCATCCGGGCCGCGCTGCATCATCAAAGCGCCGAAAAACGCCATGCGCAGGAGCATGAGCGCGCCGTGGAACGCCTGCAAAAGGCCGAGGCGGTGGCCGGGGCCTATCTGCGGCTGCGTGCTTGGGCCGATCGTCTGGCCGCGCGCCATGCGATGCTGGCGCCATGGGTCGACAATGCCGAAATCGCCCGTTTCCGCCGCGAGGCCGGGCTGGTGCCCGCGCTGGATGAGGATATGGCGGGGGTGATGGTGGGCCTCAATGCCAGTGACGAGGATGCCGCGCGCGCCGGGCTGGAACGCGCGCTGACCGATCTGGCTCGTTTGACCGGACAGGACGCGGCGGCTCTGCGTGCAAGGCTGGACAAGACCTCGGCCATGCCGATCGGCAATGGGGCGGCGACCTCGAATACTTTGCTGGCGCAGGCCGAAGCCGCGCTGGCCAATGCCCGCATCGCCTATCGCGGCGGCGCGGCCAGTTTCGCCACGCTCTATGTGGCCGAGGCCAATGCTTTGGCCGCGCGTGAGGCGCAGATCATGGCCAATCACACTGCCGCGCTTGCCACCATTCGCCAATGGAGCGAAAAGGCCATGGCCGAGGAGGCGCATTGTGGCTGAACTATCGCCGACCGACAGCCTGCTGGGCGCGCAGACGCCCCGGCGGCGGCGCGGGTTGACCGTGCTGTTGCTGGTGCTGCTGGCCGGATTTGCGGCGCTCTGGCTGTTCACGCGTTTTCTGGTGGGGACGGATTCGCCCTATTTCACCGCCCCTGTCGAACGCGGCGATCTGACGCCCACGCTCTCGCTGCGCGGCACGCTGCATGGTGAGGGCGAAGTGACGATCGCTGCCGCGCAGGATGGCGTGGTGGTCAGCCTTGCCTCGCCGGGCGGAATGCGCGTGGCGGCGGGGCAGGAACTGGTGGTGCTCGATACGCAGGCGCTGGCGCGCAGCCTTGAGAGCAATAAGGCCGCGCTGGAGAGCGCGAAGGAGGCCCAGCAGCGCGCCCAGATCACCCTGCGCGAACATCAGGTTCGGTTGGATCGCTATGAGGGCGTGTGGCGCAAATCGGGCGGACGGGTGCCTTCGCTTAACGAGATGGAGGGTGCGCGCGCCGATGTTTCGCGCGCGCAGATCGACCTGTCCCGCGCGCAGGACGCCATTGCGCAGGGCGAGCGGCAGATCGAGATGGATCAGGCATCGATGGCCAATGCCATCGCGCGGGCGCCTTTTGCGGGCTATCTGGTGGCCTGCTCGGTGGCGCCGGGGCAATGGGTTCATGCCGGGCAACCGCTTTGCACCATCGCGGCCAATCCGGAAAAGCTGAGCATCTCTGTGCCGATTACGGAAAGCGATGCCGGGCGCATGGCAGCGAAAGCGGGCGCCCGCGTGCTGGTCGATGGCAAGAGCGATGCGGAACGCAAGGCGGCGTTGGTGCGCATCGACCGACTGCCCCATGGCGGGCGTGAGGCGTTGTTCGCGCTGGCTCCGCCGGAAAAAGAGGGCGCGGCGCTGCTCCCCGGCCTTGAGGCGCTGGCCCAAATCGATCTGGCCGAGCGCGAGAATGTCCTGCTGGTTCCCAATGCCGCGTTGACTTTCAGCCTGCATGGCGAGGAACGCAGCCGCCAGAGCGGCGTTTATGTGGCAGGCAGTGATGGCGCCCCGCGTTTCGTCGCCGTCGCGCTGGGGGCCAATGACGGCCATCGCAGCGAAGTTTTGTCGAGCGCGTTGCAGCCGGGCGATCAGGTGATCATCGGATGGCGGCGCGACCACAAAGGATCATGATGATTTCCCGATTGACCCGAAGGAATGTGACGAAAAGCGGATTGGGCGCTCTGATGATGGCTTTTGCCGGGCGTGCTCTGGGCGAGGCGGCCATACCGGGGCGTTTCGGGCCCGCGCGGCGCTTTTCATGGGATGATCTGGTGGCGCAGGCGCAGATGCGCGCTCGCCGCCCCTATGCCCGCCAGATCGCCGTCCATGCCGTGCCCGATTTCGACACCCATGTACGCTTGAGCTATGATCCCGCCGAGATGGTGGCGGGCCGTTTACGCCTGTTTCCGGCCAAGGTGGATACGGCGCCCGATGCGGTGAACATCCATGTCGTGGAAAATGGCATGGCGCGCGCGATTGTGGACACCCATGGCCTGTTCGGCGGCGGGCAATCGGCCGATGTCGCCGGTTTCCGCGTGATGGAGGCCCATGGCGGTGGTGACTGGCTGGCCAGCCTTGGCGCGTCCTATTTCCGCGCGGTGGGGCCAACCGGGCAATATGGCCTCTCGGCCCGCGCGATTGCCGTCGACACGGCCATGCCGGGGCCTGAGGAATTCCCCGCCTTCACCGATTTCTGGATCGAACAGAAGGGGCCGGATCATCTGCTGATCCAAGCGCTGGTCGACGGGCCTTCGCTGTGCGGGGCCTATGCGTTTGACATTACGCGCACGGGCGCGGGGGTCGAGCATGGGGTGCGCGCGGCGCTGTTTATCCGGCGCGACATTCGGCGGCTGGGCGTGGCGCCGATCACCAGCATGTTCGATTTCGATCAGGCCACCCGCCCCGCCGATGGCGACTGGCGGCCCGAGGTGCATGACAGCGACGGTCTGGCCATCCATGCCGGCAATGGCGAGCGGGTCTGGCGCCCGCTGGACAATCCGCCGGGGCCGCGCGTTCACATGCTGCGCGCCGACGGGGTGAAGGGCTTTGGCATGATCCAGCGCGACACCGCCTTTGACCATTATCAGGACGATCTCAATTTCTACAATCGCCGCCCCTCGCTCTGGGTCGAACCGGAGGGCGATTGGGGGCCGGGCGCGGTGATGCTCTACGAGATGAACACGATCTCGGAAAATGTTGATAATATGGCGGCGATGTGGGTTTCCGACCGGCCCGCGCGCGCCGGGGACCGCCGCGATTTCGCCTATCGGCTGCGTTGGGGGCAGGGCGATCTGGCGGGTGATGGCAATGCCGTTTGCGTCAATTTTTTCATGGGGCCGGGCGGCGTGCCGGGCGCCGATCCGATTGCCGGGGCCATGCGCTATGTTTTCGATTTTTCCGGCCCGGCGCTGCGCGGCCTGACGCGGGACAGCAAGGTTGAGGCGGTGACCGATCTGGGCGCGGCGCTGATCATGGCCAATGTGTTTCCGGTGGAGGGTCAGCAGGACCTGTGGCGCGTGACGATGGATGTCCGGGTCGAAGGTCTGAAACAGAATGAGTTTCGCCTGTTTCTGCGCCGGGCGGGCGGGGCGCTGAGTGAGACCGTGATCAAGACGGTGCGCCCATGACACCCCCCAAGGGCGCCACCCATCTGCCCCAATTGCCGCCGGAGGCCCCGCTGGCCATGCCGGTGCAGGATCTGTTCGGCAATCCGCCCGCCCGGATCGAGGTGCTGACCCGCCCGCATGGCATGGGGATGAAGCGCTTGCTGCTGGTGCTGTTGACGGCGGTGCTCAGTCTGGCGGCATCAAGCGAGCTGCGCGTGCAATTCTCGCTCGACGGGCTGGACTGGTTCGAGGTGGCGCTGCTGATCTGCTTTGTGCCTTTGTTCAGTTGGGTGGCCTTTGGCTTTGTCACCTCGCTGATCGGTTTTGTGCAACTGATCAGCGGCGAACATCCCGGCTTCACCGAAATTCCCAGCCCTGCCAAGGCCCTGCGCCATCGCACGGCGGTGTTGATGCCGGTCTATAATGAGAGCGTCGCGGAGGTGTTTGCCCGCGTCGAGGCTATGGGCCATTCGATTGCGGCATCGGGCGGCGGTCCATGGATCGACTTTTTCGTGCTGAGCGATTCGCGTCCCGATCATGGCGCGTTGGAGGAGGAGGCATGGGCCAGACTGGCGCCCCGGCTGCCGATCCGACTGTTCTATCGCCGCCGTGCCGAAAATACCGAGCGCAAGCCGGGCAATATTGCCGAATGGGTCCGCCGCTTTGGTGGGGCCTATGAGAATATGCTGGTGCTGGACGCGGACAGTTTGATGAGCGGACATGCGATTGTCGGCATGGCGGCCATCATGGAGGAGCGTCCCTCGGTCGGCCTGTTGCAGACCGTGCCGATGATCACCAATGCGCGCACCCTGTTTCAGCGCTGGATGCAGTTCGCCAGCGAGGCTTACGGCCCTATCGCCTCGGCGGGGCTGCTGTGGTGGTCGGGGTCGGAGGCCAATTTCTGGGGCCATAATGCGATCGTGCGAACCCGCGCCTTTGCCGAGGGCTGCGGATTGCCGCAATTGCCGGGTAATCCGCCCTTTGGCGGGCCGATCCAGAGCCATGACATGTTCGAATCCGCCCTGCTGCGCCGTCGCGGCTGGGCCGTCCACATGATCATGATCGGCGGCAGTTATGAGGAATTTCCGCCCAGCATCGTCGATTTCGCGATCCGCGACCGGCGCTGGATGCAGGGCAATCTGCAGCATCTGCAATTGCTGGGCGCTTCGGGGCTCAGCCTGACGCATCGGCTGCATCTGCTGCTGGGGGCTTCGGCCTATCTCACCTCGCCGGGCTGGCTGCTGCTGGTGATCACCTCGATCCTGCGCATGGGCGCGGCGGGCGAATGGCAGGCGGCGGGGGGTATGCCGCTCAACGTGTTATGGCTGACGCTCGTGCTGCTGTTCGGGCCCAAAGTGATGGGCATGCTCTGGCTGTTGGCGGACCCGGCGCGGGCGCGGACATTTGGCGGGGGCGGCAGCATCGTACGCTCGGTGGCGCTGGAGACGGTGCTCTCCATCCTGCTGGCGCCCGTCACGATGGTGACCCAGACCAAGGCGCTGGCGGCTTTGCTGATGGGCGTGCCTTCGGGCTGGAACACGCAGGCGCGCGAGGCGCGGCGACTGCCGGTGCGGGGGCTGCTGGGCTCTCTGCGCGAACATCTGTTGCTGGGCGCGCTGTTTGCCGCGACCTTTTTCTACAGCATCAGCCTAGGCCTCTGGCTTTCGCCTCTGGCGCTGGGCCTGCTGCTCTCGCCTTGGCTGATCAGCCTGACCTCGGGTGAGGATCTGGGATCGGCGGCGGGTCATGCGGGCGTCTTTGCCGTGCCAAGGCCGGAGATTGCCGACCCGACCGCTCCCAAAGAATAGGGGGCCAAGGAATAAGGGCGGCAGGCAAACCGCCGCCCTTGGACATGCTTACTTCTTGGGCGTCTTGGCGGCGGTCGCCTCGATTTCCACCAGGAAGGCGGGACCGGCCAGCGCGGCCACCTGCACCACCGAACGGGCCGACTTGTTGGGCTGGGCGGCGGTGCCGAAGAACTGGCCATAGGCTTCGTTGAAACCCTTGAAGTCCAGCTTGCCGCCATTGGCCGGATCGCCGACCAGGAAGACCGTCAGCTTGATGACGTCGGACATTTCATAACCCTGCGCCTTGAGCGCGGCTTCGATCTTCTTGAAGGTGCTGATGGCCTGCGTCTTGGTGTCGCCATAGGTGGCGATGGCGTCGGGCGCGCCGCCCTGAACGGCAGGAGCGGGAACTTGACCCGACAGGATCAGCATATCCGCCTTGGCCGGAACCAGCACGCCCGTCAGGATCGGCGAGGTGGCAGCGCCCGGAATGCGGGTGACGTCCTGCGCCTGCGCCACGGCGGGGATCGCGGCAAGGAGGGCGGCAGCGGTCAAAAGGCGTTTCATCGGTTCAACTCCTGATGGAAAGACGCCGCCTTTGTGGCACGCGGGGATGACGCCGCCAAGACCGGGGTAAAGCGCTATTTTGCGTATGCTTGCGCGCGGCGGCGCAATAGAAAATCCAGCCCAGCGCCCAGCGCCAGAACCCCTGCGCCAAACACCGCGCCCAGCCCAAGCTGAACAAAGGAAGCATAGAGCATATAGGCCGCCAGAGCGATGAAAACGGCGGGAAACAGCGGAAAGAGCGGCGTTCTGACCGGGCGCGGCAGGGCGGGATGCATGATCCGCAAACGGATCGCCGCCGCCATGCCCATGCCGATAAACAGCCAATAGACCGGCGTCATATAATCCACCATGGCGTTAAACCCGCTGCCTGTCAGTGCCGAAAGCAGGGTGAGCACCAGCGACACGCCGCCCACCGCCAGCGCCGCGCGGGTGGGTGTGCCGCGTGTGGGGTGCCAATGGGCCAGAGCGCCAAGGCCTGGATGATCGCGCGCGGCGGCATAGGTGGTGCGTGCGCAGACGATGATGGTCGAATTGATGCTGGCCACCGCCGATATGCCCACCACCGTCACCACCAGCACCTGTCCCGGCCAGCCAAACGCCATGCGCGCCAGATCGGCGGCAGGGGCTACCGAATGGGCCAGCTCCCTTTCGCCAAGGCCGCGCATCAGCGCCCAGTTGAGCGCGACATAGATCAGCCCGAGCAGGCCGATTGAGCCGATTACCGCAATGAACATGCCCCGCCGCCCTGATCGCACCTCGGCCGAGAGGGTTGCCGCATCGCTCCACCCGCCATAGGCGAGGAAGATATAGATGAGCGCCACAGCGATCCCGCCCATGGCCGGGCGCGGCGCATCGGGCATGACGGGGGCGGCCGGAACCACAATCCCGGCCAGAATGACGGCAACAAAGCCCAGCGCCACGGCCAGCACCAGCGCCGCCTGTGTCAGGAAGCCTAGCCGCACATGGGCCAGATTGAGCCCTGTCATCGCCGTCACCAGCCCCACCGACAGCACCAGCCGCCCGCCCGCGCCCAAGCCCAGCGGCGCGCCGATATAATCGGCGGCCAGATGCGCCATCAGCGCCACCCATCCGGTATGCATGATGGCAAAGCGCGACCATGCGTAAAGTGTGCCCACCCTTTCACCCCAAGCGCGGCGGATGAAACTGTATTCACCCCCCGCGTCGGGAAAGGCGGCGGCCATTTCGACATAGGACAGGCCGCCGACAATCGAGACTATTGCGCCTGCCACCCACAGGCCGAGGAAATTCCAATGGCCGATCGAGGCGACAATTGTGGGCGCGGTTTTCAGCGCATCGGTGGACATGATCATGCCCAGCGCCAGCAGCATCGCATGCAGGCTGTGAAGGTGCCGTTGCGGCTGATGGATACTCATGGGCGGGGCTTTAGTTTGCCGCCGCGATCAGCGCCAGCGCCTCGTCCATCGCGGGCAGCACCGAGGGCGCGCCCGAAGGCCGGTCATTGGCATAGATGGCAAAGGTCAATTCGCGCCCGCTGGCCGCGATCATATATCCGGCCAGCGCATTGGCGGCCAGCAAAGTGCCGGTTTTGGCAAAGACTTTGCCTTGCAGGACAGGGTTTTTCATCCGGCGACCCAGCGTGCCGTCTACTCCGCCGATGGGCAAGGTCTTGCGCCAGTCCGCCGCCCATGGCTGCCCATTGGCCCAGTGGAGATAGGACACCATCGCGCGCGGGGTGATGCGATTGTCGGGCGAGAGGCCCGAACCATCATAGAAATCATGCGAGGAGGCGGGCAGACCGGCCCGCGCGATGGTCTGGTTCAGCACGATCCGTCCGGCGGGCGTGGTGGGCGAGAAGCCCTGCGTCAAAGCCAGTTTTTTCAGGAACAGATGCGCGTGCAGGTTTTGGCTGACCTTTGACGTGATGGTCAGGTCCTCGATCAGGTCGGGCGGGGTCAGGGTGGACAGATCGGGCGCCTGCGCGGCGGGAGTGATCGCCGCCGGGATCATATCCACCGGCCCCATCGGCGCATGGCGGGCGCGGGGGTGGCCGGTGACCTTTACGCCGCGTTCGCGCAGCAATTGGGCAAGGCGGATCGCGGCATAATCGGCCGGATCGTCAATGTCGAAATCCAGCCTCTGCTCCTTGCCGCCAAGGGGCAGCGAGCCGAACAGGCGGATCTGGCGCGTGCCGGGGATCATCTCGACCATGACCTCGGCGTGGGAATCGGGCGCGCCGGTGGTGATCTGGTTGACGATCTCCATGTCGGGCGCGGCGATTTCCAGCGCGGCGCGCCCCGGCGCCCCCACCGCATCGCCCGGATTGGCCAACACGGTCAGTTCATTGTCATTGATCGTCAGCGCGGAAATCTGGGTGCGTGTGCCGGGGCGGATGCGGTCGGAGATGATCCAGCGCTCGAAAGGCATGAAGCTGTCATCGCCGATCACATCGCCCACGCGCTTCACCCCGCCCGCCGCCACGGCATCGGCCAGAGCTGCAAGGCAGTCCTTCTCGCAATCGGAGCGGTCCTTCATCATCGCATCGCCGCGCCCGACAATGACGACGTTCTTGCGGCCATGATCCTCCTCGATCCGCACACCATTGCCCGCATTGGGAAAAGACCCGCGCGCCATGGCGTCAAACACGGCGGTGGTGACAAAGATCTTGGTGTTCGATGCAGGCTGAAACCTCTCATCCGGGGCGATGGAGGCGATGACATGGCCCTCCTTGTCCTCAACCCGCAGGCCCCAGCGCGTGCCCTCGATGGCCGGCTTGGCCAGCACGGCGCGGATCTGCGCATCCAGATCGGCAGCGCAGGCCGGGCCGCAAAGCGCCACCAGAGTGGCAAGCCCGGTTATGGTCAGGCGCATGATCGCAAATTCCCTGTTTGACAGCCTATCGCCCGATCATTGCAGAATGCCGCGCCGCCGCAAGGGGCAAAGCCGCGCCAGCTTTGCGTATTTTCGCCAGTAGGGGGGGTGGTTTAGCATCCGCGGCAAGGGGGAATAATCATGCCGATCATCCTGAGCGTGAATGGGCAAAAGCACAGTGTCGACAATGCCGCCGCCGATGTGCCTTTGCTGTGGGTGCTGCGCGATATGGTGGGCATGACGGGCACAAAATTCGGCTGCGGGGTGGGGCTGTGCGGGGCCTGCGGCGTGCTGATCGGGGGGCAGCGGTTCTTTAGCTGTCAGACGCCTTTGCGCGCGGTGATCGGGCGCGATGTGGTGACGATCGAGGGGCTGGGCGAGGATCCGCATGGCGCGGCGCTGCAACAGGCGTGGGAGGAGGCCGATGTCGTGCAATGCGGTTATTGCCAGCCCGGCCAGTTGATCGCGGCCTGCGCCTTGCTGAAGGCTAATCCGCGCCCCGACGATGCGGCGATTGACGAAGGGATGAGCGGCAATCTGTGCCGCTGCGGCACCTATCCGCGCATCCGCAAGGCGGTGAAACTGGCGGCGGGAGGCGGGCGATGAGCGAGGGCGGATTTTCGCGCCGGAGCATGTTGCAGGGCGCGGCGGCGGTGGGCGCAGCCATGGTGGTGCCTGTTGCGCGCGGGGCGGGCGGCGGGGCGCTGGCGGCCAACGCCTATATTTCCATCACAGCCGCAGGCGTCGAACTGGCCTTGCCCAAGACCGAGATGGGGCAGGGGGTGATTACCTCGCTCTCCATGCTGGTGGCCGAGGAATTGGGCGTGGCCTTGAACAAGGTGCGGGTGAGCATTCCCGATGGCGATGCGCCCCGCTTTGCCCCCATCACGCAGGAGACCGGTGGCTCAACCTCGATCCGCGAAGTGTACAAGCCCATGCGGCAGGCGGCCGCACGGGCGCGTGTGGCCTTGATCGAGGCGGGGGCGCGGCAGTTGGGCATCGCGCCGGGACAATGCGATCTGGTTGACGGCATGGTGGTTTGCGGCAAGCGGCGGATTGCGATGGGCGATCTGATTGCGGCGGCGAGCCTGCCCCGCGAGGCGCCTCTGCGTGATCGGTTGGGCCTGATAGGCAAGCCTACCCGTCGTATCGACGCGCAGCCCAAGATCACCGGCGCGATGCAGTTCGGGATCGATTTTCGTCTGCCCGGCATGAAGGTGGCCACGCTGGCGCAATGCCCGATCTATGGCGGTACGCTGGCCGGGCTGGACGAGGCGGCGGCGCTGGCGACCCCCGGCGTGGTCAAGGTGGTGAAGGGCCGCGATGTGGTCTTTGTCGTGGCCGATCATTACTGGGCGGCGCTGCAAGGCTATGTGGCGGCCAATGTGCGATGGGCCCCGGGGCCGAAACCGGCCGAGCAGGGGGCGATTGTCGCCGATCTGGAGGCGGCGCTGGCCCGCCCCGGCCATTCGGCCAAGGCGCAGGGCGACCTTAACGCCGCGCGGGGCCGCGCATTTTCCGCCACCTATCATCAGCCTTTCCTGGCCCATGCAGCGATGGAGCCTTTGGCCTGTACCATCCATGTTACGGAAAACGGCTGCGAAATCTGGTCGGGATCGCAGGTTCCCGCGCAAGCCCGCGCCGATGCGGCCAAGGCGCTGGGCATGGGCGAGGACAAGGTGACCTTTCACAACTTTCAGATGGGCGGCGGTTTCGGGCGGCGGCTGGAAACCGACATGGTGCTGCGCGCGGTCGAACTGGGGCGGGCGGTGCCCTGGCCGGTCAAGCTGGTCTGGAGCCGCGAGGAGGATGTGCAGCATGACATGTTCCGCCCTGCCTATGCCGACCGGATCAGTGCCACGCTGGACGACAAGGGCAAGCCCGTCGCATGGGAACATCGCATCGCCGGTTCCTCGATCATGGCGCGGTTGATGGGCGATGGGTTCAAGGGTGTGGATGGCGACGCCATCGAGGGCGCGGTGGAGATGCCCTATGCCGTGGCGGCCCATCATGTCTCGTTTCAACAGGTCGAAAGCGCGGTGCCGACCAGCTGGTGGCGCGGGGTGGGGGGCTTGCGCTCCTGCTTTGTGGTGGAAAGTTTTATCGACGAACTGGCCCATGGCGCGGGGGCCGATCCGCTGGCCTATCGGCTGGCGCTGATGGAGGATGCGCGCAGCCGGGCGGTCTTGGCCCGCGCGGCCAAGGAGGCGGGCTGGGGGCGGGCCTTGCCGCCGGGGCAGGAGATGGGGCTTGCCGTGCTTAAACTATGGGGCACGCATATTGCCGCGGTGGTCGAGGCCAAGGTAAATGAGGGCCAGATCAGCGTGCCGCGCGTGACTATTGCGGTTGATTGCGGACTGGCGATCAATCCGCTGGGCATCGAGGCGCAGGTGGAGAGCGGGGTGATCTTTGGCCTTTCCGCCGCGCTTTATGGCGAGATCACGATGAAGGACGGCGCCGCCCAGCAGTCAAACTATCACGACTTCCGCATCCTGCGCATGAATGAGGCGCCGCGCATCGCAACCCATATCATGCCCAGTCAGGCCGATCCGGGCGGCATGGGCGAGCCGCCCTGCGCGGTGGTGGCGCCCGCGCTGGCCAATGCGGTTTTCGCCGCCAGTGGGCAGAGGATGCGCCAATTGCCGCTGGTGGTTTAGGCGCGCCGCCGCCACCACGCCGCCCCCATCGCCAAGCCCAGCGTGACAAGGCTGCTGATCAATTCCACCCGGCGTGCAGGCGCGAACATCATCGCCACCAGAATGCTCAGGATCGCGGCCAGCGTGGCATAGGAAAGCCATGGAAACAGCCACATGCGGATGGGCAAGGTTTCCCGGCCCTCCGCCTCGATCCGGCGGCGCTGGACGATCTGCGCCACAGCCACGGCGAAATAGACAAACAGCATCAGCGCGCCCGAGGCATTGACCAGAAAGGAAAACACCAGTTCGGGCGAGATGACCGAGGCCGCCAGCGCCAGATAGCCGAACAGGCTGGCGATCAGGATCGCGCGGGCGGGCACTTTGCGCCGGTTGACCGCGACCAGCCATGCGGGCGCATCGCCCTTGTCGGCCAGAACGAAGAGCACCCGGCTGGTCACATACATGCCCGAATTGAGGCAGGATAGGACCGCCACCAGCACAACAAGGTTCATCACGAATTCGGCATGGGGAATCGCCATATGGCCCAGCGCAATGGCAAAGGGCGAGGTGCCGGGTACGATCTGCGTCCATGGCATGACGGCCACGATCAGCAGCAGCGAGAGCACATAGAACAGGATGATCCGCGCGGCCACGCTGCTGGTGATGCGGGCGATGGTGCGGGCCGGTTCATGCGATTCGGCCGCCGCCACCGTGGCGATCTCTGCGCCGGTCAGGGCAAAGATCACGCTGGCCGTGCCCGCCAGCACCGCGCCCCATCCCTTGGGCGCAAAGCCGCCATAGGCGTTAAGGTTGCCCCACGTCGGCCCGGTGGGGGAAGTGAGGCCGAAAGCCCAGACGCCCGCAATCGCGATAAAGCTGACAATGGCCAGAACCTTCATCAGCGAGAACCAATATTCGAACTCGCCATAGGAGCGGGTGGACATCAGGTTTACCCCGGTCAGCATCCCCAGCAAAGCGACCCCGATGGCCCAGACCGGCGCGTCGATCCAGATATGCAGGATCTTGGCCCCGGCAATCGCCTCGATCGGCACGACGATGACCCAGAAATACCAATAGAGCCAGCCGCAGACGAAACCCGCGCGCGGCCCCAGCACTTCGCGCACCAGTTCGGTGAACGCGCCAAGGCCGGGGCGCAGCGCGGCCATTTCGGCCATCATCCGCATCACCATCAGCACGACCAGCCCCGCCAGCCCATAGGACATGACCACGGCCGGCCCCACCTGCGCAATCGAGCTGGACGAGCCGACGAAAAGCCCCGCGCCGATGATCCCGCCAATCGCGATCATCGAGACATGGCGCGATTTCAGCGCGGCCTGAAGCTGGTTGTCACTTGCGGCCAAACCCTATCCCCTTGGCGCTGATCCCTGCGCGAAGTGAACAGGTTGGACCGGTCCGGGTCAAGCCCTGCCCGATACGCTATTTGCCCCGGCCAAAAGGGATAAGGCGCAACAGATCGGCCAGCGCCGGTGCATCGGCCCATTGCGCGCCCTGGCGCAGCAGAAAGGCGTGGCGGATGATCTCGGCCTGTTGCTCGATATTGAAATCGCCCCATGCCGCGCCGGGGCGCAGAGCATAGTCATAGCGGCAAAAGGGCATCCGGCGCAGCAGCAGGTTAATCCCGGCCTGATGCTGCCAGACATGGGCCATTTCGTGGATAAACAGGCCCTGCGCGGCCAGCGACCCTTGCGCAAAGCATGGGTGCCACAGGGTGCTTTCGGGGTGGAAATGCAGATGGCCGCGCGGTGCCATCACCACATTGCGCGGTTGAAACCACCACCAGCGCCGCCGGATCACCCGCACCGGATCCGGATTGAGCGCGGCGCCGAACATATCCGCCACCATGGTCCTTTCGGCTGGTGTCAGGACGCGGGAGGTGGGGCGGTGTTCGATCATCGCGCGATCTATGGCGTGTGTCATAACGGCGCGCAATTGACGCATTTGCCTGTGTGAGTGGACGGGGTACACTCGCCCCGCAAACAGAGGGCATGCGGATGGTATTGCGTTGGATCGGGTTAACGGCGGCGATAGTGATCCCGATGGCGGCGCATGCCGCGACCAGAGTGGAGGAAGTGCCGCTTTGGGAAATCTCGGCCCAGTTGGAGCGGGGCGCGGTCAGCAGCGAGGCGGTGACGGGCGCCTATCTGGAGCGTATCGCGGCGATGGACCGAAAGGGCCCGCAATTGCGCGCGATCATCGCCATCAACCCCGATGCGATGGCACAGGCCCGCGCTTCGGACGCGCGGCGGCGGGCGGGCAAGGCGCTTGGCCCGCTCGACGGCGTGCCGATCCTGATCAAGGACAATATTGAGACGCAGGATCCGGTGGCCACCACAGCGGGCAGTCTGGCGCTGCGCGATAATGTGGGCGGGCGCGATGCGCCGGTGGTGGCGCGGCTGCGCGCGGGCGGGGCGGTGATCCTGGCCAAGACCAATCTGTCGGAATGGGCCAATATCCGCTCGACCCATTCGATTTCCGGGTGGAGCGCGGTGGGCGGACAGGTGCGCAACCCCTATGCGCTGGACCGCAGCCCCTGCGGATCATCGAGCGGCACCGGCGCGGGCGTGGCGGCCAGTTTCGGCGCGGGCGGACTGGGGACGGAGACGGATGGGTCGGTGGTCTGTCCCTCCTCGCTCAACGGGCTTGTCGGGCTGAAACCCACGGTGGGCCTGCTCAGCCGCAGCCATATCGTGCCGATCAGCCACAGTCAGGACACGCCCGGCCCGATGGCGCGCAGCGTTCGCGATGTGGCGATGATGCTCTCGGCCACGGCGGGGAGCGATCCGGCCGATCCGGCCACGGCGCAGGCCGATGCGCATAAGCAGGATTATGCCGCCGCGTTGGAACAGGCCAGCCTGAAGGGCGTGCGCGTGGCCTATTACCGTCCGACGATGAGCGCGGCTCTGGCCGAAAGGTTCGCCGCCGCGCTAGAGGTGCTGAAAGCGCAGGGGGCCGAGCTGATCGAGGTGGCGCGGCCCGAACTCGAGGGTTTGGGGCAGGCCGAGCATGAGGTGCTCCGCAGCGAGTTGAAGGCCGATCTCAACACCTATCTGGCCGGGGCGACGGCGGCGGTAAAGCTGCGGACGCTGGCCGACATCATCGCCTTTAACCGGGCCAATGCCGAAGCGGAAATGCCCCTGTTTGCGCAGGAGAGTTTCGAGGAGGCCGAGGGGACACGCGGGATTGCCGACCCGGAATATCTGGGCGCGCGGGCCAAATCCCTACGACTGGCGGCAAAGGAGGGGCTGGAGGAGATGCTGGCCAGGGCCGATATTCTGGTGCAGCCCACCACCGGTCCGGCATGGCTGATCGACCCCATCTATAGTGACCAGTTTCGCGGACCTTCGGCCAGCGGTCTGCCGGCGGTGTCGGGTTATCCGCATCTGACCGTGCCGATGGGGCTGGTGGGGGGGCTGCCGGTGGGCCTGTCCTTTATCGCGCGGCCCTATGAGGAGGGCAAATTGCTGGGCGCGGGCTATGTCTATGAACAGGCGGCGCGGGCGAGGATGGCGCCGACTTATCGCGCCACGGTCGATGCCGGGGCGGCGTTCAAGGGGGCGGTGGAAAAGTAAGCGCTTGGAATTACCCGCATGATGGCCCATCGCAGCCTCCATGACTGAACGGGTTCCATTCGCCGGAATGCGGCGGGGCAGCGCCGAATATCGCCGGGCCAGCCTGGCGCTGTTTCTGGCGGGCAATGCCACTTTCTCGCTGCTCTATTGCGTGCAACCGCTGTTGCCCGAATTTGCGCGGGAGTTTGGACTGGCCCCGGCGGGGGCTTCGCTGGCGCTGTCCCTGACATCGGGCGCGCTGGCGGTGGCGGTGTTTCTGGCCGGAGCCATCGGGCAGGCGATGCCGCGCCGCTCGCTCATGCTCGGCTCGCTGATCGCGGCCAGTGTGCTTAATCTGGTTGCGGGGGCGGCCACGCACTGGCCATGGCTGGTGGCGGCGCGTCTGCTCGAAGGGGTGGCGCTGGGCGGCGTTCCGGCCGTGGCCATGGCCTATATTGCCGAGGAGATGCATCCCGCCGATCTGGTGAAAGCCATGGGGCTCTATGTCGCGGGCACGGCCTTTGGCGGGATGATGGGGCGTTTTGCTACCGGTTGGTTCACCGAGTTTGGTTCATGGCGCATCGCGCTGGGCGCCATGGGCGCTCTGGGGCTGGCCGCGGCTTTGGGCTTTGGCCTGCTCTTGCCGCCCTCGCGCCGGTTTGTGCCCCAGCGCGGGCTGGGCTGGGCGTATCACCGGGCGGTGTGGTGGCGGTTGATGCAGGATAACGGCTTGCTTCGCCTGTTCTTCATCGCTTTTGCCTTGATGAGCGTCTTTGTCACCCTGTTCAACTATGTCGGCTTTCGCCTTGTGCGCCCGCCCTTTTCCTTGGGCCACGGCGCGATCAGCGCGATTTTCCTCACCTATATCTCGGGCATCTTCTCCTCATCCATCACCGGCCATATGACCGAGGCATGGGGGCGGCGTCCGGTGCTGGCCATGGGGCTGATGGCGATGCTGGGCGGGGCTTTGCTGACGCTGTCCGCCGCCTTGCCGCTGATCGTGCTGGGCATTCTGCTGCTCACGCTGGGCTTTTTCTCGGCCCATGCTGCGGCCAGCGGGTGGGTGGGGCAATGGGCGGGGCCGGACAAGGGCCATGCCGCCTCGCTCTATCTGCTGTTCTATTACCTTGGCGCCGGGATCACCGGCACGGCGGGCGGCTGGTTTTATCAGCACTGGCAATGGCCGGGCGTGGTGGCGCTGACGGGCGGGATCTGCGCGGCGGGGCTGGGCGTGGCCCTGTCGCTGCGCCCGCGCTAAAGTGCCGCCGAATTACAGACCGGCCTCGACCGCCACGCGGATTGCCTCGGCGCTGGATCGCACGCCCAGCGTCTTGAACATGGCCGAGCGGTGCATCTTGATCGTGCGCTCGGACAGGCCCAATTCCCACGCCACCTGCTTGTTCAGCTTGCCATGCGCCATCTCGACCAGAATCTGGCGCTGGCGCGGGGGCAGGGTGTTGACGCGGGCCAACGCCTCTTCACGGGTTTGCCGGTTCTGATCGACAACCTCGACCTGAGAGCCGAGGAAATATTCGACATCGCCATCGGCATTGAACACAGGCGCGATCATCACGGCATTGCGGAAAGGGGTGCCGTCTTTTTTGTAATTACGGATTTCGACGATGGCGGGCTGGCGATTGTGGATTGCGCTGCGCAGCGTTTCGGTCAGCTCGCCCTCGGTGTCCGGCCCGCGCAGGAAACGGCAATTGCGCCCGATAATTTCCTCGCGGGCAAACCCGGTCAGGTCAATAAAAGCCTGATTACAGGCAATAATCGGATTGTCGGGCAGCCTGGGATCGCTCACGACGGCGGCGATGGGGCTGTGTTTGATCATCTCGTCGGGCAACATGACAGGGGTTCTAGGGCAGAAAGCGGCCTATTCCAAGCCGCAGATCGATGCTGGCGCGAGGGGGCATGATCGCCTAAGGGCGGCGCGATGAAACCGACAAGCGAAAATCATGATGCCATCGTGCTGGGCGCGGGGGCGGCGGGGCTGTTTTGTGCCGCGCAGGCCGGACAGCGCGGGGCGCGTGTGATCGTGGTCGATCATGCGCCGGAACCGGGGCGCAAGATCCTGATTTCGGGCGGCGGGCGCTGCAATTTCACCAATATTCACGCCACCCACGAACGCTATCTGTCGGCCAACAAGCATTTCGCCCGCTCGGCCCTGTCGCGCTATACACCCGCCGATTTCCTCGAACTGGTCGAGCGCTATGGCATTGCATGGCATGAAAAGACGCTGGGGCAATTGTTCTGCGATGGTTCTGCGCGCGAGATTCTGGCTATGCTGGTCGAGGAATGCCGGATCGGGGGCGTCGAGATCGCCTGCGGGCTGAGCCTTGGCGAGGTCAGCCATGCCGATGGGCTGTTTCATGTCCGCGCGGGCCATCGGATGCTCTCGGCGCGCAATCTGGTGATCGCCACGGGCGGGCCTTCGATCCCCAAGATGGGGGCCAGCGGCATCGCCTATGATCTTGCGCGGCAATTCGGGCTGAAGGTGGTTCAGCCGCGCCCCGCATTGGTGCCGCTGACCTTGCCGGGGGATGAGGCGCTGTTCCGCGAGCTTTCGGGCGTGGCAACGCCGGTCGAGGCGCGGGTGGACGATGGCCCATGGGGCAAGGCGGCGTTTCGCGAGGCGGCGCTCTTTACCCATCGCGGCCTATCGGGTCCGGCAATCCTGCAAATCTCCTCCTATTGGCAGCGCGGCGTGGCGCTTGGCATCAATTTCCTGCCCGATCTGGCGGCGGGCTGGATGGTGGAGGCCAAGAAGGCCAACCCCAAGGCCGCCCTGCGCCGCGTGCTGGGCGCGCATCTGCCCGATCGTCTGGCGGTGGCGCTGGCGCAAAATCTGGGGCTGGAGGGCGAGATGGGCAACCAGTCGGACAAGGCCCTGCGCGCCGCCGAGGCCCGGCTGGCGCATTGGCCCTTCAACCCCGATGGCAGCGAAGGCTATGCCAAGGCCGAAGTGACGGCGGGCGGCATTGCCACCACCGGCCTGTCGCAAAAGACGATGGAGGCCAATACCGTGCCGGGCCTTTATGCCATTGGCGAGGCGGTGGATGTGACGGGCTGGCTGGGCGGCTATAATTTCCAATGGGCATGGGCCAGCGGCCATGCGGCGGGGGTCGCCATCGCCCAAACGGGTTGACCCGCATCAAGGCGCGAGGGAAAAGAGGGGACTAGGTAAGCGCCAGCCTTTCAAGGAGATTCTCCATGACTTCGCTTTCCCCCACAATCCCTGCCCAAATTCCCGCCACTATGCGCGCGGCGGTCGTCCGCGCATTCGGCGCTCCGCTTACCATCGAGCAATGGCCTGTCCCCACCCCCGCGCGGGGCGAGGTGCTGGTGAAACTGCTAGCCACGGGCGTTTGCCATACCGATCTTCACGCCGCCCATGGTGATTGGCCGGTTCAACCGACTCTTCCTTTCATTCCCGGCCATGAGGGCGTGGGCCATGTCGTCGCCCTTGGCGAAGGGGTGGAGGATCTGGCGATTGGCGATGCGGTGGGCGTGCCATGGCTGCATGACGCCTGCGGCCAATGCGAGTATTGCCAGACGGGCTGGGAAACCCTGTGCGAAAAGCAGCATAATACCGGCTATTCGGTCAACGGCACCTATGCCGAATATGTGACGGCGCCGGCTGCCTTTGTCGGGCGCCTGCCTGCTGACGCCGATCTGGTGCCGCTGGCCCCGATCCTTTGCGCGGGCGTGACCACTTATAAGGGCCTGAAGGAAACCGAGGCGCGGCCCGGCGAATGGGTGGCGATTTCGGGCGTGGGCGGGCTTGGCCATGTCGCCGTGCAATATGCCAAGGCGATGGGGCTGAAGGTCGTGGGCGTCGATGTGGGGCAGGGCAAGCTCGACCTTGCGCTCGAACTGGGCGCGGATCTGGTGGTCAATGCGCTCGATCCTGATGCGGCGGCCCGCGTGGTCGAGGCCACGGGCGGGGGCGTGCATGGTGTGTTGGTGACGGCGGTTTCAGTGCCTGCCTTTGAACAGGCGCTGGCCATGGTGCGTCGCAAGGGCACTGTGGCGCTGGTCGGCCTGCCGCCGGGCGCTTTCCCCACACCGATCTTTGATGTGGTGTTGAAGCGCATCACCGTGCGCGGCTCTATTGTGGGCACGCGGCGCGATCTGGCCGAAGCCATCGCCTTTGCCGTTGAGGGCAAGGTGAAAAGCACGATTCAAACGGCAAAGCTGGATGACATCAACGCGGTGTTTGACAAGATGATCGCGGGCAAGATCGAGGGGCGCATCGTCCTGACTTTCTAAAACCCGCTTAAGGGCATTTGCCGAGGCCAGGCTCAGCCATGCCTTAGGCATCCTTGTTCATAAAACGAGGCGGCGGGAGGAAAACCTCCTGCCGCCAAGTTTTAGGGAACGGGATGCGCCTCTTTTTCTATCTTCCGGTCATCACGCCATGGTGGTTCGAGGCCATCGTGACGCCGATGCTGATCCGGCTCAACGCTGATCCATGGGTGCATGAACTCCATGTGATGGTGGCCCCGCTGTGGCGCAACACCGGGGTGGAGGGCGCGCAGCTTGAGCCTTTGCTGGCGCAGGAAAAGCTGCGCTGGCATGTGATCGCCGAGGGCGATCCGGCCCAGTTTCGCATGCATGGCGCAGCGGTGCCGGGGCTGATCGAAACGGTGGCCGGGATACGGCCCGATCTGACCCTTGTGCGCAGCAGCGATTTTGCCACGCCCGCGATGTTTCCCGGCACGGTGCGCCATATCATGGAGGGAGCGGCGGCCCCCTTTGCCACCGATCCGGCATGGGTGGTGCTGGAGGAAACGCCCTTTTCCTATGGCTTCATGCCGGAGGAGGACATTTTGCCCTCCGAACTGGCGGCGCGGGTCGATGCGCTGTGGTCTGGGGCGGCGGGGCGGTTCGGGCCTTTCTCGGTCCCGCTCTCTCGCCCCACGCTGGCCGTGCCTTTGCCCTATGAGCATGAGGAGAACCTGTTCCTGCGCCATGGTGCGTATGAGGATGGGGTGGCGCTGCTCCAATCGCTGCTGACGCGTCTGCCCGAGGAATGGCGCATTGAGGTCAGCGATCATCCGCTCAACCGCCTGCATGTGGATCGCGGTGCGCTCGACGCCTTCATCGCCGCCGCGCCGGACCGGCTGAGCATGGCGCTGGGGGGGACCGAGGCAATGGTGGCCGGGGCGACGGCGGTGTTTACCGATCTGTCCAAGAGCTGGACGCTGGCCGCCTTTGCCGGAAAGCCGATGCTGCATGTCGGACGCCGGGCGATGGCGCCATGGCTGCGCGCCAGCGGCGATCCGGGCGAGTTGGCCGGGCCGGACCGGGATGCGGCGCGGCGCTGGTTTGGCTGGCATCTGGCCGCGCGGCTGCTGCGGCCCGAGGTCGTCGATCTCAACCTCCTGCTGCGCCATGCCAAGGGGCAGCCGACATTTGAAGACATGGACGCCAATCTCGATGCGCTGGAGGTGGTGGCGCCATGATCCCGCAGCCTGCCTTTAATCCCGCCGCCGAATTGACGACCACGCCTGCGCCGGAATTGGGGCTGGAATGGGCGATGGAGGTGCTGCGTGGGGAAATGACGGCGCTGGCCGATTGTCTCGACCATCCGCCTGAAGGACTGTCCGGAGCGATCCATGCGTTGGCGGCTTCGCGCCTGCCGGTGCTGTGCTGCGGTGTGGGCAAATCGGGGCTGGTGGCGGCCAAGATCGCGGCCACGCTTTCCAGCCTTGGCACGCCCGCCTTCTCGCTTTCGGCCGGAGACGCCAGCCATGGCGATCTGGGTGCGGTGACGCCGGGCAGCGTGGTCATGCTGTTTTCCAATAGCGGGACCACGGTGGAACTGATGCGCATCCTGCCGGGCCTGCGCGAGCGGCGGTGCCATCTGATCGGCCTGATCGGGCGGGGGGATACGCCGCTGGCCCGCGCGGCGGACACGCTGGTGCTGTTGCCAATCGTGCGGGAGGCCGACCATCTGGGCATGGCGCCCACGGCCAGCACGACGCTGCAAATGGCGATGGGCGATGCGATGGCGGTGGCGGCCAGCCAGTTGCGCGGTTTCGCCCGCGATGATTTCCTGCGCAGCCACCCGGCCGGTGCTCTGGGCCGGCGCGCCCAGCCGATACGCGCGGTGATGCGCGAGGGGGCGTCCTTGCCCTGCATCGGCCCGCAGGCCAATCTGGCCGAGGTGATCGCGGCGATTTCCACCGGAAAGATGGGCGCAGCCTGTGTGGTGGAGGGGGGCTATCTGTCCGGTTTGATCGTTGATGGCGACATCCGCCGCGCCATTGCCGCGCGCCGCGACATCTATGCCGAGCGCGCCGCCGATGTGATGCGCCCCGACCCGACCGTCCTTTCCGCCTCGGCCACCACGGGGGACGCGCTCGATCTGATACGCGACCATGGGGCGGGCTTTTCCGTTTTGCCTGTGACCGATGACGCCGGTCGCCTGTTGGGCATGGTTCACAGCGTCGATCTGGTGCAAAATCTATGAACGCCCATTCAAAGCCCTTTGCCCGCCCCCGCGTGGCCGCCCTGATGCCCGCCAAGGGCAACAGCGAGCGGATCGAGGCCAAGAACACCCAGGTTCTGGACGGCGATCATCTGTTCCTGCGCAAATTGCGCCAGTTGCTGGCCTGCGAGGCGGTGGATGCGGTCTATTTGGACACGGAATGCGATGTGATCGCGGGGCTGGCGGGGGATCTGCCGGTGCGGCGCCTGCATCGCCCGGTCGAGCTGGCCAGCAACTCTTGCGACGGGCATGGGCTGTTTGCGTGGGAATGCGCGGCGGCGGATCAGGCTGATGGGCCGTATGATTTTTATCTTCAGGCGCTTTGCACCGCGCCTTTCGTCACCGAACATACCGTGGCGCGCGCCATTCAGGCATTGATCGACAATCCGCAGGCGGACAGTCTGGTGGCGGTCAGCCGGGCCAAACAATATTGCTGGAATGGCGATGAACCGGCCTATGGGCGCGGTCGCATCCCCAACAGCGTCGAATTGCCGCCCACAGTGATCGAGGCAATGAGCCTCTATATCGTGCGCCGCCGCCCCGGAGAGCCGGTGCCCACCCAGCGTTTCGGGCGCAATCCGATCCTGTTCGAACTGGACCCGACCGAGCAGGTGGATATCAACAATCCCGCCGATCTGGTCATGGCCGAGGTGCTTTGCGCAGGGGAGCGGGCGCAGGAAGTGACGCGGTTGCGGGCGCTCACGCCCTATCTCTCCTCGCCGGTTTTGGCCGATATCACCAAGGAGATGGGATTTCGCGCCGTCCTGCCGCCCCATATCGGTGCGACCAGTCCGGGCAAGATGCTGGGCCGCGCGCGCACGCTGCAACTGGTGGCCATCACCCCGCAGGAGCGCGAGAGCGGGCGGTGGAAGGGCATTTACGATGCGCTGGAATCCTATCGCTTCGTGCGCCCCGGCTGCATCATCGCGGTGGCCAATGAGGCGCCCGGCTTTGCCTATTTCGGCGATCTGAACGCCACGCTGGCGATCCGTGCCGGGGCGGTGGGCGCGGTGATCGATGGCGTCACGCGCGACAGCCGCGATGTGTCGCTGCTGGGCCTGCCGGTCTATGCGCGACGGTCCTATTGCGACGATATCAAATATGAAGGCACACTGGGTTCGATGAACATGCCGGTGAAGATCGGCGATATACGCATCGCCCATGACGACATGATCTTTGGGGATGAGAACGGCGTGGTGGTGATCCCTCATGCGCTCTGGCCGCGGGTTGAGGAGGCGGCGTGGGATGTGCTGAGCAATGAGGCGCGGATCCGCATCATGGCCGCGCGCGGGCGGCCCACGGGCCAAATTCTGGCCGAGTGCGGAGCCTTCTGATCCTCTTGCGCATCCTCTCTTACAATGTAAGTATAGCATACAAAGGCGACTCAAGGTGCAGATCGCCCGCATTGTAAGAGAGGATGGCTTTTATGCAGGATTTCAACGGGCAACTGGCCTTTATCACCGGCGGCGCCTCGGGCGCGGGGCTTGGTCAGGCGGTGGTCTTTGGCCGGGCCGGGGCCAAGGTCGTGATCGCCGATCTGCGCGCCGATGCGATTGAGGCAGCGCTGGGCCAATTGCGCGCCGAGGGCATCACCGCCCATGGCATCGTGCTGGATATCACCGATCGCGCCGCCTATGCCCGCGCCGCCGATGAGGTTGAACAGGTCTTTGGGGCGGCCCCTACGCTCTTGTTCAACACGGCGGGCGTGAACAGCTTCGGTCCGGTGGAAAAGACCACCTATGCCGATTTCGACTGGCTGATCGGGGTGAACCTTGGCGGGGTCATCAACGGCATGGTCACGTTTGTGCCGCGCATGATCGAGAGCGGCAAGCCGGGCCATATCGTCACCACCTCCTCGCTTGGCGGCCTGTCGGGCAGCGCGCTGGCCGCGCCCTATTCGGCGGCCAAAGCGGCGGTCATCAATCTGATGGAAGGCTATGCGCAGGGGCTGGCCAAGCACAATATCGGCGTGTCGGTGATCTGCCCCGCCAATATCAAGAGCAATATTGCCGAGGCCAGCAAGCTGCGCCCCGCAGGGCTCGGCCCCTCGGGATACCGCGAGGATGAGGCGACGATCCAGTCGCTCCATTCGATCCATCGCCATGGGATGGAGCCGGTCGAACTGGCCGAATGGACGAAGAAGGGGATCGAGAAGGGCGACCTCTACATCATCCCCTATCCCGAGGCCAAGGAGCAGATCCGCGCCCATTTCGACCGCATCGTCGAGGCCGTCCTGCCGCTTGAGGCCGACCCGGAAGGCGCCAAGGCCCGCACCGAGGCGCTGATGGAATGGGCCAGCAATGGCGCGAAGGTCTTTGCGAAAACTGCCAGTTAACGGAAAAAACCGCGCCAGTGCAGATATAGATAGGTGGCGAGCGAGGCCAGCAAAGCAACGCCTCCCGCCACCCATGTGCCCGAACCATGGGCAAAGGGCAGGGCGCCGGTGTTCATGCCGAAAAAGCCCGTCACCAGCGTGGCGGGCATCAGCAGCACCGTCATCACCGAGAGGATATAGAGATTGCGGTTTATCCGCTGATTGGCGGCCAGCTCCAGTTCCTCGCGCAGCATCCGCACCTGCCCTTGCGCGGCGGTTACGTCCTCGTCCAGCCCCTGCGCGCGCTGGGTCAGCTTCTCGACCGTGGGGTGGAGCGCGGCGTCGAGATCACCGTCCTCCTCCAGCCGCATCAGCACGCGCTTGGTGCCATCCATCATTCGGTGGATGATCGAAAGCCGCCGCCGCAATTCCAGCAGATCGCGCGCCGAGGGCGGTGCCTTGCCCGCCAGCACCGCGTCCTCGGCCTTTTGCACGCGGGCCGACAATTGCGTGACCAGTGCGGCCTGATTGGTGACAATGGCCGACACCAGCACATCGAGCGCACGCTGCGCGCTGTCGATAAACAGTTTTTCGGCAAACCGGTCGCGCAGCACATCGGCAAAGCCCAGCGGATGCATCCGCGCCGTAATGATCATGTCGGGCGTGATGGCCACATGGACGGTGCCGGCGCGGTCGGTATAGCGGATCTCGAAATCGCGTTGCAGATCCTGAAGCACGCAGGACAGCGTATCGTCCTCGACGAAGCTGCTCTGATGCGTATCGGGGGCCAGCATCGCCTCGCGCAAATTCTGGGGCAGGAAATCGGCGCGCTCGATCCATTGCCGCGCGCCATTGTCGGCCAGGCTCATATGCAGCCAGCGAAAGACGCCATCGGCGCGCGGAGTGTCGATGGCGATGTCGCGCGGGCCGGTGGTGTAGAAATCCTTGCCCCACAGCAAGCCGTTGCCGGGCTGGCTCCATGCAGGCGCGCGTTCCGGCGTTTTCAAGTCCGGCGCAGACATTCCGAGCCCACGATCAGCGCTTCGAGACTGTCCATCACCGCCGGTTCGATCGGGGTCAGCTTGCCCATCACCTCGCCATAGGTGTTGTCGAAACCGGCCCAGCCGATCACCAGCGCCTGAATGGCCGAATGCAACTGCACCGCCTCGGCCGCGCTCAGCCCCAGAGGTTGCAGGCGCTGGGCCAGATATTCGCGGAAATTGCGGAAATCCTCTTCGACATAGCCCAGCGAGAAAGTGAGGCGGGCCGCATCGCGCGCGCTGTGATACATGGTCCAGAGCGCCCGGCCATAGGCGCGTGCCCAATCCTGCCATGTCGCGCATTGGGGCATATCGGCCATGGCCAGAGCATAGAGGCGCTGGCTCATCCGGCGCAGCAGTTCCTCCTTGTTCGGGATGTGCCAATAGATCGACATGGCCTGTACGCCCAGCCGCCCGGCAAGGCGGCGCAGCGAGACGGCATCAAGCCCTTGTTCCTGCATCAATGCGATGGCTTCGCCCACGATCCGCTCGGCGTTCAGCGGCGCGGGGGGCGTATCGGTGCTGGGTTGTTCAGAAGGGGTGGTCGCACTGCACATGATTGCATGACTAGGCGCGGCCTGTGGGATTGGCAACTGGACAAGAGGGGAAGGGGCAAGGACGCGCCGGTGCGTCGCGGCGGGCCGTATATTCACGCAAATGCCATAAGATTCATAGTTTTGTCATCGAACTGTCGTGTTCCGGTCATTGCTCTCCCCTAGCGGCCTTCGCACATGCAGCAGGCTTGCTGCACAAGGATGGAGAATCCCATGGGTCGAATCACTTTGCGCGCCAGCCTTATGCGCCCAAGCCTGTCGCTGGCCGCTCTCTCGCTGTCGCTTGCCGCCACCTCCGCTCTGGCCGCTGAGGTCCCCGCCGCAGCGGCCGCCGATGCCGAAGCGCCCGCCGCCGATATTGGCGAAACCATTGTGGTGAACGCCAAGACCACCCGTTCGGCCACGGCTATTCCGGCGGCTGAAATGCAGAAGATCCTGCCCGGCATCTCGCCCCTGAAGGCGATTCAGAGCCTGCCCGGCGTGCTGTATGTGACCGCCGACCCGTGGGGCAACAATGAGCAGAACGCGCAGATGTTCGTCCATGGCTTCTCGGCCCAGCAATTGGGCTATACGATGGACGGCGTGCCGCTGGGCGATCAGTCCTATGGCAATTACAACGGCCTTTCGCCCAGCCGCGCGCTGATTTCGGAAAATACCGGCCGCACGGTTGTCGCCACGGGCGCGGGCGATCTGGGCGTGGCCTCGATCAGCAACCTTGGCGGCGCGGTGGAAATCACCAGCCGCGATCCGTCCAACGAACGCGGGCTGGAAATGAACCATACCGCCGGCTCCTATGGCACGGCGCGCACCTTTGTCCGCGTGGATTCGGGCGAGTTCGGCAATGGCAACAAGCTCTTCCTCTCGGGCAGCCGCCAGCGCGCCCGCGCATGGGACTTCGCCGGGGTTCAGGGCGGATATCAGGCCAATGGCAAGTTCATCCACGAAGACAGCCATGGCAAGCTGACCGCCTATTTCGCCTATTCGGACAAGATCGAGCCGAATGAGGACGCCACCACCATCTATGCCAACCCCGCCAATGCGGTGCAGGCCTATCAGCCCTATACCCGCCCCTTCACCTATCCCAGCTTCAGCGCGGCGCTCAATTATCTGGACGCCAGCGGTGCTGTGCCCGCCGTGGCGGCGAACAATTATCGCAACTTCTATTCGGATGCTCAGCGCACCGACTATCTGGGCTACATCAAATATGATGTGAACCTGTCGAAGGCCGTCAAATGGTCCAACCAGTTCTATATTCACCACAATGATGGCGTTGGCGTGGTGGCCGGGCCGATCACGGTGGCTGGCCTGCCTGCCTTGTTTGCCAAATATTTTCCGGGACAGGATCTGAAAACCGTGTTCGGCGGATCGGGCTATGCCATCCGCACTACCGAATATATGATCCACCGCGAAGGCATCATCAGCAACCTGAACATCGATGCTGGCGATCACCGCATCGAGGCGGGCGTGTGGTTCCACCACAATGAATCCTCGGCCTATCGCCGCTGGTATCCGATGAATGTGAACATGCCGGATGCCTACAGCCCCTATATCCGTCCGTCGGGCTATCTGATCACGCAATATGCGGTGGAAATGCGCACGGATAACCTCCAGCTGCACATTCAGGACGCATGGCGCGTCAACAGCCGGTTGAATGTCGAAGCGGGCATCAAGACCAGCGCGCAATTCGCCAACGGCCTGTTCACGGTGCAGGAAATCAACAATCCGCGCCCTAGCGGCCGGATCAATTCGACCAACTGGTTCCTGCCCTCGGTGGGCGCGAATTATGACCTGAACGGGTCGGAAAAGGTCTATTTCAACGTCCAGAAGAACCTGCGCCAGTTCCAGGCCTATGGCGCGGGCGGCTCGGCCGATCCGTGGAGCACGGGCAGCCAGGCTGCGTTTGACTATATCAAGAGCAATGTTCGCCCCGAAACCGCATGGGTCTATGAAGTGGGTCTGCGCAGCCACCGCAATTTCACCGGCCTGCTGAGCAGCATCGACGCGCAGATCAACTATTACCACGTCGATTTCAGCAACCGCCTGCTGGCGCTTTCCACATCGGGCGCGATCAACACGATCAACCCGTCGACCACGGCGCTGTTCAACGTCGGCAATGTGACCACCAATGGCGTGGACGCGGCGGTGACCCTTGGCTTTGGCCAGCATGTGAAGCTGTATAATGCTTTGAGCTATAACAGCTCGAAATATTCCAGCGACTATTCGACCGTGACGGGCGCGGCGACGGGCACCCAGATCGGCGGCTTTGCCACGGTTGCAGGCGTGGTGCCCACCGGCGGCAAGCAGATCCCCGGATCGCCCAGCTGGATGAACAAGACCATGCTGACGGTGAATTACGCCGGGGCCGAGGTGCAGCTGATCGGTGACTATATCGGCCGCCGCTATGCCACCTATACCAATGACGCCTCGATCCCCAGCCTGTTCATGGCATCGGCCCGCGTGGCTTATCAGTTGCCCGCGCAGCTGGTGCATGCGAAAAAGGCCGAGCTGAGCCTGAATATCACCAACCTGTTCGACAAGAAGGGCTGGTTGCAGGTTTCCAGCTTCAACAATGCTGGCAGCTTCGCCGCCTATCCGGTGGCCCCGCGTCAGTTCTTTGTCACTCTGGCGGTGGGTCTCTGATCGATGCGTAATCCGCTCTCTCGTCGCAAGGTTTTGTCGCAAGGTCTGGTCGCGGCCAGTGCTGTGGCGGGGGGGCGGGGCATGGCTATGGCCGCGCCGGTAGGGGCCAGCGTTTCGGCGCGCGCCCGTCCGGCGCGGCCTGTGCTGCTGGCCCATCGCGGATCATCTGCGTTGCGTCCCGAACATACGCTGGGCTCCTATGCCCGCGCGATTGCCGATGGGGCCGATTTTATCGAGCCCGATCTGTGCTGCACGCGCGATGGCGTGCTGGTGGCGCGTCATGAGAATAACATTGCCGAAACCACCGATGTCGCCGCGCATCCCGAATTCGCATCGCGGCGGGTGGAAAAGATCGTCGATGGCGAAAAGCTGATTGGCTGGTTCACCGAGGATTTCACGCTGGCCGAATTGAAGACACTGCGGGCCAAGGAGCGTCTGGGCGCGGTGCGGCCTGAGAGCCAGAGCTATGATGGCCAGTTCCAGATCGTCAGCCTTGAGGAAATCGCCGATTTCGTCGCGGCGGAATCGGCGGCGCGCGGGCGGGTGATCGGCCTGATCCCGGAGGTTAAGCATTCGACTTATTTCGCGCGGATCGGATTGCCGATCGAACCGCGCCTGATCGAGCGCTTGAACGCCAGCGCTTATTTGAAAAAGGCGCCGGTGGTGATCCAGAGTTTCGAGGTGGTGAATTTGAAGGCTTTGCGCCGTGACCTTGCGGGGCGGGGCAATATTCAACTGATGCAACTGGTGGGCGATCCGCGCCAGAGCCCGGCCGATTTCGAGGCGGCGGGCGACAAGCGTCGCTGGGCCGATCTGCTGACGCCGCAAGGGCTGGCCGAAATCGCCACCTATGCCGACTGGCTGGCGCCTGCCACGCGGATGTTGATCCCGCTGGAGGCCGATGGGCGTCTGGGCAAGCCGACCGGGCTGGTCGAGGCGGCGCGGCGCGCGGGGCTGTTGGTGGGCACATGGACCTTCCGCCCGGAAAACCGCTTCCTTGCCGCCGATTTCCGCAATGGCGAGGGTGAGAATGCCCGCAATGCGGCGGGAAGCGTGGCCGAAATGCGGCGTTATCTGGCGCTGGGGCTGGACGGGTTCTTTACCGATGATCCGGCGCTGGGATTCGAAGCGCGAGGAAATTAGACTCTTGGTAAAGGCGGGGAACCATCGCTTCTGGTTCGCATTTCGCTGATAATCTGGTTCGTTTACGAAATCCATTTTGGAACTTTGCTGCAATGCAGGATGTTGTATAGTGGATTTAACCTAGGCACCTTTGCCTTGAATATGATGATCCTGCTCAGGAAGGCCGCCATGGAAAGTACTGCCGCGCTTGTCCCGCTCACCGTTGATATGCTGATGCAGCAATCGGGTGTCCAATTCGGCACCAGCGGCGCGCGGGGTGAAGTCGTCGCGATGACCGACCGCGTGTGTTATGGCTATACGCAGGGCTTCTTGTCCTATCTTCGCGAAATTGGCGAATATGATGGTGGCCGGGTCGCTCTGGCGGGCGATCTTCGGCCCAGCTCTCCGCGCATTCTGGCCGCCTGTGCGCAGGCGATCCGGGATATGGGCGGAGAGCCGGTGTTCTGCGGTTATGTGCCCACGCCCGCGCTGGCGCTCTATGCGTTCGGGCAGGCGATTCCCTGCCTGATGGTGACCGGCAGCCATATTCCCGACGACCGCAACGGCATCAAATTTTATCGACCCGCCGGCGAGGTGCTCAAATCGGACGAGGCGGGCATGAAGCGTCAGATCGTGACGCTGGCCAAGGGCGCGTTTGACGATGAGGGTATGCTGGTGTCGCCCGCACCTTTGCCTGCGGTGACGGATGTGGAGAAGGCCTATGTCGCGCGCTATGTCGCGGCGTTTGGGGCCGATGCTCTGGCCGGGCGCAAGATCGGCGTTTATCAGCATTCGGCGGTGGGGCGCGATGTCGTTCTCTCCATCGTCAATGCGCTGGGGGCCGAAGGCGTGCCGATTGGCCGCGCAACCAAATTCATCCCCGTCGATACCGAGGCGATCCGCCCCGAGGACGTGGTGCTGGCGCGCGAATGGGCGGCCGAATATGGCTTTGACGCGATCATCTCGACTGATGGCGACAGTGACCGGCCCCTGCTGGCCGATCATACGGGTGAATGGTTGCGGGGCGATGTGTTGGGCGTGCTGTGTGCGCGGGCGCTGGGCGCTGGCACGGTGGTGACGCCGGTGTCGAGCAACACGGTGCTGGAGCTCTCGGGCGCGTTTGCCCATTGCGCGCGCACGCGGATCGGTTCGCCCTTTGTGATCGACGCGATGAATGCCACGCTGGCTGCCGGGCAGGACAAGGTTTGCGGCTATGAGGCCAATGGCGGCTTCCTGCTGGCCAGTACCTTTGATCTTGGCGGGCGCAGCATTTCCGCGCTGCCCACGCGCGATGCGGTGCTGCCGGTGGTCGCGGTGATTGCGGCGGCGCGGGGGCGTCGGGTGGCGGACCTGCTGGGCGAATTGCCGCCGCGCGTGACCTATTCCGACCGGATCCAGAACTTTGCCACGCAGCGGAGCGAGGCGATCTTTGCCGCGTTGCTGGAGGGCGGCGCGCAGGATCAGATCGCGCGGTTGACCGGCTATTTCGGCGGTATTGCGGGGCCCATCACGGGGGTCGATCTGACCGATGGCATTCGCATGTCTTGCGCCGATGGTTCGGTCTTGCACCTGCGCCGGTCGGGCAATGCGCCGGAGCTGCGTTGCTACAGCGAGGCTGATGATGTCGGTCGGGCCGCTGCGATCAATGCCGCCGCGTTGAAGGTGGTGTTGGAGGAATTGGCTTAAAGGAAGTTTGCCATCGGCGTGCAAAGGGCGGGGGCCCTTTGCAATCCCGATACTGTCGGCGTTGCGTCTGGCATCGGCCTTGGGGCAGGGGGCAACCTTTGAATTTTAAAGCCTTCGGCGCCAATCAGCGTAACCCGCGCCGCAGGCTTTTAAAACCTAACCTCAACGTTTCCAACCTTGCGCCACCCCCATTAATGGGATTGCAAAGGGACAAGTCCCTTTGCCCGCCGGAGGCATAAAGCTCAAACCCCTCACTTAACCTGCTGCTTCTCCAGCTTCCGGGCCAAAGTCCGTCGATGCATCCCCAGCCGCCGCGCGGCTTCGGAAATGTTGAAATTGCATTCGGCCAGCGTGGTATGGATATATTCCCATTCCACGGTCTTGATGCTGGTCTTGCGCCCCTCGACGGGCACGGCGGCATTGCCTTCGCGCTTGGAGAAGGCTTCCTCGATGTCATCGGTATTGGCCGGTTTGGCGAGGTAATGCGAGGCGCCCAGTTTGATCGCCTCGACGGCGGTGGCGATGCTGGCAAATCCGGTGAGGACGACGATGGTGGTGTCGGGGTCTTTTTCGTGCAGCATCTGAACGCAGGTCAGGCCGGAGGCCGTGCCCAGCTTCAGGTCCACCACCGCATATTGAAACCGCGTGCTGGTCATCAGCAGCGCCAGTTCGTCCGGGCTGGTGGCCAGCAGCACTTCATAGCCGCGCCGCTCGAAGGATCGGCGCAAGGTGCGGCCAAAGGCGGGATCATCCTCGACGATCACGAGATGGGGCAGGGGGTTGTTCATGATGCTCCTTTGCCCGCAAAAGCCAGCGCCGACAATGGGATCGAAAGGATGACCAGCGCGCCGCCCTCCTCGGTGTTGCTCACTTCGATCCGCCCGCCAAGCTGGCGCAGGACGTTGACCACGAGGAACAGGCCCAACCCGCCGCCATCGCGCCCCTTGGTCGAGCGATAGGGGCGGCCGACCTGTTCGATCATGTCAGGGGCGAAGCCGGGGCCGAAATCGCGCACGGCGATCTGCCAGATGTCGCCATCGCGCGCCGTGGCTATCGCAATGCCTTCGGGCGATACCTCCAGCGCATTGTCCACCACATTGCCGATCACCTGCCGCAGCGCAGGGTCGGCAATGATCGGCACATCCTCGCCCAGCCGGTCGTCCAGCGTGATGGGGGCGGGGCTGCGCGCGCGCCAGTCCTCGACGATCTGGCAGAGGAAGCCGCGCGCGGTGGTGACGCTGGGGTTCTCGCCGCGCACTTCGCCTGCCGCCATCAATATGCCCGACAGGATGGTTTTGCAGCGTTTGAGTTCGGCCTGCATATCGGCCACATCGGCGGACAGGTCGGAATCGCCCGCAATGGTCTTTTCCCGCGCCCAGTCGCCAAGGATTACCGACATTGAGGCCATCGGCGTGCCAAGTTCATGCGCTGCCCCGCTGGCCAGCAACCCCAGCCGCACGATATGATTCTCCTCCGCCGCCTGTTGGCGCAGGGCGGCAAGGGCGGCGCTGCTGGCGCGCTGGTTGCGGTCCATGCGGACCACGAAATAGACCAGCAGCGCGGCAATCAGCACAAAGCAGGCCAGACTGCCCAGCAGATAGAGCCGGAAATGCTCGCCCACATAGGCGGGGGGCAGATCGAGCGGCCGATAGTCAAACGTCAGAAATGCCACATCGCAGCACGCAACCAGCGCGACGATCCAGCTCCACCGAGCGGGCAGCAGGATCGCCCCCAGCATGATCTGGACCAGAAACAGGAAGATGAACGGATTGGTCGCGCCGCCGGTGAAATAGAGCTGCCAGCTCAGCGCCTCGACATCGAGCATCAGCGCGCCCAGCAGTTCCAGATAGGAATAGCCCGCGCGCTGGCGCCCATAGGCCCATGTGCCGATGTTCATCAGCGCCAGAAGCGCGGGCACCGCTACCAGTTCGGCCATCGGCAGCCGTACGCCCAGCACGCGCCACGCCACCCAGATCGTGACCAATTGCCCCAGCACCGCGATCCAGCGCAGCTGAACCAGCAGTCCCATGTTGCCATAGGATGCGGGGGCTATGTCATAATCGGGTGTGGGTTGGGTTGCCATGGCCGCGCTTTATCAGGGCACGCGCCGCCAGACCAGCCGGATGGCAAACAGGCTGAGCAAAGCCATGGCGAACCATGTCAGCGCATATTGCAGATGGCTGTTGGGGAATTGCACCACGGTCAGGCCCGGGATGGGATTTCCTGGGATTTCCGGGCCCTGCGCATCGATAAACCATGCGGCCTGCCCTTTCACCCCGCGCGTGGCGGAGATGACGGCAATATCGCGCGCATACCAGCGGTCCTGCGCGGGCACATTGGCCTGCAAAAAGCGGCCCTTCGGCTCGGTCTTGCGCAGCAGCCCGGTGATCGCCACTTCGCCCGTGGGCGTCTGCGCGGCCTCGGCCAGAGCGGTGCTGCCCAGCGGGACATAGCCGCGATTGATCCACACCGCGCGCCCATCAGCCATGCGCAAGGGCGCCAGCACCCAATAGCCAGCGCCCCGCTCGGTCAGCGCCGAGACCAGCGTGGTGCCTTGGGGTTCAAACCGGCCCAGCGCCCAGACATGGCGATATTCCAGATCGGCCAGATCGCGGGGCGAGGGAGCCATCGGCAACAGCCGCGCCTCAACCGGATTGGCGGTCGAAACCTCGTTCACATGCGCGATCAATGCGCGTTTCCATGCCAGCCTGTTCACCTGCCACACGCCCAGCGCCGAAAACAGCGCCGCACAAAGCAGCAGGGCGGCCACCGGAAGAATCCGGCGCCGCCCCTTTTGCTGGCCATTAAGGCCGGACTTCATCAGCCCATGCCGTCCATCTTGACCGGCATCATGTTGGCATTGAGGTGGAACATCACCCACAGCGTGCCGGACAGGATGATCGCCACCAGAAGGATGGTGAAGAGCGCGGCCATCAGGTTCCAGCCACCCTCGATCTTGCCGTTCATGTGCAGGAAGTAGATCATGTGGACCACAACCTGAACCGCGGCAAAGGCGGTGATGACGATGGCGGTCGTCGACTTGTCGGCAATCGCGCCGCTCATCACCAGCCAGAAGGGGATGGCGGTCAGGATGACGGACAGGACAAAGCCGATCACGTAATCCTTGGTGGTGGCGTGGAACGCGGCTTCATGGCCGTGATCGTGAGAATGGTCAGCCATCAGCGCAGCACTCCCATCAGATAGACAAAGGTGAACACGCCGATCCAGACCACGTCAAGGAAGTGCCAGAACAGCGAGAGGCAGGACAGGCGGCGCTTGTTGGCTTCGGTCAGGCCATGCTTGCCCACCTGGAACAGCAGAGTGACCAGCCAGATCGAACCGAAGGTCACGTGCAGACCGTGGGTGCCGACCAGCGTGAAGAAGGCCGACAGGAAAGCGCTGCGCTGAGGCCCGGCGCCTTCCTCGATCAGGTTGTGGAATTCGTAAAGTTCGATCGAAAGGAAGCCCAGACCAAAGCACAGGGTCAGGATCAGCCAGCCGATCAGGCCCTTCTTGCTGCCGTTCTGCATTGCGATCATGGCAAAGCCATAGGTGATCGACGAGAAGAGCAGCAGCGAAGTGTTGACCGCCACCAAGGGCAGTTCAAACAGATCCTTCGGAGCCGGACCCCCGGCATAATTGCCGCCCAGCACCGCGAAGGTGGCAAACAGCATGCCGAAGATGAGGCAGTCGCTCATCAGATAGATCCAGAAGCCCAGCGTGGTGCTGTAGCCGTCCGGGTGGGCGTGTTCGTGCAGATCGTAATACTGCTCGGTCAGGTTGGTGCTCGCCATTACGCGGCTCCCTTTTCCAGCGCGGCGAGTTGCGCCGTGCGCGCAGCTTCAACCTCGGCGACATGGTCGGCCTTGATGTAGAAGGTGCGGTTATAGTTGAAGGTGTGGAAGATCGCGGTGCCGACGATGCCGACCAGCATGACCACAGCCAGCCACCAGACCTGCCAGATCAGCGCGAAACCGCAGACCGTGGACAGACCAGCCAGCACGATACCGGCCCAGGTGCCCTGCGGCATGTAGATGTCCTGGAAGCCGTCGACCGGGCGGGCAACGCCCTTGGCCTTCATGTCGGCCCAGGCGTCGATGTCATGCACCTTGGGGGTGAAGGCGAAGTTATATTCCGGCGGAGGCGAGGAGGTCGCCCATTCCAGAGTACGGCCGCCCCAGATGTCGCCGCTTTCGTCCTTGTATTCTTCGCGCTTCCAGATCGACACGGCGAACTGAACCAGCATCGCGCCGATACCGGCCGCGATCAGCAGCGCGCCGAACAGCGCAACCCAGTAATAGATGCGCATGGCGTCAAAGCTGGCATCGAACACGCGCATACGACGCGTCACGCCCATGAAGCCCAGCATATAGAGCGGGGTGAACGCGATCCAGAAACCGGGAACCCAGCACCAGAACGACACCTTGCCCCAGAACTCGTTCAGCTTGAAGCCGAAAGCCTTGGGCCACCAGTAGTTGATCGCGGCAAACACGCCCCAGACCACGCCGCCGATGATGACGTTATGGAAGTGGGCGATCAGGAACACCGAGTTGTGCAGCACAAAGTCAGCCGCAGGCACAGCCATCATCACGCCGGTCATGCCGCCGATGGTGAAGGTGAGCATGAAGGCGACGGTCCACATCATCGGCAGTTCAAACCGGATGCGGCCACGGAACATGGTGAAGAGCCAGTTGAACAGCTTGGCCCCGGTGGGGATCGAGATCACCATGGTGGTGATGCCGAAGAACGAGTTCACGGACGCGCCCGAACCCATGGTGAAGAAGTGGTGCAGCCAGACCGAATAGGACAGGATGCCGATGACGCAGGTGGCATAAACCATCGAGGTATAGCCGAACAGGCGCTTGGAGCAGAAGGTCGAGACGATTTCCGAGTACACGCCGAAGACCGGCAGCACCAGAATGTACACTTCCGGGTGGCCCCAGATCCAGATCAGGTTGACATAGAGCATCGGCGAGCCGCCGAAGTCATTGGTGAAGAAGTTGGTGTGGAACACGCGGTCCAGACCCAGCAGGGCCAGAACGACGGTCAGTACGGGGAACACGGCAACGATCAGGATGTTGGTGACCAGAGCGGTCCAGGTGAAGACGGGCATCTTCATCAGGCCCATGCCGGGGGCACGCAGCTTGATGATCGTAGCGATCAGGTTCACACCCGAAAGCGTAGTGCCGACACCGGCCACCTGCAGCGACCAGACGTAATAGTCGACGCCGACATCAGGGCTGTAGGCCAGTTCCGAGAGCGGGGGATAGGCCAGCCAGCCGGTGCGCGCAAACTCGCCCACAAACAGCGAGAGCATCACCAGCACCGCGCCGCCCGCCGTCATCCAGAACGAGAAGTTGTTCAGGAAGGGGAAGGACACGTCGCGCGCGCCGATCTGCAAGGGCACGACATAGTTCATCAGACCCGTGACGAAAGGCATCGCCACAAAGAAGATCATGATGACGCCGTGGGCGGTGAACACCTGATCGAAGTGGTGGCTGTTAAGATAGCCGTCAGAGCCGCCGAAGCCCAGCGCCTGCTGGCTGCGGATCATGATCGCGTCGGCAAAGCCGCGCAGGAACATCACAAGCCCCAGCACCATATACATGATGCCGATCTTCTTGTGGTCGACGCTGGTGAACCACTCTTTCCAGAGATAGGACCACAGGCGGAAATAGGTGAGCGCACCCACCAGCGCGATGCCGCCGAGCGTTACGGCCGCAAAGGTGGCGAGCACGATCGGCTCGGTCGGGATCGCGTCCGGGCCAAGGCGGCCCAGCAGCGGTGTCCAATGGGAATGGGTCGGGATCATGGGATCTCGCTATCAGCTAAGAGGAGTGCGCGCGGGCGAGGCCAGCGAAAGCTTGGCAGCGTCGGCAGGAACGGGGGTCTTCACGCCATCGGGAACGCAGATCGCGCGCACGAAAGCCTTGGTGCGGGCATCGGCCTGCTGACCGCCGCGACCGGGGATGACGGGGATGGTCGTTTCGCGACCATTCTTGTCATAGGTCAGCGCGGCAACATTAAAGATGCCGGCCTTGCCGGTGCCGCCGCGAGCGTCGAGCGCCATCATGTCCTTCAGACACATCTTGCCCGGACGAACGCACAGGTTGACGATCTTGTCGAACAGGCCGTCAGCCACCGCAGTGAAGTGACGAACCGGTTCCTTCTCGCTGGGCTGTTCCAGCTGAAGATAGGCCACGGTGTCGAGCGCGCCTGCGCTGTCCTTGTCGCCGCCCTTGGCGACATTGGCGACCCACTGGTCAAAATCGGCGTCGGTCATGCCATGCGTCTTGAAACGCATATGCGAGAAACCCGAGCCCGAATAATTGGCCGAGAAACCGTCGAACGTGCCGGTCTTGTTCAAAACCGCGTTCAATTCGCTCGTCATCGCGGGCATGGCATAGATCTGGCCAGCCAGCGCCGGGACGTAGAAGGAGTTCATTACCGAGGAGGCCGAGATGCTGAAATGCACCGGGCGGTCCACCGGCAGAGCCAGTTCGTTGACCGTGGCGATTTTCTGCTCAGGATAAATAAAGAGCCACTTCCAGTCGAGCGCGACGACCTGAACCTCCAGCGGCTTCGCATCCGCAGCAAGGGGCTTGCCCTCGGCAATGCGCGAGACCGGACGGAACGGATCGAGCGTGTGGGTGGTCACCCAGGTCAGCGAACCGAGCGCGATGATGATCATCAGCGGGGCGGCCCAGATCACCAGTTCGAGTTGGGTCGAATGGTGCCATTCGGGCTCATAGCGCGCACCGGCCTTTTCGCGATATTTCCATGCGAAATAAACGGTCAGCGCCATCACCGGAACGATGATGATCAGCATCAGCAGCGTGGCGGTGACCACCAGGCTGGCTTCCTGTTTGGCGATGTCGCCCGCGGGGTTCAGCACCACCGGGCTACAGGCGGAGAGCGAGGCGAGGCTGACAAGGCTGCCGAGCCGGCTCGCATGACGAAGGAGGGTGGGTTGCGTGCTCATGGCGCCCGCGCGTAGGAGGCTCATGCTGCAACCGCGATAGGACATATTGTCCCATCAATTTGATTGCCATCATGGATCTTTTGATGCAGTCTCACATCAGGCCCGCCAAAAGGCCCTGAAATCTGCGGTTTTCCGCGCGTTTTGGAACCTTGTGGACGGACCATAATTAAAGAGAAAAGCCGGGTTGTTCCCATGGGAAAACACCGGCCCGATTTTGGGGATGCTGAACATGACCACCTCCGTTTCCAACGGGGTGGCCGCAGGGGTCGTTTCGGGCCATGCTGGCCATTCCGATCACGTTTCTCCCGGTGAGATCGCCATTGGCGTGATCATCGGTCGAACTTCGGAATTCTTTGACTTTTTCGTCTATGCCATCGCCTCGGTGCTGGTATTTCCTAGCTTCTTTTTTCCTTTCACCGATGCCTACACCGGCACGCTCTATTCCTTCGCGATCTTTCCGCTGGCCTTTGTCGCGCGGCCCTTGGGCACCTTTGTGTTCATGACCATCGACCGGCTCTATGGCCGCACGGCCAAGCTGGCTATCGCGCTGTTTTTGCTGGGCGGATCGACGGCGGCGATTTCCTTCCTTCCGGGCTATGCCACGCTGGGCAAAACGGCCATTGCGCTGCTCGCCCTGTTCCGGCTGGGTCAGGGTTTCGCGCTGGGCGGCAGCTGGGATGGTCTGGCTTCGCTGCTGGCGCTCAATGCGCCGCGTGATCGCCGGGGCTGGTTTGCGATGGTGCCGCAATTGGGCGCGCCGCTGGGGCTGATCGTGGCATCGTCCATGTTCGCCTTCTTCGTCTCGTCGCTGCCCACCGAGGATTTCCTGAGCTGGGGCTGGCGTTTCCCGTTCTTCGTTGCCTTTGCCATTAACGTGGTGGCGCTTTTTGCCCGCCTGCGTCTGGTGGAATCGCCCGAATTCGTACGCTTGTTCGAAAGCCGCGATCTGCAGCCGGAAAAGGCCATCGTCACCATCCGTCAGGAAGGCCGCACAATCCTGATCGGCGCTCTGGCGCCTCTGGCCAGCTTTGCGCTCTTCCACATGGTCACGGTGTTCCCGCTGTCCTGGGTGATGCTCAACACGCCCGAACGCCCGGCCTCGTTCCTGATTATCGAAACGGGCGCGGCCATGATCGGCGTGCTGGCGATCATCGTGTCGGGCTATATGGCGGACCGTTTCGGGCGCCGCGCGGTGCTGGGCGCTTCGGCGGCTGCAATTGCGGCTTTCTCCGGCTTTGCCCCGCAATTGCTGGGTCAGGGCACCGGGGGCGAGGTCGCCTTCATGACCATCGGTTTTGCCATTCTGGGCATCTCCTTTGGTCAGTCCTCGGGCGCTGTGGCTTCCAGCTTCTCGACCCAGCATCGTTATACGGGTTCTGCGCTGACCAGCGATATCGCATGGCTGGTGGGGGCCGCCTTTGCGCCGCTGATCGCGCTGAAGCTGGCCACGACCTATGGGCTGATCTCGTCGGGGGCCTATCTGCTCTCTGGCGCGGCGGCCACGCTGATCGCGCTGTGGGCCAATCGCGAACTGGCGGGCAATCGCAACAATGCGATGAGTCCGATGTCGCTGGCCGTCTGAACGGGTACACCATTGCCCGCAGGTCATAGATCTGCAAAGGAAAGGGGGCGTGAAAAGCCCCCTTTCTCTTGACCTGAAGGCCGTGACAGAGCCGGACCGGCCCGCCATTGCGGATCGCGATGCGAGGCGCGCGCATCCCTACTGGCCCTATCTGGCCTCGCTTGGGCTGGTGGGCGGCTTTTCTCTCATCGGCATTCTGCTCAATCCATGGCTGGGCGAGGGCTATGCCTCGCTGGTTTTTGTGGTGGGCGTGTCGATGGTGGGCGCGCTCTATGGGCTGATGCCTTCGCTGCTTTGCGCGCTGCTGTCCTCGCTGCTTTTCGACTTCTTTGTATCCGAGCCGGTGTTCGAACTGGCGATCAGCCGCACCACTGACCTTGCCCCGCCGGTGGTCTTTGCGCTTTGTGCGGTGATTTCGGGCCTGCTCTCAGGCCGCCTGCGCGATGAGGCCACCCGCGCCAACCGCTCCAACCAGCAATTGGCCAGTCTGCTCTCCCTCTCGCGCCAGTTGCAGAGCGCGAGCAGCGATGAGGCAGTGCATGACATCCTGTGCGAAAGCCTGCTGGCGGGGGCGGACGGCGGGATCGGCCTTTATCGGATGACCGAAGGGCGTGCTGTGCCGGTGGGTCGGAGCGCGGATGGGCCCGAATGGATCACGCTGGCCCAGGCCGCGATGCTGTGGGAACCGGAATGGCTGGAGGATGAACATCTGATCGGCTGCCGCCTGCTGGCGGGCGAACATTGTGTGGGGGCGTTGGTGGCGGACCGCACCACGGCGCGGGCGCGGGGCATCGGCCTGATGCTGGCGCAGGGGCGGATGGCGGCGCTGGCGCTCGAACGGATCGACCTGTCGCTGCGCCTGTCCGAGGCCCATGCCCATGCCCGCACCGAAGAACTGAAATCGGCGCTGCTCTCTTCGGTCAGCCACGATCTGCGCAGCCCCTTGACCGCGATCAGCGCCTCGGCCGCCAGCCTGCTGCACTTTGGCCCGCAATTCGACCGCGAAACTTCGCGCGAATTGCTCGACGGTATCGTCAAGGAGGCGGCAAGACTCAACGATCTGACCACCAACCTGCTCCAGATGACGCGGCTGGAGGCGGGCGAGGAGGGGCTGAGCTGGTCGCTGTTGCCGGTGGGCGAGAGTTTGCGCGCGATCATGGGCCGGGTGCAGATGCATCGCCAGACCCACCCGATGACCCTGCATATGCCTGCGCAGGAATTGCTGGTGCGCACCGACGCCACGCTGTTTGATCTGGCCGTGACCAATGTGTTGCAAAACGCGATCCGCTATAGCCCGGCGGGCAGCCCGATCACTATTGCCTGCATGTCCGATGGCTCGTGGTGCCATATTGCCATCAGTGACCAAGGCCATGGCATTCCCCCCGCCGAGCAGGAAAGGGTGTTCGACCGCTTCTATCGGCTTGCGCGCGATGCCCGTGTGCCGCAAGGATCGGGGCTGGGGCTGGCCATCGTGCGCGGCTTTGTTCAGGCGTCGGGCGGCAGGATTAAACTTGAATCGCCGCTGTGCGATGGGCAGGGAACGCGCATCACCATCATCCTGCCCCTGATGGAGCAGGATCAGAGCCGGTTGGCCGATGAGGATGACGATGAAATTGGCGCCAATATGGCGGATGACGCTGTTGATCTGGCGCCGGGCGCGGCAAGCATGAAGGCATAAGGAAGCATATGGTTAGCGGTCATATCCTGCTGGTGGATGATGAAGTGGGCATCGTGACGGCGCTGCGCCCGGCGTTGCGCGCGGTGGGCCATGAGGTGACCGTGGCCAGCGATGGCACGGCGGCTCTGGCCAGTTTCCTGCTGGCCGATCCCGATGTGGTGCTGCTCGATCTGGGCCTGCCCGATATGGACGGCAAGCAGGTGATTCGTAAGATCCGCGAGACATCCTCGACCCCGATCATCGTCATCTCCGCCCGCCATCAGGAGGCCGAGAAGATCGCTGCGCTGGACGAAGGGGCCGATGATTATGTCGACAAACCCTTTGTGCTGGGCGAATTGCTGGCGCGGGTGCGTTCGGCGCTGCGGCGGCGGCAACATCTGATCGAGGTGCCCGAGGGGCTGGATCTGGGCCATCTGAGCATTGATTTCGGCACGCGCGAGGTGCGGCTGCGCGGTGATCTGATCAAGCTTTCGCCCAAGGAATACAATCTGCTGCGTATGCTGGCCGACAGCGCCGGGCAGGTAGTGACGCAAAAACGCCTGCTGGCCGCAGGATGGGGCCGGTCCGAGGCCGATCCGCAATATCTGCGCGTCTATATCGGCATGTTGCGGCAAAAGCTGGAGATCAATCCGTCCGATCCCCAGATGATCCTGACCGAACCGGGCGTGGGCTATCGCCTGCTGGTTCCTGCCTCTGTGTAAAGCAGAGGCCATTGGCCAGACAAAACAGACGGCAAGGAAAGGGGCCGCCTTCATATCGCTTAGGGATAGGTTGAGATGAAGGCGACCACACAAAGTTGCGGATCGGAAAGCCAGACGAGGCCGGCATGTTTTGTTCTTCTGATACCGAGATTATCCAGCCCCAGCGCAGCTTGCACCTAAAAAAGCCATAAACGGCATCCGTTTCCGCCATTTCGGCTGCAAGCCTTGTGTTGCGGTCGCGGCAAATTCAGTAGCCCGGAAAGAGCTTGCGGACCAGTTGGCCGCGCCAGGGCTTGCCATGATAGTTAAAGAAGAACCAGCCGAACAGACGCGTGAAAGCCAGCACCGGCCGGGCCAGCGGATCGCCGTTTTCCCGCATATGGACATAGAGCGCGCGGTCGGCGCGGCGCCGGTCGGCACCGGTGCCGCCGCCGTTGATGCCATAGGCATTGTCATGCCGCTTGCACCCTATGTTGCGATTGCGGATGCGGCCGTTCATGAACAGGCAGTATTGGCGGTCGGTCATGGCCAAGGATAGACCCGCGCCCGCGCCCGCTTTCAAGCGCAAAATCTTCTATCTGCCCGGCTATGATCCGCGCGGCAGCCGCCATTACCACGCCATTCTGGCCGAGGAGGCTGCCAAGGATGGCGCGCTGAACCTGTCGCGTCGGCGTCGGGCGGGGGCCAATGTGGTCTGGACGCTGGAGCGGGGCGATGGGGCGGCATCGGGCGCGCATGAATTTCTGGTGTGGGATGACATTGTTCGCGCCACATGGGCTAAACATCCCCCCGCGCTTCTGCGGCAGGGGATAAGGACCTATTGGCATCTGTGTCGCCATCTGGACTGGCGACTGGCGCGGCGCTGGCCGAGGGCGGGGTGGGTCACGCTGTTTGCGCCCGGCGTGCTGTTTATCGCGCTGCCTATGCTGTTTTCGTTGGGCCTGTGGGGCTTGGCCGGGCGTGGGTGGCTGGCCTTTCCTGTGGCGCTGGGGCTGGGCTGGGTGCTGGCGATGGAGTTGCAGAAACGGCTGCACAGCCTGTGGCTGCTGCGCTTTGTGATTTTCAGCACGATTGTCTCGCGGCAGGAGGCGCCGGGGCTGGAGGATCGGCTGGACCGTTTTGCCGAGCGCATCGTGGCGGCGCTGGACGAGGATTGGGACGAGGTGCTGCTGATCGCCCATTCGGCGGGGACGATCCTGTCGATGATGGTGATGGCGCGCTTGCTGGCGCGGCGGGGCGGGGCGATGCCGGACCATTTCGCAGTGGTGACACTGGGCAGTGTGGTGCAGCTGATCGCCTGCCGAGGGGATGCGGCGTGGTTTGGCGCGGATCTGGACGCGGTGGCTGCGGGGGATTTTCGCTGGCTCGACATTGCCTCGGTCACAGATGGGGCCTGTGTGCCGCTGGTCGCGCCATGCCTTGGGCGTGCGAAGGAGGCGCCGGAGCGGCTGGTGCAGATTACCCCGCGCTGGTTCGCCTATTGCGATCCGGCCCATTATGCGCGGCGGCGGCGGGACAAGTATCAGACACATTTCGATTATCTGCGCCGATTGGATCGTGCGTCGCCGGTGGATTATCTGGGGCTGGTGGCCTCGGCCCGGCCCATCGCCCAATCCATCGCCGCGTTTGAGGCGCAGCGCCATGCATGAATGCCCCTTTATCCCGCCTTATCCCGCGCCTTTGGCCCAAAAGCCGGGGCTGATCCGCCGTTTCTATCTGGGATGGTGCAAAAGCTGGCTCGATATGCTCCACGGGCGGGCCTACACGATGAAGCTGGGCGTGACGCAATTGCCGGCGGGCCGGGCGTTCATGGTCAATGACATGGCGCTGGTCGAGCGTGTGCTGGGCGATGCGGCGCATTTCCCCAAGCATCGAATGGTGCATGACATGCTGGCCCCGATGATCGGCAACAGCGTGTTTGTCAGCAATGGTGAGGAATGGGCGCACCAGCGCGCGATGGTCAATCCGGCCTTTGTTCACACCAATCTGAAGCGCGCCTTTCCCCTGATGGCGGCGGCCACGCGGGATATGATCGGGCGGATGCGGGCCTTGGTCAACAATTCGCGGGCCGATGCGGCGGGCGGGCGGGTGGTGAATGTCGATCCGCTGATGACTCATGTGACGGCCGATGTGATCTTTCGCACGATCTTTTCGGTGGAGCTGGGCGAGGCGGAGGCAGGGGCCGTCTATCGCGCCTTTGGTGAATATCAGACCGTGTCACAGCGGGCGCATCTGCTGCGCCTGTATCGGCTGCCCGGCTTTGGGCTGGGGCGCAGGGCGCGGCGGCTGGGGCAGAGGGTGCGGGCGGTCTTTGCGCCGATTGTCGAGGCCCGTGCGGCGAAGGGGAGGGCGGCGGGCGAGCGGCGCGATATTCTCGACGCGCTGCTCGATGCGCGCCATCCGGTCAGCGGTGTTGGGTTTACGACGGGCGAGTTGGTGGACCAGTTGGCGCTGATCTTTCTGGCCGGGCATGAGACGACGGCGACCTCGCTGGGCTGGGCGCTCTATCTGCTCTCGGAATGTCCGGAGATGCAGGAACGCCTCCATGCCGAGATCGAGGCTGTGACCGGCGGAGGGCCGCTTGACTATGAGCATGTCAAGGCGCTGGACGGGGTGCGCAACCTCTATCGTGAGGCGCTGCGACTCTATCCGCCGGTGGGGTTTTTGCCGCGCACATCCGATACGCCCGTGACCATGCGCGACAAGCGAGTCGGGGCGGGCGAATTGATGCTGGTCGCGCCGTGGCTGGTTCAGCGCAATCCGGGCAACTGGGCGTGCCCCCATGCCTTTGCGCCGGATCGCTTCAACACGCCCGAGGGGGCCGAGGCGTTGAAGGAGGCGTGGATACCCTTTGGCAAGGGCGAGAGAATCTGCATCGGCGCGGGCTTTGCCCAGCAGGAGGCGGCGCTGATTCTGGCCGAGGTCATCCGGAATTTCCGGCTGGAATTTCCCGCCGGGCGGCCAAGACCGCAGGTGGTGGCGCGGTTGACCCTGCGCCCGCGCGATGGATTTGAGCTGGTGCTGCGGGCGCGATAATCAGATGCGGCGCAGGCGGTCGGTGCGGGTTTCATCCTGACGGGTAAGCACCGAGACCGGGCCGCGCTGGTAATAGTCGCGGGTTTCGTTTTGCTTGGCGCTGACTTCGGCGGGGGTGCGCAACAGGACAGGATCGATGGGGCGGGCAAAGGCCACGCCAAAGCGGTTGCTTTGCACCCATGCCACAATGCCCTCTATCGCGCCGATATTGCGTAATTCCAGCACGACCTTTTCGCCGACCGTGGCGCCCAATGTGCCCTCGGCCATCAGTCCGGTGGCCGAAACATTGCGGATTTTGACGCGTTCATCCATCTGGCGGTTGGGCCAGTGGCAGATCGAGGACAGCAGCAAATTGTTGCGCGGAGCATTGCGCTGGTCAGCATAGGGATCGGTGGTGGCGTCGGGCTGAGACATGACTTTGTCCTGAAGCGGAATGCGATCTGATTCTCTAAATCAGTCCGCCAAAGTTGGCCTGAACCGGGGATTAGGTTGGTTTACCTATCGACGAGCGGGCGGGGTGGGGTTTTGTCGAAAATTTTGGCGGTTTTGCCCGGTTTCCTGCGCGTTCCCGCTTGAAAGCGGAACCCAATTATGATTCTTGGTAATTATGCGACAAAGAATGCACAGGCCGAAAATGGCGCGTGAAGCTGTGGCGCAGGGCGTGGCCCTGTGTCTGCTTCTTATCATGCTTGCCGTGGCGATCGCCGGGCCCAGCGGCTTGCTGGCGTGGAGCGAGAATCGCCAGTTGCTGGAACAGCGCCATAAGGAAATTCAGAAACTGGCGGTTGAGCGCGACGAATTGCGCAACCGTGTCAACCTGCTCGATCCGCGTCATGCCGACCCGGATCTGGCCGGAGAATTGTTGCGCAAAAATCTTAATGTTGCGCATCCCGACGAGATCATCATGATGGTGAACTGATCGCGCGGTGATTCCTGCCCTCTGTCAAGTGGGCCATTGGAAGTGATGCGCGGTCATTACAAAATTCGTATGTGACGGTTTGCTGGATGGAGTCTAACTCCTATAGGCAAGGCTGAACATAACGACCTTCAGGGGAAGCGTCTTGGCCAGAACCGGCAAAATCCAGAATGCGGCACCCGCCGCAGCCGATAACTCCCTCAATGCACTTCAGGCCGCCTATGAGGCCAATCGGCGCTATGCCGCCAGTGATGAGGAATTGCTGCATTTCTACGAGCAGATGGTCCTCATCCGCCGATTCGAGGAACGGGCAGGCCAACTCTACGGCCTTGGCCTGATCGGCGGCTTCTGCCATCTTTACATCGGTCAGGAAGCGGTCGCCGTCGGTATCCAGTCGGCGCTGAAAGAAGGCCACGACAGCGTGATCACCGGCTATCGTGACCATGGCCACATGCTGGCCTATGGCATCGATCCCAAGGTGATCATGGCCGAATTGACCGGGCGCGAGGCTGGTATCAGCCGCGGCAAGGGCGGTTCGATGCACATGTTCAGCACCAGCCACAAGTTCTATGGCGGCCACGGCATCGTGGGCGCTCAGGTCTCGCTGGGCGCGGGTCTGGCCTTTGCGCATCAGTACAACGAAGACAACGGCCTGTGCGTTGCCTATTTCGGCGATGGCGCGGCCAACCAGGGTCAGGTTTACGAGAGCTTCAATATGGCGGCTCTGTGGAACCTGCCGATCATCTTCGTTGTGGAAAACAACCAGTATGCGATGGGCACGGCGGTCAACCGTTCGTCGGCCGAAACGCATTTCCATCGTCGCGGCGCGGCTTTCCGCATCCCCGGCATGGACGTGAACGGCATGGACGTTCTGGAAGTGCGCAGCGCGGCCAATCTGGCGGTCGAGCATGTCCGTTCGGGCAATGGTCCGGTGCTGATGGAACTCAACACCTATCGCTATCGCGGCCACTCGATGTCCGACCCGGCCAAGTATCGCAGCCGCGAGGAAGTCAACGAAGTACGCGACCACCGCGACCCGATCGAGGCGGCCAAGAAAGACCTGCTGGATCGCGGCATCCCTGAGGAAAAGCTCAAGGAAATCGAAAAGCGCATTCGCACCATCTGCACCGAAGCGGCCGATTTCGCGGAAAGCTCGCCCGAGCCGGCTATGCCCGAATTGTATACCGACGTTCTGGTGGAGACTTACTGAGATGGCGATTGAACTCAAGATGCCCGCCCTCTCGCCCACCATGGAAGAGGGCAAGCTGGCCAAGTGGCTGGTCAAGGTTGGCGATGAAGTGCGTTCCGGCGACATTCTGGCCGAAATCGAAACCGACAAGGCGACGATGGAATTCGAAGCTGTGGACGAAGGCACCATCGGTTCGATCCTGATCGCTGAAGGCACCGAAGGCGTGAAGGTCGGCACGGTCATCGCGCTGATCGGTGGCGAAGGTGAGGCGGCACCTGCCGCTTCGGCTCCCGCTGCTGCGCCTGCCGCCGCTCCGGCTGCCGCTGCCTCGGCGCCTGCTGCCGCGCCCCGTCCGGCCGACCCGGTTGTGCCGCATGGCACCAACATGAAGACCTCGACCGTACGTGACGCGCTGCGTGACGCGATGGCCGAGGAAATGCGCCGCGATCCGCGCGTCTTCGTGATGGGCGAAGAAGTGGCCGAATATCAGGGCGCCTATAAGGTGACCCAGGGTCTGCTGGCCGAATTCGGGCCCAAGCGCGTCATCGACACGCCGATCACCGAATATGGCTTTGCCGGTATCGGTACAGGTGCGGCGATGGGTGGCCTGCGTCCTGTCATCGAGTTCATGACGTTCAACTTCGCCATGCAGGCGATTGACCACATCATCAACTCGGCGGCCAAGACCAACTATATGTCGGGCGGCCAGATGCGTTGCCCGGTGGTGTTCCGTGGCCCGAACGGTGCGGCCAGCCGCGTGGGCGCGCAGCACTCGCAGAACTATGGTCCGTGGTATGCCAACGTTCCGGGCCTGATCGTGATCGCGCCCTATGACGCTTCGGATGCCAAGGGCTTGCTCAAGGCCGCGATCCGCAGCGAAGATCCGGTCGTGTTCCTTGAAAACGAGTTGATCTATGGCCGCTCGTTCGAGCTGCCCGAGCTGGACGACCACGTTCTGCCCATCGGCAAGGCTCGCATCATGCGTGAGGGCAAGGACGTGACCATCGTGTCCTATTCGATTGGCGTGGGTCTGGCTCTCGAAGCCGCCGAAGCGCTGGCAGCGGAAGGCATCGACGCCGAGGTCATCGACCTTCGCACGCTGCGTCCGTTGGACAAGGAAACGGTGCTGGCCTCGCTGGCCAAGACCAACCGCCTTGTCGTGGCCGAAGAAGGCTGGCCGACCTGCTCGATCGCTTCGGAAATCGCGGCCATCGCGATGGAAGACGGCTTCGACTATCTTGACGCGCCGGTTGTCCGCGTGTGCAATGAAGACGTTCCGCTGCCTTATGCGGCGAACCTCGAAAAGGCCGCGCTGATCAACACGCCCCGCATCATCGAGGCGGTCAAGAAGGTCTGCTATCGCTAAGCAGAGCTTTGGCTAAGGAATTGGGCGCTCCCGTCGAAAGGCGGGGGCGCCTTTTCTTTGGGCGCTTGGGAAGCGCGAGCGGGCAAAAAGAAAGGCCGGGGATCGCTCCCTGGCCTTTCTTTTTGTGCGATAGGCTCTCGATCAGGCAGGCTTCAACGCATTGGCTGCGCTCAGCACCGCGCGTACCGAGGCGGTGGCGATGTCATTGTCGAGGCCAACGCCCCACACGGTCTGACCATCGGGCCCGACGGCCTCAATATAGGCCGCAGCCTTGGCTTCCGAACCGGCCGAGAGCGCGTGTTCGGAATAATCCTTCACCGAGATCTCAACCCCGAAATGCTCGGCCAGCGTGGCGACTACGGAGGAGATCAGGCCATTGCCGCGCCCGGAGACGCTGCGTTCCTGACCATCGACGCCGATCTTGCCGGCGAACACGCGGGTGCCGTCGGGGGCGCGCGCTTCCTCGTAATCGACCAGTTGCAGATGCTGGGGATCATTGACGTAATAGACGCGCTGGAACACATCCCAGATATCGCCCGCCACCAGTTCGCGGCCCAGTTGATCGGCCAGTTCCTGCACATGGCGGCTGAAATGCGCCTGCATCTTCTTGGGCAGTTTCAGCCCCTGATCCTGCTCCAGCACCCAGGCAAAGCCGCCCTTGCCGCTCTGCGAATTGACGCGGATGACGGCCTCATAGGAACGGCCCAGATCGGCCGGATCGATGGGCAAATAGGGCACGGCCCAGAGCTGATCGTTGCGCTGCTCCTGCGCGGCAAAGCCCTTCTTGATCGCGTCCTGATGGCTGCCGGAAAAGGCCGTGAACACCAGTTCGCCGCCATAGGGATGGCGCTCGGCCACAGGCAGTTGGTTGCAATATTCGACCGTCTGGATCACCTCGTCAATGTCCGAGAAGTCCAGACCCGGCGCCACGCCCTGCGTGTACATATTCATGGCCACGGTCACCAGGCAGCAATTGCCCGTGCGCTCGCCATTGCCGAACAGACAGCCCTCAACGCGGTCCGCGCCCGCCATCAGGCCCAGTTCGGCCGCCGCCACGCCCGTGCCACGATCGTTATGCGTGTGCAGCGAAATCACCGCGCTTTCGCGATTGGGCAGGTTGCGGCAGAAATACTCGATCTGGTCGGCGTAAACATTGGGCGTAGCGCATTCGACCGTCGCAGGCAGGTTCAGGATGATCGGGTTCTCCGGCGTCGGCTGGAGAATGTTCATCACCGCCTCGCAGCACTCGATGCTGAAATCCAGCTCGGCGGTGGAGAAGGTTTCGGGGCTATATTCGAACTGCCACTTGGTCTGCGGGAAACGCGCGGCATTGTCGCGGAGCAGCTTTGCGGCGTTTTCGGCAATGCCGCGCACCTGCGGCTTTTCCATGCCGAACACCACGTTGCGCCACAGCGGCGAAACGGCGTTATAAACATGGACGATGGCCGAATGGATGCCCGCCAGCGATTCGAAGGAGGTCTTGATCAGATCCTCACGCGCCTGAGTCAGCACCTGAATCAGCACGTCATCCGGCACACGGCCCTGATCGACCAGCCCGCGGATGAAGTCATATTCGGTCGCGCCCGCGCTGGGGAAGCCGACCTCGATTTCCTTGAGGCCCACCTTGACCAGCAGGTCGAAGAAGCGGTTCTTCTTTTCCGCGCCCATCGGGTCGATCAGCGACTGGTTGCCGTCGCGCAGGTCGGTCGAGAGCCAGCGGGGGGCTTTCTCGATCACCTTGGACGGCCAGGTGCGATCGGGGATGTTGATCTGCGGAAACGGACGATACTTGACCGAAGGGTCTTTCAGCATGGACATGACAGGATCTCGTAAGGCTGGATGTGCGACTTGAGGCTAGATGCTTGCTCCCTTGAGCGCCGCGCGCGCTCAACCGGCACGCCAGCTCACGCCCAAGGGCGGATAAGTCGCAGAGTAAGGTCCAGATGAGCGATCATGGGGAAAGCCTATGACGCCATCGCGGCGCGAAGTAAAGTCTTGATTGCGCCGCGATGCGAAAGGGCTCAAGCCCCGCCGCAGGCTTCGAACAGGCGGTCCACCGGCCCGGCAGGCAGGAACCACAGCACCGCCACCGCGCCCGCGCAGGCGATGCCCGCCCACGGATACCAGCAGGCAAGCCCAAGCCCGGCAAGATAGAGCAGCGTTGAAACCAGACCTTTACGCGTGCTGGTGCGATAATAGGCCTCGGCGATGGGCGTGCGGTGGCCATGGCGGCGCACATCGGCCTGCAAGGGGATATAACAGACCGCCGGCGCCAGCATCACGCCCAGATAGAGCATCGTGGCATCCCGGCTGAAATGATGCTCGCCAAGATAAGCCGTGGCAAAGGGCACCAGCGAGAGCGTGAAAAGCAGCCCCATATTGTTCCATACCAGCCGGTTCGTGACCCGCGCGGCATGGGCGAGCAAGCGGTGATGGTTTACCCAATAGATCGCCACATAGGCAAAGCTGAGAACATAGGCAAGAAACACCGGCCAGAGGCGGAGCAGGGGCTCCCAGCCTTCTTGCTCGGGCGCGTGGAGTTCGAGCACCATGATCGTGACGATGATTGCCAAAACGCCGTCGGAAAAGGCTTCGACCCGACCGATGCTGCCGCGCGTTTCGAAGGAATCGTCGCTCTTGCTCATGCTCAGTTCCCCATGCTTGCGGCGCGATCATGCACGACCTGATCGAACCACGCCAGATAGGCATCCGCGCAAGGGTCGGCGGCCAGATGAGTGATCAGCGGGCGCAGCAGCGCGGTGGTGGGGCGGGGGGACTGCGCCACGACCAGCAAGCCTTGCGCCAGCAATTCCGCCTTGCGGCTTGGCACGATCATGCCTGCCTCGGGAATGGTCATGATGTCGCGCAGGAAATGCGAGCAATCGGTCGAAACCACCGGCACGCCATGCGCCAGCGCCTCAACAGCCACCGCAGGGCCGCCCTCGAACGTGCTGGATACGAACAGCGCATCCGCATCGGCCAGAAAGGGGTCAATCGCCGGGACGTGACCCATGAAACGCACCGTATCGCCAAGGCCCATGCGGTAGGCCATCTTTTCCATACGCGGGCGCAGATAGCCTTCGCCCAGCATGGTCAGCCGCGCAGGCGTGATACGGTTTAAGGCAGCAATGGTCTTGAGCGCCAGCGGGGCATCCTTCTGCGGTTCGAACCGCCCGGCCCACAGGATTTCCAGACGATCTGCGGGCTCATGATGTGGGGCAGGGCTGTCGGCCAGAAAAACCGGGTCATAGAGCGTCGAGACATTGACCCAAGGCGCGATGGCGCGGATCTCGGCCTCAAGGCCGGTGTTCATCGCGGCAAAGCCATCCAGATCACGGACAAAATGACGCAGCAGCCAGCGCATCGGTCTCGCCACCGCCCCTTCGGGCAGGACGGGATTGGAAATCTTCACCACCAATGCGGCAGCCCCGCGCACCTTGGCCAGCGCAGGGATCAGCGGGAAATGGAAATTGCCCGGCAGGAAGATCACATCGGGCCTCAGGCGCTTCACATAGGGTGCCATCGCAGGCCCGAGTCGCAGGCGCGAGGTCAGGCTGCGCGACAAGGGGGGGGCGAGTTCGACGACCTCGATGCGCGGATCGACCGTATCCTCAAGCCCGCCCGTCCGCGCGCCGCACAGGATCGTTACCCGACGGCCCTTATCCAACCAGCGCCGCGCCATGCCCAGCGCGATACGCTCTGTGCCGCCCCGATTGAAATCGTGGAAACAGATCAGAATGTGGTTTGCGCGCTGGACCATGCGCCATTCCTCACAACAAAAAGCGCGCCGTGTGAAGCCACACGACGCGCTTTTGAACGTAAAACCTTTGAAGATCTTAGTTCTTGGTCTGGTCAACCAGCTTGTTGGCGCCGATCCAGGGCATCATGGCGCGCAGCTTGGCGCCGGTTTCCTCGATCGGGTGACGCTTGGCGGCGATGCGCGAAGCCTTCAGTTCGGGCTGGCCTGCGCGGTTGTCGAGAACGAAGTTCTTCACGAAGCGGCCCGACTGGATGTCTTCCAGAACGCGCTTCATTTCCTTCTTGGTTTCGTCGGTGATGATGCGCGGGCCGGTCACGATGTCGCCATATTCGGCGGTGTTCGAGATCGAATAACGCATGTTGGCGATGCCGCCTTCATACATCAGGTCGACGATCAGCTTCAGCTCGTGAAGGCATTCGAAATAGGCCATTTCCGGCGCATAACCGGCTTCGACCAGCGTCTCGAAACCAGCCTGAACCAGCGCGGTGGTGCCGCCGCACAGCACGGCCTGCTCGCCGAACAGGTCGGTTTCGCATTCTTCGCGGAAGTTGGTTTCGATGATGCCCGAGCGGCCACCGCCAACGCCGCTGGCATAGGCCAGAGCGATGTCATGCGCGTTGCCGGTCACGTTCTGATGGATAGCCACCAGGCAGGGCACGCCGCCGCCCTTCACATATTCGCCGCGCACGGTGTGGCCCGGACCCTTGGGGGCGATCATGATCACGTCGATGTCGGCGCGCGGCTCGATCAGGCCGAAGTGGATGTTGAGGCCATGCGCGAAAGCCAGAGCAGCGCCCGGTTTCAGGTTGGCGTGCAGGTCGGCGGCATAGATCGCGGCCTGATGCTCGTCGGGAGCCAGGATCATGAGAACGTCGGCCCAGGCAGCGGCTTCGGCGTTCGAGAGAACCTTGAAACCGGCGCCTTCGGCCTTGGCGGCCGAGGCCGAGCCGGGACGCAGCGCGATGGCCACTTCCTTGACGCCCGAATCGCGCAGGTTCTGCGCATGGGCGTGGCCCTGCGAGCCATAGCCGAGGATGGCGATCTTCTTGTTGACGATCAGGTTCAGATCGGCGTCGGCGTCGTAATAGACCTTCACAGCAATTCCCCTTGCATGCCCCCGCGCATGGCGCTTCCAAAGGGGCTGGACAGGTGCCACCTGTCGGTGGCGGGTTTCAGATTTGGCGCGGCATCTGCATCAGACTGCCGCCCCGGTCAAGTTTCAGGATTTCCGCGTGCCCCGCACCATGCCCACCACGCCGGTACGGGCGGTTTCGACAAGGCCCAGCTCGTTCATCAGGCTGACGAACATGTCGATCTTGTCGGGCGTGCCGGTCAGCTCGAAAATGAAGCTCTGCGTGGTGGTGTCGACCGGGCGCGCGCGGAACACATCGGCAAGGCGCAGCGCCTCAACCCGGTTCTCACCCTTGCCCACGACCTTGACCAGCGCCAGCTCGCGCTCGACATAGGGGCCTTCCTCGGTCAGATCGATCACCTTATGCACCGGCACAAGACGGTCGAGCTGGGCATGGATCTGATCGATCACATCGGGCGGGCCATGCGTCACGATGGTGATGCGGCTGGTTGAATGATCCTCGGTGATTTCCGAGACGGTCAGACTGTCGATATTATAGCCGCGCGCGGTGAACAGGCCCGCGATCTTGGCCAGAATGCCCGCCTCATTGTCGACCACCAGCATCAGGACATGGCGTTCCTCGGCGGCGTGTTTGATCTTCATCATCTCTCTCGCCCTCCTTACACCAGCGCCTTGGCTTCATCGTCGATGATCCCGGCCACATTGTCGCCATAGAGGATCATGTCGGTATGCGCCGCGCCCGAGGGGATCATCGGGAAGCAGTTGGTTTCCTTGTGAACACAGCAATCCACGATCACCGGTCCCGGATGGTCGATCATCGCCTGAATGCCTGCGTCCAGTTCAGATTCGTTCTGGATGCGGATGCCCTTCCAGCCATAGGCCTCGGCCAGCTTCACGAAATCGGGCAGCGAGTCCGAATAGCTGTTCGAATAACGGCTTTCATAGGTCAGTTCCTGCCACTGGCGGACCATGCCCATCCATTCGTTGTTCAAAATGAACACCTTGACCGGCAGGCGATATTGCGTGGCGGTGCCCAGTTCCTGAATGTTCATCTGGATCGAGGCGTCACCGGCAATGTCGATCACCAGGCTGTCAGGATTGCCCAATTGCGCGCCGATGGCGGCGGGCAGACCGTAGCCCATCGTGCCCAGACCACCGCTCGTCAGCCACTTGTTGGGGCCGAAGAAGTGGAAATATTGCGCGGCCCACATCTGATGCTGGCCCACCTCGGTGCTGATGACGGGATCGCGGTCCTTGGTCAGCTCGAACAGGCGCTCGATCGCATATTGCGGGGCGATTGTGCTGTTATAGCGCGGATAAGACAGGCTCTTCTTCGCCTTCCAGCCCTTGACGCGCTCTTTCCACGCGGTCAGGTCCTGCGGCTTGCGATTGCCCCAAGCTGCGATGATCTGATCCAGAACGGTCGCGCAATCGCCCACGATGGGCAGATCGACGCGGACGATCTTGTTGATGCTGGAACGGTCGATGTCGATGTGGATCTTGGTCGAATTGGGCGCAAAGGCATCCAGACGGCCCGTCACGCGGTCGTCCCAGCGCGCGCCGATGCACAGGATCAGGTCGGCCTGATTCATCGCCCAGTTGGCCTCATACGTGCCATGCATGCCCAACATGCCCAGCCAGTCGTCATGATCGGCCGGAAACGCGCCCAGACCCATCAGCGTCGAGGTGACGGGAGCCCCCGTCAGCGCTTGAAGCCGGCGCAGCAATTCGGCCGCGCGGGGGCCGGAATTGATCACGCCGCCGCCGGTGTACAGCACCGGCGCCTTGGCGTTGGCCAGCAGTTCAACCGCCTGCGCGATCTCGCTCTCGCTGCCTGCCATGCGCGGCTGATAGCGGTTGCGACGCTGGACCGGGCCTTCGGGGAAGGCGGCGGTGGCGATCTGCACATCCTTGGGGATGTCGATCACGACCGGGCCGGGGCGACCCGTCGTGGCGATCTGAAACGCCTCGTCGATGATCGCGGCCAGATCGGTCGGGTCCTTGACCAGATAATTATGCTTGCAGCAGTGGCGCGTGATGCCAACCGTGTCGGCTTCCTGAAACGCGTCCGAGCCGATCAGCGGCGTGCCGACCTGGCCGGTGATGACCACCATCGGGATCGAATCGAGGAACGCATCGGCAATGCCGGTGACGGCATTGGTCGCGCCGGGGCCGGATGTGACCAGCACCACGCCCGGCTTGCCGGTGGAGCGGGCATAGCCTTCGGCGGCATGGGCCGCGCCCGCTTCGTGGCGGACAAGGATGTGGCGCATGCGTGCATCGTTAAACAACGCGTCATAGATCGGCAGCACTGCGCCGCCCGGATAGCCGAATACGCATTCGACCCCCTGACGGGCAAGGCTTTCAACCAGAATTTGCGCACCGCTCAGCTCTTGGCTCACGGGAATCCATCCTTCTATCACAATGTTTGCGGCCACCGGCCCCGTATGGGGGGCGTGCTCACGACAATCGCGCGGCCATGGCCAAGCTTGGCCTGCTGCGCAAGAGGGGAAATGGTGGGAAACCGCGAAATTCAGCCATTTCGCGGGGCTTGGCCCGACCTTGCCCCATTGGCATACATGCGGTTGCACGCCTGTCTGCCAATGACGGGATGCGCTCTAGGTGATGCAAAATGTCTCGTCAAGCGTTAATGGTGAAATAAAATATCAAAATGTGATTTCAGGGAGACATTTGTGTCGCTGCTGCGCGGCCAGTCGGTGGGCGGCTGATGACGAAACCATGTGTATTGGCGCTTGGCATATTGGCGGGTGGTCTGCGCGCCATCGGCTATCGCTTCGGCTAAAGTCATATCCCCGCGCAGATGCGCCGCCAACGAGGCGACCCCGATCGCCCGCATCACCGGCAGCGCCGGGTCCAGCCCGCGCGCCAGCAACGCCTCGACCTCTGCCAGCGCACCCTGCTGTACCATCAGCCCAAAGCGCCGGTCGCAGCGTTCATAAAGCCAGTCGCGGTCGGGCAGCAGGATCAGTGGGGCCAACCGGATCGTCTCGCCAATCCCGCCCTCCAGCCTTTGCTGCCAATGGGCGAGCGTCTGCCCGGTCGAGCGGACCACCTCCAAGGCGCGATGGACGCGGGTGGTGTCATTGGCGTGCAATGCGGCGGCCCGTTCGGGGTCGAGGCGCGCCAGTTCCTCATGCGCCGTGCCCACGGGCATGGCGCGGACCGCTTCGCGCACTTCGGGCGCGATATCGGGCACGGGCGCGATGCCATAGAGCAGCGTGCGCAGGTAGAGCCCGGTGCCGCCCACAAGGATCGGCACGGCCCCCGCGCCATGGGCCGCCGCGATCTCGTCCCGCGCCCGCGTCGCCCAATCGGCGGCCGAGCAGCTTTGCGCCCCATCCCATGCGCCATAGAGGCGATGGGGGATTTCCGCCTGCTCCGGCGCCGAGGGGGCGGCGGAGAGGACCGGCAGGTCGGAATAAAGCTGAGCGCTGTCGGCATTGACGATGACTGCCCGCCGTCCGGAACTTTCCAGCGCGCGGGCAAGCGAGAGCGCAATATCGCTCTTGCCGCTGGCGGTCGGGCCTGCGATGAGGCCCACGCATGGGCGGGCCGACGGGCTCGCAAGGTTTTGAAGGGATATTTCGGTGCTCATTGCGCGCGTATTAGCAGATTGCGAGGACCTGTCGGCAAGGATTGATGTGTTGCTGGAGGCTTTGAGCGAAGGCGATGCTTCGGCCGATGCGCGGGAACTGCCGGGCAATGTGTGGGAAGTCATCGTCGAAGGCGTGGCGCTGGAGGATCTGCGCGGGGCCATCGACACCCATGTGGGCGTGTCGGACGCGCTGATCGTCAATCATAAGGTGCGTATCCCTAAGCTGTTTATCTCGGACATGGATTCGACGATGATTTCGGCCGAATGCATCGATGAACTGGCCGATTTCGCAGGGATCAAGGACCGCGTCGCCGACATCACCGAGCGCGCTATGCGCGGCGAGCTGGATTTTGCGCAGGCCTTGACCGAGCGCGTGGGCCTGCTCAAGGATCTGCCCGCGCAGGCGATTCAGGACTGCCTCGATCAGCGTATCGCCCCGATGAAGGGCGCCAAGGTGCTGGTCGAAACGTTGAAGGCGAAGGGCTGCCGCACCGTGCTGGTGACCGGCGGTTTCCACCAGTTTGCCGACCCCGTGGCCGAGCAACTCGGTTTCGAGCGTGTGGTGGCCAATCGACTCGCGGTGGCCGATGGGCGGCTGACCGGCGGGCTCGACGGCCCGATCTGCGACAGCAGCACCAAGAAAGCGACGTTGATCGAGGAAATGGCGGCGCTGGGCGAGGGGGCCGTGGCGCTGGCCACCGGCGATGGCGCCAATGACATCCCGATGATCGAAGCGGCGGCCTATGGCGTGGCCTTCGAGGCCAAGCCCAAGGCGCGCGCGGCGGCCAATGGCTGGGTGGATCGCGGGGATCTGACGGCGGTGTTGCGTTTGCTGGGCGTGGCGGAGAGCGATTGGGTTTTGACGTAAGGGATTTATGCCTCCGGCGGGCAAAGGGCCTCGGCCCTTTGCCCGCCGGAGGCTGAAATCAGCCCTCCATCCAATCCTTGAAGAACGCCTCATTGGCCTTCTTGAGATCCGACACCAGCACGCCCGCGACGTCCGCGCCGCCCACGGTGCCCAGACGCACCGCGCCTTCGAGCACGACATCGGCCGCCGTGGTCACGACATAGCGCGACTGGTCCTCGCCAAAGGCCTGGGCGGTGTTGAAGGTCACGTCGAGTCGCGCGCCGATGCCGCCGGCCATCGCCATTTCGGCCAGAGCCACCAGCAGGCCGCCATCCGAAACGTCATGCACAGCGGTGGCCAAGCCATCGGCGATCAACTGGCGCACGGTTTCGCCGTTGCGGCGCTCGAGGTTCAGGTCCACGGCAGGTGCGGGGCCTTCCTCGCGCCCGGCCACTTCGCGCAGCCAGATCGACTGACCCAGATGCGAGCCTTCCGGCCCGATCAGCCAGATCGCATCGCCCGCGTTCTTGAATTTCACGGTGGCCATCTTTTCGTGGTTCAGCATCAGGCCGACGCCGCCGATGGCGGGCGTGGGCAGGATGGCCGAACCGCCGCCGGTGGCCTTCGATTCGTTGTAGAGCGAGACGTTGCCCGACACGATGGGATAGTCCAGCGCGCGGCAGGCATCGCCCATGCCTTCGAGGCAGCCCACGATCTGGCCCATGATTTCCGGGCGCTGGGGGTTGGCGAAGTTGAGGCAGTTGGTGATCGCCAGCGGCGTTGCGCCCACCGCGCAGATGTTGCGCCATGTTTCGGCCACGGCCTGCTTGCCGCCTTCATAGGGATCGACGAAGCAATAGCGCGGGGTGCAGTCGGTGCTGATGGCCAGTGCCTTGTCGGTGCCATGCACGCGCACCACGGCCGCATCGCCGCCGCTCTTTTGCAGCGTGTCGCCGCCGACCTGCGAATCGTATTGCTCGAAAATCCACTTGCGCGAGGCCAGATCGGGGCAGCCGATCAGCTTGAGCAGATCCGCGCCAATGTCCGCGCTTTCGGCCACATCGCCCAGCGGGGCGGGCTTGGGCGTGGGCGTGGAGGGGCGGTCATAGAGCGGAGCATCCTCGGCCAAGGGGCCGAGCGGGATGTTGCAGACTTCCTCGCCCTTGAAGGTCAGCACCATGTGGCCGGTGTCGGTCACTTCGCCGATCACGGCAAAGTCCAGCTCCCACTTTTTGAAGATCGCTTCGGCCATCGGCTCCTTGCCGGGCTTCAGCACCATGAGCATACGCTCCTGGCTTTCCGAGAGCATCATTTCATAGGGCGTCATGCCGGTTTCGCGGCAGGGCACCTTGTCCATGTTGAGGATGATGCCGGCCTTGCCATTGGTGGCCATTTCCACCGAAGAGGACGTGAGGCCAGCGGCACCCATGTCCTGAATGGCGACGATGGCGTCTGTGGCCATCAGTTCGAGGCAGGCTTCGATCAGCAGCTTTTCGACGAAAGGATCGCCAACCTGCACGGTCGGGCGCTTTTCCTCGATGTCGTCACCAAAATCGGCGCTGGCCATGGTGGCGCCATGGATGCCGTCGCGGCCGGTCTTCGATCCGACATAGACGATGGGGTTGCCCACACCTGTGGCGGCGGAATAGAAGATCTTGTCCGTATCGGCCACGCCAACGGTCATGGCGTTCACAAGGACGTTGCCGTCATAGGCCTTGTGGAAATTGGTTTCGCCGCCAACGGTGGGCACGCCAACGCAATTGCCATAGCCGCCGATGCCCGCAACCACGCCCTGCACCAGATGCTTCATCTTGGGGTGATCGGGGCGGCCAAAGCGCAGTGCGTTCATGTTGGCCACCGGGCGCGCACCCATGGTGAACACGTCACGCAGGATCCCGCCAACGCCGGTCGCGGCGCCCTGATAGGGTTCGATATAGGAGGGGTGGTTGTGCGATTCCATCTTGAAGATGGCGGCCTGACCATCGCCAATATCGATGACGCCGGCGTTTTCGCCGGGACCGCAGATGACCCAGGGCGCCTCGGTCGGCAGCTTCTTCAGGTGGAGGCGGCTCGACTTATACGAGCAATGCTCCGACCACATGACCGAGAAAATGCCCAGTTCCACAAGGTTCGGCTCGCGGCCGAGTGCGTGGAGAACCTTGTCATATTCCTCCGTGCTAAGCCCGTGGGCGGCGACAACTTCGGGGGTGATCGTGCTGGCGGCGTTTGTCATGGTCGCGCCCTTAGCGCCATGGTCGGCAGATTTCCAGAGCGTATCGGCCGCTATTGATCGTGTATAGTTGCATGATGCCCTTGGGGGAGCCTTGACCGGGCCGGGCAATTGGGGCCATGGCTGCACCCATGAGCCAAGAAATTGCAAGTTCGCCCGAGCTTTCCGGTCTTAGTTTCGAGGACGCCCTGCGCGCATTGGAAGATGTCGTGCGCCGGCTGGAGGGCGGCGAAGTGCCGCTCGATGAATCGATCACTTTGTATGAACGCGGCGAATCGCTGCGCAAGGCATGTCAGGCCCGTCTGGATTCGGCACAGGCGCGTATTGAGCGCATCGTGGCCGGGCCTGATGGCGAGCCCGCCGGTCTGCGCCCGCTCGACGAACAATAAGGGGAAGGGGCAAGCCATGGCTGTTGTGACCGATAATTTGTTGGCTCAGGGGCTGAAAAGCATTCAGGCCGATATTGACGCTGCGTTCGATTCGCTGCTGCCGGTTCCCGAGGATCCGCGTGCACGCCTGTTCGAGGCAATGCGCTATGCCACGATTGGCGGAGGCAAGCGGGTGCGGCCTTTGCTGGTGGCGGCGGTGGCCGATATGTATGGGGTGGACCGGAATGCGGCGGTGCGTGTGGGGGCGGCCATCGAATCGGTTCATGTCTATTCGCTGATCCATGACGATCTGCCCTGTATGGACAATGACGCGCTGCGCCACGGCAAGCCCACGCTGCATCTGGCCTTTGACGAGGCCACGGCGGTGCTGGCGGGCGATGCGCTGCAGTGCTTTGCCTTTGAATTGCTGGCCGATGTGGCCACCAGCGGCGATCCCTTTGTGCGGGTCGAACTGGTGACGACTCTGGCCACGGCCAGCGGCCATAATGGCATGGCGGGCGGGCAGATGATGGACATCGCCGCCGAAACCGCCAGTTTCGATCTGGCGACCGTCACCCGTTTGCAGCAGCTCAAGACCGGTGCCTTGCTGGGCGCGGCGGTTGAGTTGGGCGCGATTCTGGGCAAGGTGGCGCCTGAGGGTCGTCGCCATCTGCGTGCCTATGCCCGCGATATCGGCCTGGCGTTCCAGATTGTGGACGATCTGCTGGATCATGAAGGCGATGCGGCGCTGGCGGGCAAGGCTTTGCGCAAGGATGCCGAGGCGGGCAAGGAGACTTTTGTCTCGCTGCTGGGCGCGGATCGCGCGCGCGAACAGGCGCGGATGCTGATCGATCAGGCGATTGCGCATCTGGCCGCACACGGCCCGGAGGCCGACCTGCTGCGCGCGCTGGCCCGCTTTATCGTTGAACGTGATCGTTAATAGGCTGGACCGGGTGCTTCTCCGGCTTTACGCATAAGGCAATATGAGGCCGGGGGAGCGCAAGGGTCAGGCATGGCAAATATACTTCATGGCGTGGCCGAAAGGGTAGGGGTCTATCCCGGCACGTTTGATCCGATCACGCTTGGCCATGCCGATATCATCCGGCGCGGGGCCAAGCTGGTTGACCGGCTGATTATCGGCGTCACCACCAATCCGTCGAAAAATCCGCTGTTCACGCCCGAAGAGCGCATGGCCATGGTCACGCGCGAAGTGGCTGCGATGGGGCTGGATAATGTCAGCGTGGTAGGCTTCAACGCGCTCTTGATGAAATTTGCCGAAAAGCAAGGGGCCGGCGTCATTCTGCGCGGCCTGCGCGCGGTGGCCGATTTCGAATATGAATATCAGATGGCGGGCATGAACCAGCAGTTGAACGCCGGGATCGAGACCGTGTTCCTGATGGCCGATGTCTCGTTGCAGCCCATCGCCAGCAAGCTGGTCAAGGAAATCGCGCTGTTTGGCGGCGAGATCGCCAAATTCGTCAGCCCCGCCGTGCGCGCCGATGTTATGGCGCGTATTGATAAAGTGGGGCGAATGGGAGACGATTGATGAACCGTGCCGATTTTTCGGTGACTGGTTCATTGCCACGACAGCCTTGGCGGTCTATCGCCGCCACAATTGGTCCCAAGCAGGGCCTTGGGTGCCATTCTTGCAAGAGAGCCGCATGAAACGTCCTGATTTCGCCAAAACCGCGCTTGCTGTGCTGCTGGGCGCTGCGATGCTGTCCACCGGGGCCTGCGCCCGCCATCGTGACAAGACGCCCAAGCTGGCCAATCTGAAGGCCGAAGCGGCGCTTCCGGCGAACAACCTTTCGGCCAAGGTCGATCAGGACATTTCGCATGATCCCGACAATGTGCTGATTCTCGACCTGTCGAACGGCGGGCGGGTTGCCATTCGCATGATGCCGAAATGGGCGCCTGCCCATGTTGAGCGGGTTAAGACGCTGGCCCGTCAGGGTTTTTATGACGGCATCATCTTTCACCGCGTGATCGAGGGCTTTATGGCCCAGACCGGCGACCCGACGGGCACCGGCGCGGGCGGGTCGAAGCTGCCCGATCTCAAGGCCGAATTCAATTCGATCCCGCATGTGCGCGGCTCGGTCTCGATGGCGCGCACGAATGAGCCGGACACCGCCAACAGTCAGTTCTTTATCGTGTTCTATCCGCGCTTTGCGCTGGACAAGCGCTATACGAACTTTGGCCGGGTGATTTCGGGCATGGATATTGTCGACGCCATCGTGCGCGGCGAACCGCCCAGCAATCCGACCAAGATCGTGCAGGCTTCGATTGCATCGGATAACAAGCCGCGTCCGGCCTATACGCCGCCTGCGGCCCCGGCCAAGATCGGCATCGACCAGTTGAACAACTCGCGTTCGAACTGAGGCTGTTTTGCGCGTCGATCTGTTTGATTTTGTCCTGCCGCCCGAAAATATCGCGCTGAGGCCCGTGTCTCCGCGAGATTCGGCGCGTATGCTGCTGGCCGGCCCCACCGGCGATTTTGGCGAGCATCAGGTGCGCGATCTGCCGCAATTGCTGCGCGCGGGCGATGTGCTGGTGTTCAACGATACGCGGGTCATCCCGGCCCAGCTTGAGGGCAAAAGGGGGGAGGCGCGGATCGGCGCGACCCTGCATAAGCGCATCGACCTGCGCCGCTGGCAGGCATTTGTCCGCAATGGCAAGCGCCTGCGCGAGGGCGATGTGATTACCTTTCCCGCCGAGGTTGCCGCCACGGCCGAGGCGCGCCATGAGGATGGCAGTTGGACGCTGGCCTTTCATGGTGACGAGCCGGTCGAGGTCTTGCTGGAGCGGGCCGGACGGATGCCTTTACCGCCCTATATTGCGGGCAAGCGGCCGACCGACGAGGCTGACAAACGCGATTATCAGACGATGTTTGCGCAAAAGGACGGCGCGGTGGCAGCGCCCACGGCGGCGCTGCATTTTACGCCCGAACTGATTGCGGGCCTCGAAGCTGCAGGCATCGCGCGCGAATTTCTCACGCTCCATGTGGGCGCGGGCACATTCCTGCCGGTCAAGGCCGATGACACTACCGACCATCAGATGCACGCCGAATGGGGCACGATCACCCCTGAGGCCGCCGAGCGCCTGAACGCTGCGCGGCGGGCCGGCGGACGGGTGATCGCGGTGGGGACAACCTCGCTGCGCCTGCTCGAATCGGCCACCGGCGAGGATGGGGTGATCCGGCCTTTCAGGGGCGACACTTCGATCTTCATCACTCCGGGCTATCGCTTCCGCGCCATCGACGGGCTGATGACCAATTTTCACCTGCCCAAATCCACCCTCTTCATGCTGGTTTCCGCGCTGATGGGTCTGGATCGGATGCAGGCCGTCTATGCTCATGCCATTGCCATGGGCTATCGTTTCTACTCCTATGGCGATTCCAGCCTGCTTCTGCCGCAAGGCTGACACGGGCCGAACGGGGTGGCTGAATTGCGGCTTGCCTTGGGGCGGGCGCTCGGCCAATTTCGGCGCGGATCGAAAAGCCAGGATGGATAGGAATGGCCGATATGAAAAAGACACTTGGGATCGCAAGTCTGCTGGCCATGATCGCCACGCCCGCGCTGGCGCAGGCGCCTGCGGTGGATGAGGGTTCGCAAAAGCTGGCCGAATGTGTGACCACCAAGGCTACCGCCGAGGACAAGGCGGCCCTGTCCAAATGGGTGGCGGTCGAGATTGCTTCGTCGGTCCCGGCAGCAGGGGTTGTCACGGTGGACCCGGAAAAGAAGGCGGCGCTGGACAAGGACACGGCCAAAATCTTCACCCGGCTGGTGATGACCGACTGTTTCGAATTTGCCAAGCCGCTGGCCAAGCAGAACGGCAATCAGGCGTTCCGCGCGGCGGGTGCCGCGCTCTCGCGTCTGGCCGTGCGCGAACTGATCGCCACGCCCGGCGTGAATGGTGCGATTGTGCGTTCCTATGTTTCCAATCTCAATCAGCAGGATTTCATTCGGCTGATCCAGCAGTAAAGCCCTTGGGCTGGCTCACCCGGTGAACCAGCCTAAGACCAGCTTGGCCGTCAGCGCCAGGCTGACTGTCACCAGCAGCGGGCGGATGAATTTCGCCCCCAGCTTGGTGGCCATATGCGATCCGGCCCACGCCCCGGTCATCGAACCGATCGCCATGCACAGGCCCAGCAGCACCATGATCTGACCGCCGAGGGCAAACACCGCCAGTGAGGCCAGATTGCTGGTCAGGTTGAACAATTTGGTCAGACCCGTCGCTCGCGTCAGGCCAAAACCGCGCAACGAAACCAGCGTGATGGCAAAGAACTGACCCGTGCCGGGGCCAAAGAAGCCATCATAGAATCCGATTCCGCCGGCCACGGGCAGATAGGCTTTCTCGCTGATCTTGGCCTCGCCCTCGTGGTCATGCATCTTGGGGCTGAGCAGCGTATAGGCCGCCATGGCGATCAGCAGCACCGGCACCAGCAGCTTGAGCACGCCCGGACTGATCCGCTGTACCGCCCATGCGCCCAGCGCCGCGCCCACCAGCACAAAACCCACCGCCGCCAGATTGGGCCGCAGCGCAAACAGGCCCGCCCGGTGATAGCGCCATGTGGCCAGCGCTGTCCCGCTGCACGATTGCAGCTTGTTCGTGCCCAGCACCATCGCCGGGGGCAGGCCCGCATAGATCAGAGCGGGCACTGTGATCAGCCCACCGCCGCCTGCCACCGCATCAACAAATCCCGCCACCGCCGCAACCCCGGTCAGCGCGGGATACATCGGGTCAATGGTCACTTGGCGGCCTCGCGGGCGAGGGTGGTGTTCAAACGGTCCTCGAACCGGGCCACGGTCGCGGCGCAGGCGCCCTTGTCCTCCCAACTCACGCTGCCGGGCGCGCGCATTGCGGCGGCCACCTTGTCATCGGTCAGGGTGTGTTCGGGGTGGCCGGTGATGAGATAGTCGCAGGGAAATGCTTTGGCCTTGGCGAAGGATTGGCGGAAAGAGGCGACGGCCGAGGCGTGTTCGGGCGCGGAGAAGCGGTAGGTATCGGCCGCTGTGGCGCTCAGGCTGGCCATGAAGACCATCGCGCGGCACCCGGTCTTGGGCGCGCAGGATTGCCATGTCCAACTGGTCGATCCGGCGGTGTGGCCGGGGGTGAAGCGGGCGGTGATGACCGTATCGCCCAATTTGATTTGCGCACCATCCCGTATCGCGCGCAGGCGCGTGGGTGCGGGGAAGGGTTTGAGATCGCCGTTCTGCGGGTCCTCGACCCCGGTCTGCCCCTTGCGCAGCGCGGCCACCGTATAGGGGCTGGCGATCACCGTTGCGCCCGAATCGCGCGCCAGCGCCGCCACGCCGCCCGCATGGTCGAAATGCGCCTCGGTAACGAGGATGTAGCGGATGTCTGAGGGCTTATGGCCGAGGCTGCGGATCTGGGCCTTCAACTGGGGCTCGAATTGCGGCAACCCTGCATCGATCACCACCAGCCCCGCGCCCGTGTCGATCACCGCCGTGTTGAGATGCACCGAACCTGCCATCCATGTCTTGCCATAGATCTGGATCGGCGCGCGCGGCTGCATCCAGCGGTCGGTATAGCTGGTGGTGATCGGGCGGGTCAGCGGATCGTCCGCGGCCAAAGCGGGGGCGGCCAGAAGGGCGAGGAGCAGGGCGGCTTGTTTCATGGCCGCGACGCTAGACGTCGGACTGGGCTGCGTCCAGATTGCGGGGCTTCGCTTTTCCGCGTAAGGCGCGGGCCCATGACCCGTTTTCAATTCAACATTCATGCGCGCGACGGCAAGGCGCGCACCGGCACCATCCAGATGCAGCGCGGCGAAATCCGTACGCCTGCCTTCATGCCCGTTGGCACGGCGGCCACGGTCAAGGCGATGAAGCCCGAGACGGTGCGCTCGATCGGCGCCGACATCATTCTGGGCAATACCTATCACCTGATGCTGCGCCCCGGCGCGGAGCGCGTGGCGCGGCTGGGGGGCTTGCACAAGTTCATGAACTGGGATCGCCCGATCCTGACCGACAGCGGCGGCTATCAGGTGATGAGCCTGTCGGAGCTGCGCAAGATCACCGAGGAAGGCGTGACCTTTGCCAGCCATATCGACGGCAGCCGCCACAATCTGACGCCTGAACGCAGCATGGAAATCCAGCGTCTGCTGGGCAGTGACATCGTGATGGCTTTCGATGAATGCCCGCGCGCGGATCAGGGCAAGGATGTGATCGAGCGCTCGATGCTGATGTCGATGCGCTGGGCGCGCCGCAGCCGCGAGGGTTTCGATTCGGGCGAGGAACATGCCGCGCGCTCGGCGCTGTTCGGCATTCAGCAGGGCGGTCTCAATGAGGATTTGCGCTCGATTTCGGCGGGCAAATTGCAGGAGATCGGCTTTGACGGCTATGCCATCGGCGGGCTGGCCGTGGGCGAGGGGCAGGAGGCGATGTTCGCCACGCTGGACTTTGCCCCCACGCAATTGCCCGATGACAAGCCGCGTTATCTGATGGGTGTGGGCAAGCCGGACGATCTGGTCGGGGCGGTGGAGCGCGGGGTCGATATGTTCGACTGCGTGCTGCCTTCACGTTCGGGCCGCAATGGGCAGGCGTTTACGTGGAGCGGACCATTGAACATCCGCAATGCCAAGCATGCCGAGGATACCGGCCCGATTGACGAGCATTGCACCTGCTCGGTCTGCGCCACCTACAGCCGGGCCTATCTGCACCATTTGCAAAAGGCGGGCGAGATCCTTGGCGCTATGCTGATGACCGAGCATAATCTGGCCTTCTATCAGCAATTGATGGCGGGCATGCGCGCCGCGATTGCCGAGGGCCGTTTTGCCGATTTCGCGGCGCGGTTCCGGGCGCGCTATTTCGCACGGTAAAGACAAGCTCTGCGAATTTCTTGACGTAAGGAACAAACAGGCGCTCTATTCACCCATGGCCTGATCGGGGGATTTGCCATGGGTGAGACAAGCGGCGACTTTCTGATCCGTTACCTTCAGAAAAAGCAGAGCATGGACGATGACGCCCTGCGCATTGCCTTGGCGCAGGACGTTCATATCAAGCAATGGTCCTATGGCTGGCTGAACAAGGTCTTTTTTGTTCTTGCCATGCTGCTTTCGGTGGCGGTGATGGTCTGGCCCTTGATGGCCGTGACGATCAATGCGCGCGGGGTCGATGCCGCCGTGGCGCAGACTGTGGTGACCGCGCTCGACGGCTTCGCGATCTATTTCTATCAGTTTTACAAGAAGCGGCAGGTTCTGACCGAGAATCTCCTGCGCCGCATCGTCTTTTCCGACCTGCCGGTGGCCAGGCTGGTTGATGCGGTGATCGAAGAGATGAGCCGGATCGATCAGGGCTTTGGCTTCCCCGCCGGCGGCAAGAAGCATGGCGAAGGTGAGGAGCACCGCCCCGTTCCACCCAGAAATGGACCGTCCAAGCCCAGATCAGGCAAGGGGTTGATCAATAAACCGACCCCCACCGAACCGATGCCGGGCGCTCCGTCTGTGTCCGATCCGCAACCCTGATCACGCCGCCGAGGCTACCACCTGCCCGTCCGGGAGCAGCACCTCAAGCCGTGTGCCCAGATAGCTGGAAAACTGCCCGCTTTTTTCCGCCATGAATCCCGCGCCGATCTTAAAGGCAAAGCGCTGTGCCGTGGCGAGATCGGGATACCATTTGCCCACGCGGTGGGCGGTGACATAACGATAGAGCTTGTTCATGACATCAGTACGATTCTGATTTGCGTTGGTTCCGTTCATCGCGGTGAAATGACGGCCCAAGGCGACGATCTGATGACAGAAACAACCCGGAAAAGCTTTGTTACGAAAAAGAAAAAGGGCGGAAAGCCGAAGCTCTCCACCCTCTGTCTGTTCCCGAAGGAAACGCGAATTAGCGCGAATAGAATTCGACGACCAGATTCGGTTCCATCTTCACCGGATAGGGCACTTCGTCGAGCGTCGGAACGCGCACGAAGGTCACCTTGTCGGCGTCCTGCGACACATAGTCGGGCACTTCGCGCTCGGGCAGAGCCTGAGCTTCAGCGATCAGGGCCATTTCCTTGGCCTTCTTGCCGAGGCTGATCACGTCGCCGGGGCGAACGCGACGCGAGGCGATGTTGCACTTCACGCCGTTCACATAGATGTGACCATGCGAAACGACCTGACGGGCCGAGAAGATGGTGGGGGCGAACTTCGAGCGGTACACCACCGCGTCCAGGCGCTGTTCGAGCAGACCGATCAGGTTCTGACCGGTGTCGCCCTTCATGCGCGACGCTTCCTGATAGGTGCTCTTGAACTGCTTTTCGGTGATGTCGCCATAGTAGCCCTTGAGCTTCTGCTTGGCGCGCAGCTGGATGCCGAAGTCGGAGATCTTGCTCTTGCGGCGCTGACCGTGCTGGCCGGGGCCATACGAACGGCGGTTCACCGACGACTTGGGACGGCCCCAGATGTTTTCGCCAAGGCGGCGATCAATCTTGTACTTCGAGGCATGACGCTTCGACATATGCTTCCTTACATTTGCTCTATGGCGCGGGGCGGAATGCCTCGTGCCTTCTTTCGCCAGCTTGGATGCTGGCTTGTTCCGGCGCGCACCCTGAAGGCCAAAGGCTTTCAGGCGGCCACTGCTTCACCGGACATGCAGGGCCAATGGAATACGGCGCCGGGTGGGCGCCATCCTTGTGAAGGGGCGCCCTTGGCGGGAATGACGGATTTTGTCAATCCCCCGTGTTGCCGGATTCGTCTTTCGCCCCTGATGCGGGAGGGGGCGGGGCGGGCTTGACGCGCGGCGGCGGCGGCACGCCGGGCTGGCGCATCAGCGCGGAGAGAACGCCGCGCATCGTGCGCACTTCCAGATGGTTCCACGCCGGTTTGGTCAGCATGGTGCGCAAGGTGCGCCGCGTGGCATCGGCCCGCGCCTCGGGAAAATAATAGCCGCGCGGCTCCAGCAGGCTGTCGAGATGGCCGATCAGCCCTTCCAGATCTTCCTGCGGGGCAGGCGGCAGGATTTCCTCGACCGGAGGTTGTTCCAGCGCGTTTTCGTTATGCAGGCCCTTCGACCACTCATAGGCGCACAGGATCACCGCCTGCGCCAGATTGAGCGAGCCGAATTCGGGATTGATCGGTACGGTGATGATCGCGCGGGCCAGCGCCACATCATCGGTTTCCAGCCCGGAACGTTCGGGGCCAAAGATGATCGCGCTGCGTCCCGGCTGAGCATGGATTTCGCGCGTGGCGGCCTCAGGCGTCAGCACCGGCTTGGTCACGCCGCGCTTGCGCACCGTGGTGGCATAGACATGCGGGCAATCGGCCACCGCCTCGGCCAGCGTTTCGAACACCTGCGCCTGTTCCAGCACAATGTCGGCGCCGGCGGCCGCTGGTCCTGCGCTGGGGTTTGGCCAGCCATCGCGGGGCGACACCAGCCGCATTTCGACAAGGGCGAAATTGAGCATGGCGCGCGCCGCCTTGCCGATGTTCTCGCCCAGTTGCGGGCGGACCAGGACGATAACAGGCTTCATTTCTTGTGCCCCGCATCACGCACGTTGCCGGCAAATTCCTCGAAATCGCGCGCTTCGGAAAAGTCGCGATAGACGCTGGCAAAGCGGATATAGGCTACGCTGTCGAGTGCGTGCAGCCCTTCCATCACCATCTCGCCAATTGCCTTCGAGGGTACTTCGCTGTCGCCCAGCGTTTCGATTTGGCGCTGAATACCCGAGACAAGCTGGTCCAGCCGTTCCTGCGCGATGCCGCGTTTGCGACAGGCCAGCGCGACCGATTGCTCGATCTTGGCGCGGTCAAACGGCTCGCGCTGATCGTTGCTTTTTACCACGGTGATCTCGCGCAATTGCACCCGTTCAAATGTGGTGAAACGCGCGCCGCAGCCTTCGCACTGTCGGCGCCGACGGATGGACGTATTGTCCTCCGTCGGGCGCGAATCTTTCACCTGCGTGTTGTCACAGGCGCAGAACGGACAGCGCAAGGATCAGTAGCCCAGCTTGGGATAGATCGGGAAGCGGGCGCACATTTCGGCGACTTCGGCGGCTACGCGGGCTTCGACCTGCGCATCGCCTTCGGGGCCATTCTTGCGAAGACCGTCAACCACTTGCGCGATCCACTTGCCGATCTGGGTGAACTCTTCCTCGCGGAAGCCGCGGGTGGTCCCGGCCGGCGTGCCCAGACGGATGCCGCTGGTCAGCAGGGGCTTTTCGTCGTCGAAGGGGATCGAGTTCTTGTTGCAGGTGATGCTGGCGCGGTCGAGCGCCTTTTCCGCATGCTTGCCCTTGGCGCCATAGGGGCGCAGATCGACCAGCATCAGGTGGTTGTCGGTGCCGCCCGAGACGATGCCCAGGCCTTCAGCCTGAAGCGAGGCGGCCAGCGCCTTGGCATTCGCCTTGATCTGGGCCGCATAGGCCTTGAACGAAGGCTGGAGCGCTTCACCGAAAGCTACCGCTTTGGCCGCGATGATGTGCATCAGCGGGCCGCCCTGAAGGCCGGGGAAGATTGCGCTGTTCAGTTTCTTGGCGATGGCTTCATCGTTCGACAGGATGATGCCCGAACGCGGGCCGCGCAGCGACTTATGCGTCGTGGTCGTGGTCACATGGGCAAAGGGCACCGGCGAGGGATGCGCGCCGCCGGCAACCAGACCCGAAATGTGGCTCATGTCGGCCAGCAAATATGCGCCCACTTCATCGGCAATCGCGCGGAAACCGGCCCAGTCCCATTCACGTGAATAGGCCGTGCCGCCGCAGACGATCAGCTTGGGCTTGCATTCGCGGGCGATGCGGGCAACCTCTTCCATGTCGATGAGCTGGTTGTCCTCACGCACGCCATAAGGCACCACGTTGAACCACTTGCCGCTCATGTTCACCGGCGACCCATGCGTCAGATGGCCGCCCGAGTTCAGGTCCAGACCCATGAACGTGTCGCCCGGCGTCAAGAGCGCAAGGAACACGGCCTGGTTCATCTGGCTGCCCGAATTTGGCTGAACATTGGCGAAAGCGGCGCCGAACAATTCCTTGGCGCGGTCGATGGCAATCGCTTCGATTTCATCGACATATTCGCAGCCGCCATAGTAGCGGCGGCCCGGATAGCCCTCGGCATACTTGTTGGTCAGGATCGAGCCGGCGGCCTCAAGCACAGCGGTCGAGCAGATGTTCTCGCTGGCGATCAGCTCGATCTTGTCCTGCTGACGGCCCAGTTCCTTGTTGATCCAGCCAGCGATCACGGGATCGCGATCAGACAGCGTGCCGGTGAAGAAATCGTCGGGGCGAATGTCGGTCATGGTGGCTTGTCCTTTTGGGGATCAGAAGGTGGGGTTGGTCAGCTTTTCGACGCGGCCGGTGTGGCGGCCGCTGCCGAAATCGGTGCTGAGGAATGCGGTGAGGCAGGCCTTGGCCATATCGACGCCGGTCAGGCGCGCGCCCATGGCGATGGCATTGGCATTGTTATGTTCGCGGGCCAGTGCCGCCGAGAGCGGTTCGCCCACCAGCGCGCAGCGCAGCGCCGGGTGGCGGTTGACGGCGATGGAAATGCCGATGCCGCTGCCGCAAAGTGCAACGCCGAATTCCGCCGCGCCCGATGCCACCGCCTGCGCCAGCTTGTAACCATAGTCGGGGTAGTCCACCCGGTCCTCGGTTTCGGGGCCAAGGTCGTTAACCTCATGGCCCTCGTCGCGCAGGAACTGGGCGAGTTCGGCCTTGAAGGCAACGGCGGCGTGGTCGGATGCAATAGCGATTTTCATGGGTCTGGCTCATTCCCGCAGAGTCGTCGTGGCGTCGTCTTGGCGGCTCCTTAGGCGTCAAACCGCGCCATGGCCACCCCCAACAAGGGCCAAAAGTGGCAGTTTTGCGACGTTGGTGGCCGGTTTGCACCATGGCAGCACTTGCGACGCCACTATCCATCACATTTTCACGAAAAAGGGCACGATTCCCAATAGAATCGCGCCCTTTTGCATCAAGATTTCCGCAATTATTGGTCGAGGAACGACCGCATCTTGCGCGACCGGCTTGGGTGCTTGAGCTTGCGCAGCGCCTTGGCCTCGATCTGACGGATACGTTCGCGCGTCACGCTGAACTGCTGGCCAACCTCTTCCAAGGTGTGGTCGGTGTTCATGCCGATGCCGAAACGCATACGCAGCACGCGCTCTTCACGCGGCGTCAGCGACGCCAGAACGCGGGTGACGGTTTCCTTCAGGTTGGACTGGATCGCGGCGTCCACCGGAATGATCGCGTTCTTGTCCTCGATGAAATCACCCAGATGCGAATCTTCCTCGTCACCGATCGGCGTTTCAAGGGAGATCGGCTCCTTGGCGATCTTCATCACCTTGCGCACCTTTTCGAGCGGCATGCTCAGGCGCTCGGCCATTTCCTCGGGCGTGGGCTCGCGGCCCTGCTCATGCAGGAACTGGCGGCTGGTGCGGACCAGCTTGTTGATCGTTTCGATCATATGCACCGGAATACGGATCGTGCGCGCCTGATCCGCGATGCTGCGCGTGATGGCCTGACGGATCCACCAGGTGGCATAGGTGCTGAACTTATAGCCGCGACGGTATTCGAACTTGTCGACCGCCTTCATCAGGCCGATGTTGCCTTCCTGAATAAGATCAAGGAATTGCAGGCCACGGTTCGTGTACTTCTTGGCAATCGAGATCACGAGGCGAAGGTTGGCTTCCACCATTTCCTTCTTGGCGATGCGGGCCTCGCGTTCACCCTTCTGCACCATGTTCACGATGCGGCGGAATTCGGGCAGCGCCATGCCGGTGTTGCTGGCGATGTCCGAAACCTCGGCGCGGATGCGTTCGACCGCGTCGCCTTCGTTGACGGCAAAGGCCGTCCACTTCTTGTCCTTGCCCTGAACGCTGGCCAGCCAGTTGTCGTCCAGTTCGCGGCCGACATAGGCTTCAAGGAAGTCCTTGCGGCTGACCTTGTGACGCTCGGCAAGGCGCAGCATCTGACCGCCAAGCGCCGTCAACCGGCGGTTGAAGGCATAGAGGTTGTCGACCAGATATTCGATCTTCTGGCCGTGGAACTGCACGCTTTCGACCTGCGCTGTCAGGTCTTCGCGCAATTGCTGATAGGTGCGTTCCTTGTCCGCCGGATAGTCATTGCCGACGGCCATGTATTCCAGCCGCTCTGCCTGCGCCTTTTCAAAGCTGTAGAACAGATCGGTGATGAGGGCGAATTTCTCAAGCGCTTCGGGCTTGAGCTGTGCTTCCATCTGGGCGAGCGAGAGGGTGTTATCCTCTTCCTCTTCCTCAACGGGTCGCTTGGCGCGGCGCTCGATGCCGTCCTCATCCTCCTCGTCGGCGGACTCGGTTTCCTCGATGTCCTCTTCCTCCTTGAAGGAAGGGCCGGCGGTGGCTTCGGAAATCTCGCCATCGGCTTCTTCGCCGTCTTCCGACAGGTTTTCCGGCTGCGGCTCTTTGGAAAGCATCGCGTCGAGATCGAGGATCTCGCGCAACTGCATTTCGCCATTGTTGAGCGCTTCGGACCACTGGATGATGGCGTGGAAGGTGATCGGGCTTTCGCACAGGCCCAGAATCATCGTGTCGCGACCGGCCTCGATCCGCTTGGCGATGGCGATTTCGCCTTCGCGGCTCAGCAGTTCGACCGCGCCCATCTCACGCAGATACATGCGCACAGGGTCATCGGTCCGCTCGACCGTTTCCTTCTTCTTTTCGATGGCCGGACGGTCGGACATCGTCGAATCGGAATCGTCGACATCATCGGCGGCATTGTCATCGGGCTCGGCGGCATCCTCATCGCTTTCCACGATGTTGACGCCCATCTCGCTGATGGCGGCCATGATGTCCTCGATCTGGTCGTTCGAGAACTGGTCCTGAGGCAGCGCCTCGTTCAATTCGTCATAGGTGATGATGCCGCGGCGCTTGGCGCGGGCGATCAGCTTCTTGATCGAGGCTTCATTGAGGTCGATCAGGGGGGCGTCGCCGCCTTCGCCCTTGCCGCCATCCGACATGTCCGCGCCAGAAATCTCTTCGTCCATCCTATACGCCATCTAGAGGTGCGCGGCATCGGTCGATGCCGCCGCAGCATTATCCTGTGCAACCGCCATTTGGCCGAGTCGCGCCTTCAAATCCAGCTCTCTTTTTTCCAAATCGCGCAAACGCGCCAACAATCTTTGCTGTTCTGCCCAACTTTCCTCGGTCACCTCGCCGCTTTCGCGGGTTTGAGCCAAAGCGGCCTCCACCATCGGCTTTTCCGCCAGCACGCAAAGCACGTCGGACAATTGCCCTTTCGCACCTTCCCCCGATTCGCAAAGGAAGGCAAATTCCATACCGGGACGTGCAGTGGTGTCGGGAGGCGTCAAGCCTTTCTCCGCCAAGATGGTGCCGATGGCCGCGCTTTCAAGGGGCGCGCCGTCATCAAGTGCATCAAGCAGCACATCGCACCGCGAATCCTCCTGCGCCAGACGCGCCAGCAGGCTGGCATGGCGGGCGATTTCGCCGGGCATGCGGATCAGGCCCGCCAAAACCGCCTCGATCGTGGCCGCGCGGAACGGGTTGGCGGGGCGCTGAAGCCTCTGCGTGGTTTCCTGGTGGGGCAGGGGCGGGGGAATGTCGCGCCCAAATCGCCCGCCGCGCTGTTGTTTTTGGAAAGGCTGACGTGGCTGCCATGGCGCGCGATTGTCCTCGCGCCGCGGAAAGGCGAAGGCGGAAAAGCGTTCGAGCAGATCGCGACGATAGAGCGCTTTGATGTCATTATCGGCAATCGTATCGACATGGGCCATCAGCCGCGCCTTCAGTCCCGCCTTTTCCTCGGGGCTGCCCGCCGGGGCGGCATCCATTTCGAATTGCCACAATGTATCGAGCAGGCTTTGCGCGCCTGCCAGCACTTCTTCCATCGCGGCCGGTCCGCGCGCCTTGATCAGGTCGTCGGGGTCCTGCCCCTGGGGCATGCGCACGATGCGCAGGGAATGGCCGGGGCGCAGCAAGGGCAGGGCGCGCGTAACGGCGCGCATCGCCGCCCTTTGCCCCGCCGCGTCGCCATCGAAACACAGCACCGGCATCGCCACCATGCGCCAGATCATCTCGATCTGCGTCTCGGTCAGCGCCGTGCCAAGCGGGGCGACCGCATCGTGAAATCCCGCCGCCGCCAGCGCGATCACATCCATATAGCCTTCGACCACGATGATCCGCCCCGATTGCCGCGAGGCAGGGGAGGCGCGATGGTGGTTATACAGCGTGCGGCCCTTGTCGAACAAAGGCGTGTCGGGCGAGTTCAGATATTTGGGCGCATCGGTCTTATGCGTTGCCAGAATGCGCCCGCCAAACGCGATGACCCGCCCGCGCGGATCATGGATGGGCAGCATCAGCCGCCCACGGAACCGGTCGTAGGGATCTTTATCCTCAACAACGATCCGCAGGCCGCCCTCGATCAGCATATCTTCGGGGAATTGCCCCAAGGCGCCCTTCAGCGCCTGTCGTCCCTCAGGCGCATAGCCAAAGCCGAATTCGCGGCACACGGCGGCGGAGAACCCGCGCGAGGCCAGATAGGAGCGCGCCTGACCGCCTTCGGGGCTGGCCAGCTGGTCGACGAAGAACGCCTGCGCCGCACCCATCACATCATGCAGGCTCTTCTGCTTTTCCGCGCGCTGGGCCTGCCTTGGATCGGGGGCGGGGACTTCCATCCCCGCCTCCTCGGCCAGTTGCTTGACCGCATCCATAAAGGATAGGCCGCGCTGATCGGTCATCCAGCGGATGACATCGCCATGCGCGCCGCAGCCAAAGCAGTGATAGAAGCCCTTTTCATCATTGATGGTGAAACTGGGCGTCTTTTCATGGTGAAACGGGCAACATGCCTTGAACTCGCGCCCCGCCTTGGTCACGCGCTCGGTCCGCCCGATCACGGCCGACAGCGTGATCCGGCTGCGCAATTCATCAAGGAACTGGGGCGAGAGGCTCATGTTACGCCAGCGCCGCCTTTACCAGCGCGCTCGCCTTGCCCATGTCGATCTGGGTGCCATGCTTGGCCTTCAGCGCGGCAATCACCTTGCCCATGTCTTTGGGCCCGGCGGCGCCAACCTCGGCCTTGATTGCCTCAATCGCGGCCTTGACCTCATCCTCGCCCATCTGCGCGGGCAGGAAGTCCTCGATCACCGCCACCTCGGCGGCTTCGGCGGCGGCCAGTTCGGGGCGGCCGCCCTGTTCATACATGGTGATCGATTCGCGGCGCTGTTTGACCATCTTCTGCAGCACATCGGTGACGATCACATCGTCATCCGGGATGCTGGCGGCGGTGCGCAGTTCGATATCCTTGTCCTTCAGCTTGGCCAGAATGAGGCGCACAGCGGCAAGGCGGGGCTTGTCGCCCGATTTCATGGCGGCCACCTGCGCGGCCTTGATCGAATCGCGGATCATTTTTCTAAACTTTCCCGTGGAGTTTTGCGCATTTCGCGGCTTGGCGCATAACCCTAGCGGGATTTTTCCGGTTTTGATAGGTTGACGGATAAGGGTATGGGGTCTAGCGGGCGGGCCTTAGCACCCATTGTTGAAAACTTCTCACGGAGCGCCCCCATGGCAGACCCCGCCCCTTCGCTTGCGCCTAAACCAGTTGGCGCCACTGCCGTCCTGGTACTGGCCGATGGTTATGTCGCCTGGGGCCGAGGATTTGGCGCGCAAGGCAGCGCCGTAGGTGAAGTGTGTTTCAACACTTCGATCACCGGCTATCAGGAAATCATGACCGATCCCAGCTATGCTGGCCAGATCGTCACCTTTACGTTCCCTCACATCGGCAATGTCGGCGTCAACAATGAAGACAACGAGGCCGCCGTCGATGGCGCCGTTGGCTGCATCGTGCGCGAAGACGTGACCAACCCCTCGAACTTCCGCTCCGAAGGCCGTTTCGACGCCTGGATGAAGGCCAAGGGCAAGATCGGCATCGCCGGGCTCGACACCCGCGCGCTGACCCGCCGCATCCGCCTTTCGGGCGCGCCCAATGCCGTCATCGCCTATAATGAGGCGGGCGAATTCGACATTCCCGCGCTGCTGGCCAAGGCGCAGCAGTGGCCCGGCCTTGAAGGCATGGATCTGGCCAAGATCGTGTCGCGCAAGGCGCAGGAAAACTGGGAAGGCTCGGTCTGGCATCTGGGCAAGGGTTATGGTCGCAGCCCCCACGATCCGCGCCCGCATGTCGTGGCGATGGACTTTGGCGCCAAGGACAACATCTTCCGCAATCTGGTCGCCGCTGGTGCGACCGTGACGGTGGTTCCGGCTGAAACGCCGCTCGATGTCATCCTCGGTCTCAAGCCCGATGGCGTGTTCCTTTCGAACGGCCCCGGCGATCCGGCGGCCACGGGCGTCTATGCCGTGCCGGTCATCAAGGCACTGCTCGATCAGGGCATGCCGATCTTCGGCATCTGCCTTGGCCACCAGATGCTGGCGCTGGCCGCCGGCGCCAAGACCGTCAAGATGCACCAGGGCCATCGCGGCGCGAACCATCCGGTCAAGCGCATGGCCGAAGGTGTGGTCGAGATCACCTCCATGAACCATGGCTTTGCGGTGGATGCGGAAACGCTGCCCGAAGGTGTGGTGGAAACCCACAAGTCGCTGTTTGACGGTTCGAACTGCGGCATCGAGATCACGGGCAAGAAAGCCTTCTCGGTGCAGTATCACCCCGAAGCCTCGCCGGGGCCGATGGACAGCTTTTATCTTTTCACGAAATTCATTGAGAGCATTGCCTGATGCCTAAGCGGACAGACATCTCCTCGATCCTCGTCATTGGCGCGGGGCCCATCATCATCGGTCAGGCTTGCGAGTTTGACTATTCCGGCACGCAGGCGATCAAGGCGCTGAAGGAAGAGGGTTACCGGGTCATCCTGGTCAACTCGAACCCGGCCACGATCATGACCGACCCGGAAATGGCCGATGCGACCTATATCGAGCCGATCACCCCGGCGATGGTCGCCAAGATCATCGAAAAGGAGCGCCCCGATGCGGTGCTGCCCACGATGGGCGGCCAGACCGCGCTCAACACCGCGCTGGCGCTGTTTGAGGACGGCACGCTGGAAAAATACGGCGTGCAGATGATCGGCGCCGACGCCGATGCCATCGACAAGGCCGAAGACCGCCAGCGTTTCCGCGAGGCGATGGACAAGATCGGCCTCGAATCGGCGCGCAGCGGCATGGCCCATACGGTCGAAGAAGCCTTCGCTGTGCTGGAGCGCACCGGTCTGCCCTCGATCATCCGCCCCTCCTTCACGCTGGGCGGCACGGGCGGCGGCATCGCCTATAATAAGGCGGAATTTGAAGCGATCGTGAAGAGCGGTCTGGAGGCCAGCCCCACCACCGAGGTCCTCATCGAGGAATCGCTGCTGGGCTGGAAGGAATATGAGATGGAAGTCGTGCGTGATCGCAACGACAATTCCATCATCATCTGCTCGATCGAAAATATCGATCCGATGGGCGTGCATACGGGCGACTCGATCACCGTTGCGCCCGCGCTGACGCTGACGGATAAAGAATATCAGATCATGCGGACCGCCTCGCTCAACGTGCTGCGCGAGATCGGCGTGGAAACGGGCGGTTCGAACGTTCAGTTCGCGGTCAACCCTGCTGATGGCCGCCTGATCGTGATCGAAATGAACCCGCGCGTGTCGCGCTCTTCGGCGCTGGCGTCGAAGGCCACGGGCTTCCCCATCGCGCGCGTCGCGGCCAAGCTGGCCGTGGGCTACACGCTGGACGAGCTGACCAACGAGATCACGGGCGCCACGCCTGCCTCGTTCGAGCCCAGCATCGACTATGTCGTGACCAAGATCCCGCGCTTTGCCTTTGAAAAGTTCAAGGGCTCCGAGCCGCTGCTCTCCACCGCGATGAAGTCGGTGGGCGAGGTGATGGCGATCGGCCGCAACATCAAGGAATCGATGCAGAAGGCGCTGCGTGGGTTAGAAACGGGCCTCGACGGTTTCAATCGCGTCGATGAACTGGTCGGCGCAAGCCGTGACGAGATCACCGCTGCCCTCTCGCGGGCCACGCCTGACCGTCTGCTGGTGGTGGCGCAGGCCTTCCGCGAAGGCTTCACCGCCGCCGACATCAACCGGATCACGCATTACGATCCGTGGTTCCTGGCCCATATCGAAGAAATCATCGCGGCCGAGGCCGAGGTGGCCAGGAATGGTCTGCCCAACGATGCCGAGGGCCTGCGCCGTCTGAAGGCGATGGGCTTCTCGGACAAGCGTCTGGCCAAGCTGGCGGTGCAGTCCGCTTCGCTGGCGGGCAGCGCCAATATGGCGCGTTCGGGCCTGTTGCATGATGTGGTCGAAGCGATGGTGGGCGCCACCAGCGAAGCCGAAGTGCGCGCGCTGCGTCACCGCCTTGGTGTGCGCCCGGTGTTCAAGCGCATCGACAGCTGCGCGGCCGAGTTCGAGGCGATCACGCCCTATATGTACTCGACCTATGAAGCGCCGATGTTTGGCGAGGCAGAGAACGAGGCCGATCCGTCCGACCGCAAGAAGATCGTGATCCTTGGCGGCGGCCCGAACCGTATCGGTCAGGGCATCGAGTTCGACTATTGCTGCTGCCATGCCTGCTTTGCGCTGGAAGAGGTCGGCTATGAAACGATCATGGTCAACTGCAACCCTGAAACGGTTTCGACCGACTATGACACCTCGGACCGCCTGTATTTCGAGCCGCTGACGGCCGAAGACGTGCTGGAAATCCTGACGGTTGAACAGTCGAAGGGCGAACTGGTCGGCGTGATCGTGCAGTTTGGCGGGCAGACCCCGCTGAAGCTGGCGCAGGCGCTGGAAGATGCCGGCATCCCCATTCTGGGCACCAGCCCGGATGCCATCGACCTTGCCGAAGACCGCGAGCGTTTCGCCGCTCTGGTCGAACAGCTCGGTCTGAAGCAGCCCGCAAACGGCATCGCACGCAGCCGCGACGAGGCGGTCAATGTTGCCAGCCGTATCGGTTATCCGGTGCTGATGCGTCCGTCCTATGTGCTGGGCGGGCGGGCGATGGAGATCGTCGACAGCGTGGCGCAGCTTGATGACTATATCGCCACGGCGGTGCAGGTGTCGGGCGACTCGCCGGTGCTGATCGACCAGTATCTGCGCGATGCGATCGAATGCGATGTCGATGCGCTGTGCGACGGTGAAAAGGTCGTCGTGGCGGGCGTGATGCAGCATATCGAAGAGGCTGGCATCCACTCGGGCGACAGCGCCTGCACCCTGCCGCCCTACAGCCTTTCGGCCGACATCATCGCCGAGATGGAGCGTCAGGCCGAGCTGCTGGCGCTGGCGCTGGGCGTCAAGGGGCTGATGAACATTCAGTTCGCGGTCAAGGATGGCGAGGTTTACCTCATCGAGGTCAACCCGCGCGCCTCGCGCACGGTGCCTTTCGTCGCCAAGGCTATCGGTCAGCCGGTCGCCAAGATCGCCGCGCGCGTGATGGCGGGAGAAAAGCTCGACACGTTCCCGCCGTTCCGCCGCGATCTGCCCTATATGGCGGTCAAGGAAGCGGTGTTCCCGTTTGCGCGCTTCCCCGGCGTCGATCCCGTGCTGAGCCCCGAAATGAAGTCCACCGGCGAGGTCATGGGCCTCGACAAGGATTTCGCCACGGCCTTTGCCAAGAGCCAGCTGGGCGCGGGCGTCAAACTGCCTCAGGAAGGCGTGGTGTTCATTTCGGTCAAGGATACGGACAAGGCGGTCGTGCTGCCTGCCGCGCGCAAGCTGGTCGAACTGGGCTTCAAGCTGATCGCCACGGGCGGGACGCAAAAGTTCCTGGCCGAGGCCGGCGTTGCGGTCGAACTGGTCAACAAGGTGGCCGAAGGGCGCCCGCATATCGTTGACCGAATCATTGATGGCGGCGTGGCCTTGGTGTTCAACACCACCGAGGGCTGGCAGAGCCTGAAGGATTCGCAGAGCATCCGTCAGGCCGCGCTGGGCAACAAGGTACCCTACTTCACCACTGCGGCGGGCAGCGTCGCGGCTGTGGAAGCGATTGGAGCGATGCGTTCGGCCAGTCTTGAAGTGTGCCCGTTGCAAGCCTATTATAGCTGACCGACCACGTCCTTTCCGCAAAAGTTGGAAGGCAAACCCCCGCGTTTTCATCAAAATGCGGGGCGGAGCCTTTGACTGTCCTGGCGGAGGGAAGGGCCATGAAGGAAGTTTCACGGATGGCAAGTATCGAAAAGCTGCCGATGCTGGCGATTGGCTATGAAAAGCTGACGGCCGAGCTGAAGGCGCTGCGGGAAGAGCGCCCCCGGATCGTTGACGCGATCGAGGAAGCGCGCGCGCATGGCGACCTTTCCGAAAATGCGGAATATCACGCCGCCAAGGAGCGTCAGGGGCAGGTTGAAGCCACGATTGCCGATCTTGAAGACAAGATCAGCCGGGCTCAGATCATCGACCCCACCTCGCTTTCGGGCGACCGGATCATTTTTGGCGCCACCGTCACTTTGCTGGACGATGACGACAAGCCGGTGCGTTACCAGATCGTCGGCCCGTATGAGGCGGACGCGAAACTGGGCCGGATCAGCTATGTCTCACCGCTGGGCCGGGCGCTGATCGGCAAGAAGGTCGAGGACGAGATCGAGGTGCGCGTGCCTGCGGGTGAGCGTTTCTATGTGGTGGAAAAGATCGAATTCATCTGATCCGCGTCTGACCGCCCAAATGAAAAGGCCCCGCCAATCAGCGGGGCCTTTTCATTTGGGCCGATGCAAACCGATCAGTGTCGATCAATGCTCGTGGCCGGGTTCCAGCAGCTTGTGCAGGTGAACGACGACATACTTCATCTCGGCATCGTCAACGCTGCGCTGTGCCGCGCCGCGCCATGCTTCCACGGCCGAAGCGTAATCGGGAAACACGCCGACATAATCGAGCGCGCTGAGGTCCACGAAATCGAGGCCCTGCGGGTCACGCACACGACCGCCGATGACGAGGTGGAGAAGTTGGGACATGATGGCTTGTTTCCAGCAAATTGGAGGATTGAGCCTTTGCCATAGCATCGGGCCAAGCCGATCAGCAAGCACCACCAAGGTTGAAATCAAGCATATTCTGATTGCGTTTTGCGCAAGTTTTATACCCCATCGCGCTTTCCGGGCAGGCGGGCGCGGATTTTCGACAGGCCTGATTGCAATCTTTCGCGCGCCTCGGCCCATGCCGGTTTGGCCTTGGGGGCCAGTTCGACCGCCTTGGCAAAGATCTGTTTGCGCGCCAGCCAGAGCATCAGCGCGGTCAAGGTGCCCGCCAGCACACCGCGCTCGTCGGCGGCAATCTCCATCGCCTGCGAGAGTGCCTTGCGTCCCTGCACCTGTATGTCATTGGACAGGCGCCGGCCCAACTCGCCCGGCTCGGCCAGAGCGCGGATGCGGGTGGAGCGACTGAGAAATTCGGCGCGGGCAGCATCGCGCGCGGCGCGCAATTGCGCCAGTTTTTCCTCGGCAGGGCTCATGCCTCATCCTCCGAGGAGGAAAACAGCGCGGTCAGCCTGCGGATGGCGCGCTTGACCTTCATCACGCTCCAGAGCGTGATGAGCAGCAGCAGCGCCGCTACGATCCCCATCGCACCCCACGGCCCCACCACCGAGGCCAGCCCCAGCAGCGAGCCCATGATGACGGCCATCAGCAGGAAAAACACCAGCGCCAGCGCCAGCGCCGCCAGCCCCGCAATGCGCAGCACAAGGCCCACAGCCATTCCGGCGCGCGCCTTTTGATATTCGATCTCGCTGTCAAATGCCGCGCGGGTCGATGTGAAAAGGCCACGAACATCCTCTTCGAGGCTCGGCTCGTCGTTGGGCTCGTCGATCTCGCTGCTGTCTTGCCGATGCTTGGGCATCAGGCCCCCTTCAATGCTTGCGTAAAGGCGCCGGAGCAGCGCATGGCCGCCCCGGCGCCTTCCGCTTCATGCCTTTCGGCTTATGCTTCTTCGTCGCTCTTGCCGCCCAGCAGCTTGGTCAGGGCAAAGCCTACAGCGATCAGAGCGCCGGCGGCGATCACCGGATTTTTCTTCACAAATTCGGTGGCTTCCTTGCCCAGCTCTTCCAGATCCTTGGATTCCAGCTTGGCGCCGGTTTCCTGAAGCGCGCGGGCCGCGCTGCGGGCATAATCGCCATATTTCTCGCCCAGCTTGTCATCGACAAGGCCCGCATTGTCGGCCACGACCTTGCCCAGCGAGGTGATCGCGTCGCTTGCCTTCACCTTGCCGTCGGCGGCCAGATGCAGCGCGCGTTCCTTGGCCTGTTCGCCAATCGCCTTGGCTTCGGCCAGCAATTCGCCGCTTGAAAGCTTTTCGGTATAGGGCGCAGCCTTTTCCTGCAAATCCTTGCCCAGCGCGAGGGCGCCCGCGCGCGCGTCGTCAATCGCCTTGCTGAACTTGGCCTTCACACCGTCGGCCGTTTCGGTAACGGCTTGGGCGGCGTCGGCAACAAGAGCGTTGGTTTCATCGGCCATGGCTTATCATCCTTCTCTTGGGCGGGGCGTAGAGAATCGCGTGATGAATTCGCATCGATTTTCTCGCCTCGCTCCTATCATGCTGCAATGCACCTTGCCTGCCAAGGTTCCGCTGCTAAGGGAATCGTCTTGAGGGCATCTGAAAGGTGTCCGAGAGGAGATGAACACGCCATGACCGCGATTATCGACATCCACGCTCGCGAAATTCTGGACAGCCGTGGCAATCCCACGGTCGAAGTCGATGTGCTGCTCGAAGATGGCAGCTTTGGCCGCGCCGCCGTGCCCTCGGGCGCCAGCACCGGCGCGCATGAGGCGGTTGAACTGCGCGATGGCGACAAGAGCCGCTATCTGGGCAAGGGCGTCACCAAGGCGGTGGAAGCGGTGAATTCCGAAATCCACGAAGCGCTCGTCGGCGTCGATGCCGAAGATCAGCGCGACATCGACCTGGCCATGATCGAACTGGACGGTACGCCCAACAAGGCGCGCATTGGCGCCAACGCCATTCTGGGCGTCTCGCTGGCCACCGCCAAGGCTGCGGCCGATGCGCGCGGCCTGCCGCTTTATTCCTATGTGGGCGGCGTTTCGGCCCATGTTCTGCCCGTGCCGATGATGAACATCATCAACGGCGGCGAACATGCCGACAATCCGATCGACTTCCAGGAATTCATGATCATGCCGGTCGGCGCCGACTCGATTGCCGAGGCGGTCCGCTGGGGTGCGGAAATCTTCCACACGCTGAAAAAGGGCCTGCACGAAAAGGGTCTGGCCACCGCCGTTGGTGACGAAGGCGGCTTTGCCCCCAACATCGCCAGCACGCGCGCCGCGCTCGATTTCGTCTCGACCTCGATCGAAAAGGCCGGGTTCAAGCTGGGCAGCGACATCTTGCTCGCGCTCGACTGCGCCTCGACCGAATTCTTCAAGAACGGCAAGTATGAGATCAGCGGCGAAGGCCTCTCGCTCAGCCCGGTCGAATTTGCTGAATATCTGGCCAAGCTGGCTGCCGACTATCCGATCATCTCGATCGAAGACGGCATGAGCGAAGACGATTTCGAAGGCTGGGCCGCACTCACCAATCTGATCGGCGACAAGGTGCAGCTGGTGGGCGACGATCTGTTCGTGACCAACCCCAAGCGTCTGTCGATGGGCATCGATCAGGGGCTGGCCAACTCGCTGCTGGTGAAGGTCAACCAGATCGGCACGCTTACCGAAACGCTCGAAGCCGTTTCGATGGCGCAGCGCGCGGGCTACACCGCCGTGATGAGCCACCGTTCGGGCGAAACCGAGGACGCGACCATCGCGGACCTCGCCGTTGCCACCAATTGCGGTCAGATCAAGACCGGCTCGCTGGCCCGTTCGGACCGGTTGGCCAAGTATAACCAGCTGATCCGCATTGAGGAACAGCTTGGCGTTGCCGCGCTTTATGCGGGCAAGAGCGCCTTTGGCCGTCTGAAGGTCTAAAAAGCCTTCCGGGCACCGGAACAGGAAAGGGCGGGGGGCTGATGCTCCCCGCCCTTTTGTTTTGCCCTGAAGGTGTCTTAGAGATTGGCGAAATATTCGAGCATCATCGCGCGCGCCTTGGCGGTCAGGCGGACGAAGGAGCGGCGCGCATCGTGATTGTCATCCTCGCGCTCGACCATCCCGCGCAGTTCCAGAACGTTGAGCCAGCGCAGCGCCGTCGTGCTGGGTACGCCCGAGCCGATGCAGGCGCTGGTTACGGCCACGCGCTTGCCGCGCTCTCCGGCTACGAACAGGTCGAGCAGGATGTCCCACGCGGGTTCGCCAAACAGCGTGTCGTCGCCAAACGCCTCGATCCGGCGGCGGCGTTCGCGATAAAGCTGTTGGGCCTGTTCGGCCGGGTCCGATTTCGGCCTTGCTGCGATACCGGCTCCGCCATCTTCGACAGGCACCGCAGGAGGCGCTTTTTCCAGTTCCATGGCGGCATTGAGCAGCGATTGCGCCAATGTGCGCAGGCGTTGATTGACGGGCTGGCTGCCCTCGGGCTCTTTCCAGATTTGAGGAGCCGCCCCGGCCAGAGCGGCAGAATTTCTGTCGGTCCAGTTCATCCCTTGCGATGTCCCCCGTGCTAGCAGCAAAACATGGCAGCAGCAGAAATAGCTACTGGTGTCTGCGTAGTTTAGCTCAAGCAGGGGTGTTGGGAATATTAGGGGTAATACCGATTAATCGCCTTTCGAGTGATTTTCGTCGGAAATGAAGTAATCGCTCAGAGCATGCAAACAAGCGTCCAAGTGTGCAGCTGCGGTAAAGGCATTAATGGCGTCCAGCCGATCAAGTGCGTTGCGCAGGCATTGCATCAGCGCGAGGGTGTCATTCGTCCGGTCCATGCTATCCCTGTTTCTGGACATTGCGCCGCTTTGCCGATTGCTCTGCATCGGGGCATTGTTGGTGGTTGATACTGGCCGATAGGTGGGTGTGGTTCGCATTTGAACAAGGGCCGCTAGGTGATTACCACTATGTAGATCGTCAGATATGTTGGTGTCTTGTGCAGATTCGCCTCATTTGGACTATTCAAACCCGCCGATTGGCCTATCCCCAGCGCCATGACGGCCTTACTGACATCATTGTAACTTGTTGACTGGCTCTGTCTTGCGGGCTCTATGCAGGGACGCCCGACAGGAGGGGTGGCGCTATTATATTGTAAGGACAGGATAATGCCCAAGATTGCAGATTTTCGTCGGGCGCTGGCACTTGGCCTTTGCCCGTTGGCGCTGGCCATGCCGATGATGGCCCATGCGGCGGGGGCGCCCAAGGGGGCTTCGGTGGGGTTGAATGCATCCGGAATGGATCGTTCTGTCCGCCCCGGAGACGATTTTTACCTCTTCGCCAATGGTGTTTGGGCCCGCGAAACCGAAATCCCGGCTGATCGGGCCTCGGTTGGTGGCTTTTATATCGCCGATCAATCGACCGAAAAGCGAATCACCGCGTTGGTGGCCGATGTGGTGGCGGGCCATCCCAAGCCCGGCAGTGATGCCGCGCTGATCCATGACTACTATCGCGCCTATCTGAATACCGGGGCGATCAACGCGGCGGGCATGGCTCCGGTGCAGAGTGATCTGGCCGCATTTGCTGCGATTGCGAACAGGGGCGATCTGGCCCGTGTGCTGGGCGCGCAGGTACGCGCCGACGTAGATCCCCTTAACGCCACCGATTTTCAGACCGAGAACCTTTTCGGCCTGTTCATCACCCAATCCCTTAATGGCACGGCGGTGATGCCCTATGTATTGCAGGGGGGGCTAGGCCTGCCCGAACGCGAATACTATCGTTCGACCGATGCGAAGATGGCCGATATTCGTGCCAAGTACCGCAGCTATATTGCCACGATCCTTGCCGATGCTGGTTTGGCCGCCACTCCGGCCGAAGCGGAAGTGCGCGCGGGCAGGATTTACGAACTGGAAGCAAAAATCGCCGAGGCTCATGAAAGCCGCGAGCAAAGCGAGGACTTTCAGCACGCCAATGCCGAATGGACCCGCGCCGATTTCGCCGCCAAGGCGCCGGGGCTGGACTGGGAGGCTTTCTTCACCGCCGCCGGTCTGGCGCATCAGGAGCGTTTCGCCGCTTTCCACGACCAATCGATCCCCCGCATCGCCGCGTTGGTCGCTTCCGAACCGCTGGATGTGTGGAAGGATTGGCTGGCCTTTCACCAGATCAACCAATATGCCTCGGTCCTGCCTACGAAGATCGACGATGACCGCTTTGCCTTTTACGGCGCCACTCTGCAGGGCGTGAAGGTTCAGCGGACCCGCGAGCGCCGGGCAATTGCAGCGCTCAACGGCGCACTGGGCGATGCGCTGGGGCGGCTCTATGTCGCCAAATATTTCCCTGCCGGCGACAAGGCCCGCATTCAGGGCATGGTGTCGGGCATCAAGGAGGCCTTTGCCACCCGTATCGGACGGCTCGACTGGATGGCGCCCGCCACCAAGAAGGAAGCCATCGCCAAGGTGCGCGGCATTGTCGTGGGCGTGGGCTATCCCGACCATTGGAAGGATTATTCGGCGCTGAAACTCAGCCCCGACAAGGCCTATGCCAATGCCAAGGCGGCGGGACTCAACGAATATCGCCTGCAACTGGCCAAGATCGGCAAGCCCATGGATCGGGGCGAATGGTGGATGAATGCGCAATTGGTCAATGCGGTCAATCTGCCGGTGCAGAACGCGCTGAATTTCCCCGCCGCGATTTTGCAAAAGCCGTTCTATGATCCGGCGGCGGATGCGGCCTTCAACTATGGTGCGATCGGCGCGGTGATCGGCCATGAAATCAGCCATAGCTTTGACAACAATGGCGCGGCCTTCGACGCTTCGGGCCGCCTGCGCGACTGGTGGACACCTGCGGATATGGCGCGGTTCAAACAGGCGGGCAAGGCGCTGGCCGATCAGTTCAGCGCCTATGAGCCGTTCCCCGGCCTGCATGTTCAGGGCGAACTGACGCTGGGCGAGAATATTGCCGATGTGGCGGGGCTGGCGGCGGCGCTCGATGCCTATCACGCCTCGCTCAAGGGCAAGCCCGCGCCCGTCATCAACGGGATGACCGGCGACCAGCGCTTCTTCCTCGCCTTTGCGCAAAGCTGGGCCACCAAGGTGCGCGAGGCGGCGCTGCGCGCCCAGATAGCTACCGATGGCCATGCGCCGGGGCAATATCGCGCGCTGACGGTGCGCAATCTGGATGCATGGTACAAGGCGTTCAATGTGAAGCCGGGCGACAAGCTCTATCTGCCGCCGGCCAAGCGCGTGAAGGTCTGGTAAAAGAAAAGGGCGCGGATGGGATGACCACCGCGCCCTTTTTCATGTCCTGTCCGGCGTTTTACGCGCCAAATTTTTCCTTCAGCGCCAGCAGGGCGAGGGCCGCCTTGGCCGCTTCGCCGCCCTTGTCCTTCTGCTTGGGGTCGGCGCGCACGATGGCCTGCTCTTCGTTTTCGACCGTCAGGATGCCATTGCCGATGGCAATGCCGTCCATGGTCAGCGCCATGATCCCGCGCGCGCTTTCGCCCGCCACGATTTCGAAGTGATAGGTCTCACCCCGGATCACCACGCCGATGGCCACATAGCCTTCATATTCGCCCGAAGCCTCGGCCAGCGAGATGGCGCCCGGAATTTCCAGCGCGCCCGGCACGGTCAGCACATCGACCTTATGCCCCGCCGCCTTCAGCGCGGCCCGCGCGCCTTCGACCAGCATATCGTTGAGGTGGTCATAGAAGCGGGCTTCGACAATCAGAAACTTGGCCATGATAGGTCCTTCAATCAAGCAATGCGGCGTTCTTCGGTGATGGTCAGCCCATAACCTTCCAGCGCGACAAGCGTATGATGCGTATTGGTCAAAAGCACCAGCTCATGGATGCCCAGCTCGGCCAGAACCTGCGCGCCCACGCCGTAATCGCGCAGTTCTTCGAGCGGCTTGGTGTTGCCGTCAATCGCAAGCTGGCGATATTCGAAGGACTTGGACACTTCGGAATGCGGACGGTTGACGAAAACGATCACGCCCGCGCCTTCCTCGCCGATGATTTCCATCGAGCGGTGCAGCAGATTGGCGCGCGGGCTGTCCTCGCCCAGCAAATCGCTGAACATCGAGGTGGAATGCATGCGCACCAGCGTCGGCTTGCTGGGGTCGATACGGCCTTTGAGCAGGACGAGATTTTCCTCACCGGTCGCCTTGTTGGCATAGGCGCGGGCCTGCCATTCGCCGCCGAAACGGCTCTTGAAGGAGGTTTCCGACTTCAGGCTGACCATGCGGTCATGCTTGCGGCGATAGGCGATCAGGTCGCGGATCGTGGCGATCTTGATGCCATGCTGACGGCCAAAGAGCAGCAGGTCGTCCAGACGCGCCATCGTGCCATCATCGCTCATCACCTCGCAGATGACGGCCGAAGGGTTGAGGCCCGCAAGGCGCGAAATATCGACCGCCGCCTCGGTATGGCCGGTGCGCACCAGCACGCCGCCCGGACGCGCGCGCAGAGGGAACACATGGCCGGGGCTGACGATATCGGCCGGGCCCTTGCTGCCGTCGATGGCCACCGAGACGGTGCGCGCGCGGTCGGCGGCGGAAATGCCGGTGCTGATGCCTTCCTTGGCCTCGATCGAAACGGTGAAAGCCGTGCCCAGCGGAGTGCCGTTGCGGCGGCTCATTGGCTCCAGACCAAGCTGGTCCACGCGTTCATGCGAGAGGGCAAGGCAGACAAGGCCGCGGCCATAGGTGGCCATGAAGTTGATGGCGGCAGGGGTGGCCATCTGGGCCGGGATAATCAGATCGCCTTCGTTTTCGCGATCTTCGTCATCGACAAGGATGTACATCCGCCCGTTGCGGGCTTCCTCGATGATTTCCTCGATGCTCACCAGCACCGGGGTCTCGTCGCTTTCGTCAAGGAAACGCTCAAGCTTGCCCAGCGTTTCGGCGGTGGGGTTCCATTCCGCTTCGTTGACATCGCGCAGGGTGTTGGCATGAAGCCCTGCGGCGCGGGCCAGACCGGCGCGGGTCATGCCCCCTTCGTTGACGAGGCGGCGAACGCGATCGATGATGTTCTGTGTCATGAATGTGAGGTAATCACATGGCGCTGTGATTGCAAGAGGGGCATCACATCGCCATCACATTATTTCTTCTTAGTATGCGCCACGTGGATATATGCGCGGCCAAAACCGCCACTAGAACCCCCGCCGCCGCCGCCACGCCCAGCCCGATCCAATAGGTGCCGCCCAATTGCCGGATGCCCTGAAGGATGGGCATTTGCAGGGCGAACAGGGGAAAGGCAATCTGGCCCAGCCACATGGCGGCGCGATGAAACCTGTCCAGTCGCATGGCCCCCGCGATCATCAGCGGGCAGGCCAGCACGACGAAGCCGATGTCGAACCACCACCCCTGCGTCTTCGTCCACCACACCAGCGGCAGCAGCGCAGGCATCAGCGGCAGCGCCACCCACCATGGGATCGGCACCGCGGGCTCTTCCTGCCACCAGCGCGCCAGCACGATGCCCAGCACGTAGGCCGCAAGGCAGCGCAGCACGCCCCAGAAGAAATTGTCGCTCCTGGGCCCCACGTCCAGCCCGTGGAAATGCCACGAGATCCAGCCATCCGCCGCCAACAACCCCGCCGCCAGAGCGATCAGCCACCGCCGCCGCAGCCGCCACAGGCCCAGCACATGCGCGGCATTGCAGGCCAGCTCGCAGGTCATCGTCCATGCCGGAATGTTGAGCGGAAAGGAAAAGGTCCACCACCACACCGGCAGCAGCGCCATATTGGGCAGCGCCGCCAGCAGGAAATTATGCAGATCCGCCGAGCGCAGCCACAGGCGCGGCAGGCCGATCAACCCGCCCAGCGCCATCATCGGCCACAGCCGCCAGAAGCGCCGCCGCAGAAATGACCACGGCGCCGCGCCATGGGCCAGCCTTGGCTCCTGCACCCGCGCCATCAGGAAGCCGGAAAGCATCAGGAAGAAATCGACCCCCAGATAGCCCAGCCCAAACACCCTCTGCCCGCCAAACACCGCCCGCACATGCAGCAGCAGCACACACGAGGCCGCCACCAGCCGCAGCAGTTCGAGGCCCGGCAGGCGCTTTATCGAGGGGGAGGGCATATGGGCCATGGCGCCGCCACTATCGACCATCGCGGCAAATGAAAAGTGATCTGTCGGGAAAGGGTGGTGGACGCACTAGGGCTCGAACCTAGGACCCGCTGATTAAGAGTCCACCATTGTTTTTTGATTTATAAGGAATATCCCTGTAAACCGAGCGGGCAATTGCCACCGGAAACTCAAACTGTCAAGGGAAAATGTAAACTAAAATTGGAGGTGATTTTTCTCCTGCTCACGGGCAGGTGCGTCCTGCCTTCGCACGGAGGTGTCACGTAGCCTGCGCCGCGATCCCACATTTCACTCGGATTTTGAATTTCAGCGACGAGCTAACAATCGATTGTTTTGGGTGCTAGGTTTTGCTGATGAATGGCCATAAAGTGCCGGTACCAAAATTAGCCCGGGGTTTCCTGACCCCACTCTAGCCTTCCGAAAGTTCCAGACATCTGAAACCTTTAGCACTCTCAGATCTTTGCTGCCGAAGGTCAAGATAAAATCGCGATACATGTCATGGTACATGATTTTGTGGGCTCGAAAGCCGCCGAAAACAGTTCATGTCAACTCTATCTGGTCTGTAGGTGCTGCGGGCCTAAGCTCGACTTTGTACGTTTACGCCGCGAAGTATGGCGCCTGCACCATGCGCAAGACGCGAGTTGCCGGAATAAACTGCGGTTCCCGGTTTGGCGGGGAGTATTGATTAATGTCGCCGAGCCAGATTTTGTGGCGGACGGCGCCGATGGCGTCAGTGAAAGTCAGACCGGTTTTTCGATACCATGCGGCTGCGTAAGGGGGCCTGCTGATGGTAAGCAGATCACAGGCCCATAGTGATACGAGACTGCAGAGATCCAGTAGCACCGGGGCGGTTCGGGCTATGGCTTGATCGCTCCACTGGCGCTGTGTCTCGACACCGAGGTGGGCCCGAGTTTCGGCAAACGTGACCTCGATTTGCCAGCGGCGGACGTACAGTGCGATGATGTCGGCAGGTTCAAGTGTGACGTCGGTGCGGAAAAAGCTTGTGGCTCACGTTTCGCATCGGGATCTCGGACAAGGACCCATCGAACCGGCATCACTGGGGTACCTGGTCTGTACCACAAGGCAGTGTCGGATGTGATATCGAGCGTTTTGCCGCCAGCATGGCCGTCCCGCGCGGAGACGACAATACTGGTCCAGCTTATCGCTGGGTCGGACGGCAGGGTCTTGAGCTTTGGCAGCGCGGGACCTTTTTGCACGGGCCGTCCCATTGTACGCGATGTTCGTTTCGCGGGCGGCGCAAACAGGCTGGCATCCAACCGCAGCCGGCTGATAAGCGTGGCTCGTCGCGTGATGGCGTGAGCCAGTTCGTGTACGGCAAAGCTGCTGTCGCCGATGAAGATGATCCGTCGCCCTGGCAGCCAGCGAGACAGTTGAAGAGCGCCTTGCCGTGCCCAGTCTGTCAGCAACTTGTGACGACAGCCGCGTTGAAGGTTGGATCGCTCCGAAGGGGCAAACGGGGTCAGGACCGGTAAAGCCTTGATCAGGCGGGGCCACGGCACCGGGGGGAGCACCATGAAGCTCAACCAGCGCAGCCTGCTGGCCTTGACGAAGTGACCGTGAGTGGAACGCACCGGGTCCCGATAGATACCACGCGCGCTGATCCGGCGACCCCAGCGGCGCTTGATGGTGTCATCCAGACCGATGACAACAGGCCCATCGGGCACAAACCGTTCGACCACGATGGCCGGCAATCGTCTGGCGACAGCACGCGAACTCCAACGAGCGCGGTTGAGATTTGATGGAAAGCTGCAAAGTTGGCAGCTTCGGCTCGGCCGGTCATGCGCAGGCAGGAACTGCCAGTCCGCTTGCCCGGTGCCAGCAGGGCTCCCATCACCAGGACGAGGACATGCTCCCAGCTGGGCGCAGTGAAGCATGGGCGCCATGCTTGCAGCCACTGGCGGTGGCGTTGGCTGGTACGAAGACAAAGGCGCATACCACCGTATCTGCCGGCAACCGAGGCACCGATCGCGCGTCTCAAGCCAACCGGCACAGGTGAGGAGTTCCGGATCGCCTACTGCTCACATCGGCGGAAATGGGAAGACATCGACGACATGGGTGGTGGCATCCTACCGCTTGATCAGGCTCTCGAACACGTTGCAATCAACAGCATCTTCTGGATCTGGGCCTGATCAAAATCGTACAAAGTCGAGCTCAAGACACAATTTCTATTGTATAAATGTCGATTGCGCCTTTGTTACATCGGAAGAGCTTGGAGAATCTGCTTCCAAAGTGACCGGCCCAATCAAACCCGAGGGTTTTAATGGCGCATCGGGCCTGTAGGTCGATGTCGCGGTCCATGTGATCTTTTGCGCACCGGGCTGGGCATCGCCAATCAGGCGGTTCACCCACAGATTGGCGACTTTGACCTCGATGCTGTTCTGACCCTTGTGAACAAGCTTGCCAAGCTCGACACGGTATGGCTCATGCCACACGCTTCCTGCCGGCTGCCCGTTGATTTTGACCTCGGCAATTTCCGATACCTTGCCCAGATCCAGCCAAAGAGCGGCACCTGCCTCGATGCTTTTGGGCAGGGTAAAGGTGTTGCGATAGGTCGCTTCTCCCGAAAAATACTTCACCCCCTTATCGGGATGGTCGGACAAGGAATGGAGCGTTTCCAGGCGAATGGCCGCTGGAGCACCGCGTCCGGGCTGAAACTGCACGGTCCATGGTCCCATAAGAGTTGCTACCTTCTGCAGGAGCGGTCTGGACAGGGCAAGTTGGGGTTGACGCGCCGGTTTGCGGAACACCACGAAGACGGACTCTTCAGCCGCCAGGTCAAGAGGCACGACAGTTTCATCGCCTTCGATAGTGTAGCCGACCGGTTCGATGCGGCCTGTGTCTGCATGCCAAAGTTCGGGTAACTTGCCGGCAATTCTGAACCGGGCAGAGAAATGTTCCGGGCGATTCTTTCGGTTGACCAGAAACCACAGGTCGCCTTCGGGGAGCGCGCGGTGAACGAATGGGATTTCGGCGTCAGGCGCTGCATCCTCCACCTTGAAGTCGGGTTTCACCCCCATGCGCTCAAGCGCATCGTCCAGGTTTTGCATGGCGATCACGCGCCCCGCGCCAACCTTGGTAATTTGGCCGTCACCCCACATACGAGCGATCAGCGCCGAAAAGGCCTTTGGATCATCCTCAAGCGAAGGCGACGTGGTTGGCGCCATGCCGATGATGGTCGCCCCGGCGTCGGCCAGTTCGGCTATCCGTCGCAAAGTGGCAATGGTCATCTTCTGGCTCGACCCGCCCAGATAAAGTGCTTTGTATCTCGCGCCGCCACTGCTGACGAGTTCGCCGCCTTCAGCCTTGACGGCTGTGAAAAGGCTGTCCCTGTTCAGGAAGTCAAACGCATGGTATTTCGGCGCTTCTTGAGTGGCTGGCTGGCCATAGAGCGCCGTGAGCGGGCCTTCCTCACCATAAAACACCGCAACGTCGGCAACATTTCGCCCGCTCTGAAGAAGCAGCGAGCTGCGGGCGATATAATCGATCCATGGCCGGGCCATTTCGCCCCAGGCTTCGTGTCGATTGAAGTATTGCCCGAAAATCAAAAGCGACAGTCCGGGTATTCGGTCATCCACGGGCTGGTGCACCGATGTATGAATAACCGGCCGGTTCACGCCGTTCACGAATTCGAGGTCAACAATTCGTCGAAGGTCGTTGGGGGCATTGAACCATGGCGCTGATGCTGATGTCATGGATTCTGCGGCGACGAGATTCCTGCCCAACACATGCGCCACCGAAGCTGCACCCCGGATATCGGCGATGTGGCTCAGATTGGGCCCCTGCTGCCGTCCGAAGGTCCACAACGCTGCCATCGGTATGTCGGCGTGGCTGCGCATGGCCATGTCATCACCCAGCGATGGCCGGTCAAGTTCCAGCGCCTCGCCATAGACTTTCAAGCCTTGTTCGTGGGCCACCTTGGCGATCGTGCCGTAATGCTCGGATGCCATCAGGTCGGCCAGCGTCTGGCGATAGTCCCACAGGAAGCGATCGGATTGCTCCCGCGTTCCGACCAGCACCCCGCTGAGAGTGGGAAACCATGGGGTCGGATCATAGCCACGCAATTGCTTGAAGCGGCTGACCATTTGCGGCGTCCAATTGGCCGCGCCCACCTCGATGGAATCGGTTACCAAAGCGCGCAAGCCGTGTTCTCCGAACAGGGCAGGGCCGGTAGCCTCGCGATACATCGCCAGATAATGTTCGAGATAGCGCCGGACCGCCGAAGCGTCGAACTTGTCCACCTCAAGGCCGGTCGCCTCGGCTGCCGCAGGGCTGTTTGTCGTGCCCACAAGGGATGAACCGAAGCGCAAAATTTTCCAATGAGAGCCCTTAGGCGGCACCCAATCGAGCGATCCGTCCGCTTTCATCCGGGACGTGAGGTCGATAGTCCGGGTTGGCGCCGGGCCGACGGCCGAAGGATCGGGAAGGCCAAGCGCAAAGTAGTGGCGCTCGATGGCAAATCCGGCCTTGGCTTCAAATTGATCCACTTTCGCTTGCGACGAAAGCACGAACTGGCGCAGGTCAATCGGCTTGGGGATTTGGGCGGATCCGCTTGGGCTGCTGGAGGCAAGCCCGGGCACAGGCTGTCTTGGGTTGGAGGCTTGGGAAACAAGCGAGATTATGGTCAGGCGAAAGTGCGCTGCGGTTGTTTCGGGGAAGCTGATGGTCGTGGGCGCCTGATTCATGGCAAACATGCCGATCTGGCGCCAATTCTTGCCATCGCCGCTGGCTTCAAGTGTTGCCTCATAGCTTGGCGAGGCGTGCATGGCCTTGGCTCCGGCAATGAACAAGGTAGCAGACCGGATAGGCTGCGGCGCTGCAAAGTTGGCTGTCACAATGACCGGCATGCCCGGAAGGCCGCCGGGCAGCGAAACCCCGCTGCGCAAGTTGTGGTCGGAAAGCGCGGCTGCATCCAAGGGGGCGCCGTTCAACTCATAACGAGGTCTTGCCCCGTCATCGGGCGCGCAGGGAACCGCAAGGACTGCGAAATCGGAATAGAGTTCGGGCACAACATAGGTTGGAGCTGTTTTTAAAATGGGAATCCCTGCGGCGACGGGAAGGTCGAGATAGGTTCCCGAGTTATGAGGGGGGGAGGGAAGTTGACCGGTGAAACGTTTGCCCCCCTTTACGATCAGTTCGCTCCAGACCACCTTCTTTAACGCATCTTTGGGCTTGACCCATGGCCCGCCGGTTTCGGACCATCCCGGAGAGGCCGCGATTGCCAATTCAAGATCCAGCCTTTCGGCTTCTGATGTTGCAAAACGAAAGGCATCCTTCCAGCCCGGCGTCATGAAGGGCAGGCGATTTGGAACGATAGTTGGCGTCGCAAGCCCCACGTCAAAGTTTTGAACTCCACCGATGCCCACCCGTTTCATCCAGGCGAGGTCCTTGGCGATGCCGTCCTTGGTGATGTTGCCGTTCATCCAGTGCCACCACACGCGCGGGCGGGCCGCCTGCGGGGGCTCTTGAAATTGCTGGTCAAGACTGGGCTGCGTTGCGGCAGGTGGGGCTGTTGGCTCGGTCGCTGCCGCCAAAGGCGCTGCAGAGGCCAGCAGTGTGACGGCGAGCAGCGAGCGATTGAAGATCATGTGTACGTTCTTCCCGTGCAGCAGACTTGAAATATGAAAGGATAATCTTGCGCGTCGAATGGAGGGGTATCTGGCTCCGACTTACGCGCATGCGCCATCGGTTAGAGTGTGCCCCGTTCTTGCCAAGCCGTACCGGCGTAAATCGTACTTTCCGACCTCTCACTTGCCTGGTTTTGTCTGCCTTGCGCTCATGTTGTGATTGAAAATGATTGCAAGAGAGTGATTGTGCCCACTTTAGCAAATATGGACTGGCGGTCAATCAGGCGCATATAGATTTAATAGGTCGACAAACAAAGATGGTGGCGATCCGGCGGGATGTACTCGTTCGTGCGTTTTAATCGCGCAAGAGGTGTTATCAGGCTGATTGGAGGAGGGCGGGCGGGGCAGGGGAATGGGTTCGCGCCCTAGGAGGTGATATAATAAATAGCAAAAAAACAAAACAATAGGTCTAAATTGATGAAGGTGTGCAGGCATAGCTCCATGCGATCAGGCTACGCAGTGATCTAACTCTCAAAAGGAGAGGGGTGGCACGATGGCAGAGCTCCTGATGGGTGGAGCCCACATGTATTGCGGCGATGGCAGTAGGTCGGACGACAAAAATTTTAGTTTGCCATAAAACCAAAATAGTGCATAAACGCTCAGAATCGCTGATCACAGAATCTGCGATGGGGAGATGGAGCGGTCCAATTCTATCTGGGCGGTCGTTTGCCGAAAGGCAGTCGGATTTAGGTCGCCCTGCAGAAAATGTGACGAGATGGGAGGCGTTTATGAGAGTAATGGCCATCGGCTATGGTGCAGTTTGCGCCGTTAGCGCCCGGACGGTGTTCGGCATGCGGCCTCAAGGGGACGTCTTCAAAAGCCATGTTGCCGGAGCTTTCACGCATCCCTTCCATTTGCTGGAGGACGGCTTGCGCTCGACTGTTGTCGGCGTGCCGTTGGACTGATGGCCGTGTCGCAAGAAAATCCGCAGAATCAGGGCGCCATGAGCTCGATCATCGACGACAACGCTTGGGGCCTTTCGCAAAAACTGTTGCTGGCGCTGGTCTCGCTGGCGATCCTGATGGATGGTTTTGACAATCAGGCTCTTGGCTTTGCCCTTCCCGGATTGATGAGGGATTGGGGCGTGACCAAATCCGCGCTGGGGGGCGCTTTGGCCGCTGCACAATTGGGCATGCTGATCGGTGCGATCGGCGGCGGGGTGCTTGGCGACCGCATGGGGCGCAAGATGGCATTGGTCATCAGCGTTGTGATGTTTGGTGCGGCGACATTGCTGATCGGATTTGTCGGGTCGCCTTCTCAGCTTGCCGCTTTGCGCTTCGTCGCGGGCATCGGTTTGGGGGCAACATTTCCCAACGCCGCCGCATTGGTTGCTGAATTTACGCCTGCCCGGCATCGCAGTCTGGCGGTGATCATTTCCATCGTCTGTGTGCCCTTGGGCGGCGTCTTGGGCGGTGTGGGCGCATCCTTCATCCTGCCCACAACGGGATGGCAGGCGCTGTTTTTCATCGCTGGCGGATGCACGCTGGCGTTGGCTGTTTTTCTGATCCTGCTTGTGCCGGAATCTGTAGCTTTTCTTTTGTGTTCCGGGGCGAGTGATGATCGGATTCAGAACAGCTTGCGCAGGATGGGGGTGCACATGGACATCCATGCACTCATGCAGTCCGCGTCGGACTCGAAGGTCCAGCAACTTCCGCTCTCGGCTATCATTGCGCCTACATGGCTGAGGGACAGCTTGTTGATTTGGTCTGCGTTCTTCTTCGCGCTGGTTTCGGTTTACGCGGCATTCAACTGGCTCCCCGTTCTGCTGACCGAGAGTGGCCTTGACATTGCTCAGGCAGCCCGGGGTCTGGCGGCCTTCAACATGGGCGGTGTCGTCGTTGCGCTGACGGCCGGCACGATGATCGGACGTTTCGGTTCGCGGTGGGTTATGGTGGTGATGTCACTTGTGGCGTCAGCGGCCGCTCTGGCGTTGGCTACGTTATCCCATCGCGAACTTCCATTGGTCGGCATGTTCCTGTTGATTGCTGTTGAAGGCGGCTGCGTCAATGGCGTTCAGAGCAGCCTGTATGCGCTTGCCTCCAGCATTTATCCGGCTCCTTTGCGAGCCAGGGGTGTGGGCATGGCGACCGGCGTAGGACGCCTTGGTGCCATCGCCAGCGTGCTCTTTGGCGCAATGGTGGCGGGCGCTTGGGGGTTAGCGGGCTTCCACAGCTCTATCGCGGTGGCAATGGTCATAGTTGCGGTCGCGCTATTTCTTATGATGCGACATGTTCCTTGCCGAGCCAGCAATAATCAGACGATCTGACTTATTTTTAATAACCTTAAAATATTTCAAGGAGGAGGGTTAAATGAATAAAATTTCCAATTCTGTATTTTTTGCTCCATTTCTTTTTTCGCTTTGAGCGGAGCAGTATTCGCACAGGAGCAAGCCGCGACTGTCTCGGACAATGTGTCAGCGGCCGAAATTATCGTAACAGGTACCAGCATTCGCGGCGTTGCGCCGACCGGTTCGCCGATCCTCTCGGTAGGCGCTGACGATATCAAGAAGTCCAACGCCAGCAGCCTGTCGGATGTGCTGGCCAAGGTGCCGCAGGTTGCACAATTTGGCACGATCCCTACCGGCTCGCCCACCTTTGGTTCGATTGTTGCGGCGACCTCTTTGCGCCCCAACCTTGGCAATAACGCCACGCTGCTGCTGATCAACGGCCACCGTGTGGTGCCGAGCGGGATTCTGACCGGCATCGTGGATGCCTCGATCATCACGCCTGGAGCCATTGACCGGGTTGAAATCATTCCCGATGGCGCGTCCTCGATCTATGGGTCGGACGCGGTCGCCGGTGTGATCAACTTTATCACGCGCAAGAAGGGTGATGGGATGGAAACATCCGCTCGCTATACAACCGCGAGCAAGTTCAACACCTTTGACCTGAGCCAGCGTATCGGGACGAGTTGGTCGTCCGGTTCTTTCGTTGTTGCGGCATCATACACCGAAAGCTCGCGCCTGCGCGGCAGCGACCGCGACTATTACAACGCGCTGAACACCAACAATAACAGCAGCCAGTGTGGCATCGCGCAATTTGGTGCGGCCCCGCTTTGCGACACCACCAATCTGGCCGACATTCAGCCTCGCAAGCGTCGTGGCAGCATTTTCGCGACTCTGCGTCAGGACCTGGCGCCGACGGTCGAATTGTGGAGCGATCTGCTCTATTCAAAGGAAACCCGCGACTCGCAGGAATTCCAGCCCAGCCTCTCATTCCCCATGGCGGCTGCCAATCCCTACAACACTTCGGGTGTGACTCAAACGCTGGCCTATCGCCCCACCACCGAATTCGGTGACGGTCTCCAGCGCCATGTCTCGATGGAGGCTATGCAGGCCAGCGTCGGTCTGAACGCGAAACTGCCGCGTGATTTCGGGCTTAACATGTTCGCTACCGCAGGTCAGACAAACAACAACGCTTTTGGGCAGTCGCTGGATAATGTTGCCTATCGCAACGCTCTGGCCGCAACCACGACGGCGACCGCGTTTGACCCGTTCGGTCACCGCACTTCCTCGGCGGTTCTGTCTCAGATTGCTGACGGCAACGAGGTCGTGCATTCCAGACAGCGCCTCTATGAGATCGGTGCCAAGGTCGATGGCCCGCTCTTTGGCCTTCCGGGCGGTGATGTCCGCGTAGCTGTCGGCACCGATTTTATCTGGCAATCACAGGTCGGCTCGCGCCGGGTGGGTTCGCCCAACAGCGTTCTGGATTCGACCGGCACACTGACCGGCTATCTGTCGCGGGGCGATGGATCGGCGTCGCGCAACATCAAGTCGGCTTACGCGGAATTGTTCGTGCCTGTCGTGGGCTCCGGCAACGAATTCGCGCTCGCCAAGAAGCTCTCGCTTTCCCTTGCCGCACGTGTTGATGATTATTCGGACGTTGGCAGCACCTTCAACCCCAAGATTGGCGCGGACTGGAAGCCCGTCGATGCCATTCGCATCTTTGGTAACTACAGCACGGCATTTCAGGCCCCGTCGCTGGGTGACACGACCTCCGGTGCTGTCGATACCCGCCTTCAGTTGAGCAGTGCGGGCTCGCCCAACTTCCCGCCGTCGGGCAATCCGACCCTCAATCAGTATACTTCGCTTCCGGGGTTGATCGTGGCGGGCGGTTCGCCCAATCTGCGGCCGCAGACCTCCAAGAACTACTCGTTCGGGTTCGATTTCAAGCCCCAGGCCTGGAGCGGCTTCAAGGCGTCGGCGACATATTATCATGTCGACTTCAAGGACTTCATCGGCATTCCGTTCAACGGTCCGGGATCGACTTTCTCCAACCCCGCTTTCGCGCAATATGGCATTCTTGCTCCCATAGTCGGCGGCGTAATTCAGCCGTTCACGCCCAGCTCGCCGGAGGTGACCAAGTACAGCTCGGTTCTGGCGGTCGATGGCGGGATTATCCCCTCGCAGGTCTACTGGATCGCCGTGCTTCAGCGCGTGAACGTATCGCGCAAGATCCAGAGCGGGATTGATTATGATGTCTCCAAGCCGTTCGCCCTTGGGAAGGGGACCCTGACGGTTCGCGCCGCCGGCACTTACATCCTGACCGACAAGCTGCAGGGCGCTGCCGGTGCACCGATCACCGACATCGTCGCCACGGATTCGCGTAGCCGTTTCATGGGCTCGGTGGATTACGACACGGATCGTTTCACGCTCGGTGCGACCGTGATGGATCTGTCCGGTTTCTACACCACTATCGCCCAGACGGCGTATGTGTCGCATTTTGCGACCGTGAACCGTAAGCGCGCAAAGCCCTGCACCTGTTCACTGATATCGTCATGATTGATTGTGTCCACGAGGAGATCGTGGACACAATGGCATTGGATGACGGG
>NZ_JABGCB010000018.1 GCF_013149295.1 Novosphingobium sp. SG751A
CGGCACATGACCTGCCCTGGCTGACGCCGGATAACGCGGAGATCAACCCCAGCTACACCACGCCATGGGACGCGATCCTGATGGAGCCTGCAGGCCGTTTCCATCTCCTGACCTTAACCCATGGTCGGAATGACAAAGGCATTGCCACCCCGGTCGCTGCTATCCGGCTCTAATTTGTCCGGCCAGCGGGCCGTCACGGTTTTCACTTTGGTCCAGAACCTGACGCCTTCCATGCCATGTTGGTTGGTGTCGCCAAAGGCGCTGCGCTTCCACCCGCCGAAGGTGTGATAGGCGACGGGCACCGGGATCGGCACATTGATGCCCACCATGCCGACATTGACCCGCGCGGCAAATTCGCGCGCGGCATGGCCATTGCGGGTAAAGATCGCCACGCCATTGCCATATTGATGCTTGCTGGGCAGCGAGAGGGCAGTTTCGAAATCGGGCGCGCGCACGATCTGCAGCACCGGGCCGAAGATCTCGTTGTGATAGCTGTCCATCTCTGGCGTCACGTGGTCGATCAGCGTCGGGCCGACATAGAAGCCGCCCTCCAGCCCCTGCGGCGTGAAATTGCGACCGTCGATCAGGATTTGGCCGCCCTCCGCCTCGCATTGCGTGATCCAGCCTTCTACGCGCTCCTTATGCTGGGCGGTAACGACAGGGCCATAATGCGCATCAGGATCGAGACTGGTCCCGACATTGAGCGCCAGGATCTCCGGGATCAGTTTGTTGATCAGCCTTTCTGCTGTGCCTTCCCCCACCGGCACCACCACGGGCAGCGCCATGCACCGCTCGCCCGCCGATCCGAAGGCCGCGCCGATCAGGTCGCCCACGGCTCTGTCCATGTCGGCATCGGGCATGATGATACCGTGGTTTTTCGCGCCCCCCATCGCCTGCACGCGCTTGCCCGCCGCCGCGCCGCTTTGATAAACGTAATTGGCGATGTCGGACGCACCGACAAAGCTGACCGCGCCAATCGCCGGGTGGTCGAGGATCGCGTCCACCATCTCCTTGTCGCCCTGTACGACTTGGAGAATGCCCTCGGGCGCGCCGGCCTCCAGCATCAGTTCGGCCAAGCGGACCGGCACCGAAGGGTTGCGCTCGGAAGGCTTGAGGATGAAGGCGTTGCCGCAGGCGATGGCCACGCCGAACATCCACATCGGGATCATGGCGGGAAAGTTGAAGGGGGTGATCCCGGCGCCAATGCCGATGGGCTGGCGCATGGAAAACACGTCGATTCCCGGTCCGGCGCCCTGCGTATATTCTCCTTTCAGGGCATGGGGGATGCCGCAGGCGAATTCGACGACTTCCAGCCCGCGTTGAATATCGCCCTTGGCATCGGCCACCACCTTGCCATGTTCGCTGGCCAACAGTTCGGCCAGGCTCTGCATGTTGTCTTCGACCAACCGCTTGAACTCGAACATCACGCGGGCGCGGCGCTGAGGGTTGGTGGCGGCCCATGCCGGTTGCGCGGCCTGTGCCGCCGCCACGGCGCGGTCCAGCAGCGCCGCATCGCCCAGCGCCACATGGGCCTGAACCTGCCCGGTCGAGGGGTTGAAGACCTGGGCCACGCGCGAAGGCGCCGGGGCATCGCCGACCGCCAGAAAATGATTGATAATCCGCATGATTTCTCCGTAATCCTGAAATATCAAACCCATACGTTCAGGTGATGATGCGGGTTTCCAGCTCGGTGCTGGTGAATTCCTTGATGAAATCCTCGTTCAGATCGGCGCCCAGACCCGGCCTTTCGGGGGCATACATCCGCCCGTCGATATAGTTGGGACCATTGAAGGCCACCTCGCCAAGGCGCGGCGTGTCATCGAGTTCATAGGCATCGTGGATCGAGAGCGGCCCGCAATTTTCCTGCACATATTGCGAGGCCCACTGGTTGGCGACCAGCAGATGCGCGGTGGGCGCGGCCTCAAGGCTGGAGCCGGGCATACAGCCGCACATCACCGGCAGGCCCGACAGCCGCGCCAGCGTCAGCCAGCGCTGCGCCTTGAGCAGGCCGCCCGCCTTCTGCACCTTGATGAACAGGCCATCGGCGGCGCGGCGGTCGATGATTTCCTTGATGTTCTGCAACTCGCGGGCGGATTCATCGGCCCAGATCGGCGTGCCCACCTTTTCCCGCAACCGCGCCATGCCCTCGATATCCCAATAGGGCAGGGGCTGTTCGATCAGTTCGAGATTGACGTCGGCGCGGTCCCACGTCCGCAGCGCTTTATAGGCCATATCATAGGTCCACATGCCGTTCACATCGATCATCAGCCGCGCTTCGGGGCCAAGTTCGGCGCGCATGTTGATCATGGATTGCACCGATTGGTCAAAATCCATGCTGGGCTTGACCTTGATGACCTTGAAACCCTTGGCCAGCGCCTTGCGCGCCTCGTCGATCAATTGCTGCGCCGGGGCGGCCATCAGCACATAGCCGCAGTCGATCGCATCGACCGTCTTGCCGCCCAGCAACTGATAGACCGGCACGCCCAGCGCCTTGCCCTTGATGTCATGCAGCGCGGCATCGACCATGGATTTGGCGTGATAATTGTCACGCACGATCAGATCCATGCGGCCCACGATCTTTTCGATGTTGAACGGGTCTTCGCCGATCAGGATGCGCGGGGCGATCTGGCAGGCGATGATGCCCGCGATCGAATGATGGGTTTCGCCATGATAGAAGGCCGATGTGTCGCCGCTGTCGGCAATGCCGACAAGCCCATCGTCGGTGTGGATTTTCAGGATCACCTGTTCCAGCCGGTTGATATGGGTGGTGGCGATGATGATCGGGCGTTTGAGGGGGGTGTGAACGGGAATGCATTCGACGCGGGTGATGCGCATGGATTCAATCTCCTGAAACAGCCTGCGGTCAGCCGACCGCGAAGACATCGAAAAAGGAATGATCGGCGTGTTTTTCGCCGGTCCCGGCAAAGACGGTGCGGGTCAGCCAGTCATGCGGGCCGCCGGGCGCCTCGAACACGGGCGAGATGCGGAAGTAATTGTCGGCCGGGTCAATCGGCTCGCCCGCCTCGATCCGCGCCTGAATATGCGCGGGGGCATGGGCATAGCCGCGATTGAACACCTGAATGGGCGTGCCATCCTCGGCATGGATCAGATAGCGCGCGTCAAAAGCGATCACGCCATCGGGCCGAATCAGCGGCCAGTCGCCGCCGCTATGGGCGATGACGGTGCCGTTCAGGCGGGGGCCGGTGACTGTGCCGCCGATGACGGGGACATAGCCGCGCAGCGTGCCGCCGGGCAGGGCAAAGCGGCTGCGCGCGCCGGGCGGAAAATCGAGCCGGATGCGAAAGGCAAATTCCAGCGGCGGCGTGAAAATTGGCTGTGTCATGCAATTTTATCCTTGGAACGCAGGGGCATGATCAGCACACCGCCCGCCACCAGCATCAGCGCCAGCACCGCCAGCGCGCCCGCAAAACCTCCCGTTGCCTGTTTCATCACCCCGATCAGCATCGGGCCAAGGATGCCCCCCCCCGTGCCGAACATGGAGATGAGCGCGATGGCCTGCACCGAGACGCGGCCCTGGCCGATGCCCAGGTGCGCCGGGATTGCCCAGAACACCGCCTGCGCCGCGCCGATGGCGCCGCCCGTCAGCACCAGCAGCGCCATGGCGCCCCAGCCGATGGGCATGAACGCGCCGATGAGCAGCGCAACTCCGGCGATGACCGCCGAAATACCCATATGCCACAGACGTTCGCCGGTATGGTCGGAGTGACGCCCGACCAGCAGCATTCCCGCGATCAGCCCCGCCTGGGGCAAAGCCGAAACCGTACCGATCAGCGTTTCGCTGCCGCCGGGCATCATCTGGCGCACCAGTTGCGGCAGCCAGAAGAGCAGCGCGTAGGAACCGGTCATCACAAACAGCCAGACAAAGGCGCAGCGCCAAACGCGGGCATCGCGCAGGATCGGGCCGAATGTCCCGAGATTGGCCGGTTCGGCATTCTGGCCACCCTCGGCCACCGGCGTATCGGCGGGCACGCCGGGCATTTCGCGCACATCGTCACGGAAATAGGCATAGGCCAGCAGCCCCAGCACGAAATTCGGCAGGGCCTGCAGCACGAACATCCAGCGCCATGGCGACAGGCCCGCCGGATGCGGCGCGTCCAATATCAGCCCGCAGATCGGCCCGCCCAGCACCATCGAGGCGGGCACCGCCGATAACACCACCGCCATGGCCCGCGCACGCGCTTGCTGGGGGAACCAGCGATTGATGTACCATGTCACGCCCGGCGCAAAACCGGCCTCGGCCACGCCCAGCAGAAAGCGCGCCGTCAGCAATTCGGGCAGCGAGTTGACGCGCGACATGGCCAGCCCCGCCACGCCCCACAGGCTGACCGTGCATAACAGCCAGCGGCGGATGCCGAACCGGCGCAGCAAGGCGGCATGGGGATATTGAAACAGCAGATAGGCCAGAAAAAACGCGCCGACCGCCGTGCCGAAGCTGGTGGGCGACAGGTGGATGTCCTGTTCCATGGCGTGGGCGGCAAAGCTGAGATTGGCGCGGTCGATGGCATTGACGAAGGTGAGCCCCGCCAGCGGCCATATGACGGCCCGCATCAGGGCGCTGATGCCATCGCGTTCACGCTCCGCCAATGGGGCAGGCCTGTCCGTTTTACCGCTTGCCCGCAGCGCGGTGGGCATCGCTTTTTCTCCCCTGTGTTGGCGCCTTATTGTTGGTTGGCGCCCTTGCCTGACGATAGGTAATATGATTTAAAAACTAAATCAAGTCAAATGGAGGATGCTGATGACACAGAAATGCGGACTGAGTGTGGAGGATCGTCTCGACATTCAGGAATTGCTGGCGCGCTATGCGTGGACGTTTGATTCGGGCGATGTTGAGGGCTTTGTCGCCTGCTTCACCCCCGATGCGATCCTGTGCGAGGATGCCTTCGAGGAGCCCGATATCTGGGGAGGCGAGGCGGGCATTCGCGCGATGGCGGAATTCTTTTTCTCGCGCCCCAGTTTTCCCGGCCGCCAGCATCATGTCAGCCAAATTCTGATCGAAGGCGAGGGGGAGCGGGCCAGCGTCCGCTCGTTCTGCTTTGTGACCGACAACAAGGGTGAGCCGCCCTATCATCTGCGTTTTGCCGGGCGCTATGATGATATCGTGGTGCGTTGCGATGGCCGCTGGCGCTTTGCCGAAAGGCTGATTCGCGATTGGTCGGGGCCCAGTCTGGCGGCCTTTCCCGGCCAGAGCGGCGCCAAAATTGCACGGCGGCGCCCGCCCGAACTGATGCGCCCCTGACCGTCAGTCAGCAGCGTTGAGGGTGGAGGTGGCGGCGTGCAGTTTGGTCAGTAAACGCAGCAATTCCGCCATTTCTTCCTCACTCAATACGCCCTGGCTAAAGCTTTCGTCGAACCAGCCGACCACTTCCTTGAGCCGCGCCAGCAAGGCCCCGCCATCCACGGTCAGAAAGACATGGCGCGAGCGGCCATCGGTGGGGGAGACGCGCCTTTCGATATAACCGCGACGCTCGAATGTGTTGAGCAGGGCGGTGATCTGTGCGCCGTCCATCGCCAGCGCCTCGCGCAGTTGCGAGGGCGTCAGGCCGGGGTTGAGACCGATCACAAAGACCGCGCCCACCTCGCGCGGGCCAAAGTCGAATTCGCCCGCGACCTTGAGGAAATGGCGGCGATAGGCCTCATAGAGGCGGCGCAGATAATAGCCCAGATATTGCGTCAGCGGGCCCACCTCGATCGGGTTGGGCTCGGGACGGATCAGCGTGTCGATGTCGGCGGCGGCATCCTGCATCGCGCTCGAACGCGACTGCGCAATGGTGTTGGTGCTGGTCGACTGCGCCTTTCTGGCCACTCAAAATTCTCCCCATAAGGCTCTCGCTCTGTCGGCACTATGCCTCGGCGCGGGGCGCCTGTCGATGCATTTTGATACTTTACATTATAAACTAAATTAAATACCACTCCCGCATCGAGCGCCAGGGCAACAAGCCTGCGCCACCTGAAAGGGGAGAGATCAGGATGAATGCATGCAGATTGGGTATGCTGTCGGGCGTGGCCGCCATGGCGATCAGCAGCAGCGCTATGGCGCAGACCGCGACTGCCCCGGCCCCGCAGCCCGGCGAGATCGTCGTCACCGCGCAATTTCGCGAACAGCGCTTGCAGGACACGCCGCTGGCCATCACCGCGATCAATGCCGCCACGCTGGAGGCGCGCGGTCAGGTCTCGATCACCGATATTGCCGCGCAGGCGCCCAATGTCACGCTGCGCCCGGCGGCGGCCACCTTTGGCCCTTCGATTCAGGCCTTCATTCGCGGCGTGGGACAGTATGATTCCAGCTATGCCTTTGAACCGGGCGTGGGCATGTATGTCGATGATGTCTATTATTCCACGTTGACCGGATCGCTGCTGGATCTGATGGATCTCGACCGGGTGGAGGTGCTGCGCGGGCCGCAGGGCACGCTCTCGGGGCAGAATTCGATCGGCGGTTCGGTCAAGCTCTATTCACGCAAGCCGCGCGGCGATAGCAGCGGCTTTTTGCAGGTTACGGGCGGCAGCTTCAACCGCATCGAGGCACGCGGGGCGCTGGATTTCGCGCTGGTGCCCGACAAGCTGATGGCGCGCATTTCGGCAACGGGTGTGCGCAAGGATGGCTATGTCACGCGCTATGACTATGCCTGCACCCATCCGGGCACCACGGTGCCCTCGTTCCAGACGGCGGGCACCGGGTGCAAATTGGGCACGCAGGGAGGCAAGGCCTATCAGGCGGTGCGCGGCGCGCTGCGCTGGATGGGCAGCGACCGGCTCGAAGTCAATCTGAGCGCCGATTACACCAATGACAACAGCGAGGCCGCGCCCAGCACCTTGCTGTTCGTGGGCACTGCGGCGGGGGTTCCGGGCGTGCCCAATGCGACGTCGGCCTATCAGATCGGCGGCGTGGCGCTGGGCAATGCCACCGGCTCGCCGTTTATCACCTCCTCGCCCTATGGCGCCTTTGCGCAGGACTCTTTCACCAACAGCCCCTATGTGAATTATGCCACCTATACCAACCCGGCGCCGCGTGATGGCACCGCGCCCTATACGGTGGCGGATCGCAGCACGGTCAATGGAGGGGGCGGATCGCTGATGCTGGACTACCGGCTGGGCGAGAATATGGCGTTCAAGTCGATCACGGCGGCGCGCGGCTATGTCGCCCGCTATATTTTCGACGAAGGCACGCCGGTGGATACGGCGCTGATCGATAATTATAACCGCCTCTCGCAATTCAGTCAGGAACTGCGCCTGTCGGGGCGGGTGCTGGGGTCGCTCAATTACACGCTGGGCGGGTTTTATCTGGAATATCAGGCGCGCACGCGCCAGCGCGTCGATATTCCCTCGCTTCAGTTCATCGAGGATGACCGGATCACCCAGCACACGCGCGCCGGTTTCCTCAACCTCGACTGGCAGGCTAGCGGGGCGCTCAATGTGGTAGGCGGGTTGCGCTATACGCAGGGCGACAAGACCGTGACCTATGGCCGCCTCGGCATTCCGGGCAGCATTTATGGCGGGCTGGCCGATCCTCGGGTGCGTTCGCTCGATGGCATTGTCGGGCGCCACGAGGGCGATCATTGGGACTATCGCCTGGCCCTGCAATATCGCTGGTCCCCCGCCTTGATGACCTATGCGCAGGTCTCGACCGGTTTCCGCGAGGGCGGGGTCAATCCGCGCGCCTTCTTCCCGCAACAGGCGCTGCCCTTCGGTTCGGAAACGCTGACCGCCTATGAGCTTGGTCTGAAGGCTGATCTGTTTGACCGGCGGTTGCGTTTCAATCTGTCGGGTTTCTACAACAAATATGACAATATTCTGGTGATCGTCTCCGCCTGCCCGCTGGCGGGCGCGCCAGCGGCGCCTTGCGCGCTGCCGGTCAATGCGGGCAAGGCCGATGTGAAGGGTGTGGAGGCCGAAACCACCCTGCGTCTGGCGAAAGGCCTGACTGTGGAGGCCTCGCTCGCCTATCTCGATTTCCGCTATACCGCGCTCAGCAGCGCGGCCATCGCCTCGGGCGTCAGCCTGGATATGCGCGGGCCGTTCACGCCGCGCTGGCAATACAGTCTTGGCGCGCAATATGAAGGCGCGCTGGGGGCGGCGGGCACGCTGACGCCGCGCGTCGATCTCTCGCATGTCGATGCGTTTTATGCCCAGCCCACCAACACGGCCTATAATGTCGTGCCCGGACGCACGCTGGTCAATGCCAGCCTGACATGGCGTTCGGCGGCGCGCGGATGGTCGGTGACGGCGGCACTCAGCAATCTGACCAACAAGGTCTATTACAACACCGTCTTCGACAATCGCGGATCGAACAGCACCGTCACCGGCAATCCGGCCCCGCCGCGCGAATGGTCGCTGTCGGTCAAGCGCAGTTTCTGATGACAGGAGAGGACCAGATGGTCGATTTTTCAGCAAGTCAGAGCCTGAAGGGCTTTTTCGCCCCGGTTCGTTTTGAGGCCGAGCTGCGCGATTGCGTTGTCACCGGCACTATCCCGCCCGAACTGGATGGCGCCTTCTATCGGATGCATGGCGACTGGCTCTATCCGCCCGCCTTTGCCGATGAGGCGAGCCTGTCGGCCGATGGTTACATCAGCCGGTTGCGCTTTCGCGATGGGCGGGTCGATTATCGCGGGCGCTATGTCAAAACCGACAGATACCAGCGCCAGATCGCCGCGGGGCGCCAGCTCTATGGCTATTATCGCAATCCCTATACAGATGATCCTTCGGTGCGCGATGTCGATCATCCCCATCGGCGCACGGCGGCCAACACCACGCCGGTGGTGCTGGCCGGGCGGCTCTATGCCACCAAGGAGGAGGGGCTGCCCTATGAGATCGACCCCAACACGCTCGACACGCTGGGCGAGAGCGATTTTGCCGGGGCGTGGCACAGCCAGACCTTCAGCGCTCATCCCAAATATGACCCGGCAACCGGCGAAACCATTGCCTATGGCTTTGAATCCAAAGGGCTGGCCACGACGGACGTGCATATTGCCAGCTTTGACCGGGCGGGCAACATCACCTGGCGGGTGGATGTGCAGGTGCCCTATTCCTCGATGCTGCACGATATGGCGCTGACGAAGGATTACGTCATTATTCCGGGTGGCGGCACCGTCACCAGCATCGAGCGCCTGCAGCAGGGGCGTCAGCATTGGGCGTGGGACAGCAAATTGCCCTCCTATCATCTGGTCGTGCCGCGCGGGGGCCGGGCCGAGGACGCCCGCGTCTTCAACGGCCCCGAGCGCTCGATCGTCCATACCGCCAATGCATGGAACGATGGCCCGCTGATCACCATGGATGCCCCCATGGCATCGGGCAACACATGGCCATGGTTCGAGGATGTCGATGGCGGGGCTTTCGACATGAACCTGTTCACCATCCGCCGGATCACGCTGGATATGCGCAGCCATAATGCGCAGGCGCAGGAACAGGAACTGTTCCCCCGCGACGTTACCAGCTTCACCCGCATCGATGACCGCTATATCGCGCGGCGGCACCGCTATATCTGGGTGCAATATGTCGATCCCGATCGCCCGTTCGACGGCGTCCTGCCCGAGGACCCGCGCCTGCGTCCGGTCAATTGCTATGGCCGTTTCGATGTGGAAACCGGCGAGCAGGCGGCATGGTTCGGCGGCCCGGAATGCGTGTTGCAGGAACCGGTCCATATCCCCCGCGCGCCCGATGCGCCCGAGGGCGAGGGCTGGATCATCGGCACCGCGCATAATCTGATCGAGCGGCGCAGCGAGATCGTCATTCTCGACGCGATGGCGATGGTGGAATGCGCGCGGGTGATCCTGCCCTTCCGCAATGCGTTTCAGGTGCATGGCACATGGGCTTCGGCGGGCGATCTGGCTTTGGATTGAACCTTGGCTTCGAGGGCATCCATGGGGGATGCCCTCGACATTACAGCGGCGGGTTGGTCGAGGCCGGCGCGGATGTGGCGGGCATGGGCGGCGGCACGCTCAGGCCGCCTTTGCGCCGATCCGGCTTGGGCGTCCATGGCGAACGCATGTAATAGGGCACCTGAATGAAGGTCGCCTCGATGGCGGTGATCTGGCCGCCCTTGATCTTGAACAGTTCCAGCACGCTCCAGCTTTGCGGCTCGCGGAAGATCGAGCGGGTCTTGGTGCCGTCGGTCAGTTCAAACGCGTCCAGCACGCCCTTGTGGTCGATAAAGGCGCGCGACATGACGATCCCGCGCGCCTCGTCGATCAGGAAATATTCCCGGTCGCGCACCCTTTCGTTGAAGCGATAGCGTCCGGCGCGGAAGTTCTTCTCGATTTCGGGAAATTCCATGCCGTTTTCATACCGCTTGGCGTCGGGCGCAAAGCGCGTGTTGCGGATCGCGCCATCGTTGTTTTCCAGCGTGGTGAAATAGCCATCGGCCAGCGCCACCATCGCGCGCCGCCCCATCCTCTCGCCGGGGGGCACGGGCAGGGCCAGATCGGGATTATGCACGAATGTCTCGACCGGGCCGATGGGGGTGGGCGGGGCGGACAGGTTGCGTTTGGTCGAGATGATATGTTCGACCTCGGTGATCTTGCGCCCGCGCACCTTGAGGCGGATCGCCAGAAACCCCTGAACATCATTCTGCTGGATCGAAGTATAGATGCCCACCTGACCCGCCACAGGATCGGACACGGTCAGCGCGGGGCCGATTTCGCGGGCCACCGTGCTCCATGTGCCATCGGGCAGCGCCATTTCCACATTGTTTTCGGAAAAACGAACCCCGGCGGCCAGCGGCGCGCGTTTGGGGTCATGCGCCAGATAGGCCGCGCGATAGGTGGCGGCGACCTGCTCCAGACAGGTCTTGTCGCAAGCGGGCGATGTCGCCGCCAACGCCGGAGCGGATGACCACAGGCCCAGCAGCACAGCAAGCGATCGTTTCAAGCCCATGGTCTTCTCCCGGTCTGATTATGCCTGCCGAAATTAAACAGCCCGGCCCCGCCCCGTCTTTGCCCAGAGCGAACCGGCGGCCTATGCTCAGGCGGCACGGGCGGCGCGGAAGGCTCTGGGGCTGGCGCCGTAATGGGCCTTGAAAACCCGGCTGAAATGGGCCGAATTGCTGAAACCGTTGGCAAAGGCGATCTCGGTGATCGAGCGCGCGGCAAAGGCGGGCGAGGCCAGCTCATCGCCGCAGCGCCGCACCCGCATCGCCCAGATACATTCGCTGATCGTCTGATCGGCGCAGAACAGCTTGTGCAAATAGCGCTTGGTGCAGCGCATTGCCTGCGCCACGCCATCGAGCGAGAGATCGGGATCGCGATAATTGTGGCGGATATAGGCCAGCACCCGCTCGCGCATCGTGTCCTGCATCGATGTGCGCTCCATCGCATCCTCGCATCCGCCAAGGGCGAGGCGCAGAAGATCGACCATCGTGCCGCCCAGATCGCCATCCAGAACGGCATTCCCGCCCTCGTCCAGATCCTCAAGGACGCCCTGCGTACAGCGCTGGAGCAGCTTGACCACGCCGTCCACCGGGCGCGGACGCATCGCGAGGCGGCGGGCGCTGTCGGCAAGGCCCGCATAGGCCCGGCGCGGCACCATCAGGGCGAATTGCTCGGTCGGCCCCTCGTTGGTCAGGCGATAGAAGCGCGCCATGTCATAGAGCAGCCATTGTCCGGGCTGAAGCATCACCTGCTGGCCATTTTGTTCGACCACCGTATGCCCCGACACCTGCACGACGAATTTCAACATATCGCCCGCCTCGTCATGCGGCGCGGCGCCTTCGCGCTCGATCGCATGCGCGCTGACTGCGATGCGCCCCAGCGAGAGCGAGGAAAGCGCGCGCATGTGCAGATCGGCGCGCAGTCCCGCCTCGCCAAGGCTGCGCACGCGCAGCGGCACCGTTGCGCGCCAGTGGTTGGCCCATAGCTCGGCGGCTTCGGCCTGAGGCAGGCCGGAGGTGGAAAAATGCTTGCTTGCGGCCATGGTTCTCTCCCCGCCGACTGGTCATGTTTTTGGTGCGACGTCTGAGCGCCTGCATATTAGTTATGTGACAGAACTAATATGCAGGCGCAAGCCCCTCCTGTCCTGTTCGCCAAGGGAAAACTGCCCGGTTCCCTGCCAAGAAAGCCCAGCCCGTCCGCCGGGGGCTAGAATGACCCGCAAATATGGAAGGGTGACGGGAAAGAGCATGGTAGATTACAGCGGCATGCCGGCAATGCGCGGCTTCTTTGCACCCCAGCGCTTTGAGGCCGACGTGTTCGATTGCGAGGTGGAGGGCACCATCCCCCCCGGCCTGAACGGCGCCTTTGTCCGCGTGGGCAGCGACTGGAACTATCCGCCCAAACATGCCGATGACGCGCCCTTCAATCAGGACGGCTATATCAGTATGTTCCGCATCAAGGATGGCCGCGCCAGCTATAAGGGCCGCTGGGTCAAAACGCCGCGCTTCCTCAATTGCCACAAGGCCGGGCGTCAGCTTTACGGCTATTACCGCAACCCTTTCGACAATGAGCCGGGTTTTCAGAACATCGACAAACCGTGGCTGAACACGGTGATGAACACGGCGGTTCTGGCCCATGCGGGCAAATTGCTGGTGCTCAAGGAAGACAGCCGACCCTATGCGGTGGACCCGGTGACGCTGGAGACGCAGGGCCTATGGGATTTCCATGGCGGCTATAAAAGCCAGACCTTCACCGCCCATCCCAAGATCGACCCGCGCAACGGCGATCTGCTGACCTATGGTTTCGAGGCGACCGGGCTGGCGAGCGACGATCTGTTCTATTATGTGATCGACGCCAAGGGGCGGGTGAAGCACGAGGTGCGCCTCAAAGTCCCCTATGTCAGCATGATCCACGATTGGGCCGTCACCGAGAGCCATGTGATCTTCCCGGTCTTTCCCTATTGCACCAGCATGGCGCAGTTGCAGGCGGGCCAGACCCACTGGAAATGGGACGGGGCGCGGCCAACCTATATCGGCATCATGCCCCGCTATGGCTCCGCCCGCGACATCCGCTGGTTCAAGGGACCGGCGCGCGCCATCGTCCATACGTTCAATGCGCGCACGGTGGGCGACAAGGTGATCCTTGAAGCGCCCACCTTCGAGGGCAATCCCTTCCCCTTCTTCCCCGCACAGGACGGCGCGAAATGGGACCCGGCCAAGGGCCGCGCGATGATCCGGCGGATGACCTTCGATCTTGCCTCCAAGGACGACAGCTATGCCGAGGAGATCATCGTGCCTGGCCTGCCGGTGGTCGATCTGGCGCGGATCGACGATCGCTATGCCGGGCGCGACAATCGCTATGGCTTTGCGCCGTTTCGGGATGAGAGCAAGCCCTTCGATGCCGCCCGCGCGGGGCAGGCCAATGGGCGGATCACCAATTCTTACGGCATGTTCGACCTGAAGGACGGCACATGGCGCTCCTTCTTCGCAGGCCCGGTGCATAGTTTGCAGGAACCCGAATTCATCCCCCGCTCGTCCGATGCGCCCGAAGGCGATGGCTGGCTGATCGGGGTGGCGAACAATTACGCGGAAAATCGCTCCGAGATGATCATCGCCGACACCCGCGATCTGGCCGCCGGGGCGGTGGCGCGCATCATCCTGCCTTTCCGCTCCAACGTGCAGGTGCATGGCCGCTGGTTCGGCGATCACCAGCTTGGTCTGGGGGGCGCGTGATGATCGAGATCACTCGCAGGGGCCTGCTGCGCACCGGGGCGTTGCTGGCGCTCGGCCCCCGGTTATCCGCGCCGGTGCAGGCGCGCGCCGTCACACTGGTGGGCGCGACCTATCATGAACAGGTCTATTTCGACGCCACCGGCCAGACCTCGGGCTGGCAGCCGCCTAAGGGGATGCGCGGGCTTGCGGCGACCGCGCATCTGGATGACACCGCGTTTCGCATGGCGCATCCCTATGGCTGACGGCGGGCCAGTTTCTCGCGAATATCGGCTTCGGGATCGGTGAGCAAAGCGCTCTGATGGTTGAGCGCCATGATCCGGCGCTCGCCGTCATAGGGCTGCCATGTCGGCAGGCCATCGGCGGCGGGGCGCCCCGTGGCGGCAAATTCCACCCATGCGCTGCTCATCCGCCGGGCCAGAAGGCGCGCTTCCGCCGTCCCGCCGGTCAGCGCCATTTGCGCGTCCACCGTATCAAAGACGAATGGCGCCTCCAGCGTGTGCAGCGCGCCCAGCTTGCCCTCCAACGCCGGACTTTGCCAGTCGAAGCGATAGGCGAACACGGGCGCGCCGTTTTGCGCGGCCTTGCGATCCGCCATCAGCAGGGTGGGGGCCATCACCTGCTGATCGGAAAAGGACTGTATATAGCGCCGCGCGGGCGAAGTATCGGGATAGCGGGCGCGATAGATGGCCAGCAGATCATGGGCATTCGGCCCCAGATAGGCGGCGGCGCGGGCGGCCAGCCCGGCTTCGTCGAGCGCGAAACCGGCCTCGTCATTGCCCATGAAGAAACTCATCTCCTGCGCGTTCCAGCCGATCAGCAGGGGCACATCGCGGGCCTGTTCGGGCGCGGCGGGGGAAAAGGGCTGGGCGGGCAAAAGATCGGGATCGAGGACCGGCGCGAAACAGGCCAGATCGGTAAACCCCCGCGCCGGATTGGCGGCGGCCACCGTGAAATAGGCGCTCATCAACCGGTCGAGCGGCAAATGGCGCAACTCGCTCGCCTCCTGCGGGCGCAGCGACAGGGCATGGAGCAACTGATCTGTAACCGCTGCGGCGCGGTCGCGCTCCATCATGCGCAGGCCCGGCCCGCTTTGCACTGCGGCGCGATGCAGGCGCCCTTTCGCGGCGGGCGAGGCCAGCAGCCAGCTCGTCTTCATCCCGCCGCCGGACTGGCCGAACACCATGATGCGCGAGGGATCGCCGCCGAAATCCTCGATATTCTCGCGGATCCAATCGAGCGCCGCGACAATATCGAGCATGCCCAGACTGCCGGTGCCGGAAAAATCGCCGCCCGGCAGATCGTCGAGATGGGCAAAGCCCAGCACATTGAGCCGATGGTTGAGGCTGACCACCACCACATCGCCGCGCCGCGCCAGTGCCGCGCCATCGCCCGACGCGCCCGACCCCACCGCAAAGAACCCGCCATGCAGCCAGACCATCACCGGCCTTTTGTGCCCATCACGCAGCCCGCTGGTCCAGATGTTGAGCATCTGGCACGCCTCATCCTCACGCGCTGGGGCGGGCGGCGGCGCATTGGCGGGGCGGGGCAGGCGGGTGATGATAAGCGGCGAGGGTCCGCCCGCGCGCGGATTTACCTGCGGCGAGATCGGTCCGAAGGCCAGCGCCTCGCGCACCCCCGTCCATGGCGCGACCGCGCGCGGCCTTTCGAAACGCGCGGCTTGCGCATAGGGAATGCCGCGAAAGGCCAGCACATTACCGAGCCTTGCGCCCATCACCTTGCCGCTGGCGGTCTGCGCAACCGGCTCGCCGGTCAGCGCCGAAGCGGTGGAATTCATCGTCATGGCCAGTCCTCCTGCGCCCATCATCCCCAAGACACGCCGTCGATCCGGGGCCTGTGTCACGGCGTCTCAATCCGGCGCAGCAGCGCGATCAGAGCGGCCTGCTCCCCCTCTTCCAGCGCGGCGAAAAAGCGGTCCTCATGCCCCAGCACCCGGTCGTGGATGGCGTCCAGCATCGTCTGTCCCGCCGCGGTCAGCGAAAATCGTACCGAGCGGCGATCCGCCTCATCCACCGCGCGCCGCACAAACCCGCGCTTTTCCAGTTGATCGAGCAGCGGGACCAGATTGCCGGGGCGGATTTTGGCTTCCCCGGCGATTTCGCGCTGCCTGCCGCCCGGACTGGTTTCGATCGCGGCCATCACGGCATAATGGATCGTGCGCAGATCGAGATCGGCCAGCACTTCCTCCAATTCGACCTGCGACTGGGCGGAAACCCGCCGCAAGTGGAAACCGACCAGCCCGGACAGGCGCGAAGAGGAGGAGGAATGGCGCATGACAGAGCCATTTATCGTTTTGGGCGCCAAGGCAAGCCGTCTCGGGTCCTTTGCTGCTGCGTAGATCATGCTGTGGACCACTTGCGTTCGTTCCCCTGTGTTGCGGCCGACAGCTTTGCCCAGATTGCCCGCCGCCACCTTGCCACGAAGGAACGCGCAAATTCTCCATCAGGGAACAGGCGAGCTTGAGGCTGGACGGGGGCGCCCGCTTGCCCTCACACAGGGGACAAGAGCCGCATGATGGCCGTAAGACCGGAGGAGAGAACCCTTGCATTACCGCATGATCGCAACGCTTGCCGCGCTGGTGGCATCTTCGGGCGGCGCTCCCGCCATAGCGCAAAAGCCGGCCTGCGACCGGGCCTGTCTGTCGGGTTTCATCACCTCCTATGTCGATGCGCTGGCCCATCACCGGCCTGCCGCGCTGCCGCTGGCCAAGGCCTCGCGTTTTACCGAGAACGGCGTCGCCATCCCGCTGGGCGAGGGGCTGTGGACCGGGGTGAGTGCGGTTGGGCAGCGCTATCGTTATGACTATGTCGATGTCGCGGCGGGGCAGGTGGCGGCTCATCTCGATTTCGTCGAAAACGGCAAAGCGGGGCTGATGTCCCTGCGCCTGAAAATCGTGGGCGGCAGAATTTCCGAGATCGAAACCGTGGTCAATCGCGGCGCCGCCAATGCCGAACGCATGGTGCCCCCCGAGCCGCTGTGGGAGGCGCCTGAACCGGCGGCCACCCGGCTCACCCGCGCGCAACTGGCGGCGGTGGCGCAAAGCTATCTGGCCGCCGTGGCGGCGGGTGATGGCAGCAAGGCGCCGTTCGATCCCGACACCTGCGTCCGGCTGGAAAATGGCGGGGTGATGGCGCAGACCGCCAATGACCATCCTCCCCAGCCTGGCCCCAATGCGCAATCGCCGGTGCCTTGGATCCGCCTTGTCGCATCGACGCTGGGCATGGGATGCGCGAAGCAGCTCGACACCGGGATCTATGGCTTCATCACCAGCTATAACAATGCCCGCTTTCCGGTGATTGATGTCGAGCGCCAGATCGTGTTCGGCCAATGGAATTTCCGCCGCCGGGGCGATGTCAAAGGCGTGACCTATAACGGCGCCTTCACCTCCTTCATGGAAAGCACCCAGTTTCCCAACGAGAACCTGTTGGGTCAGGCCTTCAAGATCCGCCATGGCAAGATCATCCGGGTGCAGGGCGTGTTCCTCAACGCCAATGTTTACAAGTCCGGCACGGGCTGGAGCGGTGGGGCGGACGGGCCGGTCGCCGGACCCCGTTAAGTTGTTTCGGATGGCAGGCGGAACCGGCCCGGCGTGGCGCCGGTCCGCTTGCGGAACATGCGCACGAAATAGGACGGTTCGGAAAAACCCAGCGAGAGCGCAATATCCGCCGCATTCTCGCCCGAAAACAGCAGGCGGCGGCGTGCCTCGTCGATCAGGCGGTCCATCACCACCTGCTTGGCGTTGCGATGGGCATAGCGGCGGCACAGCGCATTGAGCCGCGCCGGAGTGGTGTTGAGCGCGGCGGCATAATCGGCAATCTGGCGGGTGCGGGTAAAGCGCCGCTCGACCAGCGCGCGAAATTCGAGAAACAGCGCGTGATCGCCATGGCCGCGCGGATCGGCGGCGCGCTTTTCCATCAAGCGGGCCAGATGGACCAGCAACAGGCGCAGCAGCGCATCAAGGCACAGCGCCTGCCCATCGCGCTCCCCCCGGCTCTCCTTCATCAACAGCGTCAGCAGCGCGGAGAGGTCCTGCACCTGATCGCCAAGATCCATCACGCATGGCGCGGCCAGCAAGGACGCCACCCCCACGCGCAGGTTCATCACCACCTCCAGCACGCGATCATGACGGATCAGCACGTTCCAGCCCTGTGCCCCCGGCCCGATGTCAAAGCCATGCATCGTGCCGCCCGGAATGGCGATCAGGCAGGGGGCCGCCACCTCACTCCGGACGCCGTCCAGATCGACAAGACAGGAGCCGCCCGTGGCCACGATCAGCTGCAACAGATCGCGGTGGCTATGAGGCCCGATGCTGGCCGTTGGGCCGTCGGGCGCGCGCATCTCCTCGATCCACAGATCCGCGCGCGCGCCGGGTTCCTGCATCGGGGCCAGAGAATGGGGCGTGTCGATCTTTGTCATTGCCCTTGCGAAAAGTACCATTGTCTGCCCGGTTTAGTCCATTTTACGCGAAATTCCATCTGGTAAGTACCATTCATGGGCCGCAATTTCAGCGGCCCGCGAGAGGAGCCAGAACCATGGCCAGATTTCCCGACACCAGGAATTTCCGCTATTCGCTGAGGCCCTTACGGCTGGAGGGCGATCTGATCGACCTTGAGGTGGAAGGAACGGTGCCGCCCGAACTCAACGGCATATTCTACCGCGTCCAGCCCGATGCCCAGTTCGAACCGATCTTTGAGAATGACCAGTTTTTCAACGGCGATGGGCTGATATCGCAATTCACCTTTCGCCATGGCCGTGTCGATCTGAAACAGCGCTATGCCATGACCGACAAGCTCAAGGCCGAGCGCAAGGCTGGGCACGCGCTGTTCGGTGCCTATCGCAACCCGCTGACCGATGATGACAGCGTCAAGGGCATGATCCGGGGCACCGCCAACACCACCCCCATCGTCCATGCGGGCAGGCTCTATGCCTTGAAAGAGGACAGCCCGCCGCTGCTGATGGACCCTGTGACCTTGGAGACACAGGGCTATGGCAATTTTGCGGGCAAGATGCGCAATCAGACCTTTTCCGCGCACCCCAAGATCGACCCGTTGAGCGGCAATATGTGCAATTTCGGCTATGCCGCCACCGGCCTGTTGACGCGCGATGTGTCCTATATGGAAATCAGCCCCGATGGCGATCTCCTGTTCGAGACCTTCTTCGAGGTGCCCTATTATTGCATGATGCATGATTTCGCGGTGACGCGCGACTATGCGATCTTTCACCTCTGCCCGATCACCTCGAATTGGGACCGGCTGCGCGCCAACAAGCCGCATTTCGGGTTCGACACCTCGCTGCCGGTCTATCTGGCGGTGCTGCCGCGCGGGGGGCGGGCGGAGGATATGCGCTATTTCAAAGCGCCCCGGACGGTTTTCGCCAGCCATGTAATGAATGCCTATAATGAGGGCACGCGGATCACTTTCGACATTCCGCAATCCGAAGGCAATGCGTTCCCCTTCTTCCCCGACATCAACGATGCGCCCTTCGATCCGGTGGCGGCGCGGCCTTTCCTGCACCGCTGGGTGGTAGATATGGCGTCCAATTCCGATGAATTCGAACAGTTCGAGCGCGTGTCCGACCTGATCGCCGAATTCCCCAAGATCGACGATCGCTATCTGGGCCAGCCCTATACGCATGGCTGGATGCTGGTGATGGACCCGGATATGCCGTTCGAGGGCGAGGGGGTTCGCGCTTCGGGTTTTCGGATGAACCGGATCGGCCATTTCAACCGCGTGACGGGCGAGGAAAGTACCTGGCATTGCGGGCCGCAATCGCTGATTCAGGAGCCGCAATTCGTCCCCCGCCACAAGGATGCCGCCGAGGGCGATGGCTATCTGTTGGCGCTTGTGGACAATCAGGTCACCAATTATTCCGACCTTGTCATCCTTGAGGCGCTGAACATCGCGGCGGGGCCGGTTGCGCGGATACATGTGCCGTTCCGTATGCGCAACGGGCTGCATGGATCGTGGGTGGATGCGTCCGCTCTGGCGGGGGTCTGAACGAGGGCGGGCGGCGCCATCAGGTGCCGTCCGCCAAGCTATCACTTGCCGTCACAGGGGTTGCGGGCAAAGAAATCAAAGACCGCAGGCATGGCGCGATGCCATGAATCGCTGTGCCCGCCGCCCGGTATCACCATCAGGCGGGTGGGAATGCCCGCCTGTTCAAACCCGCTGGCCATGGCGACCATGCTTTCGATGGGCGCCACATTATCCTTGTCGCCATGGACGAACAGCGCGGCCCGCGTGCCCTTGGCGCGGGCGTAGGGATAGGATGACGGATCGAAAGGCCCGTCGCTGGGGGAAATCGCGCACCATGTCCTGGGCTGATCCTGCGCCAGATGCAGCGTGCCCTGTCCGCCCATCGAATTGCCCATCAGATAGGGATGGGGCAATGTGCCATAGGCGGCCCTGACCCGCGCAATGGTGGCAAACACATCCTGCTGCGCCAATGCCACATCCTGCACGCTTTTGGGCGCGATATCGGGCGGCGGCCCGGTCAGCGCGCCCGGCGCGGGCCAGCGATAGGTGCCGCGCGGGGGCAGGCCGGTGCCGCCCCCTTTCACCAGCAACTGGGCGCCCCATCCGCCCTTGTGCCCGCGCGGCGAGAGCAGGATAAAGTGATGTGCCCGCGCCGCATCGAACAGGCGCGGACGAAAGGCCGGATCGCGGTCGAACGGCCCATTCTCCGTCGCCCCGCCGCCATGCAGCATCACCACCAAGGGCCAGTGATCCCCCGGTTTCCAGTTCTCGGGCACGAAGAGCCGGTATCGGCTCTCCACCCCCGGTGCGAGTTGGTAGGTCTGCGCATTATCGCCCACCGGCGGGGCAACCGTGGTGGCGGCCAGCAAAAGGGAAAGCATCATCATCTCGTCTCCCATCAATATTTGAAGCGCACCCCGACCCGGAAGGCCCGACCCGCCGTGTCATAGATGGTCGGATTGGTCGGGCTGGCGCTGACCGGGAACAGCGGCGGTGCCTTGTCGAACACATTGTTGACCACGCCGAAGAACTGCAGCTTGCGCCGTCCGTCATTGACCACATCGACCGAGGCGTTGAGGTTGAGATAGGCCACCGCCGGAACATGGTTGTTGTTGATGGTAAAGCCGATGCCCGGCCGTGGCGTGGCGCTGACCCCTTCGACCGCCAGCACGCTGTAAACGCCCTCGCCGATATAGCGGACCTCGGCGCCGACACCCACCGGGCCTTTGCGATAGCCCATGTAGAGGCTGCCGTTCCATTTGGGGCGGCTCAGGCCATAGGTGCCCACCGCGCCGCCGTCGATGGCGCCGGCATAGTCGATCGGGCCGTTGATCGCATCGTCGATGATCGTGTGGATCGTCTTGCTGGCCAGCGCCGAGAGCGTCACCCGTCCGCCGCCAAGGTTGAAACCATAGGACAGTTCGAAATCCAGCCCCCGGAACGCCCAGCGCGACAGGTTGAGCTGTTTGATGGCGATATTGGTGATCGACTTGCCGTCGCTGCCAAAGGTCAGCAGGCCGCATAGGGCCTGATTGCCGCTGTAGCAGCCATTGATGATGTTCTGGCTGGTTTGCGTGCCGATCACCCCGCGCACGTCGATGTTGAAATAATCGACCGAGAAAGCCAGCCCCGGAATGATGCGCGGCTTCAGCACAAGGCCGATGGTTTCGGTGTTGGCGACTTCGGGTTTCAGCGCCGGGTTGCCCGATGTCACCGAGGTCACGCCCAGCCCGATGCCCGTCCCGCCCAGAAACGGATTGCTCAGCCCCGAAGGATTGCCGCCCACGGCGCCCGAGAACAATTCGCTGATGTTGGGCGCGCGAATGTCGCGCGACCGTGTGGCGCGGAAGGAGATCCCGTCGATCAGGCGATAGACCCCGCCCACTTTCCAGGTCGTGACAGGCCCGCTGGTGCTGTAATCGGTGCGGCGCACCGCCCCGTTCAAATCCAGTCCTTTGCCAAGAAAGCTGTTCTTGAACACCGGCGCCTGAATTTCGCCGAACACCTCCTTGACGTTATACGATCCGGCCAGCGGCTGCTGGTTGGTGGTGGCGTTGATGTAACCATTGGCCGCCGAGGTGGCATCGACGGTCTGGTTGACGCTGGTGGTGCGATATTCCGCGCCCGCCGCCACGGACAGCGCGCCCGCCGGAAGCTGCACAACATCGCCCCGCACCAGCCCGTTGACGGTGGTCTGGCTGACCACCTGACGGAAGGTGGCCGTGCCGGTGGCATAGGCCGTGGCCGCCGCCGAGGGAGAGCCGCTGCCGAAAGGATTGATGGGCACGCAGGAGGGATCATCATTGGTGGTGATCGCGTCGGCATTGATCCGGCACACTACCTGGCCGCCCGAAACCACGCTGTCGACGGCATTGTTGAAGCGCGAGCGGACCAATTGATAGGGGCTGGACTGGTTATAGACATTGCGCCCGGTTTGGCCGGTCACTTCCCATGACCATGTCTTGCCGATCTTGCCGGTCAGGCCGCCCACGAAATTATACGTCTCGTTCTTGCCCGAACTGATGGCAAAGCCGGAGGGGCCGATGTCATCCCATTCGCGCCCCAGCGAGAAAGTGTTGGTCGACACCGCCGGAATTTGTGCCGCGATGGAGGCCAGCGCGGGCACCGTGCGCAAAAAGCCATTATCGCCGCGAATGGTCAGCGGCAGCGAGCGTTGGGGGAAGGAGCGCGTGGTGTTGCTGCTGGCCGCATAGAGCGCCGAGGCCCAGAGTTTCAGGCCATCGCTGACCTCAAATTCGGTGCGCGCCATCACGTTATAGCGCTCGATGGGCTGGGACAGCGCAATATTGTCGGCAAGGTTGAGCGCATTGATCGCGCCATTGGTCAGCGTTTGCGAGGTCGTGGTCAGGCCGCCGAAGGGAAAGCTGTAGGGCGTGCCGCCCGTGCCAAAACCGGTGCCGCGCAGCGAGGCCGGGGTCGCCCCGCCCACCGCCGTGATCAGGCCGCCTTGCGTATAGTTCGAGAAATAGACGTTGGGCGAGATGATCCGCTGGGGCAGGCCATTGGCGACATTGCCCGCGCAACCAAGGCTGGCCGCAACCGCCGTGCCCGCCGCCCCGGCGCAGGGATTGGAATAGACGGCATAGGCGTTTTGCCCCCATGGGCGGCTGCGGGCATCATAGATCTCGCCGATATTGTGATATTCGCCGCCGATCACGAAATGGCCGCGCCCTTGCGCATAATCCGTGCCCGCGATCAGGCCCAGCTTGGTCTCCGCGCGGTCGCCATAGGCGGTGATGCCCTTGGAGATTTCGCCTTCGATCCCCTTCATCTGCTTTTTCAGGATGAGGTTGACCACGCCCGCCACCGCGTCCGAGCCATAGCCCGCCGAGGCACCGCCCGTGACGACCTCCACCCGGTCGATCATCAGCGATGGGATCAGGCTGAGATCGGACACGCCGGTTTGCGTGGTCGGCACGGCGCGTTGGGAATCGACCAGCAGCAGCGTGCGCACCGTGCCAAGCCCGCGCAGATCGACATTCTGGCTGCCCGCGCGCTGGGCCGGGGTGGCATTGGCGATACTGGCGCTGGCACGGACCGAGGGCAGGCTGTTGAGGATTTCAGTGGTGGATGTCTGGCCCTTGGCCTGAATCAGATCCCGCCCGATGACCGAGGTGGGGGTGGGCGCGTTAAAGCCTGCCTTGGCGATGCGCGATCCGGTCACGATGATCTCGGCGGCCGGGACTGGGGCGGCTTCCTGCGCCTGCGCCACTGGGGCAAGCACAGTCAGGCCCAAGGCGGCCAACACGATGCGCGATGCTTCCCAATGGCGATGGTTGTTCGGTTTCATGGTCATAGTCCCTCCCGATTTTTTGCGGACATTCGCCCGCTTTGTCTTTCAGCTTCCGGTATTGCCGAGATCGGAAACAGCGGCATTTCCTGCAGGGAACGTGCGAGTTCTCTCTCAGCGAACGATCGGATCGCTCTCATGACGTATGGATAGGCAGCGATTGCGGATGCCGGAATTGACCAAAATTCGCGAGTAGCTATAAAATCCCTTTATAGAAAAGAGGGGGGGACGGCGTGGAGATCAAACAGCTATCCGACTTTGTCGCGGTATGCCGTGCGGGCAGCTTTGCCGCGGCCAGCAGACGCATCAACACCTCGCAGCCGGGGCTGGGCTATCAGATCAAACAACTGGAGGCCGAACTCGATGTGGAACTGCTCCACCGCCATTCGCGCGGGGTTTCGCTGACGCCTGCGGGCATGGCCTTCCTCCAAAAGGCCGAGAAGATCCTCGATGCCGTGACCGAGGCGCGTTCGACCATGGTGCCGTTTCGGGTGGGGCGTCGAACCATTTTGCGCGTGGGCCTGTCGCCCACGCCCGCGCGGCTGGTGGGGCGGGCGATGGCGGCTCTGTCGGCGCAATTGGCCAATGTCGAATTCACCCTGCGCGAGGGCTATTCGGAGGATCTGATCGACCTTGCCCTGCGCGGTGATCTCGACATGGCGATCACGCTCAGCCGCGATCCGCGCCCCGGTTTCCGGCTGCGCCCGCTCTATCGGGAAAAATTGTGCCTGATCGGCAATCTGGGAGCGCAGGATCTGCCCATCGGGCCGATCACCTTGCAGCAACTGGCCCATATTCCCATCGTCGCCGGACCGCGCGGCCATCTGGTGCGCGAGAGGCTGATGGCCGCGACACAGGCGGCGGGCGTTGCGCTCAACATCGTTCAGGAACTTGACCCCAGCGGGTTGCGCCGCTCGCTGGTGGTCTATGGCGATCAGCGCACCGTGGCCGCGCCCGGCGTGTTCATCGACGAATATGAGCGCGATCTGCTCGGCGTCTGGCCGATCGAACCGGCCATCCCGCTTGAGGTTGCCATGCTGGTGGCCGCCACGGTTCCGCTCGAACTGGAAGAAGCGATTGCCGGGGCGGTGGTTGAGGCGATGGCGCCCTTTGGCGGGCTGATCGACCCGGTGTGAGGGATCGGCCTTGCTATAAAGCCTCTTTATAGCAGCCTGCGAATTTTACCGCCTTCCCGATTTCTCCGGTTTGGTTAGCCATAGGGCGCAGGAGGAGATGCCTTGCGCCGCGCGCTGCGCGGCAAAGGCGAGGCATGTCTTCGACGACCATTCGTTCCAGACAGGATTTGCGACCTTGATCGAAGTTCCCCACTATCCGCCTCTGGCGCTCTATATCGACGGCGCGTGGATCGGCGCCGAAGGGCGGCGCACCCATGATGTCATCAACCCGGCCACGGGTGAGGCCTTTGCCCAAGTGCCGCTGGCCGATGCCGCCGATCTCGATCTGGCGCTGGCCAGTGCGGATCGCGCTTTTCGCCAGTGGCGCGGGGCCGCCGCCGATCAGCGCGCCGGTGTGCTGCGCGGGGCGGCGGCTTTGCTGCGCGAACGTATCCATGCCATCGCCGCCTGCGCGGTGCTGGAACAGGGCAAGACCTTGGCCGAGGCAAGGGCCGAGGTGATGATGAGCGCCGCCCTGTTCGATTTCTACGCCGAGGAAACGAAGCGCCTTTATGGCCGCGTGCTGGTCCGCCCCACCGGCCAGCGCTCGATGGTCACCAGCGAGCCGATTGGGCCGGTGGCGGCCTTTGCGCCATGGAATTTCCCGATCAACAATCCCGCGCGCAAGCTGGGCGGGCCGATTGCGGCGGGGTGCAGCGTCATCCTCAAACCCGCCGAGGAGGCTCCGGCTTCGGCCATGGCGGTGGTTCAGGCGCTGCTCGATGCGGGCCTGCCTCCGGGCGTGGTGCAACTGGTGTTCGGCGTGCCTGATGAAGTGTCGCGCCATCTGCTGGCCAGTCCCGTTATCCGCAAGATGAGCTTTACCGGATCGACCGCCGTGGGGCGCCATCTGGCGCGGCTTGCGGCGGATCGCACCATTCGCACGACGCTGGAACTGGGCGGCCATGCGCCGGTCATTATCTTTGACGATGCCGATCTTGATCGCGCGGTGCCGTTGCTGGCGGCGTCCAAATTCCGCAATGCCGGGCAGGTCTGCGTCTCGCCCACGCGCTTTTATGTGCAGGAGGCGATCCATGATCGTTTCGTCGCGGCGATGGCCGAAAGGATGGCGGCAATCCGGCCCGGCAACGGTCTGGACCCGGAAAGCACGATGGGGCCGATGGCCAATATCCGCCGCCCCGCCGCCATTTCCGCGCTGGTGGGCGATGCTGTGGCCCATGGCGCACGGCTGGATTTGGGCGGCGAGCCGGCGGGTGAGCCCGGCTATTTCTGGCAGCCGACGCTCCTGACCGATGTGCCCGCTGCCGCCCGCATCATGCAGGAGGAGCCGTTTGGCCCGGTGGTCATGACCGCCCGTTTCTCGACCTTTGACGAGGTGGTCGAACAGGCCAATCGCCTGCCTTTCGGCCTTGCCGCTTATGCGTTCACCGAGAATGGCCGCCGCGCCAATCTGATTGCCGACGCCATCGAGGCGGGCATGGTGGCGATCAACACCACCGCCATCGGCGCGGCTGACGCGCCTTTCGGCGGCGTCAAGGAAAGCGGCTATGGCTCCGAGGATGGACCCGAGGGCGTCATGGCATGCCGCATCACGAAAGCGATCCATACAGCATGAACGACACACTCCCCCCGCTTCGCACCGGCGGCGCGCAAGGCTATTTACGCATCGCCACGGAAGAAGCCTTCGCCATTCCCGAAATGGTCGAGATTTACCGCGACATGCTGGCCAGCCCCGATGTGGACCCCGGCGTGCGCAGCCTGCTGGGCTTTTATTTCACCCATGAATCGGAAAGGGCGCGCTGGGTGCGCGACCGGCTGCTCGATCTGGGGCAGCAGCGGATCGCCGATATGGACGAGCGAGGGATCGACATTCAGGTGCTGGGCCTGACCTCGCCGGGGGTGCAGATGCTGGCGGCGGACCGGGCAACGGCGCTGGCCGAATTGGCCAATGACCGTTTGGCGCAGGCCTGCGCCGATCATCCCGACCGCTTTGTCGGCCTCGCCGCCTGCGCCTTGCAGGAGCCGGACAAGGCCGCGCGCGAGCTTGAACGCGCGGTGGGCCGCTTGGGCATGAAGGGCGTGATCGTCAATTCGCACACTTTGGGCGAATATCTCTCCGACCCCAAATTCTGGCCGATGCTGGAGGCGGCCGAGGCCTTGGACGTTCCGCTCTATCTGCATCCGCAAACCCCGCCTGCCTCGATGATCGGCCCGATGGTCGAGGCCGGGCTGGACGGCGCGGTTTTCGGCTTTGGCGTCGAAACCGGCTTTCACGCGCTGCGCATGATTACGGCGGGGGTGTTCGACCGTTTTCCCCGGCTCAAACTGGTGCTGGGCCATATGGGCGAGGCCTTGCCCTACTGGCTCTATCGCCTCGATTTCATGCATGGCGCACAGGTTCGCTCGGGGCGCTATGAAGTCCTCAAACCCCTGCAGCGCGGGCCGATTTCGGCCTATTTGCGCGAAAATGTCTGGGTGACCTGTTCGGGCATGGCGTGGGAACCGGCGATCCGCTTCTGTCAGGATGTGCTGGGCATGGACCGGGTGCTTTATGCGATGGACTATCCCTATCAATGCCCCGCCGATGAAGTGCGCGCGCTTGATGCGATGGGCCTTGCCGATGCCGACAAGAAGCGCTTCTTTCAGACCAACGCGCAGGACCTGTTCAAGATGACAGCAAAGGTTGCAGCATGACCGACCCGCATCCGTTTTTCCCGCAGCTGGAATATGCCTTTACCATCGCGATCAAACTGTCGGGGCCGCCCACGCGGGTGCAGCCTTGCGTGACCGGGCAAAACCGGGCGATCATCCATATCACCGAAGGCACGATCACCGGCCCCATGCTGCAAGGGCGGGTTGTGCCGATGTCGGGCGCGGATTGGGCGCAGATCAGGCCCGATGGCACGCTGGATTTCGATGCGCGCTATACGCTCGAACTGGCCGACGGCACGCCGGTCTATATGCAGAACCGGGGCTTCCGCTGGGGATCGCCCGAGGTGATGGCGGCGCAGGCGCGGCGCGAGCCGGTGCCCTTCGATGCCTATTACATGCGCGTCACGCCCCGTTTCGAGGTGGCCGCTGGGCCGCATGAATGGCTGGCCAAACATGTGTTCGTGGGCGTGGCCGAGAAGCTCCCCGAGGGCAATGCCATCCATTATTTCGTGGTGCGCTGATATGGCCCCGTTCGACGTTCAGCGCTTCATCGACGAGCATCGCTGGGCGCCGGTCCAGTATGGCTTGCTGGTGGTCTGCCTGTTGCTGCTGTTCACCGATGGCTTTGACATCTTCATGTTCGGCAAGGTCGCGCCCGTCATCGCCAAACATTTCGGCACGACCCCTGCAGGCCTGAGCATGGTGGTGGTGGCCCAGCAGGTGGGGCTGGCATTGGGCGCGTTCCTGATCAGCCCCTTTGCCGACCGCATCGGGCGCAAGCGGGTGCTGGAGTTTTGCGCGCTGGGCTTTGGCCTTTTGACGATCCTGAGCGCGCAGGCGACCTCGATCCCCGCCTTTGCCCTGCTGCGCGGGCTGGCGGGGGCTTTGCTGGCGCCGGTGGTGCCGATCACCCTGGCGCTGCTGGCCGAATTCACCCCGCGTCAACGGCGCACCACGATCATGGCGGTGGGGTTGGTGGGATATGGCCTTGGCAATGCGGGCAGCGCGTTTTTTACCGCAAGGTTGCTGCCCTCCTATGGCTGGACAGGGCTGTTCTGGTTCTGCGGCGCGGTGGGTCTGCTCTGTGCCGGATTGCTGTGGCTGTTGCCTGAAAGCCTGCAATTTCTGGTGGCGCGCAATGCTGTGGACCCCCGGATCGCGCGCATTGTGCGCCGGATTGATCCGGCCACGCCCCTGACCGGCAACGAGCATTTTGCGCTCACCGACAAGGCCGATAGCCGTCTGGCGCCTTTGAGCGAATTGTGGCGCGAGCAGCGTCACGCAACGTTGGTGTTTTGGGCGGCGTCTTTCGCCAGCATGGGCATGATCGCGCTTTTCGCCTCATGGATGCCCAGCTTCTTTCATCAGATGGCGGGCGTGCCGGTCGAACGTTTCGCCGCGGTGGCCAGTTTCGGTTTGCTGGGCGGATCGGTGGGCACCTTGCTGGCCGGCGGGTTGCTCGATCGTTTGCCGCCGCGGCCGGTGATGGTCGGCTTTTACCTGATACAGGCGACGGCGGTTTGCGGGCTGGGCCTTATCCCCTTTGCCTCGGGGGTGTTTCCCGCCGTGCTGTTCCTGTGGAGTCTGGCACAAGGGGGCGGGCAGGCGGCCCTGAACGTCAGCATCGTCCATGCCTATCCGCTGGGCCTACGCAGTTCGGGCCTTGGCTGGGCCGGTGGGGCGGGGCGCATCGGCGGCATCGCCATTCCGTTGCTGGGCAGTTTGCTGCTTTCAACGTCGCTGTCTCTGAGCGCGGTGATGGCGCTGCTGGCCGCCGGGCCTTTGCTGATCGCCTTGCTCCTGATGGTGGCGGGGCGTGGTCTGGCGTTGGGTCCGCCGGGGCGGCCGTGATATCGCTGCGCTTTCGATTGGGCCCGCTTTATGGCGCCGCCTATCCGACCTTTTTTGGCAGGGAGAATGTCATTGAACATATCAATCCCACCTGCTATTTCCCATCATAACGATCCCGGTCTATAACGGGCATAACGGCAAGAGGTCTTCCCGCGTAAAAACGGCAGGCCCTGACATAAGCGCCGCGTGGGGAGAGGCTGCAACAAGCCATGGATGACGGCATCATCGCCTGGATCGGGGCGAACCTCCTGCCTTTTGAGGGTGAGGTACGCCGCTGGCTGCGCCGTGTCAGCAAGTCGCGTGATCTTGAGGATGACATCATTCAGGACGCCTATTGCCGGATCGGCGCGGCGCAGGATCTGTCCCATATCCGCAATGGCCGCGCCTATTTCTACACCGTCCTGCGCTCCATCATGATCGAGCGGTTTCGGCGCGAGAAGATTATTAAATTCGAAAGTCTGGCGGAAATCGAATCCCTGCACGTCATAGATGAGAGTCCCTCCGCCGAGCGCGTGCTCAGCGGACAGCAGCAATATGAAATGGTGTGCAGGCTGATCGAAGGCCTGCCCGATCGATGCCGGGAGGTGTTCACCATGCGCAAGGTGCATCAGTTGAGTCAGCGGGAAACGGCCGAGCGATTGGGCATTTCGGAAAACATCGTCGAAAAGGATGTGGCAAGGGGGATGAAATTGCTGATGCAGGCCATAAGCGATCTGGACGCCGGTGAGCAGCAGGAAGGCACCGCAAGATGACCCCCGATCCGGCGACCACGATCGACGAGATGGCCGCCCGGTGGCTGGCCCGCATGGTGTCGGGCCATGCCAGCGAAGAAGATCGTGCCAGTCTGACCCTGTGGCTGGAGGCGGACAGTCGTCACAAGGGCGCCTATATGCGCGCGATGGCGCTATGGCGGATGCTGGACGGCGCGGCGCAGGCTCCGGCCTTGCCGACGGCGCATGCAGTTCTGCCGGTGCGCAACCGGGTTCATCCGCGTTTGACCCGGCGCCGGATGCTTGGCGGGGCGGGCGCCATGGCGGCCTCGGTGGCCGGGGCGCTGGTCCTGCGCAATTATCTGCGCGATGAGCAGCAGATTTTGCAAACGGGCCGGGGTGAGGTTCGAGAATTTGCGCTTTCCGATGGATCCCATATCGTTCTGGATAGTGGATCGCGCGTCGATGTGACGATGCGGCGCGATGCGCGCGACGTGGCGCTGGTTGAAGGAACCGGCTGGTTCCACGTTGCCAAGGACAAGACCCGGCCTTTCACCGTTTCGGCCAATGGGGCCCGCTTCGTTGCGGTCGGCACCGCCTTTTCGGTCAGCAGGGAGGGCGCGACGCGGATCGTGGTCAGCGAGGGCATCGTACGGATGACAGCCGCCGATCATGCGCGCGCCATCGACCTGCACCGCAATGAAACCGCGATGATCGACCGGGCCGGAGGGCTGAAGCTGGCCCGCCTGTCCGATGATGCGATGAACCGCCAGATGGCATGGCGCGAAGGGTCGGTCGGGCTGGACGGGGAAACCCTGCGCGAGGCGGCGGACAGTTTCAACCGCTATAACCGGACCCAGATCGTCATTGTCGATCCGGCGCTGGGCGACAAAAGGGTCATCGGCTGGTTTTCGCGCGGTGATCCTCAGGGCTTCGCGCTGGCGGCGGCCACCATGCTGGATGCCAAAGTGGACCGGCAGGGCGAAACGATCCGCCTGATGAAAAAGTGAATTTTTCTGTGCTTCGATAGAATAATCGGGGGCACGAAGGTTTTTGTAAAAATATCCAGTCAGAGCGGCGGAATATTTTTTCACGCTCGTCATCTGTCCTGAAGACCAAAAACACCCTGGACAACAAAGGGTGAGGTAAGGAGAGAGTGATGAGAGGAAGCCTTTGTCGGGCGGCCTTGATGGCCAGTGTTGCCATCTATGCCCAGCCTGCCACCGCCACAGCACAGACCAGGAATTTCGATCTTCCTGCTCAATCGGTGCGTACCGGTCTGCCCCTGTTTGCCAGACAGGCCGGGCTTCAGATCATCTTTCCGCTCGACGATGCCAGCGCGGGCAGAATTCAATCCCTGCACGGCGCCTATGATGTCCGACAGGCCCTCAAAACTGTCCTGACCGGGACCGGGCTGAGCGTGATCAGCGACAATGGGCATACGGTGGTCCTGCGCAAATCGGGCGAGGCGTCCCATGCCCGGACGACCCCGGTGGCCATGACGCAGGCCATCGGCCTTCCTGTGGCGCCCATCGAAGGCGGGGCACGCCAGCCCGAACCGCCGGTCCAAGAAATTATCGTGACCGGCAGCAACATCAAGCGCGCCGACAGCGGCGCCCTGCCTTTGTCGGTCGTCGATCGCAGCGCCATCGAAACGCGCAATGCCAGCACGCCCGTCGCGCTGCTCACCAGCCTGCCGCAGGTGACGGGTGCGCCGCTCAACGAAGGGGCCAATGGTTCCTTTTCGGCGCGCGGCGATTTCGCGGCGATCAACCTGCGCGGTATCGGCAGCGGCAATACGCTGGTCCTGCTCGACGGGCGCCGCCTTGCCCCCCATGCCATCAGCACGACCGACGAAGGCGGCCTGCCTTCCTCTTCTGTCAATGTGAATCAATTGCCGACACAGGGTCTGGATCACATTGAATTGCTGCGCGATGGCGCCTCCTCGATCTATGGCTCCGACGCGGTGGCGGGCGTCATCAACTATATCATCGACAAGAAATTCAACGGGCTGGAGGCCAGGATCCGCTCCACCGCGAATGAATATGGCGATGGCAAGGAGTTCAGCGGCTCGCTGCTGGCGGGCATGAAATTCGCGCAGGGGCGCGGGCATGTCACGGCCACCGTCGATTTTTACCACCGCGACGCGATCTTTCTGAAAGACCGACCCTATACCGCCGCCGGCAATTTCGTTTCGCAGGCCCCCGCGCCGTGGAATGCGGTCAGCACGCTGATCCCGCTGTCGGCCAACCCCTTCTATCGCCTGCAGGCGGCGGGGGCCTATCCCAGCTTTATCGTGGGTTCGGGCAGCACGACGAATTATGTGGTGCCGCAAAGCAGTTCCTATTCCCTCACCACCACCGCGCCTGCGCGCAGCATCGATACCGCGCCCGGCTATTACTTCAACAACAATGCCTATCAGGCCATCGTGCCGCAAAGCGACCGGATCAACCTGTTCGCGGCGGTGGATTATGAGCTTTCGCCCGCCATCACGGCCTTTGCCGAATTGTCCTATTACCGCGCCCATTCGGTGCTGGTGCGCCAGCCCATCAGCTATAACGGCGGCAGCTTTGCCGATCAGAAGCTGATCGTGCCCGCCGGCAGCCCGTTCAACCCCTATGGCCAGCCCGTCACGCTGCTCACCAAGGTCTTCACCGATCTGCCCAATGAGCGCGATGAGATTACCGATACGGTTTACCGGGTTCTGGGCGGGCTGCGCGGCACGCTGGCCGACAAGTGGCGCTGGGAAGCGGCGGCCTATTACACCGCCAGCGAAGTGACCGACATCGGCCATAATGCCGTGCGCGAAAGCCTGCTGCAAAAGGCGGTGAGCGATGGCACCTACAATCCCTTCGGCTTTACCTTCAAACAGGTGGGCGGGGCGGTTGTCGTTGATCAGCCCTACAGCAATCCGGCCAGCGCCTACAGCCCGTTTCTGGCTGATTTCAAGCGGCAGGGCCGGTCGTCGCTGGCCAGTGTGGACGCGAAAATCAGCGGCAAGCTGATCGATCTGTGGGCAGGGCCCTTGTCGGTTGCGGCGGGCGGCGAATTCCGGCGCGAGACGTTCAGTTTCACCATGCCGCCCTATGCGGGGCTGAACCCGGCGGGATCGGGACTGGCGACGGATAACAATGATTTCATCCTGTTCGGTCCCGCCGCCAACTGGGCCGCAAGCCGCAACATCAGCAGCCTTTATGGCGAGGCGGTGTTGCCGGTCATTTCTCCCGACAACAAGGTGCCGCTGATCCGCTCGCTCGAACTGACCGGATCGTTCCGGTTTGAGAATTACAGCGATTTTGGCTCAGTGGTGAAACCCAAATTCGGCGCCACGCTGCGCCCGACCCGCTGGCTGCTGTTCCGCGGTTCGTACAATCAGGGTTTTCGCGCGCCCAATCTGCCCACACTCAATGGTGGCGAACGCAAGAGCCTGTCGGTGTTCCTCGACCCTATGACCAATGTCAGCGGGCCGCGTTGGACAATTTTTGCGGGCAATTCGACGCTCAAGCCCGAGGAATCGACGGGGCGGTCGCTGGGCGCGGTGGTCGATGTGCCCTTTGTGCGCGGCCTGCGTTTTTCGGTCGATTACTGGGAGATCAGCCAGCGCAATCTGATCACCACGGTGGCTGTGTCCGACATTCTGCAAAATGACGCGGCCTTGCTCAGCAAGATCGTCGCGGCCAATCCGGGCATCGCCTATGGCGCTCAGCCGTTCGGCAGCGGCACCGATGCTTATAAGGGCGATCCGCGCGTCATCCGCAATGCCGACAACACGGTCTATGGCGTGCGTACGCCGCCCTATAATTCGGCCAGTTCCTTCATCTCCGGCCTCGATTTCAGCGTCACTTATCGTTTGCCCGAATTGCCGGTTGGCCGCTTCATGCTGCAATTCGACGCGGCCAACCTGCGCCGTTACGAGGTGACGCCCACCACGGGCTCGCTGCCCGATGTGCGGCTGGGGCGGGATGGGGCCAGCAAATGGCGCGGCAATCTCAACCTGACCTGGCTCAAGGGCGGCTTTTCGGCCTCGCTGGGGGCCTATTACATCGGCTCCTATCAATCGAGCAGCGTGACCCTGCCGGTCGCCACCGCCGCTCAGCAGGCCCAGTCCGAAGCGCTGTACCAGCAATTGGGCGCCCCGTCCTATATCGCCAAGGGCACCAATCTGGGCACGGTCTATTACCGCTATGTCGTGCCTGCAACCACCACCTACAACCTGTCGGTCGGCTATGAGTTTCGCGACCGCCGCGATGTGCTGAACGGGCTGGGCGTGCGGCTCGGCGTGGTCAATCTGCTTGATCAGCACCCCCCGCTCGACGGCACGCCGCAGGGCTATAACACGGGTGTTTATGGCCAATTGCTGCCGGGCCGGACCTGGACGCTCGACATTTCCAAGAAGTTTTGAGGAGCCCGAGGATGAGACATCTCGCATGGAGGGCTGCTGCCTTCCTACCGCTGCTGGCGATTACCGCCCCGGCCCCCGCCGCCGCCCCAGTCGAACAGACCGTGCTGAAAATCGAGCGACAGCGGCTGGATGCCACCGTCGCGCGCGATCTGACCGCGCTGGACCGGATGACCACCGCCGATCTCAACTATGTCCACGCCGGCGGATTGCGGCAGAACAAGGCACAATATCTCGCCTATATCGCCAAGGGTGAAGTGACGCTGGCATCCTATGACATAGGCAAGGAAAGCGTGCGGGTGATCGGCGATGTGGCCGTCACCCACGGGCTTTACACCTTTGCCACCAATGCATCCTCTCCCCCCGTCCGCACGGGCAAGACGCTGTTCACCGCGGTCTATGTCCGGGACCATGGCCAATGGCGGCTTCAGGCTTGGGAGGCAACGAAGGTTCCATGAACATGCATCTTCCCAAACTCGCCCGCGCGCTGTTCGGCTTGGCCGGTCTGCTTTGCGCTTCGCTCTCCCACGCAGCGCCGGTGCGTGATGGCCATGTAGTGGCCGAACTGGTCGCGCGGGAAAGCGCCTATGTGCCGGGTCAGCCGGTCACGCTGGGCGTGCATCTGACGATGGACCCGCATTGGCACACCTATTGGCGCAATTCGGGCGATTCAGGGCTGGCCACGACCATCAAATGGACGCTGCCCAAAGGTTTTGAGGCCGGGCCGATTGCATGGCCCACGCCCGCACGCCTGCCGCTCTCCACCATCATGAATTATGGCTATGAAGGCGATGTTCTGTTGGCCAGCCCGATCCGGACCGCAGCGGTGGCGGGCGATAAAGCCCAGATCAAGGCGCGCGTCGACTGGCTGGTGTGCAGCGCGGAAGAATGCATTCCGGGCGGGGCGGATCTGGCGCTGACTCTGCCGGTGGGCCAAGCGGTGGCGATGGATCAGGCGCAAGCCGCGCTGTTTGCCAAGGCCGGCGCGCAATTGCCCCAATCCGCGCCCAAATGGCAGTTCACCTCGCAGCGGCTGGGCGATGGTTCCTATCGTCTGTCTGCCCGCCCTGCCGCCGGGCAAGCCTTGCCCAAGGACACCTATTTCTTTGCCGATGATGCGGGTGTGACCCAATCGGGCGCGCCGCAAACTGCCACGGTCGAGAATGGCGCGCTGTCGGTCACGCTCAAGCCCTCGCAATATGCGCAAGGCACCCCCGGCGCACTCAACGGCGTGTGGGTGGCGCCGGGCGGCGGCTGGGGCGATGGCCTCAGCGCCGCGCAGGTGACAACCCGCATCGGGGCCAAGGCGGCTGGACAGATTCTGCCCCCCGTTGCATCCGGCACCGATCTGGCCACGCTGGGCGGCATGTTGCTGACGGCTTTTGTCGGGGGCATGATCCTCAATCTGATGCCCTGCGTCTTTCCGGTGCTCTCGCTCAAGATCATGGGTTTTGTGCAAAGCGCGGGCGATGATCGCCGCAAGATCGCGCTGCATGGCTGGATTTATGTGCTTGGGGTGCTGACTTCGTTCTGGGTGCTGGCGGGCACGTTGATGGGCCTGCGCGCGGCGGGGGCGCAACTGGCATGGGGGTTTCAGTTGCAGTCGCCGATCATCGTCGTGCTGCTGTGCCTGCTGCTGCTGGCGCTGGCCTTCAGCCTGCTGGGCATCTTTGAAATGGGCGCAGGCTTGGTGGGCGCTGCCGGGCGTGTGCGCAACAAGGGCGGCGTCAGCGGCTCGTTCATGAGCGGCGTTCTGGCCACGGTTCTGGCCACGCCCTGCACCGCGCCTTTCATGGGCACGGCGCTGGCCTTTGCGCTGACCCAGTCCACCTTCATCGGCTTTGTAGTGTTCACCGCTCTCGCGCTGGGCATGGCTTCGCCCTATCTGGTGCTGTCGCTGCGCCCGCAATGGCTGGCTTTTCTGCCCAAGCCGGGGGCGTGGATGGACACGCTCAAGCAGGCGATGGCCTTTCCGCTGCTGGGCACGATCATCTGGTTGCTCTGGGTGTTTGGCCAGCAGACCGGGATGAACGGCCTGTTGCAGGCGATGATCGCCATGCTGCTGCTCTCGATCGGGCTGTGGACATGGGGCCGCTGGGGCACGATGTTTCAGGAGGCGCCGGTGCGCCGTCGCGCGCTGGGCGTGCTGCTGGCCTCTGGAGCAGCGGCGCTGTGGTTTGCCTATGCCGGATCGCTGTTGCTGCCGCCCGCCGCGGCCAGTGACACCTCGGGCGAGTGGCAGGCCTACACCCCCGAAAAACTGGCGCAGATGCGCAGCGAGGGCAAACCCGTTTTCGTCGATTTCAGCGCGGCATGGTGCGCCACCTGCATCGTCAACAAGCAGATGGTGCTGAGCAAACCGGACGTCACCCGCGCCTTCCGCGAGCACGGCGTGGTGTTGATGGAGGCCGACTGGACCCGGCGCGATGCGATTATCACCAAAATTCTGGCCGCCCATGGGCGCAGCGGGGTGCCCTTGCACATCCTCTATGCGCCGGGCGAGGGCGAGCCGCTGCTGGTGCGCGATCTGGTCTCGAAGGAGGAGATCGTCAGCGCATTGGCCCGCCTGCCTGCCGCCTCGCCCAAAGCATGAATGTCATTCCGATCAAGGAGCTGATTATGAACCGCAAATCTCTGTCCGTCGTTTTGTCCTTTACCCTTGTCGCCGGTCCGGTGGCGGCGCTGGCCGATGTGCATGTGGGCGATGTCGCGCCCAATTTCACCCTGACCGACATGCATGGCAAAGAGGTCTCGCTCGACCGCTTCAAGGGCAAGTTCATCGTGCTGGAATGGACCAACCCGGAATGCCCCTTTGTGCGCAAACACTATGGCAGCAACCATATGCAGGGGCTTCAGCGCACCTACACCAAGCGCGGCGTGACGTGGCTGTCGATCAATTCGGGCGCGCCGGGGCGCGAAGGCTATCGCACACCCGAAGCGGCGCTGGCCACCGCCGCGCTGCAAAAGGCGGCGCCCACCGATGTCCTGCTCGATCCCAAGGGCACGGTGGGGCATATGTACGGGGCCACCACCACGCCGCATATGTTCCTGATCGGGCGCGATGGCAAATTGCTCTATATGGGCGGCATTGACAGCATCCCCACTAACCGGGTGGAGGATCTGCCCATGGCCAAGAACTACATTGCCGCCGCGCTGGATGAGGCACTGGCGGGCAAGCCGATCACGACCAAGGCGGCAATGCCTTACGGCTGTTCGGTGAAATATGCGCTGAAATAGGCTTTAATCCAGCCACGCCCCCGACGCCCAATGCTATTTTCCCGTTGCGGTCCCTCTCGCTGGGGGGCGCGGCGAAGCCATGCGAGGTTTCCCCTCATGACCCGATTTTTCCTTGGTTCGCTCACCTGCCTGCTGGCGGTCATGCCGGTTGCTGCATCGGCTGCCTCTCCCGCCGATGGGCTGATCGCCTTTGAACATGCCCGGCGCAAGGCCGTCGCCCATGTCGATCTGGCTGCTATCGATGCCATGACCAGCGCCGATCTGATCTATGTCGATGCCTCGGGGTTTGAACGCGACAAGAAGGCCTATCTCGACCATCTGGCGACCGAAGGCGTGGTCTATAACAGCTACAGCCTCGATGACCTGCATGCCTCGGTGCGTGGCGGGGTGGGGGTTTTGTCAGGCCTGTTCCGCTTCAATGTCACGGTCAACGGGCGCGGCAATGTCGGGACGCAATATTTCACCTCGGTCTATCTCCGCGACGGACAGGGCTGGAAGCTGATGGTCTGGCACCCCACGCGCGCTGCGGTTCAGCCCTGATCGACATCTCTGCACAGGAATTTCCCATGACTTTTCGTTGTCTCGCCGGCGCTGCGCTGGCGATCCTTGCCGCGACGCCCGCGTGGGCGGAACCGGGCATCGTGTCGCGCAATCCCGCCGATCTGCCCGCCGGGGCATGGAAGATCGATCCGGGCCACGCCAGCCTCACCGTCAGGCTGAGCCATCTGGGCTTTTCGTTCTTCACCCTGCGGTTCGACAGGATCGCGGCGCAATTCGATTATGATCCGGCCCATCCCGCCGCCGCGCATGTTTCCGCGCAAATCGACCCCGCCTCGGTCAGCACCGGACAGCCAGCGCTGGACAAGGAATTGGCGCAGGAGGCTTGGTTCGATGCCGCGCATGACAAAACCATCAGCTTTGTTTCGCGATCGATTGATCCGGGCGATGGGCATCGCGGCACCATGACCGGCGATCTGACGATGCGCGGCGTGACGCGGCCCGTGACCCTTGCTGTCACATTCAACGGCACGGGCACCGGCTTTGGCCTGCCGACCCCGCGTGCAGGCTTTTCCGCCAGTACGGTGATCCACAAATCGGAATTCGGCATGAACCGCTATGCCTCGATGCTGGGGGATGATGTGTCGGTGGTCATCGAGGCGGAATTCCTGCGCCTGCCTGCCAAGGCCGGGGGGGCAGGGCAATGAGCGGTCCAGCGAGCGGTGATCAGAACTTTGCCCGCGTGATCATTCTGGGGTCTGGTCCGGCGGGGCTGAGTGCGGCGATCTATGCCGCGCGGGCAGGGCTGAACCCTATCGTCATTCAGGGGATGCAGCCGGGCGGGCAATTGACCATCACCACCGAGGTCGAGAACTATCCCGGATTTCGCGAGGCCATCCAGGGGCCATGGCTGATGGAGCAAATGCAGGCGCAGGCCGAGCATGTCGGCACCCGCATGGTGTGGGACACGATCGTGGATGTCGATCTGTCGAGGCGGCCTTTCCGCCTGATCGCGGATGGCGGCGTCACCTACACTTGCGACGCGCTGATCATCGCCACCGGCGCGCAGGCCCGTTGGCTGGGGGCCGAGGGTGAAGCGGCGCTGTCGGGCAAGGGCGTATCGGCCTGTGCCACCTGCGACGGCTTTTTCTATCGCGGGCGGGAGGTCTGCGTGATCGGCGGCGGCAATACTGCGGTCGAGGAAGCGCTTTACCTGACCAACCACAGCCCCAGCGTCACCCTGATCCACCGCCGCGATACGTTGCGCGCGGAAAAGATGTTGCAGGATCGGTTGCTGGCCCATCCCGGCATCCATGTGCTGTGGAACAAGGCGGTGGCGCGTTTTGTCGGTGGGGGGCCGGGCGGGGCGCTGAGCGGGGTGGCCCTGATCGATACGGTGAACGGTCGGATCAGTCACCACCCGACGCAGGGCGCCTTCGTCGCCATTGGCCACAAGCCCGCGACGGCGCTGTTCGCGGGGAAGATGCCGCTGGACGAGGATCAATATCTGCAGGTCCGCCCCGGCACCTCGCTGACCGCGATCCCCGGCGTGTTTGCCGCAGGCGATGTGGCTGACAAGGTCTATCGTCAGGCCGTGACGGCTGCGGGCATGGGGTGCATGGCGGCTCTCGATGCGGAGCGCTTTCTTCAGATGAACGGCGGTTCTTGAGGGATTTTCACCAAGGCGTGCCATCCTTGTGTGTGAAGAGCCAGCGCCCGCCTGACCATTGGGCGACCAGATCGTCCTCGGGATATTCGCCCTGATCGTTGGGATCACGATCGCCTACCTCCAGATAATGGACGTCCCCGCCGGTTCGGTTGATCAGATGATGCGCCACACCTTCTGCCGGAAAACCCACACACATGCCGGGCGAAAGCAGCGTCTCGCCTGCATCGGTGCGCAAGGTGGGATGGCCAGACAGGATGTAGATGAACTCCTCCTGCCGGCTATGCCGGTGGAGCAGGGCGGACTGGGCTTGCGGCGGCAGGATGGTGAGGTTCACCCCGAAGCGCGTCAGGCCGAAGGCATCGCCCAATTGCCGCTTGACCCGCCCCGCCACACGGGCGGCAAATTCGGGCGGATAGTTGGAAGGCTTCGCGCGCGGCGCAATGGCGAGAGCCTCGCGCGGTGCAGGATCACGTTCAGGCATCGATGCCTCCTTGAGGATCATGGCAGACGATACACAGCTTGTTGCCGTCTGGATCGCGAAAATAGGCGCCATAATAGTCGGCGTGGTAATGCGGGCGCAGGCCCGGCTTGCCCTCGCATGTTGCGCCTTGGGCCAGCGCCATGGCATGAATACGCTCGACCATTGGGCGGTCAGGCGCGAGCAATGCCACCATTTGGCCATTGCCTGCCTCCGCTGCCCCGCCATCAAAGGGTCGGCCTACCACGAAAAGCGGGCGGCTCGTTTCCGCCGGTTTCCAGATGATCAGATGGGGCAGCGTGGGGGGGCTGTCGCAAGCTTGCGCATGGGGGCGGCAATGGGTAGCGGCATCAGGCTTTGAGGGATTGAGATGTTCAAAGGTCGCCACTTTGATGCGTCGCTGATCCTGCTGTGCGTACGCTGGTATCTGAGTTACGGCTTGAGCCTTCGGAACTTGGAGGAGATGATCGCCGAGCGCGGGATCAGCGTGGACCATTCCACGATCCATCGTTGGATGTTGCGATATGCGCCGAAATTGCTGACCAGTTTCAACCGGCGCAAGCGGCCGGTCGCGGGTCAATGGCATATGGACGAGACGTACATCAAGGTGAAGGGCCAGTGGATGTATCTGTATCGGGCCATCGATAAGGTGGGCGCCACGGTCAACTTCATGTTTTCGGCCAAGCGCAACCTCAAGGACGCACGCCGGTTTTTCCGGCGCGCATACAAGCGCCATGGCTTGCCGCCGCAGGTTACGATCGACGGCAGTCAGACCAATCTGGAAGCCGCCCGGCGCTGCCATGGCGAGGTCAGATTGCAGACGCGATCCAGGGTCAAGCCGGTAACCATCCGCCAGAACCGGTACATGAACAACCGGATCGAGCAGGACCACCGGCGGATCAAACGTAGAACCCGCCCGATGCTCGGCTTCAAGTCGATGGCCAGCGCCGCGATCATCCTGGAGGGCATCGAACTCATCCATATGATCCGCAAAAATCAAATGGGGTGGCCTGTTCAAACCCGGAGCGACGGGCGAAATCCGTCCGTCGCCCAGCAGTTCGAAGCCCTCGCCACATAATTCAACATGTCAAAGAGCCCTTCTCGGCCGAACCCAATCTTTGCGACAGAACCCAGGCGGGGGGGGGGGGCAGGCAATGATGTTTCCTGCCTTGGGCAGGATAGGGCAGCAACATTGGCAATCTTCTGTTGTAGCCGGGGAGCGCCATCCACGGTTCCCCCATTCCCAACGCGATCAATGCATGACTTGGTTGTCGGCGGTGCTTTCGCCCAGGCCGACCACCCCATCACGCCAACGCCCAAGGTCTTCACGTTCGATGTCGCAGGTGCCATTGCCGCAGAAGGAGCGGGCTGTCACATGTCAATTGAACTGTTACACGGCAGGATCAGGAATTTGCTGCCCGTTGCGCGTCTGGTGTAATCGGCGACCGCTTCGCGCGACAGCGCATCGGCCAGCGACAATTCACCCTTGTAATGGCAGGCAAAGGTAGTCGTCAGTTCGGCTGCGACGCGGCCATGCACCCGCGCCCTCGCCTCGGGGCCAAGCCTCTCCATCATGGGAGACAGCAACCAGCCCGACACATCCCACACAAAGCCGAGAGTGCGCGGCAGGGTGATCGGCGCCATATCCAGCGCGCCATAGACAAATCCGCGCTTCACCTGCGTCGAGCCATAGCGCGAATAGGCGCCATCAGCGGTTGCCACCCTTTCCATCGCGGTCAGGATCGTGCCCAGCAACGGGCCGCCGCCGATGGCATCAAACACAACCCGCGCGCCGGTTTCCGCCAAGGCCTGCTCAAGCTCCTGAGAGAAAGTGGCGCTGGTGCTGTCGAGGACATAGTGGGCACCCATGGCGCGCAGCAATGCAACCTGCTGCGCGCTGCGCACGATATTGACGAGTGGGATGCCATCAGCCAGACAAAGCCGCACCAGCATCTGGCCCAGATTGGATGCCGCCGCCGTATGGACCAAGGCGGATAGGCCCTCGGCCCGCATGGTTTCGATAAAGGCAAGTGCAGTCAATGGGTTGACAAAGGCTGCCGCGCCCTGACGAGCAGTAATTCCTTCGGGCAGCACCATGCATTCGGCGGCCGGGATGACGCGATACTGGCTGTACATCGCCCCGGCAAAGGCGGCCACCCGCCGTCCGATCATGTGCTGAGCATTGGTGCCCGCGCCTACCACGACCCCTGCGCCTTCATTGCCGATCCCCAATGGCTGCCCGACCCGCGCGCTCAGCGCCTTCATCGCGGCAGGCGGCACCGGCGCCTCCACGCGCCCCAGCTCATAAGTGGCCTCCGCCATCAGCGCCGGACCGAACATCAGCCCCAGATCGGACGGGTTGATCGGGGCCGCCTCCACCTGAACCAGCACATCGTCGGGGCCGGGCGCGGGCAGGGGCTGTTCGACCAGTTCGACCACCATCCTTGCGTCTTCCCGCAAAGTGGTGACAAGCGCGCGGGTGGTGGATGGCAGCATCGAATATCTCCGAAATAGCGCGGTGGCGCAGAGGTTCTAGCACGCCGGTTGCGGATGGCGGCACCTGAGACTGTTGAGAGGTTCAGGCAGGCTCGGGCTTGGCTAACATCACCGTAAAGGTCAGGCAACAGACCTGCGCCTGATGCGGGAGATTTGGCTATGTCGGAGGCGGATTTTGATCTGATAGTGCTGGGTTCGGGCGCAGCGGGGCTGACGGCTGCGCTGACGGCGGCCGAGGAGGGGCTGCGCGTTCTCGTGGTGGAAAAGGGCGAGAAGATCGGCGGCACCAGCGCCTGGTCGGGCGGGCAGATCTGGATCCCCTGCAACCCCCATCAACAGGCCTATGGCAAGCAGGACAGCCGCGAAAAGGCACTGACCTATCTTGACAGCATGTCGAATGGATTGATCGATCCGGCGATGGCGGCGGCCTATATCGACGGCGGCATCACCATGGTGCAGTTCCTTGAGGAGAGCACGCCGGTCAAATTCAGCGTGGTGCCGGATTTCCCTGATTATCACCCCGAACGGCCCGGCGCGGCATCGCGCGGGGGGCGGACGCTGGAATGTCCGGTCTATCCCTATGGCGAATTGGGAGAATGGGCGGAAAGGGTTGAGAAATCGCCCTATTACTGGCCCCATGTCTATTTCACCGTGGGGGAAACTTCGCTGGCACAGGCGGTGCCCGATCCCTTGCCCATCGAAGAAGCGGAGCGTCGCGCGGCCAATGATGAGCGCGGACTGGGGCATTCGCTGGTGGGCCGGTTGTTGCGCGGGTGTCTCGACCGGGGGGTGGAATTCCTGCTGGGCGTGGGGGGCAAGGATCTGGTGCTGGATGAGGGGTGTGTCGCGGGCGTCGAGCTGGCCGATGGACAGGTGTTGCGGGCGCGCAATGTGATGCTGGCCACCGGCGGATTTGAGCACAATGAGGCGTTCAGGAAAGCCTTCCTGCGCGGGCCTTTGCAAAATGCGGTGTCGATCGACACCAACACCGGCGATGGTCAGAAGATGGCGATGCGTGCGGGCGCGATGATGGGATCGATGCGCGAGGCATGGTGGATGCCGATTGTCGAGGCCCCTCTCAACGCCAAGGGGATGATGCTGTTCACCGGCGAGCGGACATTGCCCGGCACGATCATGATCAATCGGGCGGGCAAGCGCTTTTGCAACGAAGCGGCCAATTACAATGCGTTTGGCAGCGCCTTTCACGAGATCGACCAGAAGAGCAGCACCTATCGCAACCTGCCTTGCTGGTGCGTGTTCAATCAGGCGTTTTACGACAAATGGGGCTTTCTGGACGCGCAATTGATCGGCACCGGTGATAGCCATCGCAAGGAGCCTGCCGATTGGATCATGCGCGGGCAGACGCTGGGCGAACTGGCCGACAGGCTGGGCGTGCCGGGCGATGCGCTGGAGGCCACGGTCGCGCGCTGGAACGCGATGGTGGACAAAGGCGCTGACGAGGATTTCGGCCGCGGTGAGAGCTATTACGACCTCTATTGGGGCGATCCGGCGCATAAGGGGCGCAAAGAGGCCACACTGGGCCGGATCGATGGCGGGCCTTACTATGCCGCCGAGGTCAAAAGCGGCGCATTGGGCACCAAGGGCGGGGCGCAGGCCGATACGCTGGGCCGGGTGCTGGATCTCGATATGCAACCCATCCCCGGACTTTATGCCGCCGGCAATGCTATGGCCAGCATGATGGGCATGACCTATGGCGGGGGCGGGGGCACGCTGGGGCCGGGGATGGTGTTTGCCTATCTGGCGGGGCGGCACATGCGCACGCGCAATTGACGGTTCACCGTGTCAGATAGCCCGCCTCGACCCCCAGCGCGTGGCCGGTGACATAGCTGGCCGCATCCGAACATAGCCACGCGCTCGCCTCGGCCACTTCCTCAGGGCGGCCAAAGCGGCCAAACAGGCTGAGCGCAGGGGCGAAATCGGCCTCGGTATAGCCGGTGTCAGCCAGCGACTGGCGCAGCATCGGCGTGTCGATGGCGCCGGGCATCACCGCATTCACGCGGATGCCTTTTGGCGCATATTCGACGCTGCCGGTCTTGGTCAGGCCGATTACGCCATGTTTGGCCGCGACATAGGCCGAATTGCCCGGCAGCGGGCGCACCGAACTGACCGAGGCGATATTGACGATGGCGCCCGCGCCGCCCTGCGCCAGCATCTGGCGGATCTCGTATTTCATGCAAAGCATCACCGAGCGCAGATTGACCCGGATCACCCGGTCCCACACCTCCATATCGGCATCGGCAATCGGCAACAGATCGGGCGCGATGGCCGCATTGTTGACCGCGCAATCAAGGCGGCCAAAAGTGGCGACACAGGCCGCGATCATCTCGGCCACCTGCGCTTCTTCGGCCACATCGCAGAGTTGCGCCGCCGCCGTCCCGCCCGCATCGAGAATGGATTGCACGGTTTCGCGCGCCGCCTCCATATTGCGGTCGGCCACCATCACGCGCGCGCCATATCCGGCCATGACCCGCGCGGTGGCCGCCCCCATGCCCATGCCGCCGCCCGTGACCAAGGCCACCTTGCCATCCAGCCTGTTTCGCATTGCCCTTCTCCCGTTTGCCATCTGTGCGGCCGGGGCAATTCTGGCATGGCGGGGCGCGCTTGCCCCCTATCCTTTGAGGCAGTGTTGCAGGTCGCATGCGCGCCTTACCTCTGGTGCAACACATGGCCATGAAAGGTTGAGAAGCATGCAGATTGTTGGCGTGATCGGCGCGGGCCAGATGGGCGTGGGCATTGCCCAGACCGCCGCCCAGACCGGGCACAAGGTGCTCTTGTCCGATGTCAGCCTGACGCGGGCCGAGCAGGGCAAGGCGGGGATCGGCAAAGCGCTGGTCCGATTGGTGGCCAAGGAGAAGATGAGCGAGGGGCAGGCGGGCGAGGTTCTGGACGCGATCACGCCGGTCGCCGATATCGCCCCCATGGCGCAGGCCGACATCATCATCGAGGCCGCGACCGAGCGCGAGGACATCAAGCTCAAAATCTTTGAAAGCACGGCTTCGGTCCTGGGTGCTGACGCGGTGCTGGCCACGAACACCAGTTCGCTCTCGATCACCCGCATGTCGCGCAGCGCGCCCGATCAGGGGCGTTTCATCGGCATACACTTTTTCAATCCGGTGCCGGTGATGCCGCTGGTCGAGGTCATTCCCGGCCTTGCCACGCGGCCTGATATCACCGCGCGCACCCGTGCCTTTGGTGAAAAACTGGGCAAGACCGTGGTGCTGGCGCAGGATGATCCCGGCTTTGTCGTCAACCGGATCTTTGTACCCTTTATCAACGAGGCGATCTTTGTGCTGGGCAATGGCACAGGCAGCATTGCCGACATCGACGCCGGGGTGAAGCTGGGACTGGCTCATCCGATGGGGCCGCTTGAGCTGGCTGATTTCATCGGGCTGGATACGCTGTATGAGATCATGATGGTGTACTTGCGCACCACCGGCGACAGCAAATATCGCCCTGCGCCCCTGCTGCAAAAATATGTCGAGGCGGGCTGGTATGGCCGCAAGACGGGGCGGGGCTTTTACGATTATGCGGGCGAGAAGCCCGTTCCCACGCGCTGATCCCAGATCAGGGGAAGGCTGGTCAATGTGCCGACATTGCCGGCCTTCATCGTGACCGGCTTCTCCGGGTCGATGGCAAATTCGGGCAGGGCGCCCAGCCATTCCTGAAGAAACACGATCATTTCCATCCGTGCCAGCCCCGCGCCGACACAGCGATGCGCGCCCACGCCAAAGGTGGTGTGGTGGATGGGGTTGAGGCCGCGATCAAACCTTGCCTCCTCCGGCTGGTCGAAACAGGTCGGGTCCAGATTGTGCAGCATGCTGGGCAGATAGACGATATCGCCCGCCTTGATGGTGACGCCGTTGACGTCAATATCCGCCACCGCATTGCGCGACACCGAGGCGGAGGGATAGCGTCGCATCAATTCATCCGCCGCCGCCGGGATCAGGTCGGGCCGGGCGCGGAGCAGGCGCTGATCCTCTGGATAGCGGGCAAGATGCATCGCCACCATGCCCACCATCGCCGCCACCGTGTCCAGCCCTGCAAACAGCACATTGCGCGCCATGCGCAGCGCCTCGTCCAGCGTCCATGCGCGGCCCTGCACCGGTTCGGCCAGAATGCGGCTGAGCAGATCATCACCCGGCGCGGCCAGCCTTTGCCGGACATGGGCGCGCAGATAATCATCCACCGCATCGCGCAATTCGACCACGCTCATCGTGCCATCGGGCCGCGTCAATTGCGCGCCCAGCGGGCGCAGCTTTTCGCGATCCTCGACCGGCACGCCCAGCATCGAGAGGAAGATATGGACCGGAAAGATCTCGGCAAAATCGGGCATGAAATCGCAAGTCCCGCGCGGCATCACGCCCGCGATCAATTCGCGAGCCAGCGCGCGCACCGCGGGTTCCAGCGCGGCAATATGGCGCCCGGCAAAGCCCTTCATGATGGGATTGCGAAACGCCTTATGCTCGGCCCCGTCATTTTGCAGCGGGATCAGTTGCATCACCTCGCCAAGACCCGGCACCACGGCCAGAACCTGGCTCGACAGGTTTTGCGCATCCGCCCAGAGGCGGCGGATCACCGCGCCATCCGTGGCGATCCAGTGCCCGCCAAAGGCCGTGGTCCACACCAGACCCAGCCCGCCGGGGCGGCGCAGCGCCTGCCATGCCGCGATATAGTCCGCCTCGGCGCCGGGCGGGTCAAAGATGTTGAAATCAACGACGAGATCGGCGGGGACATGAGCAGGCAGCGCGGCCATGGCGGAAGCTTTCTAGATGAAGGAATGGGCGAGGCGGGCCAGCCTTGGAAAGGCCTGCGCCCTTTGCGCGGCCTGGGCATTGCTGGCATTGCCGCGCAGGACGCGACCCTTGATGCCATGGAAAATCGCGGCCAGACGAAAGTAGTTGAAGGCCAGATAGAAGTTCCAATGGTCGATGCTGCCGCGCCCCGTCCGCCGGCAATAGGCGGCGATGTAATCCTCAAGCGAGGGCAATCCCAGCGCAACCGGATCGGCCCCGCCCAGCCCCGCGACAATATCGGGCGGCATCGAATAGACCATCGCATGATAGGCAAAATCGGCCAGCGGATGGCCCAGCGTCGACAGCTCCCAATCCAGCACCGCCAGAATGCGCGGCTGAGTGGGGTGAAAGATGGCATTGTCGATGCGGAAATCGCCGTGGACGATGCTGGTCTCATCGCCGTCGGGAATGGCGCCGGGCAACCATGCCACCATTGCGTCCATCATCGGATCCCGCCCGGCCAGTTCATCGGCCAGATATTGCTCGCTCCACCGCTTGATCTGGCGGGCGAAATAATTGCCGGGGCGCCCGTAATTCTCCAGCCCCGCCGCGCCATAATCCACCCTGTGCAAGGCGGCGATCACGCGGTTGGTTTCATCATAACAGGCCGCCCGTTCGCCCATCGGCAGGGCGCTAAGACTGGCGTCCCAGAACACGCGGCCCTCGACCATATCCATGATATAGAAGGGGCTGCCGATGATGCCGTCATCCTCGCACACGGCATGGATGCGGGCGACGGGGACATCGCTGCCCGCCAGCGCCTGCTGCACCCGCGCCTCGCGCAGCACATCATGCGCGCCCTTCAGCACCGGCCCCGCAGGCTTGCGCCGCAGCACATAGCGACCCGCGGGCGTGGTCAACCGATAGGTCGGGTTCGATTGCCCGCCCTTGAATTGCTCTACCGTCAGCGGCCCGCGCCAACCGTCCATATGGGCGCTCAGCCAGCTTTCCAGCGCGCCCACGTTGAAGACCGTCCGCATCGCGCCCACCCCGCTGTTGGCGGCGGTGATGTCTGTTTCACCCGCCATGGGCGTGTTTCCAGTCGCGCTTGATCTTTTTGGCAAGGCTCCATTTATGGACCTCGGTGGGGCCGTCATAGATGCGAAAGGCGCGCACCTCGCGAAAGACCTGTTCGACGATGGTGCGGTCGGTCACGCCCGTCCCGCCCATCACCTGAACACAGCGGTCGGCAATCCGCATCAGGGCCTCGGACACCGCGACTTTGGCCATGCTGCTCTCCACCGTGCCAAGGCTGCCCGTGTCCAGCACGCCCGCGCACCAATCGATCATCAATTCGACCTGTTTGATGTCGATCATGTTTTCGGCCAGCATAAAGCCCACGCCCTCGTGGTCGATCAATTGTTTGCCAAAGGCCATGCGACGGTTGGCATAATCGCCGGCGATTTCATGCGCGCGGATACAGCCGCCCAGCCAGCGCATGCAATGCGAGAGCCGGGCAGGGGACAGGCGGACCTGCGCATATTTGAACCCATCGCCCGCATGGCCCAGCAATTGGTCAGTGGGCACGCGCAGATTGTCGATGGTGACATCGGCGTGGCTGCCGGGCATGGAGGTGTCGATGGTGTTGGGCACATCATCAATACGGATCGCCGGATCGGGCAGATCGACAAGGAACATGCAGGCCCCGCCCTTGCTGTCCTCCTCCTCGGATTTGGCCATGACGATGCCGACGCTGGCTCCCTGCGCCCCGGTGATGAAGCGCTTCTTGCCGTTGATGACCCAGTGGTTGCCATCGCGCCGACAGGTGGTGATCATCATCGACGGGTCCGAACCCGCCCCGCCCAGCTCCGCCGGTTCGGTCATGAAAAAGGCCGACCGCGCCCGCCCCTCGACCAGAGGTTTCAGGAAGCGTTCCTTCAACTCTGCGCTGGCGACATGGCCGATCAGATACATGTTGCCCTCATCAGGCGCCATCGTGTTGCAGGCCAATGGACCCAGCGGGGACAGGCCCGAGGCGATCAGCACCACCGCCGTCTCGCGCTGGGTCAGATGCGTGCCGTCGGGCAGGATATGCGGCGTCAGCACCCCGGCGGCGCGGGCCAGATCGCGCATTTCATAGACCAGTTCGTCGAGCGGCGCGCCATGATGGTCGCGGCGCGGATCGGCCTCATAGGGGATGATCCTTGTGCGGACGAAATCCTCCACCCTCTCGGCCATGGCGGCGGCGCGCTGTGTCACCATCGCCTCAGCCCAGCCTGCGCAGGGGTTCGCTGCCATCCCAATCGCGGGCAGCCTCGCGCATCATCGCGAACAGCTCTGCGCCGCCCTCCATCAATTTGACGTACTCGATGACATTGCCCGGCCCGCCGCCCGCATCGGCATAGATGACCGCGCCGCTTTCCCCCACCTTGCCCTCGATCAGGATCGTCGCGCCCGCCTCTTTCAGCGCCGCGCGCGCGGCATCAATGTCATCTACCGCGACGCAGACATGGTGCAGCCGGTCCTTGACCGCGTATTCGCCGGTGTAGATCGAGGGCGCATCATCTTCCGCCCGGATCAGCTCGATCTGCATATCGCCCCAATAGCCCCATGCCGCTGAGATCACCGCATCGCTGGGCTGGCCCAGATAGGTCATGTCGGCGATCTGGATATTCTCCATGATGAAGAAGGGACCAGCCCCCACAACTTCGGTCCAATGGCGAATGGCGGCGTCGAAATCGGATGGCAGATAGGCCATCTGAAAGATCGGGCCGATGTCGGTAAGCGGGCCGCGCTTGGCCATGGTGATGATCCTTTCAGGCAAACAGGGCTTCAGGCGCTTCGATCAGCCCCTTGAGCGTGGAGAAGAATTGGGCCGCTGCCGCGCCGTCAATCGCGCGGTGATCGACCGAGAGGGTCAGCGCGAGGCGGGTTTCAAAGCCCACGCTGCCATCGGGTTTTTCATAGGGCGCCCGCGCCGCCGCGCCCACAGCCAGAATGGCGGCCTGGGGCGGATTGATGATCGCGGCAAATTCCTCCACCCCGAACATGCCAAGGTTCGAGATCGAGAAAGTCCCGCCCTCCATATCGCCAAGCGAGAGCCGCCCGGCCTTGGCCTTGTCGATCAGCCCGCTTGTGGCTTGCGCGATCTGGGCGATGGTCTGGCGGTTGGCCAGCCGGACGATGGGGGTGACAAGGCCGTTGGGGCTGGCCACCGCAATGGCGATGTCGGCATGGGCAAAGCGATGGATGGTTTGCCCATGGACCTGCACATTGACCTCGGGATGCTGCGCCAGCGCAAGGGCGGCGGCGCGCACCAGATAATCGTTGATCGAGGCCTTGGCCCCCAGCACCAGATTGGCAGTCTTGCGCAGGGCCAGCAGTTCATCGAGCCGCGCGCTGGAGCGCAGATAGAAATGCGGGATCTCATGCTTGGCCTGTGTCAGCCGTTGGGCCACCACCTTGCGCATACGGTCGAAGGGGATGATCGCGGGCGGATTGGGCACAGCTACGAAGGCCGCACTCGGCGCCGGGGCCGGTTGTTGCACCAGCGCCAGCACATCGGCCTTGGAAATGCGCCCGCGTGGGCCTGTCCCGATGACGCCTGACAAGTCGATCCCATGCTGGGCGGCGATCCGGCGGGCCAAAGGCGAGGCAAAGGCTTTGCCATCCTCGGCGGCAACCGCCAGCGCGCCCGACAGCACCGGGTTTGCCGGAGCATTCAACGCCTGCTGCACATCCTGAAGCGTGATGCGGCCATTCCGGCCCGAACCTTCGATCGGTTCAATGTCCAGCCCGCTAGCCTCGGCCAGTTTCAGCGCTTCGGGGCTGATGGCGCGGTTGGTCTGAATGGGGCGCGGGGCCGGGGTCGAGGTGGTGGCCGGGGCGGGATTATCCTGCGCCGTCGCGCCCGGATTGACCGGGGCATTGGCGGGGCGGAATGCGGCGATGAAGGCGTCGATCTCCTCCGCGTTCGTCCCGGCCTGCGCCGTTACCGCCAGCAGCGTTCCCACCACCTGCGCCTCGCTCCCGGCGGGCACCAGCACGCGGGCCAGCACGGCGTCATATTCGGCCTCGACCTCATTGGTGATCTTGGCGGTCTCGATCAGGCACAGCAATTGCCCCCTTGTGAATGCGTCACCCTCGGCCACTTTCCAGTCGGCCAGGGTGCCTTCGGTCATTTCGATGCCCCATTTGGGCATACAGAACGGGCGGATGTCCGGCATCATCCCCTCCTTATCGCCATGCCAGCACGCGGCGCACCGCCGCCTCGATCTTGTCGACCGAGGGCAGATAGGCGCTTTCCAATTCGCGGGCGAAGGGGATGGGCGTGTGCGGCGGGGTGACTTGCAGCGGCGGGGCCTTCAGGCTGGAAAAGGCCTTTTCGGCCACTAGCGCGCAAAGATCCGCGCCAAGGCCGCAGCGCGGCGGGGCCTCGTCCACCACCACCACGCGGCCCGTCACCTCCACGCTGTCAAGGATGGTCTCCTCATCCAGCGGGCTGGTGGTGCGCAGGTCGATGACATCGCAGCCGATCCCTTCGCCCGCCAGCTTGTCCGCCACCGCCTCGCACATGCCAAGCAAAAGGCCGGAGGAGATGATCGTCACATCGCCGCCCGCGCGCGACAGGCGCGCATGGCCAAAGGGGATCATGAAATCGCGGTCGTCGGGCACCTCGCCCGTGGTGGCGTAAAGCGCCTTGTGTTCGAGAAAGATCACCGGATCATCATCGCGGATCGCGGTGCGCAGCAGGCCCTTTACGTCGGCGGGCGTGGTCGGCATCACCACCTTCAACCCCGGCATGCCGGTCAGGATCTGATGCACCGACTGGCTGTGCTGGGCCGCGGCATTGTATCCTGCGCCGTAAGCCATGCGGATCACCGCCGGACAGCGCGTCTTGCCCCCGAACATATAGCGGAACTTGGCGATCTGGTTCCATATCTGGTCGAGGCTGACACCAATGAAGTCGGCAAACATCAGTTCGGCAATCGGCCTTTTGCCCGACAGCGCCAGCCCCGCCGCCGCGCCGACAATGGCGCTTTCCGAAATCGGCGTGTCTATCACGCGGTTTGCCCCGAAACGATCATACAGGCCGGTCGAGGTCGACCAGATGCCGCCAATCGCTTCCGGCCCGCCCTCGGTGCCCATGCCGCCCACCACATCTTCGCCCAGCACCACCACATTGGGGTCGCGCTCCATCTCCTCCATGATGGTGGAGAGAACAGCGGCGCGGTACATCATATTGCTCATCAATTTTCTCCCGCGCTTAATAGGCGATATAGACGTCGGCCAGAACGTCTTCGGCGGTAGGCCGGTCGGCGGCGCGGGCGGCGGCAACGGCGCCCTCGATGGCGCCCATCACATCGGCGTCCACCGCGTCCAGATCGGCATCGGCCAACAGGCCGGCACCCGTTACCGAGGCGCGGAATTTGGTCAGGCAATCGCGTGTGGCGCGGATGCGGTCGAGTTCGCCCGGCCCGCGATAGCGTTGGGGGTCGCCTTCAAAATGGCCAAAGAAGCGTTCGGTGTCGAATTCCACCGCCGCCGGGCCGTTGCCTGCGCGCACGTAATCCAGCACCTCGCGCATCGCGGTGTGGACGGCGAAGAAATCGGTGCCATCGGCGCGCCATGCCTTCATGCCGAAGGCCTCGGCGCGACTGGCGATGTCCTGATTGGTGCCCACCGCATAGGATACGCCGGTGTGTTCGGAATAATGGTTGTTTTCGAACACAAAGATGCAGGGCGCCTTGGTCACGGCGGCAAGGTTCATCGCCTCAAACGTCGTGCCCTGATTGCAGGCGCCGTCGCCGGAAAAGGCGATGGCGACTCTGAGCCCGTCCGGCCCCGGCCCATCAACCCGCGATGCCAGCGCCGCGCCCACCGCAATCGGCGCGCCCGCCCCAACGATGCCATTGGCTCCCAGCATGCCCTTGGTCACATCGGCAATATGCATCGACCCGCCCTTGCCCTTGCACAGGCCCTCGCGGCTGCCCCAGATTTCCTTCATCATATCATTCACATCGCAACCTTTGGCCAGACAATGGCCATGGCCGCGATGGGTCGAGACGATCTTGTCGGCAGGGGAAAGGTGTTCGCACACGCCCACCGCCACTGCCTCCTGACCGCAGTAGAGATGGGTGAAACCGGCAATCTCGCCGGTCTGGATTTCGACATGCAGCCGCTCTTCAAATTCGCGGATGATCTTCATCTGGCGATAGGCGGCCAGCAGGGCTTCTCGGCTCAATTGCATTTCCGGCTCCCGGCGTTTTGTTATCTTGTTGAACAGGCTAGAGGTTCAGCACCGTCTTGGCGATGATGCTGGCCTGAACCTCGTTGGTCCCGCCAAAAATGGTCCATGCCCGACTGTTGAGATAGCGGGCGGCGGCAACCTGCGTCTGGCGGCTGTGAACGGGGGGCGGGGCATCGGCGCCATAGAGCGGGCGGCGCATGTCCAGCTCCAGCCCGGCAAGGCCCAGCAGATCCATCGCCATCAGGTCGATTTCCTGCCGCAGGTTGGAGGCGAGCAGCTTGACCAGCGAGGTTTGCGGCCCCGGCGCCCGACCCTGCGCGATTTCGGAGAGGATCTTGAGCTCGATCATCTCCAGCGATTCCACCCCCAGCCGCGCCCGCGCCGCGCGCCGCCGCCAATCGGCATTGCCCGCCATCACGCCGCCCGCGCCATCGGGCTGATCGGCCGCATCGGCGCAGATCCGGCGCAGGTCATAGGCCAGTTTGGGCGCATGGCACGAACCGCCGCGTTCATTTTCCAGCAGAAATTTGGCCAGTTTCCACCCATCGCCTTCCGCGCCGACAAGGTCGGTGACGGGCACGATGACATCCTCCAGAAAGACCTGATTGACCTCATGATCGCCCGCCAAAGTCAGGATCGGGCGCACCGAAATCCCCGGCTGGTTCATATCCACCAGAAGGAAGGAAATGCCGGTGCTTTTGTGCCCGCTCGCATCGGTGCGGGCCAGACAGAACATCCGGTTGGCCCAATGGGCATGGGTGGTCCAGATTTTCGAGCCGTTGAGGATGTATCGGTCGCCATCCCTGACCGCCCGGCATTGCAGGCTGGCCAGATCCGATCCGCTGGCGGGTTCTGAAAAGCCCTGACACCAATAATCCTCGCCCGACAGGATGCGGGGCAGGTAATGGGCCTTCTGCTGCGCCGTGCCAAAGGTGTAGATGACCGGCGCCACCAGTTTGAGCCCCAGCACGGTCAGATTGGGGGCGCCCGCCTCGGCGCATTCCTTTTCAAAGAGATAGCGCTGCACCGGGGTCCAGCCTGTGCCGCCATATTCCTTGGGCCATTGATAGGCCAGCCAGCCTTGTTCGTTGAGGATCGCGTTCCATGCCTGACCGATGTCGGGTTCGACAAAGACCGAAGGCGTGGCTGCCGCGCCCTCGCGGATTGCAGGCGTCAGATGCGTGGCCAGAAAGGCGCGGACCTCTTCGCGAAAGCGGAGTTCTTCAGGGGAGAGTTCTAGGTTCATGGCCCCAATCTACGTGTGCAAAATGGTGACGGCGGAAACGCCGGGGGCGCCATAGACATGGCTATAGGCGGTGCGGGGCGTGCCGGGGATTTGTCGTCCGCCGCCCGCCCCGCGCAACTGGACGACATTTTCATAGACCTGCCGCAGGCCCGAGGCGCCGATCGGTTCGCCGCAGGCAAGGCAGCCGCCATCGGTGTTGACCGGCAGCGTGCCGCCGATGCGGGTGCGCCCTTCGGCAATCCATTGTTCCTGATCGCCATCGGCGCAAAAGCCGTTTTCGGCCATATGCATGATCTCGGCGCCCGCCTCGGTGTCCTGCAATTGGGCCACATAGATTTCGTCCGGCCCGATGCCCGCCTTATCAAACGCCGCGGCAGAGGCGAGGCGGGTGGCGGTGTTGACCCCGCCGCCGATTTCGATGCTGGGGGCAAAGACCTCGAAGCTGCCCGGAGGGCGCGTGCGCATCGTGGCTGCGGCCAGATGGATCGGACGGATGCCCAGTTCCCGCGCCTTCTTCTCGCTGGCCAGCAGCAGCGCCACCCCGCCTTCGCCGGGCGAACAGAACATATATTTGGTGAAAGGGTCCGAGACCATCGGCGCATCGAGGATCGTGTCGAGCGCCACCTCCTCGCGCCGCCATGCATGGGGGGCATGCACCCCATTGGCAAAGGCCTTTTGCGCCACCAGCCCCAGCGTGCGTCGGCTGATGCCATGCAGATGCATGTAACGCATGATCTTGGCCGCGAAGAATTGCGTCGTCACCATATAGCCCGCCGCGCCATACCATTCGGGCAGGTTATATTCGGCAGGCATCGCGTTGAACGCCCCGCGCGGATGCTTGTCAAAGCCCACCGCCAGCCCAAGTTCGAATTCGCCGGAGCGGATGGCCATTTGCGCGGAAAACAGCGCCGATCCGCCGGTGGCGCAGCCGTTTTTTACATTGATGAATTGCACGCCCGTCAGGCCAAGGCGATCAACCATCGTGTCGGGATTGCCCGCCGCATCCGACCCGCCATAGGCGAATTGGACATCGCCCCAGGTCACGCCCGCATCGGCCAGCGCGGCGCGCACGGCATAGGCGCCCTGATCCAGCCCCGACAGGCCATCGGTGCGGCCAAAGGGGTGAATGCCGATGCCGATGATGCAGACATTGGTGGCCGCGCTCATTGGGCATCCTCCGCCACCGGGCGAAAGGCGGGCAACCAGACGGGCGCCGACGCGGCGGGATCGAGCGCCACCTTGGTCAGTTCCAGCGCCATGCCGATGCTGATGGCATCAAATTCGACCTCGACCAGCCGCGCCTCGACAATCACCGCGCCGGGCAATTCGACATAGGCCAGCGCCCAAGGCTCAAACATCTCCGGCCCGGCATAGGGCGGCGATTTGGGACGGAACCGCTGCACCGTATAGGACCAGAGCGTCCCGCGCGAAGGCAGCGCCACCGCATCAAACCCGTCGCCGGGATGAGGAAACGTGATCCGCCCGCTCTGCCGATGGCGTCCTCCCATCAGATGCAGCGGGGCATCCGGCATAAACAGGGCTGCATCGGCTGACAGGGTGGCTCTCCTCTTGGTTCCCGTGATTCCTTATGGCTTGATAAAGCGCGCCGATGCGGCCGCTGGCGACTCTTCAAAACGCTAGGCTGGTACAGTTTACAGGCCCGATGGCCGGCTTGGGTGCGTACGCAAACGCGTTTGTCCCCACGACCGCTGCGGCGTGGGGCGCAAAACTTGGCCATATGGGGGCGGCCATTACTTGTGCAGCGAAATATAGCCCAATTGCGCGGCCTTAAAGACCGTCTGGCTGCGATTGACCGCGTCCAGCTTGATCGAGGCATTGTGGATATGAAACCGCACGGTGGCACGGCTGCGGCCGATAATCATGCTGATTTCCAGATCGGTCTTGCCGATCGCGGCCCAGCGCAGGCATTCCACCTCGCGCTTGGACAGGCGTGAGGTGGCGGGCAAAGCCTGCGCCAGACCCATCGTGTTGACATAGCTGGCGATGAAGGTCCGGCCCAGCAGGCCAAATATATCGCCAAAGCGCTCGAACATATCAGCAAGATCGGTGATCGACTGGTCGAGCGGGTTGAACGAAACCGCGCCGATCTGGCCAAAGGGCAGGTGCACCGGCACGACAATCGCGGCCTTGGTCATCGCGCGGGCTTCAAAATTGCTCAGATCAATGGCGCTCAGATAACGGTTGGCCTGCCTGGTGCGGAACCCTTTCTCGTTCAGCCAGAAAGGCTCGCTTTCAAAGCGGCAGGCCGAGGTGATCGGCGAATCCAGCGCGATGCGCGGATTGCGCCACCACGCCTTCTCGCTGGTCCAGCCGAACACATCGCGGGCCAGCACATTGCCCTCGGTATCCACCGGGGTGCGCTTGTCGGCAATGCTGTGTGCCGGGGCCACCTGCATGCCGCAACCAAGGGCGATGCGGTTGAGCGCCTCGGCGGCGGGGCGGATCTGGTCGGGCGATGCGATTCGCACGACATCAACCCATTCAAGACTTGGGGCATCCATCTCCAGTACCATTTCGCTTTGCCTTCTTATGTTCGGGCGTTGAGGCATCCTAGCCTTTTTCGCAGCGTTTTTGGCCTGACGGTAGTGCTAGATTATCGGCCAAGGGAGCAAAACTGTGAATTTCGATCTCAGCGAAGAAGAAACGATGCTTGAGGCTTTGGCCGACCGTTTTGCCGCGGAGCGCTATGACATCGAGCGGCGACGGACCTATCAGGCGCAAACCTATGGTTTCAGTCAGGAAAACTGGGACATGATGGGCGAATTCGGCCTGATGGCGGCGCCTGTCGCGCCCGAACATGGCGGGCTGGGATTGACCGCCGGGGCGATGGTCACGCTGTTCATGGCGCTGGGCCGGGGGTTGGTGGTCGAGCCTTTGTGCGAAAGCGTGCTGGTGGGCTCGCGCCTGTTGCTGGCGGGCGCGGACGAGTCGCTGGCGGCGCAATGGGCCGATGATCTTTGCAGCGGCCGCCGCCGCGTCGCGCTGGCCCATTGCGAGCGCGCCACGCGCGGCGTTGCGGCCATTGCCCAAGGCATGCGGATCAGCGGCGAAAAGCATTGCGTGCCCGCCGGCCTTGGGGCCGATGCCTATATCGTCAGCGCCGCAGGGGATCAGGGCGAGGCATTCTATCTGGTGCCTGCCGATGCGCCGGGTCTGTCGGTCACACCCTGGCGGATGATCGACGGCAGTCTGGCGGCCTTGCTGAGGTTAGACAATGTGGAGGCCAGCCATCAGCTTTCCGGCGGGCTGGGCTTGCTGGATGCGATCATGCCTCTGGCCGACCTTGCCCGCGCCGCCGAGGCGGTGGGCGTCATGCAGCGCATCTTTGATGAATCGCTGGAATATCTGCGCACTCGCAGCCAGTTCAACACCGCGCTGGGCCGGTTTCAGGCGATCCAGCACCGGATGGTGGCGCATTATGCCGCGCTGGAGCAGAGCAAGGCGCTCATCAATTCCGCGCTGGTGGCCGAAGGGCAGGAAGGGTTTGCCCAGGCCGTTCACGGCGCGCGGGCCTTTATCAGTCAGGTGTCTGTGGACCTTGGCCATGACATGATCCAGTTCCACGGCGGCATGGGTGTGACCGATGAGCTCTCGATCGGCCATGGGCATAAAAGGCTGGTGCTGCTCTCGCGCTGGCCCGAAGATCCGCTGGCCCAACTTGACCGCTATGCGCAGGAGGCGGCCTGAAGCAAAAACCCCGGTGAGGAGCGCTCACCGGGGTTTTTATTATGAGGCCAGCGGCTCTTTCAGCCAGCCCAGTCCCCGCCGAAGCAGGTCATAAAACACCGGCAGATCCCATGCGCAGCGATCCACGCTGGGCCACCAGTCGAGCATCGGCTGCAGATCGTAATGCCCCCGACAATGGCCCAGCGTCAGGTAAAGCACCGCGCCCCGGCCATGATCCTTGATATAGAACACCGGATGGCGCCCCGGCGCGCCATCGGCTTCGACAAAGCCGGTGCCCGGTTCGGTGCAGGCGGTGTCGAGCAGGACATGCAGATCGCCATGGGTTTCCAGGTGATACAGCTCGTCCGTGGTTTCGAACGGTTCCACCCCGGCCACCAGCCGATGTCCGGGATCGGCCACCTCGACACGGTAGGGCGCGATGGGCGGGTGGCTGATGAACTGGCTGCCCAACAGATCCATGAACAGCGGGGCCCAGCGCGGGGCGTCCCACAGACCCGCATTCGGCCCGTCGGAAAGCAGCCGCAGCACCGAATTGGTGCCATGCAGCGCATACCACCGCCCGCCCCGCTCCAGCCAGCCTTTGAGCGCCTCCTGCGCGGCAAGGGAAGGCGTAACGTCGCAGGTGTAGGTGATGATGATGTCGGCCGCGTTGATGGCCGCGATGTTTTCATAGTCCTCGAACACGCGGGTGCGGATGGCGGGGTCCTCGCCCAGCAGCTTGAGCAGTTCAAGCCGGGCAAAGTCCATATCGTGCCACACCCCGCCACAGATCAGCACACAATTGATCCGCCTTGGATGCTCCTCGCTCATGCGCCCGCCCCGTCGCTGCCCTCGGGAATGCCGAGATATTGGTCGAGCGTCTGCTGAAACTGGCGCAGGCGGATTTCCTGATAATTGCCCAGATTGACGATGCCGGTCTTCGAGGCATGCAGCCCTTCCTGCACATAGGGCAGGTTGTCCATGTCCTGTTCGAACACATCGCCCAGAATGCCCAGTTCGGGCGCTTCGGTCCATTTCTGGTCCAGCCGCAGGAATTTCATCGGCACGCCGCGCGGATGTTTCTCGCCCTTTTTCACGCGCATCAGGATACGGACCTCCATGATGCAGGTGTCGGGCGTTTTTCCGGGGCGCCAGCGATAGACGATATTGGGCATGAACCCGCCCCAGGGCGCGAAATTGGGAAACACATTATACACCAGCGCGTCGAGCAATTCGGCATCAGTGGCCTCGGAATGGTCATAGCCGGTCTGGGCGGTATAGGCGGCACGCATCTTGGCCCCCAGCGACTTGCGCGCGGTCATACCTTCGGGAACCGAGACATAATAGGGATCGCCGCCCGCGTCATAATTGTCGCCGCTGCGCCCGTTATATTTGACGAATTCATCCACGATCCACTGCTGGTCGTGGGCGCTGGGGTCCAGATGGGGCGACATGATGCCGAAAGGCACCAGATTGACGTTCACATGATCGCCCCATGTCCAATAGGCGCTGTTGCAATCGCCGGTGAAGGGCAGGAGCTGGGGGTGGGTGACGATGGTGTGCCATGCCTCCATAAAGGCTTCGGCGGTCACTTTCCAATTGGCGGGCACTTCCTTGCCTACCCACATGACGGTGGTGCATTCCTCATGCCGCCAGCGTTTGAAATGTTCGGGCAAGGGCGCCAGAAATTCCTCAAGGCTCTGCCCGCCCGGCTCCTCGCGCAGGAAGATATAGCCGCCCCATTGCCCGACCTCGACTGGAGGCAGCGACAGGTTGGCCTCCTCCAGATGCGCGAAGTCCCATTTGCAGGGCATGTGATTGAAACTGCCGTCCTTGTTCCAGGCAAAGCCGTGGAAGGGGCAGACGAAGCGGTCGGCATGGCCGTCTTCGGTCCGCAATTTGCGCCCGCGATGCAGACAGACATTGTGCATCGCGCGCACCGAGCCATCGTCCTGACGGCTGATGAGGAAGGACCGGCCCGCGTTTTCATAAACCACATAATCGCCCGCTTCGGGCAGGTCCTCCTCGCGCGCGGCAAATTGCCAGACGCGGGGCCACATGCGCTCGCGTTCCAATTGGGCGAAATGCTCGCTGGTATAGCGCGCGGCGGCCAGAGGCTTGCTGCCCCGGTTCTGATAGGAGGGCGTGGTCAGCACATCGGGCGCGGGGCGCGAATCCTGCGCCATCAGTTCCAGCCAGCTTATGCCCTCGGACACCGGCAGGCCGCAGCTTTCCGGGGTCGGTTTGATACGTGTGGTGGTGGGGTCGCTATCCGCCATGATCGAGTTGCCGTCCTGTCCTCTCGTGCCGGGTCGAGGGCGCCCGGCTGTTGTGCCGATCATGGTCTATTATGGTCGGCGGGGACAAGTCACCTTGCTGAAAGCATAGGTTTCGTTCGCACGGTAATCAGGCATGATGGGCCCAAGAGCATAAATCCTAGGAGAGCGATCAGTGGCCAGCAGGCTGGAAGGAAAAGTTGCGCTTGTGACGGGCGGCACCAGCGGGATCGGCGCAGGGGCGGTCAGGCGTCTGGCCGCAGAGGGTGCCAAAGTCGTGTTCACCGGATCGAAGGCGGATATTGGCGAGGCGCTGGCGGGCGAGGTCGGTGGGCTTTTCGTCAGCCACCGGGTCGAGGACGCCGCCGCATGGCCCGCGCTGATCGAGGCGGTGATGGGGGCCTATGGGCGGCTCGACATCGCTTTTGCCAATGCAGGCACCGAACAGGGCGATGCCAGCATCGAGGACGTTTCCATTGAGGGATGGAGCAGGCTGATCGGCATCAACCAGACCGGTGTGATGCTGACCGTGCAGCATGCGATCCGCGCGATGGCCAAAAATGAGGGTGCGACCGGGGCGATCATCATCAATTCCAGCATGAATGCCGCGCGGCCCCTTGGCAATTACGTCACCTATTCCACCACCAAGGCGGCGGTGGTGGCGCTGGCCAAATCGGCGGCGGTTTATTGCGGGCAGAAGAAATATCGCATCCGCGTCAATGCCATCCTGCCCGGCGTGGTGGAAACCGACCTCATTCGCAACATCATGGAAAGCATGCCCGATCCGGCCGCCGTGCGCGCGATCTATGAGGGCATGGCGCCGCTCAACCGCATGGCGCGGGTCGAGGAAGTGGCGGGCCTTGTGGCCTATCTGGCCAGCGATGAGGCCGCCTTTGTTTCGGGCGCGGAAATCACGATCGATGGCGCCACCACCGCCGGCATGATGGGAGTTTGACGATGGGTAAGCTGGATGGACGCGTGGCGCTGGTCACGGGCGGTCTGCGGGGCATAGGCCTTGCCATTGCGACGCGGTTTGTGGCCGAAGGGGCGCAGGTTCTGCTGGCCGATCTGGACGCGGATGGCAGCGAGGCGGTGGGCGCGGCCCTGGCCGGGCTGGGGGATCAGGCCGCCTATATCAGCGCCAATGTCACGGATGAGGCATCGTGGCATGCCATCGCCGAACATATGCGCAGCGCGTATGGCGCGGCGCATATTCTGGTCAACAATGCCGGGATAGACCTGACCGGTGCGGTTGAAAGCCTGAGCCTTGAGGCATGGCGGCGGATCATGGCGGTCAATGTCGACGGGGTGTTTTTGGGCACGCGGGCGCTGGTGCCGCTGATGGCGCAGAGCGGGGCCGATATTGCGGGCGGGGCCAGCATCATCAATGTCAGCTCGATCATGGGGATCGTCGGCTATTCCGAAGTTTCCGCCTATAATGCCAGCAAGGGCGCGGTGCGCCTGTTCACCAAGGGCATCGCCATCGAATTTGCCACCAAGCGCATGCCGATCCGCGCCAATTCGCTGCATCCCGGCTTTGTCAAAACGCCTTTGCTCAACGCCGGGTTTCAGCGCTGGGTGGACAAGGGTTTTGCCCAGAAGCCGGAAGATCTGGTGGCCGCGATGGAGGGGGCAACGCCGATCGGCCGTCTGGCCGAACCATCGGAACTGGCCGGACCCGCGGTGTTCCTGGCGAGCGAAGACGCCAGCTATGTCACCGGGGCCGAACTGGTGGTCGATGGCGGCTGGACCGCGCAATAGGGGAGGGTCGATGAGCATTTCCCTGAACAATGTGGTGGCCGTGGTGACGGGCGCGCGCGGCGGCATCGGGCGCGAAGTGGTGCGCGCGATGAAGGAGGCGGGCGCTATTGTGGTGGCAACCGACATGGTCGCCCCCGGCGATGTCGGGGCCGATCATGCGCTGGCCCATGATGTTACGGCGGCGGGCGACTGGCAGGTGGTGGCCGATCTGGTGGCGCGCGAATATGGCCGCCTCGATGCGCTGGTCAATGTGGCCGCGATCAGCATCGTGGCCAGCATCGAGGAAACCCCGCTGGAGGAATGGCGGCGCATTCATCAGGTCAATGTGGAAAGCGTGATCGTAGGGGTGCAAACTCTGCTGCCGTTGCTCAAAGAAGGCGGTAAGGCGCGCAAGGGCGGCGCCTCGATTGTCAACTTCTCCAGCGTCGGCGGGATCAAGGGCGCGCCCTTCAACGGCGCCTATTGCACCAGCAAGGCGGCGGTCAAAATGCTGTCCAAGTGCATGGGCGCCGAATTTGCCGCGCTGGGCTACAATATCCGCGCCAACAGCGTGCATCCCGGCGGGATCGACACACCGATGTTGCAATCGATCATGCAGCGCTATGTCGATCTGGGCGCGGTGCCTTCGCTGGAGGTGTCGATGCAGGGGGTGATCGCGGCCCATCCCATCGGGCGGCTGGGGCGGCCCGAGGAAATGGCGGGCGGGGTGGTCTATCTCTGCTCGGAGGCGGCCAGTTTCGTGACATGCAGCGAATTTATGATGGATGGCGGCTATTGCATGAGCTGATGAACAAAGGCCCGACGGAGCGATCCTTCCGGGCCTTTGCCTACCCTTGCGGCGTGACCACCGGGGGCAGCAGCATTGCCATGTCAAGCCGCGCGATCAGCCAGCCATTGCCCCGCCGCACCAGTTCAAAAGCATAGCGCGCCTTGACCTCCAGCAGGTTGCCGTCCTTGCCCAGGCTGAAGGCATGGCCATAAGCCTGAACCTGCGCGGCGCCGGCGGGATCATAGGCGGTGACCGCGATATTGCTGATGAAATGGGCGTTTTGCGCCATGCCCGCAAAGGCGGTGACGAAAAATTCGCGCACCGCCGCGCGCCCCTTGATCTCGCCCATGCCCAGCGCGGCAAGGTCATAGATGCCATCAGGGGTAAACAGAGCGGCCACCCCATCGGCATCCCCGATCCGGTCCACCGCCAGCGCATAGGCGGCGGCCAGATCGGCGATGGCGATCCGCTCTGAAGGCGGGCAGGTCATCGGCGGCCCTCGACATAATCGTCCAGCAATTCGTGAAAGCGCTGGATGCGCTTTTCCTGCGCGGGCAGGAAACAACCCTTGAAGCCGCGCGAATTGAGGCCCTGCTGCTGGGTCGTGCCGATCGAGAGATCCTGATCGGCGACAAAGCCCAGCGAGACGCCGTCGCCATAGGTGCTGTGGCGCACCACGGCGTCATGGCGCAGGGGGACGGTGCCGATGGGCGTGACCACTTCCTTCATGCCCTTGATGGGGGGCATCAGCACCCAATGCTGGAAAATGCACTTTTCAGGGTCGGTGGGATGCGGCTCGGTGCGCAGGACCTGAAGCTGTTCGGGCGACATGGTGAGCGTCAGATTGGGAAACAGCGTGCAGTGGAAATAGTCCACCAGTTGCTGGTCGGTCATGTCGGCATACATCGTATAGCCGCGTTCCGGGCCAAGGCGGCGCTTCGCCTCGATCACGGCGGCGCGGATATCGCCGGTGTGGCCGTTGTAATCGGCAGGGTCGATGCCCCATGCCCGCGCAATATCGTCGAGCGGGGCGGGCACTTCGGCGCTGTGATAATCGGCGCGGGTGGTGGCCTGATGGCCGATCATCCACATAGAATTGTGCCCGCTCTCATACATCTCGAACAAGGTGGTGGGCAGGCCGTCATTGATGAAGGTCGCCAGTTCGGGATGAATGGTGGGCAGGTGATAGCTCTCGTTGAAATTGTCGCGGATGATCTTCCAATTGAAATCGGCATCGCATGAGAGTTTGAGCACACGCACCCAGTTGTCGAGGCCGTAATTGGCCAGACGGTCCTGCAAAGGCGCCATCCATTCACGCAGGGGCGGGACATCATCGTCCATGCACCAGAACACGAAAGGCCCCCATGTCTCGCAGCGCAGCGATGAGAGCTGGACCTTGCCGCAGGGGTTGCCATCGGGGAAATCATCGGGATCCTGCACCTTGGCCAGCACGCCGTCGGGGGTGAATTGCCACCCGTGATAACCGCAGGTGATGCGCGGCATATGCCCCGCATCACCCAGCACCAGCCGGTTGCCGCGATGCGGACATGAATTGTAAAAGGCGCGGATCGTGTCATCACCCTGCCGGACCATGATGACCGATTCCTTGCCGAAATCATGGCGGATAAAGTCGCCCTCTTCCTCCAGTTCGGCCAGTGAACCGCCAAGGTGCCAGACCTTGGGCCAGAGGTTGGCGTGTTCCTTCTTCATCCACTCGGGCGAGATATAGCGATCCGCCGTGATCGTATCGCCGCGCACGGCCACATCGAATTCGGGCGAATAGCGCGACTTGTTTTGCTGAATCGTCATGGGCTGCTGTGTTCCGTATCCTTGGCCCGGCCGGGGACAGGGCGTTCCAATCGAAAAAGGCGGATTTACATCACCGGTTCGGGCAGGGTGGGATCATCCTGCAGATACCAGTTGAGCCATTCGTGGAAATATTGGTTGCCCCGCTCGTTGCGGCCAAAGGTCAGATTGTCATGCGCGCCGCTTTCCAGACCTTTCTGGATCTCCATGCCGATGACGTAATCTTCCTGATAGGTCACATCGCGGAAGAAATTCATCATGGCCTCAACGCTTTCGCGGTCGGCATCGTCACGGATCGGATCGCGGCGCAGATAATGCAGGACGGTGCGGTTCCGGTCCGGCGTCGGCCCGGGAAAGAGCTGGGCGACCTGCGTGATTTCCGGGGCCAGAAAGGCCGAGACATTGGGGAACAGGATCCGCACAAAATCGAAGCCGTTGTTTTCCTGATCACCCCATTGATCGCGGGGGATGTCTTTCAGCGCCTCGGCGATGCGATGCTGGGGGAAACCGATGCGCATCGAGGGGCCAAAACCTTCATAGAAGGTACGGTTGGAGGGCGTGCGCGGCTCGATGGTGCTGGGGTGGAGCGAGGCGAAGTGATAGCCTTCGAGATAGCCGTCAAAGGCGATCTTCCAATTGGCCCCTTCGATCACGCGGCTGCCAAGATAGGACCAGTTGGCGAAATCGACCGCCTCGAAATCCTCAAGGAAGCCTTGAAAATAGCGGTCGAGATCCATCGGCGCATTGGGCGTGAGGCACACGAAGATCATGCCGCCCCGCTCTTCGCAAGGCAATGCGCGCAGGGCCAGCCCCGCCTTGTCCACATCGCCAAAGGTCGCAGCTTCCGACAGGCCGATCAGCTTGCCATCCGGCGCATAGGTCCAGCCATGATATTTGCAGGTGAAGCGCGCGCAATTGCCCCGCCCTTCGGAGGCCACCGGCGCCCCGCGATGCGAACAGACATTGAGAAACGCGCGCACCTTGCCATTCTTGTCGCGGCTGATCAGCACGGGCAGGCCCATCGCCTCCATCGCCTTGTAATCGCCCGGCTGGGGCATTTCGGCGGTAAAGCCCAGCATCAGCGGCACGCGGCGGAAAATCAGCTCCATTTCCGCTTTCCACTGGTCCGGGTCGGTATAGCTGGCCGTGCGCACCCTTGCGGTCGATTGGGCCTGATAGGTGGTCTTGTGTTCCACATAATCCAGCATGATTTCCGCAACATCGCCGATTCGCTGGCGGCGGTCCACCTTATGGGTGCTCATCAATCCTCTCCTCCCTCGTGCGGGGTTTTCGGGGCTCAGACTGCCGCAGGCGCAAGAGGCTGCCAAGCTGGGACAGGTGACAGGTTCCTCACTCTTTTGCCAAGTGGACAGGCCGGGCAGGCGGCCCCAAAAGAGACCAAAATGCGAGAGAGGTTCATGGGCGACAGCAATACAATTCCCCGGCTTTGGCCCGATGTGCCCGCGCCGCATCAGCGCGCCTTTGCCGATGGTGGCCTATGGCCGACCCGCACGATTGCCGACCGCGCGCAGGATTGGGCGCAGAGCTGGCCCGATGACATATGCCTGATTGACCCGATGGGCGCGATGACGATGGGTCAGGTGTGGCGCGAAGCGATGGCGCTGGCCTCGGCGCTGCGGGCAAGGGGGCTGGTGCGCGGCGATGTGGTGGCGTTCCAATTGCCCAACTGGCGCGAGGCGGCGGTGCTGAACATGGCGGCGGCGCTTTCGGGGCTGGTGCTGAACCCGATCGTGCCGATCTATCGCGATGCCGAAATGCGGATCATGCTGGGCGATTGCCGGGCGCGGGCGATCTTTGTGCCCCATATTTTCCGCAAGCTGGATTACCTTGCCATGGCGCGCCGGGTTCAGGCCGGTCTGCCCGAACTGACGCATATCTTTACCGTGCGCGGCGAGGGGGGCGATGACTATGCCGCGCTGATCGAGGCGGGCGCAGCTTTGCCCTCTGCCCGCGAAGCCATTGATCCCCAGAGCATCAGCATGGTGCTTTACACATCAGGCACCACGGGGCGGCCCAAAGGCGTGCTGCACAGCCATGCCACGCTTGGCCGCATCATCGAACAGAGCGCCGCCCATTGGGGGCTGGGCCGGGGCGATGCGATGTTGATGCCCTCGCCGGTGACGCATGTTTCGGGTTATGCCAATGGCCTTGCCATGCCCTTTGTCGTGGGCACGCAAACCGTGCTGATGGAAAGCTGGAATGCGGATGAGGCGCTGGCGCTGATCAACCGCCATCAGGTGGTGGGCACGGTGGCGGCCACGCCCTTTCTGGTCGAACTGGCCCATGCGGCGCTGGCAGCGGACGATGCGCTGCCAGCGTTGCGCTTCTTTGCCTGCGGCGGTGCGGCGGTGGCGCCCGAAGTCATCGCACGCGCACGCAAAGCCTTTGCCCATTGCGCCCCGTTCCGCGTTTTCGGCAGCTCCGAAGTGCCGCTGGTCACCTTTGGCTGGCCCGATGATCCAGACCTTGCCGCCGCCACCGACGGGCGCATCGTCGATTATCAGGTGCGCATTGTGGACGAGGCGGGCCATGATCTGCCCGATGGGCGCGAGGGCGAGATTCTGGCGAGGGGTCCGGCGATGATGGCGGGCTATGCCGATCCGGCGCAGACCGAGGAGGCGATTGATGCGCAGGGCTATTTTCGCACCGGCGATCTGGGCCTGCGCGATGCGCGCGGCGGGTTGACCATCACCGGGCGCAAGAAGGACCTGATCATCCGGGGCGGCGAAAATATCTCGGCCACCGAGATCGAGCAGGTCTTGCTGACCCATCCCGCCGTTGCCGATTGCGCGGTGGTGGCCATGCCGCATCCGCGCCTTGGCGAGGGAGTCTGCGCCTATGTCGTCCTGCAGGGCCCGGCGCAGGCCCAAGGTCTGGCCACGGAACTGGCCGAGCATGTCGCGCAAAGCGGGATGGCGAAGCAGAAGATACCCGAGCGGTTCGAAATGGTCGAAAGCCTGCCGCGCACCGCTTCGGGCAAGATCCGTAAGGATCGGCTGCGCGAGGATATTGCCCAGCGGATCCGGCAGGAGGCCGGGGGCTGAAACTTCCCCCGGCCGTATCCCTCATCCCCCTGTGGCGGCGGCGATGGCTGCGCCCATTTCCTCGCGCGTGGGGTTGCGGCGCAGGGTCAGGCCGCCATTCACCTGAAGGTTCTCGCCGGTCATGAAACATTCGTCGCTGGCCAGAAACACGGCGGCGGCGGCGATATCATCGCTGGTGCCGATCCGGCCCAGCGGATAGCCCGCCAGGAAGCAGTCAAACAGGCCCGGCACCGTTTTGGCATCCGCCGTCATCGGCGTTTCGGTCAGGCCCGGCGAAATCGAGTTGGCGCGGATGCCCTCGATGCCAAATTCATGCGCGACACAGCGGATGACGTGATCGGTCCCCGCCTTGGTGCCCATATAGGCGGCGTGGTCGTTGAGCATGATCGTGGCGGTGGCGCTGCTGATCTGGATAATCGAGCCGCCGTTGCCGCCCATGCTGCGCGCCATCTTGCGGATCATGGCCTGAAAGAACTGATAGGGTCCTATATATTGCAGATCGGTCATCCTATCCAGTTCCTCGCGCGTGGTGTCGAGAAAGGGTTTGAGCAGGCCCCAGCCGGTGGCGTTGACCGCAATGTCCACCCCGCCCATGGCGGCTACGGCGGCATCGGCCATAGCGGCCAGACTCTGGGCGCTGGTGATGTCGCAAGGCTCCCAGTGACACCCGTTGGCCCCGGCAAAATCGGCCAGCACGCTTTCCTTGCGCCCTGCGACCATCACACTGGCGCCCTCGTCCAGAAAGCGGCTGGCGATGTGCTGTCCCATGTTGCCTTCGCTGCTGGCGCCCAGAACGATGGCGCGCTTGCCTGTCAATCGGCCCATTTTATCCCCTCGCTTTGTCTTGGTTGCCCCTTGCTATCACACTGGCCTGTCCGCCATTCCTCTCCAAAAGGCGAGTGGCAGGCCGGGGGAGGGATGCGCAAGGTCGCCCTATCACCGGCGCTGCTGTGGCGCGGCAGAGAGGACTTACGAACATGGATCTGGGACTGAAGGGCAAAAAGGTCATTCTGACCGGGGGCAGCCGGGGTATTGGCCGCGCCAGTGTCGAATTGTTCGCCGCCGAAGGGGCCGATGTCGCTTTCTGTTCGCGCAACGCCGATCAGGTGGCCGAAACCGTCGCCAGCCTCGAAAAGCATGGCGGCAAGGTGTTCGGTTCGGCCTTTGACATGGAATCGGGCCATGACGCCTATCGCGCATGGCTGGCGGGTGCTGCCGAGGCCTTGGGTGGCTGCGACATTTTTGTGCCGATGATTTCCACCAGTGGCGCGGGCGCCACCGGCGATTGGCAGAAGGGCCTTGATTATGACATCATGGGCGCGGTCATCGGCGTGGAGGTGCTCGAAGAGCATCTGGCCGCATCGGGCGCGGGCAGCATTGTCATCACCGCCAGCACGGCGGGGCTGGAAACCTTTATCGTGCCGCAGGGCTATAATGCGCTCAAAGGCGCGCTGATCGTCTATGCCGGACAACTCAGCCAGGCGCTGGGGCCAAAAGGCATCCGCGTGAATGCCGTCTCGCCCGGCCCGATCAAATTCCCCGGCGGCAATTGGGAGGCGATCGAGGGCATGATGCCCGAACTTCATGACGCAACTCTGGCGCAATTCGCGCTGGGCCGTTGGGGCGGGCCAGAGGAAGTGGCGCGCGCCGTGGTGTTTCTGGCCAGCCCGGCATCCTCCTATACCACGGGCACCAATATCGTGGTCGATGGCGGCTATACCAAACGGGTTCAGTTCTGACGGGGGGCGGGGCGATCACATCCGGGTCATCGCCCCGCCATCCACCATCCATCCCTGTCCGGTGACAAAGCGCGCATCGTCGCTGAGCAAAAAGGCGATGACATCGGCAATATCCTCTGGTTGCCCCAGACGGCCGAGCGCGGATTTCTGCTCCCAATGGGTGCGGTATTCGGGCATGGCGGCAAAAGCGGGCGCGGTCATCGGCGTGTCGATGGCGCCGGGCATCACGCAATTGGCGGTCACGCCATCGGCGCCAAGTTCAACGGCCAGCGCGCGGGTCATGCCCAGCACGGCATGTTTGGACGTGCCATAGGCCACCAATCCGGCATCGCCAAAGGCCGATGTGACCGAACCGATGGTGACGATCCGCCCGGCCGGGCTGGCGCGCAAATGGGGGGCGGCATCGCGGATCAGGCGGAAAACGGCGGTGACATTGACCGCCATCACTTGTTCGAAATAGTCGTCGCTATGGCCCTCCAACGGGCAAAAGGCGCTGATCCCGGCGCAGGGCACGACGAAATCGAGGCGGCCAAAACGGGCAAGGGCCGCCTCCGTCAAGGTTTTGCCTGCATCTTTGCCGGCAACGTCCATCAGCAGGTCAACATCGCCCTTCAGGTCCGCTGTCAGCACCTGTGCGCCATCCTCGCGCAATCGCCGGACGGTGGCCGCGCCAATGCCCGATCCCGCACCGGTAACGATGCCGCAACGCCCGTTCAGCCGCCCCGCCATCAATCGACCTCGAGCACCAGTTTGCCGGTATTGGCCCCGGTGAACAGGCGCATGAAGGCATCATAGGCATTGTCCAGCCCGAACTGGATATCCTCGTCCACGCGCAATTTGCCCTCGGCAATCCATTGGGCGATTTGCGCGCCGCCCTCGGCAAAGCGGGGAACATAGGCGGCGATCAAAAAGCCCTTGATAGTGGCCTGTTTGACGATCACCTGCCACAGGTTGCGCATGCCGACCTTTTCGGCGCTGTTATACTCGCTGATAAGCCCGCAAAGCACGACGCGGGCACGCAGCGCGAGGTTGAGCATGGCGGCGTCCATCACCTCGCCGCCGACATTTTCAAACAGGATGTCAATGCCTTGCGGCGCGGCCTCGGCGATTTCCGCCGCGATTTGGGTCTGCGATTTGCCTTTGTAATCAATGGCCGCATCAAAGCCGTAATCGTCCACCAGACGGCGGCATTTTTCCGCGCCGCCCGCAATGCCGATCACCCGCATCCCCATGATCTTGCCGATCTGGCCCACCATCGAACCGACCGCGCCTGCCGCCCCTGTCACCAGCAATGTTTCGCCCGCCTTGGGCTGTCCGGCATCAAGCAGGCCAAAATAGGCCGTCAGCCCGACCGCGCCCACGGCCGAAAGATAGCGCGAGGGGCGGTCGACAATGCCCACATCGATCCGGCTGGTGAAGCCGCCGGGCAACACTATCGAGAAATCTTCAATCGCATTGAGCCCCAGCACCCAGTCGCCGGGCGCAAAATCGGGATTGCGCGATTCCTCCACCACGCCCACGGTTGTTGCGCGCACCGGATCACCCAGCGCGATAGGCGGCATGTAGCTGGGCGCATCATCCATCCATCCGCGCTGGGCCGGATCGAGCGAAATGAAGCGGTTGCGCACCACCATGCCGCCTTCAGGCGCATGAGGCACCGCTTCGCGCACCAGTTGAAAATCATCGCGGGCAGGCGTGCCGACGGGGCGCTTTACCAGCAGAAATCGGCGGTTTTCAGTATCGGGCATGGGTCATCCTCTCTCTGGCGGGAATGTGAACCAAACGCGTCTGCATGCACCTATGATTTGTTGCAGTAGGTTCGTCTGCCTTCCCAAGCTTAGTTTGCACCAGAAGGAAAGGGGCATACCCCTTCGACAATCCACGGAGAGGAAGGACATGCAGAGCATCTTTGCAAGGCGCACAATTGGCGCGCTATTGATTGGTTCGTGTCTGGCGGGGATGCCCATGGCGGCGCTGGCGCAACAGGCAAGGGCGGCCCAGGCCGGCGCGGCTCCGGTTGACAGCAATGCGATCATCGTTACCGCGCGGCGCCGTTCCGAAACGCTGCAGACAACGCCCGTTGCCATCACCGCGATCAATGCCGCGATGCTGGACAACAAGGCTTCGGCCAATATCGGCGATCTGACCGGTTCGGCGCCGGGCCTGCTTATCACCCAGCAGAATTCGGGCGCACAGGCGGCCAATCTGTCGATCCGCGGCTTGACCTATGCCGACATCGAAAAGAGCCAGACCCCGACCGTGGGCGTGGTGGTCGATGGCGTGACCATCGGCACCAACACCGGCCAGTTGCAGGACGCCTTCGACATCGAACAGCTCGAAGTGCTGCGCGGGCCGCAGGGGACGCTGTTTGGCGCCAACACCATCGGCGGCGTCATCAACATTCGCCGCACGAAGCCGACGATGAAGAACGGCGCCAAGATCGAAGGCTCCTATGGCCAGTGGAACACATGGAACACCAAGGCCGTGGTCAATGTCGGCAACGGTTCCTCGCTTGGCGCCAAATTCTGGTATTTCCACAATCAGACCGACGGGTTCTATAACAACGTCACCACCAAGAAGCCCAGCGGGTGGAGCAAGAGCGACAATTTCGGCGCGGCCTTGCGCTATCGTCCGGAAAATTCAACGTTCGACGCGATCCTGACACTGGAAAACACCGTCCAGAATTTCGATCCGGTCGTCGCCAATATCGCCAACAGCAGCGAGCTGTTCTGCGCTTTTGAACCGGCGCAGGAATGTAACCGCAACAATACCACCGATCTTTACACGACCTTCAGCCAGAGCGCGACCAGCAATTACAAGGCGCCCGCTGCCACGCTGGAAATGAATTATGATGTAGGCGGAGTAAAACTGACCTCGATCACCGGATGGCGCCACACAAAGGAGTATCAGACACAGGACTTTGACGGCTCCTCGACCGACCTCTATTACGTTGACCGTCGCCAGCGCTACACACAGGTCAGTCAGGAATTGCGCGGCGCGGGCAAGCTGTTTGACGGCTTCGATTACGTGGTCGGCCTCTTCTATTTCACGTCGAATTATAATCTGACGCAATGCTCGCGTGTGTTCGGTTTCAGCCCGACCACGCCGCCTTGCGTGTTCGACACCAACGCCCAAAGCGTCTATGGCAAAACCGAAAGCTATGCCGCATTTGGTGACTTCAACTGGGCGGTGGCGGACAAATGGCGCATTTCGTTTGGCGGCCGCTGGAGCCATGACGACAAGCAATTGACCAACAGCTTTGCCAGCACCGGCCTGGTCGGATCGGGCAAGCGGGGCTTTTCCAAGTTCACGCCCAAGATCGGCGTCGACTATCGCCCCAATGCAGACATGATGTTCTATGGCAGCTGGTCGCGCGGCTATCGTTCGGGCGGGTTCAGCCCCCGCGCCGCCACCGCTGCCACGGCCGGCACGCCTTTCCAACCGGAAACGGTCGATTCGTTTGAAATCGGCGCGAAATTCGACGCGCTCAATCGCATGCTGCAATTCAACGTGGCCGGGTTTATTTCCGATTACAAGAACATGCAGCAGAACACCACGATCCCCGGCGGCCCCACCGGCAACCAGACGATCACCAGTAATGTCGGCGGCGCGACCATCAAGGGCGTGGAAATGGACGCCACCTTGCGGCCCATGGAAGGGCTGAAGCTGACGGCCAGCGCATCGATCATGGATTCGCATTTCCGCAATTTCGTGGTCGGCAACATCTATAACGGGGCGATCGTTCCCTTCGATTATTCCAATAACCGGCTGATCTATGCGCCCAAGTTTTCCGGTTCGATCAATGCCGAATATACGGCCAAGACCGGATTTGGCAGCGTGGTGACAACGGTGGGTCTGCGGCACATCGATCCTTACGACTCGCAGATTTCGTTGGGCGGGCTGACCCCGGTGATGTCGGGCACCACGGTGACCAAGGTGATTGTCAACGGCAATGACGCCCGCGTCCGTACCGCCACACAGGACCTGCTCGATGCCAGCATGACCTTCAATTTCAAGATGCAGGGGGCCGATGCCTATGTCCGCGTGTTTGGCCGCAATCTGGCCGATACGCGCACGACCACGGCGGCCTTTACCGTGGCGGGCCTGTGGTCCTTTGCCTCGGCGCTTGAGCCGCGCACCTATGGCGCGACGCTGGGCGTAAAGTTCTGATATTATGACAAGAATAAGGGGCGGTGCGGGAATCCCGCGCCCCCTTTTTGCCAGCAGGAGACAATCGACATGGCACGGCTAGAAGGCAAAGTGGCGCTGGTGACAGGCGGAGCATCAGTGCCCGGATTGGGCAGCAGCACCGCCGTCCGCTATGCGCAGGAAGGCGCGCGCGTCTATCTGACCGACCGCGATCTGGCCGGGGCGGAAAAGGTTGCCGCCGACATCCGTGCATCGGGCGGCCATGCGGTGGCGCTGCATCAGGATGTGACCAGCGAGGCGGACTGGGATCGGGTGATGGCCGCGATTGACGAGGCGGAAGGGCGGCTCGATGTGCTGGTCAACAATGCCGGGATCGCGGTTCTGGGCATGATGGACACGGTCAGCACCGCCGATTGGCAGCGCCAGATCGATGTCAATCTGACCAGCGTGTTTCAGGGCGCCAGACGGGCTATGGCGATGATGCGCCGGGCTGGCGATGACGGGAAAGCGCGCGGCGGTTCGATCATCAATATTTCCTCGGTGGCCGGGCTGATCGGCGTGCCGGGCTGCGCCTCCTATGCCGCGTCAAAGGGCGGGGTGCGTCTGTTGACGAAGGTTGTGGCGCTGGAAGGCGCGAGCGATGCCATCCGTTGCAATTCGGTGCATCCCGGCATGATCGCCACCAATATTCAGGGCGTGGCGCTTGAAGACAATGCGGCCAATTATGATGCCACCATGGCATTGATCCCGATGGGCTATATGGGCGCGCCCGATGACATCGCCAATATGAACCTGTTTCTTGCCTCGGACGAGGCGCGCTATATCACCGGCGCGGAAATGGTGGTCGATGGCGGGATGACCGCTCGCTAAAGGCTCAAGGCGGGCGCTGCGACGCCCGCCTCCCGGCGCTAGGCCACCCAGCGCAGCGCGTTTTCCACCAGCCGCCGGTAATGCGGATTTTCATAGGCCGCCGCCCCGTCGCCCGGTTGCAGATAGGCCAGTCGGCTGTTGATCGCCATCTTGGTCCAGCCGATCAGCGATGACCCGGGCGGATGATCCCAGCCATCGCGACAGAACATCTGTCCCCGCACCGCCAGATCCGCCGACCAGAAGTGATCGCGGGTAAAGTCGGCATCGCTGGTCATCAGCGGCTCAACCGTATCGGTGAACACTTCGGCCAGATAGAGTTCGTCCTGCATCGCAAAGCTGGCGGGCAGGCCCAGCGTGATCGGATGGGGCATCACGCTGGCCTGATAGGCCACATCATGGCGATAACCGCTGTCCAGCCTGCTCTGCCCCCGCACATGGGCGGGGCGATAGAGGAATTGTCCGCCCAGCCATTCGTGATAATCGCCCCATGTCGGCCATCCGGCCAGCGCATGATGGAGCGCCAGCACACCCTTGCCCTGTTCCAGCAAGGCGCGAAAGCCGACCTGCAAGGCGGGGGTGGGGTCGATGAAGGCGGGCGGCGCATCAGCTTCGAAATCCAGCCCCGGCATATCGTAAAGCACCAGCGCATCAAAATCGCGCATGCCTTCCGGGTTCATCAACAGCGCGGCGGCGGGTTGATCGACCATCGTGGCCGAAATCCCTTCCATGGCCTGAAACATCGCGTCAAAGGCGGTGCGGTCAAACGGATGCCCGCGCACCGCGACCAGCGCGCGCAATGGGGCATGGTGGCGGATGATCGGCATCAGCGGCTCACTTTCACAATGGTTTTGCCGATATTGGCCCCGCGCATCATGCGTCCATAGGCCGTCAGCACATTCTCGATGCCCTTGCTCTGGTCAAAGGGCATGATTAGACGCCCGTCACGCGCCCATTCGCGCAGAATTGCGGGGAAGACTCCGCCTGCGGCCAGCACATCGGGAATGAAAAACCCCTCTATCCGCAATCGCCGCATCAACACCTGATCGAAACGCGCCGGGCCGGGCAAGGGCGCCCCGTCATAGCCCGCCACCATGCCGCAAACCGCCACGCGCCCATAATGCGCCATATTGGGCAGAACAGCATCCAGCAGCGGCCCGCCGACATTATCGAAATAGGCATGAATGCCGCCGTCTATGTCCGAGAGTGCGGCTGCCACATCCTCCCCTCGATAATCGATCGTCCGGTCAACCCCGATCACCTCGCGCAGATAGCGGCACTTGGCCGGTCCGCCCGCAATCCCCACCACGCGCGCGCCCAGATTGCGGCCGATCTGACAGGCCATCACGCCTGTCGCCCCGGCCGCGGCCGATACGGCCAGCCATTGTCCGGCCTTGACCTGCGCCACATCGCAAACGCCGATATGCGCGGTCCAGGCATTGAGCCCCAGCACGCCAAAGGGATCGCGCGGATCGGCCAGAGGCTCTGCTATCCGCTCCAGCCCGGCCAGCGAGGGAACCATCACGGCCAGTTCGGCCCATTGGCCAAACCCGCGCACCAGCTCGCCCACCGCAAAGTCGGGATCGCGGCTTTCGCACACGCGGCCCAGAACCAGCCCGACCATCCTTGATCCCAAGGCCAAGGGCGGTTGATAGCCGTCGGTGCGGCCCGTCATCCACATCCGGGTGCCCGCATCCATCGAGAGATAGTCAACCGCAACCCGCACCTGCCCCTCGGCCAGCGGGGCGGGCGCTTCATCATGCAGGCTCAGGGCGGCGACATAATCATGCCCGTCGGGATAGGCATCGAGCCGCCAATAGCGATTGCGCGCCATGCCTGCGATCACAGACCTTTGGGGCCGATCTGACGATGGATGTTGCGAAAGGTGCGGCGGCTGAAATACCAGCAACCCTCGATCCTGATGCATTCATCATCATATTGCCCCCGGTCGCGGTGGACGCCATCGGGCCAGTCATAGACCTCGGCCGTATAGGAGCGCATCACGGCGGTATCGCCATGCACCTCGATGCTGCCCGGCCATGCCTCGAACATGATGCCGGGGTAATGTTTCATCGCCTCCACCCACATGGCGACGATGGCCTCGCGGCCATGGGTGGTGCCGATCTCGGGATAGTCGGGCAGCGACCATTGCGCATCATCGGCCCATGTTGCCCCCCATGCCTGCGCATCACAGCGCGTGACGGCGTCGGCATAGGTTTCCAGCAATTCGCGCAGGGCAAGGCGGTCGTCGGCAGGGCCGGTAAAGGGCATCGATGCTCTCCCATTTCTTATTTAAAACGATGATAGGGCTTTGCATCGCGCCGCGCGCCTAGCGCATTGCACAGGCGCGCGCGTTCAGACCTCGACCGGCGTTTCATCCATGCCCGGCGGGCGAGCGGGCACGGCGACCTCGACCATGCCATCGACCACGCGCAGCGCAAACCGGCGCACCGCCGGATAGGCTCCGCCAATACAGCGCCCATCGGCCAGATCGAAACGTGCGCCATGCAGCGGGCACATGATCGCCCCGCGCCGGATGCGCCCGCTGGAAAGCCGGGATGCGGCATGGGTGCAGCGGTCGTTGAGCGCCACCCATGCATCATCGCTGCGCGCCAGCAACACCTGCCATCCGCCGATGGCGTGGACGGTCATCTGTCCATCCGCCATCTGTCCATCCCCGATCTCGGTTTCGGCGCCCAGCGGGTGCCAGACCACATCGCTCACTCGTGCATTTCCTTTCCCGATTATGCCATTGCCACCAGAGTCTTGCCGGTGGTCTTTCCCTGCATCAGGGCGATGAAGGCTTCCGGCAAGCGTTCAAAGCCGTGATGCACATTTTCCAGCGGACGAAGCTGACCCGCCTTGTGCAACCGGTCGAGCATTGCCTGGGCCTCACCCAGCCTTTCGGCATGGTCATAGGTCAGGAAACCGCGCATTGTCACACGCTTGACCACCATCTGCCACAGGTTTTGGACCCCATAGGGATGGTCGGCGTCATTATATTGCGCGATCATGCCGCAGAGCGGAATGCGCCCTTTCTCGCGCATGCGGGGCAAGATGGCGTCAAGGGTCGGCCCGCCGATATTGTCGAAATAGACATCGAACCCTTCGGGCGCCGCAGCATCCAGCGCCGCGCCCAGATCATCCTCGACGGCGCGATAATCCACCACCGCATCCGCGCCCAATTCGCGCAGGACCTGCGCCTTGTCCGCGCCGCCCGCCATGCCCACCACCCGGCACCCCGCCGCCTTGGCCAGTTGCACTACTGTGCTGCCCGTGGCGCCCGCCGCCGCGCTGACCAGCACGGTCTCGCCCGCTTTGGCCTCGCCCACGGCAAACAGGCCCACCCACGCCGTCAGCCCCACCGGACCCAGCGCGCCCATATAGCTGCGCAGCGGCACATCGGCGGCGGGCGTCACGCGCTCCAGCCCCAGAGCATCAGGCCCGATGACGAAATGATCCGACCAGGTTGCAAAGACCCGCACATAGTCGCCCACTGGCCAGTCGGGATGGTGCGATTCCACAATCTGGCCCAGCGACATGCCGTTGATCGGGGCGCCGAGCGCAACCGGGGGCAGATAGGAGGGCCGGTCATCGAGAAAACCGCGAATCGCCGGATCGACCGAGCCGACCAGCATCCGCACCAGCATCTGCCCTTGGCCGGGCCGGGGCATCGGGGTTTGCGACAAGGCAAAGCAATCCGGGGTCGGCACTCCGACCGGGCGGCGGCGCAGGATGATATGGCGGGCAAACGCCGGCAAGGAGGAGGGCAAGGCCATGGCAGGGCATCCTGTTTGTTTGTTGCTGCTAGATAGGGCCCCATACGGCCCGATGGCCTCTAGCCTTTTCGCTAGGTGGTGATCGCCCCCTCAGAGGCGATGATGGGGCCAGATCGAACAAGAACAAAAAGGATGCCGCCATGACCCCGGATGAGATGATCGCCTTTGTCGATGAACTCTATGAACTGACCGGCACCGGCCAATGGGATGCCGCCGCCGAGCGCCTGACCGATGATTTCGTGGCGATCGAGGCCGATGGCCTGCCGATGGAGGGATCCTATCATGGCAAGAGTGGTCTTTATGATCTGTTCGTCAAGGTGATGGGCATGATGGATGTGGTGGCGATGGACCGGGTGGAAACCACCGCCGGACGCGATCACGCGGTGACGATCCTTTCGCTGCGCTTTGCCGACCCGGCGCTGAAACCAGCGGAATTGTGCGAAGTCTTTCGCTTTCGCGATGGCAAATGTTGCCAGATCAAACCCTATTATTTCGACCCGGCCACCATCCATGCCGCCGTTGCGGTCAAGGCGCGGGGCCAGGCACAATGAGCCTTGCCCGATCACCCGACATCCACATTGCCTATGCGGCCGACCGCGCCATCAAGGCATGAGCAGCTTGTACCTGGCCTTGGTCGTCTCGGTCAGCCATGTATGAACGGCGCGAATGCGTTGAAGGCTGTGGGTGTCCTTGTGCGTGACCAGCCAGAAGCTGCGGATAATGACCTGATCGGGCAGGACGCGGACCAGTGCGGGATCGCCGTCGCCCATAAAGCAGGGCAAAACGCCGATTCCGCCCGATGCCGCCAGGATGCGATGTTGGGCAAGGATCGATGTGGAACGCAGATTGGCCACCAGATCGGCGTCGATCTCGGAAAGATAATTGAGTTCCGGCGCATAGATCAGTTCAGGGACATAGCCGACGAGTTGATGCCCCGATTTCAGATCCCGCGTCTGACGGATCGCCGGGCGGCCTGCCAGATAGTCCGGGGTGGCGTAAAGTCGCAATGCGTAATCGGACAGTTTCCCGGCGATCAGCGGACCGGATTTGGGGCGGGACAAGAGAACGGCAATGTCGGCCTCGCGCCGCGAAGGGCTGAGAAATCCGCTGCTGGCCACCAGATCGATCACCAGTCCGGGATGGCGCGCGGCCAGATCGCCCAGATTGGGCGCCACGACCCAGCTGCCGAAGCCTTCGGAAACGCTGATCCGCACATGGCCGGTCAGACCCGAATCCGGGCTGCCTGTTTCCAGTTCCCGGCTCGCCTGCGCCATGCCTTCGACCGCCACCAGCACCCGTTCGCCGGCCTGCGTCAGGATCTGGCCCTCGCGCGTTTGCTCAAAGAGCGTGACCCCCAGCCGGTTTTCGAGGCGACGCAGGCGCCGGCTGACCGTGGTTGCATCCATGCCCAAGGCCTCGCCCGCCAAGGCGAGTTTGCCCGCGCGCGCCACGGCCAAAAAGGTTTGAAAATCGCTCCAGTCCGTGACCTGCATTTTTGCATCCTAAGATGCAAATACGATGGTTGCCATAGAGATTTGTCGGTTTACTCAATCGGCAACAAGATTTTGAGGAGAGCCAGATGCGCCTGATTGACCATCATATTGTCGGCGGCACCGCCGGAGCAACCGGGCGCAGGTCGCCGGTGTTGAACCCTTCGGCGGGCGAAGTGCAGGCCGAGGTGGCCTTGGGGGACGCCGCGCTTCTGGCGCGCGCTGTGGCCGCCGCGCAGGCCGCCCAGCCGGGATGGGCCGCGACCAACCCCCAGCGCCGCGCCCGCGTGATGTTTGAATTCAAGCGTCTGGTCGAGGACAACATGCAGAGCCTGGCCGAACTGTTGGCCAGCGAGCATGGCAAGGTGATCGCCGATGCCAAGGGCGATATCCAGCGCGGTCTGGATGTGATCGAGTTTGCCTGCGGCGTTCCCCATTTGCTGAAGGGCGAATATACGCAGGGCGCAGGCCCCGGCATCGATGTCTATTCGATGCGCCAGCCTGTCGGCATCGGGGCGGGCATCACGCCTTTCAACTTTCCCGCGATGATCCCGATGTGGATGTTTGGCGTGGCGATTGCCTGCGGCAATGCCTTCATCCTGAAGCCTTCCGAGCGCGATCCTTCGGTGCCGGTGCGCCTGTGTGAACTGATGCTGGAGGCCGGCGCGCCCGAGGGCATTTTGCAATGTGTGCATGGCGACAAGGAAATGGTGGACGCCGTTCTCGACCATCCGGCCATCGGCGCGATCAGCTTCGTCGGCTCGTCGGACATCGCCAACTATGTCTATGAACGCGGCGCCCGCAACGGCAAGCGCGTGCAGGCGATGGGCGGCGCCAAGAACCACGGCATCGTGATGCCCGACGCCGATATGGATCAGGTGGTGCGCGATCTGTCGGGCGCGGCCTTCGGTTCGGCGGGCGAGCGGTGCATGGCGCTGCCCGTGGTGGTGCCGGTGGGCGAGGGGACGGCAGAGCGTCTGATCGAAAAGCTGCTGCCCGAGATCGAGAGCCTGCGCCTTGGCATTTCGAGCGATCCTGACGCCCATTACGGCCCGGTCGTCACCGCCGATCACAAGGTCCGCGTCGAGGGCTGGATCGCCAAATGCGAGGAGGAAGGGGGCAAGATCCTCGTCGATGGCCGGGGCTTTACGCTGCAGGGCCACGAAAAGGGCTTCTTTGTCGGGCCGACGCTGATCGATCATGTCACGCCCGACATGGAAAGCTACAAGAACGAGATCTTCGGGCCTGTGCTGCAAATCGTGCGCGCGCCCGATTTCGAAGCCGCTCTCGCGCTGCCCAGCAAGCACCAATATGGCAATGGCGTGGCGATCTTTACTCGCAACGGCCATGCCGCGCGTGAATTTGCCGCGCGGGTCAATGTGGGCATGGTGGGCATCAATGTGCCGATTCCGGTGCCGGTGGCCTATCACACGTTTGGCGGATGGAAACGCAGCGCTTTTGGCGATACCAACCAGCATGGCATGGAAGGCATCAAGTTCTGGACCAAGATCAAGACGATCACCGCCAAATGGCCCGACGGTTCGCTCGACGGCGGCAATGCCTTTGTTATTCCAACGATGGCCTGACCCATGATGACTGATGCCTTCACACTCACGCCGGATCAGCTGGCCATTCAGGAAGCGGCGCGCCGATTTACGGCCGACGCCATCACTCCCCACGCGGCGCGTTGGGACGAGGAACATCACTTCCCGCGCGAGGTGATGCAGGCGGCCGGTGAAATGGGCTTTGGCGCGATCTATGTCGGCGAGGAGAGCGGCGGGATCGGGCTGGGGCGTCTGGAAGCGGCGCTGGTGATCGAGGCGATGGCCTATGGCTGCGCGGCGACCAGCGCCTTTATCTCGATCCACAATATGGCCGCCTGGATGATCGACCGCTTTGGCAGCGCGGACTTGAAATCGCGCTATCTGCCCGCGCTGGTGGGGATGGAGCAGTTGGCGTCCTATTGCCTGACCGAGCCGGGCAGCGGTTCGGACGCCGCCGCGCTGTCGACCACGGCGCGGCGGGATGGCGACGATTATGTGCTCAACGGTACCAAGCAGTTCATTTCGGGCGGCGGGGTGAATGATGTCTATCTGATCATGGTGCGCACCGGTGAGGCCGGGGCGCGGGGCATTTCCTGCGTGGTCGTAGAAAAGGGCATGAAGGGCGTCAGTTTCGGCGCGCCGGAGAAAAAGCTGGGCTGGAATGCTTCGCCCACGGCGCAGGTCATTCTGGACGATGTGCGCGTCCCGGTCGCCAATCTGTTGGGAGCCGAGGGGGACGGTTTCAAAATCGCCATGGCGGGCATCGATGGCGGGCGGGTCAATATCGGGGCCTGCTCGCTGGGCGGGGCGCAGCGCTGTCTTGACGAGGCGGTGCAATATACCAAGGACCGCAAGCAGTTCGGCAAGGCGATTGCCGATTTCCAGAACACGCAATTCGTGCTGGCCGACATGGCCACCGAACTGGAGGCGGCGCGCGCGCTGCTCTATATCGCCGCCGGCAAGATCACGGCGGGCGCGAGCGACAAGACTGCCTTTGCCGCCATGGCCAAGCGCTTTGCCACCGATACCGGCAGCAGCGTGGTGGATCGCGCGCTGCAGATGTTCGGCGGCTATGGCTATCTGCGCGACTATCCGATCGAGCGCTTCTGGCGCGATCTGCGCGTGCACCGCATCCTTGAAGGCACCAATGAAGTGATGCGCCTTATCATTGCGCGGGAGTTGTTGAAGTGAGCCTTGATGACGCATCCGCGACACCGGAAGTTCTTGTTCGTGTCGAGGGCGGGGCGGGTCTTCTCTCGCTCAACCGCCCGCGCGCGATCCATGCGTTGACGCTGGATATGGTGCGCGCGATGACGGGTGCGCTGCTCGACTGGCGCAGGGATGAGTCGGTGAGGGTGGTGCTGATCGACCATGCGGTGGATGCGGGTGGTGATCCCAAACTCTCACGCGGGTTCTGTTCGGGTGGCGACATCAGCCTTTTGCGCCAATCGGCGCTGGAGGATGGTGTCGCCGGGAGGCGGTTTTTTTTCGAGGAATATCAGCTCAACCACCTGCTCTTTACCTATCCCAAGCCGGTGGTGGCGTTCATGGACGGCATCACGATGGGCGGGGGCGTAGGCATTTCCCAGCCCGCGCGGCTGCGCGTCGCAACGCAGAACACCCGCCTTGCCATGCCGGAAAGCGGGATCGGCCTGTTTCCCGATGTCGGTGGGGGCTGGTATCTCTCGCGCCTCGCGGGCAGGCTCGGCCAGTATCTGGCGCTGACCGGCGCGCGGCTTGATGGGGCGGAATGCATCTGGGCGGGGCTGGCGAGCCATTATCTGCCCGCCGCCGCCCTGCCGCAGGCCAAGGCGCGAATGATCGCGGGCGATGCCCCCGATGTGATGCTTGATGAAATGGCCGCGCCCGCACCTGAGGCGAAGATCGCGGCCCATGCCGATGCCATCGCCCGCCTGTTTGCCAGTGACCGGCTGGAGGACATCCTGGCCGCGCTGGAGGCCGATGACAGCGATTTTGCCCAAACCACGCTGGCCACGATCCGCACCAAGAGCCCGACGACCTGCAAGGTTTCGCTGCGGCAATTGGCCACAAGCCGGACATTGCCCGATTTTGCCGCGAATATGGCTATGGAATACCACATCGGCGGACGGGTGCTGATGCTGCCTGATTTTGCCGAAGGGGTGCGGGCGGTGATCATCGACAAGGACAACGCGCCGCAGTGGTCGCCCGCAACGGCAGAGGCGGTGACCGACACGATGATCGATGATATTTTTGCGCCTCTTCCGGCACTTGAGGAATGGAAACCACTATGAGTTACGAAACGATCCTCGTCGAAACGCGCGGCGCGGTGACGCTCATCACGTTGAACCGGCCCAAGGCGCTCAATGCGCTGAACTCGCAGGTCTGCGCCGAACTGGTAAAGGCTTTCGCCGCCTTCGAGGCGGATGATACGCAAGGCTGCGCCGTGTTGACCGGCAGCGGCGACAAGGCGTTTGCGGCAGGTGCCGACATCAAGGAAATGGCCGAAAAGCCTGCTGCCGATTTCTTTCTGGGCGATTTCTTTGCCGATTGGCAGGCGCATATTGTGCGAAGCACCCGCAAGCCGTGGATTGCGGCGGTCAATGGTTTTGCGCTGGGCGGCGGTTGCGAACTGGCGATGATGGCCGATTTCATTCTGGCGGCTGATACCGCCAAATTCGGCCAGCCCGAGATCAAGCTGGGCGTGGCGCCCGGCATGGGCGGATCGCAGCGCCTGACCCGTGCGGTGGGCAAGGCCAAGGCGATGGAAATGTGCCTGACCGGCCGCATGATGGGCGCCGAGGAAGCCGAGCGCAGCGGTCTTGTGGCGCGCATCGTGCCGCTGGCCGATCTGGTGGAGGATGCGGTGAAAACGGCGCAGACCATCGCCGGAATGCCGCGCATGGCCGCGATGGTGAATAAGGAAATGGTCAATATCGCCTTCGAAACCGGCCTCGAACAGGGCCTCCTTACCGAGCGGCGCCTGTTCCAGATCCTCACGGCCACTCAGGACAAGGCCGAAGGCATGGCAGCCTTTGTCGAAAAGCGTCAGGCCGTCTGGAAAGGGCGGTAAAGGCCGGAAGGCTTAAGGCCAACAGGCCGAAGCATATAAAAGGAGAGGTTTGCATGAAAATTGCCTTTATCGGTCTTGGCAATATGGGCGGCGGCATGGCGGCCAATCTGGCCAAGGCGGGCCATGATGTTCGTGCCTTCGATCTGGCCGAAGCGGCGCTGGAGCGCGCCCGTGCCAATGATTGCACCACCTTTGCCACGGCGCGCGAAGCGGTGGCGGGCGTGGATGCGGTGGTCTCGATGCTGCCCAACGGCGCGATCGTGAAATCGGTCTACAGCGCCGATGTGCTGGGTCAGGCGCCCGCCGGCGCGCTGCTGCTGGATTGCTCGACCATCGATGTTGCCACGGCGCGCGAAGTGTCGGTGATGGCCGAGGCGGCAGGTTATCGCATGGTGGATGCTCCGGTGTCCGGTGGGATTGCGGCGGCCAATGCGGGCACGCTGACCTTTATGGTTGGCGGCCCGGCGGATAGCTTTGCAGCGGCCGAACCGATCCTTGCGCAAATGGGCAAGGCGGTGATCCACGCGGGCGACAGCGGGGCGGGACAGGCGGCCAAGATCTGCAACAACATGCTGCTGGGCGCCTCGATGGTGGCGACCTGCGAAACGTTCAAACTGGCCGAGCGGCTGGGGCTGGATCTCCAGACCTTCTATGACATTTCCTCCAAGGCGTCGGGCCAGTGCTGGTCGATGACCTCCTATTGCCCGGTGCCCGGCGTGGGGCCGACGACCCCGGCTGACAATGACTATCAGGGCGGTTTTGCCACGACGCTGATGCTCAAGGATCTGAAGCTGGCCATGGCGGCGGCGCAGGCTGCCGGGGCGCCTGTGCCGATGGGGCATCGCGCCGAAGAACTTTACGCCGCCTTTGATGCAGCGGGCAATGGCGGCGTGGATTTTTCCGCCATTATCAAGACACTTTAATTGCAAATGCAGGAGCCGATTATGTCGGAAGCCCAGAATATCTATATCGTGTCCGGCACGCGCACGGCGATTGGCGATTTTGGAGGCGGGCTGAAAAGTTTCATGCCTTCCGAACTGGCGGGCATGGTGGCGGCCGAGGCGGTGAAGCGCGCAGGCGTGGCGCCCGGCGATATCGGCCATGTCGTGTTCGGCCAGGTCATTCCGTCAAGTGCCAAGGATGCCTATCTGGCGCGGGTTGCAGCGCTCAACGCGGGCATCCCGGTGGAAACCCCGGCGCTGACGGTCAACCGCCTGTGCGGATCGGGGCTTCAGGCGATTATTTCTGCGGCCCAGATGATGATGCTGGGCGAGGCTGAGATCACGGTGGCGGGCGGCGCGGAGAGCATGTCGAATGCGCCCTATCACGATCATGGCCAACGCTGGGGCCGCAAGATGGGCGACGGGGCGCTGGTGGATGCGCTGGTGCAGACTTTGTCCGATCCGATTGATGGCTATCACATGGGGATTACTGCGGAAAATGTTGCAGCGCGCCATAATGTGACCCGCGAGCAGCAGGATGCGTTGGTCGTGGAAGGCCATGCCCGCGCGGTCCGCGCGATTGCCGAGGGGCGTTTCAAGGATCAGATCCTTCCCATCGAGGTCAAGACCCGCAAGGGTGTGAGCGTGTTCGACACGGACGAACACCCGCGCGCCGACACCAACATGGAAACCTTGGCCGGTATGAAGCCGGTGTTCAAAAAGGATGGTACGGTTACCGCCGCCAATGCCAGCGGCATCAATGATGGTGCGGCGGCGGCGGTGCTGGCCACGGGCGAGGCCGTCGCCGCCAAAGGGCTGAAGCCGATGGCGCGCATTGTCAGCTGGGGCCATGCCGGGGTCGAACCCGCCTATATGGGCATTGGGCCGGTCAAGGCGGTGCCGATTGCGTTGAAACGCGCGGGGCTGAGCCTTGCCGATATCGATGTGATCGAGGCGAATGAGGCTTTTGCCGCGCAGGCGCTGGCCGTGGCGGGCGCACTGGGCTTTGATCCGGCCAGGCTCAATCCCAACGGCAGCGGCGTCGCGCTGGGCCATCCGGTGGGTGCGACCGGCGCGATCCTGACGGTAAAGGCGGCGTATGAGTTGCAGCGCATCGGCGGGCGATATGGCCTGATCACCATGTGCATCGGCGGCGGTCAGGGGATCGCCATGGTTATCGAGGCGGTGTGATGGCGGACTATCGTTTCATCAAGGCGCAGCGCGAGGGTGATGTGGTGACCATCGCGCTCAACCGGCCGGACAAGCTCAATGCGCTGACCCCGGCGATGTTTGGCGAACTGGGCGCGGCGGTGGCCGAGGCGGTGGCGCAGGGCGCGCGGGCGCTGGTGCTGACCGGCGAGGGCCGGTTCTTCTGCTCGGGCGCCGATATTGCCCCCGATGGCGCGGGTTATGAGGGCTTGCCCGAGGATCTGGGCGCGCTGCTCGATGCGGCCTATAATCCCTTTGCGCGACAATTGGCGGCGCTGGAAATCCCGGTGGTGACGGCTCTGAATGGCCCCTGCGCCGGGGCCGGGATGAGCATTGCTCTGGCCGGTGACATCGTGGTGATGGGCCAGAGCGCCTATCTGTTGCTGGCTTTCGTCAATATCGGTCTGGTGCCCGATGCGGGCGCGACATGGCTGGTGGCGCGCAGCGCGGGCCGTGCGCGGGCGCTGGAAATGGCGCTGCTCGGCGAACGCATGGGCGCCGATGAGGCCAAGGCGGCGGGGTTGGTGACGCGCGTGGTGGCCGATGACGCTGTCCTGATCGAGGCGCAGGCGCTGGCAGCCCGATTGGCAGCAGGGCCGACCGGAGCGATGGGCTTGATCCGACGACAGGTGGCCGCAGCCCTGGAACAAGGGTTTGACGCAACGCTTGAAATCGAACGCGCAAACCAGACGGCCGCAGGGCAAACGGAAGATTTTGCCGAGGCGATCCGCGCCTTTGGCGAGAAACGCAAGCCGCAATTCAAGGGGCGCTGATGCTTATTTGGCGCTGGCCGCACTGGGAAGATAGGCGTCGGATTGCAGCACCGATGCAAGATGCCGCAAATTGACGGCAAGCCGCTCGATGCCATAGCCGCATCCCCAGTCAATTGGGCCTTGCGGATGGTTGGCGCCCAGTATCAAGGCCTTGTCGATGTCTTCGGGGCTGGCAACGCCATGGTTTGCCGCATCCAAAGCGGCATTGGCCAATTGCACCATGCTGCGCAGCACAACTTGTCCGGGGCGATCAGGGAGCAACAACAGGTTAATTCCCACCCTATGGAACATGGCAGTCAACGGGTTTAGATCCGTGCCCCGCAGCGCCGTTACACCCAGCGCTGTCGCTGTTGCAAAATCACGAGCCAGATCCAGCAGCATATCCACGCCGGGCCGAGCCGCCAACGGAAGACCGTCACCCAAGGCGATCACGCATTCTCCCAGCTTGAAGCAGTCAGGGGGCAGGGCGTCATTTCGTTCCACGCAAATCCCGCTGTTGGCCAGACGAGTGAACAGACCTTGGAGGGGTGAGTCGGCCGCATGGACCTGAATATGCGCAGGGGCGGGCTTCTCGCTCGTCAACCAGTTCGGCAAAGGAAGCGGCTTGCCGTGGTCATACACGCCGCGCCCGGTCTTTTGGCCCAGATCGCCGCGTTCCACCAGAGCAGCTTGCTCACGCCGCAGTTCAAAGCGCGCGATGCCGGCAATCCGGCTGTGCACCGAAGCGGCAGCGGCGTAATTGATGTCCTGACCGATCAGGTCGCTCAAGGCCAGAGGGCCGATGCGGAAACCGCCCGCCTCCACCATCAAGGCGTCAATATCCTGCGGGGCGATGCCATCGCCCAATGCGGCAAACCCTTCTGCATAATAGGGGCGGGCCACGCTGTTGACGATAAAGCCGGGAACATCGCGCGCGACGATGACCTGCTTGCCCCATGCCGTCATCACCTTTGCGGCACGGGTCATGACGGATGGTGCGGTGCGCGATGATGCGATGAGTTCCACCAATCGCATCACGGGCACGGGATTGAAGAAATGCAGGCCGCAGAACCGATCCGGCCAGCGCAGCGCCGAGGCAATGGCATCGACAGATAGAGATGAGGTATTGGTGGCCAAAATACAGTCCGCGCCAACAATCTGCTCCAGCGCGGAAAAGACGTCCCGCTTGATATCCAGACGTTCGACAATCGCTTCGATGACCAGATGGGCATTGGACAGGGCGTGCAACTGATCGTCCCACCGGACGCGGCCTGTTATCTCGCTCCGCAGGTCTGCGGCCAGCCTGCCTTTTGCCACCATGCGTTCAAGTGCGGCATCCATGGCCGCCCCGCCGCGCGCAAGCGCCTGGGCGGATTGGTCAAAAACGGTGACGCGGCACCCGGCCTGCGCCGCGATCTGCGCGATCCCCAAGCCCATGGTGCCCGCGCCAATGACGCCGATATGCAAGCCGATCATGTCCATACCGGACAATTATGCCAGCATGGCAAAAAGATCAATAGTCCATATTTATGGACTATTTTTTACCGTAATTTCATGTCGAGGCGAATGACATCGCCGCGATAGATGCCCTTCGCCACCATCACCAGCTGCCCCCGCTTATCAACGGCGAAACGATCCACAAAGCACACCGGCGCATTAAGCGGGACGTCAAGCAGCCGCGCGGTTTCCATGTCCGCAGTGCCGACGGTCAGGCGCTGATGGGCCTCGACGATTTTGATGCCGGGAATGCTGGCCACCAGCCGCAAGGCAGTCATGGTCGTAAAAGATTCCGTCGGGATCTTATTGGCCAGTTGCTGGTCAATATAGACCTCTGCCAACAGGAACCGTTGGCCATGCTGGGTGTGGCGGCGCCTCAGCAACCTGTAACGCGGGGCTGCGGTTCCATAGCGCTGGTCCAGACTGGGCAGCGCTACGCCCTCGAAATCAGCCAGAATTTCGATCTCAGCCTCATCACGAGAGCTGAGCAGGCCGTTCCAATCGGTTTCGACTTCGCACCATATCGGGCTGGTGGGGCGTTCGTTGACAAATGTGCCCTTGGCGCGATGGCGCGAGAGCAGCCCCTCATCGGCCAGCAGGCCGATGGCCTGACGGATTGTAGCGCGCGCGACGCCATATTGTTCGGCCAGATCGTCAACCGTGGGGATTTGCCGTCCAACCTGCCAAAGGCCCGACTCCATATTCCGGCGAAACAGTGTTGCCAGTTGGATGTAACGCGCAACACTGCTGCGGGTAAAATCAGCTTTTGCTGGCACTTGCGCCATAGACATTCAAACTTCCGCCCAGATTTCGACCTTGGGCTTTTGCCGCTCCTTTTGGGTTGCGGTCAAGATGGCGCGGGCGCGACGAGCCCAGAAAGGCGAGCAGCACGGCATTGAACTGTGCCGGCTGTTCCCAATAGGCGGCGTGGCCGGCGCCTTGTATGATATGAAATCGAGCCTGGCGGAAATGCCGGGCCATGCGCGCCATATGGGCGGGCGGCATGTAGAGGTCTGCATCGCCCGTCATCAGAAGTGTCGGGATACTAAGAGTTTTCAAGGACGACCACGTAGCCTTTCCGGCATAGAGCGGCAATTTGGTTCCGGGCTGTTTGGCGCTATGCTCGGCCTCGATCCATTGCGCCAAGGATGCAGGGCATGCCGCGCGAAAAGAGGGGCCGACCTCGCGAAATTCGGCAGGCAGAGTGGAAAAACCCGACGGCGTCAGACTGGCGGTAATCGCCGCAAATTCGGGTTCGACAATCCGCGCCTGCGTTGAAGCCAGTGTCAGGCTCAGCAGCCTTTCGGGATGTTCCATGGCGAAATCCAGCGCCAGAAATCCTCCGGCCGCCGTGCCCAGAAGATGGAACCGGCCTATGCCGAGGTAATCCGCCATGGCAATCAGGTCCTGATTGCTGCGGCCCGGGAAATCACCTGTATCGGGGCTGGAGCCTTCATGGCCGCGGCGCGAATAGCCGATGACGCGATAGCCCGCCTTGGCAAGCGGCGCGGCCTGATAGGCCCAGGAGCGGGCGCTGCCGGTTTGGGCATGAAGCAGGATGATGACAGGGCCTCTGCCGCCTGTGTCGAAATAGGCGAGGGAGCGTCCGCCCAGATCGGCGATCTTCTGCATTGGAAGGGCCGGTACGGCGGGAGAGGGGCAGGCAAATTCCACCGGGCGTGCGGCGGGGCGTGCCTGGGTTAAGGATGCAGCCGGTGCGGCTGTGGCCCCGCACAGTGACATCAGCAAGATGCAATTTCTGACCGCTCTTAAACCCGGCATGGCAATCTCCTTGCTTGTTTGATGCGGCCTTCTGCGGGTCGCGATTCACTTTCTCGCCTTGCCTATAGCGGGTCGGTCAGGCGATGGGAATAATAAAGGTCATAAAGCTAGCCTATTGACTATATCTGAGTCGAGGTTTAGGGCAGCACCCATCCAAGCAATAAGAGCCTGAACGGCATCAAATGCCGGTGGGAGGAATGAAAATGGTGTGCCGCATCAAAAAGAAAGAGTTCGGCTGTTCATTGATGGCCTTGGCCGGGTCACTGGTTCTGGGGGCGTCGGCGGCGCTGGCCCAATCGGGCGATGCGGCATCGGATGCCGCCATCGTTGTGACCGGCAGCCGCCTGGGGGCAACCGGATTTTCGGCCCCGACCCCCGTTACCGCACTTGGGACTGAATTTATCGCGGCGCGTGCTCCTGCCAATATTGCCGACGTTCTCAACGAATTGCCCACCTTTCGCGACACCAGTTCGCCCACCCAGTCCCAGCGCACCTTTGGCTCGGGCGTCAATTCGGTTGATCTGCGCGGCTTGGGCGTCGTGCGCACGCTGGTGCTCGTCGATGGTGAGCGCTTTACGCCGACGGCCGGCACCGGGGTCTTTGATGTCGGGATGATCCCGGCGGCCCTGGTCAAGCGGGTCGATATCATCACGGGTGGCGCCTCGGCGGCCTATGGCTCGGATGCGGTGGCCGGTGTGGTCAACTTTGTGCTCGATACAAAGATGACCGGTCTTCGCGGCGGGGTCCAGATGGGCATCAGTCAACAGGGTGACAACAAGCAGCCCAGCGCCAATCTCGTTTTCGGCACCACCTTTGCCGATGGGCGCGGCCATTTTGTCGCGGCGGGCGAATGGGTCGACAGCGGCGGTGTGGGTACGCTCTATTCGCGCGATTGGGGCCGCCAATTGCCGGGGCTGATCTCTTATGGAACCCGCGCCGCCGGTGTGCCCGCGCAGGCTTTGGCCACGGGTGTCACCTATTCTGCCCAGACGATCGGCGGGTTGATTACCTCCGGCCCGTTGGCGGGGACGTCCTTCAGTCCGGGCGGATTTCAGTATGGCACCGTCTATGGCTCGCTGATGACCGGCGGCAACAATCCGCTTGGGCAGCCTTTTGGCAACTGGCCGCTGGCAACTCCGGTTGAGCGCAAAACCGGCCTGACGCAGATCTCGTTTGAAGTCTCGCCCTCGCTGGAGCTTTATGCTCAGGGCAATTACGGCAAAACGGACTCGAGCAACTTCACCAGCTTCAACCAATCGAATTTCACGATTTCGGTGAACAATCCCTATCTGCCATCGGACATACAGCAGGCGATGGTTGCCAGAGGGCTGACTACGATCAACGTTGGCCGGTTGCTGGCTGAAACCGGAGGGCTGCGTCAATCAAACCAGCGCGAAACCATGCGCGGCGTCTTTGGCGTCAAGGCTCATCTGTGGGGCTGGGATTGGGACGCCAGCTTTCAGCATGGCGAGACGCATTCGACCAACGTGATCCTGCAAAATGTCCTGACGGCAAATTACCGCGCCGCAGTGAACGCCGTGCGCGATGCCAATGGGAATATTGTCTGCGGCCCCACCGCATCCAATCCCAATTTGACCGCAGCGCAGATTCCCCTGGTGCAGAGCGGCTGTGTGCCGATCAACATCTTTGGTCAGGGATCGCCTTCGGCCGCGGCGTTGGCTTACATTGCCGAAGATTCCTATACCCACACCGTGTTTAAGCGCGATCTGGCATCAATCAATCTGCGCGGCTCGCCTTTTTCCACATGGGCCGGTCCGGTAAAGGTGGCGGTCGGCGCCGAAAGAAGGCGCGACAGCATCAATGTCGATGTCAACGACAACAGCGCGCAATCACTCTACAGTTCCGGCAACAGTCAGGGCTACAATGGCAGCGTGGTGGTTACCGAGGAATATGCCGAAATCGGCGTTCCGCTGGCCAAGGACCTGCCGCTGGCGCGCTCGCTGGATTTCAACGGGGCGTTCCGCCATACCTATTACAGTACATCGGGCGCGGTAAACACATGGAAGCTGGGCCTCGTCTGGGAACCGAACTCGGATCTGCGCTTGCGGGTCACCCGGTCGCATGACATCCGCGCGCCCAACCTTTCGGAACTCTACTCGCGCACGGGGCGCGGTGTTTCTTTTGCCAATGGCATTAACACAATCAACGGCCGAACCGGCGCCATCAACGGCAGCAGCGTGGGCAATCTTGAACTGGTGCCCGAAGTGGCCGAAACCCTGACTGCCGGTGTGGTGCTGCAGCCCCATGGCGGGTTTGCGCAGGGGTTGCGCCTGTCGCTGGATGCCTATTCGATCAAGGTCAAAGGGGTTATCACCACCTATAATGCCCAGCAGGTGGTCAACAATTGCGCGGCAGGCAACGCCGCGGCCTGCGCACAAATCACATTCGATAATACCGCGTTTGGCATCTATAATGTGGCCACCATGCCGCAAAATCTGTCCGTGCTTGAAACCCGCGGCCTGGATGTCGAACTGAGCTATCCTGTCCCCCTGCCCATTCCGGGCAAGTTGCTGATGCGGGTGCTGGGAACCCATGTTTTCAAACTGGCCACGACCGACAATGCGGGCACCGTGGATCGCGCAGGCACATTGCAGGGCAATGGCATGCCCTCCGACACGATCAATGGCTCTTTGACCTATACGAACAATGGTTTCACCGGAAACCTGAATGCGCGCTATGTATCGGGATCGCGTATTGATGCCACGCTCTATGGCCCGCTTGATGCAGGCTATAACCCGGCGGCATCCAACAGCATCAATATCAACCGCATGCCCGCGGCAATCTACTTCAACCTTCAGGTCAGCCAGGATGTTGCATTGGCGTCCGGGCGCAAGGTCAACCTGTTTGCAGGCGTTGACAACCTGCTGAACACGGCGCCGCCGGTCTTCGCGGCCACGACCATCAATTCGGGCGGCAATCCCTATGACCTTATCGGTCGCCGCTTTACCTTTGGCGCGCGGTTTTCGCTCTGATGGCCCCGTCCAAAGCCATTTTTTGGCCGCTTCTTGCCGGTTTCATCGGCCTTTGGGCCGAACCGGCGATGGCGAAGAGCGATACGGTCGGCGCCGAAATGGTTGGCACACAGCCTTGTGCCAGCCTTTCGGGATGGAGCATGGCCGCGCAAAGCCTGCGTCTGCCAACCGGCAGGATTATGATCGAAAGCGCCAGCGAGCAGGCTTCCGAAAAGGCGCGATCCTCTTTTTGCGCCGTAATCGGGCATATCGAACCGGTGGATCCCCAAGGATGGCCGATCCGCTTTCAGATCAACCTGCCCGACCGCTGGGCCGGAAATCTGGTGCAATACGGCGGCGGGGGCACCAATGGTGTGCTGGTCAACGCGATCAACGGGCCGGGCATCCTGCCGCCCGCCGCCAAAACACCTCTGGAGCGAGGCTCTGTTACCGTGGGCACCGATGCGGGCCATCCCATGCTCTCGCCCGATCCGCAGGCCTTTGCCGCCAACCGGGAGGCGCTCGTCAATCAGGCCTATGCCGCTTATATCAAGGTGCATGATGTGGCTGTTGCCGCAATCGCGAAATATTATCGTGCGGCGCCCAAACACAGCTATTTTCTTGGCAATTCAGAAGGCGGTCGCGAAGCGCTCATCCTTGCCCAGCGCTATCCAAAAGACTTTGACGGCATTGTCGCGGTTGTTCCCGCCATGGATTGGACCGGCCAGCATATTGCCCATTACAATCAATGGCTGGCCCAGCGCGATGGCGGTTGGCTGACCCCGGAAAAGGTTCGGTTGCTGGCCGACAGCGCGCTGGCGCGTTGTGATGGGCTGGATGGCATACGCGACGGGGTCATCGTTATGCAGGATGCCTGCGCACGCCTTTACGACCCGGCAAAACTGGCATGTCACAAAGGCGATGGTGCCGACGCCTGTTTCACATCGGCGGAACTGGGCTTTATACAGAGCATTTATCAGCCCTATCGTTTTGCCTATCCCATTGCCAACGGCGTACACAGCTATCCCGGTTCACCCTTTGGCGGAGAAGCCCAGGAGGGCGGATTGGCGGGCAGCCTGATGACGAAGACGAAGCCATCTGCGGGCGATCTTGGGCGTCCTTTGCCCGGCCCCGGTTCGATCCGCTATTTCTTCACACAGGATCCCAATTTCACCGGCGTCTTTGACATGCGGCGTTATGCCGCAAGGACGCTGGAACTATCGCGCGTGTTTGATCCGACTGACCCGGATCTGCGGACCTATGCGCGCAAAGGCAAGCTCATCATTATCGATTATGGCGCTGACTATCTGAAATCGCCCTATGCTTCGCGCGCCTATGTTGCCTCGGTCAAGCGCCGCATGGGGCGGGCCGGCACAGACCGCTTTTTGCGCTATTATATCATTCCCGGATTGGGCCATTCGGGGCGGGGCAAAGACACTCAGGGGCGCCCGTTGCCCAACCGTGTCGATATCATGTCGCTCATCGCGGATTGGACCGAACGGGGCCGCGCCCCAGGCAACGAGACTTTGCAAAGCTTTGACAGCGATGGTCAGCCCGTCGCGTCGCGTCCCCTATGTCCGTTTCCCAAGCTTGCGCTCTATTCCACCAAGGCGGGCTTTGCCTGTGAATATGCGCATTGATGCGCGCCGTCACCAAATCAGGAAGCTTCGGATGAAACTCCATTGGTCTCCCAAATCTCCTTATGTCCGCAAAGTGATGATCGCGGCGCATGAACTGGGCATCGAGGGGCATATTGAGCTTGTGCGCTCGGTGGCCGCGATGCATCGGGCTAATCCGGCGATTATGGCCGATAATCCCCTCAACAAAATCCCGACGCTGGTTCTGGATGACGGCACGGCGATTTTCGATTCCGGCGTAATATGCGAATATTTCGACCTCACCTTTGGCAAGGGCCGTTTGTTTCCGCAGGATGCCAAGGCACGCATTGAGGCTTTGACATTGCATGCTTTGGCCAACGGCTTGCTCGATCTGGCCATCTTGCTGCGCAATGAGCGCGAGAAGCCTGAGGGCAAGCGCACCGCCGCATGGCTCGATGCGTTTTCCTGCAAGATTGCCGCCGCCCTTGATCGGCTTGAAGCGCAGGTGAGCACCTTGCAGCAGGCGCCCTTTGGCATTGGCCATATCGGTTTGGGCTGTGCCCTTGGCTATCTGGATTTTCGTTTCGAGGATCTGGGCTGGCGGCATGGGCGCGCCGGGCTGACGGGCTGGTTTCATGAATTTTCAAAACGGCCCTCGGCCAGGGCAACGGAGGTTATCGATGGCTGAACGGCACGGGCCGCTTGCAAACATCAGGGTGCTTGATCTGGGCCGGATCATGGCGGCGCCTTGGGCCACGCAAATGCTGGCGGATCTTGGCGCAGAGGTCATCAAGATTGAGCGGCCGGGCGCAGGCGATGACACACGGGCATGGGGGCCGCCCTTTCTGCGCGACAGCGACGGCCATCCGACGAAAGAGTCCGGCTATTTTCTCTCGGTCAACCGGGGCAAGCGGTCGGTCACGCTCGACATAACCAAGCCCGAAGGTCAGGCGATCCTGCGCGAAATGGCCGGAACGGTCGATGTCGTGATCGAAAATTTCAAGGCGGGCGGTCTGGCAAAATATGGGCTGGACGCGGCCTCGCTGCGCGCGATCAACCCCCGGCTGATCTATTGTTCGGTCACCGGTTTTGGCCAGGACGGCCCCCGCGCCGATCAGGCCGCCTATGACTTTGCCATTCAGGCGATGGGCGGCCTGATGAGCGTAACGGGCGAGCGCGACGATCTGCCGGGCGGCGGGCCGCAAAAGGTCGGCGTTCCCATCATCGATCTGATGACGGGCATGTATGCCGGGGTGGCCATTCTGGCGGCGTTGAACCGGCGGCATGAAACCGGGCGCGGGGATACGATCGATCTTGCGATGCTGGATGTGGCCTCGGCCTTTCTGGCCAATCAGGCGATGAATTATCTGGTGTCGGGCCGGATTCCCCAGCGAGGCGGCAACCGCCATCCCAATATTCAGCCGCAGGATGTTTTTGGCGCGGCCGATGGACGGTTTGTGCTGGCGGTTGGCAATGATGGCCAGTTTGCCAAATTATGCGCGGTTTTGGGCCAGCCCGAATGGTCGCAGCGCCCCGAATTTTCCACCAACGCGGGCCGGGTCAAGGCCAACAGCGAACTGACCGCGTTGTTGTCCCAGGCTTTCGCCCCCTGGTCGCGCGCCGATCTTCTTGCCCGGCTGGAGCAGGCCGGCGTGCCTGCCGCACCGATCAACACCATCGATCAGGTCTTTGCCGATCCCCAGCTTGTCCATCGCGCCATGTTGCGAGAGGTGCCCCACCCCCTGTCGGGCACCGTGCCGCAGGTGGTAAGCCCGATGAATTTTGCCGAGGCACCCTTGGATTTTGACAAGGCGCCGCCTTTGCTGGGCGCGGATACTGCCGAAATACTCTCGTCCTTCGGCATCAGCGAGAAGAGCCGGCACGAATTGGCCGAAAAGGGGATCATATGACCAAAATGGCGCCCGGCAGCGATACCGCCCGCATCCCCTTGCTGTCCGTCGAGGATATGAATGACGATCAGCGTTCGATTTATGACGATGTGGTCGCAGGCCCGCGCGGGCGGATGATCGGCCCCTTGCGCGCGGCCATCCACAGCCCGGAAATGGCGGCCCTATGGTCCGAATTTGGCGCTTTTTTACGTTATCGCACCTGTCTGCCGCATCGGCTCAACGAACTGGCCATTATCGTGACGGGGCGGCGATGGCGGGCTGCTGTGGAATGGTGGGTTCATGCGCGGGTCGGGGTTGAGGCTGGCCTGAGCCCGTCGGCCATAGAGGCGATCCGCGATCTCAGACCTCCGGTGTTCGAGGATGCCGCCGAGCTGGAAGTCTATGAGTTTACCCGGCAATTACAGCAGGATGGCAAGCCTTCCGAGGTTGTCTATCGCCAAATCGAGCGTCGGTTTGGCACGCGCGGCGTGGTCGAGCTGACGGCGGTGATCGGCTATTACACGATGGTCGCCCAGACCTTAAATGCCCACGAAATCCCGGTGCCCGATGCCCATATGCCGCTGCCTGATGGCGATGCGCTGGCGCATCTGCCCGCCGGTCGTCTCGCGGGCGCATGACTTTCGTGGCCACGCCAAACCCTGCTCCGTCCAAGGATCAACCGATGTCCGCCCAATTCACCATGACAGCCGATCCAGGCGAAGGAGATCGCATCTTTCGCAAGGTCTCTTTGCGGCTCGCGCCGCTGCTGATGGTCTGTTACCTGTTGAACTATATCGACCGTTCCAACATCGGCTTTGCCAAGCTGGCCTTCACCCGCGATTTGGGCATGAGCGAGGCGGCCTACGGGCTTGGCGCGGGGCTTTTCTACATCGGCTACAGCCTTTGCGAGATCCCCAGCAACATGCTGCTCCGGCGGATCGGCGCGCGGCTGACGCTGCTGCGGATCATGATCGGCTGGGGGCTTTGCGCCACCTTGTTTGCCTTTATGCAGACGGCTGCGCATTACTACATCTTGCGGATTTTGCTCGGCATTGCCGAGGCGGGTTTCTTTCCGGGGGTGCTGTTGTTCATCTCCTATTGGATTCCGGGCCCGCGACGCGCGCGTTTCACCGCGATGTTCATGTCAGCCATGGCTCTGTCCGGTGTGATAGGCGGGCCGATATCGGGTTTGATCCTGACCCATATGGATGGCATCGGCGGGCTCAAGGGCTGGCAATGGATGTTCATCATCGAAGGGTTGCCGTCCGCCCTGATGGGTGTGGTCACCTATTTCATGCTGGCGGACCGCCCCGCCGATGCCAAATGGCTCAGCGCGCATGAAAAGGCGGTTTGGCAGGCCGAGTTTGCGCGCAAGGATGCCCGCAGTTCGGCCATGCAGCACGCCAGTTTTGGCGCGGCGCTCAAAGATCTGCGCTTCTGGTCGATGGCCGCGATGGCGATCAGCCTGTTTGCCGGGGCGGCAGGCGTTCAACTCTGGCTGCCCACCATTCTGCGGGGCGCGGGCATTTCCAGCATTGGCATGATCGGGCTGATTTCGGCCGGGCCATTCGCGCTGGCGGTGGTGGTTCAGCAATGGGTTGCCCGGCGCTCCGACCGCTTTGGCGAGCGGCGCTGGCATGCCGCCTTGCCTTGCCTGATCTCCACGCTGGGCTGGCTGGCGCTGATTTTGGTGGATCATAACTGGGTGCTTTCGGTGGTTGCGCTGACCATAGTGGTGGCGGGCATCATGGGCGGGACGGGGCCGTTCTGGGCCATGCCCTCACGCTATCTCACGGGCTCTGCGGCGGCGGGCGGACTGGCGCTCATCGCCATGTCGGGCGGCCTGGGCTCGTTTATCAGCCCCACGATCGTCGGATGGCTTACCACCATGCTTGGCTCGCTGAAATTCGGCTTCCTCTATTACGCGGCGCTCATGGCGCTGGGCCCGACGATCATGCTGTGGGGCACAGCCAAAATAGAACAGGGCGCCTTGCGCGCAGGAGAATAGGCCGTGAATCAGCTTTTTGTTCGTACCGAAATTCTTGATGGCGGCATTGGCATAGTGACCATCGACCGCCCGGCGCGGCGCAACGCGCTGAGCATCGCGGTCAAGCGTCAGTTGGCCGAGGCGATGGCGGGGCTTGTGGCGGATCAGGACGTGCGGGCCATCATCCTGACCGGGGCCAATGGCGTGTTTGTGGCCGGCACAGACATTGCCGAGATGAAGGATATGCAACCTGCCAGCCATGCACAGCTCCAGACCGGGGCCATTTTCGAGCAATTGCGCTCTTGCGGCAAAGTCCTGCTGGCGGCAGTCGAAGGCTATGCGCTGGGTGGCGGGTGCGAGTTGGCGCTGGCCTGCGATCTGGTCATCGCGGGCGAGAGTGCAAAATTCGGCCTGCCAGAAATCCGCGTCGGCATCATGCCGGGGGCGGGGGGCACCCAGATGCTGTTGCGCGCGGCGGGCAAGCACCGCACTTTGCGCTATGTGCTGACTGGCGACATGATCCCGGCTCCCCAGGCGCTGTCATTGGGCATCGTGTCCGAAGTAGTGGGCGAGGGCGAAGCTCTGAGGCAGGCCATTGCGCTGGCGCGGCGCATCGTCGCGATGCCTCCTTTGTCTCTGCGGGCCATTCGCGATTGCGTTGACTATGGCCTCAACGCAGGTCTTGCCCCCTCCCTGGCGTATGAGCGTCAGGCCTTTGTCGATCTCTTCGCGACGGAGGACCAGAAAGAAGGAATGGAGGCCTTTCTGGATAAGCGTGAAGCGCAGTACAAGGGGCGATAGGGCGATGGAAACCTGCAAAGCGCCCGCAGTGTCGCGCCCGGCCATCATGCCCCCCGCCTTCAGTTGCGATACGCACAGCCATGTCTTTGCGCCCCTTTCGCAATTCAGGCTTCACCATCCGCCCCATTATGCCTTGCCGACGGCTGACAGCCTTGCCCATGCGGCCGCGCGCAAAGCAATGGGCATTGAGCGCGGCGTTCTGACCCAGCCTGCCGCCTATGGCGCGGACCCCGGCGCGATGCTGGCCGCGATTGAAGAGGCGGGCGGCGCGCTGTGCGGAATTGCGGTGGCTGGCGTGCAGACGGACCGGGCAAAGCTGGAGGATTGGCAATCGCGCGGGATCGTGGGATTGCGCTTTACCGAATATGCGTCGGGCCGCCCGCGCTTTGCCGGCAGCGTGGGCTTTGACGCCATAGGTACGCTGGCGCCGGTCATGCGCGCCTTGGGGCTTCATGCCCAGCTTTGGGCCCCGCTCGATATTCTGGTCGCGCGAATGCCCGAATTGCTGGCGTACAATGTGCCGCTGGTAATTGACCATATGGGCATGCCGGATGTTTCCGCCGGACCGGGCGCGGATGCGTTCAGGGCGCTGTGCCGCTGTCTGGAGCATCCCGATGTGTGGATCAAACTTTCGATTTGCCGCGTGGGGCCGGGCGCCAGCGATTATGACGCCGTCCGCCCGTTTCATCAGGCGTTGATAGAGCGCGCGGCGGATTGGTGTCTTTGGGGATCGGATTGGCCCTATGTCGCCATGCCCGAGGCGCCGGATGCGGGAATGCTTTTGAGTCTTTTCATGCGCTGGGTGAATGACCCGGCGCTCTGTCGGCGGATCCTTTCGGACAATCCGGCTCGTCTTTATGGTTTTGATGGAGATGTGCGATGATAATGGGCCTTCAGGATCTGGAGCGCTTTAAGGTGGAGATCGATGGCCATGTTGCCATCGTCACCATGACCAACTTGCCGGTCAACGCGCAGGACCGCCGGTTTCGGGAAGAGCAGATCCGGCTGTTTGCCGTTCTGGGCCAAGAGCCGGATGTGCGCGCCATTGTCCTGACGGGTGCGGGCAAGACCTTTTCGGCCGGGGCGGACCTGAGCGAGCGAAGCACCATTCTGGCGGAACCGGGCGGCTATGATCGCCACAATCGTCTGGTACGTTCGGCTTTCGATTGTGTGCTGGAATGCCCAAAGCCTGTGATCGCGGCGGTCAATGGCGCGGCGATCGGCGCGGGCTGTGTGCTTGCACTGGTCAGCGATATCGTCGTTGTGGCCGAGACGGCTTTCATGGCCATGACCGAGGTGGATTTCGGGCTGGCGGGCGGCGTGCGCCACATCTTGCGCTCGTTCAGCCCATCGGATGCGCGGTTGATGATCTATACGGCCAGACGGATCTATGGCCCGGATCTCTATCGCATGAATGCCGCTTCGGCCTGCGTCCCTCTGGATCGCCTGATGGACGAGGCGATGGAGATTGCGCGCACCATCGCAACCAAGGTGCCGCTGGCGGTCACGGCGGCCAAGCGGTCCTTCGGGCTGACAGAGGAAATGTCCTTGCGAGACGGATACCGCTATGAACAGACGCAAACCGCCCTGCTTGCGGAAACGGAGGATACGAAAGAGGCGCTCGCTGCCTTTCGGGAAAAGCGCAAGCCTGTTTTCAAGGGACGATAAGGGCACGCCGAAAGGATCCCCGCCATTACCCGCCCCGCGCCGGCGGTGGCGGATCCGTGAGACTGGGCCGCGTCATGTGCCATTTTCTTGCCGAGCCTCAATCGCGCTATCGTCAACCGACCGATCCGGCTTGATCCTGCTGAACCAAATTTTGCGAAAGGCCAGAGTGGGCGCGTCGCTGGCCACTGACCGCTCGTCTCTGGCCAGCGGCACTTCCTGCGGAAACGAACTTTCGATGATCGCCTGATCCTCTCTTGCGATCCGCGCATTGACGCGCGCGAAGAGCGGATCGAACAGGCGGGATTTGGCAAAATTGCGTAATGTGTAGATCGTCAGGCGCGTCTCGCCGGGCTGGGCCGGGCTGCAAACGGCCAGCATGCGCATGGTTCGCCCGCCCGGATCGATGACCAGTTCCATGATATTGGGGAAATGATAGCGCAGGTTCTGGCGGGGTTCCTCACCGGCGCGGATGGCTGAAATCTGCGCGCCATATTCTGTTTCCTGCCAGATCATCTCCATCTTTTCGTTTGTCCGCCCGCGCAGCCCTTTGCCAATGGTGGCGCCGTGCACGAAAGGCAGATGCGGCGTATCCAGCATGTTTTCCATCACGCGCGTCCAGTGCGCGCGCCAATGAAAACTCTGGGCCGTCAGGCGCAATCCGGGCTGAAGAAGTATCTCCGGCACTCTGGGCTCGCCTTCTGCTTCACGCGCCGTAAAGATCCAGATCAGTCCGCCTTTTTCGCGTATGGGCAGGGCAGTGGCGGAAAGCGTGTCGAGCTTTGCATCCGGGGTCCACGGCACATGGCGGCATTGCCCCGTGCCATCAAACCGCCATCCATGAAAAGGGCAGGTGATCTGGCCACGTTCAACGCGCCCAAGCGACAGGGCCACACCGCGATGCGGGCAAACATCGCGCAGCGCGCAAGGATGCCCTTCGCCATTGCGGAAAAGCACAAGGCGTTCATTCGCCAGCGAAAGCGCCAAAGGCCGATCCGCCCGCACATCGGCAGCAAGACACAGCGGCACCCAGTGTCGGGAGAATTGGGGAAACATGGTTTGGTCCATTGGCTCTGGTTAGCATGCGCCAAGGCGTTTAGGCAGCCTGAGATGTGGCGATGTTACGCCGCCCTGAACACAATCCCTATGACCAAGGCAGATATTTTTAAATAATTACCACTATTGAAAAATTTTGGAGCCTCAAATCATCCGCCTGTCAGAGGACTTTGACCAGCCAGTCAGGCATCAACGCGGCTCGAAATTTTACCCTGCCTTTCTCACGCGGGAAAAGCAGTTGGCGGCGTGTCCCGCTGTTATCGAAGACGAACACCCTCTCGGCCAATGCCATCGCCACCGGCAGATTGGCCCGGCTTCTGGCGAACCGCCGAACCAAATCGGGCATGGGCACCGCGTGGCCGCCACTTGCGACCCGACTGATCACGCGACCAATTGAGAGCGCCAAGTCACCCAAGCCGATGTTGACAAGATTGACCTTGTATCCTGCAGCAAGCGCGGCTCGCATGAGATCGATTTCACTCTTCCCGGTCAGCGTCGTCTCGATAGCAAAGCTTGAACCCGCCTCAGCAATCGGTCACGCTCAGCAACGGCCAAACGGTCCACACGCAAAACCCGCTGTTCTTCGCCCAATCGGGGATCGAGTTCTCGTGCAGTGTTGTCCGGATTGATCACAGGAAGCCGTCCCGCCATGTAGCGGTCCACCAACGTCGACTTGCCAGCGCCATTCGGCCCGGCAAACACCCAAAGCTGCGGAATCACGCTGCGTCGCGGACGCGATGCTCACCCAGATGATCGAAACGCACCAACTCACGCCGACCATCCGGGTATTCCTTCACTGCGTGGCCCGGCGGCGTACCAGCAGTGCCGTAATAGATCGGCCGGCCAGCAGTCAGATGCGCATTCGCGGCGGCTCCATCATCCTCACGCGTAAGGGCATGCAGCAACGGGCGCAAATCTGCTTTACAAGGCTCTGATCGGTTCAATTGGCTGGCCATAGCCGCTTTCTACCATCATCGCGCTCGCTCGTCACGACTGAAGATGTCCACTGGCCTTTTCCGCCTGACGCTCGAGGTCCAAGGCCCGTCGTAAATGGAAAGAAGTGGGACTTGTACGAACATAGGGTAATCGCGGGAGCGCTGGCGAGACAGGCCAGTTCGTCGAACGAGATTGCCGCCAGGTGGTTGCCCCCCGATAAGATGGAAG